>NZ_CM135178.1:4800000-6394662 GCF_054188005.1 Achromobacter sp. KK8 | reverse complement strand
CCAGCGAATCGTTGAGGGTGTTGGTCATCAGTTGCACCTGGCCGCCGACCAGGTCGGTCATGGCAGGCGCGCTGCCGCGATAGGGCACGTGCACCGCGTCGACCTGCAGCGAGCGCAGCAGCAGCAGGGCGCCCAGGTGCGTGACGTTGCCGGCGCCCGCCGAACCGTACGACAGCTTGCCGGGATGCTGGCGCGCGTATTCGACGAAGCCGCGCGCGTCCTGAACCGGCACCGAGGGATGCACCAGCAGCACCAGCGGGATCACCGCGGTGGAAGACACCGGCGCGAAGTCCTTGACCGGATCGAATGCCAGCGAGCGGTAGAGATTGGGACTGAGCGCGATCGACGAGGTGTTGTAGAGCACCGTGTAGCCGTCAGGCTTGGCCGCGGCCGCGTACTGCATGCCGATGTTGCCGTTGGCGCCGCCCTTGTTTTCCACCACCACGGTCTGGCCCAATTGGTCCGTCAGTTGCTTGGCCAGCACCCGCGCCACCAGGTCGGTGGGACCGCCGGGCGGGAACGGCACCACCATCGTGATGGGGCGTTCGGGCCAGGCGGCCCGGGCAGGGCCGGCGCCGGTGGCGCCGCCCAGCGCCAGCACGGCCAGGCTGGCCGCGAGCAATGCTTTTTTCATGGTTGTCTCCTTGCTTTGGTGGGTGGGGCCGCGGCCCCATGGCGGCGGCGTCCTCTGCGCGGGACGCCTGTCCGCCGCGCGCCGCGTCAGTCCGGCCGGCCGGCCAGCATGCGCGTCGCGGTGTAGGCCATCACGGGCTTGCCGTGCTGGTTGAAAACGTCGATGGTGGACGTGACCACCGCGCGGTTGTGCTGCGAGGTCGGGCGCACCCCGGTGACTTCGATGTCGGCCCAGATGGTGTCGCCGGCCACCACCGGCGCCAGCATCTTCTTGTGCACTTCCAGCAGCGCCAGCCCGGTGCCCTGCACCATGCCCTGCATGATCAGGCCTTCGATCAGGCCATAGGTCAGCGCGCCCGGGGCGGGACGGCCCTGGATCGCGCCATGCGCGTAGGTGGCGTCGATGAAGATCGTCTCCAGCATGCCGGTGGCGCTGATGAAGTTGACGATGTCGGTCTCGGTGACCGTGCGGCGGAAGGTGCGAAAGCGCTGGCCGACGGCGAGATCCTGCCAGTAATAGCCCTGGCCGAGCTGGGCGGGGGCGGTGCGGTCCTGGTTCATGCGGAGTCCTTGGAAGAGACGGGAAGGGCGCCGGCCTGCCGGGCGGCGTCGGTTTGCAGCAAGGCGTCGATGGCGGCGGGGGACAGGCCGGCCTGCGCCAGCACCTCGCGGGTGTGTTCCCCCAGGCGCGGCGGCATCGTGGGCGGCACCTGCGAGCGCTGCAGCCGCACCGGGTTGCGCGCAAAGCGATAGTGGTGGCCGGCGGGGCTTTGCAGCGGCTGGAAGAAATCCACGCTGCGCAGGTGCGGATCGGTCTCCAGGTCCTGCAGGCGGTTGACGCGGGCGGCCGGGATTTCCAGCCTTTCGCACAGCGCCAGCCAGTAGGCGGTGTCGCGCGCGGCGACGATGCCCGCCTGCAGTTCGTAGAGCGTTTCGATGTGGCGCGTGCGCGCGGCGATGTCGGCAAAGCGCGGATCGGCCGCCAGGTCGGGACGGCCGGCCGCCTCGAAGAAGCTGCGCCAATGGGCATCTGTGTATGGCATCAGGCAGACATGGCCGTCGGCGGTGCGGCAGGGGCGCCGCCACGGCGTCAGCACCCGGGGGTAGCCGGCTTCGCCGGGCGTGTCCGCCAGATGCCGGCCGTAGTAGTGCTCGACCAGCACATACGAGGCCATGCTCTCGTACATCGGCACTTCCAGTTGCTGGCCCTGGCCGGTGCGTTCGCGCTGGAACAGCGCGGCCAGGATGGCGTGCGCGGCCACCAGTCCGCAGGTCTTGTCGGCCGCCACCGTCGGCAGGTAGCGCGGCGTGCCGGTCTGGCGATCGACCAGGTCGGCAAAGCCCGACAGGCCCTGGATGATGTCGTCGTAGGCCGGCCGGCCGTCGTAGGCGCCGCCCTCGCCAAAGCCATACAGGCCGGCGTACACCAGCCGCGGATTGCGCGCGCACAGCGTGGCGGGGTCCAGGCCCAGCGCCGCCATCTTGGCCGGCCGCATGCTGTGCATGAGCACGTCGGCGCCGTCCACCAGCGCCAGCAGCGCCTGGCGCGCCGCGGGCCGCTTCAGGTCCAGCACCACGCTGCGCTTGTTGCGGTTCAGGCCCAGGAAGATGGCGGCCAGCCCGGGCTCCTGCGCCGGGCCGGTGTTGCGGGTGGAGTCGCCGGCGGGCGCCTCGATCTTGACGACGTCGGCGCCGTAGTCGGCCAGGATCTGCGAGGCGTAGGGGCCGAACACCACGGAAGTCAGGTCCAGCACGCGCACGCCGCCCAGGGCGGCGGTTTGGGGGAGGGAAGCGGAGGTCATGGCGGGAATCCTATCGGCGTGGTCCATACCCGTCTAATATGGCTTCGGTATTGCTTGATATGGAATCCGTTATGGCTATCGATCTACGGCAGTTGCGCCAGTTCGTCACCATCGCCGAGCTGGGCAGCTATCGCCGCGCCGCCGACACACTGCATATCGCGCAGCCCGCGTTGTCCGTGTCGATCCAGAAACTGGAGCACGCGGTTGGCGTGCCGCTGCTGGCGCGCGGCGCCCGGGGCGTGACGCTGACGCCGGCCGGCGAGGCGCTGATGGCCGATGCGAGGCGCGCGTTGTTCCACACCGAGCAGGCGCGCCAGGCCGCGCGTCGGGTGGCGTTGGGCGAATGGGGCACGCTGCGGCTGGGTTTCGTCGGCTCGGCCACGTACACGCTGCTGCCGCGCTGCCTGCCGGCCTTCCGCGCGCAGTACCCGGACGTGCAGCTGGAACTGCGCGAGGACAGCACCGTCGGGCTGGCGGCGATGCTGCGCGCCAACGATATCGACGCCGGCCTGGTGCGCGGGCCGCTGGCGGAGGATCCGGCCCTGGAGTCCTGGGTGGTCGAGCGCGATGACCTGATCCTGGCGGTGCCCGCCGGGCACCCGCTGGCCGGTGCCGCACCGGCCGAACTGGCCCGCGCCCGCGGCGAGAGTTTCGTGATGTATTCGCCGGCCAAGGTGCCGGGCCTGCACGGCGTGGCGCAGGCCTTGTGCCGCAAGGCGGGTTTTTCGCCGCGCATCAGCCAGGAAGCGATCCAGGTGCAGACGCTGGTCAGCCTGGTGGCCAGCGGCATGGGGCTGGCGCTGGTGCCAGGCGTGACGCGCGCCTATTCGACGCCGCTGGTGGCATTCGTGCCGCTGGCCGATGCCGATGCGCGCGACGCCTTGTCGCTGTCGCTGGTGACGCACCGCGACACATCCTGCGCCTCGGTGCTGCGCCTGCGCGACAGCATGCTGGCGCAGATGGGCTGAGCGGGGCCGCGTCAGGCGGCTTCGCGGTCGAACAGCGCGGTGCGCAGGTAAGACACCGCATCGCCGCCGTCGGCCAGCGCGTGCGCGCCGATGCGCGCGTGCCAGTGCGATTCCGAACCGGCTGCCAGCCGCCATTCGCGCAGCCGGCGCGTGTACAGCTGCAGATCGTATTCCTCGGTGACGCCGATGGCGCCATGCACCGCATGGGCGATGTCGGCCACGCGCGCGACCGCCAGGCTGGCGCGCGCCTTGCCGAGCGCGGCCAGCAAGGGTTGCGGCAGGCCGTCGCGGCCCTGGAACGCCAGTTGCGCCGCCATGCGCGCGGCCCAGACCTGCTCGGCCATGACGCTGATCTGCTGCTGCACCGCCTGGAAGCGGCCGATGGGCTTGCCGAACTGCTGGCGCTGGTTGGCGTAGTCCAGCGTCATGGCCAGCACCCGGTCCATGGCGCCGGCGATCAGGCCGGCGCAGGCGGCGGCGGCCAATTCGTCCAGGCCGGGCAGGGCGGGGGCCGCGTCGATGCGCTCGCCATCGTCGAGCGACCAGCGCGCCGGCGCGTCCAGGCTGCCGTGCACGCCGCTGGGTTCGATCGTGGCGGCCCGCGCCGGCAGCAGCCAGATCTGTTCACCGATGCGCGCCAGCACGGCATCGGCGCTGCGGATCCAGGGCACATTGGCGCCCGTGGCCTGGCGCCCGGATGCCAGCCAGCCATGCGGCGCCAGCGCGATCGAGCCGGTGGCGGGCGCATGCCCGGCCCGGGCCAGCCACGCGCGCGCCAGCAGCGTGTCGACGAAGGGGTAGGGGCACAGGTGACGGCCGGCGGCGGTGGCCAGCGGCAGCGTGTCGGCCAATGCCAGGCCGGCCCCGCCACGGGATTCCGGCACCAGCGCATCGGCGAAACCGGCGGCTTCGCAGGCCTGCCAGGCTTGCGCGGGCGCCTGGCCCTGTTCGGCCAGGCGGATCATGGCCGGTGTGCAGGTCTGCGCGAACAGGCGCTCGGCGGCATCGCCAAAAATCGAGTCCATGCTGGGTTCCTATCGAAGGCCGAGGCCGCGCGCGATGATGCCGCGCAAAATTTCACGGGTGCCGCCGCGCAGCGAGAAAGTGGGGGCGACCTGTTCCAGGTAGGCCAGCGTGCGCAGCAGCGGCAAGGGCGGCGGATGGTGCGGCCGGCGGCCCAGCGCATCGGCGATCAGGCGCGGGATGTCCTGCTCCAGCTCAGTGCCAAGGTCCTTCACCAGGGCCGCCTCGATGGCCGGGCTCTGGCCCGCGGCCAGTTTGCCCGCCACCGCCAATGACAGGGCGCGCAACACGGCCATCTGCGACAGGATGGCGCCCAGCAAGGCGTGGTCGGCGGTGTCGAGCCCGGCGTCGTCGCGGCCATGCGCCAGCCAGCATTGCAGCAGCGCGATGCTGGAGTACAGGCGTTCCGGCCCGCTGCGCTCGAACGCCAATTCGGCGTTGACCTGGGCCCAGCCCGCGCCCTCCTGGCCGATGAGCGCGTCCGGCGCCAGTTCGACGTTGTCGAAGAACACTTCGGAAAAATGCGCGTCGCCCGCCAGATCCTTGATCGGCCGGATCGACACGCCCGGCAGCGACAGGTCGACGATGAGTTGCGACAGGCCCTGGTGGCGGTCCTGCGGCGTGCCCGAGGTACGGGCCAGCGCGATCATGGAGTGCGAGCGGTGCGCGTTGGTGGTCCAGACCTTGCTGCCGTTCAGGCGCCAGCCGCCCGCCACGGGTTCGGCGCGGGTGCGGATGCTGGCCAGGTCGGAACCCGAGCCGGGTTCGCTCATGCCGATGCAGAAGAAGGCCTCGGCGCGGCAGATGCGCGGCAGGTAGAAGGCCTTCTGCGCCGGCGTGCCGAGCTTGAGGATCAGCGGCGCGCTCTGGCGGTCGGCGATCCAGTGCGCCGACACCGGGGCGCCCGCGCCCAGCAATTCCTCTGACAGCACGAAGCGCGCGAAATGGCCGCGTTCGGCGCCGCCGTATTCGCGCGGCAGCGTCAGCCCGAGCCAGCCGCGTTCGGCCAGCTGGCGGCTGAAGCCCGCGTCATAGCCCATCCAGGAGCGGGCGCGTTCGTCGGGCTCCAGCCCATCGAGGGCCTCGGCGAGAAAATCGCGCACCTCGGCGCGCAGCGCTTCGTCCTGCGGGGGAATGGCGGTCAGTTCCAGCGTTTCGATCATGGGCGGGTCCGGTCTGGCGGGCGCCGGGGGCGGCGCGCTGCCGGCCACTATCGGCGAGCCGCGCGCGGGCTGTCCAATAGTAAATTCTTGCCTGGCGATAAGGATCGGATATCGGACCGGGACCGCGCGGCGGCGCGAGTATGATGAAGGGATCACCAGGAGGAAACCCATCATGAAGGAAGTCATCGTCGCATCCGCCGTCCGTACCGCCATCGGCGATTTCGGCGGCGCGCTCAAGGACGTGCCGCCCTGCGACCTGGGCACGGCCGTCATCAAGGCCGCGCTGGAACGCGCCGGCGTCAAGGGTGACGAAGTCGGCCACGTCGCCGTCGGCCACGTCATCAACACCGAGCCGCGCGACATGTACCTGTCGCGCGTGGCTGCCATGAACGCCGGCATCGCCAAGGAAACCCCGGCCTTCAACGTCAACCGCCTGTGCGGCTCCGGCCTGCAGGCCATCGTGTCGGCGGCGCAGACCATTCTGCTGGGCGATGCCGACATCGCCATCGGCGCGGGCGCCGAGAGCATGAGCCGCGCGCCCTACATCGCGCCGGCGCAGCGCTGGGGCGCGCGCATGGGCGACAGCATCATGCAGGACATGATGACCGGCGCCCTGTCCGATCCGTTCGGCCGCATGCACATGGGCGTGACCGCCGAGAACGTCGCCGCCCAGTTCGGCATCAGCCGCCAGGACCAGGACGCGCTGGCGGCCGAGTCGCACCGCCGCGCCGCCAACGCCATCGAGGCCGGCCATTTCCGCGACCAGATCGTGCCGATCGTGCAGAAGACGCGCAAGGGCGAAGTGGTGTTCGACACCGACGAGCACGTGCGCCGCGACGTCACGGCCGAGAGCCTGGCCGCGCTCAAGCCGGTGTTCCAGAAAGAAAACGGCACCGTCACGGCCGGCAACGCCTCGGGCCTGAACGACGGTGCCGGCGCGCTGGTGCTGATGAACGCGTCGGTGGCGGCCAAGCGCGGCGTCAAGCCGCTGGCGCGCCTGGTGGCCTACGCGCACGCCGGGGTCGACCCGACCATCATGGGCATCGGCCCGGTGCCGGCCACGCAGGCCGCGCTCAAGCGCGCCGGCCTGACCGTGGACCAGCTGGACGTGATCGAGGCCAACGAGGCCTTCGCCGCCCAGGCCTGCGCCGTGACGCGCGAATTGAAGCTGGATCCGGCCAAGGTCAACCCCAACGGCAGCGGCATCGGCCTGGGCCATCCGATCGGCGCGACCGGCGCCATCATCACCGTCAAGGCGCTGCATGAACTGCAGCGCGTGCAGGGCCGCTACGCGCTGGTGACCATGTGCATCGGCGGCGGCCAGGGCATCGCCGCGATCTTCGAGCGCATCTGAGCGGCGCTTCATCGATGCGCCATTGACGGCGCATTCTCGTGCGCAGGGGCGGGCCGCAACGGTCCGCCCGCGCCGGACTCACCACGCTTGTCGGTCCGCTTTCCGGTCGCATGGCGCCCATGGCGCGGACAGCGACGGGCGCCGGGCCTACAATCGCGCCCATGTACAAATCCAAATTCCCCTCCGAACTGGACCAGCCGACCCTGTCCGAAGTGGATGGCGTGCGCTATCTGCACTTCAACACCGAATGGGTCCAGGGCGCGATGCACATCAAGAATCCGTCAGACCTGGTGCTGGAATACACCAGCCAGATGATGGCCTGGCTGCTGTTCCTGGAGCCGCCCAAAGACGAAGCCATCGGCATGTTCGGCCTGGGCGCGGGCTCGCTGGCGCGCTTTTGCGCCAGGCACACGCGCGCGCCGCTGCTGGCGGTGGAATGGAATCCGCGCGTCACCGCCGCCTGCCACATGTTCTTCCGCCTGCCCGGCGAGAACCGCCTGCGGGTCGAGCACGCCGACGCCGCCGAGTGGGCCGCCGACCCGCTCAACGCCGGCCGCTGCCCGGTGCTGATGGTCGACCTGTACGATGCGTCGGCCCAGGGGCCGGTGCGCGACAGCGTCAAGTTCTACCGTGATTGCCGCCGCGTGCTGGGCGAAGTCGGGGTGCTGGCGGTGAATCTGTTCGGCCGCCACGAGAGTTTCGGCAGGAACATCGACAACCTGTCCAAGGCCTTCGATGACCGCGTGGTGCTGCTGCCCGAGATCGACGCGGGCAACCAGATCGTGCTGGCGTTTTCCGGCCCGCGCCTGGCGGTCACGCCAGCCGAACTGCTGGCGCGGGCCGAGGCGGTCGAGTCCCGGTACGGCTTGCCGGCGCGCCGCTGGGCGCGTTCACTGACCCGCCACGCGGTCGACGGCATTCTGCATTTTTAGGGGCGGGTTAGGGCAAGTCCTTACAACATCGGACTGGTCCGTTTCCACAGACCGGAGATATGATGGCCTTATTCATAATTATGAATTACGGCGCTGTCAGGCCGTCTGCCCATGACCTCACCCATCGTCCGGCAAGCCCTGTACCTGGAAGTCGCGGATCGCCTGCGCGGCATGATCCATGCGCGCGCGCTGCGCAACGGCGAATGGATCGATGAACTGCGGCTGGCCGGCGAACTGGGTATCTCGCGCACGCCGCTGCGCGAGGCGCTCAAGGTGCTGGCCACCGAGGGCCTGGTGCGGCTGGAGCCGCGCCGCGGTTGCTTCGTCAATGAGCTGTCGGCGCAGGACCTGGAAGACATCTTCCCCCTGATGGCGATGCTGGAAGGCCGCTGCGCCCACGAGGCCGCGTGCAAGGCGTCCGACGCGCAACTGGCCGCGCTGGCGCCGCTGCACGAAGCGCTGGCGGGCCATGCCACCGCCGGCCGCATCGACGCCTACTATCAGACCAATTACCTGATCCACGAAGCGGTGCAGGCGCTGGCCGGCAACCAATGGCTGGTCGACATGGTCGGCAACCTGCGCAAGGTGCTGAGCCTGTCGCGCCACCGTAGCCTGGCCTGGCCCGGCCGCATCCAGGAATCCTGCGCCGAGCACCTGGCCATCTTCGAGGCCCTCAAGGCCCGCGAGCCCGAACGCGCCGAGGCATTGGCGCGCCATCACCTGATGCGCCAGCTCGAGGTGCTGCGCGCGTTGGCCGCCGAGGACGACGCGCCGCCGCTTTCCGATCTTCCCGTAGCCGAGGAACCCGCCCATGAACGCACCCGCCAATCTCGCGCCCGCGCGCGGCGCACGCACGCCTGACGCCGAACCGGCCGACACGGCCGCCACGGAGGCCGGCGACAGCCTGATCACGCGCCTGGGGCGCCTGTGGGAACGCGGCCGCCTGCCCAGCGAATCCGAGGTGCGGCGGCTGTTCGAGGCGCGCCTGACCGACGTGGCCGCCAACAAGCTGGCGCGGCGCTGGTGCGAACTCTACGGCGCCGCCGACGGCAAGGACCGGCGCCTGATGCTGGCCGCGCTGGCGCAGGTGCGCGGCACTTTCGCCGCCGATGCCGGCGAGGGCGCGCGCCTGTTCAAGCGTTTCAACGCGCTGCCGCTGGGCCTGCGCTTCCTGGTCGAGCTGCGCGCCGACATGCTGCGCTGGCGCAAGCAGGTGGCCGGCATCCAGGTGCTGGACAAGGATCTCGAAGGGCTGCTGTCGGCCTGGTTCGACGTCGGCCTGCTGGAACTGCGGCCGCTGACCTGGGATTCGCCGGCCTCGCTGCTGGAAAAACTGATCATCTACGAGGCCGTGCACGAGATCCAGTCGTGGGACGACCTGCGCCACCGCGTGGCGCCGGACCGCCGCTGCTATGCCTACTTCCATCCGCAATTGCCGGACGTGCCGCTGATCTTCGTCGAGGTGGCCTTTGCCGGCAGCATGGCCGACAACGTGCAGGCGCTGCTGGACAGCGCCGCGCCGCGGCAGGACCTGGACAAGGCGCGCTGGGCGATCTTCTATTCCATTTCCAATACCCAGCCGGGCCTGAAGGGCATCAGCTTCGGCAACTTCCTGCTCAAGCGCGTGGTCGAGCAATTGCTGGAAGAACTGCCCAAGCTCAAGTCGTTCGCCACGCTGTCGCCGATCCCGGGGTTCGCCGATTGGCTCGGCAAGCTGGACGCCGACGCGGTCGAGGCCATCGTGCGCGAGGACAAGTCGCGCGCCAAGGCGCGCCAGCGCGCCGGCGTGCCGGACGGCCAGCGCTGGGTGGCGCGGCTGGCGCGCGCGGCGCTGGCCAGGAAGGCGCCCGACGTCGTCAAGCGCGCCGGCTTGCGCCTGGCCGCGCACTATCTGCAGGCCATGAAGAACGGCCTGCCGCTGGACCCCGTGGCGCGCTTCCACCTGGGCAACGGCGCGCGCATCGAGCGCCTGAACTGGGCGGCGGACACCTCGGCCAAGGGGCTCAAGCAGTCCTGCGGCCTGATGGTCAATTACCTGTACGACCTGGATGAACTGGACGGCAACCTGGCGCGACTGCACGAAGGCAAGCCGCAGGTCAGCCGCAGTGTGGGGCGCGCGGCCTGACCGGCGGCGCGCCGCGATCCATAAAAAAGCACATCATCAGCGAGGGGACATGACGGACAACACGGCAGGCCGCGTGCTGTTGCAGCGCGACGGGCGACTGGCCCGCGTGACGCTATCGCATCCGGGGCGCCTGAATGCGATCACCGTGGGCATGTGGCGCGAACTGCGCGACGTGTTCACGCGCATCGCCGCGGACGACGACGTGCGTTGCGTGATCGTGCGCGGCGAGGGCGGCAATTTCGCGGCCGGCGCGGACATCCGCGAATTCCCGGCCGAACGCGCCGACGCCGCCGGGGTGCAGCGCTACCACCGCGAGGTGCTGGCGCCGGCCTTGCAGGCCGTGGCGCAGTGCCCGCATCCGGTGGTGGCGCAGATCGAAGGCGTATGCGTCGGCGGCGGGCTGGAGATCGCCTGCCAGTGCGATCTGCGCATCGCCGGCGAATCGGCGCGTTTCGGCGTGCCGATCAACCGCCTCGGTTTTCCCATGGCGCCCGATGAAATGCGAGGCTTGCTCGCGCTGGCGGGCCGCGCGGCCACGCTGGCCATCCTGCTCGAAGGCCGCGTGTTCGGCGCCGCCGAGGCGCGCGACCTGGGCCTGTTGACGCGCATCGTGGCCGACGCCGACGTGGCCGCGCAGGCCCTGCGCAGCGCCGAGCGCATCTGCCAGGGCGCGCCGCTGGCCGCGCGCATCAACAAGCGCCTGTCCGCCCGACTGGCGCAGGGCGGCGCCTTGACCGAAGCCGAATACCAGGATTATTTCTCCTACGCCGACAGCCGGGACCACAAGGAGGGCGTGCGCGCTTTCCTGGCCGGCGTAGACCCCCACTTTTCCGGAGACTGAAAACGGTGAGCAACGCCAATCTATACGCTGTGCTGGAGGGCGGCTTCCCCGCCGATCGCAAACAGGTTGCGCTCGAGACGCCCGAGCTGGCCTACACCTGGGACGACATCGACCGCGCCACGGCCTGCCTGGCCAACCTGCTGAATTCGCTCGAGCTGCCCCAGGGCGCGCGGGTCGCGGTGCAGGTCGAGAAATCGCCCGAGGCGCTGCTGCTGTACCTGGCCACGCTGCGCGCCGGCCTGGTGTACCTGCCGCTTAACACCGCCTATCGCGAAGCCGAGATCGAATACTTCCTGGGCAACGCCGAGCCGGCCGTGGTGGTCTGCGCCAGCAAGAACCGCGACTGGGTCCAGCGCGCCGCCGACAAGGCCGGCTGCGCCCATGTCTACACGCTCGACGAAGACCGCACCGGCACCTTGCTGGATGCCGCCGGCGGCCTGTCGCAGACCTTCAAGACCGTCAAGCGCAAGCCGGACGACCTGGCCGCGATTCTCTACACGTCCGGCACCACCGGCCGCAGCAAGGGCGCGATGCTGTCGCACGGCAACCTGGCGTCCAACGCGCAGGTGCTGCACAAGTACTGGGGCTGGCGCTCGGACGACGTGCTGCTGCACATGCTGCCGATCTTCCACGTGCACGGCCTGTTCGTGGCCTCGCACGGCGCGCTGCTGGCCGGCGCGAAGATGATCTGGCTGCCCAAGCTGGACGCCGACCAGGCGCTGCGCTACCTGCCGCAAAGCACAGTGATGATGGGCGTGCCGACCTACTACGTGCGGCTGCTCGCCGACAAGCGCTTTAACCGCGAGGTCTGCGCCAACATGCGCCTGTTCATCTCGGGGTCGGCGCCGTTGCTGTCCGAGACCTTCAACGATTTCCGCGACCGCAGCGGCCACGCCATCCTGGAACGCTATGGCATGAGCGAGACCGTCATGCTGACCTCCAATCCCTACGACGCGGCCGACGGCGAGCGCCTGGCCGGCACCGTGGGCCGTGCCCTGCCGGGCGTGCAGGTGCGCGTGGTGGACGACGCCGGCATCGCGCTGGCGCCGGGCGAGATCGGCAACGTGCAGGTGCGCGGGCCCAACGTGTTCTCGGGCTACTGGCGCATGCCGGAAAAGACCCGCGAGGAATTCACCCAGGATGGCTGGTTCAAGACCGGCGATGTGGGCCGCTGGGGCGGTGAATCCGCCGGCCGCGACGTGCCCGCCGACTACCTGTCGATCGTCGGACGCAGCAAGGACCTGATCATCTCCGGCGGCTTCAACGTCTATCCGAAAGAGATCGAGACGCTGATCGACGATATGCCGGGCGTGGCCGAATCGGCCGTGATCGGCGTGCCGCACGCCGACTTCGGCGAAGCCGTGGTGGCGGTGGTGGTGCCCAAGGACGGCGTGTCGCTGGATGCCGCCGCGATGCAGGCCGAGCTGAAGGCGCGCATCGCCAACTTCAAGGTGCCCAAGCGCGTGCACATCGTCGAGCAACTGCCCCGCAACACCATGGGCAAGGTGCAGAAGAACGTGCTGCGCGAAACCTATCAGGCGCTGTAGCGCCGTCATCCCGGGCCGGCCCAGCGGGGCCGGCCATTTTTTTCCCAAGGAGCCCGATCCCTTCCAGAACGATTCCCGAACCAGGCAGCATCCCAACCCAAGAACACAAGAGACGAGACGCGGGAAACGCGCCGTCCCACGCTGCAGCAAGAGGAGACAATATGAAATACCGCACTTTCGCCGCGACCCTGCTGGCCACGCTGGCCGCCGGTTTCGCCGGCAGCGCCGGCGCCGCGTCCTGGCCGGAACGCCCCATCACGCTCATCGTGCCTTTCCCGGCCGGGGGCGGCACCGACACCTTCGCCCGTCCGCTGGCCCAGCAATTGACCACCCAGCTGGGGCAGTCGGTGGTGATCGACAACAAGGGGGGCGCGGGCGGCACCGTGGGCGCCGGCGTGGCCGCCAAGGCCCGGCCCGACGGCTACACCTTCTTCATGGGCGGGGCGCACCATGCGCTGGCGCCGTCGCTGTACAAGAGCCTGAACTACAACATCCAGAAGGACTTCGTGCCGGTGGCGCTGGTGGCGCAACCGCCGCAGGTGATCGTCATCAATCCCGCCAAGCTGCCGGTCAAGACGGTGCAGGAATTCGTCGACTACGCCAAGAAGCATCCCGGCGAAATCAACTTCGGCACGGCCGGCAAGGGCAGCACCCATCACCTGGCCGGCGAGCTGTTCGCGATGCAGACCGGCATCAAGCTGGTCGATGTGCCCTACCAGGGGGCGGGGCCGATGCTGTCGGCGCTGATCGGCGGGCAGGTGGACCTGGCATTCGACGGCCTGGGATCGTCCGCCGGCCACATCCGGTCGGGCACCATCAAGCCATTGGCGGTGGCCGCCGACAAGCGTTCGCCGTCGCTGCCCGACGTGCCGACCGCGGCCGAGGCCGGCGTGCCGAACTACGTGGTGTCGACCTGGTACGCGATCTGGGCGCCGGCGGGCACGCCGCAGGAGGCCGTCGACCGCATGACGGCGGAAATCACCAAGGCCTTGAACACGCCCAAGATCAAGGAAACCTGGGAGGGCAACGGCTCGGCCGTGCCGACCCTGACCGGCCCGGCCTTCGGCAAGTTCGTCGACAGCGAAGTGTCGCGCTGGGCCAAGGTGGTGTCGGATTCGGGCGTCAAGCTGGATTGACGCCCGCGGGGCTGCCGCGCGGCCCCTTCAGCGCCAGTCGCTGGCCAGGCTGAGCCTGGCCAGCTGGTCGCGCGTCAGCGCCAGGCTGGCGGCCTTGACCAGTTCGTCCAGCTGCGCCAGCGAGGTGGCGCTGACGATCGGCGAGGTGATGCCCGGCTGCGCGATCTGCCAGGCCAGCGCGGCCTGCGCCGGCGTACAGCCGGCATCCTCGGCCACTTCGTCCAGCGCCTTCAGGATGCGATAGCCGCGCTCGTTCAGGTAGGTGTCGATGATCTTCTTGCCGCGCGCGCTCTTGCCGACGTCGGCCGGGCTGCGGTACTTGCCGCTGAGAAAGCCGCTGGCCAGCGCGTAATAGTTGATGGTGCCCAAGTCCTGCGCCTTGACCAGCGCCTGCAGGTGTCCCTCGAACGGCTCGCGGCTGTAGAGGTTGTATTCGGGCTGGATACTCTCGTAGCGCGGCAGGTTGTGGCGTTCGCTGGCGATCAGCGCTTCGGACAGGCGCACCGCCGTGTAGTTGGAGGCGCCGATGGCGCGCACCTTGCCCGCTTCCATCAGTTTGGCGTATTCGCCCAGCGTGTCGGTCAGCGGCGTGTCGGGATCGTCCTTGTGCGATTGGTACAGGTCGACGTGGTCGGTCTGCAGCCGCGCCAGCGAGGCGTCCAGCGAGCGCCGGATGTAGGTCGGCGCCAGGCCCTTGGCGTCCGGGCCCATCTCCATGCCGACCTTGGTGGCGATCAGCACGCGGTCGCGCTTGCCCGAGCGCTTGAGCCACTTGCCGATCAGGGCTTCGGATTCGCCGCCCTGGTTGCCGGGCACCCAGCGGGAGTAGACGTCGGCGGTGTCGATGAAGTTCAGGCCGGCGTCGACCAGCGCGTCCAGCAGGGAGAACGTGCCGGCTTCGTCGACGGTCCAGCCGAAGACGTTGCCGCCGAAGGTGAGGGGAGGAATCTGCAGGCCGGAACGGCCCAATGCGCGTTTGATCATGATGTGGCCCTTTGAATGTCGCGGATGTCGTGTCGCGCGGGCGCGGCGTTTTCAGTATATTGGGCCGCCCGCCCCGGCATGGGGCGCGCGTGCCGCGCATGCACCATTTCAGGGATTCCCCCCAAGTGAATTTGTGTTGCGACACGTTAGACTATACGGCTTTACGGCTGTCCGGACCGTGGGGAAGCCCGCGGAGCAGCCGTAATAATGAACAAATACCAAGGGTTCAAGGAGCTTACCTATGCTGATCGGAAAAAAACATTTTCTGACGGTTGGCGCAATGGCGCTGGCGATGGCGATCGCCGCGCCGGTGGCGGCGCAGCAGAAGTCGGTGGCGATCACGGCCATCGTCGAGCACCCGGCGCTGGACGCCGTGCGTGACGGGGTGCAGGACGCCCTCAAGCAGGCCGGCTACGAGTCCGGCAAGAACCTGAAGTGGCAGTACCAGAGCGCGCAGGGCAATACCGGCACCGCCGCCCAGATCGCGCGCAAGTTCGTCGGCGACAAGCCCGACGCCATCGTCGCCATCGCCACCCCGTCGGCCCAGGCCGTCGTGGCCGCCACCAAGGACGTGCCGGTGGTGTATTCCGCCGTGACCGACCCGGTCGCCGCGCAGTTGGTATCGAGCATGGATGCCTCCGGCACCAACGTCACCGGCGTGTCGGACCTGCTGGCGCTGGACAAGCAGGTCGAGCTGATCAAGAAGATCGTCCCCAACGCCAAGCGCGTCGGCATGGTCTACAACCCGGGCGAGGCCAACTCGGTCGTGGTGGTCAAGAAGCTGCAGGAATTGCTGCCCAAGTCGGGCATGAGCCTGGTCGAGGCCGCCGCCCCGCGTTCGGTCGACGTGGCATCCGCCGCCCGCAGCCTGATCGGCAAGGTCGACGTCATCTACACCAACACCGACAACAACGTGGTCTCGGCCTACGAGTCGCTGGTGAAGGTCGGCAACGACGCCAAGATCCCGCTGATCGCCTCGGACACCGACAGCGTCAAGCGCGGCGGCATCGCCGCCCTGGGCATCAACTACCGCGACCTGGGCGTGCAGACCGGCAAGGTGGTGGTGCGCATCCTCAAGGGCGAGAAGCCCGGCGCGATCCCGTCCGAAACCGTCTCCAAGCTGGAGCTCTACGTGAACCCGGGCGCCGCCGCCAAGCAAGGCGTGACGCTGTCCGACGCGATCATCAAGTCGGCCGCGGTGGTGGTAAAGTAAAGCGCAAGTCGTTCGGCCCCGCCCGTGCCTGCCCGGCATGAGCGGGGTTTTGTTTTATCTTGTTTTCTTGTGTTTGCCCCGCGCCGGTACGCGGGGTCCACAGGGCGGCAGCATCCACAAGGTGCGCGCGGCCCGGCGCGATGGCGTTGGCCTTGAACGGCACGGCGGTCATGGACCGCATGCCGCGTTTTGCTCCCCTGGAGCGCCCCTCAAGCAGCCCGCTTGCGGCCCTGGCCGCCAAGCCTGGCGACGCCTTGGCAGGAATCGAGAGAAAATCGCACGGCAGGAAACGTTTATTGCGAAAGCTCGGGTAAAACTGACCCCGAAACGCAAGAAGTTGGACGTTCCTAATCTCTAATATGCTCGTTCCTTACCTGATTGGATTTGACCCATGTCATTGTTCTCGTTGTTAGGCGCACTGGAGATCGGCCTGATCTTCAGCCTGGTGGCCTTGGGCGTGTATATCTCCTTTCGCCTGCTGCGCTTTCCGGACCTGACCGTTGACGGCAGTTTCCCGCTGGGCGGCGCCGTCTGTGCCACGCTGATCGCCTCGGGCACCGACCCGTTCGTGGCCACCATCGCCGCCACCTTTGCCGGCGCGGCCGCGGGCCTGGTCACCGGCTGGCTCAACGTCAAGCTCAAGATCATGGACCTGCTGGCCAGCATCCTGATGATGATCGCGCTGTATTCGGTCAACCTGCGCATCATGGGCAAGCCCAACGTGCCGCTGATCACAGAACCCACCGTGTTCACCATCCTGCAGCCCGAATGGCTGTCGGACTACGTGGCGCGGCCGCTGATCCTGGTGGTCATCGTGATCCTGGCCAAGCTGGCGCTGGACTGGTTCTTCGCCACCCAGACCGGCCTGGCCGTGCGCGCCACCGGCTCGAACGGCCGGATGGCCCGCGCGCAGGGCGTGAACACCGGCCGCATGATCCTGGGCGGCATGGCGCTGTCGAACGCGCTGGTCGCGATGGCCGGCGCGCTGTTCGCGCAGACCCAGGGCGGTTCCGACATCTCCATGGGCATCGGCACCATCGTCATCGGCCTGGCCGCGGTGATCGTCGGCGAAAGCATCCTGCCGTCGCGCAAGCTGGTGCTGGCCACGCTGGCCGTCATCATCGGCGCCATCGTCTACCGCTTCTTCATCGCGCTGGCGCTGAACAGCGATTTCATCGGCCTGAAGGCGCAGGACCTGAACCTCGTCACCGCGGTGCTGGTCACGATCGCCCTGGTCATTCCCATGCTCAAGCGCCGGCTGGTCGGCAAGAAGGGGCGCTGATATGTTGTCCGCAAAAGACCTCAAGATCACTTTCAACGCCGGCACGCCGATCGAAACGCGCGCGTTGCGCGGGCTGTCGCTGGACATCCCGTCGGGCCAGTTCGTCACCGTCATCGGTTCCAACGGCGCCGGCAAGTCGACCTTCCTGAACGCCGTCTCGGGCGACCTGCCGGTCGATTCCGGCCGCATCGAGATCGACGGCGCCGACGTCACGCGCCAGCCGGTCTGGGCGCGCGCCTCGCGCGTGGCGCGCGTGTTCCAGGATCCGATGGCCGGCACCTGCGAAGACCTGACCATCGAAGAAAACATGGCGCTGGCGCAGTTGCGCGGCGTGCGCCGCGGCTATGGCCGCGCGGTCAAGACTTCGATGAAGGAAGGATTCCGCGAACGCCTGGCCACGCTCGGGCTGGGCCTGGAAAACCGCCTTACCGACCGCATCGGCCTGCTCTCGGGCGGCCAGCGCCAGGCTGTGAGCCTGCTGATGGCGGCGCTGCAGCCGTCGCGCATCCTGCTGCTGGACGAGCACACCGCCGCGCTCGACCCGCGCACCGCCGACTTCGTGCTGCAACTGACGGCGCGCATCGTGGCCGAAAGCAAGCTGACCACCATGATGGTCACGCACAGCATGCGCCAGGCGCTGGACGTGGGCGACCGCACGGTGATGCTGCACCAGGGCCAGGTGGTGCTGGACGTGTCCGGCGATGAACGCCGCGGCATGGACGTGCCTGACCTGCTGGCCATGTTCGAGCGCGTGCGCGGCGAGAAGCTGTCGGACGACGCGTTGCTGCTGGGCTGATTCCGCGCTTGCGCCTTGAGCGGCGCAAGCAAAACGCCCGGCGCGGCCTCTCCGGAGGCGGCGCCGGGCGTTTTGCTTTCTGCCGTGGCGCGGGACAGCACACTAGATGAAGCGCCCCGGCCGGAACGCGGCGTGGCGGGCGGGATCGCCGGCGCCGCACATCAGCTCGCCCAGTATCCGCGCGGTCCCGGGCGCGGTGCTGAAACCGATGTGTTGGTGGCCCAGCGCCAGCCACAGGCCCGGATGGCGCGGCGCCTGGCCGATCATGGGACGGCTGTCCGGCAGCGTGGGGCGGCGGCCCAGCCAGGGCTGGGGATCGAGCCGCGGCCCCAGGCCGACGGCTTCGCGAGCCCGGGCTTCGGCCAGGTCCAGTTGCAGCGGCCGGGGCGGCGCGTCGCGCTCGTCCAGCTCGACCCCCGTGGTCAGCCGCAGGCCGCGCGCCATGGGCGACAGCACGTAGCCGCCGCCGGTGTCGTAGATGGGGCGGCTCAGCGCGGGGCCATCGACGGCGCCGTAGTGCATGTGGTAGCCGCGCTCGAAGGCCAGCGGCAGGTCGATGCCGGTGGTCTTGAGCAGTTCCTTGGACCAGGGGCCCAGCGCCACCACCAGGTCGGGCGCCGTCAGCATGTCCGAGCCGGTGTCGCCCTGCACGATCCAGCCCCGGCCGCCGTCGCGGCGGATGGCGGTCGCGCGCAGGCGCCGCAATGTGCCGCCCGAACGTTGGAACAGTTCGGCGTAGGCCGCGGTCACGGCCGCCGGGTCGTCCACCGAATACGAACCCTGGATCCACAGCGCGCGCGGAAATATCGGCGCCAGCGCCGGTTCCAGTTGCGCCAGCTCGGCGGGGGCCAGCGCCTGGGTCGGCACGTCGTGGCGGGCGTAGGCATCGCGCGCCAGGACGCCGGCCTGCCAGGCCTGCTCACTACGGAACAGGAAGATCCAGCCGCTGTCGCGCAGACGCCGGCGGACGCCGGCCTCGTCCAGCAGCCGCAGGTGCTCGGTCGCGGACAGGCGGATCAGGCTGTCGAGCGCCGCCGTCGTCTCGTGGAACACCGACGGCCGGGCGCGCGCCAGGAAGCCTGCCGCCCAACCGAGGTTGCGGGCGAGGTACGAGACGCGATAGCGGAACTGGACGGTGTCGTTGCGCAACAACCGTGGCAACTGGCGCCACAGGCCGGGGTGGTTGAACGGCATGAGCGAGCTGCGGGCCAGGACACCGGCGTTGCCGGCCGAGGTTTCCAGCCCGGGGGGCTGGCGGTCGACCAGGGTGACGTCCAGGCCGCGCCGCTGCAGTTCCAGCGCGCAGCAGACGCCGACGATGCCGGCGCCCAACACAATGACTTGCTTGCCCATCGGGATTGTCGGTGCGAGTCCAGGGATAGCGGGCGATTGTAGGGCAGCGGTGGATTGCCGGCGACGGGGGCTATCCATGACGGATGCCGCCGGTGGGGCATGCGGCCGACGCGATGGCTCCGAGGTGATCGTCGATCAGCCGTCGATCAGCCGTCGATCTCAGGCGGCGGGCCGCTGCCCCAGGATGCGCCCGGCGGCCGCCACGCCCCACCAGGCGGCTTCCTCGAACACGGAATAGCCCGACAGGTCGGCATGGGCGAACAGCACCGGGCCGTCGACTTCGCGCAAAGCCGCCAGGCCGGCGTTGGACAGGTAGCCGCAATAGGGCGAGGCCATGGCATGGCCGCGCACCGTGATCTCCAGCTGGCGGGCGCGGCGCCAGAACTCGTCGCCATAGGCGGCCACCAGGTCGGCGGCGGCCTCGTCGCGCAGCGCCTCGGGGCGGGCGTCGGCGAGCCACTGGCGCGCGGCCTGCGGCGTTTGGTCGCTGAGCGCGTGGTAGGCGGTGAACACCGTGCGCGGCGAGCGCGCCACGCGCAGCAGCTGGTGGGTCGAGACCACGTAGCCCAGGGCCTCGCCCTGGTAGACCACGTTGTCCCACGACAGCGGTTCGCCCGGCGCTTCGCGCGGATAGCCGTCCATGACGAAGTTCGATACCAGCCAGGGCGCGTGCGGCGAGGCGTGCGTGGCCGGATCGTAGCCATAGGCGCGGATGTCGGGCAGGATGCGCTGGGCCACGAACAACGGCATGGCGCAGACCGCGCGTTGCGCCGCCAGCGTGTAGACGCTGGCGGCGGCGCCCGGCGCGAGGCAGTCGATGCGGGGGCCGGCGGGGCTTTCATGCAGCCGCGCCGCGGTGCCGGGCAACAGCCAGTCGCCGTGGCCGAGGCGGGCGCTGATGGCGTCGCGCAGCCGTTGCACCAGCGGCGCCAGGCCGCCGGGCCAGGTCAGCACCGCGCCCTCGGCGGCGTTGGCGGCGTGGCCGTCGCGGCTGGCGAAGTAGTGCAGCCCGGCCCAGGCCGAGACCCGGTCATAGGGCGCGCCGTAGTCGTCGCGGCAGCAGTAGTTCAAATACCAGTGCAGCGCCGGCGAGGTGTAGCCTTCGCGCTCCAGCCACTGCCGGAAGGTCAGCGCATCCAGGGCGCGCCACGCCGGGTCGCGCGAGGACAGCACGATCGGGATGCAGAAGACCTTGCGGCCGTCGTTGCCGACCGCGCCGTGCAGGCGGTCCACCAGCGCCAGGAACTTGCGGTGCTGCTCGATATCGGCCTGGGGCAACCCGTGCATCGGCAAGAGACCGTCTTCCCAACGGCCGTCGCGCAGCAGGCGTTCCTGCGGCGAGTGCGCCAGGATGGACTCGTCGTAGTAGGGCCGCGCGCCAAAGGCGTCGCGCTCGGCGATGCCGAAGTCGGCCAGCATCTCGCGCACGTGGGTGGACTGCATCGACGGCAGCGGCAGGTAGTGCGCGCCGAGCGGGTAGTCCAGCCCGTCGCGGTTGCCGGCGGCGGCGTTGCCGCCGTACTCGGGGCCTTGGACCACGACGAAATCGGTGAAGCCTTCGCGCGCCAGCTTCCAGGCGCACGACAGGCCGGCCACGCCGGACCCCAGGATCGCCACCTGGCAGCGCCGGGCGCCGGACGACGGCGGCAACGCCGCGCCATCGCGCAGCGCGTGGCCGGCCTGCATGCCGGGGTAGCGCACGTCCGGGGTGGTCTCGACCACGCGCGAACGGTAATAGCCCGCCGTGCCCGCGGCGGCGGCGGTGGCGGCGCCCAGCAGGAAGGTACGGCGCCGCATCAGCGGATGACCTTGCGCCAGTCCTCGTCGAAGTAGCGCACGAGCGATTGCTCGTTCAGGCGGTTCGGCGGCATGGCCAGCGCCGGCATGTCGGCGGGAAAGTGGAACAGCTCGCGCAGGGTGGCGGGGTCGAGGTAGCGGGTGGGCACCGACACCGCCGTCGGCGGCGTGTAGTCGCGGCGCTTGCCGGCCAGGATGAAGCCCCAGTCGCCGAACGACGGCACGTAGGCGTGGTACGGCCAGGTGTTCAGGCCGGCCTCCTTGAGCGTGGCGTCCACGCTCCAGAACGAGCGCGGCGCGAAGTAGGGCGAGGTCGACTGGATCACCATGTAGCCGTTCTCGGCCAGGTGCCGCGCCATCAGGTGGTAGACCGGCACGGAGTACAGCCGGCCCAGGCCGAAGTTGGACGGATCCGGAAAGTCCACCACGATGAAGTCGTAGACCTCGGCGTGACTTTCGAGCCAGCGGCCGGCGTCGTCATTGATGACGGTGACGCGCGGATCGGTCAGCGAGCCCTGGTTCAGTTTCGTCAGCGGTTCGGAGCGCGAGAACAGGCCCGTCATGGCAGGATCCAGGTCCACCAGCGTGACGTGCTCCACATGCTTGTACTTGAGGATCTCGCGCACTGCCAGGCCATCGCCGCCGCCCAGCACCAGCACGTTGCGGGCCCACGGCAGCGCCTGCAGGCCGGGGATCACCAGCGACTCGTGGTAGCGGTGCTCGTCGCGCGACGAGAATTGCAGGTTGCCGTTGATGTACAGCCGCAGGTCGTCGTGCCAGCGCGTCACGATCAGGCGCTGGTAGGGCGTGGTCTCGGCGTGCACCACGTCGTCGCCGTACAGGCCCTTTTCGGCCCACGCCGTCATCTGGCCGGAAAACAGGAAGCCCAGGGCCAGCAGCCCCAGCACCACGCCGCCGCGCACGGCGCGTTCGGCCGGACGCCGGATCTCGCCGCGGAACAGCCAGGTGGTCCACAGCGCCACGCCGGCGTTGAGCATGCCGAACAGGAAACTGGTGCGCAGCAGGCCCAGCTTGGGCGCCAGCAACAGCGGAAAGATCAGCGACACGGCCAGCGCGCCGAGATAATCGAAGGTCAGCACGCGGCTGACGATTTCGCGGAACTCGGCCTTGCGCTGGTTGAATACCCGCATCACCAGCGGAATTTCCATGCCGACCATCAGTCCGATAATGAAGACGCCCGCGTACAACGCCGCGCGAAACGGCGCCGACAGCCAGGCGAACACCAGGAACAGGACCGCGGCGGAAACCCCGCCCAACAATGCGACGGCCAGCTCGACGTCGATGAATCGATTCAAAACGTCGTCGTCTCTTACATATTTTGACAACCACGATCCGATGCCCATCGCGAACAGATAGCAGCCGATGACGGACGAGAACTGGAGAATGGAATCCCCCAGCAGATAGCTGGCCAGCGCGCTGCTGATGAGCTCATAGCCCAGGCCGCAGGAAGCGACGATCAATACCGACAGGATGAGAACGCGGTCGCGCATGGGGGTTCCGACGTGAAAATGCGTTCGCAGTATATCGAAGGCGCCGTATATACTGCGCGCAATTAGGGCCTGAAGGGGCGATTATGGGAGAAGCGATGCATCCGGCCGTGACCTATCTGATCTACATCGTCTCGGCGCTGGTCATGCTGGGCATTTTCACCGCCGTCTACACCACCGTTACCCGCTACAAGGAATTCGAGCTGATCCGCGAAGGCAACATCGCCGCGGTGTTGTCCTACGGCGGCGCCCTGGTGGGCTTTTCCTTCACGCTCTGTTCCAGCATCGCGGTCCACGCCAGTTTCGTCATGTTCCTGGTCTGGGGCGTCGCCGCCATGGTGGTGCAACTGGTCGTCTACGCCGTCGTGTCCCGCGCCATCCACGGGCTGCACGAGGCCATCGAAGAAAACAACATCGCCATGGGCGGCCTGATCGGTTCGATCTCGCTGGCCGCCGGCGTGGTCAACGCCGCCTGCCTGACCTGAGCGGCCAGGCGCGTCGACCTTGATCTGAAACAGGAGAACTTGCCATGAGTCTCGGTTCATTTATCCGCAAGCAGTTTATCGACATCCTGCAATGGAACGAGGACGGCGACGGCGTGCTGGCCTGGCGCCACCCGATGCAGGATTTCGAAATCCAGTACGGCGCCAGCCTGACCGTGCGCGAATCGCAGATGGCGGTGTTCGTCAACGAAGGCAAGGTGGCCGACGTGTTCGGCCCCGGCATGTACAAGCTGACGACCCAGACCCTGCCGGTGCTGACGTACCTGAAGAACTGGGACAAGCTGTTCGAGTCGCCCTTCAAGTCGGACGTGATCTTCTTCAGCACCCGCCTGCAACTGGGCCGGCGCTGGGGCACGGCGCAGCCCGTGACGCTGCGCGACAGCGAGTTCGGCATGGTGCGGCTGCGCGCCTTCGGCGTGTACTCGTACCAGATCACCGACCCGGCCAAGTTCTACCGCGAGATCAGCGGCACGCGCGACGTCTACACCGTCGACGACCTGGAAATGCAACTGCGCAACATGGTGGTCGCGGCCATGACCACGGCGCTGGGCGGATCCAAGGTGCCGTTCCTGGATATCGCCGGCAACCAGGGCCTGATGTCGCAGAGCATCGCCGAGCAATTGGGCCCGGTGTTCGACCGCTATGGCGTCAAACTCGACAACTTCACGGTCGAGAATGTGTCGCTGCCCGAGGAATTGCAGAAGGCGCTGGATACGCGGATCTCGATGGGCATGGCTGGCGACCTGGGCAAATTCACCCAGTACCAGACCGCCACCTCGATCCCGCTGGCGGCCCAGAACGAAGGCGGCATCGCCGGCATCGGCGCGGGCCTGGCGGCCGGCGCGGCGCTGGGCCAGACCATGGCCGCCGGCCTGGGCGTGGCCCAGGGCCAGCCGGCTCCGGGCGCCGCGGCCGGGGCCGCGGCAGCGGGGGCGGCCGCCGGCGCTGGCGCCGATCCGGTGCAGCGGCTGCAGCAGCTCAAGGACTTGCTGGACAAGGGCCTGATCACGCCGGCCGATTACGACACGGCCAAGGCCGAAGTCTTGAAGAAACTCACCAGCTGAGCGCCGCACGCCCATGCAGCAGGTCCTGTGTCCGCAGTGCGGAGCGCCCGTCAAGTTCACTTCCACGGCATCGGTCATGGCGGTCTGCGGCGCCTGCCGCAGCACGCTGCTCAAGGACGCCGAATCGGTCAGGCGCATCGGCGAGACCGCCGATGTCCTGGAAGACTATTCGCCGCTGTGCCTGGGCGCTTCCGGCAAGTTCGAGGGCAAGCGCTTCGATTTGATCGGCCGCATCCAGCTGCGCTACGAGGACGGCTTCTGGAACGAGTGGTACCTGTGGTTCGATGACGGCTCGGACGGCTGGCTGTCGGATGCTTCCGGCCAGTACGCCATCACCCGTCGCCGCAAGGTCAAGACGGTGCAGGGCCTGCCGGCATTTGCCGACATCGCCGCGGGCGATGACCTGAAGCTGGACGGCCAGCGCTTCACCGCCTCCGACGTGCGCCGTTGCCGCGCCGGCGGCGCGCAGGGCGAATTGCCGTTCGTGCCTGGCGATGGCTGGGAAGCCAAGGTGGCGGACTTCCGCAGCCTGGATGCCTTCCTCACGCTGGATTTTTCCGACGGCCCGCAGCCCGAACTCTATATCGGCAAGGCCTTCGACCTGTCTGCCATGCAGGCCTCCACGCTGCGCTCGAACGAGCAGGTCGAGGAAACCGCCGGGCGCTTCCGTGGCCAGATCAAGGCGCTCGATTGCCCCAACTGCGGCGCGCCCATCAGCTTCGTGGCGGCCATGGCGACCCAGGTGGTGTGCCCGTCCTGCGCGGCCACCGTCGATTGCGCCGGTGAAACCGCCGAAGTCATCGACAAGGCGCGCAAGGTCCGGGCCATCAAGACCACGCTGGCGCTGGGCGCCACCGCCAGGATCGACGGCACGACCTACACCTTGATCGGCCTGATGAAGTGCGCGGACCCGGATCCGGAAGAACCGTCGGACTGGATCGAATACCTGCTGTTCAGTCCGGTCAAGGGCTTCACCTGGCTGGTCGAGACCGACGAGGGCTGGGAACGCGTGCAGGTCTGCGATACCTGGCCCAGCCACAATAATGCCACCAGCGTGCGCTGGCGTTCCAAGCTGTACCACAAGCTATACGACTACACGTCGCGCGTCGACCTGGCGCTGGGCGCCTTCAACTGGCGCGTGAAGGTCGGCGACCGCACCCAGATCACCGACTACAAGGCGGGCAATCTCAAGCTCACCCGGGAGCAGGCTCCGGCCGAAGTGGGCTGGTCGGCCGCCGCACCGGTGGCGCCCGCGCAACTGGCCGAATGGTTCGGCAACCCCGAGCTGGCCAGGCAGAAAGCGATGCCGCGCGCCGCCTTGTCCGGCGGTTACCGCAAATGGGCCTGGTTCGCGACCATCGCCATGGGCTTCCTCAATATTGGCAACATTTTCAGCGGGCGCATCCTGCCGATCGTGATCGGCCTGGCGTTCCTGTGGCTGCCGGCCAGCCTCGCGGACAAGATCTCCGCAAAGGATGAATAAGGGATGGGCAAGCTTCTATACGCCATCTACGCCGTCATCGTGGTGATGGCCGCGACCGGCGCCAGTTCGCCCGGCGCCCGTTACACCAGCGGCGGCGGCAGCAGCTGGGGCGGCGGTTCTTCGGGCAGCTCGGGCTGGTCGTCGGGCGGTTCGCACAAGTGACGCCGCACGCCACGCCCGGCCGCCATATCCTGGCCGATTTCCGCGGCGTGCCCGCCGCTCTGCTGGCCGACGCGGCAGCGCTCGAACGCGAACTGGTCCTGGCCGCCGAGGCGGCGGGGGCGCGGGTGCTGGGCGCCCATTTCCATCATTTCGGCGAGGGCGCGGGCGTGACCGGCGTGGTCATGCTGAGCGAATCCCATATCAGCGTCCATTCCTGGCCAGAACACCGGTTCGCGGCGCTGGACATCTTCATGTGCGGGGCCGCCCGCCCGGAACTGGCGCTGGAGCGCCTGCGCGAAGCGCTGGGCCCGAGCACGGTGCGCGTCACCACGGTCGACCGCGGCTGAGCGCCGCGCGACGCTTTCCCCCGCGGCGTTGATCTGGCGCAAGCAGGCAGCCGGGCGCAAATTGACGAGCGTTATATACCTATATATATTTCGTTACCGAGATTGATCTTGCCCGAGGAGGGATTCATGTTCCGCAAACAGCCGATCCTGGCGCTGTCGCTGGCCCTGGCCGCCGCCTGGGGCACCAGCGCCCACGCCGGCGACCTGGTGGTGTCCGCCGCCGCCAGCCTGACCAACGCGTTCAAGGACGTGGCCCAGGCGTACGAAAAGGAGCATGCCGGCACCAAGGTCATCCTGAACTTCGGCGCCTCCGACGTGCTGCTGCAGCAGATCGTCAAGGGCGCGCCCGCCGACGTGTTCGCGTCCGCCGACCAGAAGGCCATGGACAAGGCGGTCGAGGAAAAGGCCGTCAAACCCGATACGCGCATCGACTTCGCCGCCAACCAGGTGGTGCTGATCGTGCCGACCGACAGCAAGGCCAACATCACTGCGCTCAAGGACCTGACGCGCGACGACATCAAGCGCATCGCCTACGGCAACCCGGCTTCGGTGCCGGTGGGCCGCTACACGCAGGGCGCGTTGCAGGCCGCCGGCCTGTGGGACGCGGTGCAGGCCAAGAGCGTGCTGGCGCAGAACGTGCGCCAGAGCCTGGACTACGTGTCGCGCGGCGAGGTCGACGCGGGCTTCGTGTTCGCCACCGACGCCGCCGTGATGCCGGACAAGGTCAAGGTGGCCGTGCGCGTGCCGTCGCAGACCCCGGTGACCTATCCCATCGCCGTGACCGCGCGCGACGACGCCGCCAAGGAAGCGCAAAGCTTCGTGGCCTATGTGATGTCGCCCGCCGGGCAGGAAATCCTGTCGCGCTACGGCTTCCAGAAGCCTTGAGGGCGCGGGCGACAGCCAACGCGGTCAGCGATGAGTGATTCGGTATGGGTGCCCCTGCTGCTTACCCTGAAAGTGGCGGGCTGGGCGACGTTGCTGGCGACCGTGGCCGGCTCCGCGGCCGCCTATTGTCTGTCGCGCTGGCGTTGGCCCGGGCGCGATCTGCTCGATGCCATCCTGACCCTGCCGCTGGTGCTGCCGCCCACGGTCCTGGGCTACTACCTGCTGGTGCTGCTGGGCCGGCGCGGCGTGCTGGGCGAGCGGCTGGCCGATATCGGCATCGAGCTGGTGTTCACCTGGCAGGGCGCGGTCATCGCCGCGTCGGTGGTGGCCTTCCCGCTGGTGTTCAAGTCGGCCCGCGCCGCTTTCGAGAACGTCGATTCGCAACTGGAAAACGCGGCCCGCGTGCTGGGCGTGTGCGAGGCCGGGGTGTTCTTCCGCGTGACGCTGCCGCTGGCGGCGCGCGGCATCGTCGCCGGCGTGTTGCTGGCGTTTGCCCGCGCGCTGGGCGAATTCGGCGCCACCCTGATGATCGCCGGCAACCTGCCGGGCCGCACCCAGACGCTATCGGTCGCCATCTACGAGGCGGTGCAGGCGGGCGATGACGCCACCGCCAATTTCCTGGTGCTGGTGACTTCCATCACCTGCATCGTGGTGCTGCTGGCGGCCGGCAAGCTGGTGCCGATCCGTTCC
The DNA here is from genome assembly GCF_054188005.1 of Achromobacter sp. KK8. Taxonomy (NCBI): domain Bacteria; kingdom Pseudomonadati; phylum Pseudomonadota; class Betaproteobacteria; order Burkholderiales; family Alcaligenaceae; genus Achromobacter; species Achromobacter sp. KK8. The sequence continues at coordinate 6,367,071 of NZ_CM135178.1, read as the reverse complement.
AGCCAACGCGGAGGCAGACTATGAGCGTCGACCTGCGCATACGCAAGAACATGGTGTCCGGCGACCGCCATTTTTCGCTGGACGTGGCGTTCTCGTCCAAGGCCAAGCGCATTGCGCTGTTCGGCCCGTCGGGCGCCGGCAAGAGCCTGACGCTGCGAGCGGTGGCCGGGCTGCTGCGGCCGGACGCCGGCCGCATCGAGGTCAACGGCAGGGTGCTGTTCGACGCCGAGGCCCGCGTCAGCGTCGCGCCGCAGGCCCGCCGCGTGGCCTACCTGTTCCAGGACTACGCGTTGTTTCCGCACCTGACGGTGGCGCAGAACATCGCCTTCGGTTCGCGCCGCGGCTGGCTCAACCCGCCCCGGCGCGCGGTCTCGGCCGAGGCGCGGCGGTGGGTGGACGCCTTCGAGCTGGGCGCCATCGTGGGCAGCTATCCGCACGAGATCTCGGGCGGCCAGAAGCAACGCGTGGCGCTGGCGCGCGCGCTGATGCTCAAGCCCGAGATCGTGCTGTTGGACGAACCGTTCTCGGCGCTCGATTCGCAACTGCGCGGCAAGATGCGGCTGGAGCTGAACGCCCTGCAGCGCCAGCTGGACGTGCCGATGCTGTTGATCACGCATGATCCGGCCGACGTCGAGGCGCTGGCCGACGAGGTCTTCGAAGTGCGCGACGGCAAGGTGCGCCGACGCGACGAGGACGTCGGCGTCTAGCAGGCGTGCAGGGGCGGCGCAAGGTCTGTTGCAAGGGCGGCCGCCCCCGCGCGCGGGATTCAGTCCAGCACGCCCAGGATCACGCTGGAAGCCTTGAACACGGCGACCGCTTGCGCGCCTTCACGCAAGCCCAGTTCCTGCGCGCTTTCGTTGGTGACGATGGCCGCCAGCGTGGCGCCGCCTTCCAGCCCGATCAGGATCTCGCTGTTGACCGCGCCGGTACGTACCGCCGTGATGGTGCCCGGCAGCTGGTTGCGGGCCGACAGCCGCAGGCCCGCACCGGGCGCGCCGACGATGACCGACGAGGCCTTGACCAGGGCCAGCGCTTCCTTGCCGGGCGCCAGCTCCAGTTCCTGGGTGCTTTCCCGGGTGATGGTGGCGGTGATGACCTGGCCGCCGGCGATGCGCAGCAGGACTTCGTCGTTGACGGCGCCCGCGCGGATTTCCATTACCGTGCCCATGAGTTTGTTGCGTGCGCTGGTCTTCAGCATGAATCGCCTCATCAAGTCGAGATCGCCGCTGGCATCCACGCCAGCGTGCGTCAGGTTTTCCATGAATTTGCGGTGTTCGGCTTCCAGGGCCCGGAAGGTTGCGATCAGGCCGCGAGCCCGGTCGGTCAGGCGCGTGCCGCCGCCGCCCTTGCCCCCGGCGGCGCGCAGCACCAGCGGCTCGCCTGCCAGGTTGTTCATCGCATCGATGGCATCCCAGGCGCCCTTGTAGCTCATGCCCACCGCGCGCGCGGCGGCCGTGATGGAGCCGGTGGCGTCGATTTGCGCCAGCAGGTCTATGCGGTTCTTTCCGCCCCAAGTCTGGGTGCCGGAACGAAACCAAATCGAGCCGTCGAGTTCCAACATCGGTATCAGGTCTGGTCGGGGTCTGGAATATTCCCGAGTGTAATGGAGCCCGTCCGGCGGCCGTTTGAGATATATCCGATGAGAATGAGATGCTGTTGAAACTTTATCCGCTTCGCGGCACTATGGACGCGCTCGGAGTGTGTTGATGGGTGTTCAACTCGGGGGGCCGGCTCGCGGCCCCGCTTCTTGGAGATCGACATGAAAGCGCTGAAAATGCTGGCATCGGGTTCCCTGGTCACGATCCTGGCGGCTTGCGCCTCCAGTCCCGCCATCAAAAGCGATTACGACCGCCAGGCGGATTTCTCGCGCTACCGGACCTTCGGCTACATGTCGCCGCTGGGCACCGACAAGGCCGGCTACAGCACGCTGCTGACCGAACGCCTCAAGGACGCCACGCGCGGCCAGATGGAAATGCGTGGCTATGTGTACGACGCCGCCAATCCCGACCTGCTGGTCAATTTCAATGGCAAGCTGCAGCAGAAGACCCAGGTGACCGAGGCGCCGCCGCCGCCCATGGGCCCGTACTACGGCTATCGCAGTGGCTTCTATGGCGGCTGGCCCGGCTACGGCTGGGGCGACACCGTCTACCAATACACCGAAGGCACTCTCAACATCGACCTGGTCGACGCGCGTCGCAAGCAGATGGTGTGGGAAGGCGTGGCCGTCGGGGAAGTCCAGAACCCGGACACGGCGACCTCGTCGCAGAACATCGACAAGGCCGTGGCCGGGATCTTCGCCAAATATCCGTTCCGTGCCGGCGTGGCCGCGCCGCAAGTGCCGGACAAGAGCAAGCCCTAGCCCGTGTTTCGAAGGAACCCCGCATGAGTACTCGCCGCAAGGCCGCATCCCCAGACACCGGCGCGACGCCGCCCTATGAAACCGTGGCCCTGGTGCTGCAGGGCGGGGGCGCCCTGGGGTCCTACCAGGCCGGCGTGTACCAGGGGCTGCACGAGGCAGGCATCCGGCCGAACTGGATTTCCGGGATTTCGATCGGATCGATCAATGCGGCGATCATCGCCGGCTCGCCCGAAGACGAGCGGGTGGAGCGCCTGCGCGGGTTCTGGGAAAGCATCTGCCGGCCGGCGGGGTTCGCCTCGGTGCCCTGGGGCGATACGCTGGCCGGCATGTTCGAGGGCATCCCGTTCGGATTCGGCTCGCCCGCCATGAATGGCCAGCTGTCGGCCTTCCAGGCCCTGTTCTCGGGCCAGCCGGGGTTCTTCAAGCCGCGCTTTCCGCCGCCGTACTGGGTGCATGGCAAGGGCGCGGCGTCGACCAGCTTCTACGACACCACGCCGCTGGTCGCGACCCTGCGCCAGTACATCGATTTCGACCTGCTCAACGCCGGCGCGGTGCGCGCCAGTTTTGGCGTGGTGAACGTGCGCAGCGGCAATTTCGCCTATTTCGACAGCCTCCGGCATACCCTCGGGCCCGAGCACATCATGGCCTCGGGCGCCTTGCCGCCGGGCTTTCCCTCCGTGGAGATCGACGGCGAGCACTACTGGGACGGAGGCGTGGTGTCCAACACGCCGCTGGCCCAGGTGCTGACCAGCGACACCATGCGCGACACGCTGGCGTTCCAGGTGGATCTGTGGCCCGCCCGCGGCGCGTTGCCGACCACGCTCGAGGAAGTGGCCGAGCGCCAGAAGGACATCCAGTACTCCAGCCGGACCCGCATGGTCACCGACCAGTTGCGGCGCGTGCTGAAGCTGCGCCATGGCCTGCAGCAGCTGCTCGAGCGCCTGCCCGAGCGCGAGCGCGACGCGCCGGACCTGGCGGAAATCCGGCGGCTGGCCAAGACGCCGGCCACCAACATCATCAACCTGATCTACGAATCCAAGCACCGCGAGCGCTATTCCAAGGATTATGAGTTCGGCACGGAGGCCATGCGCGAGCACTGGGAGTCCGGCCTGGCCGATATCCGCCAGACGCTGGCGCGGCCGGGCATCCTGGCGCGTCCCACCCAGGACAGCTGTTTCGTCACGCACGATATCCATCGAAACGGCACGCACACCTCTTGACCTGTGGTGCGATTTCCTAGGACTCGTCTGATTCCAGGGCAACATCGCCGCGCAATCACGTCAGCAACGGTAGTCTTTCGGCAAGACTTGAAACCTTGTTCCGGGTCCGGGCCGTCGTCCTTTTCCAGGCGGTCCGCCCGGTGGAGACACCGACGATGACCGCACCCTTTTCCCATTCCCCTCTCCGCGTGCCGCCGGCCGCGCCGTCTCCCGACGCGGGGCGCGAGGGCTCCAGCAATGATGCGGCCGCGGCGTCCGACGCCTTTCCGGTCCGCCTGGATGGCTGGTGGAGCCTGCTCTACCATGGCTGGACCCTGCTGACCCCGCAAGGAACCCGGCTCGACCTGACCGAGGTCGAGCGCGCCTGCTTCCAGTGCCTGTTGCGCAATCCCCGCAAGGAACTGCTGCGCGAAGAACTCGCCGTCCTGCGCGAGGAACTGATGTTGCCGCGCCAAAGCACCAACCTGCGCGCCCTGAACGTGGCGATCTGCCGTCTGCGCCGCAAGGTGCGCCAGGCGGGCGGGCGCCTGCCCCTGCATACGGTGCATGGCGTGGGCTACGTGTTCCTGGGCAATCTGCAAGAGGTTGCCGACCTCTGATCGCGGCGGCTGGATTTCCCCCCCTCCCGATGTCGCGTCTCGTCGTGAAAATCAGTGATTTCCCCAATAACTGAGTTACATTAACGGGCTATTCACGTGTCACAGGCGGGGCGCAGGGTTTTGCTTTGATCGCAAACAAGGATTGCGGTCAAATACGGCGGTCGAAATGCGGCCGCGCAACCCCGTGGCCGCCTACGGCAACCGGACGCGGCGATGGTCATCGCCGTCACATTGTTGCGGTCGCTTGGCGCGGTTAACTTCGCGGGGGTTTCAATGCGGTTTTCGCCTAAACGTGTCTCAGGTCTGGCTTTCTCCGGCGGCGTCCTCGCGCTGTTGTTGGCAGGGTGCGGTGAAAAGCCGCAGATGAACCCTGGCATGCCCCAGGTCAGCGTCATTACCGTGCAGCCGCAGCGCACGCCCATCGTCTCCGAACTGCCCGGGCGCGTCGACGCCGTGCGCGACGCCCAGATCCGCTCGCGGGTCACCGGCATCGTCCAGAAGATCACCTTCGAACAGGGCGGCGACGTCAAGGAAAACCAGCTGCTGTTCAAGATCGATCCGGCGCCCTACAAGGCCGCCTACGACCAGGCCACCGCGCAGCTCAAGCAGGCGCAGGCCAACCTGTTCAGCGCCAAGCTGCTGGCCGACCGTTACGCGCCGCTGGTCAAGGCCAACGCTGTCAGCAAGCAGGAATACGACAACGCCGTGGCGGCCTATCGCCAGGCCGAGGCCACCGTGGCCGCCGCCAAGGCGACCCAGGACAACGCCTCGATCAACCTGGGCTATACCGACGTCGTGTCGCCCATCACGGGCCGCATCGGCAAGCCGCTGGTGACCGAAGGCGCGCTGGTCGAGGCCACCTCGGCCACGCAGATGGCCACCGTGCAGCAGCTCGATCCCATCTACGTCGACTTCACCCAGTCCACCTCGGACCTGGCCGCGCTGCGCCGCGCCTTTGCCAGCGGCAAGCTGCAACAGGTCGGCAAGGACGCCGCCCGTGCCACCGTGGTGCTGGAGGACGGCACCGAATACGACCGTCCCGGCAAGCTGCTGTTCACCGGCATCACCGTCGATCCCAGCACCGGCCAGGTCAACCTGCGCGCCGAGATCCCCAACCCCGACGGCATCCTGCTGCCCGGCATGTACGTGCGCGTGCGGCTGGAGCAGGGCGTGAACGACCAGGCCCTGCTGGTGCCGCAACAGGCGCTGCAGCGCACGGCCGACGGTTCGCAGAGCCTGATGCTGGTCAAGGACAACAAGATCGAACAGTTGCCCGTCACCACCGGCGGCGCCGTCAAGACCGACTGGATCATCACCAGCGGCCTGAAGGCCGGCGACGTGGTCGTGGTCGAGGGCTTCCAGAAGATCCGTCCCGGGGCGCCGGTGCAGGCCAGCCCCTGGAACAAGGCGGGCGGCGCGCCCGCCGCGGGCGGGCAGCCGGGGCAGCCCGGCGCCAAGCCCGCGGACCCCGGCGCCAAGCCGGCCGAGCCGGCGCAACAGGCCCCGCAGAAATCGTAAGCGGCTCGCAGCGCAATGCGCTGCGTTCCTCTTTGGTGAGCATCGCTTTCAGAGTCAGCCCACATGCCGCAATTTTTTATTGATCGACCAATCTTCGCCTGGGTAGTCGCCCTGTTCATCCTGCTGGCGGGGATACTGGCCATCCCGAACATGCCGGTGTCGCAGTACCCCGACGTGGCGCCGCCGGCCATCACCATCACCGCGACCTATCCGGGCGCCTCGGCCAAGGAAGTGGCCGAATCGGTCACCAGTATCATCGAGGACAAGCTCAACGGCGCCAAGGGCCTGATCTACTACGAGTCGGTCAGCGATTCCTACGGCACCTCGACCATCACCGCCACCTTCGCGCCCGGCCGCGACCCTGACCTGGCGCAGGTGGACGTGCAGAACCGCGTGTCCAACGTGATCGCCCAGCTGCCGTCCGCGGTGCAGCAACAGGGCCTGAAGTACGAGCAGACCAGTACCGGCTTCCTGATGATCGTGACGCTGTCGTCCACCGACGGCTCGCTCGACCAGACCGCGCTGGCCGACTACATCACCCGCAACATCCAGAACCCGGTGTCGCGGGTGTCCGGCGTGGGCCAGTTCCAGCTGTTCGCGGCGCCACGCGCCATGCGCATCTGGGTCGACCCGGCCAAGCTGGTCGGCTTCAGCCTGAGCATGTCCGAGGTCAACCAGGCCATCGCCGCGCAGAACGTGCTGGTGTCGGGCGGCAGCATCGGCGCGCCGCCCAATCCTGATTCGCAGCGCATCACGGCCACCGTGGTGGCCAACGGCCAGCTCAGCACCGTCGATGGTTTCGGCAAGATCGTGCTGCGCGCCAACAGCGATGGTTCCAAGGTGCTGCTGCGCGACGTCGCCCGCATCGAGGTCGGCGCCGACAACTACCAGTTCGGCGCCCGACTGAACGGCAAGCCCACGGCCGCCTTCGCCATCGTGCTGTCGCCCGACGCCAACGCGCTGGCCACCGCCCAGGGCGTGCGCCAGCAGATGGACGAGCTGTCCAAGTACTTCCCCGGCAACATCACCTACGCCATCCCCTACGACACCGCGCCCTACGTCAAGGTCTCGATCGAGCAGGTGCTGCACACCCTGGCCGAAGCCATGGTGCTGGTGTTCCTGGTGATGTACCTGTTCCTGCAGAACGTGCGCTACACCCTGATCCCGGCGCTGGTGGTGCCGGTGGCCATGCTGGGGTCGTTCGCCGTCATGCTGGGGTTTGGATTCTCGATCAACGTGCTGACCATGTTCGCCATGGTGCTGGCCATCGGCATCCTGGTGGACGACGCCATCGTGGTGGTCGAGAACGTCGAGCGGATCATGGCGACCGAAGGGTTGCCGCCCAAGGAAGCCACCAAGAAAGCCATGCCGCAGATCAGCGGCGCCATCATCGGCATCACGCTGGTGCTGGTGACGGTATTCCTGCCGCTGGCCTTCATGAGCGGGTCGGTGGGCGTGATCTACCGCCAGTTCTCGGTGGCCATGGCCGTGTCGATCTTCTTCTCGGCGCTGCTGGCGCTGACCTTCACGCCGGCGCTGTGCGCGACCATCCTGAAGCCGGTGCCCAAGGGGCACCACAACGACAAGAAGGGTTTCTTCGGCTGGTTCAACCGCAAGTTCGACGCCACCACGCACGGCTACCAGAACTGGGTCTCGCGCATCCTGCACAAGGGCGGCCGCATGATGCTGGCCTTCCTGGTGCTGGTGATCCTGCTGGGCTGGCTGTACCTGCGCCTGCCGTCGTCGTTCCTGCCGGAAGAAGACCAGGGCTACGTCATCAGCAACATCGAGCTGCCCACGGGCGCCAGCGCCAATCGCACGGTGCAGGTGATCGAAGAGGTCGAGGCCTATTTCCGCGAGATTCCCGCGGTCGAGAACATCATCACGGTGCAGGGCTACAGCTTCAACGGCAACGGCCTGAACGCGGCCATCGCCTTCACCACGCTCAAGGACTTCAAGGATCGCAAGGGCAAGGGGGATTCGGCCGGCGCGATCGCGTTCAACGCCTTCCAGAAGCAGCTCATGGGCATCCACGACGCCCAGGTGTTCACGCTGGTGCCGCCCGCGATCTCGTCGCTGGGCAATGCCACCGGCTTCGACCTGCGCCTGCAGGATCGCGGCGCGGCCGGCACCGAGGCGCTGGCCGCGGCCACCGGCCAGCTGATGGGCATGGCCATGAAGAGCCCGGTGCTGTCGCAGGTGCGTATCACCGGCCTGTCGGCCGGCACGCAGCTGACGCTGGACATCGACCGCGACAAGGCAGCGGCGCTGGGGGTGAACTTCGACGAGGCCGCCTCGCTGATCTCCACCGCCGTCGGTTCGGCCTACCTGAGCAAGTTCCCCAACCTGGGCCGGATGCAGAACATCTGGGTGCAGGCGGATGCGCCGTACCGCATGCAGCTGTCGGACGTGCTGCAGCTGAACGCCCGCAACGCCCAGGGCGGCATGGTGCCGTTGTCGTCGTTCGTGACGGCCAAGTGGTCGCAGGGCCCGGTGCAGGTGGTGCGCTACAACAGCTACGAATCCATGCGCATCGGCGGCAGCGCCGCGGCCGGCTACACGACCGGCCAGGCCATGGAGGAAATGCAGAAGCTGGTGGGCCAGCTGCCGCAGGGCTTCGGCTACGAATGGACCGGGCTGTCCTATCAGGAGCGCCAGGCCGGCAACCAGGCCCCGATCCTGATGGGCCTGTCGCTGCTGGTGGTGTTCCTGGTGCTGGCCGCGCTGTATGAAAGCTGGGCCATCCCGATCTCCGTGATGCTGGTGGTGCCGCTGGGGATGCTGGGCGCGGTGGCGCTGGTCAGCGCGCTGGGCATGTCCAACGACGTGTACTTCCAGGTGGGCATGGTGACCGTGATCGGGCTGGCGGCCAAGAACGCCATCCTGATCGTGGAATTCGCCAAGGACCAGTACGCGCGCGGCATGGGCCTGTACGAGGCGGCGGTGGAAGCCGCGCGCCTGCGGTTCCGGCCGATCCTGATGACCTCGCTGGCGTTCATCCTGGGCGTGGTGCCGCTGGCCATGGCCACCGGCGCCGGCGCCGCCAGCCAGCGCGCGGTGGGCCTGGGTGTGTTGGGCGGCATGCTGGCCGCCACGCCGTTCGCGGTGATTTTCGTGCCGACCTTCTTCGTCGTGGTGCTGGGTCTGTTCAAGACCAAGCCGCGCCTGCTGGGCGCCGAGCTGCGCGCCTTCGAGGAAGAACAGGCGGCCAAGAAGGCGGCCGCGGGGCAAACCCCGCCGGACGCATCCGCACAACCCAACGGTGGCCAGGAGGGCAAGGAATGAGCGCCCTGATGTTCAAACAGACCGCCTTGTCCGCCTTCGTGGCGGTGGCGTTGGCCGGCTGCTCGCTGGCGCCCGACTACAAGCGTCCCGACGCGCCGGTCTCCGGCAACTGGCCCGACCAGCCCAAGGTGCAGTACGGCGCGTACGCCACGCCGATGACGCTGGGGACCCAGCCCGCGTCGGCGGTGGCGCCGCAGGCGGGCACGCCCGCGGCCGACCTGGGCTGGCGCGAGTTCTTCCGTGATCCGCGCCTGCAGCGCCTGATCGAGCTGGCGCTGGTCAACAATCGCGACCTGCGCGTGGCGGTGCAGCGCGTCGAAGAGGCGCGCGCCCAGTATGGCGTGCAGCGCGGCGCGCAATGGCCCAGCATCGGCGCCGGCATCCAGGGGCAGCGCCAGCGTTTCCCCGAGAACATGCGCCAGCCGGGCGCCGGTTCGGTCACCAGTTCGTACCAGGCCGGCATCGGCCTGACCACGTTCGAGATCGACCTGTTCGGCCGCCTGCGCAGCCTGTCGGAAGCGGCGTACCAGCAGTACCTGTCGACCGAGCAGGCGCAAAAGAGCACCCACATCACGCTGATCGGCGCGGTGGCGCAGTCGTACTTCAACCTGCGCGCGGCCCAGGTGCAGCTGGAACTGACCCAGCGCACGCTGGCCTCGCGCCAGGAGTCGTACAACCTGGTCAAGCGCCGCTTCGACGGTGGCGTCGCTTCCGAACTGGACCTGAACCAGTCCAAGTCGCTGCTGGATACGGCCTCGGCCGACCTGGCGCAGCTGGCCCGGGCCCAGGCCCAGGCCGTCAATGCGTTGGTGCTGTTGCTCGGCACGCCGTTGCCCGAGGACCTGCCGCCGCCCGCCACGTTCGGCCGCGACCAGCTGCTGGCGACGGTGCCGGCCGGGCTGCCGTCCGACCTGCTGGAGCGTCGTCCGGACATCCTGGCCGCCGAGAACAACCTGAAGTCGGCCAATGCCAACATCGGCGCGGCGCGCGCGGCGTTCTTCCCGACCATCTCGCTGACCGGCCTGTTCGGCGTGGCCAGCCCGTCGCTGGATACGCTGTTCAAGGGCGGGCAAGGGTACTGGAGCTTCTCGCCGTCGATCACCACGCCGCTGTTCGCCGGCGGCAGCATCCGCGAAGGCTTGAACCTGGCCAAGGCGCGCGACAACATCGCGGTGGCGCAGTACGAGCAGACCATCCAGCAGGCGTTCCGCGAGGTCTCGGACGCGCTGGCGGGCGAAGCCACCTACGGCGCCCAGCTGGACGCCCAGCGCGCGCTGCAGGATTCGTCGGCGCGCACCCTGGAGCTGTCGAACCTGCGCTATACCAATGGTATCGACAGCTACCTGCAGGTGCAGACCGCGCAAGTGGACTTTTTCAATGCCCAGCTGGCGCTGGTGCAAACCGGCCTGGCCGCGCTGATCAACCGTGTGGAACTCTACAAGGCACTGGGCGGCGGCTGGGAAGAAACAACGAAAGTGCAATGATAGAACTTGGTGTAAACATCGATCACGTCGCGACCCTGCGGCAGCAGCGTCACACGACCTATCCCGACCCGGTCGCGGCGGCGCTGCGCGCCGAGGACGCCGGCGCCGACCTGATCACGCTGCATCTGCGCGAAGACCGCCGCCACATCCAGGACGCCGACGTCTACGCCATCCGGCCGCGGTTGCGCACCCGCATGAACCTGGAATGCGCGGTGACGCCGGAAATGCTGGAGATCGCCTGCGCGGTCAAGCCCAATGACGTCTGCCTGGTGCCGGAAAAACGCACCGAGCTGACTACCGAGGGCGGGCTGGAAGTGGCCGGCGCCTTGTCGGCGGTGACGGACGCGGTCGGCCTGCTGACCGAGACCGGCATCCGCGTGTCGCTGTTCATCGACCCCGATCCCGCACAGATCGAAGCCGCTGCCCGCGCCGGCGCGCCCGTCATCGAGCTGCATACCGGCGCCTACGCCGAAGCGGAGGGCGAGGCCGCCCAGGCCGAACTCGAACGCATCCGCGTGGCGGTGGCCGAAGGGCTGCGCCATGGCTTGCGCGTCAATGCCGGCCATGGCCTGCACTACGGCAACGTCAAGCCGGTGGCGGCGCTGGACGGCATTTCCGAGCTCAATATCGGCCACGCCATCGTCGCGCAGGCGGTGTTCGACGGCTGGGAAAAGGCGGTGCGCGACATGAAGGCGCTGATGGTGCAGGCCCGCCTGGAAGCGCTGCGCGGCCGTTGAGCCCAGGCCGACTCCCTCCCAAGGCGCCCGCAACGATGTCCCAGCCCGAATCTCCGCTCGTCGTTCCCGCGCCGGCCGCCATCGGCGGCATCGGCATGGACCTGCTGCGCATCGACCGCATCGAGCGCGCCCTGGCGCGCCACGGCGACCGTTTCGCCGAGAAGATCCTGGGGCCCGAGGAACTGGCCAAATTCCACGCCCGCCGCGCCCGCGACCCGGTGCGCGGCGTGCGCTTCCTGGCGACGCGCTTTGCCGCCAAGGAAGCCTTTTCCAAGGCGGTGGGGCTGGGCATGCGCATGCCCATGACCTGGCGCCGGGTGCAGACCCTGAACGCGCCCGGGGGGCGGCCGGTGCTGGTGATCGCCCCCGAATTGCTGGAATGGTACGTGCAGCGCTTCGGCGCCGCGCACGTTTCCATTACCGATGAATCCGACATGGCCGCCGCCTACGTGGTGGTCGAACGCAAGCCCTGAGCCCGCGGGCCGGTTTGCAAGACAGAAGGACAAGCCGATGGCCAAGAAGAAATCCCGGGCGCTGCCGCCCGGTCCCGTGATGGTCGATGTGGCCGGCACCGTGCTGACCAAGGAAGAAAAGAAGCGCCTGCGCCACCCGCTGGTGGGCGGCGTGATCCTGTTCGCGCGCAATTTCGAGAACCGCCGCCAGCTGACCGAGCTGACCCGCCAGATCCACAAGGCGCGCAAGGAGCGCCTGCTGATCCTGGTGGACCACGAGGGCGGCCGGGTGCAGCGCTTCCGCGAAGACGGCTTCACGCCGCTGCCCGCGATGCGCGACCTGGGCGCGCTGTGGGACCGCGATCCGCTGACCGCGATGCGCCTGGCGACCGAGGCCGGCTACGTGCTGGCCGCCGAGCTGCGCGCCTGCGGCGTGGACATGAGCTTCACGCCGGTACTGGACCTGGACTACGGCGTCAGCAAGGTCATCGGCAATCGCGCCTTCCACCAAGACGCGCGGGTGGTGACGATGCTGTCGCGCGCGCTGATCCAGGGCCTGGCGCTGGCCGGCATGTCGGCCTGCGGCAAGCATTTCCCGGGGCACGGTTTCGTCGGCGCGGATTCGCACCACGAGATCCCGGTCGATCCGCGCCCGCTGGAACGCATCCTGAAGGACGACGCCGCGCCCTACGCCTGGCTGGGCGACGCGGTGCTGCCGTCGGTGATGCCGGCGCACGTGATCTACCCCAAGGTCGACAAGCATCCGGCCGGATTCTCCAAGCGCTGGGTGCAGGACATCCTGCGCACCCGCCTGGGCTACGATGGGGTAGTGTTCTCCGATGACCTGACCATGGAAGGCGCGTCCGTCGCCGGCGACATCCTGGCGCGCGCCCAGGCCGCGCTGGGCGCCGGCTGCGACATGGTGCTGGTGTGCAACCGGCCCGACCTGGCCGACGAGCTGCTGGCGCGGCTCGAGTTCGACCATGCCCCCGAGTCCGTGGCCCGCATCCGCCGCTTGATGCCGCGTTTCGACGCGCTCGACTGGGACGCCCTGCAGGCCGAAAGCCGTTACCAGAATGCCCGACGACTTCAATCTCAAATCGTTCCTGGCTGACCTGCCGCATCTTCCGGGTGTCTACCGGCACCTGGATGCGGCCGGCGAGGTCATGTATGTCGGCAAGGCGCGCGACCTGAAAAAGCGCGTCTCGTCGTATTTCCAGAAGAACCTGGCCAGCCCGCGCATCGCCCAGATGGTGGCGAAGGTGGCGCGGCTGGAGGTCACTGTGACGCGCTCCGAGGCCGAAGCGCTGATCCTGGAAAACAACCTCATCAAGAGCCTGAAGCCGCGCTACAACATCCTGTTCCGCGACGACAAGTCCTATCCCTACCTGCTGATCACCGGCCACGACTGGCCGCGCATCGCTTATTACCGCGGGGCCACCAACAAGCGCGGCCAGTACTTCGGCCCGTTCCCCAACGCCTGGGCGGTGCGCGAGACCATCCAGATTCTGCAGAAGGTGTTCCGCCTGCGGACCTGTGAGGACACCGTCTTCGCCAACCGCTCGCGGCCCTGTCTGCTGCACCAGATCGGGCGCTGCTCGGCGCCCTGTGTGGGCGCCATCCAGGCGCAGGACTACGCCTCGGACGTGCAGCGAGCGGTGCGCTTCTTGAATGGCGAGGCAAAGGACGTGATGGGCGAGATCGAGGCCCGCATGCTGGAGGCCGCCGAGGCGCTGCGGTTCGAGGAAGCCGCCGCGCTGCGCGACCAGATGGGCTCGCTGGCGCGGGTGCTGCACCAGCAGACCATGGAAAACGTCAGCGGCGAGGACACCGACATCGTCGCGGTGGCCATCGCCGGCGGCAAGGTCTGTGTCAACCTGGCCATGGTGCGGGGCGGGCGCCACCTGGGCGACAAGCCGTTCTTCCCGACCCACGCCGAGGGCGAGGCCGCGCCGCAGGTGCTGGAGGCCTTCGTGGCCCAGCACTACACCGACAATGCGTTGCCGCCAGTGCTGGTCTGTTCGCACGCCTTGCCCGACGCCGGCCTGATCGACCTGCTGGTGGAGCAGGCCGGCGGCCGCCCGTCGCGCGTGCTGACGCGGCCCCAGGGCGCCCGCCGCGCCTGGCTGGAACAGGCGGTCAAGAACGCCGAGATGGCGCTGGCACGGGCCCTGACCGAATCCGGCGCCCGCGCCGCCCGCACCCTGGCGCTGGCCGAAACCCTGGACCTGGATACCGACGAGGCGGCGCTGGACGCGCTGCGCATCGAGTGCTTCGACATCAGCCATACCGCCGGCGAGGCCACCCAGGCTTCCTGCGTGGTGTTCGAGCACCATGACATGCAGCCGTCGCTGTACCGCCGCTACAACATCGCGGGCATCACCCCGGGCGACGACTACGCCGCCATGCGCCAGGTGCTGACGCGGCGCTTCGCCAAGGTGGCCGACGGCGAGGCGCAGATGCCCGGGCTGGTGCTGATCGACGGCGGCAAGGGCCAGGTCGAGGTGGCGCGCCAGGTGTTCGCCGAGCTGGGCCTGGACATCCAGGCGCTGGTGGGCGTGGCCAAGGGCGAAGGGCGCAAGGTCGGCCTGGAGACCCTGGTGTTCGCCGACGGCCGTCCGCCGGTGGCGCTGGGCGGCGAGTCGGCCGCCCTGATGCTGATCGCCCAGGTGCGCGACGAGGCGCACCGCTTTGCCATCACCGGCATGCGGGCGCGCCGCGCCAAGACCCGCAACGTGTCGCGGCTGGAAGAGATCGAGGGGGTCGGGGCGCGCCGCCGGCAGCGCCTGCTGGCCCGTTTCGGCGGTTTTTCGGGGGTGGCCTCGGCCAGCATCGAGGACCTGGCGTCGGTGGACGGGATTTCCGAGGAACTGGCCGAACGGATCTACGAGGCGCTGCGCGGATAGGGCTCCGGACGGCCGGTTCGTGGCCGCCCGGCGGCCCCGAGACAGCCAGCGCAACCCGGCTGATGTAGCATACGGACACTATGCCAATTAACGTACCCATCATCCTGACGTGGCTGCGTATCGCCATGATCCCGCTGGTAGTCGGGCTGTTCTACCTGCCCGACAGCTGGATGTCCGTGCCGGTGCGCGACACGTTCGCCGCCTGGGCCTTCATCATCGCCGCCCTGACCGACTGGTTCGACGGCTGGCTGGCGCGCCGCTGGAACCAGACTTCGGCGTTCGGCGCGTTCCTGGATCCGGTGGCCGACAAGCTGATGGTCTGCGCCGCGCTGATCGTGCTGCTGGACCTGAGCCGCGTCGATGCCTTCATCTCGCTCATCATCATCGGCCGCGAAATCACCATTTCGGCGCTGCGCGAGTGGATGGCCAAGATCGGCGCCAGCGCCAGCGTGGCGGTGCACCGGTTGGGCAAGTTCAAGACCGCCGCGCAGATGGTGGCGATTCCGTGCCTGCTGTACAACCAGCCGATCTATGGCGTGTCCAGCAAGCTGCTGGGCGACGTGCTGATCATCGTGGCCGCGGTGCTGACGGTCTGGTCGATGCTGTATTACCTGCAGCGCGCCTGGCCCGCGATCCGCGAGAAAGCGCAGTGAAACACGGCGGCCCGGCTCGCGCCCGGGGCCGCCAGGACAGACCAAGAGCGATGCCGGCGGGGCTTGGACCGCGACCGGCACGGCCACGCGCCGCATTCGCCACAGGGACAACGCCGGCCCGGCCGGTCGTTGCTGGAGACAACCCGCGAGCCGCCCCGGGGCGGCCGCCTTTCGCCGCTGCCCGCGGCCTTGCGCAATGACTACCGCTGCATCCAACCTGGCCTCGGACGCCGCCGTCCGCCGCCGCGACTGGCAGATCATCCTGCTGATCGGCGTGGCCCACGCCTCGTCGCACTTCTTCCAACTGGTCCTGCCGTCGCTGTACGTGTCGCTCGGCAACGAGTTCGGGCTGGACTTCGCCCGCCTCGGCCTCTTGGTGTCGACCTTCTATGTGGTGTCGGGCATCGGCCAGGCCTCCTCCGGCTTCGTGGTGGACCGAGTCGGCGCGCGGCCGGTGCTGTGGTTCGGCCTGGCCTGTTTCGTGCTGTCGGGGCTGCTGATCGGCTCGGCCACCGGCTACACCATGCTGATGGCGGCCGCCGTGGTCGGCGGCATCGGCAATTCGGTGTTCCACCCGGCCGACTACTCCATCATCAACCACCGCATCACCGCGCCGCGCCTGGGCCATGCCTTTTCCGCCCACGGCCTGACCGGCAACCTGGGCTGGGCCCTCACGCCCGTGTTCATGACCTCGATCACGCTGCTGGCCAACTGGCGCGTGGCGGCCTACAGCGCCGCCGCGCTGGTGGCCTTCGTGCTGTTGCTGACCGTGCTGGGCCGCAACCTGCTGGGCGGCGCCGAACCGGCCCAGGCCGACGATGCCAGGAATGGCGCGCGCGCCGCGCCCAAGCCGCAGGAAGGCGTGCTGGCGACCCTGGCCACGCTGCTGTCCAAGCCGGCGCTGTGGGGCGCGTTCCTGTTCTTCGCCTGCACCTCCATTGCGCTGTCGTCGGTGCAGAACTACACCATTCCGCTGTTGGGCCAGCTGTACGACCTGTCCAAGGTGGCGGCCAGCTCGGCGCTGTCGGGCTACATGGTGGCGTCGGCGGTGGGCATGGCGGCCGGCGGCTTCCTGGTGTCGGCCAACCCGCGCACCGAGCGCACCGTGATGGTGGCGCTGATCCTGGCCGGCCTGACGCTGGTGGTGCTGGCGCTGGGCCTGGTGCCGGCGCTGTTCGCCGCGCCGGTGGTGGCGCTGGCCGGCTTCTGCTCGGGCGTGGCGGCGCCGTCGCGCGACATGCTGATCCGGCGCGTGACGCCCAAGGGCTCCACCGGCTCGGTCTACGGCCTGGTGTATTCCGGCATGGACGTCGGTTCGGCGCTGGGGCCGCTGGCTTTCGGCCTGCTGCTGGACGCGGGATTGCGCCAGGGGCCGTGGATCGGCGCGGGCGTGGCGTTCGCCGCCGCCGCGCTGCTGGCGCAGTGGATCGCGGTGCAGGCGCGCCGGGCCGATCCCGCCGCCGCGGTGCCGGCGCGTTCCTGACGCGTCCGCCGTCGCAGCAGGCAGAACGCCGCCCTCGGGCGGCGTTCTGCTTTGGGGCCGGCGGATTTGCCGCCGTCCCGGGCAGGAGAGCGCTTGCCGCGCCCGGGATCAGCCTTGCGCCTCGATATGGGCGGCGATGGCGCGGCCGATGTCCTCGGTGCGGGCCTGGCCGCCCAGGTCGGGCGTGCGCGGGCCGTCCTTCAGGCAGTGCTCGATGGCCGCCAGGATGGCGTCGTGCGCGTCCTGGCTGCCCAGGAACTGCAGCATCAGCGCGCCCGACCAGATCATGGCGATGGGGTTGGCGATGCCCTTGCCGTAGATGTCCGGCGCCGAGCCGTGCACCGGCTCGAACAGCGAGGGGAAGGCGCGCTCCGGGTTCAGGTTGGCCGACGGCGCGATGCCGATGGTGCCGGTGCAGGCCGGACCCAGGTCCGACAGGATGTCGCCGAACAGGTTGGAGGCCACCACCACGTCGAAGCGCTGCGGTTGCAGCACGAAGCGCGCGGCCAGGATGTCGATGTGCTGCTTGTCGGTCTTGACGTCGGGATACTGCTGGCCGACGGCGTCGGCGCGTTCGTCCCACCACGGCATGCTGATGGCGATGCCGTTGCTCTTGGTGGCGACCGTGAGCTGCTTGCGGTGGCGCCGGTTGGCCAGCTCGAAGGCGTAGCGCATGACGCGGTCGGTGCCGTGGCGGGTGAAGACCGATTCCTGGATCACGATTTCGCGGTCGGTGCCGGTGAACAGGCGGCCGCCCAGGTTGGTGTATTCGCCTTCGGTGTTCTCGCGCACGATGAAGAAGTCGATGTCGCCCGGGCGCTGGCCGGCCAGCGGGCACGGCACGCCCTCGAACAGGCGGACCGGGCGCAGGTTGATGTACTGGTCGAACTCGCGCCGGAATTTCAGCAGCGAGCCCCACAGCGACACGTGGTCCGGCACCGTGGCGGGCCAGCCGACCGCGCCGAAGTAGATGGCGTCGTAGCCCTGCAGCTGTTCCTTCCAGTCGGGCGGCATCATCTCGCCGTGCTGCGCGTAGTACTCGCAGTTGGCCCAGGGGAAGGTATCGATCTGCAGCGCCAGGCCGAAGCGGCGGGCGGCCGCTTGAACGGCGCGCAGGCCTTCGGGCAGGACTTCGTTGCCGATGCCGTCGCCGGCGATGGCTGCGATCTTGTGGACGTGGGACATGGATGGACCTGAAAAAAGAGGAAAAAAAGGGCCGGCCGCGGCGCTCAGGGGGCGGCGGCGGGAGGACGACAGCATGGTAGGCGGCCCTACAGTCCATCTACAATGGTCCATCGCGTGAAATGACTATGCACGAATCATGAATAATGACCTGCTGCCCGCCGACCTGCGCGTATTCAACGCCGTGGTGCGCGCCTCCAGTTTTTCCCGCGCCGCCGAAGACCTGGGCATGTCGGCCGCTTACGTCACCAAGCGCATTCGGCTGCTGGAGGCCAGCCTGGGCACGCCGCTGTTCCACCGCACCACGCGGCGGGTGGTGGTGAGCGAGGCTGGCGAGCGCGTCTACCACTGGGCCCAGCGCATCCTTGACGACGTCGAGCACCTGGTCGAAGAAGTCGGCGTCACGCGCCGCGAACCGCGCGGCCTGCTGCGCATCTGCAGCAGTTTCGGTTTCGGGCGGCGGGTGGTGGCGCCGGCGCTGTCGGCGTTCGTGTCGCGCCATCCGGCGGTGCAGGTGCGCTTCGAGGTGTTCGACCGCCTGGTCGACGTGGCGGCCGAAGGCTACGATCTGGACGTGCGGGTCGGCGACGACATCGCGCCGCACGTGATCGCGCGCAAGCTTGCCGCCAACCACCGGCTGCTGTGCGCCGCGCCGTCGTACCTGGCCGAACGCGGCGCGCCGCGCAAGCTGGACGACCTGGCCGCGCACGACTGCCTGGTGATCAAGGAACGCGACCATCCCTTCGGCGTCTGGCGCATGCGGCGTGGCGAGCGCGAGCACACCGTCAAGGTGCGCGGCCCGCTGTCGGCCAACAATGGCGAGATGGTGGTGCAGTGGGCGGTGGACGGGCGCGGCATCATCCTGCGCTCGGCCTGGGACGTGGGCCCGCTGATCGCCGCCGGCAAGCTGGTGCCGGTGCTGCCGCAGTACCGCCAGGAAGCCAATATCTGGGCGGTCTATCCGTCACGCCTGAATGCCTCGGCCAAGGTGCGGGTATGCGTGGACTTCCTGGAGGCGCACCTGCGCCAGCTGGACGCCAGCGTCTGACACGGTCGGGCGAGGCGCCGGGCATGGGGGCGACAGGTTGGCATGCCCGGCTTGCGTCAGGTCAATCCGCCATGGCGAGGCGCGGCGGGGCGTTGACGCGCTTGACGCATCGCAAGCCGCCCGCCGGCCGGCTCCGATGTAATGACCTTGAGAACGACAAGGTTATTTCAACAGGAGAAAACCATGAGAAAGAAGCACGCGCTGCTCGCGGCGGGTGTCGTCATCGGACTGTGGGCGGGCCAGGCGTCGGGGGCGCCGCGCGAAGAGCCGATCCAGCCCATCGCGGCGGCGGTGGTCAAGGACCCGGCCAAGGTGGAGCTGGGCAAGAAGCTGTTCTTCGACCCGCGCCTGTCGCGCTCGGGCGCGATCTCCTGTAATTCCTGCCACAACCTGGGCATGGGCGGTTCCGACAACCTGAAGGCGTCCATCGGCCACAAGTGGCAGCAGGGCTCGATCAACTCGCCCACGGTGCTCAATTCCAGCCTGAACATCGCCCAGTTCTGGGACGGCCGCGCCAAGGACCTGCGCGAACAGGCCGGCGGCCCGATCGCCAACCCCATGGAAATGGCCTCCACCCACGAACTGGCGGTGCAGGTGCTCAACTCCATTCCCGGCTACCGCGCCGAGTTCAAGCAGGTGTTCGGCAAGGACGGCATCACCATTGAGGAGGTGACGGGCGCGTTGGCGGCCTTCGAGGAAACGCTGGTGACGCCGAATTCGCGCTTCGACCAGTGGCTCAAGGGCGACGACAAGGCGCTGACCGTCCAGGAACTGGCCGGCTACACCCTGTTCAAGAACAGCGGCTGCGTGGCGTGCCACAACGGCGTGGCGGTGGGCGGCAACTCGTTCCAGAAGATGGGGCTGGTGGCGCCGTACCAGACCGACAACAAGGCCGAGGGCCGCGCCGCCGTCACCGGCAAGGACGCCGACCGCTTCAACTTCAAGGTGCCGACGCTGCGCAACGTGGCGCTGACCTATCCGTACTTCCATGACGGCGAGGCCGCCACCTTGACGCAGGCGGTGGACGTGATGGGCCGCCTGCAACTGGGCCGCACCTTCACGCCGGACGAGAACGCGCAGATCGTGGCGTTCCTGAAGACCCTGACGGGCGACCAGCCGGCGATCCAGTATCCGCTGCTGCCGCCGTCGGCGGACGACACGCCGCGGCCCGCGCCGTTCGTGAAGTAGGGCGGCGGGCGACGCCGCCGGGATGGGCGTCGCTTATAAAAAAACGTCCGCCTTCGGGCGGACGAGGCTTTTTTACTGGCGCACCGTGCGCACGTCGGCCGGCGGCGTGGTCTCGACGTTGCTGCGCCACGGATTGATGTCGAGCCCGCCGCGCCGCGTGTAGCGCGCATACACCGTCAACTGCTCGGGCGCGCAGGCCTGCATGATGTCGGTGAAGATGCGTTCCACGCAATGCTCGTGGAATTCGGCGTGCTGGCGAAACGAGATCACGTAGCGCAGCAGCGATTCGCGGTCGATGGGCTGGCCGCGGTAGCGGATCTGCACGCTGGCCCAGTCGGGCTGGCCGGTCACCGGGCAGTTGGACTTGAGCAGGCGCGAGCACAGGGTTTCCTCGACCACGTCGCCCGGGCGGTTGCGCAGCAACTCGGGCGCCGGTTCGTAGGTGTCGATCTCGATGTCGAGCTTGTCTATATAGATACCGTCCAGTTCGCCCATCCGCAGCTCGCCGAAGCGCTGCGGCAGGATGAAGTCCAGCCCCACGGGGGCGCCGGCGGCGGCGCTCAGGTCGCGCTCCAGGCGGCCGCGCAGGGCGGCCGAGTTGACCAGCCGGGTCTGGTTGAACGAGTTCAGGTACAGCTTGAACGACTTGGACTCGATGATGTTGGGGCTGTCGGCCGGCACCGAGAACGTCGCCATCGCCACCCGCGGCTTGCCCTTGGCGTCGAGCCAGGACAGCTCGTAGGCGTTCCACAGATCGACCCCGGTGAACGGCAGGGGCCCGGTCGCCAGGTTGAGCGCCTCGCGGTTGTGGGCGCGGGCGATGGGAAACAGCAGCGAGGGATCGTATTGCGAGACGTAGGTCACGCTCTGGCCCAGCGGGCCGTGAGACAGCGTCATGGAGAAGGTCGTCGGAAAACGTGGAGATGACCGCATTGTAGGCGCTCTCAAACCCGTCATTTTTCGCATCATGAAACGCCGCTCCCGGCATGTGAAAGTTCGTGCTGCGCCGCCGCGCAAGCGCATTTCACGGATGACAATTGCCTTCCGTAATGCGGAACAAGCCATATAACTTATTGATTTTTATGAATAATATTTTTCATCTTATATAAGAGGCATGGCCACATTGCTCCGCAGCACAGGCATAGACTTTCTCCAACGATTCACGCAATGCAACCCCGAAGTTTTCTTGCCTTTTCAGCCATAGACCAAGGAGCATGACCATGAGCCACCGCGAAACCGAAATCCGCAATCTGCAGAAAGACTGGGCCGAGAACAGCCGCTGGCAGGGCATCAAGCGCGACTACAGCGCCGAGGATGTCATCCGCCTGCGCGGCTCGATCGCCGTCGAGCACACCCTGGCCCGCCGCGGCGCGACCCGCCTGTGGGAACAACTGCACAGCGAGCCTTTCGTGAATTCGCTCGGCGCCCTGACCGGCAACCAGGCCATGCAACAGGTCAAGGCCGGCCTCAAGGCCATCTACCTGTCGGGCTGGCAAGTGGCCGGCGACGCCAACCTGGCCGGCGAGATGTACCCCGACCAGTCGCTGTACCCCGCCAATTCGGTGCCGCAGGTCGTGCGCCGCATCAACAATTCGCTGACCCGCTGCGACCAGATCCAGTGGATGGAAGGCAAGAACCCGGGCGACGAGGGCTACATCGACTTCTTCGCGCCCATCGTGGCCGACGCCGAAGCCGGTTTCGGCGGCGTGCTGAACGCCTTCGAGCTGATGAAGGCCATGATCGAGGCCGGCGCCTCGGGCGTGCACTTCGAGGACCAGCTGGCGTCCGTGAAGAAGTGCGGCCACATGGGCGGCAAGGTGCTGGTGCCGACCCGCGAGGCCGTGGCCAAGCTGGTCTCGGCGCGCCTGGCGGCCGACGTGATGGGCACGCCCACCGTGCTGCTGGCCCGCACCGACGCCGACGCCGCCGACCTGGTGACCAGCGACGTCGACGACAACGACCGCCCGTTCATCACCGGCGAGCGCACCGTGGAAGGCTTCTTCCGCACCCGCGCCGGCATCGACCAGGCGATCTCGCGCGGCCTGGCCTACGCGCCGTACGCCGACCTGATCTGGTGCGAAACGTCCACGCCCAACCTGGAATACGCCCGCAAGTTCGCCGACGCGATCCATCGCCAGTTCCCGGGCAAGCTGCTGGCGTACAACTGCTCGCCGTCGTTCAACTGGAAGAAGAACCTGGACGACGCCACCATCGCCAAGTTCCAGCGCGAGCTGGGCGCCATGGGCTACAAGTTCCAGTTCATCACGCTGGCCGGCTTCCACGCGCTGAACTACGGCATGTTCGAACTGGCCCACGGCTACGCCCGCCGCCAGATGAGCGCCTTCGTCGAATTGCAGCAGAAGGAATTCGCCGCCGCCGACCTGGGCTTCACCGCGGTCAAGCACCAGCGCGAAGTGGGCACCGGCTACTTCGACGCCGTCACGCAGACCATCGAGGGCGGCCAGTC
Organism: Achromobacter sp. KK8; assembly: GCF_054188005.1. NCBI lineage: Bacteria > Pseudomonadati > Pseudomonadota > Betaproteobacteria > Burkholderiales > Alcaligenaceae > Achromobacter > Achromobacter sp. KK8. The sequence goes on along the minus strand of NZ_CM135178.1, from coordinate 6,344,490 downwards.
CTCGACCACCGCGCTGACCGGCTCGACCGAGGAAGCGCAGTTCGAGCACGGCAAGGAGCAGAAGGCCGCCTGACCAGGAACCGATTGATTTTGCAGTTGAAGTTGTAGTGCTGTTGTAGGGTGGATTCAGGGTGCCTTCGGGCACCCTCTTTTTTTACGGCGGGAGCCGCTGGTCGCCGCTGGCGAGCTAGCGCTGCGCCGCCAGGTACGCGCCGGGCGCCTGTCCCAGCACGCGCCGGAACGCGCTGGTGAAGGCGCTGGGACTGGCGTAGCCCAGGTCCAGCGCGACGCGGGTCACGGGCTGGCCCAGGCTTAGGCGCTCGATCGCGGCCAGCAGGCAGGCCTGCTGGCGCCAGGCGCCGAAGCTGACGCCGGTTTCGGCGCGGAACTGTCGGGTGAAGGTGCGTCGGCTCATGCCGGCGGCGGCGGCCATCGTGTCCAGGTCCGCGGTGATCGACGGCGCCGCCCACAGCGCGCGGCAGGCGCGCGCCAGGCGCGGGTCGGCGGGCAGCGGCGCGTGCAGCGACAGTGCCGGCATGGCGGCGATTTCGGCCGCCAGCAGCGCCATCAGCTTGCCGGCGCGGCCGTCCAGGTCGTAGAGCGCGGGCAGGTCGATGGCTTCGTCGAGCAGGTGGCGTAGCAGCGGCGAGACGGCGTGGACCCGGCATTCGGCGGGCAGGCGCAGGGCCTGCGCGGCGCGCTCGGTAAGAAAGGTGTTGAGCATGGTCACCGCGCCGCGCATGGTCATCTGGTGCTCCATGCCCGCCGGCACCCAGCAGGCGCGTTGCGGCGGCACCAGCCAGCGGCCTGTCGGCGTGGCCACGCTGATGGCGCCGCGCGCGGCGTAGGCGAACTGGCCGCGGCGGTGGGCGTGCAGCGGGAAGGTCAGGCCGGCCGGATAGTCGCAGGCGGTCACCACCACGTCGCGCGGAATGTCCTCGTAGGGATCGACCAGGGTATTGCGCATGGCCTGGATTCTACAGTGAATGACCCGATATCGAAGGCGGGCCGCCGGTCCCAGGCCTACGATGCCGCCATTGTCCCTCGCGTTCGCTGCCCTGGGGCGGCGCATCGCCACACTCCAGGAGCCGACATGGCCAACACTTTCCATCGCGTGGGCCACGGCCCGCATCCCGTCATCGTGCTGCACGGCTGGTTCGGCGACGCGCGCGCCTTCGAGCCGATCGAACCCTGGCTGTCGGGCGCGGACTTCAGCTACGTCTTCATGGACTACCGCGGCTACGGCGGCATGCGCGAGGCGGCCGGCGAACATTCGATCGACGAGATCGCCGCCGACGCGCTGGCGCTGGCCGACGCGTTGGGGTTCGAGCGCTTCAGCCTGGTGGGCCATTCGATGGGCGGCATGGCGATCGAGCGGGTCGCGGCGCTGGCGGCTGAGCGGGTGCGCGCGCTGGTGCCGGTGGCCCCGGTGCCATGCGGCGGCATCGCCATGGCGCCGGTCACGCGCGCGCTGTTCGACGGCGCGGCCGCGGACCTGGCCGCGCGTCGCGCCATCATCGATCGCAGCACCGGCGGGCGCCTGCCGGCGGCATGGGTGGCGTGGAAGGCCGACTATTCCGCCGCGCATTCGTCGGCCGCCGCGTTCGCCGCGTACCTGCCCGCGTGGGTTGGCACCGATTTCAGCGACCGCATCGACGGCCGCCATCCGGTGCTGGCCCTGGTGGGCGAGCACGATCCGGTGTTCACGCCGGCGCTGATGGCCGCGACCTATGCGCGGCGCTATCCGCGCACGACGATCGAGGTGCTGGGCAATGCCGGGCACTATCCGATGAATGAAACGCCGCTCGCGCTGGCGGCGGCCATCGAGCGCTTCCTGCGCGCCGCGGACTGAGCGCGGCGGCGCCCGAGGCCGTCAATCCGCGGCGCGCATCGCCGCCAGGCATTCCGCCAGCGGCGGCACGGTGCGCGCCAGCGCCTCGACGGCTGCCGCATCGACCCGTTCCAGCGGCGGGATCTCGGCCAGCACGCGCACGTTGCCGAAGCGTTCGATCGCCTCGCGGTTGCCGGCCGACAGCGGGCCGCTCATGATCACGCCCAGCACCGGGATGGCGCGGCGGCGCAAGGCTTCCAGGCTCAAAAGCGTGTGGTTGATGGTGCCCAGGCCGCTGCGCGCGGCCAGCACCACCGGCATGCCCAGGCGCGCGATCAGGTCGATCATCATGTGGCTGTCGTCGATCGGCACGTACAGACCGCCGGCGCCTTCGACGATCAGCGGCGCCGTGGTGGCCGGCGGCACGATGGCGGTGGCGTCGATTACGGCGTCTTCCAGCGGCGCGGCGGCCCACGGCGACAGCGGCGCCTGCAGCACGTAGGCCGGCAGGTGCAGGCGTTCGGGCGGCAGTTGCGCCAGGCGCGCGACCGTGTCGGTGTCACCCGGTTCCTCGGCCACGCCGGTCTGCACCGGTTTCCAGTAGTCGGCGTTCCAGGCGCGCGCCAGGATGGCCGAGACCAGGGTCTTGCCGATGCCGGTGTCGGTGCCGGTGACGAAAACGCCGTTGGCGGGGGAGTCAGTCATGTTTCTTCCAGATTCCGTAGGCCAGGTGATAGGTCACCGTGGCGCCTTGTTGGTCGAACTGCGCCAGCACCCGCCGCAGCGCGGCCGGACCCAGCGGGGCGGTGCCGGGCGCGGGCGTGGTGGCGCCGATGCCCTTGAGCGCCTTGAGGAAATGCAGGCCGTCAGGATGATCTTGTATCAGCCGTTCGCTGTGCACGCCACCGGCCAGATTGCCCATGGTCGGACGGATGGCGGCGGCGGGCGGATAGGTCGGGGTGGCCGCGGCCAGGCCGAGCGCGCGGTGGGCGGCGCGCCATTCCTCGAACGTGCCGTCGGCCAGCGTGGCCACCGCCAGGTGGCCGCCGGGCGCGAGCAGCGCTGCCAACCGTCCCAGTCCGGCGTTCAGGTCGCCGAACCATTGCACCGCCAGGCTGGAGCAGATCAGGTCGTAGCCGCCCGGCAGGCTGTCGGGGCGCTCGCCGTCCAGCACCTGGTAGCGCGCGCTGCCGGGCAGCGCCGGTCCCTGCCGCGCCCGCGTCAGCATGGCGGGCGAAATGTCGGTCACGGTCCAGTCCGCGGGGCCCAGCCGGGCGGCCAGCGCCTGGGTCAGCAGGCCGGTGCCGCAGCCGATCTCCAGGATGCGCGGACGCGGCGGCAGCGGCAGCCGCCCGATCGCGTCGGCCAGCCGCTGGGCGGTGATGCGTTGGGCCGGGGCGTGTTCGTCGTAGCGGGCGGCGGCGGCGCCGAAGCGCGCGCCGACCCGGGCATTGCGGGGTACGGCGCTCATGCGGCGGGCGCCACGCGGGCCAGGAAGGCGCGGATGCGTTGCGCGCACCAGTCGGGATCGGTCAGCGGCAAGAGGTGGCCGCCGCCGTCGCGCCAGTGCAGTTCGGCCGCGGCGCCGAAGCCCGCCGTCGTCATGGCCGCGGGCGCGATCGGATCGGCCGTGCCCGCCAGCGCCAGCAGCGGCATCGGCAGCGTCGCCAGCGCGGCCCGTTGGTCGGCGTCGCGCAGGATGCCCAGGTCGCGCGCCAGCGGTTCGACCTGGGGGACGCCGATGGCGCTGGTGTCGCCGCAGCGCTGGCGGAAATCGCGCAGCACGGTTTCGGGCTGCGTCGCCAGCCGGTTCAGCATGCGGTCCAGCATGCGCGCCGGGACGCCTTCCGGAAAATCGGCGCCCGCGCCGAAGCGGGCAAAGCCGTTGATCGCTATCAGGCCCACGCAGGCGGGCGGCGGCTCGCCCAGCAGGCGCAGCGCGCCCAGCGAGTGGCCGATGGCCAGTACCGGGCCGTCGGGCGTGGGCGTGTGGGGCGGGCCGAAATAGCCGGCGTCGGCCACGGCCTGCGGCCAGTCGGCCAGCGCGGCGGCCAGTGGCGCCCAGAACGTGGCGTCGAAGGCCCAGCCGTGCGCGAACAGCAGGGTGGGGCGCAGGGAATCGGCGGCCGGCATCAGGCGAGCGCGGCCGTCAGGCCGTCTATCAAGCGATCGATATCGGCGTCGCGGTGCGCCGCGCTCAGGGCGATGCGCAGGCGGCTGGTTCCGGCCGGCACCGTGGGCGGGCGGATCGCCACGGCCAGCAGGCCGCGCTGCTCCAGCGTTGCCGCCAGCGCCAGGGCGCGGCCCTCGTCGCCGACGATGGCGGGCACGATCTGGGTCGACGAGTCGCCGCTGTCCAGCCCCAGGCTGCGCAGCGCGACGCGCAGCCGCTCGCCCGAGGCCGCCAGCCGGGCGCGCTCGGCGTCCAGCGTCGGCACCAGGTCCAGGGCGGCGTCCATGGCGCCCAGCACCGCGGGCGGCAGGGCGGTGGTGTAGATGAAACCCGAACAGGCGTTGACCAGGTAGTCGCAGAGCGCGCGCGAGCCGGCCACGTAGGCGCCGAAGCCGCCCAGCGCCTTGCTGAAGGTGCCCATGGTCAGGTCGATGCCGCCCGGCGCCAGCCCGGCCAGCCCCATGCCGCCCGGTCCCAGCACGCCGGTGGCGTGGGCTTCGTCCAGGTAGACGAAGGCCTGGTAGCGCTCGGCCAGCGCCGCCAGCCGCGCCACGTCGGTGCGGTCGCCGTCCATGCTGAAGACGCTTTCGGTGATGATGAAGCGCGCGGCGGGCGCGGCCGATGGCCCGGCGCGCGCCGCCAGCAGCGCTTCGAGGTGGTCCAGGTCGTTGTGGCGGAAGCGGATCTGCCGCACGCCGGCTGCCTGGCAGCCGTGATGCAGGCTGGCATGGTTGAGCTTGTCGGCGTAGACCTGCACTTCGCCCTGGCCGGCGGCCGCGCGCAGCAGGGCCGGCAGCACGGCGGCATTGGCCTGCCAGCCAGACGCCAGCAGCAGCGCGGCCTCGGTGCCTTTCAGGCGCGCCAGCTTGGCTTCGACCTGCTCGTGCAGGTCGAGATTGCCGCACACCAGCCGCGAGGCCTGCGCGCCGGCGCCATGGCGGGCGGCCCATTCGCGCGCGCGCTCGATCAGCAGCGGGTGCTTGGACAGGCCCAGGTAGTCGTTGCTGGAGAAGTTCAGCGCCGGGACGCCGTGCAATGCGATGCGGCCCGCGGGCGCGGCGGTGGCCGTGCGCAGCCGGCGCCGCACGCGGCGCGATTCGGCTTGCGCCAGTTCGGAAGAAAAGAGGGGATCCAGCTTGGACATGACGATTTCCTGCGGCGGCCGGCGGCGGGAGCCCCGCCAGAGGACCGCGGCCGCAAAGCGCGCCGTCAGGCCCCCGGCCGTAGAATGCGAGCCATTGTAGTGGAGGTGAAACATGCAGACCCCTGACTGGATGGCGCGGGGCCAGCGGCATATCTGGCTGCCGTACGCCCAGATGAAGACGGCCACGCCGCCGCTGCCGGTGGTGCGCAGCCATGGCAGCCGCCTGGAGCTGGCCGACGGTCGCCAATTGATCGACGGCGTGGCGTCCTGGTGGACCGCCTGCCACGGCTACAACCATCCGCACATCGCCCGGGCGCTGCGCGAGCAGCTGGACGCCATGCCGCACGTCATGTTCGGCGGCCTGACCCACGAGCCCGCGCTGACCCTGGCCCGGCGCCTGGCCGGCCTGCTGGGGCCGGGGCTGGACCGGGTGTTCTATACGGATTCCGGCTCGGTGGCGGTGGAAGTGGCCATGAAGATGGCGGTGCAGTTCTGGCTCAACCAGGGCGAACGCGGCCGCAGCCGCTTCCTGGCGTTCCGTGGCGGCTACCACGGGGACACCCTGGGCACCATGGCGGTATGCGATCCGGACGAGGGCATGCACAGCCTGTTCCGCGGCATGCTGGCCGAGCACGACATCGTCGACCTGCCGCGCGACGATGCCGCCATGGCGCGCCTGGACGCTTTCCTGGAAACCCGCGGGCCGCAACTGGCCGGCATCCTGGTCGAGCCGCTGGTGCAGGGCGCCGGCGGCATGCTGCTGCACGAGCCGCAGGTGCTGCGGCGCTTGCGCCGGCTGGCCGACCGCCATGGCCTGCTGCTGATCTTCGACGAGATCTTCACCGGCTTCGGCCGCACCGGCACGATGTTCGCGTTCGAGCAGGCCGGCGCGCGTCCCGACATCATCACGCTGTCCAAGGCCCTGACCGGCGGCACCTTGCCGCTAGCGGCCACCGTGGCCAGCAGCCGGGTATTCGACGCCTTCTGGTCGGACGATCCGTCCCATGCCCTGATGCACGGCCCCACCTTCATGGGCAACGCGATGGCCTGCGCCGCCGCCAATGCCTCGCTCGACCTGTTCGAAAGCGAGCCGCGGCTGGCCCAGGCGCAGGCGCTGTCGGTTGCGCTGGCGCGGGGCCTGGCGCCATGCCGCGAGTTGCCGTGGGTGCGCGACGTGCGGGTGCTGGGCGCGATCGGCGTGGTCGAGCTGGATCGCATCGAGGACCGCGAAGCCCTGAAACGGCGCCTGGTCGAGGCCGGGGTCTGGGTGCGGCCGTTCGGCAACGTGGTCTACCTGACGCCGGCCCTGACCATCGCGGCGGACGAACTGGATACCTTGATGCGGGCGGTGGTGGCGGTGTTGCGCGCGCAACGGCCCTGAGCCGGCGGCCGGCCGCGCGCGGGCAAACCGTCCGAGGCGGCTTGATCCAGGTCAAGGCGCGCCCCGGTGGCGCTGGGTAGCATCGGCGCATGCGAGCAAAATCCATTTTCGCCGTTCCCCCGACCCTGCCCGACGCCGACCGCCAGCAGCGCCGGCACGCGCTGGTGCGCCTGTCGCTGGCGTGGCTGGCGATGATGCAGGTGATGATGTTCGCCTGGCCGGGCTACCTGCGCCATGACGGCATCCCCAGGGACGCCCTGGAAACGCTGGACTGGGCCATCGTGCTGATGAACTGGGCCAGCCTGGCCCTGACCGTGCCGGTGGTGCTGTATTCGGCCTGGCCGATCTGGCGCCACGCCGGCGCCAACTTGCGCCAGGGCCGCGCCGGCATGGACGTGCCGGTGGCGCTGGGCATCGTCGCCGCCTTCGTCCCCAGCGTGCATGCCACCTATACGGGCCGCGGCGAGGTGTATTTCGATTCGGTCACCATGTTCGTCGCCTTCCTGCTGACGGCGCGCTACCTGGAACTGTGCGCCCGGCAGTCTTTCGGCGGCTCGACGGGCGGCCAACGGCATGCCCGGGTCGAGGCGCAGCGCCTGCTGCTGGGCGCCGGCGCCGACCGGCTGGCCTCGCGCTTCGTCATGGCGCAGGTGGCGCTGGCGCTGGGGGCGGCGGCCGCCTGGGCCTATATCGATCCGGCCCACAGCCTTCCCGTCATGGTCGCGCTGCTGGTGATGAGCTGTCCCTGCGCCATGTCGATGGCGGTGCCCACCGCCATGGCGTCGGCCCATTCGGCGCTGGCGGCCCATCCGTCAATGCCCGACGCGGCACTGGACGCGTTGCTGGCCCAGGCGCAGCGCAAGGCGCGCCAGAACCTGCATGGTTCCCTGGTCTGGCACCTGCTGATGACGCCGCTGGCGCTGGTCGGCTGGGTCACGCCCTGGCTGGCGGCGATCACCATGCTGGTGTCGTCGCTGGCGGTTGCCTACAACTCGTGGCGGCTGTCGCGGCGCGACTGGTCCGGCCGCGCGGCGCCCGGCGGCGCGCTGGAAGCCGCGCCATGACCATCCTCTATCTTCTCCTGCCCCTGTCCCTGCTGTTCGTGCTGGTCATCGGCGTGTCGTTGTGGTGGGCCGTTTTCAATGGCCAATATGACGATACCGACAACGCCGGCGCCGCCATCCTGCGCGACGACGACGGCGGCCAGGCCTCGCGGGACTGACGGCCGCCGTGCCCTGGACGTTGCGCGGCCGCTGCGGGTTCCCCTGCACGACCAGTAGGGTTTGATTCACATCAACCCCGGATCGTGTCCGACCCCCCATCATTGAAACCTGGAGCTACTTGTTTCTTTTTGTTTGGGGGAAGGGTGATGAACGATTGCGCCGCAATCGCAAGCAAGGCCGACACCTTCAACTATCGGATCGTGAGGCAGTTCGCGCTCATGACCGTGGTCTGGGGCATCGTCGGCATGGCTGTGGGCGTTTTTCTCGCCGCGCAGCTGGTTTGGCCTCAGTTGAATTTCGACACCGCCTGGCTCAGCTACGGCCGCCTGCGCCCGCTGCACACCAACGCCGTGATCTTCGCCTTCGGCGGCAGCGCGCTGTTCGCGACCTCGTACTACGTGGTCCAGCGCACCTGTCAGACCCGCATTTTCTGTGACCGGCTGGCCGCGTTCACCTTCTGGGGCTGGCAGGCGGTCATCGTCGCGGCCGCCATCACCTTGCCGCTGGGCTACACCAGCAGCAAGGAATACGCCGAACTCGAATGGCCCATCGACATCCTGATCACGCTGGTCTGGGTGGCCTACGCCATCGTGTTCTTCGGCACCATCATCAAGCGTCGGTCCAAGCACATCTACGTGGCCAACTGGTTCTTCGGCTCGTACATCCTGACCATCGCCATCCTGCACATCTTCAACAACATCGAGATGCCGGTGACGCTGTGGAAGTCGTACTCCGCCTATTCGGGGGTACAGGACGCCATGGTGCAGTGGTGGTACGGCCACAACGCGGTGGGCTTCTTCCTGACCACCAGCTTCCTGGGCATGATGTACTACTTCGTGCCCAAGCAGGCCGGCCGCCCCATCTATTCGTATCGCCTGTCGATCGTCCACTTCTGGGCGCTGGCCTTCACCTACATGTGGGCCGGTCCGCACCACCTGCTGTACACCTCGCTGCCCGACTGGACCCAGTCGCTGGGCATGACGTTCTCGCTGATCCTGCTGGCGCCGTCGTGGGGCGGCATGATCAACGGCATCATGACGCTGCAGGGTGCCTGGTACAAGCTGCGCACCGATCCGATCCTGAAGTTCATGGTGACGGCGCTGTCGTTCTACGGCATGTCCACGTTCGAAGGCTCGATGATGTCGATCCGCACCGTGAACGCGCTGTCGCACTACACCGACTGGACCATCGGCCACGTGCACTCGGGCGCGCTGGGCTGGGTCGCGATGATCTCGTTCGGCTCGCTCTACTACCTGATCCCGCGCCTGTATGGCCGCGAAAAGATGTACAGCGTCAAGGCCATCGAACTGCACTTCTGGATCGCCACCATCGGCGTGGTGCTGTACATCGCCGCGATGTGGATCGCCGGGGTGCAGCAGGGCCTGATGTGGCGCGACACGGCAGCCGACGGCACGCTGGTGTACAGCTTCGTCGAAGAGCTCAAGACGCGCCTGCCGTATTACCTGATCCGGCTGCTGGGCGGCACGCTGTTCCTGTCGGGTGTCTTTGTCATGGCGTGGAACGTGTGGAAGACGGTGAGCGGCGCGCAAGCGATCAATCCCCCCATTCCGCAAGACGATCCCCACGCCGCCCGCACGCCGGCCATCGCCGCCGCGCCGGCCACTGTTTGACGAGGACATCATGGCCAACAAGCAACAAGGCTTTTTCTCCCACCAGACGCTCGAAAAGAACATCGGCTGGATGATCATCGCCAGCATCCTGGTGGTGTCGTTCGCCGGCCTGGTGCAGATCGTGCCGCTGTTTTTCCAGCACAGCACCACGCAGCCGGTGGCGGGGGTCGAACCTTACAGCCCGCTGCGCCTGATGGGGCGCGACGTCTACATCCGCGAAGGCTGTGTCGGCTGCCACTCGCAGCAGGTGCGCCTGCTGGCGGCCGAAGTGCAGCGCTACGGTTCGTATTCGCTGGCCTCGGAGTCGGTGTTCGACCATCCGTTCCTGTGGGGCTCCAAGCGCACCGGCCCGGACCTGGCGCGCGTGGGCGAACGCTATTCCGACGACTGGCATCGCATCCACCTGCGCGATCCGCGCAAGGTGGTGCCCGAGTCCAACATGCCGGCCTATCCGTGGCTGGAAAAGACGGTGATCACCGGCCAGAACGTCGAGCAGCGCATGCGCGCGCTGCGCGCCCTGGGCGTGCCGTACACCGACGAAGAGATCGCCGCCGCGCCCAAGGCCATCGAAGGCAAGACCGAAGAGGACGCGCTGGTGGCCTATCTGCAAGGGCTGGGCGTGGGCGTGCGCAAGGCGCAGCAGGCCAAAAAGGCGGAAGAGGCCAGGAAGGCCGAAGAAGCCCGAAAGGCGGCGCAGCCCGCCGCCGCCGCGCAACCCGCGGCCACGGGAGGCTGATCATGGCTTATTTAAGCGCAATCGTCACCGCCATCTCGATGGCAACCTTTTTCGGCATTGTCTGGTGGGCCTGCTCGCGCGGCCGCCAGGGCGCCAACAGCGAATCGGCGATGCTGCCGTTCGCGCTGCCCGATGAATTCGGGCCGGTACAACAAGATGGAGCGGATCGGTCATGAGCGATTTCGTCAATGGCTTCTGGGGGTATTTCATCTCGATCGTCGCGGTCGGCGGCGTGGTGTGGTGCGTGTGGCTGCTGTATACGCAGCGTCGTTGGCTCAAGACCAAGCCGGCCAATGGCCAGGTGGAAGACACCGGCCACGTCTGGGATGGCGACCTGACCGAACTGAACAATCCGGTGCCTGGCTGGTGGACCTGGATGTACCTGCTGGCCTGCGCGTTCGCGCTGGGTTACCTGTTCTTCATGCCGGGCCTGGGTTCGTACAAGGGCCAGCTGGGCTACAGCAGCGCCAACGAGGTGGCGCAGCAGCAGGCCAAAATGGCCGAGGCCGTGCGCCCGATCTACGCGCGTTTCGAGACCATGACGGTGCCGCAGATCGCCGCGGATCCGGGCGCCCGGGAAATCGGCCAGCGCCTGTTTCTGAACACCTGCTCGCAGTGCCACGGTTCCGACGCCAAGGGCGGCCCCAGCTTTCCCAATCTGACCGACACGGACTGGCTGCATGGCGGCTCGCCCGAAGCCATCATGCAGACCATCACCAATGGCCGCATCGGCGTGATGCCGCCCTGGAAGGCCGCCATCGATCCCAAGACCGCCGGTGACATCGCCCAGTACGTGCGTTCGCTGTCGGGACTGACGGCCGATCCGGTGCGGGTGTTCCGCGGCCAGCGCGAGTTCGCCAACTTCTGCGTCGCCTGTCACGGTGTCGACGGCAAGGGCAACCAGGCCCTGGGCGCGCCCAACCTGACGGACGACGTCTGGCTGTATGGCAGCTCGGAAGCCACCATCGTCAAGACGATCCTGGATGGTCGCGAGAACCGCATGCCGGCGCACGGCGACATCCTGACCCCGGAACAGATCAAGATCCTGACGGCCTGGGTCTGGGGCCTGTCGAACAAGCCCGACGCGCAAGCGCAGCCGGCCACGACCGCTGCGGCCAAGTAGGCGGCGCATAGGTGGGGCGCCGCGACGGCGGCCCCCATACCACATGGACTTACAGCACGGAGCAGCAAATGGATGATGGGTCAACCGCAAGCGTCAGCAGCTCGCCTGGCGGCGACCCGCCACCCTGGCGGCCGCACGTGCGGCCGCCCCGGCCCGGCCAGGAGACGCTGGAGCAGACCCTGGCCGGCGTGCGCAGCAAGATCTATCCGCGCTCGGTCAGCGGCATCTTCGCGCGCTGGCGCATCGCCTTCGTCTTTCTCACGCAGCTGATCTTCTACGGCCTGCCCTGGCTGCAATGGAACGGCCGCCAGGCCGTGCTGTTCGACCTGGGCGCGCGCAAGTTCTACCTGTTCGGCCTGGTGCTGTGGCCCCAGGACGTGGTCTACCTGGCGGTGCTGCTGGTGATCTCGGCGCTGGCGCTGTTCCTGTTCACCGCGGTGGCCGGCCGGTTGTTCTGCGGCTACGCCTGTCCGCAGACGGTCTACACCGAGATCTTCATGTGGATCGAGCGCAAGGTCGAAGGCGACCGCGTCGCCCGCATCCGCCTGGACGAGTCGCCCTGGACCTGGCGCAAGGCGCGCCTGAAGGTCACCAAGCACTTCCTGTGGATCGCGCTGGCCTGGTGGACCGGCTCGACCTTCATCGGCTACTTCGCGCCGATCCGCGAACTGGGTCACGAGCTGTTCGCGCTGCAGCTGGGGCCGTGGCAATGGTTCTGGATGCTGTTCTACGGTTTCGCCACCTGGGGCAATGCCGGCTTCATGCGCGAGTCGGTGTGCAAATACATGTGCCCGTACGCGCGCTTCCAGAGCGTGATGGTCGACCCCGACACCTTCGTGGTGACCTACGACAAGCGCCGCGGCGATCCGCGCGGCGGCCGCTCGCGCAAGGTCGACCACAAGGCCGCGGGGCTGGGCGACTGCGTCGATTGCAGCCTGTGCGTGCAGGTGTGCCCGACCGGCATCGACATCCGCGACGGGCTGCAATACATGTGCATCGGCTGCGGCGCCTGTATCGACGCCTGCGAGCAGGTGATGGACAAGATGCAGTACCCGTCCGGGCTGATCCGCTACACCTCGGAGCGGGCGATGCTGGAAGGGCTGTCGACCCAGAGCGCGCGCTCGCACCTGCTGCGCCCGCGCGTGCTGATCTACGGCACGCTGATCCTGGGGCTGGCGGTGGCATTCGTGGTGTCGCTGACGCTGCGCAACCCGCTGCGGGTGGACGTGATCCGCGATCGCGGCGTGCTGGGGCGCGAGGTGGCCGGCGGCATGATCGAGAACGTGTATCGGCTGCAGATCATCAACACCTCGGACTCGCCGCTGCGTTTACGGCTGTCGGCCGACGGCATGCCCGGACTGGCGGTGCGCGCCGGGCAGGGCGAGTCGGACGTGGTGGATGTCGAGGCGGCGGCCAACAAGCTGGTGCCGATGGTGATCCGCGCGCCGGCCGGGGCCGAGCCGGGCGCGCACCCGATCACGCTGCGGGCCCGCGCCCACGATCAAGAGAACCGGCCGGTCGAAACCGACGAAGCCGCGAGTTTTTATGTCCCCGAGTGATTCCGAACCAAGGATGCCAACGATGAATACTGTCCATCTTGCCGCGCCGATGCCGGCGAAACCCTGGTACCGCGAGTTCTGGCCGTGGTTCCTGATGGCCGGGCCGTTCCTGGCGGTGATCGGCTGTGCCATCACGATCTACCTGGCCTATACGCAGTTCGGCAACCAGCCGATCCAGGAAGGCGTGGTCAAGCGCGGACTGGTGATCGAGCAGATGGAGCCGCTGCCGACGCCGCCGGCCGCGGTCGGCGTTCGTTGATGATTTCCGGAGGCGCGCCATGGGGTTGAGGTCGTTGATGTGGATACTGTGGCCGTCGTTCCTGGCGGCGGCCGTGGGCAGCGCGATTGTTTTTGCGTTGATCGACCCGTTGGATGTGGCGGTGTTCGGATATGTGCCGACGGGGCGGGTGGGGTTCTATACCGTGTCGTTCTTTCTGTTTTGGGGGATGGCGGGGGCGTCGAGTGCGTTGACGGCTTATTTGATGCCTAAGGTGGAGGAGGATCCGGATCTTTAGGTTCGTTCTTTTTTGGGGGGGCTTCGTGGGAGGCGTGGTTGTGGGCGCGCTTCGTAGGTCGCCCCTCGCGGCGGGCGAGTCGGTGGCGGGCGCCCACGATTGCGGTCCGGAGCGTTCGCTCCGGACTGCCCCGTTGTCATCCTCGTCCTCGCCTTCGGCGACTCCTTCGGATTCCCTCGGGCGCATCGAGGTTGCCCGCCACCGACTCGCCCGCCGCGAGGGGCTGCGAGCGTCTTGGAGCGTCGCGTTGTCAGAACGGTGGGGGCATGGAGAGGTTTGCGGGGCCCGCCCCAGGCCGGCCGCGCGGGCGGCCTTTTGGGGCTTACGCGGTGTCTTGCGTTGGGGCGGTGTTGGGGTGTCGGCGGCTGGTGGGGGCTGAGCTGGGGGCTGCTTGTTTTTGCTCTGCGTGGTGCGCCTTTATCGTGCGTGGTGCGTCCTTATCCCGCGTCGTGCAGCAGGTCCACGAAGTGCCTGGCGGGCGCGCTTAGCGGGCGGTCCTTGGGGATGATGCTGCCGAAGGCGGTCAGGGTGTGCTGGAGTTGGTAGGGGATGATGGCGAGCAGGCCGTGGCGGGCGTAGCGGCTGGCGACGGAGTCGGGGATGACCCCCAGCATGTCGGACTTCATGGCCAGGTTGGTGGTGGTGAGGATCGAGGCGGACTCGATCAGGCCCTTGGGCAGGGGCGTGTCGTGGGCGCGGAATTCCTGTTCCAGGACGTCGCGCATGGGACTGCCGTGGGGTTGCAGGATCCAGGGGTAGGCCTGCAGCGCGTCGAAGGTGATGCGCTTGCGGCGTGTCAGGGGGTGATCGACCGCGGCGATGACGGAGAGGGCCTCGTCGCCGATGGGGCGGAAGACGTAATGGCGTTCGGACAGGGTCAGCATGCGGCCGATGACGACGTCGAGCCTGCCCTCGTTCAGCCGTTCGATCAGCAGGTCGCTGGTGCCGGTGGAGATCTCCACGGCCAGTAGCGGGTAGGTCTGCTTCAGGCGCAGCAGGGCGTCGGTCAGGTGGCCCGGCGAGGCGGCCATGATGCTGCCGATGAACAGTTTGCCGGCGCTGCCCAGGCGCAGTTCTTCCAGTTCCCGCGCCAGCGATGACACCGTGCCGCGCATGCCGCGGAAATACTCCATCACGCATTCCCCGGCGGCGGTCAGCGCCAGGCCGCGGCCGACGCGCTCGAACAGCGCTTGGCCGATGGCCAGTTCCAGTTCGTGCAGCATCTTGCTGGCGGCGGACTGCGTCATGTTGAGCTGGGTGGCGGCGGCCCGCAGGGTGCCGCGTTCTTCGATGGCCAACAGCAGCACGATCTGCCGCATGCGCAGCCGCGAGAGCAGCGCGGGGACGTTCGGGACGCGTTCCATGATTGATCGCCTGTAGTGAACAGTTGGTGCAAAAGTTTCATTTTACGGAAACAGCGGTTGTTTCTAAGATGCAGGCATAACAAAGCCCGCTACGGGCCATAAGCCCCCAAGGAGACAACCATGAAGACTCGGCTTTATGCCGCATTGGCGGCGGGCGTGCTGTGCCTGTCCGCCGCCGTATCCGCCCAGGCGCAGAGCGCCGACTGGCCGGCCCGGCCGCTGCGCCTGCTGGTGGGCTCGGCCCCCGGCGGCGGCACCGACGCCATGGCGCGCGCCGTGGCCGACAAGCTCGGGCCGATGCTCAAGCAGACCGTGGTGGTGGAGAACAAGCCGGGCGCGTCCAACACGCTGGCGGCGGACCTGGCGGCCAAGTCGGGCGACGGCCACACCATGGTGATGGGCGTGTCCACCGCGCATGCGATCGCGCCGCACCTGCTCAAGCTGGGCTACGACAACGACCGCGACCTGACCCCGGTGGTGTTCGTGGGTGCGGTGCCGAACATCCTGGTGGTCAACAACCAGTTGCCGGCCAAGTCGGTGCAGGATCTCATCGCGCTGCTCAAGCGCAAGCCGGGTGAATACAACTTCGCCAGCAGCGGTTCGGGCAGCACCCAGCACATCGCCGCCGAACTGTTCAAGGACGCCACCGGCGTGCAGATGACCCATATTCCCTATCGCGGCAGCGGCCCGGCCATGGTCGACCTGATGGGCGGCCAGGTGCAGATCGCCTTCGAGACCGCGTCGTCCGTCATTCCGCACATCAAGAGCGGCAAGGTGCGCGCGCTGGCGGTGCTGAGTGCCAAGCGCAATCCGCAGCTGCCCGATGTGCCGACCATGGCCGAAGCCGGCGTCAGCGGCGTCGAGATGAGCGCCTGGTACGGCATCTACATGCCCGGCAACACGCCGGCGGCGGTGCAGCGGCGCGTGCATGACTCGGTCAATGCGGTGCTGGCCATGCCCGAGACCCAGACGCGCCTGCAGGCCATCGGCGCCGACATCAGCCCCATGAGCCAGGCGCAGTTCGCGCAGTTCCACCAGACCGAGAACCAGCGCTACGCCGCCATCATCAAGAAGAACCATATTTCCGTGGAATGAACGCAGCATGAGCATCGAAAGCAACCCCGCCGCCAAGCCCGTCATTGCCCTGACGCTGGGCGACCCCGCCGGCATCGGCCCCGAACTGATCGCGCGCCTGCTGGCGCGGCCCGAGGCGGCGCAGCTGGCCAACATCGTGCTGGTGGGCGATGAATGGCTGTGGCGCGAGGGCCAGCGGGTGGCGGGCGTGCAGGTGGCGACGCAGGCGGTGGACGGCTTCGCCGCGGTGCGGGCGCGGCCGGATACCCGCGCGCCGGCGTGGCTGGCGATGGATACCGTGCGGCGCGAGGATGTCAACCTGGGGCAGGCGCAGGCCCCTGGCGGCGCCTCGGTGCTGCGCGTGCTGGACGCCTGCATGGACGCGGCGCTGGCCGGCCATATCGACGCCATCTGCTTCGCGCCGCTGAACAAGCACGCGATGAAGCAGGGCGGCCTGCGCCACGACGACGAACTGCACCACTTCGCGCAGTACCTGGGCGTGACCGGCTACTTCTGCGAATTCAACACGCTGGGCGAGCTGTGGACCTCGCGCGTGTCCTCGCACATTCCGCTCAAGGACGCCGCCGCCGCGCTCAGCATCGACGGCATCAAGGCCGCCACGCGGCTGATCTACCAGTCGCTGCAGGCCAACGGCGTGGCCGCGCCGCGGGTGGCGGTGGCGGCGTTCAATCCGCATGGCGGCGACGGCGGCACCTGCGGGCGCGAAGAGGTCGACATCATCGCCCCGGCCGTGCGCCAGTTGAACCAGGAAGGGCTGCCGGTGCAGGGCCCGTTCCCCGCCGACACCATCTTCCTGAAGGCGCAGGCGGGCGAGTTCCAGGCCATCGTCACCATGTACCACGACCAGGGCCAGATCGCGATCAAGCTGCTGGGCTTTTCGCGCGGGGTGACGGTGCAGGGCGGCCTGCCGATCCCGATCACCACGCCGGCCCACGGCACCGCCTACGACATTGCCGGCCAGGGACGCGCCAGCGTCGACGCTACCTGGCAGGCCTTCCGCATCGCCTGCCGCATGGGCCTGTCGCATCGCGCCGCGCGCGCGGCGGCCTGAGGCGGCCGTTCTTTCCCGTTCATCGCATCGTTCGACCTCGTTTCGCAGGAACCCCCCATGAAGATCAAATCCGTCCGCGCCCGCGTCTTTGAATGGACCGGCAAGACCGTGCCGCCGCAAGGCAACTTCTGCTCCAACGCCATGGACCTGCTGTATTCGCCGCAGGAAACCATGAGCACCTTCCGCTTCCACGGCTGGACCGTGGTCGAGGTCGAGACCGATGACGGCATCGTCGGCCTGGGCAACGTGGCGCTGGCGCCGCGCGTGGCCAAGGCCATCATCGACCAGTACCTGGCGCCGCTGGTGATCGGCCAGGACCCCTGGGACTACGAGTACCTGTGGCAGCGCATGTACCGCGCCACCCACGCCTGGGGCCGCAAGGGCGTGACCATGGCGGCGATCTCGGGCGTGGACCTGGCGATCTGGGACATCCTGGGCAAATCGGTCGGCAAGCCGGTCTTCAAGCTGCTGGGCGGACGCACCAAGGAGAAGATTCCGGTCTATTACTCCAAGCTGTACCGCACCGACCTGAAGGCCATGCAGGAAGAGGCCCAGACCTATCTGGACCAGGGTTTCACGGCGTTCAAGATGCGCTTCGGCTACGGCCCGGCGCACCTGCAGCGCGGCGTGGCGGAGAACCTGAAATCGGTCGAGGCGGTGCGCGAGGTGATCGGCTACGACACCGACCTGATGCTCGAATGCTACATGGGCTGGAACCTGGAGTACGCCAAGCGCATGCTGCCCAAGCTGGAGAAGTTCGAGCCGCGCTGGCTGGAAGAACCGGTGATCGCCGACGACATCGACGGCTATGCGGAGCTGAACCAGCTGACGTCCATCCCCATCTCGGGCGGCGAGCACGAGTTCTCGCTGTATGGCTTCAAGCAGCTGCTGGACCGCAAGGCGGTGTCGGTGGTGCAGTACGATACCAACCGCGTCGGCGGCATCACCGCCGCGCACAAGATCAACGCCCTGTGCGAGGCCTACAGCGTGCCGGTCATCCCGCACGCCGGCCAGATGCACAACTACCACCTGACCATGAGCACGCTGGCCTCGCCCATGAGCGAGTATTTCCCGATGTTCGACGTGGAAGTGGGCAACGAGCTGTTCTACTACATCTTCGACGGCGAGCCGGTGGCCAGGGAAGGCTTCATCGACCTGGACGACAACAAGCCGGGGCTGGGCCTGAGCCTGAAGACCGAATACCTGAAAGACTTCAACATCATCGAGTGAGCGCCATGACCACGACGACTGTGCCGGCGCCGCGCTATCGCGGCATTTTTCCGGTGGTGCCCACCATCTTCACCGAGTCGGGCGAGCTGGACCTGCCGGGCCAGAAGCGCGCGGCCGATTTCATGATCGACTGCGGCGTCGACGGCCTGTGCATCCTGGCCAACTTCTCCGAGCAGTTCTCGCTGTCGGACGACGAGCGCGAAGTGCTGACGCGCACCTTGCTGGAACACGTGGCCGGCCGGGTGCCGGTGATCGTCACCACCACGCACTACGGCACCCAGGTGTGCGCGGCGCGCAGCCGCCGGGCGCAGGCGCAGGGCGCGGCCATGGTGATGATCATGCCGCCGTACCACGGGGCCACCCTCCGCGTTGCCGAGGAACAGGTGGTCGGCTTCTTCCAGCGGGTGTCGGACGCCATCGACATCCCCATCATGATCCAGGACGCGCCGGTGGCCGGCACGCCGCTGCCCGCCGCGTTGCTGGCGCGCATGGCGCGCGACATCGCCCAGGTGTCGTACTTCAAGATCGAGACCGCCGGCGCGGCCACCAAGCTGCGCGACCTGATCGCGCTGGGCGGCGCGGCGGTGGAAGGGCCGTGGGACGGCGAAGAGGCCATCACGCTGCTGCCGGACCTGGATGCCGGCGCCACCGGGTCCATGACGGGTGGCGGCTTCGCCGACGGCATCCGGCCGATCATCGAGGCGCACCGAGCAGGCCGCGCCGACGAGGCCTACCGCCTGTACGAACGCTGGCTGCCGCTGATCAACTACGAGAACCGCCAGGGCGGCATCCTGACCGCCAAGGCGTTGATGAAGGCGGGCGGCGTGATCGCCTGCGACGCGCCGCGCCATCCATTTCCGGCCATGCGGCCGGAAGTGCGGCGGGGCCTGCTGGAGGTGGCGCGGCGGCTGGATCCGCTGGTGCTGCGCTGGGGGCGCTAGGACGCCAGGCCGACGCCGGCCTGCGCGTCAAGGCACCAGCGACAGGCCGATGCGGAACTGCGATTCGTTGCGCTGGTTGTAGCCCAGCAGCGTTTCGCCGTAGCCGTTGAAGTACTGCAGGTGCAGGTAGCCGTTCATGTTGAGCCAGGTGCGCTGCAGCGGCCAGGCGAAATCGAGCTGCGTGGTGCGGCGGCGCTGGTCGCCCTGGCGGTACATGGCCGAGACCACCGCGCCGTTGTCCTGCGCCCAGCGCAGGTTCCAGTCGACGCGGCCGGCGTAGTCGGCGTAGTCGGAGTTCTCGCTGGCGACGCCGAAATAGGCCTTGACCTTGGGCGCGAAGGTCAGCGTGCTGCCGCCGTCGAAACGGTAGTTGAACTGCGGTTGGATGTAGGCGTCGTTGACCGAGCGCGAGTCGTCGCCGGCCTTGCCGTTGGAGTTGTGTTCGACGCCGGTGTTCAGCCCCAGGCGCCAGCTTTGGCTTTCCGACTGCCACATGTTGTCCGACAGCCAGAACAGGCTGGGGTTGAAGGTGGTGTCGATGAAGGGCATGGAATCGCCCTGCAGATCCCACAGCGAGGTCTGGGTATAGCCCAGGTAGAAGTTCTCGCCCCAGGTCGCGGGCCGGTTGCCGGACGGGCTGAACAGGCGGTACTTGGCGCTGATCTGGAAGCGCGCGGTGGTCTGGCCGCGGGTGCCGATGTCGAAGTACACCGGCTTGTATTCCGAGATCGCGCTGCGGAAATGATCGAAGGCCGATTGCTGGTAGGACGAGACGGCCACGCTGTCCGGCGCCGGGCCGCCTTCGGGCGATGCGCCGGCCGCGGTGACCACGGCAGGCGGCACCGGCTGGCCGGTGCGCGGATCGACCACCGGGACGGGAGCGGGCGTGCTGGCCAGCGTGCCGCTGTCGCGGCCGGTGGCGTCCAGCGCCATCATGGCCGGCTGGCCCTCGATGGAAATGGCCTGCAGGCCGCGGGCGCTGGCGGGCACTTCGGCGCTCCAGGCCATGCGCGCGAAATTGTTGACCGGCACGCTGTAGCTGGCCTTGCCGCCTTGCAGCTTGGCCAGGCTGCGCACGATCTGGCCGTCCTGGCCGCGCCATTGCAGCACCAGTTCGGGCGGCGCCTCCCAAGTGGCGCGGGCGTTGCCTTCGTTGAAGTACACCGCTTCGATGGTGACGGTGTCGCCGGGGGCGGCCGAAGGACGGTCGAGCCGGTAGGACACGCCGGCGGTGGCGGTGCCGGCCAGGCCCAGCGCCAGGGCGGCGACCAGGGTGCGCGGGGGAAGGGCGATGCGTCGGGACGAAGTCATGGGAGGCGGGTGGTATCTGTGACGATGCAATGTAGCATCGGCCCGGCCTACATTTTGTAAGTCGGGCTTATCGGATGTAGGACTTGCAACATGGGCGCGGTAGCGTGGACGCGCCGCCGGCTGTGTCCCGCGTGCCCGCGGGACCCGCTGGCGCGCGGCTGGCGGCCGATATCGGCGCCCCGCAAGGCAGGAGGCCCCGCGCATCAGCGACGATGCGCGGGGCCTCTTGCCCTATGGCTGGCGGCTTACTCGCCGAACTTGATGCCCTGCGCCAGCGGCAGGTTGCGCGAGTAGTTGATGGTGTTGGTGGCGCGGCGCATGTAGTTGCGCCAGGCGTCCGAGCCCGACTCGCGGCCTCCGCCCGTTTCCTTTTCACCGCCGAAGGCGCCGCCGATCTCGGCGCCCGAGGTGCCGATGTTGACGTTGGCGATGCCGCAGTCCGAGCCCGCCGCCGACAGGAAGGTCTCGGCCTCGCGCAGGTCATTGGTGAAGATGGCCGACGACAGGCCTTGCGGCACGCCGTTCTGCAGCGCCAGCGCCTGGTTGAAATCGCTGTAGCGCATCACGTACAGGATCGGCGCGAAGGTCTCGTGGCAGACCACGTCGGTCTGGCCGGGCATTTCGGCGATGGCGGGGCGCACGTACCAGGCGTCCGGGTACTGGTCGGCCAGCACGCGTTCGCCACCCGTGACCTTGCCGCCCTGTTCACCGGCGGCCTTGAGCGCGGCCTGCATGGCGTCGAACGAGGCGCGGTCGATCAGCGGTCCGACCAGGTTCTTGCCGTCCAGCGGGTTGCCGATGGGCGCGCTGGCGTAGGCCTTGTGCAAGCGTTGCAGCAGATCGTCGGCCACGCTTTCGTGCACGATCAGGCGGCGCGTGGTGGTGCAGCGCTGGCCGGCGGTGCCGATGGCGCCGAAGACGATGCCGCGCGCCGCCATGTCGAGGTCGGCGGTGGGGCCGACGATGATGGCGTTGTTGCCGCCCAGTTCCAGCAGCACGCGGCCAAAGCGCTGCGCCACGCGCGGGCCGACCTGGCGGCCCATGCGGGTCGAGCCGGTCGCCGACACCAGCGCCACGGCGTGCGAATCCACCAGCGCCTCGCCGACGTCGCGGCCGCCGATCAGCACTTCCGACAGGCCGGCCGGCGCATCGCCGAAAAGCTGCACCGCCTGCGCGAACAGCGCCTGGCAGGCCAGCGCGGTCAGCGGCGTTTTTTCCGACGGCTTCCAGACCACGGCGTTGCCGCACACCAGCGCCAGCGCGGCGTTCCAGGACCACACCGCCACCGGGAAGTTGAAGGCGCTGATGACGCCCACCACGCCCAGCGGATGCCAGGTTTCCATCATGCGGTGGCCGGGGCGCTCGGAAGCGATGGTCAGGCCGTAAAGCTGGCGCGACAGGCCCACGGCGAAGTCGCAGATGTCGATCATTTCCTGGACCTCGCCTTCGCCCTCGGCCAGGATCTTGCCGGCTTCCAGGCTGACCAGGCGGCCCAGTTCGCGCTTGTGCTGGCGCAGCACTTCGCCGAACAGGCGCAGCAGTTCGCCGCGGCGCGGCGCCGGCACGTCGCGCCAGGCCAGGCTGGCCTGGCGGGCGCGAGTGATGGCCGCGTGGGCCTGCGCCACCGTATGTTCATGGACCTGGGCCAGCTCGGCGCCGTCGATCGGGCTGCGGGCGATCAGCGTGCCGCCGGTCAGGGTCGCGGGGTTGAGGCCGAGTGCGCGCAGGATGTCTTGGGGCGTGTCCATACCGGTTCCTTGGAGATGCCGGCGAAGGCGGGCCTTCGCTTAAGGGTTATGCCTAAGTGGCGATTCTGGAAATAAATTTACTATACGAAACTCCAGCGCGAAATGCGAAACCTTTTTGAAGGCCATGCTCGTGTCCGAACCCCTGCTCGTAGTCGAGGCGGTCACCAAGACCTACCAGCGCGACGGCCAGCCCGATCACCTGGCGCTGGACGGCATCGACTGCCGGCTCGACCGCGGCGAGGTGCTGGTGGTGGTGGGGCCGTCGGGCTCGGGCAAGAGCACCTTCCTGCGCACCCTCAATGGCCTGGAGCGCATCGACAGCGGCACCATCCGCGTCGACGGCGTGTCGCTGACCGACCCGGCCACCGACGTCAACCGCTGGCGCACCGACGTGGGCATGGTGTTCCAGCACTTCAACCTGTTCCAGCACCGCACCGCGCTCGACAATGTGGCGTTGCCGCAGCGCGTGGTGCGCGGCCGCGACCGCGCCCAGGCCGAACGCTACGCGCTTGAATTGCTGGACCGGGTCGGCATGGCCGACTTCGGCCCGCGCTATCCCAGCCAGTTGTCCGGCGGCCAGCAGCAGCGCGTGGCGATCGCCCGCGCCCTGGCGATGGACCCCAAGCTGATGCTGTTCGACGAAGCCACCTCGGCGCTCGACCCCGAGACCGTCGGCGGCATCCTGGAACTGATGCGCGCCCTGGCGCGCGACGGCATGACCATGGCGGTGGTGACGCACGAGATGGGCTTTGCCCGCGACGTGGGCGACCGCGCCCTGTTCATGGACGCCGGCCGCATCGTCGAATCCGGCACTCCGGCCGAGGTCTTCGGCCAGCCGAAAGAGGCGCGCACCCGCGCCTTCCTGGAAAAGATCCTGTAGCGGGACCCGCCGCGCCGTGGCGCCGGGCCCGCATTACCGTTGGTTATTTGCGCATCACGCAGTCTTCGCAGCAAGCAGCACACCGCATCCGCATCAGGCAGCAACCGCATCAGGCAGCAAGCAGTAGGCAGCAGGCAGCAGGCAGCAAGCAGGGCCGGCCCGGCCTGACCGGGCGCCGCCGGCACCAGGTGTACGCCCGGAACGACACACGTCTTTCATCCAGAAGGGGAAGCAAATGCTGAAAATCAAACAATGGCTGGGCGCTGCGGGCGTCGTGCTGGCCGTGGCCGCCATCGCGCAGCCGGCGCGGGCCGACGAGCTGTCGGACATCATCAAGCGCGGCGAGCTGCGGGTGGCGGTGCAGACCTCCGGCCCGCTGATGAGCTTCATGGACAAGAGCGGCAAGCGCACCGGCCTGGCGGTGGAAGTCGCCAAGCGCATGGCCGACGACCTGGGCGTCAAGCTGGTGCTGCAGGACTACGAATGGAAGGGCCTGATCCCGGCGCTGCTGTCCGGCAAGGCCGACATGGTGGCCGCCGACATGACGCCGACGCCGCAGCGCGCCGCCCAGGTGCTGTTCTCGACGCCCATGTTCTACGCCGACACCGTGGCGGTGGTGCCCAAGGACTCGCCCTACAAGTCGTACGCGGAACTGGACAAGGACGGCGTGACCGTCGGCGCGCTGGGCGCCAGCACCTACGCCGAGGTCGGCAAGAAGATGCTGCCCAAGGCCACGCTCAAGGAATTCTCCGGCGGCAGCGCGCCGGTGGGCCAGGCGCTGTCCAGCGGCCGCCTGGACGCCGGCATCATGTCGCTGTCCACCGCCAACCAGTTCCTGGTGGACTTCGGCAACCTGCGGGTGCTGGACGGCGTGATGGTGCGCGAGCCGCTGGCTTTCGCGGTGGCGCCCAATGCGTTCCGGCTCAAGTTCTGGCTCGACAACTGGCAGACGCTCAAGACCGCCGACAACACGCTGCCCGAGCAGATCAAGTACTGGTACTCGACCGACTGGAAAAAAGACCACTGATAGCGCGCATCCGCCACCCTTGACCGACAGGACCTGAATGGACTGGCTCATCGACTACTACAACTGGCGCATCGTCGGCCAGTACACGGGCCAGTTCGCCACGGGCCTGGTCAACACCCTGATCGCGGCCGGCGCCAGCCTGGTGCTGTCGGTGCTCGCCGGCATTCCGCTGGCGCTGGCGCACATGTCGGCGCGGGCCTGGGTCTGGCGGCCGGTGGCGGGCTACGTGCAGTTCATTCGCTCGACGCCGCTGCTGGTGCAGATCTACCTGGTTTACTACGCGGTGCCCATGCTGGTGCCCGGCGCCAAGGGCTGGAGCGAAATGCTGCTGGGCATCCTGGCCATGACACTGCACCACGCCGCCTACATGAGCGAGATCATCCGCGTCGGCATCGAATCCGTCCCGCGCGGGCAGATCGAGGGCGCCAAGGCCTGCGGCATGAATTACCACCAGCGCTTGCGCTACGTGGTGTTGCCGCAGGCTTTCGCCAACACGCTGCCGCCCCTGCTGGGGCAGACCGCCGTGCTGATCAAGGACACCTCGCTGCTGTCGTTGATCACGGTCTTCGAACTGGTGGCCGCGGGCGTGCAGATGAACAGCGAGCGCATCGTGCCCACCGAGAGTTTCCTGACCATCGCGGCCGGCTACCTGCTGATCTACGCGGTGATGCTGCTGCTGTCGCGCGGGGTCAGCCTGTGGCTGGCGGGTCCCGCCTGGAACGCGAGGTGAGCATGCTGGATTCCTACCTGTCCACCGCCGGCGTCGTGCTGCCGTTCCTGCTCAAGGGCTTCTGGGAGACCCTGAAGATCTCGTTCGTGGCGATCATCGCCGGTTCGCTGCTGGGGTTCGTCATCGGCGTGATCCGCAGTTACCGCGTGCGCGGCCTGCACCAGTTGCTCGGGCTGTATATCCATGTGCTGCGCGGCACGCCATTCCTGGTGCAACTCTATATCTTCTACTTCGTGTTGCCCGGCACCGGGATCGCGCTGCTGCATTGGGACTCGGCCACGGCGGCCTTCGTGTCGCTGTCGGTCTACACCTCTTGCTATGTGGCGGAGATCGTTTCCGGCGCCATCCGCGCGGTGCCGCGCGGCCAGACCGAGGGCGCCATGACGCTGGGCCTGCGGCCGTTGCAGATCCTGCGGCTGGTGATCCTGCCGCAGGCCATGCGCCTGATCGTGCAGCCCATGAGCGGGGTGTACGTGATGCTGATCAAGAGCACCGCCATCCTGTCGGTGGTCGGCATCACCGAACTGACGCGCCAGGGCGAAGTGTTCATCATCACCTTCCCGGCGAAGTCGCTGTTCATCTACGGGCTGATCGCGGCCATCTATTTCCTGTATTGCTACCCCTTGCTGCGGCTGGCCACCTGGCTGGAAAAACGCCTGACCGGCGGATTGCAGGGCGCTGGGCTGAACTGAACCAAGACCATGGCCACCGAGTACATCGACACCTACTACAAGCGCACGCTGGGCGAGGCGCAAACCTATTACGCGCCGCTGGCGGGCACGGCAGAGGCCGATGTCTGCGTGGTGGGCGCGGGCCTGGCCGGCCTGTCGACGGCGCTGGAGCTGGCGCGCCGCGGCCGCGCCGTGACGCTGCTGGAGGCGCGCCGCATCGCCTGGGGCGCATCCGGCCGCAACGGCGGCTCGGTGTCGCCGGCGTTCTCGGCCGGCGCCGACGCCATCCGTCGGCACGTCGACGAAGACCACTACCGCCAGCTGTACCGGCTGTCGATGGAAGGCGTGGAGATCATCCGCGACAACATCCGCGACCTGCGCATCGCCGATGCCCACAAGGTCGATGGTCGCCTGCGGGTGGTGCGCTACGAGGCCGCCGAGGCGCTGCGCCGCTATTGCGAGGACCAGCGCCGCGACTTCCAACGCGACGTGCGCCTGCTGGACCGCGCGCAGGTGCGCGAGCGGCTGCTGTCCGACGCCTACTTCCAGGGCATCGAAGACCCTGCGTCATTCCATTTCCATCCGCTCAACTATGCCCGCGCCCTGGCCCGCGAGTGCGCGCGGTTGGGCGTGCGCATCCACGAGGACTCGCCCGTCACGCAGGCGCGCCTGGATGGGGCCGTCAAGCAGCTGCGCACCGCCGCCGGCCAGGTCGACGCGCGCACCGTGGTGCTGGCCACCGGCGGCTACACCGGCGATGTGGTGCCGGCGCTGCGCCGGGCGATGCTGCCGATCGCCACCTACATCATGCTGACCGAACCACTGGGCGACCGGGTGCGCGAGGCCATCCGCACCCAGGCCGCGATCGGCGACGACCGCCGCGCGGGCAACTATTACCGGGTGCTCGATGGCGGGCGCATCGGCTGGGGCAGTAGAATCACCACCCGTGTCGATGACCCGCCCGATCTGGCCGAGTCCCTGCGCCGCGAATTGCTCAGCGTCTATCCCCAGTTGCAGGGGCTGCGCGTCGAGACCGCGTGGTCCGGGCGCATGGCCTACGCGCGGCATCTGATGCCGCAGATCGGCAAGCTGGCGCCCGATGTCTGGTACTGCACGGCCTTTGGCGGCCATGGCATGAACACCACCGCCATCGGCGGCCGTGTCGTGGCCGAAGGGATCACCGGCGACAGCCAGCGCTACCGGCTGTTCGAACCCTTCGGCCTGGCCTGGAACGGCGGCGCGCTGGGCACGGCGGCGGTTCAACTCACATATTGGTCTTACCAGGCGCGCGATTGGTGGCGGGAGCGGCAATCGCGGGCATGACAGGGTGTACAGATGCAAGGCAACAAACAGAGCGTGTTGGCACAACGGCTGCGAGCCCTGCGCCAGGCGCGCGATTGGACGCTCAAGCAGGCGGCGTTGGCCACCGGCGTGTCCGCGTCCACGCTCTCGAAGATCGAGAACGGCCTGCTCTCGCCCACCTATGACAACCTGATCAAGATCGCCGCCGGCCTGGAGCTGGACGTGGCCGAACTGTTCACCGCGTCGGACGCCCACATGGGCACCGGCCGCCGCAGCCTCAGCCGCCAGGGCGAGGGCCGCCAGTACGAAACCCCGTATTACGACCACCGCCTGCTCTGCACCGCGCTGTCGCACAAGCGCATGATGCCGTTCCACACCCGCGTCAAGGCGCGTTCGTTCGATGAATTCCAGGACTGGAGCCGCCACGGCGGCGAGGAATTCGTCTACGTGCTGGAAGGCGAGGTCGAGCTGTACACCGAGTTCTATGAACCGGCGCGACTGAAGGCGGGCGAGAGCTTCTATATAGACAGCCGCATGGGCCACCGCGTGATCAGCCTGAGCAAGCAGGACGCGCTGGTGCTGTGGGTGTCCACCCATGCCGATCTCGGCGAGGAATGATGCGTCGTCCCGCCTGATAAAGCGGGTCGGCTCGCCGCCCGCGCCCCGGCCCGGCCGCAACAGGGTAAAATGCGCCGCCCGGACCCGTTCCGGGCAGCCACACACCGCGCGGCAGTAGCTCAGCTGGATAGAGCACGGGCCTTCTAAGCCTGAGGTCGGGGGTTCGAGCCCCTCCTGCCGCGCCAGGATAAGCTGTGGAATCAAGTGCATACGCGGAATTTCGGGCGGCGGACGCCGCGAATGGCGCGTCCGCGCCGGCACCGCCTGTCATGCCGCGTTGCTAGCCGAGCCGGAGCTCGAGCTGCGGTCTCACGCGTTCAGGGTCTCCTTCTATTGGCGCCGGAACAGCCTTCTTCCGTCTGGCGCCTTGGGCCATGTAAAACCCTTCCGCGTGGGGTTCCGCATCGATCGTCAATATCGTTGCGCCGCGTTTCCTGGCGGTGTCCACCGCATGGGCGAACAATGCGCGACCAAACCCTTGGCCGATCCGCTCTGGGTCGATCCACAGATTGTCCAGCGCCCACGCGCCGTTATCGGCGGCCTCCAGCGTGTAGAAGCCGATAGTGCCGGCGTCGTTTTCAGCGACGATGAACGGACGCGCATCAACCCACGCTTCCTGCGGGGTCAGATCCTCGCGCCATTTTTCGAGTTGCCGCGCCGAGTAACCCCAATGCCCCTTCGCCGCGAGCGCGAGGGAACCCAGATGAGGGATGTCTGAAAGCACGGCAGGGCGAAAGCGCATTGGTGTTGTGAAGGGTTGAAGTTGGCCGGATATAGGGTACCGCAACCCGTGCTGCCATATGCGAACGCTTCGGCATGGCAATTGCTTGCGGGTCCCCCGCCCGGCCAATGACGGCCGGCAAAACGGGAGACGACCATGTTTGCTCACAACAAACGCTTGCAGTACACCGTGCGCGTCGCGCAGACCAACCCGGGGTTGGCCAATCTGCTGCTGGAGCAATTCGGCGGTCCTCAGGGGGAACTGGCGGCGGCGTGTAGATACTTCACGCAGGCACTGGCGGAGGACGACCCGGGGCGAAAGGACATGCTGCTCGATATCGCCACCGAGGAACTGAGTCACCTCGAAGTGATCGGTACGTTGGTGGCCATGCTCAATAAGGGGGCCAAGGGCGTGCTTGCCGAAGCCACCGAATCCGAGGCCGAGATCTACCGGCGCTTGAACGGGCCGGGAAACGATTCGCACGTTACGCAGGTGCTGTTCGGCGGCGGGCCCGCGCTGGTCAACTCCGGCGGGCAGCTTTGGAACGCCGGGTATATCGACACCATCGGCGACCCTTCCGCGGACCTGCGTTCGAACATTGCCGCCGAGGCGCGGGCCAAGATCATCTATGAGCGCCTGATCAACGCTACTGACGACCCGGGCGTCAAGGAAGCGCTGGGTTTCCTGATGACGCGGGAAGTGTCGCACCAGCGCTCGTTCGAGAAGGCGCTTTATTCGATGGAACCGAACTTCCCGCCCGGAAAGCTGCCGGGCGACCCGCGCTTTGCCAACGTCTACTTCAACATGTCGCAGGGCGAGGGTGATACGCGTGGTTCGTGGAACAGTGACGAGAACTTCAACTACGTTTCCGAACGGGATGAGCAATGCGCGATCGACGGGGACGGGCTTGCATCGGTAGGTCTTACCGAGGATGAAACGCAGGCGCTGCAAGCCCTGGTTGCCCGTACCGCGTCGGATCCCGCCGCCGACCCGGTGACGGGCACTGAGCTGGGCGACGGGAGTGCGATGGGCGACCGTACTTGACCGGTGGCGGAGCACCACGTCCCGGCCCCGCTTGAAAACAGGGAGGCCGCCGTCCCGCCAGTACGGCAGGCCGGCGGCATTCGGTATCCGTCATTCGCGCGCGGGCGGGCGCGGACCTCCGGCATGACGGCAGGCTAGTCTTGTGCCGAGCGGCGCAACGCCTGGCCTCGACCCGCATCCTTCGCTGCGTAAAGCGCGGCGTCCGCTTCCGAGAGAAGCGAAGCCAGATCTGACCCATCTGCGGGAAAAATCGAGATGCCGACGGATGCGCCCACAGTCGCCTCTACTCCGGGGTAGGGCCGCGACAATGATCTGATCAAGTTGTTTGCGGCGGATAGCGCAGTCTCCGCATCGCTGTCGTCCATCAAAACAAAGAACTCGTCACCGCCGAAGCGCGCAATGATGTCCGATGCGCGAAACGTGGTCTTCATGCGTTGGGCGACAAACTCCAACACTGCGTCGCCCATCGCATGCCCCTGGGTGTCGTTCACGTCCTTGAAGTGATCAAGGTCGATCGCCAGTATGGCCACTTGCCGGCGCGCGCTTGCCGCGGCCGCCAGGGTTTGGCTGGCCAGCTCTCCGAACAGTACGCGATTGCAAAGTCCTGTGAGCGGATCGTGATACGCCAGCTGTTGCGCTCGCGCCAGCATGCGCGAAGTTTCTGTCAGCGCCGATCCCAGCGCGGCCGTTTCCACAAAGTGCGTCGGCGGGGCAACAAAGGTACCGCCGCGGCCGAGCTCGATGGCCGGTTCAATAAGGGCTGCGATGGATCGTTCGATTGCACGCGCCATCCATACGGCGAGCGCGACGCCAAGGCCAACAAATGCGATCCCGGCCAGAATGACCTTCGCCAGCGACGCGATAAGCTCCTCCAAAAGGAAATTCGCGGGTGCGCCCACGGCCACGGCCCACTTCCCGTCCGAGGTGTGTGTGAAGGCCGTAAAGACCGGCGCGCCTTCCTTCGTTGTGCTTTCCAGCGTGTTTTCGGCCCGATTTTCGATGGCGCGGCGAAGCGACGGAACCGCGGGGTGGCCGATGAATCGAGATTCTTCGCGTGTTCGGCCGGCGATGATGCCTTGTGAATCGAGCAATGCCGCGACCCAGCCTTCGCCAAGCGCCTGGCGACGTAATAGCCTTCCGATGGCTTCGGGGCTGATGCCGGCTTGCAAGCTGTATCGGACTTCGTTGTTTACGATTACGGGTACGCCGATGGCCACGAGATAGCGGTTCGTGGCCCGGGTGTTGAATAAATCGGTTTGCATCAAAGTGCGATCCGAGAACACCCGATCCAGCGCGCCTTGCGGCGCTGAGGCAGGGACTGCCGGGCGGGCGTAATCATGGGCCGTATTCAAGATCTGCATGCGCCGGGCGTCGACAAGCACATAGCTGTCCACGTTCTGCAATTGAGCGATCTGCCGCGCCTTCGCATGAAAACCGCGCAGGTCGCCGCGAGCCAGTTCTTCGGAGGCGGCAAGGACGTTCAGACCCGCGGTCACGCCATGGATCTCCCGCTCCCAGTCAACAGTCATGCTGCGGGCGATAGACACCGTCGCCTGGTAAATCCGCTCCTTGTGAAGGCGATAGTCTTCGTACACCGTTAGCGCGGCGACCAATGTCGCGGGTGCCGAGCATGCCAGGCCGAGCAGGACAAGGGCTTGTCGCAGAGACAACAGTCGTAGGCTGCGGGTAAGAGTCGAGCTTTTTGCGGCCAATTTGCGGTCCGACTGTGTGACGTGGAAATGTAAATCCAGTGTAACAAGCCGCGCGGGTCCCTGTCATGGAGAGGGACGTTCGTAGAAGATCTGTGGCGCTGAGGTGAATGTGCGCTGGCGGCAGCCGCTTGCGCCGTTGCATGGAATTGCTAGTGTCCGCGCATTCCGACATCGTCGGTCACCCTCGCAGAACATCTGGATGAAGCGCGCTCTCTGCCTTGCCCTTGCGTTCACGGCCCTGGCCCTCGTCGCCGCGCCACCGCGTCCGCAGGGCCATTGGGAAACCCGTTGAGGGGAATTCGCCTCCAGCAAGGACGACCTCGTCGGCATGGTCGGCATGGCGATTGCTCACCGCATGGCCATGGCTGCGAGCCGGGCGATGGGCGTCCGGCCGTCGAGCCTGGAGCGCCAAGCGCAAGGAGGTCAGGATGTCCAAGCCGATTTTTCACGCGGAGTCCGAGAGCGAGCAGCACAATGGCCAGCCGCAGGTCGATCGACCCGGGCACGATACGCCCAATCCGGATCCGGACACGGGGTCGGGCTATCCGGCGGGCGGCCAACGGCGCGAACAAGGCAAGGATGCCTATGGCCGTGGCCCGATGCAGCGCCGCCAGGCGGGCTTGCCGCCCGATCCGGAAAGCGGCGCGGGGCGGGACGAGCCGCCCGGTAAATCGCGTTGACCGTCGCCGTGTTACGTCCGGCTATCCGTCGGGCCGCCGGAGGCCCGTTGCATCGGCTGTAGCCATGCCGCGCAGCCGGCCGGCGAGGTCGTGCCACTGACATACAACGCGCCGGCACCGTACAGCGACAGGCTCTCGCGCAGCGAGAGGTTTTGCACCACCCATACGCCGCCAGCGCGGTCCGTCCACACGATGCGGGCGTCGGTGCCATCCAGCGCCTGCAGCAACCCCGTGGCCGACGCGTTCGGCAACAAGGCCACCACGGTCGTGCCGTTGTCGCCGCGCAGAGGGAAGAGGTTGGCCGCGGCGGCGCCGGCCAGCGCGGCAATCAGCAGGCCGATGGAGACGTGGCGCCGGCGTGCTGGCGGGCCGCCGCCAGCGGAACGGCCGCGCCAGCCAACCATGAACGGCAACAGGCCGAACACCGCCAGCCAGGCCAGGTCCCAGAACAAGGGCATGTCGGTGTCCATGCGGATTCGGTGAATGCCCGTGATCCAGTGCGAGAACAACGCATCGATGATGTGCCAGGCGCCGAAGCCCATCCAGAACGCCGGCCACAGCGGCCGCAGCGAGACCGCCGGCGCGTGGGCCCGCGTCCGATAGAGGATCCACAAGCCGACCGCCGCCACCACGTACATCAGGGCGTGAAACAGGCCGTCCACCGCCACCTGCATGCGCAGGTCCCCCAGGATGCCGGTGCGGATGGCGGACAACAGGTGATGCCACTGAAGTATCTGGTGCAGCAGGATGCCGTCGAAGAAGCCGCCCATGGCAAAGCCGAGCAGGCCGCCGGCGCGACGCACGCTGCGGCCACTGGCTTGTTCGGAGGTGGGGAGGTCCATGCTGGCGCCTGCTACGCCGGGTTTTTCGACCCGGTGCGTCGGGGCATCACGGCGGGCGTGTCGTCGGCCGGTTTGAGGATGTCGTCCTCGTCCGCGCGCGGATTCGGCGAGCCGTCGAATTGGGTCGCCTTGTGGCCCGTGGCGGTCGTCTGGCCGGGGGGGCGGGGCCGCTGGTTCGCCTGCTTCAATCCTTCTTGCACGCGGGATGAAATGTCGACCTGGTCCTCGCTGCTCGGTTCGGGCGTTTTGGGCGATGGCTGCCGTGGCGGGTCGTTATTGGGCGATGGCTTCATGGTGGATTTCCTTTGACGGGTTGGCCGGTAGTCCCTGCAAGCGGCGTGCCCGGCCGCTGCCGTGAGTCGCCCGGCATGCGGGCACGAGGCTTGCTGATGGCGCCTGCTCGTCCCTATCGACGAAGATATCCAGGAGGCCAACATGGCGAAGAAAGCAGGCAATCCCGAGCAGATTCACGACCTTCTGTACCAGGCGCTCGAAACCGAATTGGGCGGTGAACTCGTGTACACCGCCGCGCTCGACTGCACGGTCGACGCCGACCTGCGCAAGGAGTGGCAGGGTTACCTTGACGAGACGAAAACGCACCAGCGCGTGTTGTTGACCGTCTTTGAAGAGCTGGGCCTGGACCCGGATGCGGCGGTGCCCAGCCGGGCCGTTGTGAAGCACCACGGGGAAAGCCTCGTGGCCGCCATCAAGCTCGCCAAATCGCAAGGCGACCCGGACGCGGCCCAACTGGTGGCCGCGGAATGCGTGGTGCTGGCCGAAACCAAGGATCACCAGAACTGGGAATTGATCGGCCTGGTGGCGCAGAAGACGTCAGGGCCGCAGGCCAGCGTGCTCAAGCGCGCCCACGACGCCGTCGAGAAGGATGAGGACCACCACCTCTATCACACCAAGGGCTGGGCGCGTGAGTTGTGGATCCAGGCGCTGGGCTTCCCCGCCGTCCTGCCTCCTCCGGAGGAGGCCAGGAATGTCGAAACCGCTATCGGCGCTTCCCGCGCCGAACAGGCGCGTGACAAGATGCTCTGACTGTCCGGTTGGCAGGGTATGGCGTGGGCGCCCGGGGTCCAGGGGCGGCGATGATGGGCTCAGTGGACAGGGGGCCGCGCCTGGCCTGCCGGCGGAGGGGTGCCGCGGGGCGGATTCCATGATCGGGTCTCGGCCAGGAATCCGGCCTCCCAGGCCTCGACCTTGCCGCGCCACTCCGTGATCGACTCGCCCGTGTGTCCCGGCATGGCCGCGGCACGGTAGTAGGGGCAGTCCCACAGGGTCAGTCCGTCGCGGGCGGCTTGGGCGCCCAGCTTTTGGATTTCGTCGCGATGCATTGCACTTCCCTCCAAAAGTAGGTGATAGGACCGTCAGTTTTACTGAAATGGCGGATCGGCCGCAATAGTGTTGCAGTACCTGTATCCGTGGTAGGCAACGCTTACCCTTCCGTTTTGACCGTGCAACCACTCTCATGCCATCCTGTCGCCGTGTACGAGGAAGGAGGCGCGTATGGACCGCGAAGAACTCCTGGAATTGATGATCCTGACGCCGGCGCCCACGCCTTCGCTTGATGCCTGGGACAGCGTGCTCGCGATCTATGCGGGTCATCTGGAAAAGCTTGGCGCCAAGCTGGACGAAAAGGATCTCGGCCTGCTGGTCGCCAGCGGCGCGATGTTCTATCGAACCTTGTGCCAGGCCAATGCCGCGCGCTTGCAGGCGCTCGAGCGGCAGGCCGCGCAACCGTCGCGCGGCGCCAAGGACGGGCATGACGCAACCGAGCCCGCGCCTAAAGGAAAAGGGCTGTAAACACAGCCCTCTCTTGCCTGACCTGCCTACATCACTCTTGTCCTCGCGCATTGCTGGCGGTTCCAACCGGCTTCCCATGCCAGCACCTTGGCGAGCCATTGCCCGATCGGTTCCGCGCTTCGGGCGGGCAACAGGTTGAGCCTGAGATAGGGGCAGTCGAGCTTGCTCGCTCCGTGCATCGCTGCCTTGGCCCCTTGCTTCTGGATATCCTCGTACATGGGCCTTTCCTCCACGAGAAAGGTGAACGTCCAGTGTCGGCGGGGGACCGGGCTGGGTCGAGCGTTGTTACCCGGCGAAATGTTACTGTCGCGTCCGTTTCCGGGGCCGGATCCTGCGTCCTGCCTGGTAGCGCCACTACCGGTACACCCGATTGCCTTCCCGGGGGCGTGGGGGCGGCTTAGGCTGTGGGTCTTTTCACTGGCAACGGAGAAGTCCCATGGTGACCGCGAACAGGGTGGGGCCGTCATACGGCGTCGAGATCGGCAACGGGCAAAGCCTGGTGCGATCCGATACGCGCAAGCTTGGCGCGGGAGGCGACACGGGCATGCGGCCGCACGAATTGCTCGAGAGCGCGCTGGCGGCCTGTATCTGCATGTCCATCGACATGGCCGCGCAGCGGGCCGCCATGGCGCTGCCCGCGCTGACGGTGACGGTGGCGCTCGAGCGTCTCGATCACGAAAGCGGCTTCGATGTCTCGTTGCGCTTTGCCGCGCCGCTGTCCGATGCGCAGCGCGCGCTGGCGCGCGAGGCGGTGGCGGCTTCGCCGGTCGCGCGCACCCTGGGCAAGACCGTGCGGGTGCGGCCGGCGACGGTCGACGATGCCTGAGCCGATGACTGCGGTATAGTCGGCGCCCAGTCGAAACGGGGGGAAGGATGCGCAACGTATTGATCGCGATGGTTCTGGCGGCCTGCAATCGGCCGGGCCGTTTCATTGCGCGTGCGTTGTTGCCGGGCGCGTGCGCCCTCGCCATCAGCCTGCCCGCCCAGGCCCAACCGACCGAGCAGCACTGGCTGCCACGCCCGGACGGCTCGGCCATCGCCTACTACCTGCGCCAACACGATCCCGATCGCGCCGCCGACAGTCTGCTGGTGGTGGTGCAGGGGTCCGATTGCAACAGCGTGGCACACAACCATGCCGTGCGCCGGTATCTGCGGCACGTGCTGCCGCGGGCCGATCTGCTTACGGTCGACAAGTACGGCATCGATGTCTCCCTGCCGTACCGCGACGATGATGGCAGCGACCGCGCCGACTGTCCGCGGGCCTATCTGCTGCACGACAATTTCGACCAGCGCCTGCGGGACTACGCAGCCGTGATCGCGCGCTTGCGCCAGCAGGGCGGGTACCGCCGCGTGGTGGCCGTGGGCGGCAGCGAAGGCGCGGTCGTGGCTAATATGCTGGCGGCGCGCGGCGGGCTGGTGGATGCCAGCATCGCCTTCAACGGCGGCGGGCGCTGGTTCCTGGATGACGTGCTGCACAGCATCGGGACGGGCGATGCGCCGCCTGCCGAGAAGGCGCAGGCCATCGAGGGGTTCCGCGGGTTTGCGCAGGCCCTGGCGCAGGCGCCGTCTTCCGACGTGGTGGCGAGCAATCACGGACATGACTGGTGGCGCCAGGCCCTGGCGCTGGACCAGCAGGCGCTGCTGGAGCGGGTGCGCACGCCGCTGTTGATCGTCCAGGGCGGCGCGGACACGTCAGTGTCGCCGGATTCGGTGGCGCGGATGATCGATGCCCTCAAGCGCGCCGGCCGGCGCAATATCGACTATCGCTTCTATCCCGGGCTGGATCATGGCCTGCGCGAAGCGGACGGCACGCCGCGCATGGGCGAGGTGGCGGCCGACATGGCCGCGTGGCTGAGCGCGTTGCCGCCGCCCGCGCCCTGACGCCTTTCCCGCCCTTTCCCCTTTCCTACAATAGCGGCTGGCTTAAGCAGGAAAAGATCATGCCCACTCCCGAAGACATCATGCGGCACTACGACGCCGATCCGGACGAGGACCCGTGGGTGCGCGGCAAGCCGGCGCCGGAAGCGGTCGTCGTGGTGCCTTACGACCCCGACTGGCCGGCGCGGTATGCGCGGCTGGCGCAGGACATCGCCGCGGCGCTGGGGCCGGCCGCGCTGCGCATCGACCACGTCGGATCGACCGCGGTGCCGGGTCTGCCGGCCAAGCCGGTGGTGGACATCGACCTGGCGGTGGCCGACCCGGCCGACGAGGCCGCCTATGTGCCGGCGCTGGAGGCCATCGGCTATGTGCTGGTGATCCGCGAACCCTCGTGGCACCAGCATCGCTGCCTGCAGTTGTCGACGCCGCGGGTCAACCTGCATGTGTTCGGCCCGGACTGTCCCGAGAACATCCGCCACCGGATGTTCCGCGACTGGTTGCGCGGGCACGACGATGACCGCGACCGATATGCCCAGGCCAAGCACGCCGCGGCCGAGGGCGTGGACCAGGTCGCGGACTACAACCTGCGCAAGCAGGCCGTGCTGCGCGGCATCTACGACCGCATGTTCCGCGCGGCGGGCTTCAACTGACGTCCTGCGGCAAAGGCCGTACAAGGTTCCCGATGTATGGACTTGAACCGGGTTTGTGCCATACTGGCCGATTCATGTCAGTCATACATTGCGGCATTCCCGCGCAATAAAAACAATGCATAACGACGATATGTATGCATCCTGGCCCCTGGCCTTCGTGCGCGGCGCCGGCCCCCGCTACCGCCAGATCGCGGATTTCATCGAAGGCGCCGTGGCCGCCAACCGCATGCAGCCGGGCGACCGCCTGCCGCCGCAGCGGCGCCTGGCCCAGCACCTGGACGTGGACCTGACCACGGTGACGCGCGCCTACGCCGAGGCCGCCCAGCGCGGGCTGATCGAAGCGCGCGGGCCGCTCGGCACTTTCATTGCGCGGCCTGTCGAACAGCCGCTGCGGCAGATGCTGGACCTGGGCATGAACATGCCGCCGCTGCCGCTGGGCTGCGACCTGCAGGACCTGCTGCGGCGCGGCCTGGCCCAGGCCATGGAACGCCATGACGTCGGCGTGATGATGACCTATCACCAGGCCGGCGGCGGTCCCGCCGAACGCGAGGCCGGCGCGCAATGGCTGGCGCAGTCGGTCGAGCGGGTCGATCCGGACAGGGTGCTGGTGTGTCCCGGCGCGCAGGCCGCCCTGGCCGCCGTGATGCTGGCCTACAGCCGGCCGGGCGACGGCATCATCGCCGAGCCGCTGGTGTATCCGGGCCTCTTGACCGCGGCGCAGCAGTTGGGCCGGCGCGTGCTGGTGGCCGAGACCGACGCCGACGGCATGACGCCAGCCGGGCTGGAGCGCGCCTGCCGCGACGGCGGCCGGCTGGTCTACCTGAACCCCACGCTGCAGAATCCCACCGCCCACACCATGAGCGCGGCGCGCCGCCGCGACCTGGCGCGCGCCGCGGCGGCCCGCGGCGTGCGCATCATCGAAGACGATCCCTATTCACTGTTCCTGGACGACGCGCCGCCGGCGCTGGCCAGCCTGGCGCCGGCCTCGGTGTTCTACATCGCCACGCTGGCCAAGACCCTGACGCCCGGCCTGCGCACCGCGTTCGTGCTGAGCCCGGACGAAGACGGCCGCCGCAACGTGCTCGCGGCGATGCGCTCGTTTGCCGTGATGGCGGCGCCGCTGATGGGGGTGCTGACCACGCAATGGATCGCCAGCGGCACGGCGCGGCAGATCCTGGACGGTGTGCGCGCCGAGGCCCATGCGCGCCAGCAATTGGCGCGCCGGTTGCTGCCGGGGCCATTTCCGGCCGCGGCGGCGGGCATCCACCTGTGGCAGCCGTTGCCGAGCCTCTGGACCGCGGTCGACCTGGAACGGGTGGCGCGCGACGAAGGCCTGAGCGTGACCTCGTCGGACGCCTTCCACCAGGGCTTGGGCGCGCCCAACGCCATCCGCATCTCGCTGGGCAGCATTCCCGGGCGCGAGGCCCTGGCGCAGGCGCTGGAGCGGCTGGCCGGCCTGGTGCGGCGGCGTCCGCGCGGCCTGCGCGACGTGATCGTCTGACGCGCAAGCCGTAACATGGGCGTCATGCCTGTCTTGCCGTAACGCCTCATGTTGTTCGAGACCTTTCATTCCCTGCAGCAGACGCTGGTCGATTTCGCCCGCACCCACGCCGACTGGCTGGCGCCGATGGGATTCGCCTTCGCGTTCCTGAAGTCGCTGCCGCTGGTGGCGCTGGTGATACCGGGCACGGCGTTGCTGCTGTCGATCGGCGCCATCCTGGGGTTGGGCGACAGCGCTTTCGTGCCGGTATGGTTGGCGATCGCGATTGGCGCGGCGCTGGGCGACTGGGTGCAATATGCCTGCGGCGTGTGGTTCGGACCCGGCCTGACGCAATTGAAGCCGCTGCGAAAACGCCCTGAACTCCTGCACCGCAGCGCCGTGTTCATCCAGAAGTGGGGCGTGCTGAGCATCGTGCTGTGCCGCTTCTTCGGCCCCTTGCGCGCCACCGTGCCGATGATCGCCGGCATCTGCGGCATGCGCGCCGCGTCGTTCCAGGCCGCCAACTGGGCCTCGGCCTTCCTGTGGGCGGCGGCGCTGCTGCTGCCCGGCTGGTGGGGCACGCGCGCGTTCCTTTGAGCCGGCGCGCGTGGCACCGGTTCCGCGCCCCGCGCAGGCGGCGCGGCAGGCGCCCGCGCCGCCATGGGGCGCGCGTCAGAACAGATGGCGGATGCCGACCGAGGTCTGCAGCGTGTGCGATGCGCGGATGTCCAGGCGGTTGACGTAGGCGTACAGGTTGGTGCGCTTGGACAGGTCATGCTGGTAGCCCAGGGCCCAGCCGGTGATGTCGGAGCTGGTGGCGCGCTGGTACGACGCCATCAGCGTGCCGGCCTTGCCGGTCGGCATGCTGACGCCGGCGAGGTACGAATTGACCCGGTCGTAGCCCGCCGAAGGGCCGGTATTGGCGTTGCGCAGGTTGCCGTAGGTGCCGTGCAGCTTGATCCACTCGAAGTCGTACGAACCGGCCACTTGCAGGTTGCCGGCCGTCTTCTTGTTCGGCAGTTGCGAATTCGGATTGAGCCGCTCGTAGGTCAGCGCCGCCGCCACCGGGCCGCCGTTGTAGCGCAGGCCCGCGGTCAGCACGCGATCGTGCGCGTCGGTGGCGAAGGCCTCGCCGTCGTGCGATTCGAAGCTGTAGCCCAGCCCGGCCTGCCAGCCGCCCAGGCGCGGGGTGGCATAGAACACCGCGTTGTTGACGCGGCCGCCGGCGCCGAAGTCGCCGTCGTTGTAGCCCAGGCTGGCGTTGTTGGAAGACTGGCCCCAGCCGGTGCCGAACGGCGAGCCGACGCCGGCCCACTCGAAGCCGTAGACCCACTGGCGCCCCAGCCGCACTTCGCCGAAGCCGCCGGCCAGGCCGACGTAGGCCCAGCGGCCGAACATGCGGCCCTGCGCCTGGGTGCCGTTGTTGGCATTGAAGCCGCTCTCCAGGCGGAACACCGCCTTGTAGCCATTGCCCAGGTCCTCGGAGCCGCGCAGGCCCCAGCGCGAGCCCGATTGGTTGCCGCTTTTCTGGCGCAGGCTGGACGCGCCGTCCTTGCGTTCGTAGGTGGTGCCCAGGTCGACCAGGCCATACAGCGTCACGCTGCTGGTTTCGGCGGCCTGGACCGGACTCAGGCATCCCAGCGCCAAGGCGGCGCCCAGGACTCGGCGGTGGCGGATGATTCTTTTCATGGTGTGATCCCCTCGATTGGTATGGCATTGGACAAAAGAAGCCCCTGCCGCCGGCGCGCCGGCGGCAAAGGATGAAGCAAGCGGTTGTCGGGGCCGGGCGCTAACGGGTCATGGCAGGGCCCCATGCGCGGGCAGCGGCGCCAGGTCCCGCGGCGCGGCCACGCACAGCGTGACGCTGGACGGATGCGCGGCCGACAGGTGCACCGTGTTCAGCGCGATGCGCTTTTCGCGGGCGTCGGCGGCCGATTCGCCGCTGTTCGGGTTGACGTCGTACTTCGGGAAGTTGCTGCTGGAGATGTCCAGGCGGATGCGGTGGCCGCGCTGGAACAGATTGCAGGTGGCGAACGGTTCGATGGTGATCTCGTAGACCTTGCCCGGCGCCAGCGGCCGCGCCTCGTCCCAGCCTTCATGGAAGCGGCAGCGGAAGATGCCGTCGGTCAGGTTCAGCGCATAGCCCTGCGGGTAGTCGGCGCTGGGCGGATAGACGTCGATCAGCTTGGCGGTGAAGTCGGTGTCGGGGCAGTCGGACGACACGTACAGCTTGACGCTCACCGGCCCGGCCACCGCCAGATCCTCCGGCAGCGGTTCGGTCTGGAACACCAGCACGTCGTCGCGCGCGGCCAGCGGCAGGCCAGGCTGGCGCACGCCGAAGAAGCGCGCATCCTCGCGCTGGTCGAAGCCGCCGCCCTCGAACACCGGCTGGCCCGAGGTCAGCGCGCCGCCGATCGTGGGCACCGGATTGCGTGGGTCGTACTGGTAGCGCAACCGGCCCGCCGCGTCCGCCGGCGACCGTTGATCCAGGCGGCCGTCGGCGTGCAGGTAGAAGGCGGTGGCGCGGGCCTGCGGCACCGGCCAGGCGTCGGCCTGGATCCAGGCGCCGCCGTGGTCGAAGCGGCCCTGCGCGTCGCGCGCGCCGCTGCCGCCGCCCATCAGGAACAGGCGCGCGGCCGGGTCCGGCGCGGCGCCCGCCGGCGCATCCTGCAGCCAGCGCTGGAACCACGCCAGCCGGAAGTCCAGCCAGTGCCGCGCCAGGTTGCCGTCGAAGGCCGCGCGCGGACCGAATTCGGCGTCGCCGCTGTGGGTGGTGTTGCGGTCGCCATGCAGCCATGGCCCCATGATGAGCCGCACCGGCGACTGCCGGCCCTGCGTCAGGCCGGCGTAGTTCTCCAGGGTGGTGCGCACGTAGGCGTCGTACCAGCTGGACATCAGCGCCACCGGGATGTCGGGAATCGCGTCGTAGTAGCCCTGGGCGTAGATGCCCAGCTGGCGCCAGGACTCGTCGAAGGTATCGGCGCGCCATTGCTCGAACAGGTAGTCCTCGTATTCGGGCACGCTGGCCAGCGGCGAATGGCCGGGACGCCACGGCATGCGCGTGAACCACTGGCGGATGTCCTCGGCCTCGAGCGCGGCCAGCACCAGCGGGTCCTGCTGCGCGGCGGGGCTCAGCTTGGCCTGCTTGTAGGCCCAGGTGGCCTGCTTCAGCTCGAACGCGCCGGATTGGCGGATGCCGCACTGGTAGCCGTTGGAAAACCCGCCCGAGTCCAGCACCATGCAGGCCAGGCCCGGCGGGTTCAGGCAGGCCAGCGCCATTTGCGTGTGCGCGGCGTACGACAGGCCCATGGTGCCGATGCGGCCGTTGCACCACGGCTGTTGCATGATCCACGCCAGCGTGTCGAAGCCGTCCGGGCCTTCCGACAGGTACTTGGTGAACTGGCCTTCCGAGCCGTAGCGGCCGCGGCAGTCCTGGAACACCACGGCGAAACCGTGCGCGTTGAAATAGCGCGCCACCTCGGGCCGCGGCACGCCGAGCCGGCCGTCGATCTGCTCGGAGCGCGACACCTCCGCCTTGCCATAGGGCGTGCGCTCCAGGATCACGGGCAGCGGCGCGTCCAGGCCGGGCCGGTAGCCGGCCGGCAGGTGCACGTCGGTGGCCAGGCGCACGCCGTCGCGCATGCGCACCATCTGGTCCGCCAGCAGCGCGGCGGGAGAAACTTCGGGGGCGGTCATTTTGCTTCCTGTATGTACAGCATTGAGGTGCGTTCGAGCTTGTTGGCGCGCATGACGGTGCCGTCGCGCGCGGCCCAGAAGGCCACCGGGAAATACAGCGGCACGATGCCGACGTCGTTGAAGGCGGCCTCGGCGGCCTGGCGCAGCAGGGCGTCGCGTTGCGCCGGGTCGAACTCCACGGCGGCCCGCGCCAGCAGGCGGTCCACCACCGGGTTGGAGTAGCGCGCGCGGTTGAAGGCGCCGGTGCCGGCGGCCTTGTCGTAGGTGGCCAGCACGTTGGTCAGGCCGTTCGACGAATCGCCGGTGCTGTTGCCGTACGAGAAGATGAAGGCGCTGTACTGCTGCTTGCCGCTGGCGCCGGCATAGACGTTGTAGGGCTGGGTCACCACGCCGTTGATGCGCAGGCCGGCGCGCGCCATCATCTGCGCCAGCGCCTGGGCCAGGTCGCTGTCGCCGGCGAAGCGGTCGTTGGATGAGTGCAGCGTCAGGCCGAAGCCTTGCGGATAGCCGGCCTGGGCCAGCAGGGCGCGCGCGCCTTCCAGGTCGTAGGCGGGCGCGGGCAGGTTGGGGCTGTGGCCGCCCAGGCCCTCGGGCACCATCTGCCCGGCCGGCACGCCGGCGCCGCTGAGCAGGCGTTCGGTGATCGGGCCGCGCATGAACATCTTCGAGATCGCCTGGCGCACCCGCGCGTCCTTGAGTGGATTGACTGTCATCGGCTTGCCCTGCGCGTCGGTGATGAACGGGCTGGCGTCGCGCGCCGAGTCCAGCGCCAGGTAGATCAGGCGCGCCGACGGCGAGCGATAGAGCGTGTAGCCGGCCTTGCCCTCGAGCGTCCTGGCATCCGTCGGCGGCACGCTGTCGATCAGGTCGACCGTGCCCGACAGCAGCGCCGAGATGCGCGCCGCGTCGTTGGCGATGTAGCGGATCACCACGCGGTCGAAGTCCGGCCGCGCGCCCCAGTAGGTCTCGTTGCGCGCCAGCTCCAGGCTGTCGCCCGGCTGCCAGCGCACGAACCTGTAGGGGCCGGTGCCGATGGCCGCCACGCCGCTGTTGAAGTCTTCCGAGCGCTTGCCTTGCGCGGCGTGGCGCGACAGCATGTAGACCAGCCCGATCTGCTCCATGAAGTCCGGCGTGGGCGCCTTGGTGCGGATGCGCAGGGTCAGCGGGTCGATCACCTCGACCGCGGCGATGGAGCGCACCGCGCCGCTGAAGGGCGCCGGGCTGTTGGGCACCCTGGGCGCGCGTTCCAGCGAGAACACCACGTCGTCGGCGCTGAACGGCGTGCCGTCATGGAAGCGCACGCCGGGCCGCAGCCTGATCTCCCAGGTGTCGGGCGCCAGCACCCGCCACGACAGGGCCAGGCCCGGACGCATCTGCATGTTCTCGTCGGTGGAGACCAACCGTTCGAAGATGTTCTCGGCCGCGGCCTGGTTGTTGCCGGTGCGCGAGAACAGCGGGTCCATCGACGACGGTTCGCTGGAATGGCCGATGGTCAGCAGCGGCCGCGCCACGGCGGGCGCGGCGCCGGCCAGCAGCGCCAGCAGGGCCAGCGCCGCGGCGCCGCGGCGGATCGGGGTAAGCAGGGGATTCATGCGGCGGAGGTTCCTTGTGGGCGCGCGGCGCCGGCGCCGTCGAGCAGGTGACAGGCGGCCTGGTGGCCGTCGGCCGTGACGCGCAGCAGCGGTTGTTCGGTCTTGCATCGCGCCATGGCCTGCGGGCAGCGCGGATGGAAATGGCAGCCGGGCGGCGGATTCAGCGGCGACGGGATTTCGCCCTTGATGGCGTGAAAACGCCGCTTGCGGTTCGACAGCCGCGGCACTTCCTCCAGCAGGGCCTGGGTGTAGGGATGGCGCGGCGCGGCGAACACCTCGGCGGTGGGGCCCGACTCGACCACGCGGCCCAGGTACATGATGACGGTGCGGTCGCTGATGCGCCGCACCACCCCCAGGTCGTGGCTGATGAAGAGATAG
This sequence comes from Achromobacter sp. KK8, assembly GCF_054188005.1. Classification (NCBI taxonomy): domain Bacteria; kingdom Pseudomonadati; phylum Pseudomonadota; class Betaproteobacteria; order Burkholderiales; family Alcaligenaceae; genus Achromobacter; species Achromobacter sp. KK8. Next base: position 6,300,724 of record NZ_CM135178.1, on the reverse strand, counting down.
GTCAGGCCCAGGTCCTGCCGCAGGTCCATGAAGAGGTTCAGGATCTGCGCCTGGATCGACACGTCCAGCGCCGCGATCGACTCGTCGCAGATCAGGAAGCCCGGCTTGACCGCCAGCGCCCGGCCGATGCCCACGCGCTGGCGCTGGCCGCCCGAGAACTGGTGCGAAAAGCGGTTGCGGTAGTCCGGGTCCAGCCCCACGCGCCGCATCACCTGCACCACGTAGTCGTCGTAGTCGCGGCGCGCGATGATGCCGTTGGCCAGCGGCGCCTCGCCGATGATGTCGCGCACCCGCTTGCGCGGATTGAGCGAGGACATCGGGTCCTGGAAGATCATCTGCGTGGCCATGCGCTGCGCGTGCGCGGCGCGGCCGGTCAGGGCGGACAGTTCGCCGGCCGGCGTCTGGATGCTGCCCGTGGTGGCCGGCAGGATGCCCGCCAGCACCCGGCCCAGCGTCGACTTGCCGCAGCCGGATTCGCCCACCAGGCCGACCACTTCGCCCTGGTGGATGGTCAGGTCGACGCGGTCGACCGCGTGCACGGTGTGCGAGGCGACCTTGGCGCCCAGCAGGCCGGCCAGGCGTTCGGCGTAGTCGGGCCGCTTCACGAACAGGCGCGACACCTGGTTGGCCTGCATCAGGATCGTCGGGCTCACGAAAGGGCTCCTGTCTGGGGATGGAAACAGCGCAGGCCGCGGCCGCCCGCGGCCTCCAGCGGCGGCTGTTCGGCGCGGCAGCGCTCGGTCGCATGGCCGCAGCGCGGGTTGAAGGCGCAGCCGGCCGGCAGCGCCAGCGGCGACGGCGCCATGCCGGGGATCTGGTACAGGCGGTCGCCGGTGTGCTCGTTGCTGGGCACCGAGCCGATCAGGCCGATGGTGTAGGGATGGCGCGGACGATCGAGGATGTCGTCGGTGCCGCCGGACTCGACCACGCGGCCGGCGTACATCACACAGACGCGGTCGGCCAGGCCCGCCACCACCGCCAGGTCGTGGCTGACCCACACCATGGCGGTGCCGGTCTCGGCGCACAGCTTCTGCATCTCGGCCAGGATCTGCGCCTGGATGGTGACGTCCAGCGCCGTGGTCGGCTCGTCGGCGATGATCAGGTCGGGCTTGTGCAGCATGGCGATGGCGATCGCCACGCGCTGGCGCATGCCGCCCGACAGCTGGTGCGGATAGGCCTTCAGGCGCTCGGCCGGCGACGGGATGCCGACCGCCGCCAGCGTGTCGCGGGCGCGGTCCCAGGCGGCCTTGCGGCTGCAGCGCTCGTGGCTCAGCACCGTCTCGACCATCTGGGTCTCGATGCGAAACACCGGGTTCAGCGTCATCATCGGATCCTGGAACACCATGGCGATGCGGTTGCCGCGCAGCTGGCGCAGTTCTTCGCGCGACAGCGTCGCCAGGTCGGTGCCCTTGAACAGGATCTGGCCGCCGTCGATGCGCCCGGGCGGATCGATCAGGCCCAGGATGGAAAAGCCGGTGATGGACTTGCCCGAGCCGGACTCGCCGACCAGGCCCAGGATCTCGCCGGGATGGACGTCGAAGCTGACGTCGTCCACCGCCCGCACCAGGCCGGCGCGGGTGTGGAACCAGGTGCGCAGGTTGCGCACGGATAGGGTGGGGGTTGCCGATTGCATGGCGCTTCCTATTTCTGCAGGCGCGGGTTGAGCGCCTCGCGGACGCGGTCGCCCACGATGTTCATGGTGAAGACCACGGTCAGCAGCAGCAGGCCGGGAAACACGCTGATCCAGTACAGGCCGGCCAGCATCTGCTGGTAGCCGTTGGCGATCAACAGACCCAGCGACGGCTCGGTGACCGGCAGGCCGATGCCCAGGAAGCTGAGCGTGGCCTCGGCGGCGATGGCGTTGGCGGTCTGGATCATGGCGATGACGATGACCGGCGGGATGCAGTTCGGCAGCAACTGGCTGAACAGCGCGCGCCGGTGGCTCAGCCCCAGGCACAGGGCGGCTTCCATGTATTCCTTGCGCCGCTCGACCACGGCGGTGGCGCGCACCGCGCGGGCGAAGTAGGCCCACTGCACCACCACCAGCGCCAGGATCACCTTGTCCACGCCCTGGCCCAGGATGGCCAGCATCATCAGCGCCACCAGGATGGTCGGGAAACCCAGCATCAGGTCCACCAGGCGCATGATCAGCGCATCGATGCGGCCGCCGAAATACGCCGCCGTCAGGCCCAGCACGGTGCCCACGGCCATGGCGAACAGTCCGCTCAGCACGCCCACGGAAAGGCTGGTGCGCAGGCCATACATCATGGCCGACAGCATGTCGCGGCCCTGGGCGTCGGTGCCGGCCCAGTAGATGTCGCCATAGATGCCCTGGCTGCCCGGCGGCATGCGGCCGTCCAGGATGGTGATGGCGGCCAGGTCATATGGGTTCTGCGGCGCGATCCACGGCGCCAGCAGCACGGCCAGCACCAGCAGCAGGAAGATGATCGCGGCCAGCGTCGCGGGGCGGCTGTCCAGCACGCCGTGCAGCGCCTGGCCGAAAGTGGTGTCGCGGCCGGGCAGCCATTTTTTCGCAAGCAATGTCATTCGGAGGCTCCCACGCGGACACGGGGATCCAGCACGGAATAGATGATGTCCACCAGCAGGTTGAGCACGATGAACATGGTGACAACGATCAGCAGGTAGGCAACCACCACCGGGCGGTCCAACTTCATGATGCTGTCGATGATCAGCTTGCCCACGCCGGGCCAGGCGAAGATGGTTTCGGTGACGGTGGCGAAGGCGATCAGCGAGCCGAACTCCATGCCCACCACGGTGACAATCGGGATCAGGATGTTCTTGAGCACGTGCATGTAGATCACGCGCGATTCGCGCAGGCCCTTGGCGCGGGCGAACTTCACGTAGTCCAGCGGCATCGTCTCGCGCACGCCGCTGCGGGTCAGGCGCACGATCAGCGCGATCTTGAACAGCGCCAGGTTCAGCGCCGGCAGGATCAGGTGGCGGATGCCGTCCCACGACGCCAGGCTGGTGTGGATGCCGAGGATCTCGCCGGTGGGGCCGCGCCCGGTCGACGGCAGCCAGCCCAGCGTCACCGAGAAGATCAGCACCAGCATGATGCCCTGCCAGAAGTTCGGCAGGCTGAAGCCCAGGATCGAGCCGGTCATGATGCCGCGATCCAGCGCCGAATCCGGCTTCAGGCCGGCCACCAGGCCCAGCGGCAGGCCGATGGCCAGCGCCAGCAGCAGCGCCACGCAGGCCAATTCCAGCGTGGCCGGCAGGCGTTGCAGGATCAGCTGGATGGCGGGCTGGTTGAAGACGAACGAGGCGCCCAGGTCGCCGTGCAGCGCGTTGCCGACGAACTTCAGGTACTGCTGGTACAGCGGCAGGTCCAGGCCCAGCGACTGCACCGCCTGCGCGATCTCGGCCTGCGTGGCGTCGGCTGGCACCAGGATCTCGATCGGGTCGCCGATGGCGTAGACGCCGGCGAACACGATCAGCGAGGTCAGCGCCAGGATCACCAGGCTCTGGCACAGCCGGCGGATAATGAACGCGGTCATGGCGCCTCGCGGCGACAGGAAGCGGGGAACGGAACGGCGCGCATCTGGGGGCTCCTTGCCGGAAGATATCGGCGATATCGCGTATTGATTGCGGATTCATGAATGGCGAGAATCCGGATGGGCGGAATGTTCGATCCATCGCGCCCGACTGGCAACCGTATGCGAAGGCGGCATATGGCTATGTGAATGACGAGAAATTTGGTGTTAACCCTAGGCCTCGCGCGTGCCGTGCCGCGCGGCGCCGATATTGCGGACCCCGCGGGACAGGATGAATTTCAAGCAGCTCGAGGCTTTCCTCGCCTTCATGACCACCGGCTCGACCATCGAAGCCGCGCAGCGGCTGGGTTCGTCGCAGCCGGCCGTCAGCCGCCTGCTGAGCCAGTTCGAGACCGACCTGGGCGTGCCGCTGTTCGTGCGTCGCAAGGGCCGGTTGCATCCCACCGCCGAGGCCGAATCGCTGCTGCCCGACGTGCAGAACATGATCTCGGACGCCGAGTCGCTGCAGCGCCACGTCAACCAGTTGCGGCTGGGCGGGCAGCGGCGCACGCTGATCCGCGTGCAGCTGCCCAGCACGGTGGCGCAGTCGGTCATGCCCGCCGTGGTCGAATCGTTCCTGTCCGACCATCCCGACGTCGCGCTGGAAGTGCTGGTGGGCACCTACGAAACCAGCGAAGTGGCGGTGCTGGGGCGCGAGGCCGACCTGGCGCTGGTGCGCTCGCCGCCGATGAATTCGGGCCTGGCCATGTTGCGGCGGCTGGCGGCCGAGGCGGTCTGCATCATGCCGCCGGGCCATCCGTTGCAGGCGCTGGACGAGATCGGCCCGGCCGACCTGATCGGCGTCGACCTGGTGCTGCTGGGCCGGCAGCGTTCGCTGCGCCTGCAGATCGACCAGGCCTTCCGGCAGGGCCGCATGATGCCGCAGATCAAGGCCGAGGTGCATTCGGTGGAAATGGCCTGCCGGCTGGCGGCGCAGGGCATCGGCGTGTCGATCGTCAACGGCCTGTTCGCGCGCCTGTGCCAGGACATGGGCATCGTCTGCCGGCCGTTCCGGCCGCGCATCGACTACTGCGTGGGCATGGCCACGCTGGCCGGCCAGCCGCCGCACCCGCTGGTGCCCGAACTGGTCCAGCGCATTCTCGACGCCATGGCGCGGCGGGCGGGGCCGGACGCGTTCACGCTGTTGGCGCCGGACGACGCCGCCGCGCCTGCCGCGCCGGCCTGAGGCGCGCGCCGCCGCCGGCACGGACGCGGGATACAGTACGACGCAAAAGCGGCGGTCTTGCGACACAGGCGGGATACAGCGCCTTGGTGCAATGCGGGTTCCTCAATTCCGATACCAGGAGCCATCATGTCCCAAGCGCTGGAAACCGTGCTGTACACCGCTCACACCCACACCACCGGCGGCCGCGAAGGCGCCGGCCGCAGCGATGACGGCGCGCTGCTGCTGCCGCTCAGCCCGCCGGGCTCGGGCCGGCCCGGCACCAACCCTGAGCAACTGTTCGGCATCGGCTATTCCGCCTGCTTCATCGGCGCCATGCAACTGGCCGGCGCCAAGCTCGGCATCGCCGTGCCGCGCGATGTGGCGGTCGATGCCGAGGTGTCGCTGGGCAAGACCGACGGCGGCGCGCGCTACGCGCTGGCGGTCAGGCTGGGCATTTCGCTGCCGGGACTGTCGGACGAGCAGCGGCGCCAACTGGTCGACACCGCGCACCAGACCTGCCCCTACTCGGGCGCGATCCGCGGCAATATCGACGTGGAATTGGCGATTCTCTGAGTCCGTAGTTTCAGAAGCAACGCCCCGCGATGGCGACATCGCGGGGCGTTTTTCATCTGGAAAATCGAAGCGCGCGCTACCTCGCCGCGCTCAGGCGCCGGGCCGCAGCAGCACCTGCGCCTCCAGCCCGCCGCCCTCGCGATTGCGCAGCCGCAATTCGCCGTCGATCACGTCGGCCAGTTGCCGCGCGATCGCCAGCCCCAGGCCCGTGCCGCCGCTGTCGCGGTTGCGCGAGCCTTCGAGCCGGTAGAACGGTTGCAGCACCGCCTGCAATTCCTGCTCGGGAATGCCGGGGCCGCGGTCCAGCACGCGAATCGATACACCGTGGCCGTCCTCGGCCGGGCCGATCAGGACTTCTGCCGCGCCGCCGAATTTCAGCGCGTTGTCGATCAGGTTGCCCAGGATCCGGCGCAAGGCGCGCGGCCGGGTCTGCCATGGGCCAGGGCAGTGGCCTTGCAGCGTCACCGGCTTGCCGATGTCGGTGTAGTCGCACACCAGGCTGTCCAGGAACGCGTCCAGGTCGATGCGCGCGGGCGGCTCGGTGGCGGCGCCCGCGCTGCGCGCGTAGGCCAGGCCGTCGCGCACCAGCTGCTCGACTTCCTGCAGGTCGTGCGCCAGCTTGTCGCGGTCGGCCGAATCGTCCATGAATTCCGAACGCAGCTTCATGCGCGTGATCGGCGTCTGCAGGTCGTGCGAAATCGCGCCCAGGATCTGCATGCGCTCGGCCAGGTGCGCGGCGATGCGGTCCTGCATGGCATTGAATGCCGCCGAGGCCTGCGCCACTTCGGCCGGCCCGTCCTCGGCCAGCCGCGGGCTGCGGCGGTCGGGGCTCATCGCATCGGCCGCGCCGGCCAGCTGCGTCAGCGGCCGGATCGCCAGCCGCACCGCCAGCCACGCGCACAGGATCAGCAGCGCCAGCTGCGCCAGCAGCACCACCGGCAGCCACATCGCCAGCGGCATCACGCTCATGTGGATGTCGAGCGTGACCGCTTGGCCGTCGGCCAGCGTGGCGCGCGCCTGGATGTGCTTGGGGTCGTCGCCGACCGTGCCGAAGGCCAGCGGATAGGCATTGCCCAGCGCCGCCTGGATCGAGTCGCGCACCGCCTCGGCGGCCGGCGTCTGCAACGGCCGGTCGAAATCGCCGGGTCCCAGCAGGTACTGGCGGTTGCTGGCGCTCAGTCGCGGCAGCCAGGCGGCGCGCTCGTCGGCCGGCAGGCGGTTCAGGATCGCCAGCGCGACCACCACGTCGCGTTCCAGGTTGTCGAGCATGACGCTCCTGGCCGACTGGTAGCGCTCGTAGAACTGCAGTCCAAACGACAATCCGTGGGCCAGCACCAGGCCCACCAGGAAGACCAGGAACAGCCGGCTCGCCAGGGTGCGCGGCCAGCGGCGCCAGGCCGGGACCCGGGCGGCCATCTACGTGGCCTCGGACACGTCGACCTGCGCGGCGAATACATAGCCTTCGCTGCGCACCGTCTTGATATACATCGGCTCGCGCGCGTCCTCGCGCAGCCGCTGGCGCAGGCGGCTGACCAGCAGGTCGATCGAGCGGCCGAAGAAATCGGCGTCGCGCCCCTGCGTCAGGTTCAGCAGCTGGTCGCGGTTCAGCACCCGCTGCGGATGATCCAGGAAGACCCGCAGCAATCGGTATTCGGCGCCGCTCAGCGACACGATCGTGCCTTCGGCATCCAGCAGGTGGCGCGCGGTGGTGTCCAGCGTCCAGGCGCCGAACCGCACGGCGCGGCCGGGCTCGGTGACCTGGAAGTTGGGCGGCAGCATGCGGGTGCGGCGCAGGATCGCCTTGATCCGCGCCAGCAGTTCGCGCGCCACGAAGGGCTTGACCAGGTAGTCGTCGGCGCCCATCTCCAGCCCCAGCACGCGATCCATGTCCTCGTCGCGCGCGGTCAGCAGCAGGATCGGGGTGCGGCGGTGCTTGCCGGCGCGCAGCTCGCGGCACAGCACCAGGCCGTCGTCGCCGGGCATCATGATGTCCAGCACGATCAGGTCGACGGTCAGCGTTTCGAGCAGGTTGCGCATCTGCCGGCCATCGGCCGCCAGCGTGACGTTCAGGCCGTTCTTCTTGAGGAAGTTGCCGGCCAGCTCGCGGATCTCGCGGTCGTCGTCGACGATCAGGATGTGGTCTGGATTGTCCATGGCGCATTCTACTCAGCGGGCGGGGTGCGGCGGCGGTCCTGGCTGTTGACGATCAGCTGGCATGGGCCGGCCTGGACGGCTTCGGCGCCCAGGCCGCCGGCCAGCAGCGCCAGCACGGCCAGCAGCCGGCGCAGGGTGGGGCGGGGACGTGGCAGGGGGGCGGGGTGCTTCATGGTCGGGCTCCGGCAAGGGGTGTCCGGCAGGTTATAGCGCCGCCCGCGGCGCGAAGTGTGTCGTAGTGTATGCGCGGCCGGACACGATACAAAAGCCGCGCAAAAACCCCGTTTTCCGGCACAGGGCGGATACCCGCCGCGCGTCCAATGCGGTCATCGAGACTGAAACGGACCGCCCGCCATGACCACCCTCATCGACACCCCGCTCGCCCTGGCCGCCGGCATGCTGACGGTAGCCTCGCCCTGCGTATTGCCGCTGCTGCCGATCCTGCTGGGCAGCGCGGTCGAGCGCGCCGGGCGCCTGCGGCCGCTGTGCATCGTGCTGGGCTTCGTGCTGGCGTTCTCCGGGCTGGGTATCGCGCTCAGCCTGCTGTCGGGCGCGGTGGAATCGGCCCATGAGGCGGTGCGCTCGGTGTCCGTGGCGGCGCTGGCGCTGTTCGGCCTGGCGCGCATCTGGCCGCGGCCGTACGACTGGCTGGCGGCGCGGCTGAGCGGCCCGCTGCAGGGTGTGATCGGCCTGGGCGCCCGGGGCGGTTCGGGCAATGCCGGCGGCTTCCTGCTGGGCATGTCGCTGGGCGCGGTCTGGACGCCCTGCGCCGGGCCGGTGCTGGCATCGATCCTGATCCTGGCGGCGCGCGCCCAGGACCTGGCCCATTCCAGCCTGCTGCTGCTGGTCTACGGGCTGGGCGCCGGCATCCCGATGTTGGCCATTGCCTACGGCGGCGGCTTCGCGGCCCGCCGCGTCGGCGCCATCGCCCGCCACGCCGTGCGCCTGCAGCGCGCCTTCGGCGTGTTGCTGGTGGCGTCGGCCATCGCCATCCATTTCCAGTACGACGTGCTGGCCTATGCCTGGATCAGCCGCCTGTTCTCGTGACCTGTTTTTTTCTGTCCGCTTTTCCGCGACCTGCTTTTTCGCAACCCCATTTTCCGTGACCTGAAGGAGCGCACCATGCCGTCCATCCGCTTTTCCGCCCGCCGGGCCCTCGTTTCCGTCAAGCTCGCCGTGGCCGGCCTGTTGCTGGGGACCGCGGCGCATGCCGCCGCCCCGGCGCCGGTTCCCGCGCCGGAATTCACCGGCATCCAGACCTGGCTCAACAGCGAGCCGCGCACCCTGGCCAGCCTGCGAGGCAAGGTGGTGCTGGTGGATTTCTGGACCTACACCTGCATCAACTGCATCAACACGCTGCCGTACGTGAAGCAGTGGCACCAGAAGTACAAGGACCAGGGCCTGGTGGTGGTGGGCGTGCACACGCCGGAATTCCCTTTCGAGCGCACAACGAAGAATGTGGCGGACGCCATCAAGCGCTTCGGCATCGAATACCCGGTGGCGCAGGACAACGACTACAAGACCTGGGACGCCTACCGCAATCAGTACTGGCCGGCGTTCTACCTGATCGACAAGGGGGGCAACATCGTCTATCGCCATTTTGGCGAGGGGCGCTACGCCGAGACCGAGGCCGAGATCCAGCGCCTGCTGGCCCAGCCCCAGTCCTGAGTCCCGCGCACCGGGCCGTCGTCGCGAATGCCGTTGCGGGCGCCATTGAGACGCGTGCGATGGCTCGCTGGCGCGTCCTGTGCCGGCCCCGCGGCGGTTCAGCCGCCGGCCAGCGCCAGCATCAGCAGCGCGCCCAGCAGCGCCGGCGGCATCACCCAGGCGCCCAGTTTCAGGAAGCGCAGCGCGCCCACGTGCTGGCCCTCGCGCCGCACCGCGATCAGCCACAGCAGCGTCGCCAGCGAACCGGTGATCGACAGGTTGGGGCCCAGGTCCACGCCGATCAGCAAGGCGCCGGCGGTCTGCGCCGGCAGGTCGGCGATCTGGCCGACCGACCCGGCGATCAGTCCGGCCGGCAGGTTATTGATGACGTTGCTGGCCAGCGCCGCGACGATGCCGGCGCCCCACAGCGCGCCGCCGGCCGAGTCGCTCGCCAGCCGCAGCAGCGCCCGCGCCAGGGCGTCGATGGCGCCGCTGAGCGCCAGGCCCTCGACCAGCACGAACAGGCCGGCCACCATCGGCAGTACGCCCCAGGCCACGTGGCGCAGCACCGGCAGGGGATTGAGCCGCTGCCGCAGGTGGATGAAACCGGCGGTGGCCAGGCCGGCAATGAAGGTGGGCAACCCCAGGTCGGCATGCAATGCCGAGGCCGCCATCAGCACCAGCGCGGTCAGCAGGATGCCGATGCCGGTCAGGCGCGCGCCGCTGTCCAGCGGCTGCGGCACGATGTCCGCCCGCAATGGCTGGCGCAGCGCCTCGCGCTGGCTGTAGCGCAGCGCCAGGTAGGTCAGGCCGATGGCCGCCAGCGACGGCAGCGTGAAGCGTTGCAGCCAGTCCAGCAGCGGCGGCATCTGGCTGCCGTACACCACCAGGTTGGCGGGATTGGAGATCGGCAGCACGAAGCTGGCGGCGTTGGCGATGAAGGCGCAGATGAACAGATACGGCAGCGGCCGCGCGCCGGCGGCCCGCGCCGCGGCGTACACCGCCGGCGTCAGCACCACGGCGGTGGCGTCGTTCGACAGGAATACGGTGACCAGGATGCCCACCAGGAACACCAGGTCGAACAGCCGCCGCGCCGACCCGCGCGCATGGCGCGCCGCCACCATCGCCAGCCAGTCGAACAGCCCCTGCTGGCGCGCCAGCTCGGCCAGCACCATCATGCCGATCAGGAACAGGTAGACGTCCAGCCCCTTGCCGACCGCGCCCAGCGCTGCCTGCCAGGGGATCAGCCCGGTCGCCGTCAGTAGCAGGGCGGCGCCGCCGGCCCAGACGTATTCGGGCAACTTCCAGGGGCGCAGCAGGATGCCGACGATCGCCAGGGCGGAAATACCCCAGAGGGCGAGGGAGGCGTAGGAGGCGGGCATGAATGGTGGTCGCGGGGCGGGAAGCTGGGCATTATCGCCCGTCTCGCGGCCGCGCGGGCGGGGCGGCCCGCTGCTTCCGCACTGCTCATGCCCCGCGCCGATCCCGGGGGGGCCTCGTGATGCGAGCAGGCCCTAGCCTAGTTGACCTGCAGCGTGTACATCGCCTGTCCGCGCACCAGCGTCAGCAGCAGCGGTTGCCCCGGCGCCGCGCCGCTCAGCAGGCCGCGCAGGTCGGCCAGCCGGCTCACCGGGCGCTGGTTGACGCCGATGACGATGTCGCCGCGCTGCATCCGCGCCGCCACCGGCCCGCGCTCGGGATAAGTGGCGCTGACCGCCACGCCATCGTTGCCCTTCAGGCGCTGCGCGCGGCCGATCTCGGTGAACTCCACGCCATTCAGGCGCGCATCCAGCGAACCGCCGTGCAGCCGCTCGTTGCGCTCCGGCTCGATGCGCAGCGTCACCTCCGAGCGCTGGCCGCCGCGCGACAGCGTCAGCCGCACCTGCTTGCCCACCGGCAGCAGGCCCTCGGCATTGCGCAGCTGGGCGCTGGTGCCGATCGGCTTGCCGTCCAGCGCCACGACCAGGTCGCGCGCCTGCACGCCGGCCTGTTGCGCCGGTGAACCGTCCGCCACCCGCGCCACCACCACGCCGGTGGCGTTGGGCGCCATGCCCAATTGGCGCGCGTTGCGCGGCGTGATGTCGATGGTGTCCAGCCCCAGGCCGCCGCGCTGCACCTGGCCGTGCTGCAGCAACTGGCGCATGACCTCGCCCGCCAGGTTCGACGGAATCGCGAAGCCGATGCCGACATTGCCGCCCGATGGCGTGTAGATCATGGTATTGATGCCGACCAGTTCGCCGTTCAGGTTGACCAGCGCGCCGCCCGAGTTGCCCGGGTTGATGGAGGCGTCGGTCTGGATGAAGTTCTGGTAGCCGGCCGCGCGCAGGCTGGAGCGTTCCAGCGCCGATACGATGCCGGACGAGGCCGACTGGCCCAGGCCGTAGGGATCGCCGATGGCGACCACGAAATCGCCCACCCGCAGGTCGCTCGAGTCGGACAGCGTCAGGGCCTGCAGCTTGTCGGGCGGAATGCGCAGCACCGCCAGGTCGGTGTCCGGATCGCTGCCGACCACGGTGGCGGTGAAGCTGCGGCCGTCCTGCAACGACACGCGGATGGACGTGGCGCCGCGCACCACGTGGTGATTGGTCAGGATATTGCCCTGGGCCGCGTCGACGATCACGCCCGAGCCGATGCTCTGGCGCCCGCCGCCACCGGCCTGGCCGAAGGCCGACGCCGGCGCGCCATCGCCCTGGGCGGAAATGTTGACCACCGCTGGCGTCACGCGTTCGAGCATGGGCGCCAGCGAGGGCAGGGGCTGGCCGTCCACGGCCATGGGCAGCGCGGCCAGCGCGCGGGACGGGGCGGTGAGCGAGGTCGCCAGGGCGGCGGCCAGCGCCGCGGCGGACAGGATGCGGTTCATAGGGGCCTTGGTGAGTCTGCGCCGCAGTATCGCCGCGCCCCGCGTCGTCCATATGACCGATCAAGCCCCTTTCCGGCGGCGTGTTCCGCCGCCGTGCCCGCCAGCCCTAGAAGCCGACCGCCTGGCCGTCGCGGCGCGAATCGGACGCAGCCACGTAGCCGCCCTGCGGCAGCCGGCAGATCAGTTGCGCCGAGCCGAATTCCAGGCTGTCGGCGGGCGCCACCGCCACGTTGTGGCCGCGCTGGCGCAGCGCCTCGACCACGTCGGCGGGCAGGTGCGCTTCGACGTTCACCACCGGCCCCTTCTCGACCCGGAAACGCGGCGCATCGCTCATGGCCTGCGGGTTCTGGCCGAAGGCCGCCAGGCGCGTCACCATCTGCAGATGGCCTTGCGCCTGCATCGACCCGCCCATCACGCCGAACGACATCACCGGCTCGCCGCCGCGGGTGACGAAGGCCGGGATGATGGTGTGCATGGGCTTCTTGCGCGGCGCCACCTGGTTGGCGTGGCCCGGCGTCAGCACGAAGTTCAGGCCGCGGTTGTGCAGGCTGATGCCGGTGTCCGGCACCACCACTCCGGAACCGAAGCCGTGGTAGTTGGATTGGATGAACGACACCATGGTGCCGCCCGCGTCGGCGGCGGTCAGGTAGACCGTGCCGCCGCTGGCGGGCGTGCCGGCCACTGGCACGGCGGCGCGGTCCATCGAGATCAGGCGCGCGCGCTCGGCCAGGTAGGCGCGATCGAGCAGGGCGCGGGCGTCGGTGCGCATGTGGCGCGGATCGGCCACGTGGTGATGCAGGTCGGCAAAAGCCAGCTTCATGGCCTCGATGCTGACGTGGTAGTAATCGGCGCTGTCGCGGCCCATCGCTTCCAGGTCGAACTGCTCCAGCATGCCCAGCGCCATCAGCGCCGAGATGCCCTGGCCGTTGGGCGGGATTTCATGCAGTTCGTAGCCGCGGAACGACTGCGAGATCGGCGTCACCCACTCGGGGCGGTGTTCGGCCAGGTCGGCCGCGCCCAGGGCGCCGCCGGTGCGCGCCGCGAAGTCGACGATCCTGCCGGCCAGCGCGCCGCGGTAGAAGCTGTCGCCCCCGCTTTCGGCGATGTCGCGCAAGGTGCGCGCCTGCGCCGGAAAGCGCCACCATTCGCCCGCCCGCGGCGCCCGGCCTTGCGGCAGGAACGCCTCGGCAAAGCCCGGTTCCTGCGCCAGCTTGGGCGCCTGCGTGGCCCATTGGCGCGCAATCGTCGGGCTGACCGCGAAGCCTTCCTCGGCATAGGCGATTGCCGGTTCGAACAGCTTGGCGAAGGGCAGCTTGCCGAAGCGTTCGGACAGCGCCTTCCAGCCCGCCACCTGGCCGGGCACGGTCACCGTGCCCCAGCCGGTGCCAGGCATGGCGTCGCGGCCGGCGAAATACTCCGGCGTCCATGCCGCCGGCGCGCAGCCGCTGGAGTTCAGGCCATGCAACCGCCCTTCGTGCCACACCAGCGCGAACATGTCGCCGCCAATGCCGTTCATCACGGGTTCGACCACGGTCAGCGCGATGGCGGTGGCGATGGCGCTGTCCACGGCATTGCCGCCCGCCAGCAGCATGCGCAGCCCGGCCTGGGCCGCCAGCGGCTGGCTGGTTGCCACCGCGTTGGCGGCCAGCACCGGCATTTTTCGGGAAGCGTACGGAAAAGACCAATCGAAGGGGGAGGACATGATGGCGTGGAGACTCTGTGGGAAATTACTGCGGGGTGATGCCGGCCTGGTCGATCAACTGCTTGGTGCGCGGGATCTCGGCCTTGATGAAGGCGGCGAATTCCTCGCGGCTGCCGCCACGCGGCTCGGCGCCGGCTTCGGCCAGCTTACCGCGCAACGCGGGATCCGCAAGCACCTTGTTGACGGCGCGGTTGAGCTTGTCCAGGATCGGCGCGGGCGTGCCTTCCGGCGCCACCAGCCCGTACCACGGCGCGATGTCGTAGCCGGCGTAGCCCTGCTCGGCGATGGTCGGGATGTCCGGCGCCAGCGACGAGCGCTGCGAATTGGACATGCCCAGCGCCAGCAGCGCGCCGCTCTTGACCTGCGGCAGGCCGGTCATGATGGTGTCGAAGTACATCGAGACCTGGCCGCTCAGCAGCGCCGGAATGGCTTCGCCGGCGCCCTTGTAGGGCACGTGCAGGATGTCGATGCCGGCCACCGACTTGAGCATTTCCCCCGCCATGTGCGAGGTGGTGCCGGTGCCGAACGAGGCGTAGGTCAACTTGCCCGGATTGGCGCGGGCATACGCGATCATCTCGGGCAGGGTCTTGAACGGCTGCTGCGGATTGGCCAGCAGGATGTTGGGCGTGTAGGCCACCATCGACACCAGCTCGAACTTGTCCGGATCGTAGGCCAGGCGCTTCTGCAGGAAGCGGTTGGTGACGATGGCGGCCGGGCCGCCCATCAGCAGTGTGTAGCCGTCGGCCGCCGAGCGCGCCACCGAGGCGCTGCCGATCGCGGCGGCGGCGCCCGGGCGGGCCTCCACCACGAAAGGCTGGCCCAGTTCGGTCGACAGCGCCGCGCCCAGCTGGCGCGAAATCAGGTCGGTGGCCGAGCCGGCCTGGAACGGCACCACGATGCGCACCGGATGCTGCGGCCAGTCGGTGGCCTGGGCGCCGGCCTGGGCGGCGAAGGCCAGCGCGGCGGCGCCCGCCAGGGCGCGGATGAGACGGAAAGGCATGGATTCCCCTTGAATGCGTTGTATCGGTGAGCGCCAGGCGGGTCTGTCGCCCGTTGCGGTCCCCGGCGGGCGCGCACGGCCGGCGCGCCAGTCACGGATTTGACGCGAGCCATGGCGATCCGAACATAGGTATTTGCATCCATGGATTACTGGATCCAATTTGTGTTATTTTTGCGTTTATCTATCATGGCGGCTTTGAAAACCCGGGGACGAGGATGCTGCAGTATCAGAAGACAGCCGTCAGCGCCGAAGAAGAGGCCTACCTGCACCTGCAGCGCGAAATCCGGCTGGGCAACTATCCGCCCGGCCACCGCCTGGTGCCCGAGGTCATCGCCAGCGAAATCGGCACCAGCCGCATGCCGGTGCGCGGCGCGCTGCGCCGCCTGGCGTCCGAAGGCCTGGTCGAGATCCGCGCCAACCGCGGCGCCGTGGTGCGCGGCCTGAACCAGCAGGAAATGCGCGAAGTCTTCGAAATGCGCTCCGTGCTCGAAGGGCTGGCCGTGCGCAATGCCGTGCGCCACATGAGCGCCGAGCACGTCCGCCGCCTGTCCGGCATGCTCGACCAGTTGGAGCAGGGCCTGGGCGACTACCTGGACTGGACCAGCGCCCACCGCGACTTCCACGAATACCTCTGTAGTTTCTGCCAGCAGCCGCGCCTGTTGCGGCAGATCTCCGAACTGCACTCGGTGGTCGAGCCCTACATGCGCCTGTGGGCCGCCCAGCCCGGCCGCGTGTTGCGGGTGCGCGAATCGCACCAGGAGCTGATAGACGCGCTGCTCACCGGCGACCCCGATCGCTGCGAAGCCGCAATGCGCCAGCATGTGCTGAACACCGTGCCGGCGTTGCAGGCGTTCCTGGAGCAGGGCGGCTGACGGCTGTCCGCCCGCGCCGCGCCGTTCAGGTCCTGCCCGGCGCCGGCTTGCCGCGGCGCTTGAATTTCACCTCGCTGGCCAGCACGCCCGCCACGATCAACGCCGCGCCCACCAGCGCCAGGCCGGGCAGGCGCTCCCCGGCCAGCCGGCCGACGATGCCGCCCCACACCGGCTCGCCGGCGTAGATCACCGTGGCGCGCGTGGGCGACACCGACTTCTGCGCCCAATTCATCGTCAGCTGGATCACCGCGCTGGCCAGGCCAAGTCCGATCGCCCCGCCGGCCCACAGCCATGAAAATTCCGGCACCGCCTCGCCCAGCGCCGGCATCAGCGCGAACGACACCAGCCCGGCCGTCAGCAGCTGCACCGCCGTGACGCGGCGGCTGTCCACCGAGCTGGCGAAATGGCCGATCAGGATGATCTCGGCCGCAATCGCCGCCGCGCCCGCCAGCGTGGCCAGTTCGCCCGCGCTGAAATGCAGCGCGCCGGCCTCCGGACCGGCCAGCAGCACCAGCCCGGTGAACGCCAGCGCCACCCCGACCCAGCTCATCAGTCCGGGCGGGCGCTTGAGCACCGCCCATTGCAGCAGCGGCACGATCGGCACGTACAGCGCGGTGATGAAGGCCGACTGGCTGCTGGTGATGGTGCGCAGGCCGAGGGTCTGCAGGTAATAACCGAGGAACAGCGCGCAGCCGATCGCCACGCCCGCGCCCGCTTCGCGCCGCGTCAGCCGTGCCATGTGCCGGCGGAACAGCAGCATCGACACGACTCCCGCCAGGGTGAACCGCACTCCCACGAAGAACAGCGGTCCGCTATGCTGCATGGCGATATGGATAACGAGGAAAGTGCTTCCCCACAGCATGGTGACCAGCACCAGGGCGATTTCCTGGCGCGACAAGGCAAACATCGATTCGGATTTCACGGCGGACTTCGGATTTCAAAGGTGCGAGCAATATACGCGCCCGGCCGCACTGCGGCGTCGCGCCACGGGCAGGGTGCCGCGATTCCAGCGCCACGGATCGGCGCGCGCCCGGACACCACCGGCGACCGTTCACCGGACAACATCTTGCGCCCGCCCCGCCACCCGCATATAGCCAGGAGTAATATGGCGCGTCCGGCGGTCGGCTTCCGTCTCCTCGCATCTCCGATGCCCGTGTACCGAAGCGCCCCGGCGCGACAAGAACACAAGGAGAGAGGCAAGTGGACAAGCAAGCATCGGGCGGCTGGTATTTCGGCTGGAACATCGTCGGCGCCGCCACCGTACTGACCCTGCTCACGGTGGGGCTGCGCATGGGTATCGGGCCGTTCTTCCTGCCCATGGCGGACGGCCTGGGTTTCTCGCGCAGCCTGCTGTCGGGCATCGTCGCGGTCGGCATGCTGTGCTACGGCCTGGGCATGCCGCTGGCCGGCTACCTGGTCAGCACCCGCGGCACCCGCTTCGTGCTGCTCACCGGCACCGCCATCGTGGTGGCCTCGTCGATCTGGACCGTGTTCGCGCGCGGCCCCATCGAATTCCTGCTGGCGTTCGGCGTGGCCCTGTCGATCGGGCTGGCCTTCACCAGCCCGGTGGCGCTGACCCCCGTCATCAGCCGCTGGTTCACGCGCCAGCGCGGCATGGCGCTGTTCTTCCTGTCCACCGGCTCCATGGCCGGCATTGCGCTGATGACCCCCACGCTCACCTTCGCCATCGGCGCCGTGGGCTGGCAGGAAACCCTGCTGGCCTTCGCGGTCCTGTTCGCGCTCTTGACCGTGCCGGTGGCGCTGTTCGTCATGCGCGACCAGGCGCCCGAACACACCGACCTGCTGCCCCACCAGATCGTCGAAAGGAAAGCCGGCGCCCGGCCCGCCGCCAAGGCACCCGACCTGCGCGTTGGCGACGCCGTGCGCACGCTGCCGTTCTGGCAGGTGGCGCTGGGCCTGTTCGCCTGTGGCTTCAGCATGAACCTGCTGGGCACGCATGGCATGCCCATGCTGATGGATCATGGTTTCGACGCCACCACCAGCTCGCTGGGCATCGGCCTGATCGGCCTGGTGGCGATCTTCAGCACCCTGGTGCTGGGACGCATGTCCGACCAGGTCGAGCGCCGCAACATCCTGGCCGTCATCTACCTGGTGCGCGGGCTCGGGTTCTTCGCGCTGGTCATGGTCGGGGCGCACTGGGAACTGTATGCCGCCGCCACCATCGGCGGCGTGGTCTGGGCCGGCAGCATCGCGCTGTCGTCCGCCATCCTGGCCGACGTCTACGGCGTGCGCCTGGTGGGCGTGCTGTACGGGCTGACCTACCTGGGCCACCAGGTCGGCGGCATGATCAGTTCATGGCTGGGTGGCTGGGCCTTCGAGACCTTCCATACCCACTGGGTGGCGTTCGGCGCGGCCGGCGCCTTGCTGCTGCTGGCCGCCGCCATTTCCCTGCAACTGCCGCGGCGCGGCGCCTTGCGCGCCGTGCCGGCGATGGCGGCGGGCGGGCGCTGAACCCGCGCCGCCGTCAGGCTCAACGGTCCCTTAACGGTCCTTGAGCAGCGACACCAGTTCGGGCACGTAGCGTTCGCCGCCGCCCTGGCTGACCGCCTGGTCATAGGTGTGCAGCACCGCGGCGCCGATCTCGCGCACCGCGCCGGTCTCGGCCGCCATGGTGTTGTAGTACGAAAGGTCCTTCTGCGCGTTCGACATGAAAAAGCGCAGCGACGACGGGTCCTGCTCCAGCAGGTAGGGCTTGAGGCGCTCCAGCGCCACGCCGCCGCCGCCACCCTTGGTCAGCACCTCGGCGAACACCGCCGGATCGATGTCGGCGCGCAGCGCGCACGCGGCCGCTTCCGACAGCAGCGCGATCGCGCCCAGCGACACATAGTTGTGCAGCAGCTTCATGCGATGGCCCGCGCCCACCGGGCCGGCATGCGCGATGTTCTCGGCAAAGCATGCCAGGATCGGCTTGCATTCCTCGAACAAGGCCTTGTCGCCGCCCACCAGCAGGTTCAGGCGGCCTTCTGCGGCTTCCTTCGGCGTGCGCGTCATGGGGGCGTCGAGGAAACGGCCGCCTTTCTCGGTGACCGCCTCGGCCACCTTGACGGTGGACGAGGGAATGGCGGTCGAGCAGTCGATGATCACCGTGCCCGGGCGCAGCCCTTCCAGCACGCCGCCTGGCGACAGCAGCACCGCCTCGACCTGGGGGCTGCCCGTGACGCACAGGATGATCACGTCCGACTGCGCCGCCAGCGTCGCGCCGTCGGCGCAACTGGTGGCGCCCGCCGCCTTCAACGCGTCCAGCGGCTGGTTGCCCGGATGCTCCAGCACCGTCAGCGTGTGACCGTGCTTGACCAGATTGCTTGCGATGCCATGGCCCATCAGGCCGATGCCCACCATACCGATTTTTGCCATCTTCCACTGCTCCTGCCACATGGGCTGTTTGTTATGGCTTAAATCTTACTCTCAGATCCACGCGCGGCCGGCCGACGCAGCGCGATGGCGCCCGGCGCTCCCCGCCTTGCGGCGCCCCGCCGCATGCCGGGCGGCCAGGCGCCAAGACCAGCCTGGCGCCGGGGACGGCGGCCAAGGCAGCCCGCGCCGCGCCTCAGACGATGCGGATGCTCAACTCCGGCAGGCCGTCCACGTGCGCCACGATCACGTCGCCGCGCACCACCGGCCCCACGTTCTCCGGCGTGCCCGAATAGATCAGGTCGCCCGGGAACAGCTCGAAAGCCTGCGACAGCCGCGCGATCTGCTCGGCCACCGACCAGATCATGTGCGACAGCGTCGCCTGTTGCTTGCGCTCGCCATTGACCGCCAGCCAGATGCTGCCTTCCTTGTAGTGTCCCGTCTGGCTCACCGGATGGATCGGGCCGATCGGCGCCGCGTGGTCGAAACTCTTGCCGATTTCCCACGGCTTCTTCTGGTCGCCCATGCCGCGCTGCAGGTCGCGCCGCGTCATGTCCAGCCCCAACGCGTAGCCGTAGACGCAGTCGAGCGCCCGTTCCACGGGGATGTCGCGGCCGCCTTGCGACAAGGCCGCCACCAGTTCCACCTCGTAGTGGTAGTTCTGGGTCAGCGGCGGGTAGGGGTGATCGGCCACCGTGTCCGGAAGCACCACCTGGATCGCGTCCGTCGGCTTCTGGAAAAAGAACGGCGCTTCGCGGCTGGGGTCCGAACCCATCTCGATGGCGTGCGCGGCATAGTTGCGGCCGATGCAGTAGATGCGGCGCACCGGAAAGCGCAGGTCGCCGCCGGCGATCGGCACGGTGGTCTGCGGCACGGCAAACGGGGTCTGGACGGATGGGGTCATCGCGGGTCTCCTGAAGGTTGCGAGGGGTCACGGCCAGATTAGGTCCGCGCCGCCCGCGTCGCCTGGAGACGATTACGCAATCCGTGGACGATTCCGCGCATTTCGCGGCGTGCCCTGCCGTCCCGTTTGCGTGGCCTTTCGCCCCGTCTTTTGCCCGGACTCTTGCGCGACCTTCGGCGGCGTCCGCGCGCCGTCGCCGCGCAGACGCTCGCGGTAGCCGGTCGGGCTGACGCCTTCCAGCTGCCGGAAGCGGCGCGAGAAATACGCCTCGTCCGCGAATCCCGCGGCATGCGCCACCTGCGCCACGCCGCGCGCCGTATGTGCCAGCAGATCGCGCGCGAGTGCCATGCGGCGCTCGGCCACCAGCTCGGTGAAGGTCTTGCCGGTCTCTTTCTTGAGCAGGTGCGCCAGGTAATTGGGCGACAGGAACGCCGCCGCCGCCGCGTCGTTCAGCGTCAGGTTCTCGGCCAGATGCGCGCCGATGTGCGCCAGCACCCGTCGCACGCTCTCGCGCCGGCTGCTGCCAGCGTGATGGCGCGCCAGGTGCAGCAGATCGGCCTCGTAGCGTGCGCACACCAGCCCGATCAGCTGCAGCAGCAGCCCGCGGATCGCCGTCGACGAACCGAAGCCGCGCCGCCGGTTCTCCGCCATCAACCGGGCGATCAGCGTCTCGGCCTCGGCCAGCCCCTGCGCGTCCAGCTCGAAATCCAGGTATTCCTGGAACAGGAACGGCGCCAGCGCCGGCGCCTGCGATACCGGCACGTCCTCCAGGTCCAGCGCGTCCACCGCCAGCTCCGGCCACAGGAAGCGCTGCGCGAAATTGATGATGACGTAGCGCGCGCCGGGCGGATGCGGCACCAGGTGCACCCGGTACGGCAGCACGAAGCTCAGCCCGCCGCGCGGAAACGACCGCGTGGTGCCGCTGATGGTCTGGCGCGTGTCGCCCTCCAGGTTCACCTGGATCTGGAAATACTCGTGCCGGTGCGGCTGCTCCAGCGGCTCGCGCACCTGCTGCGCCCGGATATCGAAGTCGAAATAATCCGCGCGCTCGGCCATGCCGTAGGTCTTGATGCGGTTCATGCGTGGGGCGGAGAAACGGACGATTGCATGGGCAGAATGTAGCGCCGGCGCGACGGCCGCGCCAGCCGCCGCCGAAATTGTCCGCTCACCGGTCGCCACCGGCCGGCGCTGGCGCGCGCCGTCCTCTTTGCGCTACCGTGGGACATTGCGCAGCAGACACTTACCATCCCATGACAGACACCATCCCCGCCGGCTTCGCGCCGTGGCAACCCAGCAGCCAGTTCATGCGCCACCTGGCGGACCTGGGCGGCTTCTACCGGCGCGCGGCCGACGACGTGCTGGCCATGCGCATCGGCGCGGCCCACGGCAACATGCACGGCATGGCCCACGGCGGCCTGCTCGCCACCCTGGCCGACAGCGCACTCGGCTATGTCATCGCCCATCAATGCCAGGCCTCGGTCGTCACCGCGCAAATGTCGGTCGAATACCTCAACGCCGTCATGCCCGGCGACTGGCTCGAAGCCCACGTCACCATCGACAAGCGCGGCAAGCGCCTGATCTACGCCACCTGCCATCTGAAGGTGGACGAACGCCTGGTGCTCAAGGCCAGCGCCGTCTTCGCCGTGCGCCAGGCCGCGGTGCCGACCTCGGACGGTTGATGCGGCGGGCGGCGAAGCCGCCAAACGCAACCGGCGGCCAGCGGCCGCCGATTTTCCCGCATGCCGGCGCCGCCGGGCTCAGAGGTAGGGCGTGGCCAGCCAGATCACCTTGTTGCGCAGCCGCTTGGCGAACGGCGCCTGCTGCAATTCATCGAGCGTCTGCCGGCGCGCGCCGGCCACCAGCGCATCGATGCGGGCGCCGATCCAGCATGCCACCTGCGGGTCGTAGATCTCCGTATCCAGCTCGAAATTCAGCCGCAGGCTGCGCGGGTCCAGGTTCGACGACCCGACATAGGCCCAGCCGTCATCCACCGTCATCAGCTTGGAATGGTCGAACGCTCCGCGCGAGCGCCACACCCGGCAGCCGGTGCGCACCACCTGGTCCAGCTGCGCCGTCATGGCATAGTCGACCAGCCTCAGGTTGTTCTTGCCCGGGATCACGATATCGACGATGACCCCGCGCCGCGCCGCCGTCGCCAGCGCGCCGATCAGCGGCTGGTCCGGCAGGAAATAGGGCGACTGGATCCGCACGTGGCGCTGCGCCACCGCCAGCGCGCCCAGGATGATGCTGTGCGCGCTGCCCATGGCGCGGTCGGGACCCGACGGCACGCAGCGCATCGGCACCACGCCATGCACCGGCTGGGCGTGCGGGTCGAACCACGGCCGCGCCGGCAGCGACTCGTGCGTCGTGAAATTCCAGTCGTGCGCAAACACCGACATCAACTGCGTCACGATCGGGCCTTCCACCCGGAAATGCGTATCGACATTGGTGGCCGCGCCCGACAGCGCCGTCACGAACGCCGCCCGCACGTTCATGCCGCCGGTGAAACCGATGCGGCCATCCACCACCAGCACCTTGCGGTGGCTGCGCAGATTGGCATACGGCATGCGCAGCACGCCCAGCGGATTGGTCATGAACCGCGCCACCGGCACGCCGCCGCGCGCCAGCATGCGCACGATCGGCGGCCGCGAATACTTGGCGCCGATCGCATCGATCAGCACCCGCACCTGCACCCCGCGCCCGTGCGCCTCGATCAGCGCCTGCGCCATTTCGCGGCCGATCGCGTCGTTGTCGAAGATGTAGCTCTGCATCGCCACCGCGTGGCGCGCCTCGCGGATCGCCTGCAGCATCGCCGGATAGGCCTCGTCGCCGCCGGCCAGCGGCCGCACCGCGTTGCCGCCCAGCAGCCGGAAGCGGCTGACCTGGTCGCCCAGCACCTTCAGCGACGCGAACTGCGGGCCCGAGATCGGCGCCACGTCCACGCTGGGCGTCTCCACCAGCGCCGCGTCCACCAGTATGGCTTCGTCACGCTGCTGCGACAGCCGCGTTTTGCGGATCCGGTTGATCCCTGCCACGAAATAGGCCGCCGCCCCGAACAAGGGCGAGAACAGCGCCAACCCGACCCAGCCGATGGCCGAGCGCACATCCTGCTTGGTCATGGCGGCATGCACCGCCGCGCCCGTGCCCGCCACCACGCTGATGCCGAACACCATGTGCGGCCAGTAAGCGGTCAATAATTCATGTATGCGATCCATGGCAACGGCGCGACGCAGGCCTCCAGAGGGTGATTCGAGCGCCAAGGATAGCAAGGCGGGCAGGCGTGGCAAGAGGGGGCGGACGAGGCCGAGGCGGCAGGACCGCGGGGCGTTTTACACCGCCGAAAAAAACATGCTAGAATTCGGCCTCTTTGCAGTTGAACACGAAATTTCTGGTGTCAGCAATTTGGTGCAGCGGTTTGGTGTCAGCGCAAGAAAAATGTGGTGGCTGTAGCTCAGTTGGTAGAGTCCCGGATTGTGATTCCGGTTGTCGTGGGTTCGAGTCCCATCAGCCACCCCACCGAATTCAAATGAAATCAGGCACTTACGCGAAAGCGGGGTGCCTTTTTTCATTTCCGGATGGTGGCAGGATCCGGCATTGGTGGCATGCGTCAGGCGCTGCCCTTAATTGACCACGTGCTGGCGGTCGTACACCCGCCCGGTGGCGGCGGGGTTGGCGTGGGTTTCCCGGTTCTCATGCCGGCCCACCAAGACGGTCACATTTTGCCCTGGCGAACCGTGCCACAAGAGTCGCCGCCGACGTCATGGCGCCGGTCGCCGTCGGAGGCGTACCAGACGCGATCATGCGGGTAAACCGGCGAAATCGCTGCTCCACGTCTCGCGCACCCACAGGCGGCCACCGGGCTGGCCGTAGGGGCGCGTGGCGCCAGGGCTTCACGACCCGCCGCGTCTGCGTCTTGTTGCCGGCCAGGATGGCGCGCACCAGATTTGGCGAGGGATGGTCAATTTGGGCGCTGACACGTTGGTAGGGGATTCCCGTAGAACTGTGTCGTGCTCGTGGTAAACCAGAGCCTCGATCGGCCACCAACCATGAAGTCATGGGCAGCTATGGTTAATATCTCCCGCGAGACCTTTGAGCAAACTGAGCGACGTCTACGCCAGGTCATCACTAAGGCACGACTACGCATATATCCGGGCACATACGCGTTCGTTGAATTTCCGTTGGATAGATTTCCCAGCGCTGTCCGCGCAGATGCACTTGCTCTGGTGCGAGATGACGACGTGTGGAGTCAGCTTGTGCCCAGTGACGGGACGCACGACGAACAGTTCGGGTTATTTCGATTCCATTTCCCTCCGGGTGCCGACAATAGCGGCTTCGTAGGGTGGCTAGCCACGCATTTCAAGAATCGGTTTGGCACCGGAGTATTTGTCACGTGCGGCCAGAATCAGTCGGATGGCGGGATATTCGACTACTGGGGTGTGCCGAAGACGCTCGCGGCAGAAGTGTTTAATGAGGTTCAGCGGCTGGTTGAGGGGCGCTAGCCATCGGCGCGGACGCGGCGGGTAGTGGCGCATCACTCACCGCCTTTGTCCTGCTGGGCTGCAATCGCGGAGTCAATGTCTCCGTTGATCGTGTCGCTGAACGTCTCCCCATCATCCACGTCGATGCCGTTGTATTGGGGGTCTATCGCAGTGACGCCAACAGTCTTTGATGGAGCGGGACGCGGGGTTCGAACCCGCGTAGGCGGCGTGAAAGCCCGTCTCGTCATCGCGCGGGCATCGCCCTGACTCCGACCCTCGTGGCAAGCGGCCGGGAAGGCCATTGCCGTCGTTCCCGCCTGTTCCCCGAATACGTCCACGGCGCGATATACGACTGGTAACCGCCGCTAGAGCCTTGTTTCGGGCCGCCGAAATACACTGGGCGCACTTTTGACTCGGTGTCTTTGATATGAAAATTCTCTGTAGCCTGGCCCTGCTCGCCTCCTTGCTCGGCGGGTGCGCCGTATATACCCCGGACGGCGCCGTGATCGTCGATCCTCACCGTGGCGGCGGCGGCTTCTGTCCGCCGGGACAGGCCAAGAAGGGCAACTGCTGATCTTCAGCTCCGGCGAAAGGGCGCCCATGCCTGAACTGCCCCCGAGAGGTTGGATCCCTGTCCGACTTTCGCGGAAAGCGGTTCATGGCAGGGCGCCCTTTTTTGCGGGCATGGCCCGGCACATTGTTACCGTATCGCCGCCAGCTTCACCGCAAATCCCAGCAGGAACACTCCCGCCAGCCGTTCCAGCAGATTGGCCACGCGCGGGTTGGCGCGCATGCGTTGCGCCAGATGGTGCGTCAGCAGCACCGCGACCAACCCATACAGGAAGGTCAGCGCCGCCACCGTGACCGCCATGAAGGCGAAGGTCACCAGGCCCTGGTGCCTGACCGGGTCGATGAACAGCGGGAAGAACGCCATGTAGAACATGATCGCCTTGGGGTTGAGCAAGGTGATCATCGCGGTCTGGCGCAGGTAGTGGCCGTTGTCCATGCGGCTCGGACGCGGCGGGGCGCCGGGTTTGCTGCGCATCATCTGCAGGCCGAGCCAGGCCAGGTATGCGGCGCCCGCCCACTGCACGATATGGAACGCGGTGGGATAGGCCGCCAGCAGGGCCGACACGCCGGCCACCGCGAGCCACATCAACACCTGGTCGCCCAGGATCACGCCGCAGGTGGCGGCCAGGCCCGCTTTGATGCCACCCTTGCCCGTGGCGGTGAGCAAAGCGAAGTTGCCAGGGCCGGGGATGATCAACAGCATGATGAAGGCGAGCACGAATGCGCCATAGTCGGTGACGCCGAGCATGGAAGGACTCCCGAGAAGATAGCGGTATTGTAGAACCGCTGGCGTCGGCGGAAACCGTCGGAATCAATCCACTTGCCCCAGCCAGGGGGCCGGCGCTTCGCTTGGGCCGGCGCTGCGCGCCGGCCGTCCTGTCGCGTTACTCCCGCTTGATGCCGGCCTTGCGGATCACTTCCGCCCAGTTCCGGCGCTCCTGTTCCGCATAGGCGCGGAATTCCTCCGCGGACATCGGCATGGGCTGGACGCCGATGTCGGCCATCTTCTGCGTCATGGCGGGCGTCCTGATCGCGGCCTGCAACTCGGCCGACAGCTTCTTCGTGACCGCCTCGGGCAGGCCTTTCGGGCCGACCACGCCCTGCCAGGAATAGACGGTGTAGTCCTTGACCCCCTGTTCGGCCATGGTCGGAACGTCGGGAAGATCCCTCAGCCGCTGCGGCGTGGCGGTGGCCAGGATGCGCAGCTTGCCTGCCTTGATGTTGGGCAGGGCGCTGGTGAGGTCCACGAACATCAGGTCCACCTGATTGCCCAACAGGTCCTGGATGGCGGGCGCGGCGCCCTTGTAGGGCACGTGCAGGATGTCCGCGCCGGTGCGCTGCTTGAACAGTTCCAGCGCCAGATGGTGCGGCGAACCGGTGCCGGCCGAAGAGGCCGTCAGTTTGCCGGGGTGCTTCCTGGCCGCCTGCAGCACATCGTCCAGGGTTTTGTAGGCGGAGCCGGCGTTCACCGCCAGCATCATGGGAAACCTGGCGAGCCCGCCGATGTAGGTGAATTTCGACGGGTCGTAGGTCAGGCTGTTGTAGAGCGCCGGGTTGAAGGCGAGGGTGGCGATGTCGGCCGAGCCGAGCACGTAGCCCGACGGCGCCGATTCGGCGATCGCGGTGGCGCCCACGATGGTGGCGGCGCCGGGGCGATTCTCCACCACCACCGTCTGGCCCAGCGGTTTCTCCAGGCCGCTGACGACCGTGCGGGCCAGCACGTCGGTGCCGCCGCCGGCAGGGTAGGGCACGATCCAGCGGATGGGTTGGGTGGGCCAGGACTGGGCCTGGGCCGTGGCGGCCAGCGACAGGGTGGCCAGCGCCAGCAGGCGCTTCGCGTAGGGATGCATGGGAACCTCGTTGTCTCTGTGTGCTTGTCGAACGTGGAAGAACGCTGCTTGTGGCGAGGTGATACGGACCAACTCTTACGGACCAACGCGTTATTTTTAACATGTTAACTAATTGTGGAACAGCCTTGCCACGCGTCGGGCGGGTCAGGGTTTTCGCGCAGGACAGTCCGGCCCGGGGCGCGCCGGACGCCTGTCCGCGACTTGGATCGGGTGCCGGGACTTGTCGCTGGTCGAGAAAATAATATGGAATAAATATTCACAAACTGAAATTTATCTATCAAAATCGAGCTGGTGTGCTGTCCCGTATCCGTGGGTCGGCGCACCCGCGACGCACCGTCGCGCTTCCCGTGCCCGAGGACCGACCCATGCGCACCGCAAGCCGCTTGTTGCAAGATTCGTACCGCCGGACCGACCGCGCGATGTTGCCCCTGCTTTGGCTGCTGTTCATCGTTGGCCTGTGCATGGCGCCGCAGTACGGTCGTTGGGCCGCCGCCCTCATCGTCGGCGGCTTGGCCGCCGGCATTCCTTCGTTGCTGATTCTCTGGTTGCCCGGGCGCCTGGCCACGCGCCTGGCCGTCGCCTGTGGACTGATGGTGCTGGCCGCGCTGCACATCCACCTGATGTCCGGCATGACCGAAATCCACTTCGGCATCTTCGTCCTGCTCTCGCTGCTGCTGGCGTATCGTGACTGGCGCACCATCCTGTGCGCGGCGCTGGTGATCGCGGTGCATCACCTGTCCTTCAATTTCCTGCAGCAGTGGGGATACGGGACCATCTGCTTTACCGAGCCCAGCCTGGGCATGGTGCTGTTGCATGCCACCTACGTGGTGGTGCAGGCCGCCGCGCTGGGGTGGCTGGCCTGGAAGATGGAACGGGCCGGCGTCGCCGCCGAAGAACTGGCCCGGCTCAGCGCGCACATCGGGCGCGAAGTCGGCGTGTTCGACCTGCGGTTCGACGGGCAGGGCATGCACAGCGACCTGGGCCGCAGTTTCAAGACCACCATGGACGCGGTGCATCGGACCATGAGCGAGGTGCGGGCGACCGCGACGTCGCTATCCGTCGCCTTGAGCGAGATGATGCAGGGCAATCAGCAGCTCGACGCGCACGCGGGCACGCAGGCCGAATCGCTAGCGCGTACCGCCGCGTCGATGCGCGACCTGGCGGCCAATGTCCATGACAACGCCGCACGCGCGCAGCAGGCGCGGCAACTGACCGACCAGGCGCGCCAGACCGTCGACGCGGGCAGCGCCGCCGTGGCGGGCGTGGCGACCATGATGGGCGAAATCCAGCAGGAGTCGAAAAAGATCTCGGAAATCATCGGCCTGATCGACAGCATTGCGTTCCAGACCAATATCCTGGCGCTGAACGCGGCGGTGGAGGCGGCGCGCGCCGGTGAGAGCGGGCGCGGCTTCGCGGTGGTGGCCACCGAGGTCCGGGCGCTGGCGCAGCGCAGCGCCAGCGCGGCGCGCGACATTCGCACGTTGATCGAAGGTTCCCTGCACAAGACCAGCGAGGGGTTTCGCCAGGCCGATCACGCGGCTGGGGTGATCCGCGAGGTGGTGTCCAGCATCGACCAGGCGGCGCGCATCGTCGGCCAGATCGGCGAGGCGGGACAAACCCAGAGCGCGGATATCGACGCGGTAAACCTGGCGGTGTCCAACATGGATGAGCTGGTCCGCGAGACCGCGTCCGAGGTGGCCCAGGCCGCTCGCGCCTCGACCGCGCAGCAAGCGCAGGCGGCGGCCTTGCTGCGGGCGGTGGAAGTGTTCCGCCTGCAGGCCGACCCATCGGCCGATGCCGTGGCCGCGCCGGGCGCGCGGCCGCCATCTGCCGCGTTGACGCTGGCGGGCGCGTGACCCCAAGTTCCGAAAGGGCGCGGGCCTCGGCGCCGCTTTGATGCGCGGACGCGGCGCGGCCTCCGGTCGTCGCCAATGCGATGACCGGAGGCCGCGTGGGCCAGGCGCTATTGCGTGATCAACGCAGCAGCGACAGCACCGTCTGCGGCACCTGGTTGGCCTGCGCCAGGACCGACGTGCCGGCCTGTTGCAGGATCTGGGCCTTGGACATGTTCGACACTTCGGTGGCGTAGTCCGCGTCCAGGATGCGCGAGCGGGCGCCGGACAGGTTGTTGATCACGTTGTTCAGGTTGGCGATGGTCGATTCCAGACGGTTCTGCACCGCGCCCAGTTCACCGGTCAACTTGTTCAGCACGTTGAAGGCGGCGTCCAGCGTCTTGAGCGGATCGGTGGTCTTGTCGCCCTTGCTGGTCGTTTCGGTGGTCAGCTTGCCGCTGGAGCTCATGTAGACGGTAGCGCCGATCTTGGGCGCATAGGCGCCCGTGCCGGTGCCGGCCTTGACCGTGACGGTGCCCGTGGTGGGGTCATTGGTGTAGGTCGTCGTGAACGTGCCGCCCGTGATCTTGGTGAATTCCCCCGCGTCATCGACATACGTGTCGGTCGATTGGCCCGAGGTAAACGCCAGCGTCACGCTGGCCAAGCCATCCCCCAGGACCACATTGCTGTTGACAGGGCCCGCCTTGAAAGCGGTCAGGACAGCGTCCTTGCTCTTGGTGTCGACGTAATGTACCTCGCCCGCGGTGCCACTGCTGTTGTAGACCTTGCCGCCAATCGACAGCGTGGCGTCGTTTGCGGCGGCCTTGCTGGTCGCCGTCAGGATGTTGGTCAACGAGGCGGCTGGTACCGTGCCGGCGGCGTTATTGGTGGTGAGTTCGCCAGTGGTTGTCAGGAATGCGGCCTTGCCACCGATGGTTACGTTGCCGGCGGCATCGACTTCGAAGGTCGCGGCGGCCGTGCCCTTGTTCGTGTAGGTTCCGGTGACGGTGCCGGTGGCCGGCGTCAACGACGTTACCAGCGCGCCCAGTGTGGCGGTTGTTGTCTTGTTGTCGAACGTGAAGTTGTCGTTGGCGGCGTCGTACGTATATGTGACGTTGGCTGCTGCCGTGGCACCGGCCACCGTAACGGTATTGCCGTTCTCCAGCTTGGCGAAGGCTTGTTCGGCGCTGACCTTGGCGAAAGTGGTGGTCACGACGTAATCGTTTGGCGTGGCGGCTGCAGGCGTAGGGGCACCGGCGGCCAGCAGATTGTTCACCGAGGCCTTGGTGTTATCGATGACGCCCTTGCCATTGACGTTGAAGCCGTTCAGGCCCAGCGTCTTCGAGCTGATTTCAGACAGGTTCAAGGTAATGGTCTCGCCATCATTGGCGCCGACTTGCAGCGTCAGGGGCTTGGCGTTCGACGACAGTACTTTCACGCCGTTGAAGTCGGTCTGTTGCGAGATACGGTCGATGTCCGCCATGCGCTGCTTGATTTCGTCCTGGATGGAGTCGAGCTGTTCTTGCGAGTAGCTGCCGTTGGCGGCTTGCACCGTCAGTTCGCGCACACGTTGCAGGTGGGTAGTGACTTCGGAGGCTGCGCCTTCGGTGGTCTGTGCCAGCGAGATGCCGTCGTTGGCGTTGCGCGCGGCCTGGGTCAGGCCTCGGACGTTCGAGGTGAAGCGATTCGAGATCGCCATGCCAGCGGCATCATCCTTGGCGCTGTTGATGCGCAGGCCCGACGACAGGCGTTCGATGGCGGTGCCCAGGGCGGACTGGGACTTGTTCAGGTTGTTCTGCGCAACCAGCGACAGATAGTTGGTATTGATGACTGCAGCCATGTGTTTGCTCCTAGACAGAGTGGCTTTACTGGCTCGGGCCGCGGATGCGGCCCGATGGAAACGTGATGAACCGGGGCTCAGCCTGCGGTTCGTCCGTTGCCATGACTACGGCGCTGGGCAATTTGTTCTTTAGAAGTTTGCCGCTGGAAACGGGGCTTTATGATCTTTTATGAGCTTTTGCTCTCTTAATGAATGCGCTTGCGGAACGCCAGAAAAAAAGAAGGCCCCGCCCGCCGGTAAGCGGGTGGGGCCTTCGGGTCTTAGCTCTCTTGGGGAAAGTTTTAAGACCTGCGTAGTGTAGAAGCTGTACGGTATCGAAAACTCATCAATACTCAACGCCCCGGGAAACGGCCTAGGCCTGAGCCGCAATGCTGACCGTGATGTCGCGCACGACCAGCAATGAGCCTTCGGCGTAGATGTTGCGGATCTGCATGGGCGTGCCCCGGATCGTGCCGAGCTTCTTGCGCACGCGATAGAGCAGGGCATCGATGCGATGCTTGTCGAAGATGATCTCGGGGTAGCCCAGTATCTGTGACATGCGCTCGTGGCTGATGGGAAACTTCGGGCTCTGGATCAGCGAGGCCAGGACGATGGCTTCCTTGGCGGTCAGGTCGACCTGTTGGCCGTCGCTCGACCGCAGTTCGCGCGATTCCACGTCCAGGGTCCAGGCGCCGTCGCGGGACGGCGCGGCCGACGAGGTGACCAGCCGGCGCTCAAGCGCGCTTAGCGTGACGGCCAGCAGGGGCAGCTGCACCGGCTTGTTCAGGTAGTGGTCGACGCCATCGCTCATGCCCTGCAGCTGCGTGTTGATGCGCGGGCTGGCGGCGAGCACGACGATGCCCATGGCGGGAAAGGTGCGGTGCAGGGCGGCAATGTGCGCCAGCATGTCGCCGTCGGGCAGCGGCGTGCCGGTGACCAGTATTTCCGGCGCCCGCTGGCGGATATGGTCGAGCGCGTCACGCAGGCCGCCGCAGGTATGCACGGCATGGCCCAGGCCGGCAATGTGCCGGGATACGGTGTCGGCCCATTCCGGGGGATCTTCAACGACGAGGATGCGCATGTTTGCACTGGCCGGTTCTGGCCGCGGACGACGAGGGTCGGCGCGGTGCGGGCCCAAGGTTGTGCCTTGAAATCGATACTTCCGGGATTCTAGGGGCGCCGATGCGCGCAAGGCGTGTCCCGGGCCCTACCTTCAGTCTGATATTGATGCGGTCAGTGCGGTGGCGCGTCGCGCGATGCGCGCTGGCGTGCCGTGCCGCCCGCGGCGCTGAGGTTGTAGGCCGTGTTCACCAGGCCGATATGCGAGAAGCCCTGTGGAAAGTTGCCGACCAGGCGTCGGCGCGCCACGTCGTATTCCTCGGACAGCAGACCCAGGTCATTGCGCAGCGACAGCAGCCGGTCGAACAGGCGCTCGGCGTCGTCCAGCCGGCCCAGCATGATGCAGGCGTCCGCGAGCCAGAAGCTGCACGCCAGGAACACGCCTTCGTCGCCCGGCAGGCCATCGTCGCTCAGCGCGGGCGAATAGCGCAGCAGCAGGCCATCGCGCAGCAGCTCGCGCTCGATGGCCCGCACCGTGCCGGCGATGCGCGGATCGTCCGGCGGCAGGAAGCCGACCTGGGGGATCAGCAGCAGGCTGGCGTCGAGCGCCGTGCCGCCGTAGTACTGCACGAAGGTGTTGCGGCCGGCGTCGTAGCCGTGGGTGCAGATGTCCTCGCGGATTTCGTCGGCCAGCGCGCGCCAGCGCTGCACCGGGCCTTCCAGCCCGAAGCGTTCGCTGGATTTGACGCTGCGGTCCAGCGCCACCCAGCACATCAGCCGCGAATGCGTAAACGCGCGCGGCGGTCCGCGCATTTCCCAGATGCCGTGGTCCGGTTCGCGCCAGAGCGCCTCGAGCGGCTGCAGCAGCACCTTCTGCATGCGCCAGGCTTCGGCCAGCGGCGCCAGGTCGGCCACGCGCGCGGCGTGCAGGGTTTCGATCAGTTCGCCGTAGACGTCCAGTTGCATCTGCCCGGCCGCCCCATTGCCCAGGCGCGCGGGGGCGCTGCCTTCGTAGCCGGGCAGCCACGGGATGTCGTGCTCGGGCAGCCAGCGCTGGCCGGCAATGCCGTACATGATCTGCAGCTGGTTGGGGTGGCCGGCGGCGGCGCGCAGCAGCCACTGACGCCAGGCCTCGGCTTCTTCGCGGTAGCCGGCGTTGAGCAGCGCATACAGGGTCAGGGCGGAGTCGCGCAGCCAGCAATGGCGATAGTCCCAATTGCGGCTGCCGCCCAGTTGCTCCGGCAGCGACGTGGTGGGCGCGGCGACGATGCCGCCGGTAGGCTGGAAGGTCAGCAGCTTCAGCGTGATCAGCGAGCGCACCACCGCGTCGCGGCGCGCGCCGGGACCGTCGGGCCAGTGGCAGCGCTTGGCCCATTCGTGCCACCAGGCGATGGTGCGGTCCATGCTTTCCATGCGGTCGGGCACGAAATGCGGCGACTTGTGCGAGCGGTGGTAAGACAGGGTGAAAGGCACGGTTTGCCCCTGCCGCACGCTGAAGGCGGCCACGCTTTTCATGTCGCGGCCTTCCAGCGGCACGGCGGTGTGCAATTCCACCGCGTCCGGACCGGCGATGGCGCTCAGCCCGTAATCGCGCCGCCGCACCCACGGCACCGCCTGCCCATAGTTGAAGCGCAGCGTCAGCTCCATCTGCATGTCCACGTGGCCGGATTCACCCTGGACGATGCGCACCACGTCGACCCGTTCTTCGTCGTCGCTGAGCGGCATGAAATCGTAGACACGCACCGCGCCGGTGGCGGTCTCGTGGCGCGTTTCCAGCACGGCCGTGTCGGGCAGGTAGCGGCGCCGGACCTCGCCCGGCCGGCGCGGCGCCAGCAGCCAGCGGCCGTGGCTGTCGTCGCCGAGCAGGGCGGCGAAACACGCGGGGGAATCGAAATGCGGCAGGCACAGCCAGTCGATGGAGCCGTCGCGCGCGACCAGCGCCGCCGACAGCAGGTTGCCGATCACGCCATAGTCCTCGATGGGCTTGGACATGGGTCAGGGCGCGTCTCGCGGCTCGCCGATGCGGCCGTTGACCACCACGCGCGCGCCGGTGGCCGCCAGTTCCAGGGCGATGCCACGGCCGATGCCGGAAGTGGCGCCCGTGACGATGGCCACCTGTCCGGACAGATCCGTTTGCCGCATGTTGCTCTCCTTGCGGCGGGCGCGAGCACGGGCTGTCGCCAGGCCAGGGCACGCGGGCCGCTGTCGATAGCAAAGGGTCAGGTTAGTCCCGAACGGACGGCGGTTCAACCCGCGGCCGCCCGGCGCCTGGCGCCGGTTCGCCAACCGATTTCTGACATTTTTCTGAAATTTCCTTGATTTTTCACCAGGTTGCTCTTCATTTTGTCCGACATATAATGCGCATGAGAAGTATTGTTATTAGCAAATAGGGGCGGTAAATCTTGACCAAGAATATGAAATCGGCCCGGGCGCGTCGCGTTCCCCGGCACGCGCCGCGACTCGCGCTGGCGCTCGCTTTCCCTTTTTCCAGCGCGCTGGCGCAAAGCGCGGCGCCCACCCTGCCGGCCGTGACGGTCACGGCCAATTCCGCGCAGGACCAGGACTTGCCCGCGCCCTACGCCGGCGGCCAGGTGGCGCAGGGCGCCAGGCTGGGCATGATGGGCAACCAGGACGTGATGGACACGCCCTTCAACGTCACCAGCTACACCGCCGAACTGATCCAGAACCAGCAGGCCCGCACGCTGGCCGACGTCATGGCCAACGATGCGTCGGTGCGCTTCACGACGTCGAGCGGGCACGCGTATGAGAATTTCCGCATCCGCGGGTTCGACGTCAACCAGAACGATGTCGCGATCAACGGCATGTACGGCCTGGCGCCCATGGGCCGCACGCCGCTGGAATTCGTCGAGCGGGTCGAAGTGCTCAAGGGGCCGAATGCGCTGTTCAGCGGCATGGCGCCCAGCGGCGCGGTGGGCGGCACGATCAATCTGGTGCCCAAGCGCGCCGACGATACGCCCAACGCGACGTTCGGGGTGAACTGGCAGGGAGACGGCCAGCTGGGCACCACCATCGATGCCGGCAGGCGCTTCGGCGACGCCAACCAATGGGGGGCCCGCGTCAACGGCGCTTTCAGCGACGGCGCCACCACGCTGGACGGCCAGTCGCGCAAGCGCGAATTCCTGTCGCTGGGCCTGGACTATCGCGGCAGCGCGCTGAGCGCCTCGATCGACGCCTACCACAGCCAGGAGTCGTTCCAGGGCGGCACGCCCGCCATGTTCTGGTTCGGCGGCTCCGTGGTGCCCAAGGCGCCCGATCCCCGCATCAATCAGTTCAGCACCGGCTACGGCAGCATCCAGAGCAACGCCGTGGTCGGCCGCGCCGAATACCGCTTCAACGACAATGTCTCGGTGTTCGGCGGCATCGGCCGGCGCGACAGCCACCAATCGGGCCTGATCAACGGCACGCACGCGCGCCAGATCGACGCCAATGGCAATTTCACCGGCTCCATCATCGGCCAGCGGGCCTACACCGACGCCACCTCGGCCGAGGCGGGCCTGCGGTCGCGCTTCAAGACCGGCGCCGTGGGCCATGAACTGGTGCTGCAGGCCTCCATCCTGGATACCGAGGATGGGTCGGCCACGGGCACGACCTCGACCTTCCGCTCCAACATCTACGACCCCATCACTCCGGTCATGCCGGGTGTGCCCGACAGCGCGCCCAAGACGGCGGAAAACACCTTGACCAGCCTGGCGCTGGTCGACACGATGTCGTTCCTCGACGACCGGCTGCGGTTGACCGGCGGCCTGCGCAACCAGCGCGTGAAGACGACCAACTTCGACAAGAACGGCAACACCACGTCGCGCTACGACAAGCAAGCCGTGACGCCCGCCGTGGCCTTGGTCGTCAAGCCCTGGGGCCCGGATTTGTCCTTCTATGCGAACTACGTGCAGGGCCTGAGCAAGGGCGACAGCGTCACCGACACCACCGCCACCAACTTCGGCCAGGTCTTCGCGCCCTACAAGACCGAGCAGAAAGAGGTGGGCGTGAAGTGGAACGCCGGCACGTTCACCAATACGCTGGCACTGTTCCAGATCGACAAGCCCATGCTGGTCACCGAAGGCACCACGGCCAGGCCGACCTACGCCGATGGCGGCGAAAAGCGCGTGCGCGGGGTCGAATGGAACACCTTCGGCGAACTGGCGCGCGGCGTGCGCGTGCTGGGCGGGGTGACCTATTCCCAGGGCAAGCAGACCAAGACCTCGTTCGGCCGCTATGACGGCAACACCGCGGTCGGCGCGCCGCGCTGGCAGGCCAATACCGGACTGGAATGGGATACCCCCTGGATTGCCGGCCTGACCCTCAGCGCGCGCGTGCAGGCGACCTCGAGCCAGTACGCCGATGCCGCCAACAAGCTGAAGATCCCGGGTTGGGGCCAGCTCGACCTGGGCGCCCGCTACGCCATGCTGGTCAATGGCAAGGACGTGGTGCTGCGTTTGAACGTCAACAACGTGTTCGACAAGCACTATTACGCCGGCAGTTTCAGCGACACCACGCCGATCGCCACGCTGGGCCCGGCGCGCACCGTCACCGCATCCGCCAGCATCAGCTTCTGACCATGGCGCGCCGCCCCCGCCGCCGGCCATGGGCCGGGCAGGGCGCGGCGCCCCACCGCATGCGCCGCATGCAAGGACGACTATGCAATCCCTGATTCTTCCCAGCCTGATCGCCTTGTTCCTGGGCTGCCTTGGCATCTATCTCGGGTCGCCCAATCAGCGCTGGCGCCGCGCGCCCTGGCCCCCGCTGGCGGCCCGCGCCGCCGGGAGCGTGGGCTTGGCGCTGGGCGCCTGGGGCTGTCTGCGCGCGTTCTCGATCGTCGCGGCGGTGTTCGTGTTCTGTACCGCCTTGATGCTGTTCTTCAGCCTCATCCCGTACCTTGGCGCGCTGGCGGCCTCGCGCCGGAGCGATAGGCATGACGCCCGCTAAGCCCGCGCCGATCCGGCGCGACTGGATTTCCAAGACCCTGGCGGGTGCGCTGCTCGGCTTCGTTCTGGCGCTCGGCGCCAGCGCGGCGCTGGCGGCGATGACGCGCGGGATTCCCCTTGTGACGCGCTCGCAGCTCGCCATGTGGCTGGTGCCGCCCGTCTGGCTGGGCGTGCTGAGCACGGTCTATTTCTTCCGCAGCGGCCCGCGGGCCTGGGCCTGGCTGGGGGGCGCGTGCGCCGTGCTGTATGGCGCGTTGTTCCTGGCCGGCGCGCTCTGAGGGCGGGCACCATCATGAAAGCCGACTACATACGCATCTACAAATCCGTCCACACCTGGACCGGCATCCTGGCGGGCATGGCGCTCTTCATTGCCTTCTATGCCGGCGCATTGACGGTATTCAAGGAGCCGCTGTCGCGCTGGGCCACGCCGCCCTCGGCGGTGCCGCGCGCGCCGGTGGAAGACGCGCAGGATCTCATCGCCAGGACGCTGGCGGCGCGCCCGGACGTGGCCAGGGGATTCACCGTGCACCTGCGCGACGGCGAGCACGTGCCGGCGCGCCTGGGCTGGGAGGTGCGCGATCCGGGCGCCGACGACCATGACGAATCGTCGCTGCGCCACTACATCGCCTTCCTGGACGCGGACGGGAAATTGCAGGTGCAGCAGTCCGCGCCCAGCGGGCTGGCCGCATTCATCGACGTGCTGCATCGCGTGGTCGGGCTGCCGCTCGACAGCGATCCCAATCGCTGGTTCATGGGAATCATCGCCTCGCTGTACGCGGTGGCGCTGGTTTCCGGCGTCATTGTGCTGCTGCCGTCGCTGGTCAAGGATTTCTTTGCCCTGCGCACCGGCAGGAACCTCAAGCGCATGTGGCTCGATGCGCACAATGTGGTGGGCATTGTCTCGTTGCCGTTTCACCTGGTCATGGCGCTCAGTTCGGTGGTGTTCGCGTTCCACGATGGCATCTACGACCTGCAGGACAAGTTCATGTACGAGGGCAAGCTGGAGGCGGTGTTCCAGCGGCCTGGCGCCGGCGCGCCGGACCCGGCCATCCGGCGCGACCCGGCGGCCATGCTGGCGCCGCAGGCGCTGGCGGCCCGGGCGCGCGAGCTGGCGCCGGGCTTCGAGCCGGACACGCTGCAGTACCAGCAGGTCACCGGTCCGCGCGCCATCGTGCGGGTGTGGGGCAAGGACGACAGGGCGGTGTCGCCGCGCGCGCGCGGCGGCTTCGTGGCGCTCGACCCCTACACCGGCAAGGTGCTGAACAGCGACTACCTGCCGGGCGGGCAGAGCACCGCCAATCTCTGGGTCAGCAGCTTCTTCGCGCTGCACATGGCGTCCTTCGGTGGCGTGACGGTGCAGTGGCTGTACTTCTTCCTGGGCCTGGCGGGCGCGTGGCTGTTCTACAGCGGCAACCTGCTGTGGATCGAAACGCGTCGCAAGCGCGCCGACCGCAGGACCGGCGCGATGCCGCGGCAGAGGCTGGATACGCGGCTGATGGCCTCGGCCACCGTGGGCGTATGCCTGGGCAGCCTGTGCGGCATTTCGTTGATGATCGTCGCCGCCAAAGGATTGAATGGCCGCGTCGACGATCTCGACGCCTGGCTGCGGGGCGTGTACTACGCGGCGTTCTTCGCCAGCGTGGCCTGGGCCTTTGCGCGCGGCGGCGCCAGGGCGGGCGTGCAACTGCTGTGGACCGCCGCGGCGCTGACGCTGGCGATTCCGGCCACCTCGCTGGCGGGCTGGCTGCTGCCCGCCAGCGGACTATGGGCGCACACCACGCCGCCGGCATTGGCCGTGGACGCCACGGCGCTGGCGCTTGCGCTGGGCCTGGCCTGGATGGCGAAAGCCAGCGCGCGGCGTATCCGCCATGGCGAGCGCGACAGCGTGTGGGCGCCGCCGCCGCGGGCATCCGAGCGCGGCCTGGCATAGCGTCGGCGAGCCCCATTTCGCATGAGGCCCGCGGGCCGTCACGGGAAGCGGTACCGCAGCCCCGCCGCGAACACATTGTTGGTCAGCCCTCCGGGGCCGAACTGCGCGTCGTAGCTGGCGTACCACGAGACGTCGTCCGCCAGCTGCGAGCTGGCGCCCAGGCCCAGCCAGCCGGTATGGCGCGGCAGGCCGATGCCCTGGACCTCGAAGCTCGCGTCCGGAGCGCCGGCGAAGGCGGCCGTGAAGTCCAGGCGCGTCGGGTTGCCGTAGCGATACGCGCCATAGGCGCTAAGGGTGGTGCTGCCCCCGGCCCAGTCGAGCGGCGAGGACTGCAATCGCAGGCCCAACTGGCCGGCCCCCTGGTCGTAGGATTTCTTTCGAGCCTGCAGGGCGAAGGCGCTGCCATCTTCGTCGATCGCGCCGCGCGCCAGATGGTCGTAGGACACGCCGACGAAAGGCGTCACGCGGCCGCTGTCGAACGCGAAGGCGTGGCCGATCTCGGCGTAAAGGGCGGTGACGCGGTCGTTGCGGCCGCTGTCGACGCGTTCGGCGCCGCCGGCCAGGATGTCGCGCTTGACGTCCGCATGGCGCCATTCGTGGCCGGCGCGCGCCGACACGTACGGGCCGGTCTCGGCCCCGTAGCGGCCATACAGCGACAGCCCGGTTCCCTGGCTCCTGGACTGGCCGCCATAATGGTCGAAATCGGCCTTGGCGTCGGACCACGTCAGGGAAAGACCGAGAATGCCGTCGTCCGTGACGCGATGGTCAACGCCCAGCTGGCCGCCATACAGGCGCGTATCGGCGCCGGCGAAACCGGACTGCTTCAACTTGCCGGCGCCGCCCATCATCTGCATCCACACGCCGCTGCGCGCGCCCGCGAGCGCCAGCTGGTCGACGCGGTTCGACAGCGCGCGGTTCACGGCCTGTGACTGCTGGAAGCCGAGCGCCTGCGACGAGGCATGGATCTGCCCGCTGACGCTGTCGAGCGCCGCCGCCAGTTGCGCGGCGCTGTCGACGCTCTGCAGCCGCGCCGCGCGCTGGATGAAGGCGTCGCTGACGTTGCTGTCCGCGCCCAGGACCTTGGCGTCGGCCGCCTCGAAGGCGGTCTCGATCGCCTGCGCGGCGCCCAGCCTGCCGGCCTGGCCGCCGTACAAGTCATTCGCCACGGTAGCGACGTTGCTGCGCGCCACGTCCAGGTCGATCTGGTCGGCGGTCGAGTAGTCGGGGCTGACCGTGTACAGCAGGCTCGGTCCGGCGCTGACCGTGCCGAAGCGGCCGACCACCGCGAAGGCCTTGAGAACCGTCTCGCGCGACTTGACCACATAGGCGTCGTCGGGCTTGGTGACCTCCAGCGTGGAGTTGCCCAGCGAGGCCAGGCCATCGACCGTCAGGGTCGTGCCAAGCTGGGTCGTCAACCTGGCCTCGGGGCGAAACGCGAAGTAGCTGCCCTGGATGTGCAGGCCGTTGCCCTTGGCCACCAGCGTGCCGCGGTTGTGCACCGAGCGTCCCGCCACGCCGCCGTCGGCGCTCAGGACGCCATCGGCCTGGATCGAGATGTCCCCGGCCACGCTGCCGTACAGTTCGACCGTGCCGCGGGTGATGGTCGTGGTGCCGGTATAGCGGTTCTGGCCCCACAGGACCAGGGCGCCCGTGCCTGCCTTGGTCAGGCCGGCGTCGCCGCCGATGTCGTTGAAGAACTCCGAGCGCATGCCGTCGAAGTCCGCCACGAAATCCCCGCCCAGCGTCAGGCGCGTGTCGAACAGGGCGGGGCCGCGCACCGCGCGCGCCATGTTCAACCGGCCCCAGCCGAAGCGGGTACGATCGCCCAGGTCGTCGGCGGTCGACAGCAGGGTCTGGCGCAATGCGCTGTTGTCCATCCAGGGATAGGCTTGCGATACCAGCGCCGCCGTGGCGGCGACCACGGGCGCGGCAAACGAGGTGCCCGTCAATTTGTCGTCGTCCGGCGACCGCGCGCTGAGGCACCACTTCGCGGCGATACCGCAGGCGTTGGACCAGGGCGCGAGATCGCCGTCGGCCAGCACCTGCGTGACCGTCAGCCAGCCGCGTTCCAGCGTCGGCACGACACGAGGCGCGGCGGCCAGCAGATAGGGATTGGGTTGCGATTCGTTGCCGTTGGCCCAGACCAGCAGCTGGCCGTTGCTGTTCACGGCTTCGTCGAGCGCAGGGAAGAAGGCCTTGACCGTCGGCGAATCGGGCTTGGTTTCGTCGCCGTCGGGCAGGGCGTACTCGGGGCCGGGAACGAAGGACCAGGAATTGTTGACGATCTTGACCCCGCGCGCGTTCAGGGCTGACAGCACGCCGCGCAGGCTCAGGTTCGAGAAGGTGGCCCGCTGGTTTGCCTGGTACAGGTTGACGCCCGTGGCCACGCCCTTGCCGAAGTCGTCGCCGGCCACGACCTTGCCGCCAATGATGCGGCTGACGATGGCGCCATGGGTGGCGATCTTGCCGTCCTTGTCGACGGGCTCGGCGGCATCGGCGGCGAGGACCTCGCGCAGCGCGCCCGCAACCGAGAGCTTGTGGTGGTCCGTGGCCGGATCGGCGTCGAAGCCGTTGTCGATCACGCCGACGTTGACGCCTGTGCCCTCGAAGGCCGCCGCGTCGGGCGGGGCGGGCATGGGCGAAGTCGGCCGCCAGCCGGGGATGCCGGTGTCGCTGATGGAGACGACAGGGGCTGGCTGGGGCGGATCGGGGGGCGCGACGGGATCGGCCGGTGTGGCGGGATCGGGGGGGGTGACGGGATCGGCCGGTTTGGCGGGGTCGGGGGGCGTGACGGGATCGGCGGGCTTGACGGGGCCGGGAGGCGTGACGGGATCGGCCGGTTTGGCCGGATCAGGCGGCGTGACGGGATCGGCGGACTGGACCGGAGGCGCGACCGTCCCGGCGCCGCCAGGACC
The DNA here is from genome assembly GCF_054188005.1 of Achromobacter sp. KK8. Taxonomy (NCBI): domain Bacteria; kingdom Pseudomonadati; phylum Pseudomonadota; class Betaproteobacteria; order Burkholderiales; family Alcaligenaceae; genus Achromobacter; species Achromobacter sp. KK8. Next base: position 6,259,525 of record NZ_CM135178.1, on the reverse strand, counting down.
GCCACCGCCGCCACTTCCCGTGCCAGGCAGGCTGCCCCCCGTGTCTCCATGGCTTCCCCCGCCGCCTCCGCAAGCCGCCAGGATGGACAGGGTCAGGATGGACAGGGCGAGTCTGGATGCGATCGGCAGGGATCGATGTGTGCGCATGATGCGGCGGTTTCCGTATTTGTGCTGGCCCCGGGCAAGGGGCGCTTGAAAGGGGGGCGTCGCCGTCAAGCCAAGTTTGGTTTTTGCGACACGCCATGTTTGGCGGCGCGCATTAACCCCGCATTAGCCGAGGCCACAAGGGCACCGCGCGAGCGTGTTCTCGGACTGCCGGACATCCACCCCTTCCGCCAGGAACCGCTGGCCTATTAGCGGGATTTATGCCGGGCTTAAGCCATTGCTTGAACCAGCGTCGTGAACAGTGAGCAAAACCCGCTATTCCTGGGGTTTTCCCTCATCCCCTCATCGCCCTACCATGCCCGTCCGGATCAATCAGGCCCCGCGACAACAACAGGCGCCATCGCGCCATCCGGCCGGGGCCGCATAGGAAGCAAGCATGTTTCGGCTATTTACTGGATTGCGCATCCGCGCCCGGCTCTCGGGCGCTTTCTTGATCGTGGCGATGATCGGCGGGGCCATTGGCGCCGTTGGCGTCTGGGGGCTGGCCAGCATCAACGACATGAACACGCGGCTTTACGAAGTCGAGCTGCGCGGCCTGTCCGACATGAAGGAAGCCAACATCCATTTCATCTATGCGGGCCGCGCCCGCAACAGCTACCTGGCCGCCTCCAGCGAACGCGAACGCCAGGCCGTGCGCGCGCAGTTCGACAACGCCGTGCGCAACATGGACAAGCTGCGTGACCGCGCGCAGGCCTACTACCAGACGGACGAGGGGCGCCAGATGCTGGACCGCTTCAAGGAAATGGAAGAGACGTGGAAACGCGACGCCGACGCCTTCTTCACCGCCGCCGCCGCGCTGCCGCCGGTGCAGAAAGACCCGCGCGCGGCCGAGATCGAGCGACACGTGATCGCGTCGTCCGAGCAACTGGACCGCGTCATGAGCAAGCTGGCCCTGCAAAAAGAGGCCTCCACCGCGCAGTCGGTGCGCGAGGGCTCCGATCTGTACGAGCGCATGCGGGACGTCATGATCCTCCTGTCGGTGGCTGGGGTGGTGCTAGGCATCCTGCTGGGCGCCGTGATGACGCGCGGCATTGTGGGGCCGCTGGGCCAGGCCGTGAACGCGGCGCGCCGGGTGGCGGCCGGCGACCTGACCGGCGACATCCAGGTGGCCACGCGCGACGAGACCGGCGACCTGATGGCCGCGCTCAAGGCCATGAACGCCAGCCTGACCGGTATCGTGCGCGAGGTGCGCGGCGGCAGCGAGGGAATCGCCGCGGCGTCGTCGCAGATCGCGCAGGGCAACGCCGACCTGTCCCAGCGCACGGAGGAACAGGCCGCATCGCTCGAGCAAACCGCGGCGTCCATGGAGGAACTCACCGGCACGGTGCGCCAGAACGCCGCCAACGCCGGCCAGGCCGAGCAACTGGTCAGCCAGGCCTCGGCCGTGGCGGCGCGCGGCGGCGAAGTGGTCGATGGCGTGGTGCAGACCATGGGCACGATTTCCGACAGCTCGCGCCGCATCGCGGATATTACCAACGTGATTGATGGCATCGCGTTCCAGACCAACATCCTGGCGCTCAACGCCGCGGTCGAGGCGGCCCGGGCCGGCGAGCAGGGCCGCGGCTTCGCCGTGGTGGCGGGCGAGGTCCGCACCCTGGCGCAGCGCTCGGCGCTGGCCGCCAAGGAAATCAATGCCCTGATCAACGAATCCGTCAGCCGCGTGGAGGATGGATCGCGCCAGGCCGACGAGGCCGGGCGCACCATGCGCGACGTGGTCCAGAGCGTGCGCCGCGCGGCAACGCTGGTGCGCGAAATCGCCAGCGCCTCGGCCGAGCAGTCGACCGGCATCGACCAGGTGAACGTGGCGATCGCGCAGATGGACGGCGTCACGCAGCAGAACGCCGCCCTGGTGGAACAGGCCGCCGCCGCGGCCGCCAGCATGCGCGAGCAGGCCGGCCACCTGGCGCAGCAGGTGCGGCGTTTCAAGGTGGAGGCGGACGCGCCGCCGGTGACGCGCCGGTCGTGATCGGCCTGGGGGGCCGCCGGGCGCGCTGGCCTCTGCCGGCAGGTGTGTCGCCCGCGCTACTGGCGCAGGCGTTCCTGGAAAACGCACTGCCCCGCCGCGCAGCGATAGCGGTTCATGCGCAATCCGCCATAGTCGTCGACATTGCCCAGCACCACCTCGCCGACGTCCGGCGGCAGCGTCGCCTTGACCTCCTGTTCCGAGAACGGCGCCAGCATCGGCGCGTTGTCGAAACCTGGCAGCGGCTGCTTCACATCGCGTCCCAGCCAGATCACCGTGACGTAGTACGGCGTGGGGTTTTTCAGCGTCAGGCTGTTGCCGCGTGCCTGGATCTGCAGTGACCTTTCCGGATTGACTTCGTCGCTCTTGCCGAGCGCCGCCGGGCGCAGCAGCAGCTTCAGCCGGCTTTGCGTGGTCAGCTGCAGGATGTTGGCGTCGGTCTTGGGCGGTTCCGGGGGAATCTCGCGCACGTTGAAATAGAACAGGGTCTCGCGGTCCTGTGGCAGGCGTGCGGTGAAGGCGTCGTTGGCGCGCATGATGCGCACCTGGGCCTTCTTGCCGCCATCGATCCGCTGCAGCGGCGGCAGCGCCACCAGGTCGCTGATTGTCTTGCCGTCGGCGTCCTCGATCCAGGCTTGCGCCAGGTAGGGGGTGTCATGGCTTTCGTTGCTCAGGACGACCGACACCGATTTCTGGTTGCCGCCCATGATGATGCGGGTGCGGTCGACGTTGACCGCGGCCTGGGCGCAAAGCCCCCATGCCAGCGTGGCGCCCAGCAGCAGGCCTCTCAGATGTTTGCGTTTCACGTGTGCTCTTCCCAAAAAGATGTGGCGCCCTGCGGGGTCGTTCAGTGGCAGGGCAAGGACCGCGGCCCCTGGTCGATGGCCGCCGCGGCCGGCAGCGCCAGGCGGCATTCGCGGGCTCCGCCCCAGGTCACGGTCAGCGCCTCGCGGTCATCCGGTTCCACGTTCAGGTACACCAGTCCGCCGTCGGCCACCATGCCGGCGGTCTTGCCGCTGCGGGTCGACAGCACCAGCGCGCCAAGCGGTGGGTGGCCGCCGTCGGCCAGCTCTACGCGGCCCAGCACCTGTTCGCCATGGCGGGCACCGACACGGGTGTAGCCGATGGCGCCCTCGGTCAATACCTGGCTGATCATCGCGTCGGCCACGTCCACGCCGTCGGGCAGGGCATTGACGTCCACCGCCAGGTTGCTTTCGCGATAGCTCGATACGCCGTTCACGACTGCGATGCCGAAGCGGTTGGTGACCCCGTCGCCGTTCTCGATCTGCACGCCGGCGATGCCGTCGGTGTCGATCATCATGCGCGGTTCGTTGCCCGAGGAAGGCGGGCCGAAGGCCGCGCCTTCGGCGGTTGCCGTCAGCGAGCCGTACCAGTTCAGGCCGACGCTGCGGTACTGGCCCGGCTGCAAGGTGAAATCGCCCGCGGCGCGGCCGTAGGGGGTGCGGCTCTGGATATTGCCGCTCACGCTCTGGTGGCGGTCGGGCGCGTCGCGGTCGTCGCTGGCGCTCAGGTTCCAGGTGGTGTCGGGGTTGCTGAAGTCGGTGTAGCCGACGTTCTGCTGCATGCGGCCGCCGCCGCTGTTCTGGTAGCCGTAGCTGAGCTGGCGGCTGTCGCCCAGCGGGATGCTGAGGCTGGCGTAGACCTGGTTCTGCGTCGGTCCGTAGACGCTCTGGGTGCGCGCCAGCGACAGCGACAGGCTGACGTTGCGCAGCGGGCCGAAGCGGGCGTTCTTGTTGAACGACAGCATGTAGTGATTGTTGGCCGCCGCGTCGTTCCAGTAGTTGAGCCGGCTCAGCGACAGGGAGACGCTCAGTTCCAGCGGCTGGATGTACTGGCTGTAGGAAACGGTATAGCTTTGCTTTTCGTCGCGGAAGTCGCCGCCGTGCAGGGCCGAGCGGACGATGAATTCCCGCATCGACAGGAAGTGCCGCCCCGAGAACCGGTAGCCCATGAAGGCCAGCGTGCTGCCCAGGTCGTCGAAGCTCTTGGCGTAGTTGACCCGATAGCTGTAGCCCGTGCGTCGCGGCGCCGACGAATACGGCAGGCGCGCGTCCGAGCGCGTGACGTCGGCCGACAGCGCGCCCAGCGCGCCCATGTTCTGCCCGGCGCCCAGCGCCAGTGCCTGGTAGTTGTCGTCGGTGACGATCAGGCCGCCGTACAGCGAGGTGTTGTTGAACGCGCCCCAGGTGGCCTCGCCCGCCATGAAGCGCGGCTTGGCAACGTGGTTGCCGCTGGGGCCGCCAAACAGCGGGCGTCCCAGGGACACCTGGTAGCGCAGGTTGCCCTTGCGCGTCATGAACGGCACGCTGGCCGTGCTGACCTGCCAGCTGCGCTTGGTGCCATCGCTTTCCCGCAGCGATACGTCCAGGTTGCCGCTGACGTACTGGTTCACCGCCGGCAGCACGAACGGCCCGGGCGATACTCGCGTCTGGTAGAGCAGGCGACCGTTCTGGCTGACCGTCACCTCGGCATTGCTGGTGGCGATGCCGGTGATCTGCGGCGCGTACCCCTGCAGCGACGGCGGCAGCATGCGTTCGTCGCTGGCCAATGTCACGCCGGCGAAGCGGAAGGGGTCGAAGATCGCGGACGCCAGGTAGGTCTGGCCCAGCGTCAGTTTCGAGCGCCATTGCGGCAAGGCGCGGAACAGATAGGTCTGCGGCAGGCTGAAGCGCGCCTGGGATTGGCCGCCGCTGTCGTAGCGGTTGTACTGGTAGTCGCTGCGCAGGCGCCATGCGCCCAGGTTCAGGCCGCCGGTGCCGTACAGCGTGTAGCTCGCCGAGCCCGCGCCCTGCCGCGGCATGTAGCGGTTGGCCAGCACGTTGTAGTCCAGGACCACGCCGTTCACGCCGTTGCTCCAGCGGGCCGGCGGCACCCAGTCGGGGTCCTGGTATTGCAGCCAGGCCTGCGGCACGGTCAAGGTCAGGCTCTGGTGTTCGGCGCTGTAGACGACCCGGCTGTCGGGCGTGTCCAGGTCGATGCAGGGGCCGCCCTCGGCCGTGTTGACCTGGGCCAGCCGCGCGCGGAATTCGTCTTTCAGGCTCAGCATGTCGACCATTCCGGGGGTGACACAGAATACGGTGCCATCGCCGATCACCGGCACGGCCTTGACCAGTGTCTGGCCCTGGATCAGCCGCTGGTCCAGGTAGATGTCGAGCAGGTAGCTGCCGGGCGCGATGTAGCCGTCGCGGCTGAAGGTCGACAGGTCGATGTTGTTCTTGTCTTTGGTATTGAGAAAGCCCGTGCTGAATTCCGTCGCCTGTGCCGTGCACACAAAAGTACTGATCGCCACGAGGAATGCCAAACGGGCCAGGGTCATGATGTCTGTTGCCGAATCACCGGCCTGAAGGGTTGCCGGACTGCTTCGGCGTCGATGCGGCGGCGCTGGGCGGCCGCCTAGGTGAGGTAATGCTCGCGCGCCCGCCGAACCCTGGCGCCGGAGCGGCGGGGTTCGGGCGCGCGTAACGGCAGGGGGGCTGCCGTCTACTTGTAGTCAAGCATGTAGGTCACCTTGGCCGCGACCGAGCCGGCCGTGGCGGCGGTTGCGCCGGTATTGGCGATGCGGGCGAACAGGCTCAGCATGTTGCCGTTGCCCTGGTGCATCTGCGTTCCGGCGCTTCCCGTCGCGAAATTGACTGCCGTCGTGTTGTCGGCGTTCATCATCTGGATGGCGACGCCGGTGGCGTCACCGGTATTCGGGATCATGCCGGTCGTCGACGTCTGGCCGGGGAACGTGACGTTGACCTTCGACAGCTTCAAGGCCTTCGTCGTGGCGTCTTCCTCGAAGTTGCAGCCCGCCAGGTGGATCTCCACCGGCACCGGCGTGCCGAACTTACCGGTGCCGCTCAGGACCTTCTTGGAAATCTGACCCAGGTCGATGGCCAGGTTGGAGTCTGCGGCCGAGATGGAGCACGGCGCCTCGGTGACCGAACCGGTGAAGGTGATAGTGCCTTGGCCCATATCACCGGCGGCAAATGCCGCCACCGGGCCGAGCAGGGCGGCGGTGGCCGCGGTGGCGAGGAGCGTCTTCTTAAACATGGATAGTCCTTATGTGATATCCGTGGGGGATTGCCTGCGCTGAATGCCGCGCAGTGGTTGAAGAAATCGAAGAAACCGGGCGGAAAAATTATGGAGTTGGATGCGGTGCTTTTTTCCACGCATCCATGGCGGGATCTATAGCGTCCGCGGGGAAATGCGGGCCATGGATGTCAGCAATGCGCAACGCGCTGGACCGTGCCGCGATCACGAAAGCGCAAGGCGGCGCGCGCGGCCGTGAAAGCGATGGCGCCGGCTGTTGGCGCAAGGGTTGGGCGGGACGGCGGTGCGGCCGGGTTCGCCGGCGAGGCCGGTGGCGAGCCAATCAGGACCCGCCAGGCATGCGGATGGATATGAGAGGTTTTCGTCATGCAGGCCATCTTGCATGGCGTGCATTATCTGAGCGTTAACACGAATCAGAGACGAAGCCAGTGACTATCGTGCCTGCGATAGGCACGGCGTGGCGCGATAAGGCCTGCGCGAAGTTGGAAGCGAACCCGCTCAGGCGCGCCAGGCCAGCACGCCCGCCACCACCACGCACACCGCGGCGAACACGCGTTGCAGCACGGCCTGCGGCACGCGCGGCGCCAGCGCGCGCCCGCCCGCCATGCCGGCGATGGCCGCGGCCACGAAGGCCCATTGCGCGGCCGACAGCGTCAGGCCATGCAGCAGCGCGGAGCTGACCGTGGCGGCCGACACCAGCGCGATGACCATGAGCGAGGTCGAGACGATGCTGATCATGCGCGCATCGCTGAAGTGCGTCAGCGCCGGCACGATGATGAAGCCGCCGCCCACGCCCAGCATGCCGGTGCACAGCCCGGACACGGCGCCGATGCCGCCCAGCGTGGCGGCGGTCAGGCGATTCCAGACGAAGCGGCCGGTCTCGGGCGACAGGCGGCAGGCCTTGGGCGGCGCGTCGGGGGCGCCCGGTAGTGGCGCGCGGCGTCGCGATTGCTGCACCATGCGCACTGCCACCAGCAGCATCACGCCCGCAAAAGTCAGACTAAGCCACTGTGCCGGCACCTGGCGCGCCAGCGACAATCCCAGGGGGGCGGTCAGCGCGCCCACCGCGGCCATCAGCATGGCGGCCTTGTAGCGCACCAGGCCCCGCATCAAACCCTGCAGGGCGCCGACCGCCGAAGCGATGCCCACCGCGATCAGCGCCACCGGCGCCGCCTGCGTCAGCGTCAGGCCCAGGCCGAACATCAGCGCGGGCACGGCCAGGATGCCGCCGCCCGCGCCCGTCAGGCCAAGGGAGACGCCGATGCATAGTCCCAACAGGGTCGCGGTCATCATCATTAATTACTTTTGGAAATTAACTTATTACTTCTAATAAGTATAACGTGCCGGGACTGGGATACTGCGATGCGCATTTTGTTGGTCGAGGATGACGCTTCCATCGCGTCGGCGATTCAAGCCGGGCTGGGGCTGCAAGGTTTCGTGGTCGATGCGGTCGGGAGCCTGCGGCAGGCCGACCTGGCGGTGGGAACGTCCCACGCCAGCGCCTGTGTGCTGGATCTCTGCCTGCCCGATGGCGACGGCGTGACGCTGCTGGCGAAGTGGCGCGCGCGGCGCCAGGACCTGCCGGTGCTGGTGCTGACCGCCCGGTCGGCAATTGCGCAGCGCGTCGCGGCGTTGCGCGCCGGCGCCGACGACTACGTCCTCAAGCCGTTCGACCTGGATGAACTGGCCGCGCGGTTGCAGGCGCTGATACGGCGCGCGGCCGGCCATAGCGCCGATCGCATCGACCACGGCCGCCTCACGTTGTACCTGTCGCGCGGCGAAGTCCTGCTGGACGGCGCCCGCGTCACGCTGCAGCGGCGCGAACTGGCCTTGCTCAAGACGCTGTTGCAGCATCCCGGGCAGATCCTCACCATGGACCAGTTGCGCGACAGCCTGTATGGCTTTGACGACCGGGTCGAGAGCAACGCCGTCAACGTGCATATCCACAAGCTGCGCCGCAAGCTCGGCGCCGGGCTGATCGAGACCGTGCGCGGCTGGGGCTATCGGCTGGGGATGCCGCCGCCATGAGCCTGCGCGTTCGCCTGATGCTGATCCTGGGCGCCGTCTGGCTGGTGGTCGGCGGCGCGGTGACGCTGTGGATGTTCGAACTTGCCAGCGCCGAGCTGGACGCGGCGCTGGACTCGCGGCTGGCGGCGTCGGCGGCCATGGTGGCGCGGCTGGTGACGCAGCCGTCGCGTCCGGCCACGGCGGATGGCGGCGACATGCTGGCGATCGTCGGCCCGCCGGCGGGCGACGCCCGCTGCGCGGCCGCGCCGGATGACGACGCGGCGCAGGCGTGCGCGCCGGACGGACAGGCGCTTGCCGCCGCGCCGCTCGGCTACGGTTCGCTCATGCGGGCCGGCGCCGACTGGCGCACTTATGCCTTCGAGACCGACGACCTGCGCGTGGTCACCGCCGGTCGCGGCGACATCCGTGCCGCGCTGCATCGGCAGATCGCCTGGACGGCGCTGCTGCCCAGCGTGGCCGGGCTGCTGCTGGCCATGGCGCTGCTCTGGTTCGGGGTCGACCGCCCGTCATTTCCCCAGACGCTGGCGCGGCTGTCGCGGCGCATGGAGGAAATGCTGCGGCGCGAGCGGCATTTCTCGGATCATGCGGCGCACGAAATGCGCGCCCCGGTCACCGCCATCAAGGCGCATCTGCAGGTGCTGCAACGGTTGCCGCAGGCGCCCCATGATGCCGCCAGCCGCCAGGCCATTGCGCATGCGCTGCAGGGCACCGAGCGCCTGGAGCGCCTGATCGAACAGCTATTGGCGCTGGCGCGCGCCGATGGCGACGAGGCGGCCGGCGTTCCGGCCTGCGACGCGCTGGCGGTGCTGGCGCGGGTGGCCGGCCGCAAGCCCGCGCGGGTGCGCTGGCGCATGCCCGCCGGCCAGCCCTGGGTGGCGCTGCCCGATACCCTGCTGGATTGCGCCGTGCGCAACCTGGTGGACAACGCGCTCAAGTATTCGCCCGACGACAAACCGGTGGAGGTCGACGCCGGCATCGTCTCGGATTGGCTGGTGGTGACGGTGCGCGACCACGGTCCCGGCCTGACGCCGGCGCAGTGCGCGCAGGCGGCCGCGCCGTTCTGGCGCGGTCATCGCCAGGTCGAGGGCGCCGGCCTGGGGCTGTCGATCGTGGCGACCATCGCGGCGCGCCACGGCGGCATGCTGGAATTGACGCCGGCCGTCGGTGGCGGCTTGTGCGGCCGCCTCAGCCTGCCCCTGGTCAATCCCGTCCATGCTATTCCCATGACCTGGAATAGTGATGATCAAGGAACATCTCAGGCAGGCCGGACACCTGCTTGAAGCGCAGGATCTCGTCGGGGTCCATGCCGAGCTGGCGGGCGATGTCGGCATCGTTCCAGCCCGCCCTGACCAGCCGCACGACGATGTCGGTCATGGGCATGACGCCATGCACGCCGCGGGCGCGGTTGTGGCGGATGGTCGCGGCGATGCGGTCGGCCGTGGCATCGCGCCCGGGCCGGATGGCGACGACGGGCAGGTAGCCATGCAGCCGCTGCCGGATGGGCCCCTTCTTCTTGCCGACCCGCTGGCGGTGGAAACCGTCGACCACCACGTAGCCATCCTGCCCGTCCGGATGCGCCACGATGGGCTGGGTGTAGCCGTCGGCGTCGATCGACAACTCCAGCAAGCGCATCTCCGGTGGCGCAACGGTGTTGGGGTTGTAGTCGTTGGCCTGGACCCGTTCGCCGGGCACCCACAGCACGCAATCGACCGGCTCGGCGGCAAAGGGGCTGTGCTCATGCAGGCATTGGCGGATCTGGTTGATGGCTTCGATCCGCTCGCGCAGCGGCAGGCTCCGCAGTTCGTTGAACAGGAGCCGGGCCCGGCTCGTCAGGTCCGCTGCGTGTGGCATGCGTGTTCCTTTTCAAGGTGGCCCAGTTGCCACGGGTGAGATGGACCTGGAAGCCGTAAGGCTGCAGGCGCGCTGCGCAGTCCCATGGCACGCGCAACACGCATGGCTGGTTCAGCGCGTCGATGTACTCCAGCACCCGCTGCCGCAGCGCCCGGAACAGGCCGAGCTGGCGCGCCTCGGGGCGCACGTAGCCGTCGCGGATGCGGACCTCGCCGCTCAGGAGTTCGATGCTGATGAAACCCAGCACGCGCTTGCTGGCGTGTCTTCGGACGATGAACCAGAGATAGCGCGGGCCGTCGCTGAGGGGGTAGCCGCCGCAGTCGCGCCTGACGTTGGCGCTGGCGAAGAAGCGGCCCATCAGGGCGAAGAAGGCCGGCTCGTCGTCGTACGAGCGCAGTTGTTCGAATGCGTAGTGCTTCAGGGGATGGGTCATGGGACGGCGCGGGGCTTGGCGGGAAGCAGGGTGTCGATATCGCGCCGGGCGGGGCCGAACGACAGGGAGCGCGCCATGTCCTGCTTGAGCAGCGACAGGCCGATGCGCCGCCATGACGGTTGCGCCTTGCGGTTCTCGAGATCGGGAACGCCCGCGTCCGGCCACATCGAAAGGGGATGGCCGCGTTGCTCCCACCACTGAATGAAGACATCGATGCGCCGCGCGTAGACCTGGCGCAACGCGGCCGGCATGCTGTCGAGCAGGAACTGGCAGTATTGGCGCCAGGTGCTGAAGGTGGGGGGCAGGCCCAGGCCGCCGCGGTAGCCGAGAAAGCGCTGGCGGCAGTAGCGGGCCGCGTAGTTGGCGCCTTCGACGCGCTTGACCGTGCGGAACCAGGTGTCGGGTTCGAGCTTGTGGAACAGGTCCAGGCCCTTGCGTTGATCGTCGCCGTAGGGTTGGCAGATGCGCATCTGTGAAAACGCCACGCCCGCCCGCAGCATCTGGTCGTAAAGGCGGTTGTAGGCGTGGCCGTGCTCGCCGGTGTAGCGCCACAGGTCTTCGAATTTCCAGTCGTAGATCGGAAAGAAGGTGACGCCGCCGTCGCCGGATTTGTCGCTGGTGCTCCAGGGCAGCGGTTTGTGCGCGCCGGGGGGCGTCCAGGCGCATTTCTTGGTGCGGCGCTTGACCGCGAGGTAGCGGTTGAGCGATTCGTCGGAACGGATGCCGACCAGGAACGCGGTGGACGCGTCGCGCGCCAGCCAACGGTTGAATTCGGGCACGAATTCCTCGAACTCCATGCGGTGGCGATAGAACGGGAATCGGGCGGGGTCGCTGATGACCGAGGGATGGCTCGGCAGGGGGCGGATCCAGTCGGCCTCGCGGCCCGGTTCCCAGGCGCACCAGTAGGGTTCGCGCAGGCTGGACGCGTTGCGCAGGTTGATCGGCAGGCAGACCCACCACGGCTGGACGTCGGGCCGGTCGAACATTTCGGTGACGTGCGCGATGGTGGCCTGGTATTGCCCTTCGAGGTCGATGAACACGGCATGCACCGGGCCGCGCTTCATTTCGCGGGCGACCTCCAGCGCCAGATGCAGCGTGACGGAACTGTCCTTGCCGCCGGAGAAGGCCACGCACACGCGTTCGAAGTGCTGGAACACCAGCCGCAGGCGCGCCTTGGCGGCATCGTGGACGTTGAGATCGCGGTAGTGCTTCACCGCCATTGTGCTGTTACCTATTCGCTTCATCCCGAGAGTCGGCGCGCGGCCGGAACCGCGGCGCGACGATGTGGCCGGCCAGGGAAAATTTATGCGAATCGGCCGCCGTAAGCCTTTGAGAATAGCGTGAAGGGCAGGCGCGGACAGGGTCAATATGTCCGACATTCACGCGACCCTCGGCGGGCATTTGCCGCGATCAGGCCGGCAGGCAGGGCTTCGGAGAGCGGGAGCTTGTGCGGGTGCGGTCAGGTGAGCCGGGCGCCATTGGGGACATCGAGCTCGGGCGTCACCAGCACGGTGTCGCCGGCGTCGTCGGCCAGGCCCAGCACCAGGACTTCGGAGCGCACCGGACCGACCTGGCGCGGCGGGAAGTTGACGACGCCCAGCACCCGTTTGCCGGGCAGCTGGTCCAGCGTGTAGCGGCCGGTGATCTGCGCCGAGCTTTTCCGCACGCCGACGCCGGCGCCGAAGTCGATGGTCAATTTATAGGCCGGCTTGCGCGCTTCGGGAAACGCGTCGGCGGCGACGATGGTGCCGACACGGATGTCGACTTGCATGAAGTCGTCGAAGCTGATGGTGGCGGCGGGCGGGGTGTTCGGGTCTTGGGTGTAGTGCATGGCTCGGCGTGACGAAGGGAATGGAACGGGGCCGGCCCGAAGGCCGGCGACAGGCCCATCATGCCAGATCGAGGTTGCCGTCCGCGCCGGTCCTGGCGGGCAGGTCGGCCAGCCTGGCCAGCGCGATGCGGCCGTCCAGCGTGCCGATCGCGAGGATGCCGTCGCGCGCCGCCATGGCGTAGATCACCGTGGCGATGCCGTCCAGGCGGACCTTGGCCGACAGGCGCAGGTCGCCGGTGCGGGCGTCGATCAGCATCAGGCTGCCGTCGAGGAAGGCCGCCGTCACCAGGCCGTCGGCCAGCACGATGGCGCTGGCCGACGCCGGCGTGGCATGGCGCCAGCGTTCCTGGCCGCGCGCCAGGCTCTTGCGGTAGATGAAGCCGCGGTAGGCGCCGTCGACCGTGGGCGAATAGTGCTTGCCGGCGATGACGACGCCCGCGCCGAGGGCGTCGTCGACGTAGGCGCCGCGGCATTCCATGGCATGGCTGGCCGGCGTGCGATCGGGCTTGAGCACGGGCCAGAGCCGTTCGATGCGGCCGTCAGGGTGGACGATGCACAGGTACTTGCCCTCGTGCGAGCCGGGCGGGGTGCCTTGCAGCGCGAACAGGCAGGGGGCGCCGTTGATGCCGATGTAGTGGTTGAAGCAATCGTAATGGCCGACGTCCAGCCGCTGTTCGCGGGCCAGCGCCGGATCCAGCAGGATGTCGGCGGCGCCGCGCGCGCGACTGCCGACGCGGTCTTGGCGGCCCAGCAGGCGGCCATCGGCGTCGACCGAGAATGTGTATGCGCCGCCGGCGTAGTCGCGCGCCGCCGCCAGTTGCCCGTCGCGCAGCACGTACAGGCGGGAATCGCGCCGGAAAATGTCGGCCGGATCGGGGGGCGCCAGCGCGTGCACCGTGACCGCCGCCGCGGGCAGGATTTCGCTGCCGCGGCCGCCGCCTTCGTGGCGCGACAGCAGCTCGCCGTTGCGGTCATAGCGGTCCAGCAGGCAGGCGTCGTGGGTGGCGCCGAGGGTATCGGCGTCGAGCCAGGCGAGGTCCCAGATCGCGCCGCGCAGGCCCAGGTCGGGCAGGCCGGACCAGTCGGCCAGGCGCGTGACCGCAAGGCCATCGTCCGGCGGCGTGGCGTCGACCATGGCGGTGGTTTCGTCGAGGTCGAGCGCGGCGGGTTCGCCGGCGCGCCAGGCCGCGTCGGAATCATCGATCCGTATCCGCAGCAGCGTATCCGCGGCCGGCGCGGCGCGGTCGTCGTCCTCGTCCCAGGATTCATCCCATGGACGGACCCAGGCTTCGAGCTGCCCGGCATCGTCCAGGTAGCGGCAACGGACCACTTCCGGGACATGCAGGCAGGGACGGCGGCTGCGGCCGTCGGCCCAGTTCCAGATGACGAGGTCGCCTTCGAACAGATAGCCGCCATCGTAGCTGCCCGCGCCGATCGCAATCGCGGGCCGGGTGGGATGGAAGGCGACGTCGTTGACCGGCAGGCGCAGCGCGTCGAAGGTGGCGAACGGCGCGGCCTCGCCGCGGCGGTACAGGCCGACACGGTAGCGCAGGGTGGCGCCGCCATAGACGGCGCGCGCGCGCGGATTGATCAACAGCGGAAAGGCCGAGGCCACCGCCGCGAGCTCGCCGTCGGGACTGAAGAACACGGCGGTGATCTTGCCGGCGCCGCGCAGCGCCGGATTCATGAACGGGTTCACGATGGGCGGGGGCCGCGCGCGTCGATGCGTGGCGCGGCCGGACGTTTGGGGCCGCGCATGCCCGCGCCGGGGCGGCGGCAGGGCGGGACGATGGCGGGCGCGGGCATGGCGGATGCTGACGGCGTCAAGGGTGTGTCACATCAAGGGGGCGCGTCACGTCAAGGGCGTGTCACGATTTGGCCGCGCCGGCCGTGGCCGCGGGTTTCTTGGCGCGAGGCTTGGCCGTGGTGGACGGCTTGCCCGCGGGGGGCGCGTCGAATTCCTGTTTGTTCCGTTCGCCCCGCGGGGTGTTTTCCGGGTGGGGTTTGGGGAACGCCCAGGGTTTGGTTTTCTGATCCATTGCTTGTACTCCTTGCACAGGCCGAACAGTAGCATTAGCCGTGCCAGCGAGTAAGTGAGGGTTGACGTCAATATTCATCGCTTCGTGAGAGAGGACGCGGCAAGCGCGGATGGCCGGGAAAGGCGGCCACGTGGCGGGCTGGCTGACATACGACCGCGGCGGCGGCGCCGCGTTCACTCATGGGAGGCGTTTTATCCGGTATCGAATCGGGCCGCGCGATCGTTCGCGGGCGGGGTGGGTGGCGTGCATGGCCCCTGCGGGCCGCGGCCGCGCGGCCGCGATTTCGCGGGGCTGTCCGGCGTTGCCATCGTGCACGGACGGTCCGGATGCGCGAATTTTACCGTGTCGCCGCGCTCGGCCAAATGCAGCCATCCCGCCACGCATCGGACTCATCCATTTGCGTCGCTGAATGAATCACCGCAGCCGGCGCCAGCGGGGCTACGATCGGGGTGTGCACATAGGGAGGGAGCTATGGACACGACCAAGGAATGGTACGCCGCCGTCAAGGAATGGCAGCGCGCGCGCGACGAATTGACCGCCGCCGTCGCCGCCATCAAATGGCCCGATCCGACGTCGGCCTGTCTGGCCACATACGACCGCGCCTACGCGCATGAGACCGCGGCGCGCGAGCGCATGAACCAGGCCTACGAGCGCGTCCGACGATGACGGGCGGCGCGGTTGCTACACTGCCGCGCATGACGCAAACCCCGAACACCCTGACGATCCGGCTGGCGCGCCCCGACGATGCGGCGGCGCTGGAAGAGATATTGACCGCGACCTACGAAGGCACTTGGCGGCCGCAGATGACGCCCGAGAAATATCGGTATTTCCTGGACAGCGGCAAGATCCCGCGCTATGTCGCCGAACGCGGCGCGCGCTTTTACGTGTGCGAAGCCGAAGGCCGGGTGGCGGGCATGGTGGACTGGGAAAAGAACTTCATCTGGGCGCTGCACGTGCATCCGGCGATGCAGCGGCGTGGCGTGGGCGCGGCGCTGCTGGCGCTGGCCGAGGACGGCATGCGCGGCGCCGGTTTCGGCCAGGCGCGGCTGGAAACCGATACCTTCAACATGCAGAGCCGCGCGTTCTACGGCAAGCAGGGCTATGCCGAGATCGACACCTATCCCGACGAGGAATGGGACAGCGGTTTCACCACGGTGCTGCTGGTGAAGGCACTGGCCTGACACGGACGGCGCGGCGGAGGGCGGCGCCACGTTGTGGCTCCATGAATTGATGGCTGGATGGCTCTGGCAATGGGGCCAGGGCGGCGCTATGGTGTGTTTTTCCTCCAGCCAGCCATTGCCGCCATGTACCTGCCGTCCGCCTTCCGCGAAGACTCGCTCGATATCCAGCACGACTTCATCCGCGCCCATCCCCTGGGGGTGCTGGCCACCAGCGGGGACGGCGGGCTGATGGCCAACCACATTCCCTGTCTGCTGTATCCCGAAGGGCCGCGGGGCGTGCTGCGCCTGCACATGGCGCGGGCCAATCCGCAGTGGCGGGAGCTGGCCGACGGCGCCGAGTGTCTGGTGGTGTTCCACGGCGCCCAGGCCTATGTCACGCCGTCCTGGTACGCCACCAAGGCCGAGACCCACAAGGTGGTGCCGACCTGGAACTTCGTGGCCGTGCACGTCTGGGGCACGCCGCGGATCCATGACGATCCGGCCTGGGTGCGCGCGCAGATCGGCGCCTTGACCGACGCGCAGGAAAAGGCGCGGGCCCAGCCGTGGCGCGTCGAGGATGCGCCCGACGATTTCATCGCCGCGCAGATGCGGGCGATCGTCGGCGTGGAAATCGCCATCACGCGCATCGAGGGCAAATGGAAGGTCAGCCAGAACCGCAACGCCGCCGACCGCCAAGGGGTGGCGCAGGGGCTGGCCGACGAGCAGGGCGACGCCGTCATGGCCGGCCTGGTGGCGCGTCGCGGCGGGCTGGACTGAGTCCGCGCCGCCAGGCCGCGCCGCGGCCCCATGCCAGGCAGGCGATCGCGGCGGCTTGCAGGCAGGCCGCCACCGCCAGGAATGCGAACATCGATTGGCCGTCCTGGCCGGCCATGGCGCGCAGCACGCCGAACACCGCCGGCGCAAACGCATAGGCGCCTTGCGACACGGCGACGATCAGCGGCACCACGCGCAAGGCGTCCTCGCGGCCGAATTCGCTCTGCGCGATCAATGGCGGCAGCGACGTGGCGTTGCCGATGCCGGCGCCGAACAGCAGCACGCCGGCCCACACCGCCCAGGCGTGGTCCGCCGCCAGCATCAGGACCAGCGAGCCGAGGATCTGTGCGCCATACGATACGCAGGCGACCTTGCGGCGGTCGGCGGACGGCGGCATCAGCCAGCCCACCAGGCTGCGCCCGGCGATGGCGCTTGCAGTGGCCAGGCCCATGGCGATGCCGGCGGTCTGCGCGCCCAGCAGTGGCGCCAGCAATGACAGCAGGTGGGCGATCAGGCCGATCTGCGCGAACAGGCCCAGCGCCATGCCGGCGCCCAGCGACAGGAAGGCGCGATCGCGCCACAGGCGCGGCACCGGCGCCAGCGTGGCGGCCGCGGCCGGTGAGTGCGGGTCGGGCGCCACGCCGTCCGGGTGCTGGCCCAACTGGCGCGGCGTGACGGCGAATACTTTGCGCGCCAGGATCGCCATCACGATGACCATCGTCGCGCCGATCCACCAGGCCGCCTGCGCGAAACCGTAGCCGGAAATCAGGAAGACCCACAGCGGCGAAAACACGATGCCGCCCACGCTGGCGCCGTTGTAGGCCATGCCGAGCGCGGCCGGGCGCCGTTTGACGAACCAGGGCGCGATCAGCGCATTGACCGCCGCCGCGCCCAGCGTCACCCAGCCCATGCCGGAGAACAGCGCGGCCGCGTACAGCTGCCACGGCGCCGCCGCGCGCGCCCAGCCCGACACGCCCAGCGCCAGCGCAACGGCGCCCGCCAGGGTCACCGCCGGCACGCCCCAGCGCCGGTACAGGCGCGGCAGATTGGCCACGATCAGCGTGCCGCACAGGAAGTGCAGGCTGACCGCGGCCGAGACCAGCGCCACGCTCCAGCCGGTGCGCTGCACCACGGCGTGCAGGAAGACCGGCGGACCGTAGAAGCCCACGCCCCAGCCGAAGACGGCCAGCACGAAGGTGGCGTAGAGAACTTTCCAGCCGAAGAAAACCGGGGTGTCGCGCATGGCGGTGGCCGGCGGCGCCGGCTGTCTTGTTGGGATGACTCGCAGTATGCTTGTGCCTGTACACAACACTTTGGCCGGGACCGAATCATGGAATCCGAGTTCGCCGATATCAACCTGTCCGCCGTCGCGGGCGCCATCGCCGATCCGGCGCGGGCGCGCATGCTGTGCGTGCTGCTGGATGGCCGCGCCCGCACCGCCACGGAACTGGCCGCGGCCGCGGATATCGGCGCGTCCACGGCCAGCAGCCATTTCCAGCGCCTGCGCGAGCAGGGCCTGGTGGAGCAGGCGGCGCAAGGCAAGCACCGCTATTACCGGCTGGCCAATGCCGAAGTGGCGCGCGCGCTGGAAGCGTTGCTGGTGGTGGCGGGCGCCGAGCGCGCGCCGTTCAAGCCCAACACGCCATCGGCGCTGCGCGAGGCCCGCACCTGTTATGACCACATGGCGGGCACGCTGGCCGTGCGCGTCCATGATGCGATGCTGGCGCGCCAATGGCTGGCGGCCGATGGCCGCGACTATGTGTTGACGCCGCTGGGCGAGGCCTCGCTGGCACAGGTCGGGGTGGATGTGGCGCAGGCGCGCCAGCGCCGCCGCCGCTTTGCCTGCCCCTGCCTGGACTGGAGCGAGCGCCGCTCGCACCTGGGCGGCGCGCTGGGCGCCGCGCTGCTGGAGGCGTTGTTGCGGCGCGGCTGGGTCGACAAGGACCTGGACTCGCGCGCCTTGTCGGTCACGCGCAAGGGCGCGCGCCAGTTCCCGGCGTTTTTCGGCATGCCCGGGGAGGCGGCCGCCGACGCGGTGGACTGGAACCTGACGGGCGGCCACGCCGCCTAGGACCATTTCGAGGCGGATTTTCATCGCACCTCCCGCGGACCGGCAGGTCGCGGGCGGGCGCACATCTTTTTTTCATCGGGCATTTGCCCTGTACAGGAGGTGGCCTTGCCTACGCTGGCCCTGCACGCTTTCCGCCGCGCCTTGCCTATCGCGACGGAACTGCGCATCGACGTCAATCACGCTCCGCGCGAAGTGGAGACCGAACTCGATGCCATCCACGACCGCATGAATCGTCCTTCGGACCGCTTGCATGGATTGCCGGAGGTTCAAACCGACATCCCTGGCATGGTGCTTCGCTACCGCGAGGCCGATGGCGAGTATTACGTGTATGTGGTGGACGCGCGGCGCGGCCGGCTGGCGGGCTACACGGTGTTCAACCGGCTGATCGAAGTGGGGCGGCGCGCCGATCCCTACGTGCGCGCGCCGCATTCGAAGTACGCCGCGCCCTACCAGGGCATGGGGCTGGCCACCGCGGTCTATCGCTGGGCCCTGGACGCGGGGCTGTGCATCATGAGCGGGGCGCGCCAGTCGGTCGGCGCGCATCGCCTGTGGCTGGGGCTTGCTCGCGATTATCCGCTGGGCTATGCCGACCTGCGGCGCAAGCGGCTGACCTACCTGGGGCCGGCGGTGACGCCGCAGGTGCTGGGCGATCTGCACACCCGCATGTTCCTGCTGGGCCGGGGCTGGACCTTGCCCGACTACCTGCGGGCCACGGGCATGCAGCCCCCCGATAGTGCGCTTTCGCAACAGCTTTAGGGAAATCCCCGGGACGGATCGACGCGGCCCCGGCCGGGCGCGGGTCGCGTCCGGCTGTCAGCCGCGTCCTGCCTGCCTGTCGGCGTGGCGGGCAGGCCGCCAGGGAAACGGGGACGCAATTAGCGCGGTGCAACAATGTTTCTATCGGATGCCTGGGTTACAAAACTTATCCGAACTGTCATGAACAGGCGCGGTATGCTGGGTCGCAGATAGAGGGCATCCGAAGTGCATCAGAACAACTTGATCTACAAGGGATACCGGCTGACGGCCAAGGTGTCCCGGGGCGCGGGCGATGAAGTCCAAGCGTTGCCGAGCGGCCCCGTTTTCATCGCATCGGTCATGGTGGTCCAGGCTGGCGCCGTGCTGGAAGGTGGCGACGAATATCCCGTGCCACGCTTTGCCGAAGGTGGTTTTGTCTTCAGTCCGCGCGAAGCGGTGCATGCCGCCATCCTGCACGGCCGCGAAATCGTCGACGGCCTGACCAACATGCCATCCTGACGCCGCCGGCCGGCGCTGATGGGGCGCGGTCCGCGGCGGCGGCTATTCCGCGGCGAACACCGCCCGCCAGTCGCGGGTCTTGGCCAGCGTCAGCACGCTGGCCGACTGTTCCAGGATGGTCACGGCTTTCCTGAGTTCCTCGGCCGACGCGCCATCCTCCAGGATCACCATGCGCGAGTTGCGCGCATCGGCCATTTTCACGTCCGACATCTTGCCGTGGGTCTGGTAGACCTGCGTCCAATCCATTTTCTTGCCCGCCTTGAGCGCGATCGGTTCGATGTAGGTCAGCGCGGTGCTGCCCGCGGCGCGCACGGCGAAGGCGAAGTCGGCGGTATGGCCGCTGCTGCCCTTGGCGCGCGCGCCCTTGACCATGCGATTGGGGCCGACCCCGGCCGCCAGCGCCCGGCCGACCTGGGCGCGAAAGCGCAGCTGGCTGAAACGCGGCATCCACTTGGCGCACTGGAACGACAGCGCCATGGCCAGCTTGACCGCGTCCCACAGCGCTTCCTGCAACTGCTCGTTGGGGCCGCTGGCGACGATGGCGCCCGACTTGTCGAAGTGCGCCAGGCTCACGCCCGGCGTTTCGTTGAGGATGTCGATCCGCTTGGGCGCCAGTTCGATGCCGTAGCTGGAGGCATGCATCGCGGTTTCACAGGCGTCGGTGAGATAGAACGACGTGTCGTCCGGATGGGCGATGAAGAACGCCGCGTGCTGGCCGTCCAGGCCCAGCGTCATCGGCGAGATCGCGCGGATGGCGTGCTCGCCCGCCGGCAGGACGGTCCAGCCGGAGGCTTCCAGGAAATTGCTCATAGGATCAGTTCGATTTGTCGGCCTTTGAGGGGATGCGCGAAACCGCCGGTCAGGGTCAGGTTGGCCCTCGGCAGGAAGTACTGCATCAGCTCGGCGATCGTGTGCAGGGCGGGCACGATGGGTTCGGCGTAGCCTTCGCCTTCGTCCACCCAGATGTGTTCGTGGCTGCGGTCCGCCAGCGGCTTGCGGTATTGCGGCCGGCCTTCGCCCACCAGGCTGGTGTGGAAGGAGTCGTCGGTGTCGACGCCGAGGACGCGGTGCGGGCCGACGAACAGGCTGGCGCAGAACGCCTCGGCCAGGAAAATGGTGGCCTGGCCGTGCACGTCGGTGCGGGCGCCGCGGTAGGTGGCGCGGAAGATCACGTCGTCGCGCACTTCACCCTTGATGCGGCAAGGGCTGGCGAACTCCATCCACTGGATGCTGGTGGCGGCCGGCTTGGGGATCCAGGTGATCGGCTTGACGGTTTCCTTGGGCTCCGCGAGGATTTCTTGCACCTCATCAGCGGTGATTAACGGTTCGAACTTGTTGGCCATGGAACGGATCTGGTGTCTGGAAATGCGCCGCCGGGCCGCCCAGCGGGAAAAGCCCCCTTGCGGGAGCTCTGGCCCGCGCTTGGTCTGCGCGGGGGCGTAATCTTACAAGATGAAGACGCCCTCGGTCCGCGCGCTGTATGGATATACAGGCGCAATGGCGTCGCGGCCGGCACGCCGGGGCTACAGCGAGCTGGCGGCGAAGGTATCACATTGCTTGAGCTCGCCGCCTTCCAGGCCGCGCTTGAACCAGCGCACCCGCTGGGCCGACGAGCCGTGGGTGAAGGCGTCCGGCACCACGTAGCCCTGGCTCTGCTTTTGCAGCCGGTCGTCGCCGATGGCGGTGGCCGCGGCCAGCGCTTCCTCGACGTCGCCGCCCTCGAGGATGTTGCGGGCGGCGTTGGCGCGTTGCGCCCACAGGCCGGCGAAGCAGTCGGCCTGCAGTTCCATGCGCACGGACAGCGCATTGGCCTGCGACGGGTTGCGGCGGCGCAGGTTGTCGACCTGGTCGGAGATGCCCAGCAGGTGTTGCACGTGGTGGCCGACCTCGTGCGCGATGACGTAGGCCTGGGCGAAATCGCCGGGCGCCTTGAAGCGGTTCTGCAATTCGTCGAAGAACGCCAGGTCGATGTAGACCTTGCTGTCGCCCGGGCAGTAGAACGGCCCCATCGCCGCCTGGCCGGTGCCACAGGCCGTGGGCGTGGCGCCACGGAACAGCACCAGCTTGGGCGGCACGTACTGGCGGTTCAGGTCCTTCTGGAAGATGGCGCTCCAGGTGTCCTCGGTTTCGCCCAGCACCTTGGCGACGAAGCGTGCCTGCGGGTCGTTGGCGGGCGGCCGGGCGGCCGGCCCCTGTTGCTGCTGCGCCGGCGGGCCTTCGGCCATCTGCAGCACCACGCTGGGATCGACGCCGAAATACATGGCCACCAGGGCCAGCACGATGGTGCCGATGCCAATGGTGCCTCGGCCGCCGATACGCGGGCCGCTGGCGCGGCGGTCTTCCACGTTGTCGCTTTCGCGGGAATCGTCCAGGCGCATACTGTGTCTCCGGGCGGGCCGGCATGGCCGCCATGTGTTGCCGTGGCCGCCCATGGTGAAGCGGCCTTCAAGAGTGTTAGGATAAACCCATGGCTCTCCATTTAGATATCCACCCCGCGAATCCCCAACCGCGCCTGCTCAAGCAGGCCGCCCAATGGCTGAACGACGGGGGCCTGGTGGCGGTGCCCACCGATTCCAGCTACGCGGTGGTCGCGCGCCTGGACGACAAGAACGCGGCCGACGGCCTGCGCCGCCTGCGCGGCCTGGACGAGCGCCATCACCTCACGCTGCTTTGCCGCGACCTGGCCGAGATCGGCCACTTCGCGCGCGTCGACAACCGCCAGTACCGGCTGCTCAAGGCCGCTACGCCCGGCCCCTGGACCTTCATCCTGGAAGCCACCAAGGAAGTGCCGCGGCGCGTCTCGCACCCGTCGCGCAAGACCATCGGCATCCGCGTGCCGGATCACGCCGTGATGCTCGGCCTGCTCGAACAGATGGGCGCGCCGCTGCTGTCCACCACCCTCATCCCGAAGGACGAGACCGAAGCGTTGAACGACGCAGAGGACATCCGCGAGCGCTACGCCCACGAGCTGGCCGCCATCATCGACGCCGGCGCGTGCCCGCATTCGCCGACCACCGTGATCGACCTGACCGGCGCCGAGCCGGTGGTGGTGCGCGTGGGACGCGGCGACCCGGCCACGCTGGGCCTGGCCTGAAGTCACCGCCGCGCATGGCCCCCCGGCGCGGCCACGCGGGTCCTCTACAATCCGGTTCGCCATGAACGAGATCATCCAAACCATCGCGGTCTACGCGATACCGGTCATTTTCGCCATCACCCTGCACGAGGCCGCGCATGGTTATGTCGCGCGCATGTTCGGCGATCCGACGGCGTACCAGGCCGGCCGCGTCAGCCTGAACCCGGCGCGCCACATCGATCCGATCGGCACGCTGCTGGTGCCGGTGGTGATCCTGCTGACCTCCAAGCTGCTGGGCAGCCCGGGCATGCTGTTCGGCTGGGCCAAGCCGGTGCCGGTGGATTTCGGCCGCCTGCGCCGTCCCAAGAAAGACATGCTGTGGGTGGCGCTGGCCGGACCCGCCGCCAATCTGCTGATGGCCATCCTGTGGGTGTTTTCGCTGCGCCTGTTCCTGGAATCGGGCATGCAGGAGAGCTTCTGGTTCGAGATGGCGATGGCCGGCGTGCAGGTCAACCTGGTGCTGATGGCGCTGAACCTGCTGCCGATTCCGCCGCTGGATGGGGGACGCATCCTTTTCAGCCTGCTGCCCAACCGCCTGGCCTGGCAATACTCGAAAATCGAGCCGTATGGGCTGGTGATCGTGGTGGTGCTGCTGGTGACCGACGTGCTCTGGATATTGATGCGTCCGGTATTGGCTTTGGGAACGACGATCGTTCAGTGGTTCCTCTAGGATTTTGGCCAATATCCGTTAAACTCAGCGGTTTCACTGATTCTGGCCCTGGGGCATCCCGCCGTGGGGCTTTGGAGCCCCACATTTATGGCATCCCCTGCAACCGCCGCAGGCGTTAATTTCCAGGGCAGCATGGTGGCCCTCGTCACCCCGATGCAGCCCGACGGCAGCCTGGACTACGCTGCCTACCGGTCGTTGATCGATTGGCATATCCAGGAAGGAACCGATGCGCTGGTGGTGGTGGGCACCACCGGGGAATCGCCGACGGTTTCCATGGAAGAACACGCGGAACTGATCCGCGTGGCGGTCGAGCATGCGGCGGGCCGCATCCCGGTCATTGCCGGCGTGGGCGCCAACTCCACCGACGAAGCCATCCACCTCACGCGCCACGCCAAGGCGGTGGGCGCGCAGGCCGGCCTGTCGGTGGTGCCGTACTACAACAAGCCCTCGCAGGAAGGCCTGTACCGCCACTTCCGCGCCATCGCCGAAGCCGTGGACCTGCCGACCATCCTGTACAACGTGCCGGGCCGCACCGTGGCCGACATGAGCAACGAAACGGTGCTGCGCCTGGCGCAGGTGCCGGGCATCATCGGCATCAAGGACGCCACCGGCGACATCGCCCGCGGCGGCCTGCTGTTGCGCGAGGCACCGGCCAGCTTCCAGGTGTTCAGTGGCGATGATCCCACCGCCGCCGCCCTGATCCTGCTGGGCGCGCGCGGCAACATTTCGGTGACCGCCAACGTCGCGCCCAAGCTGATGCGCGACCTCTGTGCCGCCGCCCTGGCGGGCAATGTGCCGAAGGTGCGTGAACTTAATGCGCACCTGGCCCGTCTGAACAAGGCTTTGTTCGTTGAAGCCAATCCTATTCCCGTCAAGTGGGCGCTGGCCGAAATGGGCCGCACCGCACTGGGCTACCGGTTGCCGCTGGTGGAACTGGGCGCACCGCGCCACGAAACGGTGCGTCGCGCGCTCCAGGAAACGGGCCTGCTCTAAATATCGTGAGGATACGTATGAACAAGCGTCATGCCGGTCTGTCGGCATTGATGTCTCTGGTGTTGTTGGCCGGCTGCAGCGAGGTCAACCAATTCCTGGGCAATGAAGAGTCCGTCAACTACAAGAGCGCCGTCACGCAACGTGGCGAGCCGCTCAGCATCCCGCCCGACCTGACCCAGGCCGCCAGCGATCCGCGCTACCGCGCGCCGGCGTCGGGCTCGACCACCTACTCGCAATTCCAGCAGCAGGGCCAGGCCCAGGCCAACGCGCCCAAGGCCAGCAACGTGCTGCCCAACCGCCAGGACATGCGCGTCGAACGCGACGGCGACCTGCGCTGGCTGGTGGTCGACCGCGCGCCCGAGGACGTGTTCCCGCGCCTGGTCGACTTCTGGACCGAAAACGGCTTCACCGTCGCCAGCAACAATCCGGCCGCCGGCCTGATCGAGACCGACTGGGCGGAAAACCGCGCCAAGATCCCGGAAAGCTGGCTGCGCCAGGCCCTGGGCGCGGTGCTGGAATCGGCCTGGGACAGCGGCGAGCGCGAGAAATTCCGCACCCGCGTCGAACGCGTCAACGGCCACACCGAGATCTACGTCAGCCACCGCCAGATGCTGGAAAAGCGCGTTGGCAACGACGGCTCCCAGGTGCAATGGCAGAATGGCAAGGAAGACCCGGGCCTGAACGCCGCCATGCTGGCGCGCATGATGGTCTACCTGGGCACCGACGTCGACAACGCCCGCAAGCTGGTGCAGCAGGCCGAGGCCGCGCCGCAGAAGCCCGCGGTGCAGCAGGACGTCCGCACCCAGGGCGCCGCCCTGATCGTCAGCGAGTCGTTCGACCGGGCCTGGCGCCGTGTCGGCGTGGCGCTGGATGGCGGCGGTTTCTCGGTCGAGGACCGCGACCGTTCCGCTGGCGACTACTACGTGCGCTACGTCGACACCGACACCGGCGAGAAGATCGACCAGCCGGGCTTCTTCAGCCGCATGTTCTCGGGCGACAAGAAGGCCGAGGCGCCGCAGTACCGCATCCATCTGGTCGGCAGCGGCGAACAGACCACCGTCACGGTGCTGGATGCCAAGGGCGAACGCGACAACAGCGCCACCGCCCAGCGCCTGCTGAGCGTGCTGAAAGACAAGATGTGATCCACATCCCCGGCGAGCGCCTCGGCGCTCGTATGGACCCGGAAAAGGCCCCTTGCGGGCCTTTTTCTTTGTGCGCGGGGCTGGCGCTCATCGGCCGCCGGACAAAGGGCATGGCCGTGGCGCGGCAGCTGCGCGCAAACAAAAACCCCGGCGCGAGGCCGGGGTTTTTGTTTGCCGTGATCAGCGCGGGGGTTGTTCGCTGATCAGGAGGCGGGCGTGGTCGAGCCGCCAGGGGTGGTCGAGCCACCGCCGGGCGTGGTGCCAGGCGTGGGGGCCGGGGCCGGCGAGGTGGCCGGCGGCGTGCTCGAGGGCGCCGGGGTGCTGGCGCCCGGCGTGGGGTTGTTCGCGGGCGCCGGGGCATCTTCCTTCTTGTTGCACGCGCTGAGCGACACCGCCAGCACCGAGGCAATAATCAAGGTTTTGCTCATCATTTTTAGACTCCTGTAGATGACGACTCTTGAAACCCCGTCAGGGGAAACCAGAATCCAGGCTACAGGAAGCCGTAAGCGATGCGAGTGTGAAAGTTAAAAAGGTCGCATCCCAACGGCAACAAACCTTTCCGGGCGGTGTGTTGTCTTGCTTTATGTGACCCTGCGCACAGACCTCATTGCGTTCTGTGCAAGATGGATACGCGCAGGTGTCTGGATACTACGAGGCGACGTAATGCAGCCAGCCGGAGTCGAGCCAGTCCGCCAGGCATGCGCGGGCCTCGTCGGACAGGCGCGCGCAGGCCGGATCGGCGCAGTCCAGGCTGCGCGCGTCGGCCAGCTTGCAGAGCGCGGGCGCGGCCGGCGTCATGGCGGTCTCGCCGTTGATGAAGAGCTGTTTGCCGCGATAGAGCATGCGGCTGCGGCGATCCAGCACCAGCCTGCCGCTGGCGGGCCAGTCTTCTTCCAGGTCCACGTCCAGCCCCTCGGGGCCGTCGAACACGCTGAGGTTGCTGGGCTCGGTCAGCCAGCAGCCCAGGAAGCGCGAGGCCAGCGCGTCGTCGAAACGCAGCTTGCCGACGGTGTCGAGCGTGGCCTGCACCAGCGCATCGGGTACCTGCGCCGGCGTGGCCACGGCGGCCTGGGCCGGATCGCGGTACACGGCCGACAGCCTGGGGCCAGGCAACGCCGGCTCGCCATAGGGACCGCCCAGCAGCCCGACGCGCGCCATCACCTGGTCGGCGGCGGCCTCGAGCAGGCCGCGCGCCAGCGTGGCTTGCGTGGGGGCCCGGAAACCGATGGAGATGGTCATGCAGCCGTCGCCCGCGGCGATGCCGTCGTGCGCGGCCTGCGGCGGCAGGTAGAGCATGTCGCCGGGCGCCAGCAGCGCTTGTTCCTCGGGCTGGAAATGGCTGAGGATCTTGAGCGGCAGGCCGGGTTCGAGCGACAGGTCCTTCTGACGCCCGTAGCGCCATTCGCGCTCGCCGGCCGCTTGCAGCAGGAATACGTCATAGCTGTCGAAGTGCGGACCGACGCCGCCGCCATGGCTGGCGATGCTGATCATCACGTCGTCCAGGCGCGCGTCCGGGATGAAGCGGAACTGCTGCATCAGCTCGGCCGCGGCGTCGCTGTGCAGGTCGACGCTTTGCACCAGCAGGGTCCAGTCGCCTTCGTTGTCCTTGGGCAGGCGGGCGAAGGGGCCGTTTTCCATCTGCCATTCGCCGTTCTCGCGCCAGATCAGGCGCGATTCGACGTCGTCGCGGCGCGCCAGCTTCTTGATCGCGGCGATGGTGACCGGCGGCTTGAAATCCGGGATGGCCTGGCGGATCAGCAGCGGCTTCTTCTGCCAGTAGCGGCGCATGAAGTCGTTGGGGCTCTGGTTGCCCAGCAGCGGCAGGGGGTGGTCGAGGTTCATTGCAGGTGCTTCTTCAGGCGGTAGAGGGCGTCCAGCGCTTCGCGCGGGGTCAGGCTGTCGGGGTCGATGCCGGCGAGCTCCTCGCGCAGCGTGTCCAGCGCCTCGATGGCGTCGGCGCGGTCGGCTTCGGCATAGGCCTGCGCGTCGGCGTCGGCCGCGGCCGAGAACAGGCCGAGCTGCGGCGTGGGCGCGCCTTGCGCCTCGAGCCGTTCGAGTTCGCGGGTGGCCTGGCGGATCACGGCGGCGGGCACGCCGGCGCGCTGCGCCACCTGGATCCCGTAGCTGCGGCTGGCCGGACCTTCGCGCACTTCGTGCAGGAACACGATGCCGCCGGCCGATTCGGCCGCGGCCAGGTGCACGTTGGCCGAAGCCGGTTGCTCGGCCGGCAGGCGCGTCAGTTCGAAATAGTGGGTGGCGAACAGCGTCAGGGCGCGGTTGTGCGCCAGCAGGCGGCAGGCGATGGCCCACGCCAGCGCCAGGCCGTCGTAGGTGGAGGTGCCACGGCCGATTTCGTCCATCAGCACCAGGCTGTTGGGCGTGCTGGCCGCGAGAATGGCGGCGGCCTCGGTCATCTCCATCATGAAGGTCGAGCGTCCGCCGGCCAGGTCGTCGGCGGCGCCGATGCGGGTGAAGATGCGGTCGATGCGGCCGATGCGGGCGCGCGCCGCCGGCACGAAGCTGCCGATGCGCGCCAGCAGCACGATCAACGCCACCTGCCGCATGTAGGTCGATTTACCGCCCATGTTCGGGCCGGTGATGAGCAGCATGCGGCGCGCCGGATCGAGGCGGCAGCCGTTGGGCGTGAAGCGCTCGATGGCCTGTTCGACCACGGGATGGCGGCCGGCGTCGATATCGATGTCGGCCTGCTCGGACAATTCGGGGGCGATCCAGTCGTGCCGCCGCGCGTGTTCGGCCAATGCCGCCAGGGTGTCCAGTTCGGCCAGCGCGCCGGCGCAATCGGACAGCGGGCGCACGTGTTCGGCCAGCACGTCCAGCAGCTGCTCGAACAGCCACTTTTCGCGCGCCAGCGAGCGGTCCTGCGCCGACAGCACCTTGTCTTCCCAGGTCTTGAGTTCCGGGGTGATGTAGCGTTCGGCGTTCTTGAGCGTCTGGCGGCGGCGGTAGTCTTCCGGCACCTTGGCGGTCTGGCCCTTGGTGACCTCGATGTAGAAGCCGTGCACGCGGTTGAATTCGACGCGCAGGTTGCTGATGCCGGTGCGCTCGCGTTCGCGCGCTTCCAGTTGCACCAGGAAGTCGCCGCCGTCGGCGGCCAGGGCGCGCAGTTCGTCCAGTTCGGCGTCAAAGCCCGTGGCCAGCACGCCGCCGTCGCGGATCGCCACGGCCGGCTCGGCGGCGATGGCGCGCACCAGCAGGGCGGCCAGCGCCGGGTCCACCGACAGGTGCGAGATCAGGTCGTTCAGCCGCGGCGATGCGGCCATCGGCGCGACCAGGTCGCGCAGCGCCGGCAAGGCTTGCAGGGCGTCGCGCAGGCTGGCCAGTTCGCGCGGACGCACCGAGCGCAGCGCCAGCCGCGCGGCGATGCGTTCGATGTCGGGAAAGGCGTTGAGCGCGCCGCGCAGTGTCTCCAGCAGGCCGGCCGAGCCGAAGGTCTGTTCGACGTCCATGCGGCCGGCCAGCAGCGTCGAGATGGCCTGCTGGCGGGCCTGGGCCGGGGCGTTGTCGCGCAGCGGATGGTGCAGCCAGCGGCGCAGCAGGCGGCTGCCCATCGGCGTGCGGCAGCCGTCCAGCAGCGAGAACAGCGTGGGCGAATCCTCGCCCGACAGCGTCTGCGTCAGCTCCAGGTTGCGGCGCGTGACCGGATCGAGCAGCACGAACTGGCCGGGCCGCTCGGCCGACAGGCTCTGCACGTGCGCCAGCGCCTGCGACTGGGTGCGGGCGGCGTAGCGCAGCAGCGCGCCGGCGGCGCAGATGCCGGCCGGCATGTCTTCGATATCGAAGCCGGCCAGCGTGTCGGTCTTGAAATGCGCGAGCAGGTGCGCGCGGGCGCCGTCGCTTTCGAAGTGCCAGTCCGGCACGCGCGAACGGGCGCCTTCGAACGGAAAGTCGAATTCGGCGCTGTCGGCGCAGACGATTTCGGCCGGGGCGATGCGGTGCAGTTCGGATTCGAGCTGCGCCGGCGCGCATTCGGTGACGCGGAAGTCGCCGCTGGCCAGGTTCAGCCATGCGAGACCGGCGCGCGGCGCGCGCGCATTGCCGGTGACGAACACCGCGGCCAGCGCGCGGTCGGCCTTGGCCGGCAGCAGCGCGTCGTCGGTCAGCGTGCCGGGGGTGACGATGCGCACGATGCGGCGCTCGACCGGGCCCTTGGAGGCCGCGGGATCGCCGATCTGCTCGCAGATGGCGACGGACTCGCCCATCGCCACCAGCCGCGCCAGGTACTGCTCCATCGCGTGTACCGGCAACCCGGCCATGGGGATGGGCGTGCCGTTGGACGAGCCGCGCTTGGTCAGCGTCAGGTTGAGCAGGCGCGCGCCGCGTTCCGCGTCTTCATAGAACATTTCATAGAAGTCGCCCATGCGGTAGAACAGCAGCAATGGGCCGGCCTCCGCCTTCAGGCGGAGGTATTGCTGCATCATGGGGGTGTGGCCGGAAAGCTGATCGTCCATTTCAGCCTGTGATTTGGGCTTCTTGCCTTGTGCTACTTGCATTTCCACGGGGAAAGTTGGGTGAGTCGTGTTGCTTATATGGCCCAGCAACGCCCATCAAAACCTGCCAACACTTGCCGGTTTGGCGTAGGTTTTGGTTGGGTCGAATTGAGAAGTTACGCCGCTTGGGATAGGATTCTCGCAAAAGTTACGCCAGAGAATCCACTGCCCTATGCAATTCGACGCCCGCGCCGCCAAGCTGCTTGAACCAGGCCGACACCTTACCATTGATGGCTACCCCGGGCTGCGCCTGGAGGCTACCGCGACCACAAGAACCTGGATCTACCGATACAAGAGTCCGGTGAACGGCAAGATGCGCCAGAAGAAGCTGGGGCGCTGGCCAGCAATGTCAATTGCCGGTGCTGTGGTCGAGTGGGAAAAACTACGCCAGCAGCGCGAGGCAGGTGTCGACGTGGCGGTAGAAGCCAAGGAGCAGCGCCAGGCCGCCAAGGCGGCCGTCGTGGCGGCCCAGGAGAAGGCGAAGGGGGCGTTGACGGTGAAAGGCGCCTGCGACCTGTACCACGCCGGGCATATCAAGCAGCATCGGAGCCTGAAGGGGCAGGTTGAAATCGCGCGAACTTTCCGCACGATGTTGGGCCCGCTTGCCGACATGCCCGCTGAGTCCGTCACGCGGGCTGACGCTTTCGCTCTGATCGAATCGTTCGCCCACATCCCGGTGCAGGCTCAGATCCTGCGGCGTGAACTGGGAGCGGCCTGGGACTATTGCCACGACGCGGGCAAGCTGCCCGAGACTGTGCCGAACTGGTGGAGGGCGATCCTCCGGGGAAAGCTGAAATCGAAAGGGAAGGCGATCAACGGCAAGAAGAGTGGCGTCAAGAAGCGCGTGTTGTCGCCGACAGAGGCAGGGGAGTTGATCCCCTGGTTGCCTAACTTTTCGCGCGACGTGGAGGATTTCTTGACGCTATATCTCTGGACTTGCGCCAGAGGGGCCGAGATCGGAGCGATGGAGGCCGAGGAAATCTCGGAAGAAGCTGACGGTCTGTGGTGGACCGTGCCTAAAGAGAAAACGAAGAATGCGAAGCGCGCAGAGGCCACGGATTTCCGCGTCCCGCTGGTTGGCCGCGCCGAGCAGGTAGTCAGGCGTCGGAAAGCGGCTTACGGGAGCGGCTACCTGTTTCCGTCCTACGGAAAATCCGGCCGCTGGGAGCAAAAGTCGGTCCAGACGCGGGTTTACTACCACCAGCCCTATAGCGAAACGTCGCCGCACAGGAAGCGCGTCCGCTTGACGGTAACCCACTGGTCACCCCACGACTTGCGGCGCACGTCGCGCACGTTCCTGGCTTCGCTGGGGTGCCCGCGTGAGGTGGGCGAGGTGATATTGGGGCACATGCTGCCCGGCGTGGAAGGGGTATATAACCGGCACGCCTACGACAAGGAAAGGCGAGATTGGCTCGGCCGGCTGTCGACGTATCTGGAAGAGTTGGCTGCCGGTCGCGCCTAACTGGCTTCGACGGTCTTGGCCTTGCGGGCTCCGGTGTTCTTCGGGGGCAGCAGTTCGGAGCGAGGGCGGCTGAGCGCCCAGTCCATGATTTCTGAGTAAAGGTAGCCGACGCGCCGACCGGACAACTCACGGGGGGCGGGGAATTCTCCCTTGGTGACCATGCTTTGAATGGTCGATTCTGCGAGGGTGGTGATGGACGCCGCCGTGGGCAGGTCGACGTACACAGGCTCAATTCGAAGCTCCATGTTTCGTTTCTCCAACAGAGAACGGCGGCCGCTTTTCAGTGGACGCCGTTCATGTGGTCAGTAGATTGGGGTGAGCGGTTAGCGGTAGCCGCCGGGGCGCCTGGTGCGATGCGGAGACAGCACCAGGCCGGCGACGGCGCTGACAGCGAGCGCCGCCGCCAGGGCGAGTAGGTAAAGGGCGGTCATGCTGGAACCCTGTTCAGCTTGGCGTCTTGGCGGGACCAGGCGGCCATTTCGGGAAGGTTGGCGCGGACAAGGGCGGCCGCCAGCGGCGGGCACACGCTGTTTCCGCACATGCGCACCTGGGCATGCTTGGGCAGGCGCCGCCCGTTGATCACGGGTGCGATGACGTAGTTGGACGGGAAGCCTTGGGCCGCATAGAGTTCGTGCGGCTCAAGCATGCGCATACCAATGTCCGCGATCTGGTATTCCTGGCCTGCGACTGTGACCAAGCCCATGCGGTCCTTGGTGGGGATGGTGTGCATGGGCGCCTGAATGTTCTGATCCTGCCCGCCCTGACCGTAGTACTTCACCAGGAAGGCGCGGACCTCCCCAATGTGCGTGCCGCTGGCCGTGACCGTGGCGACGGGTTCGCCCGCGTCGCTGCCGGTGCATTCGCCGCGCATCTTGACCAGATTGGAGGTAACCACGCAGGTGTCAGCCTTGGCAGTGAGGGTCTGCGCCGGTTCCTCGATCCCGCGGGGGCGGCTTTGACCCGCTCGGCCGCCGCAGCCAACCAGTTGCGCCGTTACCAGGGCGTGGTGGTCCGCCGTCGTGACGGTGTGGCTGGGACCGTCCAGGGGCGCGCCTGCGCCGTCGTAGTGGCCGCCGTAGTGCTTCGCCATGAACGCACCGACAAGGGCGTGTTTGGTGCCCTGGGCCGTCACGGTGCCGAGGGGGCGGCCCAGGTCGAGCGATCGCGGCGCCTGGCCCGGGGCTTCGCCGTATCCCATCTGGACCAGTGTGGGCGCGACTACCGCGAAATGGCCGCCCTTGACCTCGGCGCACTGGGTGCGCAGCGGCTCGTCGGCCGGGAAGTTGCGCTGCGTCGAGCCGTTCGCGTGTTCCGTCAGGTAGGGCATCACCACATGGCTGTGGTTCTCGGTGGTAAGCGTGTTGAACGGGGACTCGACGGCCTTCGGCTTTGCCGAGTACTCGGGCCCACCGGCGCCGACCAAATAGGGGACCACCACGCCCATTGCGTTGCCGGTGCCGGGCCGTGCCTGCTGGCCGCCTGCGGTCACGGTGTGCAGCGGTTCGTTCAGCGTGGATCCGACAGCACCCGCGCGGAACTTCGTGACGTGGGGGACTGCAATGCCCGATCCGAGTTTGGCGGTCAGGGTGTGCATGGGCTCGGCGAGGTCTTGACCCCGGAAATCCTGCCCGCCGTGGTTGACCTTGACGATGAACGGATTGGCCGACTCCAGCACGTAGCGCCGAATGCCGCGCGCGATGCGCCGCAGCGTAGCTTCGGCAAGGGGCTTGGGGCGTTCGAAGATCGAGGGGCAGGGGATGGACCAGTCGATGCACTCGGCCGCCGTCTTCCAGGGCTTCAGGCGGCCGGCCTGGACCTCGGGCGAGTCCGGGGCGCCATGGGTCGGCGCCGGCCAGACGATGGGGTTTCCATCGCATCGGGCGATCATGAACAGGCGCTTTCGAATCGTTGGGGCGCCATAGTCGCAGGCCCGCAGCTCGCGCGTTTCGACGGCGTAGCCCTTCTCCTGCAGCTGATGCACGAAGGACCGGAACGTGGCGCCCTTGCGCTTCGGGCAGGGCTGTCCGTTGTCCAGCAGCGGGCCCCAGGTTTTGAACTCTTCGACGTTCTCCAGCATGATCACGCGGGGGCGCGCCCAGTGCGCCCAGCGCAGGACAACCCACGCCAGCCCCCGAATCCGCTTTTCACGGGGCTTGCCGCCCTTGGCCTTGCTGAAGTGCTTGCAGTCGGGCGAGAACCACGCCAAGCCCACGGGGCGGCTTTGGACAGCCTGGGCGGGGTGAACGTCCCACACAGACTCGCAGTAGTGCTTGGTCTGCGGGTGGTTCATCTGGTGGAGGGCGACCGCTTCAGGGTCGTGGTTGATGGCGATATCGACGCAGCGGCCGAGGGCCATTTCGATGCCAGTAGAGGCGCCACCGCCGCCGGCGAAGTTGTCGACGATGATTTCGTTGTTGATGTCCAGTACGAACTGGTCGCGGATCATGCGGGAACTCCTGGATGATGAGGTACGATCACCGTCGAAAAAAAAAGCGACGGAGGTGGGAAATGTTCAAGTTGGCGCTAGGGATGGTCAGCGCTGTATTCACGGGGCTGATGTGGGGAATCGTGATTGCTTCAGCCAACACTTCCGCGAAGTGGTGGGAGGCTGCCAGTGCTGTTGGTACGGTGGTAGCTGCCGTGGGAACGGCTGGCACACTGGGATTTTTGGTGTGGCAAAACTACCACCTTAGAAATGAACAAAAATTGCAGCGCCTAATGCAGGAATACGTCGACGCCGACAGCCTTATCCGCCACATGGTCCGATTGAGACGCATTGGAAATTGCGTAAATGGACCTGGTTTGGCCTCTCAATTGAGCGCCTTGGAAGAGCTTTGCGAGCAGATTGACTCTGCAAAATCGCGGGTCTCTGGACAGCCCGGCGCGGCGCTGTATTTGGATGGCCTTGAATGCGCTATCACAATGCGGGATGCGGCAAAACTAACAGAGAGGGATCTGACTTTGCCGAATTTGATTCACCACGTAGCCCATATTGATGCAGTAGCAAAAGAGCGCTGGTCACGCGCCGCTTCATGGAGAGGCGAAGTGAGCGCGAAAGTGCAAAAGCTGGGCGGTAGTATTCCTGGCGTGAACCTTTGAGCCTATAGAAGGCAAGAACCGTTATTCCGTCCTTTGCTCGCGGCTTCCACCGCGGCGTTGATTTCGCTGGCGTCCTGCTGCACCTCGTAGGTCTTGCCGTCGAAGGTGCGGACGTAAGAGCGGATGCCATGCCAGGCGCTGCTGGCGCCGGCCTGTTGAATGCTGGCGATGGCGTCGGCGGCCAGGTAGATAGCAGCGCCTCTGGAGTCGGTGACCTTGATCACGCTGCGGACTCTTCTTCTCCCAGAACCCAGCGCAGGGCGGCGGCATAGTCGCCCTGGGCCTGTTCCAGTGCGGCCTGGATCTGCTTCCGGGACTTCACGCGGGGGCGCTCGCCCATGACGGCTGCCTGCTGGCGGCTGCGTTGGTGAGGCGTGGCGCCTTTGCCCGCCGCCACCAGTTCGGCCACCTTGGCGCGTTGCTCTTCGGGGTTGAGCTTCGCCAGTGCCTTGGCGTGGGTCAGCGTTATCTGGCCGGTATCGGCCGCATCCTGAACGGCCTTGGTGCTGTCCAGCAGCGCCAGCGTGTTGCGCACGGTAATCTGGCTGCACGCGAAGATGGTGGCGAGTCGGGTTTCGCTGTATCCCCGGCCCACGAAGGCGGCCATCTTGCGAGCCTTGGTCATGGGTGGATCGTCGCGTCGAGCCTCGTTCATGGCGATCATCAGGTCGCTCATGGTTTCCAGCGTGCCGCGCTGTGCCACCCCGGGCACCAAGATGGGAGGCTCGCCGCGCTCGGCCAGTCGCCGGTTTGCCTCGATGGCGTGTCGCACCCGCTGGCGACCGTCGACCACCAGAACCTTGCCGGTTTCTGGATCCTTCCAGACCAAGACCGGCTCGCGGACCCCGAGAGCCATGATGTTCAGGACGATTGCCTCGTCCAGGGGCAGGTGGATGCGCTCGTCGTAGAGAGGATGGGCCGGATCGGTGATGATCGTGAGGGCGTCCGTCTCGAAGCTCAGGACGTTGGTTTTCCCGCTGGCGCCATAGGCTTCAACGCTGTTCTTTGCCATGTCGTTTCCGTAGTGGTCTGATGAAATTCGATTT
The DNA here is from genome assembly GCF_054188005.1 of Achromobacter sp. KK8. Taxonomy (NCBI): domain Bacteria; kingdom Pseudomonadati; phylum Pseudomonadota; class Betaproteobacteria; order Burkholderiales; family Alcaligenaceae; genus Achromobacter; species Achromobacter sp. KK8. The sequence continues at coordinate 6,223,847 of NZ_CM135178.1, read as the reverse complement.
CGCTATCGCGTATGGGGAACCCAGCCGATGATTTCGCGCTTGGTCGTTTTGCTGATCCGGGGCGCTCCGTGCTTATCCAGCACCGGGCCGCGACACATGACACGGAGGCGCGACGTACGCATGGTTTTGCTGGCGAGGCTGATGAAGTCCCGGGCGAACTGCGGGGCATCGAAGGGAGCGGACACCGCCACCGGCTTGCCTTTGGCAAGGAAATACTCCGCCTTGACTTTGATCCACTCGGCTTCGTCGGCCGGGGTCAGGCAGGCCCGGACCTCGGGGGCCATGCTTTCGAGGTATCTTTTCCAGGCCCGTTCAGCGGCTTTCTTCGCCAGCGGCTCGGTCATTCCGAAAACACAAAATGCACTCATGGGGAAATCTCCAGAAGTGAGGATGGGCCGGGCTGCCGGGCGGGGCGGCTGGCACCTTGGAAGGGTTGGATTAATGACCGCGCTAGATGTAGGCGCTGGCTGCTGCGCCCAGCCCAAGCAGCAGGGTCCACACGAACAGCTTCATGAGCGTCGTGCGGTACGGCGCGGGGTCTTCCTTGGGAGGGCGGTCTGGTAGGCCGGACATGGTTGCAACCACTATGCGCAACGCCACCATTTGGGCGACGGTCAAAGCAGGAAGGTCGAACAAGACCGGCATCGTCCAGGTCCAAACCTTGGCGGCGACAAAGGCGCTGTAGAAGAGAAGGACGAGAAAGCAACCGATGATGCCGACCAGATTCCACGCCGCGTCGCCGCGAGATTGAATGGGTGTGTTCATTACTGCTCCCTTCTTGTCAGATTTGCTTTTCGCCGCCGAGCGCGTCGACCAGTTCGGCCAGCAGCTTGGCGAGTTCGCCGGTCATGAGGGCCATGTCCGAATCGAATTTCTCATCGTCGTTGGTTACGACGGCGCCGCTACCTTCCTTCAGCACATCGAGCGGGGCGACATGCTTGATATCGAGGCTTTCGGTCAGGACGAACGAGATACGGTCAGCCCAGGTGAGGGCAAGCCGGGTGCATTGCTTGCCGGACTGGATATGTCGGCGGGCGTCGTCGGCGTCGATGGAGTGGCGCAGGTAGCGGACTGCTGCGCGGCTGGTGCCGGATGAGCGCAGTTCGGTGTCCTGGTCGATGCTGAAGTTCGACGGCGCCTCGTCCTCGGCCAGCCAGGTGGTCATGGCCGACGCGGGCGACTGGGCCACATACAGGTTTTCGAGCGGGAGCGGGTCCAGGCACTTGGCCAGCAGCCCGATCACCTCGTCAGCCTTGGACGCCGCCGCGGTGTCGATCACCAGCCAGCGGTTGAGCGGGTCAATCCATACGCGGGTGTCGCGGTACACGCTGAACGCCCGCGGCAGCAGTTCGTCAGTGACGCGCTCCTTGATTTCCTTCATCTGTTGGCGGCCCGGCTTGTAGCCCTGCTGGTCTTCGATTTCCTGGGCGCGGGCCTTGGCGACCTGGTTGATAACGCTGGTGGGCAGCAGCTTGCTTTCGGCGCGCAGGGTCAGCAGGATCTGGCCGCCGACGACATGGGCGAGGCGTCCATTCTCTCGGGGCGGAAACCAGCCGAGGGATTGCATTTCCAGGTTGTTGCCGGGCTTGAAGGCGTGGCGCTCCAGGGCGGCTTCCAGGTCATCGCCAAACAGCGACCAGGGGGCGGACAGGCGGTAAATCTTGAGGTTTCTAAACCACATGGGAAACTCCGGATTAGCCCTTGGCGGCGTAGGCGGTCTTGCCGTCGTCCTGGGCGGTTTGGGTGGATTCGTCGCGCTGCTGGCGTTCGCCGTAGCCCGAGACCAGCAAGGCGATGGCGATCAGGCAGAAAGCAGCATTAGTGAGCAGTTCGCGGTGCAGGCGCAGGAATTTGCGGGTCATTGCGGACTCCAGGGATCTGCCGCGACATAGCGGCGGATGAAGTAGTTGCAGATGGGGACCAGGGCCACCGCCACCAGGGCGAGCAGCGCCAAGCCCCACCAGAAGGCGGGGATAGTTGAGGTCATGGGGATTTGCGCGAATGCGCGGTGGTGAGGCTTCGGAGAGCAGGCCGGAAGGCCCGATCAGTTCACTTCCAGGATGAAAGTCACTTTTTGCGCCGGTGACGAAGCGGCGCCGGCCCGCTCTCCGAAGCCGCCCCGGCGTGCGGGGCATGGCTGGCGGTGCTACTTGCTAACGTCGCGACCGAAGTTGGCAACGTCGAGTAGTTCTTCCAGAAAGCGAATGAGGATGGCGAGCATAGGCGGGACTCTGTTAGGACGGAAGGGTTGCGGCGGCGACGAGCTATCATGCGTTCGACCTGACTCGTAGGCATCCGAAATGGACGATATCCAGCACCACATCGAACGGCTGAAAGAGATGGTGGACTTAGCTCGCCAGGAAATCGACCTAGCGGTGATGTTCCACGAGACGTGGCGCCCCTCGGCCTATGACGCCGATCTCCATGAGCGGATCGGTGAGTCATATGCAGGAAACGCGTTTCTCGTTATCCGGATGTCTCTGCGTCGCGAGCTACTACTCGCGCTCAATCGCATATGGGACACCAATAAAAAGTCGGTGAGAATGGGCTTGATTGCAGACCGTCTACGAGACAAGGGATTTTTCGAGGCTTTAGTCCAATACCGCACGCAGCGCCTCGGGCTTAGGTCCAGTTTTGCACCAGACGCGATCAGGGAAGCGCTCGCATCGAAGCGAGATAAGGTCTTGGCGTTGATCAACAAGTACAGCAAAGGAGGCGCGGCGACCCTGGTGCTGGAAAAACTGACGAGGGTGCGTCACGCGCATCTTGCTCATCGAGAATTGCCAACGGCACCCACCAGAGTTGACAAGATCAGTCGGCACGACGCAGAAAGTGAATCGGTTGAGTTGGCCACTGCCGAGGAAATTGAAGAGTTCTATCAAGATAGCCTTCAACTCATCAGCTTATTGCTGAGTTTGGTGCACGCGCACTCATACGACCTTTCGCAGGCTGCGAAGGTCTACCAGCATCATGCCAAGTTCTTCTGGGCTTCCGTGCGAGGTGAGCGAACGGAAGGGCATCCCGACTACCGCCCGCCAAGCCCCGCTGGTGACTACGCGCGCCAGTCTTAAGCATGAACGGCCCTGCGTTCAACGGAGGGGTATCTTTCGGCTTCGGTAAGCGCTGACTCGCAGCGCTTGCCGAAACCCGCTTTTCAGCGGACTCGGGTTGCCGGCATTCCATCCGGCGTGACCGTTGCTTGTCTTGGCCGTCTACGCCTCACCCTCTTGACCGTGGACCGCGCTATGGCGGGCTGGATACGGTGGGGACACCGCGCAGAGCTACGGCCATGCCCGTAGGTGCGATTGAGCCGGGGAACGCCCCACAGGCGGGGCGAGCAACATCGGCGGCGGATTGTTAAAGAGCGTTGCTTGCTGGCGTTGAGCCTATGACCGAAGTATTACCTAAATGGTAATAGTGGTCAAACCAAAAAGGTAACTTCTCCATTGAATTTTTTTACCAATTGGGTAAATTTGATAGAAATATGGACGAAAAAAAGCCGCCATATAGGCGGCGTGGGGGCGAAGACGGGGCTTCTACAGCAGACGTTCGTCTACACCGTTCCGGAGGTCATACGGTGACCAAAGGATGCGACCAACGATAGACACGTCTTGCCCATCATCCTTTTCCAGCGGGAAAGGTTCGTAGGCGGGGTTCAAGGACTTGGCCAGCAGCGTTCCGTCGCGCTCGCGCTGTATGCACTTCACGATCATCTTGCCGCCGTAGTTGATGGCGTAGACAGTGCGGGAGTCGATCAACCGAGTATCGGTGATCCGCTCTTCGTAGAACAGCATCGGGCCTTCATTCCGAATCACGGGCTCCATACTGTCTCCGTCCGCGTAAACGATCTTCATTCGCTCGATGGGCAGCCGGAATGATTCCAGAAATGACCGGCGCAGCAGGATTTGTCCTATCGCCGTTTCGTGATAGTTTTCAATGCCGAGTCGTCCGGCGGCCAGTCGTACATCAAGCTCGGGTACTGCGAGAAATTCTTGGTCGTTCGCCGAGTAGCCAGCGCGCGCCACATGACCGACATTCGCAATCCTGCTGATCCTTAGCCGCTGCTCTTCCCGCTCCGACTGGCGCGTGGTCTTTCCCCCCTCCCACGGCGCCGTGTCCATCCCCCCGATTCTCATACTAAACTCGTCCGGCACCTCGTCAAAGTCAACCAGCTTGCTCGGCGAGTGCATACGAGGCCGACCATTGACCGTTCTGCCTGGGGGCGGTTGTGCGACATCAATGCCCAGGCCCAACTGAGCGATCGCGAGAGCCAAAGCCCCTTCCAGCGCGTTGAGCTTGGCCGGGGGGAGTGCCCGGACGTCCGCTTCAGAAATCGAAGGGAAGGGCCACGCGGGGGCGTCGGCAACCCGCACAACTACCTCTCCCGGGTGCGCGTGGTCAGCATCCATCCAGTTGGCAGGATAGCCAAACGCTTCTTCCATCTTGCGGGCGGCGCGGTCGCCTATGTCCTTCTTGCCAGTCGCGTATCGGCTGACCAAGGAGGGCGTCGAGTATTCCAGGCGTGCCGCGGCATCGGTCTGATTGCCGCCGCATTTGTCCTCGATTGCGCGCGCAAAGTTCGCGCGCCGGATTTCTTTGATGGACTTCATGTAGGTCATTGGAACCGGGATTACCTTTTGGGTAAATAAACCGAATGGGTAATACAGGGCGTTGATCTATTACCAAAAAGGTAATAAGATCGCGGCTATGGACACCTCCGCCCCTCTGATTTCCTTCAAAGCCTTCTATCTCTCCCTGCCCGCAGGCGAGCGAGAAAGGTTTGCGAGACGCGCCGGCACTACCGTCGCCTACGTCGAAACGCATTTGCTCTATGCGCGCAAGGTTCCTCGCAAAGGGACGATGGACGGACTTTGGGGCGCCTGCCAAGAGTTCGGGGCGCCGTTCGGCCGAGGCGACTTGTTGGACTTCTTTTATGGCGGGTCGTGCACCCAACAGGAGCCACCCCATGCATAGCGCCAAACCTAATGCTCAATGCGCCGCTTTTGTCGCAGCGGTCGGGGTCGCGACGGTTCGTGTCGAAGCCGTAACCGCTGCGCTCAAGTCACTTACAGCTCTACGCCAAAGTCCCGCTCAATACATTCGCGAACGTCGGCAACAGCTTGGTTTCCCGGTGAGGGGCTGAACATGCTGTTGGCCATCGTTCGAATTGCCTCTTTCAGCTGCGGATCAAGGGCCACCTGGGTCGCAATCACCATGTTGATAGCCGCCAAGTTGGCGGAGTTCAGTTGGGTTTGCTCGCGCAGGTCATTAAGTGCTTGTGATGTGGCTTCCATGTACCGCAGCAATGCATCTTGCTCGGCGCTCAGGTCGCCGATGCCTTCTTCGTTCATGGCCGGTCCCTTTCGGAAATGGGTGATGTTGAGGAACACCAATCATATCCGGCTGGGGCTGGCCGCCCATTTTCAGGAGAGAGCACATGCATAGCTCCGATTTCTTGCCATTCGCATCGAGCCGCCAGTTCTCGGAGGCCGAAGTGGCGCGTGTGTTCGACGTACCGCTTCACTGGTTGGAGCCGCCGGCCAATTCGTTGCACGACCCGGAAGACACGACGACCCCGGCCGCGCCTGGCGCGATCCAGATAGGTCCGCTTGATGTGCCGTGATGTGTTCCATGTCGCACATCGTAGGGCGGGGGCATCTCCCCCGAAACCCTGATCGCACCTGGATTTCAAGGTAAGACCTGATGACCCATCGTTATACCCAGATTGACCCGCATGACGCGCTGTACATCAGCGTTCAGAAGACGCCCGGGGGCGTTGAAGAACTCGCCGCGTTCATGACGAACCGCCGCGGCGTGTCGATGCACGCGGAAACCCTGCGCCAGAAGCTGCGCAAGGTGAAGGGCCAATCCATGTCCCTGGACCTTTTCGAACTCGCCACCGAATGGATGCTGGAGAAGCAAGGCGGGGCGGACTATGCCCGGGATTGGCTGCTGGCCCTGGCGCTGCGTCACGGCGTGGCCGCCAACATCCTACCGCCGGCGCCGCATCACGCGAACGAGGTGGACGCTGCCCGCCAGAAGGTCATGGAAATGTCGCACCTCAACGGCGAGTTGTCGGCTGTGGCCATCGAGGCGTTGGCCGACGGTGCCATCTGCGCTGCTGACGCCTCGGCCATCGTGACCGAATGCCGCAAGATCGTGGAGAAAGCCCAGCGCCTGATGCGCAACGTCCAGCGGGCGGCAGACGACAAGGCGAGGGCGGGATGCTGACGCGTGGTGATTCGGGTCGCCCGGTGCGCGCAGTACGCGCGCCTGCGGCTGGCAAGGGGGCGGCGCTGTCTCGTGTTGCGGCCATGATGTGTGGCAACGCGAAATTCCAGCGGTGGGTTGTATCCCGCATCGGCGCCGCCCCGCAGGGCGTGAGCCCCAGCCAACATGCCGCCCAGTTTGTTCGGGATGTTTGCGGCATTACGAGCCGTGCCCAGCTGGATCACAGTGCCACGGCCGCCACCCTGTTTCATGAGGCGGTGCGCAAGCCGTTCATCGAGTGGAGCGGCCTCTATGCGTGACTGCCTGCACATGTTCAAGGGCTACCGCGTCCCGCCGGAGACGGTCGAGGCGGTGCGGCAGGCCATCATCGACACGCGGCGCCAGGTCGACGTGATCGCGTTGCGTGCCATGGTGGTGCCGGCGCTGGTAGCGGTAAGCCCGTGGCTGCGCGTCTCGCGCGAAGAAGCGGCTGTGGCCGCGGTGGAATCGTTCCTGTTCGACGCTGTGCGCGCGGGCCTGGTGAAACGCCATTCGAACGCCTGGACGTTTCCGCACTGGTGGCGCGTGAGGAAGCCGGAGGCGGCGGAATGTCGTTGAGCCGCAAGACGCCATTGCAGCAGAAGACGCCCATGAAGCGTGGTGCGCCCATGCGTAGGGGTTCGGCCTTGAAGTCGAGGGGAACGCGCATGCCCGCCCGTCGCAGCACGCCGCGTGCCACCAAGACCATGTATCGCAACCGGGCCCTGCTGGATCTGGCACGCGGCAAACCTTGCCTGCTCCAGATCCAGGACGTTTGCATCGGCGGCACGGAGACGACTGTGGCTTGCCATTCGAACCAGGCACGGCACGGCAAGGCCGGATGGCTGAAGGCACACGACTGGGCTGCAGCCTGGGGTTGCATCGCCTGCCACGCCTATATCGACCAGAACACCACTGGCGCGGCCTACGACGAGAAGGTGGCCTTGTGGGAAGCGGGGTTCGAGCGGACACGCCTGTCGCTGATCGTGTCGGGCCAGTGGCCCTTGGAGGCCGAGATTGGCTATCTCCAGGTTTACGGGGTGGCGGCATGAGCGCCGTGATACTGACCATGCCTACCGTCGTCACTCCAGCATCACCCCAGGTCGAGGACGGCTACACACGCATTTCCAACGAGTTGTTGGGGGCGCTGGTGCTTGCCGACCTGACCAAGCAGCAATGGGAAGTCCTTATGGCGGTGGTGCGCAAGACCTACGGGTTTAACAAGACCGAGGACGATATCGCGCTGTCGCAGCTTGCGGCGATGACGGCGGGCGACCGTAGCAACCTCAGCAAAGTGGTAATCAGCTTGGTGGATCGCCGCATCCTGATTCGTTCCAAGGGGCGCCACGGCCAGCTACTGGGCATCAACAAGGATTATGCACAGTGGGGGCTGAAGGCTGACCGTCTGGCCATCGTCCAGCAGCAATGGAAGCGGCCGGCCGGTTCGCCTGCTGTGGTAGCTCCTACCACAGCAGACACAGAAGGGTGTGGTAGCTCCTACCACAGAGGTGTGGTAAGTCCTACCACAGAGGTGTGGTACGGGTTACCACCACAAAAGACAACTCCAAAAGAAAACTCCAAAAGACAAAAAGATAAAACCCTCTGCGCTCCGCAAGCGGATCGCGGGGAGTCGGACGACGACGGCGCACGAGCAGACCAGCAAGGTCGGGCCGTGACTGCGCCGGAGGGCACGCGAGCAGGCCGCAATGGCCGGGCCGTGACCGTGCTGAACGCCGAGCAGCAGGAGCGGTTTGAGCGCTTCTACGCGGCCTATCCCCGCAAGCGTAGCCGCATCGCAGCGGAGAAGGCGTTTGCAAAGCTGAACCCTGATGACGCCTTGCTGGCTGAACTGCTGGCCGGTATCGAGCGCGCCAAGACGACGGAGCAGTGGCGCGACCCGACGAAGATCCCGCACCCCGCGTCCTGGCTGAACGCCGGGGCCTGGGAGGACGACATTGAGACCGCCTACGGCCCGCGTGAGCTTGAGGTAATCGATTCGTTCAACGAAACCCTGGGCGACTCCATGGGCCTTGTTGACCCAGCCGTCTACAGCGAGCGGCGGGCGGGCGCGATTCGAACGTTCCTGACCTTGTCCGAAAAACCCAGTTTCTGGACACGCTTTTTCCCATGGATCCGCGACAACTGCACGCTGCCCCCGTATGCCGGCTTCGAATGGCTGATGAAGCCCGAGACCGTGACCAGCCTGCGGGGCGGCCAATTCACGAAGGAGCAAGGGCGATGAGCGCCGAAACGGCTTTTCTCCCGCCGCACAACCTGAACGCCGAACAGGCGATCTTGGGCGGTCTGTTGCTGGACAACGACGCCTTCGACCGCTTGGGCGATCTGGAACCGGCGCATTTCTACCACCACGGCAACCGGACGATTTTCGAGGGGGCGCGCAGCCTGATCATGCGGGCACGTCCGGCCGATGTGGTCACGGTGCATGACTACCTGCTGACGATGGGGGCGGCCGAGACCATCGGGGGCCTGGAATACCTGAACAGCCTTGTCGAATCGACTCCGAGCCTTGCCAATGTCTCGCGCTACGCCGAAATAGTGCGGGAGGCCGCTTTGCTGCGGAAGCTGGCCGGCGCGGCTGATACGGTGCGGCAGATGGTCTTGGCACGGCAACAGCCGGCTGCCGAACTGCTGGACGCAGCGCAGGCGGAATTCAGCAAGCTTGCATCGGGGGCTGTACGCAATGAGCCGGTATCCATTTCCGACACCATGCTCGTTTTCCTGGACGACCTGGACGGGAGGGTGCAAGGTAAGGCGGCGCACCCCGGCATCCCGACTGGCATCAAGGATTTGGACGACAAGCTGAACGGCGGCCCCTGCCGTGGAGACGTTGTCGTGATCGGTGCGCGTCCTGGCATGGGCAAGTCGGCCTTTGCCGGGTCCATCGGTTGCAACAACGCCCAGGCGGGCTACTCGGTCATGTTCTGGTCTGGCGAAATGCCCGCCAAGCAGGTAACGGGGCGAGCGGTGGCGAACTGGGGGCGCGTGTCGGCCTCGAAGCTCAACGCTGTCAAGCCGCAACTGAGTACGGACGACTGGGGGCGCCTGACTCGTGCCGCACAGATCGCGGGTGATGCCAAGTTCTACGTGGACGACGAAGCCGGGTTGACGTTGCAATCCTTGGCGGCGAAGGTCCGCGCGGTCCATCGCAAGCATGGGCTGGACGTTCTGATCGTGGACTACATCCAGTTGATGGAAGGCAGCGAACAGAACCGCACGCTTCAGATCGAGGCGATTACCAAAGGGCTCAAGCGCCTGGCGAAGCAACTCAACATCGTGGTTTACGCGCTTTCGCAGTTCTCGCGGGATATCGAAAAGCGGGTCAACAAGCGCCCGATGCTCTCCGACCTTCGCGATGGTGGGTCTATCGAACAGGACGCCGATATTGCCATCGGTTTGTACCGGGAAGAACAGGACGACCCGGACACCGAATTCAAGGGCTATGCAGAGTTGTACGTCATGAAGCAGCGCAACGGGACGCTGGGCATGGTGCCGGCGGCATACCGTGGCGAGTACTTGAGATTCGAGGACTACACCGGCCCCAGTGTCACGAAGTCGGCTACACGAGGCAAGCGGGGGCGCCGCACCTTTGACGATGATCAGGAGCCATTCTGATGAGCAAGCGGATAGACACCAGCAGCGAAGAATGGCGCCGGCAGTGTGAGGCCCGCCATGTTCTTTCTCTGCCCTTCGATAAGAGGGTTCCTTATCTCAATTTCGTGGGGCGAAAGCGAGGCGTGCAAGCCCAACAGTACTTGGAAACAGAGGTCCGGCGTCAACACGCCAAAAGGAGAAAAGCAGCATGAGCAGATGGCCGCGCTACCAGCTGACGCAAGCCAAGGCAGGTGCCAAGGTGAGGCCGGCGATCAGCGAGGATGTTATCCAGGCCCAGGTCATCACATGGGCCAAACGACAAGTCAAGGTTTACCCCGAATTGGCGCGCCTGTTCCACGTTCCCAACGGAGGCCAGCGCCATGCGGCGGTCGCCGCGAAATTGCAGGGACAGGGCGTCAAACCTGGCGTGCCTGATCTGTGCCTGCCAGTGCCGCGCTTCGGTTGTCATGGGCTGTGGATTGAAATGAAGACACAGCATGGTCGGGTCAGCGCCCCGCAGAAGGACTGGATCGCGTTTCTTCGAAGTGCCGGCTACCGCGTCGAGGTCTGCCGCAGCTTTGACGAAGCGCGGGAAGTGCTGCTGGGCTACATAGATCCGAAAGTCACTTGTTCACCGGGGATCATCTGATGGGGTGGCTTCGATATTGGGAACGCGATGACCCGGCCAAGGTGCTGGAGCGAAAGCAGGATCAGCAGATCAGGCGCCGAGCCTGGGTGAACTGGAAAGAAATTCGAATCGACCCGTTCGGGGCGGTGTGGTTTGGCAAGGAGCAGGTTATGACGCGCGAAGAATCGGAACAAATCGAGGCGCTGGTGATGGTGTGGTTCAGGTGGACGAGGGCGTATCGGCCAAACCTGGGAGTCGGGAGCGTGTCGGTCTATGCCCGCGGTGTTTCGGAGCCGGTGACTACCGTTGACCCGGACGAAGTTGACGAAGTGCTAGATACTCGCCGCGCCGAACAGGTGGAGGTCTGCATTGACGCGCTGCGCTGGCAGTTACGTGCCGCTATCGGGGTCCATGCTGGCAATAAGGCGGCCGGCTCCCAGGTGTTTAGCAATCCCCGCCTGACGGCGGAACAGCAGCATGCCGCATATCAGGAGGCCAAGGCGGAGTTGTTGCCGGCGTTGCGTAAGCGCGGCCTGATTCGAGCCGAGCGGGGTGTCGCACAAAGGTCTTGCGGAATCACATCACCCGCTTTATAGTGCGGGTGTCGTGGAGTTTTGCGTCCACGAAAATAGAACCCGCCCTCGCGAAAGCCGGCGGGTTTTTTCATATTTGCAGGTTTCGGGCACAATCCCCATTCCACTGTCTTCGGAGTCATTGGAATGCCAAAAATTGTTCAGATTGCTGCGACAACAACTGACGGCGATAAGGTGCCGACGTTGTTTGCATTGGATGATGAGGGCCGCATGTGGCGTGCCCGAATTAATTCGCTGGGCAAACCCACCAAAGAATGGGTAGAGGTTCTGGGGCCAGATGTGGACCCCGGGGATAATTCCGACGATTAAGGTTTGCGCAGCCGTTGGGTGGCTTCGAATCTAAGGGCCACTTCAGATCACAATAGCCCCGCCGGGAAGCCGGCGGGGTTTTTCGTTTGCGGGCTTGGCCAAGCGGTCAGGCTGCGGTCTTCCAAGCCGCCTACGCGGGTTCGATCCCCCGTGGCCCGCTCCAGTATCGAATCGCCCCGCCTGGGATCCACGCGGGGCTTTGTCATTTTGAGGGCTCCGTGTGGCGAGGCGAACTCTACTTCCGTGCCGCCACCGCGGCTGTGCCGCGTTGATTCGCACACCTGGTTATTGCGAAAGGCACGCAGGCGAGGCGGTTGGCTGGAAGCCGGACCGCGAGCGAGGTAACCGGCATCAGCGCGGCTACGGCTCCGACTGGGACAGGCTTCGATTGCTGATCCTGAAGCGAGACCGCTACCTATGCCAGTGCGAGGAATGCAAGCGCACCGGCCGCGTGCTGCCGGCCACCGAAGTAGACCATCGAATACCGAAGGCCGAGGGCGGCACCGACGAGCCGCATAACCTGTGTGCGATCAATGTGGATTGCCACAAGCGCAAGACAGCCAAGGAAAGCGGCAGGGCGCGCGCAAGGGCGAAGCGGTGGCCCTGACTCTAGGGCGTTTCGGATCGTCGGCTGGCGGGCTGCTGCGGCGGTCTGTGGTACCGGCCGAGGCTCGATGGGAGGGGGGGGAGGGTCAATCTCTGGGCCGAAAGCCGCCAGTACCGCCCGTTCCGTCTTTTTTTTACGCCCGCGAAAAATGAAATTTAGCGGATAGCGCAATTTGCGCACTTTTTGACCAATGGAGTAGGCCATGCCAGGAGTTGCTGGGCGCTCCGGGCGCAAGCCGAAGCCGGCGGCAAAGAAGCTGGCGGCGGGCAATCCGGGAAAGCGTGCGATAAATAATGACGCGCCGTCATATGGCGAGATAACAAACATCTTCGCGCCTGAATGGTTGCAGGGACACGGGCGAGACCTGTGGGAACACCTGGCGCCGCTGTTGTGCCGGGAGAAAATTCTGCAGGCCACCGATATCCAGAACCTGGAAGCCTATTGCGCAGCCTATGGGCGGTTCCGCCGGGCTGAAGAGGACATCCAGAAGAATGGAATCGTGGTGGCCGGCTCGCAGGGCGGGCCGCTGAAGAACCCGGCGGCAACTGTTGCTAATGAAGCTTTGAAGCAGATGGCGACCTATGGCGCATTTCTCGGGCTCGACCCGTCCAGCCGGCAGCGCTTGCAGGGGCCGAAGAAGGCCGGCAAGGGGAATCCCTTCGCCGCGCTGCTGGGCGGAGGCTGATAGATGGCCGCGCCCCAGTATCCACGGGTGGCGCAGGCGCTGAAGTTCGCAAAGGACGTAGTGAAAGGCAAGGTTCCGGCCTGCCGCTACGTTGTCCTGGCGTGCCAGCGTCACCTTGATGACCTGGCCGCGAGCAAGTCGGCCAAGTATCCGTACCGATTCAATGCCGCAGAGGCAGAAAAAAAGCTCAATCTCATCGAACTGATGCCCCACACCAAGGGGGAATGGGCGTTCAAGCGGCAGCTTGTAACACTGGAGCCGTGGCAGAAGTTCGGCCTGGGCGTTACGTTCGGGTGGGTGAAGAAAAAAGGAGGTTTGCGCCGCTTTCGCGAGTCGTACTGGGAGGTGCCGCGCAAGAACGGTAAAAGCGTAATCGCCGCGGGTGTCGGAATCTCGATGTTCGTGGCCGATGACGAGTTCGGCGCCGAGGTGTACTCGGGCGCGACCACCGAAAAGCAGGCGTGGGAGGTTTTCCGGCCCGCTCGCTTGATGGTGCAGCGCTCGCCTATGCTCGTCGAGCATATGGGCATTGAGGTAAACGCCCAGGCGCTCGCAAGGCCGGAAGACGGCAGCCGATTTGAGCCAATCATCGGCAACCCGGGTGACGGCGCGTCGCCGTCCTGTTCAATCGTCGACGAATACCACGAACACGACAGCGCCGCCCTGTATGAAACCATGCTCACCGGCATGGGCGCCCGCCGCCACCCGCTGATGTTCATCATCACTACGGCCGGCGCGAACATCGAGGGCCCGTGCTACGACAAGCGCCGCGAAGTGATCGAGATGCTTGAGGGCCTGGTGCCCAACGATGAACTTTTCGGCTGGATCTGGACGCTGGATGAGGGGGACGACTGGACAGACCCCAAGGTCTTGGCGAAGGCGAACCCCAATATGGGGGTGTCGGTTTACGCTGATTACCTCATCAGCCAGCAGCAACGCGCGATCAAGCAGGCGCGGTTTACCAACACCTTCAAAACGAAGCACCTCAACCTCTGGGTGACCGCAAAGGCGGGCTATTTCAACCTTCAGCAATGGGAAGCATGCAAGGACGAAACCCTCACGCTGGAGCAATTCGAGGGGCAAAGCTGCTTTCTGGCGTTCGATCTGGCCCGCAAGTTGGATATGAACAGTATGGCGCGGGTTTTCTACCGCGATATTGATGGAAGGCGCCATTACTACTGTGTCGCGCCACGGTTCTGGGTGCCAGAGGACACGGTGAACGACACCGATAACAAGCGCATGGCGGAGCGCTTCCAGAAGTGGGTGAATACGGGGCATCTTCACACGTCCGAAGGGGCAGAAATCGACTATCGGGAGATTCTTGCCGAGGCCGAGGACGCCAACCGCCTAAACCCAGTTTTGGAATCTCCCATCGACCCGAGTGGGGCGACGAATCTGTCGCACCACTTGGATGACGAGGGCCTAACGCCCATTACGGTGGTGCAGAACTACACCAACATGAGCGATCCGATGAAGGAATTGGAGGCTGCAATTCAGTCGGGCCGATTCCATCACGACGGCAATCCGATCATGACCTGGTGCATCAGCAACGTCATCGGCAAGCACCTGCCGGGCAATGACGACGTGGTTCGACCCATCAAACAGGGCAACGATAACAAGATCGACGGCGCGGTGGCGCTGATCATGGCAATCGGCCGGGCAATGCTCGCTGAGCGTAATGGGTCCGTACTGGACCACTTGACCGACGACGACATTCTGGTGATGTGAAATGAAAAATCTGCTGATTGACGCAGCCGGCGTTGCTGGGCTGGGCTGTTTGGCGGCCGGGGTGTATGTCCAATATGGCACCGGGCCGTCGCTAATCGTGGGCGGCGCTTTGCTGCTGGCATTTGCTTTGCGGGCAGCGGCTGGGAGGCGCGGATGATCCTATCCTCACTATTTGAAGGCCGCAGCATCGAGAGCCCTTCTGTACCCTTGACGGGCCAGAACCTGCAAGAGTACCTGCACGGCGAGGGCAAGCGTATCTCGGTGACGCCCGAGGCCGCTTTGAGCCTGTCGGCGGTGTATGCCTGTCACTATGTGCTGTCGAGTAATGTGGCGCAGTTGCCGGCGGCTGTGCTGCGCAAGCAGGGTGAGAACATCAGTCTGGCCACGGACCATCCCGCATTCGACCTCATCCACGCCAAACCCAACGACTTTCAGACCAGCTACAAGTGGCGAGAGACCAAGCAACACCATGTGCTGGGCTGGGGCAACGGCTACACGCGCATCGTTCGTAGTCGATCAGGGGAATTGCGCAGCCTGGAGTTTTGTACGCCATGGACCACAACACTGATCAAGCCGGCCGGCCGCTGGATCTACAGCACGCAGGACGAAGACGGCACGCCCCTGGCCGTGCATCCGGACGATATGGTGCATGTCCGCGCCTTGGGCTCAACCGGGCGGCTGGGTAAGGGAATTATCCAGCAGCACGCGGAGATGCTGGGCCTTGGTCTGGCCGCACAGCGCTACGGCCGGGAGTTTTTCGAGGGAGGCGGCCGCCCAACTGGCATTTTGACGGTCAAGGGAGACCTGAAAACCGATTCCTGGAACCGGCTGCGGGACTTCTGGAGCAAGGCGGTTGCGCGCCTCATCCAGTCCGAGAACAAAACACTCCTGCTGCCTGCGGATCTGGACTACCGCGCGCTGACCATCCCCCCCGAGGCGGCCCAGTTCCTGGAGACGCGCAAGATGAACCGCACGGAAATTGCGGCCATCTACAACGTCCCCGCGGACATGATTAACGACCTGGAGCGCGCTACCAATTCGAACATTACCGAGCAGAGCATCCGCTT
The DNA here is from genome assembly GCF_054188005.1 of Achromobacter sp. KK8. NCBI lineage: Bacteria > Pseudomonadati > Pseudomonadota > Betaproteobacteria > Burkholderiales > Alcaligenaceae > Achromobacter > Achromobacter sp. KK8. Next base: position 6,208,369 of record NZ_CM135178.1, on the reverse strand, counting down.
TGTGCGGTACTCGATGATGCCCTGGGCAGTGAACTGGGAGCAGGAACTTAACTGCAAGCTGTTCACCGCGGCAGAGCGGCGCGCCGGCTACTACGTGAAGCTCAACCTGGCGGGCCTGCTGCGCGGCACCCCCAAGGAACGGGCCGAGTTCTATCACTACGCCATCACCGATGGCTGGATGGACCGCAACGAAGTGCGCACCTTGGAAGACTTCAGCCCGCGTGACGGGTTGTCCGAAATGCTGGTCAGCGTCAACGCAAAGCCGGCGGCCGAAGTAGGCAAGGCGCCGGCCAATAGCCAATAGGGAAAAGCCATGAAAGACCTCGAAATGCGCACGCTGGGCAACCAGCCGTGCGAGCTGCGTATGTCCGCCGAAGGCGAGGTGGAGCGCCCGCAGATCACGGGCTACGCGGCTGTGTTCAACACCCGCAGCGCGTTGCTGTTCGGTTCCTTCGTCGAGGAAATCGCGCCGGGCGCGTTCGACGACGTGCTGGGCGACGACGTGCGAGCACTGTTCAACCACGATCCCAATTTCGTCCTCGGACGCACCCGCAGCAACACGCTGCGCCTTGAAATCGACTCGCGCGGCTTGGCCTACACGATCGACCCGCCCGATACGCAGACTGTCCGCGATCTGGTGTTGACCCCGCTCAAGCGTGGCGACGTGACGGGATCGAGTTTCGGGTTCCGCGTCGCGGCCGACGGTGACGAATGGCGCCGCGAGGGCGAAATCGTGGTGCGAACCATCCACAAGCTGGCCGAACTGCGCGACGTGTCGCCAGTGACGTATCCGGCTTATGGCGATAGCCATGCTGCCCAGCGCTCGCTGGATAGCTGGAAGAAGAAGGCCGAAGGCATCCAGGAACTGGCGGCCAAGGCTGTAAATGAGCGTCGCGCACGCGAACGCTTCCTCGAACTGATGTCAATCTGAACGGAGTCAACGATGACCCTTGCTGAACTGAAGAAAAAGCGTGCGCAAGTCGCCAGCGAAATGCGCACCTACCACGATGCCCAAGGCGAGAACGCCTGGGGCGACGAGCAGCGCACGAAGTGGGACGCCATGAAGGCCGACCTCAAGAAGCTGGACGAGCAGATCGGGCGCGAAGAGGAGCTGCGCGCCGACGAGCAGCGCTATGTCGACGACAACGCGTCCGCGCTGGCCGCTGCTGCCGCCACTGCCGCCGACAAGAAGAACCCCGAGGAACAGCGTTCCCAGGCGTTCGTGAAGTTCGTGCGTCATGGCGCCGGCGATCTGACGCCCGAAGAACGCAAGCTGCTGGCCGAAGTTCGCGCACAAGGCGTGTCCCCGGCCGAGAAGGGCGGCTATACCGTGCCGACGACCTTCTTGGCGAGGGTGGTCGAGTCGATGAAGCAGTACGGCGGCATCGCCAGTGTCGCGCAGATCCTGACCACGGACGGCGGCGGCCCGATCGAGTGGCCCACCAGCAATGGCACCGAGGACGAAGGCGAACTGATCGGCGAGAACACCGACGCCGGCGAAAAGGACGTGGAATTCGGCATGGACGCCCTGGGCGTGCACAAGCTGTCCTCCAAGGTCATTCGCATCTCCAACGAGCTGCTGGCCGACACCGGTATCGACATGGAAACCTTCCTCGCCGGGCGTATCGCTTCGCGTATCGGTCGCGCCGAATCCCGTCTGATCGTTATGGGAACGGGCACCGGCTCGCCCGCGCAGCCCAAGGGCCTGGCCGCATCCGCTGCCGTGGGCAAACAGACCGCCTCGGCCACCACCTTCACCTGGAAGGAAGTGAACGGCCTCATCCACTCGGTCGACCCCGCCTATCGCAACGCGCCGAAGTTCCGCCTGGCCTTCAACGACGCCACGCTGCAGATCCTGGAGGAAATGGAAGACGGCAACGGCCGCCCGCTGTGGATCCCGGGCCTGGACGCCGGCGCGCCGGCGCGGCTGATGAAGTACCAGTACGTCATCGACCAGGCCATCCCGGCGGTCGCGGCGGGCGCCAAGTTCATGTTCGCCGGCGACTTCGATCAGTTCATCCTGCGCCGTGTGCGCTACATGGTCCTCAAGCGCCTGGTGGAGCGTTACGCCGAGTACGACCAGACCGGCTTCCTGGCCTTCCATCGCTTCGGCTGCGTCTTGCAGGACACCGCCGCGATCAAGGCGCTGCAAGGCAAACCGGGCTCGGGTGGCTAATCGAGGGGCGGGCCGGGTAACCGGCCCGCGTAGCTAAATGCTGGAATTGTCCGATATCCGAAACCACCTGAATATCGACCCAGAGGACGTGGACGATTCGGTGCTGATGCGCTTTTCGGGGGCGGCGGTTCGTCGCTTCGAACACAAGACGGGACGCAAGCTCTTCCGGAAGGCGGAGGATCTTCCGGACCCTGCCCCATCAAATGCAGTTTTGCTGGATGCTGATATCGAATTGGCCTTGCTGTTATTGATTGGGCACTGGCAAGCAAACCGAGAGGCCGCCTCCGATCTATCGCTCGCGAGCATTCCCCAGGGATTTGACGAACTTGCGGACCCGTATCGCTGGTGGCCCGACTAAGGAATTGGCTATGTTCAAGGCAGGAAAGCGCAGTCGGCGCATCGAGATCCTGGAGCGCACGGGCGATAGGGATGCCGCCAATGACCTTGAGGATACTTGGCGGGTGGCTGGCAAGGCGTGGGCCTCGATCAAGTACGTATCTGGCATCACCGCGATCAAGGCGGGGGCGGAGCAGGAGATTGCTCAGGCGAGTATCCGCATTCCGTATCGCCGTTCGGTGCTCGCGGGAATGCGAGTTCGCCACGGGGATGATGTATACGAAGTTGATGCTGTGTTGCCGGACGAAGAGCGGCGCGAGCATACGGACCTTGTGTGTCGGAAGCTGACCGAACGCGAGGTGGCGGCATGAGGAAAGCCAAGCTATTCCGCGCAAACTCGGTTTCTTTCTCCATGGAGGGAGACATAGAGGCCCAGGTGGGCGCCTTCTTTGATCGAATCAAGGAAGAGGCCTTACGCCCGGCGGCGCACGCAATGGCCCTTGTCCTGTACGACGAAATCCGGCTGCGCGTGCCTCATCGTCTCGGCAAACTCCAGTCCGCCATTTATCGCTGGTTCGACGACAAGCGGTCGACGCCAGATCGGAAGACCTACCTGGTGGGCGTCAACGTCACGAAGGCGCCCCATTGGTGGCTGGTCGAATATGGGCATTGGCGGCGCCATGCCGTGGTCCAGTTGGATGATGGCGGATGGATCACGCTGAAGGACAAGCCTATCAGGCCGGTTGTCTTTGTCCCGGCCCAGTCCTACCTGCGGTCCTCGGTGGACGCCAAGCTCAAGGCTGCTGCGGAGGCCGGCCGCCGGCGGCTGGCCGAGAAGGTGCGGGAGATTCAGAATGGTTGAATCGTTGATGCTTCAGGCGCTGGCGCCAATCTTCGAAGGGCGGGTGTATCCCGACACTGCCGCCGGCGATACACCGATGCCTTTCGCCACGTTCCAGCAGGTCGGGGGCACATCCCCGGTGTTCATGGATGGTGCGCTGCCGGACAAGCAGAATGCTCGTATGCAGATCACCGTCTGGGCGAAGGGCAGGGCGCAGGCGTCGGAGCTTATCGCCAAGGTGCAGACGGCGTTGTGCGGCGCACCGTACTTCGGATTGCCTCAAGGGGCCCCCGTCTCGCTGCGGGACCAGGAAACCGGCTTTAAGGGCGCCATGCAGGACTTCAACATCTGGTACACGCCATGACGACTCCCATTGTTATCGCCGGTGCCAGCGTTGCTTTGAGTGCCGATGTTCCGCGAATCGTGGAACCGGGCGCGTTCGATTCGCTGGCGTTCATCCCCATTCGCGGCGTCCGGGTCGCTGGCTCGCTTGCGCTTCAGTACCAGACCGCCGCCTTCCATGCCCTGGGAAGCGCGGCTCCGTTCCAGCGCCGGGTGGCGCGGGCGCCCCAGACGTTGCAATTGGAGCTTTTGCGTCTGGTCGACCCAGGACAAGCCGCGCTGCGGCAGGCCGCGGGGCTGGATCGACCCTACAGCTACCGCATCACGCTGCCGAGGGTGGGAGCGCATTTCTTTGTTGCCCGCGCCTCAAGCCGTTCCCTTTCGGTCGGCAGCGCTGCTGACCTGGCCGGCGTGACGGTCACTCTTGAACTGGAAAGCCAGATCGTCGAGCCATAGCAGGCCGCCTTATCCATTTTGGTCGTCCGCCCTCTTTGGGCAAAACCTACAGCCCGCGATTGCGGGCATTTTTTCGTTCATTGCAAGGAGCCTAAACATGGCCGTTTCTCTGCCGAACGGTGTCATCCTGTCGCTTGCGACGGGTTACGCCAATTCGAAAACCATCACGGCGATTACCAACGCCAATCCCGCCGTCGCCTCCAGCGCGGCCCACGGCCTGGCCAACGGCGCCCTGGTCGAACTGAAGTCCGGCTGGCAAAAGCTGAACGAGCGCATCGTGCGCGTCGCCGACGCCGCCGCCGGCACGTTCGCGCTGGAAGGCATGAATACCCTCTCGCCGATCCAGTTCCCGGCCGGCACGGGCGGCGGTTCGGTCCGCGAAATCACCACTTTCACGCAGATTTCGCAGATCCTGGAAGTGTCCACGTCGGGCGGTGAAATGCAATTCGCCACCTACAGCTTCCTGGAAAACGACTTCGAAGCGCAGATCCCGACGCAGGCCAGCGCGCAGTCGCTGGCGATCACCATCGCCGACGATCCGACGCTGCCCGGCTACAAGGCGCTCCAGGCCGCCGCCGAACTGCGCGAAGTGCGCGCCCTGCGCGTCGCTTTCCCCAACGGCTCGGTGCTGCTCTACAACGGCTATGTGTCGTTCAACGAGACTCCGACCATGACCAAGGGCGAAGTGATGGGCGTGCAGGCTACGTTCTCGCTGCTGTCGCGGCCCGTTCGCTACGCCGCGTAATTTCAACGACCGGCCACCCGCCAGTCCACGGGCCGCCCAGGGACGGACGGCCCTTTTTTTCCCAATTCTCCATTCTCTTCGGAATCTCTCATGGCAAAGATCAAGTTCACCCTCGTTCCCAATCCGACCTTCAAGCACAAGGTGCCGATGCCTATCCCCGGCGGCGCGTTCGCGGATGTGGAGTTCACCTTCAAGCACCGCGGCAAGGAGGAATTCACCGAGTTCCTGGAGCGCGCCAAGGACATGGATGACACCGACCTGGTGCTGGCTATCGCCAGCGGCTGGGAACTGGAAGAGCCGTTCGACAAGGACAACGTGAGCAAGCTGGTCGAAAACTACGTCGGCGCGGCCCGCGCCATCTTCACGGCGTACATGGACGAAATCGTCAAGGCTCGGCTGGGAAACTGATCGCGCTGGGGGCGGCGCTCTACCGCCGGCCGCCAAATGCGAAGGAACTGGAGGCGTTCGGACTCACGGCCGAGGACGTAGAGGCGCCGCCAGTCGAAATATGGCCCGAGAACCAGCAGGCGTTCGAAATATTCGCCTCGCTGCGTACCCAGTGGCGCGTCAGCTTTGCCGGCGTCACCGGCCTGGACTATGGCGTTCTCTATCGCAGGCTTGACCGGCTGGGCCTATCTGCCGAGCGGTGCGACGAACTGGAAGACCAGATCCGCGTCCTTGAGGACGCAGCGATGCAGGAAATAAACCGCAAGTAGCCGCCTATGGGCGGCTTTTCTTTTTGGAATGTGTCATGACTGATGAACTGGCCAGAAGTGTTATCCGGGTCGATGGTGACGCGTCGGGGCTGACTGCGGCCATGGCCGAGGTGACACAGGAAACTGGCAAGGCGAAGAAGTCGCTCGCAGCCTTGGGGCGTGATGCGTCGCAAGGGATGACCAAGGCGGCCGAAGAGGGCACGCAGGCCGGCCGCAAGCTGGAGCGGGCCACGCAAAGCCTGGTGAACCAGATTGAGCGCCAGATTGCCGTGACGGGTGCCGGCGCACGCGGAACCGCCTCCTACTATGTGGAACTGGCAAAGCAGCGCGGCATCGACGCCAATCAGCTGAAGCCCTATCTGGACCAGCTGGAGGCCGTGACGCGCAAGCAGGCTGAGGCCAAGGCCGCGATCCAGGCCACCGCGCCGGCGGTCGAGCAAATGGGCATGTCGGCCAAGGCCACCGCTGCGGCCATGCGCGGGCTGCCTGCCCAGTTCACCGACATTATCGTGTCGTTGCAGGGCGGCCAGCGTCCCATGACGGTCCTGATGCAGCAGGGCGGCCAGTTGAAGGACATGTTTGGTGGCCTTGGCCCCGCAGCGCGAGCGATGGGCAGCTACATCGCCGGCTTGGTCAATCCGTTCACGCTGGCCGCCGGCGCGGTGGCCTTCCTGGGGGCGGCCTACCTGAAAGGGGTAGACGAATCCCAGGCATTTAGCCGGACCGTCATTCAAACGGGCGGGGTCGCGGGCGTGACGGCGGGTCAACTGCAGGACATGTCCCGCCGGGTGGGTGATGTGGTCGGCACGCAGGGTAAGGCGGCCGACGCGCTCAATCTCTTTGCCGGGTCGGCCAAGGTTGGCGCGGAGAACATGGAGCAATTCACCGCGGCGGCCGTGCGCTGGGAGAAGGCCACGGGCGCTGCCGTGGCGGATACCGTGCAAAACTTCATCGAGTTGGGGAAATCGCCGCTGGAAGCGGCCCTCAAGCTCAATGAGGGGATGAATTTTCTGACCGCGACGACGTATGAGCAGATCCGCGCGTTGGAACGTCAGGGGAAGACCGCCGAGGCGGCGAGCGTGGCCCAGCGTGCCTATGCTGATGCTCTCAACGACCGCGCGCCGAAGCTGTCCCAGAATCTCGGGCTGCTGGAGCGCGCCTGGAAGGGCGTGAGCGACACCGCCCGGGGCGCCTGGGACGCGATGCTCGATATCGGCCGCGCCGGCACGCTGGAAGAACGCATCGCCAAGCAGGCGGCGACCGTGCAGGCGCTGGAGGGCAAGCTACAGGCCCGGCTGGCGCGCGGTGGTGCCACCGGCAACATGGCTGATCTGATCAAGGCGGCCGCGACCGAACAGGAGCGGCTGGAGCGCGAGTATTTTGAGGCCCAGGGCAAGGCGCAGGCCGAGCGTGACCGCCGCAAGGCGCTCGATCAGGCCCAGTTCCGCGCAGACTATCTGGCCGACGACAGCCGCAATACGAAGCCGCAGCAGCGCCAGCGCGCCATCGAGAATGAGACGGCGGCGTTCCGTAAGGCGGTGAAGGGCCTGAAGGAAGGCACGGACGAGTATCGCGAGGTATACGCCGCCCATAAGGTCAAGCTGGCCGATATCGACAAGCAATTTGAGGATAAGGACGCGGGCAAGGGCCCGTCCGTTGCCGAGTCGGAAATTGCCCGCCTGCGTGCGCGGATCGCGGAAGAAAAGGCGCTCGCGGTCGAACTGGACCAGCGCGGCTTGCACACGAGCAAGCTGAACGAGTATGAGCGGCGCTCGGCCGAAATCGGCGAACAGCTCAAGGGCAACCTCAAATCTCAGGTGCGGGCCAGCCTGGAGCGTACTAAGGCGCTGGCGACCGAGGCGGGGGCGCTGATGCGGGCCAACGCGGAGACGAAGGCTTTCCAGGAATCCCGGGAGAAGTACTTCGCCAGCCTGGAGGATGGGGTATCCAAGATCTCCCAGGAGGCGCAAAGCGTTGAAGACCAGGTTGCCACCTATGGCATGAGCAAGGCCGCGCTGGAGCAACTGACCATTGCTCGCCTGGAGGAACGCAAGGCAGCGCTCCAAGGTTTCGATGGCTCCGAGCGGGAAGTCGAACTCATTGAGAAGGAAATCGACGCACGCAAGCGCCTGGGCGCCGCCATCCGTCAGAAGGACATCAAGGACGCTCAGAAAAAAACGACCGAAGATATGGCGCGTGACTGGGAGCGAACCGTTGATAAGTACGGCGACGTGTTCCGCCAGGGCTTCGCCGACATGTTGAACAACGGTAAGGACGGATGGAAGTCGTTCACGAAATCGCTCGTCACGACGTTCAAGACGACCGTCGCAGATCAGATCTATCGTATGTTCGCGCAGCCTTTCGTTGCGACCATCATCGGCAATCTGGCCGGTGTCATGGGTGGCAACGCTGGCGGGGGTGTATTGGGCGGCCTGGCCGGCGCCGGCGCGCAAGGCGCTGTCGGTGGTGGGTTGAGCCTGATGAACGCCCTCAGTGTGGCTCGCACGGCCTATAGCGCCCTGACCGGTGGCTTTACGGCAACGCTGGCTTCTGGCATCTCGTCCATCGGTAGCGCCATCGGGTCGTCGGCGGCGCAGCATTTCGCCCTGGGGATGACGGGCCAGGGGGCGAGCTTGGCCACGGGCCTTGCCGGCCCCACGACCGCCGGCAGTTCGGCCGCCGCCGCAGGTTCCATGATGGCGAGCGCAATCCCCGTGGCCGGCTGGATCGCCGCGGGAATGATGGTCAACCGCTCACTGTTCCGGGCAGGCTGGGACCCCGGCAATGGCACCATGGCGCCGATTGCCAAGTACAACCCCATCACCGGCCCGTCCCTGTGGACGGATAAGGCGCTACGCGCGGTAGGGGTGAGCGGGGAGTGGGCCTCCATGCTCTCGGGCTCGGCGATCATCGCCCGCGCCTTCGGTCGCGGCCCGAAGCAGTACGGCGATACCACCATGGTGGGCGATTTCAACTCGCTCGGCTTCAACGGGTACACCAGCACGCCTTGGAAGCAGAAGGGGGGATGGTTCCGCAGCAACCGCAACGGGACGCAGATTGGCGCGCTGGATAACGACTTTCTCAGCGATGTTGGCGCGGCTTTCGAGCAGATGAAGACGAACGCTGCTGGCCTTGCGGAAGCGGTCGGGGTATCGGCTTCGTCCCTTGCCACCTACAGCGATCAATTCCGGATCAAGTTGACCAAGGATCAGGAGGAAAACCAGAAGCTGTTGGACGAGGCGCTGGCGAACATCGGCGAGAACATGGTCCGCTCGCTGGTGCCGAACATCGCCGACTTTTCCAAGGAGAATGAGACAGCCTCGGCCACGTTGCAGCGCCTGGGGGCAAACCTGGGGGCGGCCAATCGGGCGCTCAAGCTGTTGGACCTGAAGCTGTACGACGTGTCGGTGTCCGGCGCGGCCACGGCCTCCAAGCTGGTGGATGCTTTCGGCAGCATTGACGCGATGAGCCAGGCGACGGCCCAGTATTACCAGCTTTACTACTCGGAGGCAGAACGGGCGAAGTTGAGCTTGGCCGATATGGCTGATTCGCTGAAGGGCGTCAATCTGGCCCTGCCGAATACCATGGAGGAACTGCGCGGGATGGTGTCGGCGCTCGATCTGACGACCGACGCCGGCCGAAAAGCCTACGTGGCGCTCCTGGCAATCGCGCCGGAGTTCGCCGCGGTCATGGAGGCCACGACGCGCCGGGGCCAGGAAGCCGCCAGCAAGTTGCTGGAGGCGTTCACTGGCCGCGGTGCGCTCGCGGGCGCCTTGGACGGGGCAGCGCTGAAGGCGTTGCTGCTGGCAGACTCGCTGACTCAGGTTGGCACGTCGACGGGGCAGATATCACGCCTCTTCCTGGAACTGGATTCGGGCTTGCTCGATTTCAGCGTCTCCAACACCCGTTTGGACAGCTCTCTTTCGGGAGCACAGGAAGCCAGTTTGTCGCTGGTAGAGCAGATGGAAGTGCTGCGCAGCACGGTAGGTGGCACGGTCATCGACTTTGCGGGCCTGGCCGGGGCGCTGGAAAAGGTGGACACCGATGTCTTCGTGGCGACCTTGACCGCTGCCTTCGAGCAGTTGGCCACCCGCATGCGGTCGCTGTTGGACAGCATCGCCAATGAGCGAATCGCGGTTCGCCAAGCTGCCCAGCAGGTGCTGGACCCGGGGGCTATGTCGCCCGAGGCGATCCGCAAGGGTATCCAGGAAATCGCCACTGCCTTGCCCAGCAACGCTGGCCTGGTGGCCGCCGGCGCCCAGTTGAACTACGCCGATTCGGTGCTGGCCCAGAAACTGAGCGCCCGAAATTCAGCGGAGCAGTCTTACAACTCGGTCAAGGCGTCCCACGATACCGCGACCGGCAATCTTGACGCGGCCCAGCAGCGAGCCAGCGACGCCCAGGCGTGGCTGGACAAGCTGAACTGGGATATCTACGCGCCCAAGACGGTGCCCTACAAGAAAAAGAACTGGAAGGAACTGGACGCGGCGCGATCGGTTGCCCAGGCGCAGCTTCCCGCCGCCCAGCAGGCGCTTGCACAGGCTCAAGCGGCGCTGGCAGCAGCCCAGGCCGCCGCGGCAGCGGCACCCAGCGCGGCAGAGGTGAGCCGGCTACAGGCCGCCTATGCCTCGGCTGTGACGGAGGCCGCCAGCGCGCAAGCCGTGGCGACAGAGGCGGCGAACAAGGCGCGCACCGAGCAGACGGCCTACGCGGATGCCTTGCAGAAGTTCGCCCTGGATGCCAGCAAGTCGGTGGGCAAGCTGGGCGAGCTTCGAGCGGAGACGTTGCGGTATTACGAAGCCCAGAAGGCGCTGGCGAACTTGCTCGCGGAGGGAGCCAAGGGGTTGCGCAAGACGGTGAAGGACTACCGCGTCAGCCAGTTGTCGCCGGAAGATCAGTTCGCCAATCTGCAAGCGGACTACGCCAAGGCGTATGCCAAGGCCATGGGGTCAGACGGAGAAGCGCTCGCCGGCTATGCCGACGAGTTGAACAACCTGATGCTCCCCATGCTGGAAGCAGCGAAGGGGGCGTTTTCTTCGGACGAGCAGTATCAGGCGTTCATCGCTACTGCCTTGGCTCGCGCCGAGGCGGTGGCGGGGCGCATGGATGCTGTGGCGCCGAAGGACTACCAGAAGGAAAGTCTGGACCTGCTGGCCGAGATCGACGCCAAGCTGCTGGAATTGGAGAAGTCCGCGTTGTCGGGCGACCAGGTGCTGGCCAACGCGATCAACGCTGCGCGCGATGCGACGGTGAACGGGCTGCGTCAGGTCGTCAACGCCTTGACTGGCCGTGCGGTCGCCGCGTTTGCCAAAGGTGGTTTCCACACTGGCGGCCTGCGGCTGGTCGGCGAGAACGGGCCGGAGTTGGAGGTTACCGGGCCGTCTCGGATCTTCAACGCCGACCAGACGCGCGCCATCCTGGCGGGTGGTGACGACAGCCAGATGCTGGTGCTGCTGAGGGCGCTCCTGCAAGAGCAACAGCGCCTGCGGGAAGAGGTCGAGAACTTGCGCATCGAAGCGCGGGCGACGGCCAGCAATACCGGCAAGACGGCGCGCCAGCTGGATCGCATCGAGTCCGATGGTCTAGTTGTCCGTCCGGACGGTGCGGAAGCCCTACGTGTGGAGGTTATGAACGCATGAAAGTGATCAAGCCGGTTTCCATTGGCCGCGATCAGTTGGTTTCGTCCAGCGTGCCTGAAGGCGACTACCCCGCCTATAGCCCCACCACTGATTACACGGTGGGGCAACGGGTGGTGTACGAGTCCAAGGTTTACGAGAGCGTCCAGACGCCGAACAAGGGCAACACGCCTGGGGCGGCGCCGCTGTATTGGGCACTGGCTGGACCTACCAACCGATGGGCGATGTTTGATAGCGAGGTCAGCACGCAGACAATTGGCGACAGTCCGTTGCGTGTGGTCGTACGGCCCGGCCTGATCAACAGCCTGGCGCTGTTGGAGCTCATAGGGACGAGGGTTCGTGTCATCGGGCGCGACGGTTTGGACGGGCCGATTCTCTACGACACCGAACGTGTACTGGAAGGGTCGATAGTGACCAACTGGTACGAGTACTTTTTCGAACCGTTCTCACCCCTGACGGAGCTTGTCCTTACCGACTTACCGGCCTATGGCAGCCTGCACCTGGACGTCTCCATATTCGCACCGCAGGCGCAAGCTGCATGCGGCGCGATGGTGTGCGGGACCGCCTATTTCATCGGCGAAGCGGAATACGGCGGCAGCGCCGGCATTGTCGACTACAGCCGCAAAGAAACGTCGGAGACCGGCGTGACGACGTTTCGCAAGCGCCGCTTCTCGCGCCGCATGTCGCAGCGTCTATGGCTCGAGGGAGCGCGCTTTGCGGCGGTCTATCGACTGCTGTCCGGCCTGCGCGCCACTCCCTGCGTTTGGATCGGCACGGACGCGGAGGGCTACGGCCCCTTGACGGTCTACGGCTTTTATCGGGACTTTTCCATCGATATCGCATATCCGATGGTGAAGTTCTGCAACCTCGAAATTGAAGGACTTACTTGATATGGCAATTACGAGCTTGCCTACCCCGCCCAGTCGAAGCGATCCGGAGAACTTCGCGGAACGTGCCGACGCTTTTATGGCGGCGCTGCCCCGGTTCGTCACCGAGGCCAACACGTTGCAAGAGCATGTGAATGAGGCGGCGGCGACGGTCGATCAGGACGCCACCGCAGCTGCACAAAGCCGGGATGCGGCTGCCGAAAGCAAGATCCAAGCGAGCCAATCCGCCGTGAGTGCGGATCTCTCGCGGCAGGCGGCAGCCCAGAAGGCGGGAGAGGCCGGCGCAAGCGCGCAGCTGGCGCAGCAGTGGGCCACGAAGATGGGCGCGCCAGTGGAGGGAGACGGCTTCTCGGCGAAGCACTATGCGCAACTGGCCGCTATCGGGGCAGGTCTCCCCGTCTACATGCCCGGCAGCGTGCCGTCGCAGAACGTGGGCCCGATCTACATCGCCGGCCAGGGTAATGCAGAGTGGGATGCGGCGACAGGGCGCTATCGTGTTCACTCCGATATCCCGGTGGGGGCGGTGGCTTGGTGGCCGCTGCGCTCGTCCATCCCGGCCGGCCAGATCCCTGCGGACGGTCAAACCATCTCGCGCGCGACCTTTCCCGACATTGCCGCTATGGTGGCGGCCGGTACGGTGCCGGTGGTGTCTGAAGCCGACTGGCTGGCCGACCCACTCAAGCGTGGCAGCTATACCTCTGGAGACGGCTCGACCACCATCCGGGTGCCGGACTTCAATGGGAAATCTGCGGGCGCGATTGGAGCGGTGTTCTTGCGTGGAGATGGTGCTCGCTCGGTCGAGACCAACGGACTAATCCAGCCGAGTCAGAACGCGAGCCATACTCACCCGAGCGCCAATGGATCATCTTTCGTGCTGGGGGGAAATTCGGGGGTAGCGGCGGCTTCGGTTGGCACCGGCAGCGCGGTATGGGGCGCGGCGGGTATCACAGGGACTTCCGGCGGTGACGAAGCTCGCCCCGTAAACGCTACCGGCGTCTGGACCATCCGGGCGTTCGGCGCTGTCACCAACCCGGGGGCGGCCGACGCCGCGCAGCTGGCGAGCGATTATGCAGCGCTCAACGCTGCGCTTCAAACGCAGCTCGCATTCACGATCATTTATCCCAATGGCGGGACCGAAGCTGCGCCGGCGTCCGTTGCGGTCAACACCAGGTACGTGCTGGCGAATCCGTTTCCCGGCTCCTATGTTATTTGCGAAGCCCAGCTGAAGTTCTCTGATGGGTGGTGTAGTACTGGCTGGTTTACCCAGCCGTCCGAGTCCTACGGAACACGCGCCAGCCAATTGGACCGCGGGAACATCATTGTGCGAACTGGGGTGCGTGGAATTACGGCAAGCCCCGACGGGGCTGGGCAAGCCACCGCCGGCACGTTGTTGAGTCCGGTGCAGAGTCGTGTACTGGTCTGGAAATGCAAGGGGTAGTTCACATGCACGTATACGCAATGGTTGGGGACGGCCTACAACAGGTTGGGGGCGAATGCCCCAGCGGTTGGATCGAGATGAAAGGTGAGCGGCCGGGAGACGGGTTCATTGCCGCGGAAGGCGGGGAATGGGTGGAAGTTCTTCCCGAAGTGCCCGCATCAGTTTCGCGTTACCAGGGGCGGGAAGCAATGCTCATGACCCGCTTTGCCAAGGAAGGAAGCCCCGGATGGACGTTGTTGGATGCGTTCGAAGAATTGTTGAATGAGTCGACCACCCCGGCGTACTACCGACGCGCCTGGGAACAGTTGCAGGTCTTCGAGCGGTCTAGTGCCATGCTCAACGCCTCGGCGGACGTGCTGGGGCTTTCTCAGGCCAGGCTGGATGATCTTTTTCGCTTGGCGGCCGCCTTGAAGGCATAACGTCAGGCAATCCACTAAATGTTGTGGGCCCGCTTCGGCGGGCTTTTTTTCGTTCATACGGGAGGGGCAATCATGCACACCGTCAACAGGAGCAGGGAAATTATGGAACCGAGTTCCACGGGGTTGGGCGGCTTGGCGGCCCTGAAGGGCCTGGAAGGTCTGGGAGGGCTGGCGGCGGTGAAGGTCGCCATGGCCTACGGTGTGCCGGCGGCAATCGCAGCGATGCTGGGGCTACTCATCATGCCCCCGCGTACCGGCCGCGAGTTCACGGTACGCACCATCTGCACGGTCGCATGTTCGTTCATGTTCGGCCCTGCGCTGGCCGGGGCGGTCATCGCCTGGAAGCCCGGGTTGATGGAGGCCATGACGTGGCTGGCGCAGCACGGCGCCGGCAGCGACGACGCGCTGCTGGCCAAGTTCTATGTGCTCGGGCCGAGCATGTTGCTGGCCGGCTTGCCGGCCTGGTGGGTGCTGGGTGCCTACATGCGCTGGATGGCGAGCATGCGGCAAAAGGGGCTTTTGCAATGGCTCGCCGAGGTACGGGCCAAGCTCCTGGGCCTGCGGTCGGGCGGGGAGGGCTGAGCCATGGATCTGAAGAAGATCATCGATACCGCCGTCAGCCCTGCGCTCGCGCTGCTGCCGACGAGCATGGACACGCCGGCGGCGCGCGTCATGCTGCTGGCGATTGGCCTGCAGGAAAGTCGCTTTCTGCACCGGCGCCAGATCGGCGGCCCCGCGCGGGGCTTCTGGCAATTCGAAAAGGGCACGCGGGCGAGCCGTGGCGGCGTGTGGGGCGTGTTCCTGCACGCGGCGAGCAAGGGCCACTTGGCGGCCTTGTGCAAGGCTCGCAGCGTGGCTTGTGACCCGGACGCGATCTATGCCGCGCTGGAGTATGACGACGTGCTGGCGGCCGGCGTTGCGCGGCTGCTGCTGTGGACCGATCCCAAGGCGCTGCCGGCCATTGGCGACGCTGACGCGGGATGGTCGCTGTATCTGCGCACCTGGCGGCCCGGAAAGCCGCATCCGAAAACCTGGCCGGCGCTGTATGCCCAGGCCATAGCCGCAGTGGCGGTCTGACCATGCCCGCATTCATGCAACGGATATGGGGCTACGTCGTCGCTGCTGCGGCGGCGGTTGTCGCGGTGGTGC
Organism: Achromobacter sp. KK8; assembly: GCF_054188005.1. NCBI lineage: Bacteria > Pseudomonadati > Pseudomonadota > Betaproteobacteria > Burkholderiales > Alcaligenaceae > Achromobacter > Achromobacter sp. KK8. The sequence continues at coordinate 6,193,228 of NZ_CM135178.1, read as the reverse complement.
TGGTCTACCTGCGCGGGCGCAGCGCAGGCCGTGCGGATGAGCGCCAGGAGCGTAACGACCGAATCAACGAACAGGCGGCGAAGGCCCGCCAGGAGGTGCGCAATGTGGAGGATGAAGTGGCCCGTATGGACGATGACGCTGTTTCTGATCGGCTCAAGTCTGGCTGGGTGCGCGGCCCCGGCCAGGGTGGGCGTTGAGTATTGCGACCATGCGCGGCCGATCTACTTCGATTCAACCGCGCAGGTTGACGCTACGCCGGCGCAGGTGCGGCGCCAGGTGCTGGAAGGCAATGAGACTTGGGCCGCGTTGTGTGGGAACTGATTCAGGATAAGCCGTGCAAGCAGGGTATCCTGTGAATCGGCGCATGCTGCTGCTCTACGCTGCCCGACTGTTGGTAAGGGGCAGCAAGAGGCCGGCTACGATCCATAAATCAAACAGCCCGCATCGCGGGCTGTTGGCTTCCTTCCACGGATGTGGTGAGAATTATTGCTTGGCGGGTTTGGCCTTCTTGGTGGGCGTGCGTCGACCTCGGGCCGGCGCTTGGGAAGTGGGCTTAATTTCTTCCTTGACCAAATTCACATTCGAGGGGGCGGACAGGGCGAGGTTCATCGCTGGCAACCCAGCCTGTCTAACAAGCCGCTCCAATTCGAACACGGCCGTCGGATAGATCTGGGCGATGCACTTTTTAGCGTAGCCCTCTTCCTCTGCGTCGAAATAAGCCTCAATAGCCTCGGGGGTATGGCCTTTATCACAACGGAAATAGCCGAGGCACGTGAGCGCAATGGTTACCAGTACCTCGTCCGTTTCCTGCGATTTGGCATTGGCATGCAATTTTAGAGTCAGGACGACATAGTTGTGCCCATTCGTAGGATGATCTACGCCTTGGATTGACCCTTCCGCTGTAAACGTGAGTTTCGACTTTGCCAGCGGCCGTGGCAAATTATTGTCCAATTCAGCACGGCGAATTCCCACGAAGGGAAAGATGATTTTCTCAAGCGGGGAGTCACAAATGGCGCGGGGGTCCGCCGTCGTAGGCTTGGAACTTACAGCAGATTTCATTGTGTGCTCGGCGTGTGCAGTGAAAGTTTAGTCCCATAAATTTTCTGGAACTGGTCGTCACCCGCGGGAGACTCGGACTTCCAAATGTTTGTCAAAGTCGCAATGGTGAATGCGGTGCTCTGAACGAGGCGTTCAGATAGGAGCGCGTCAAATTGACCGACCACATCTTCGTGCGACTTTACGTTCCCGCCGGAAAGAGGCGCGGAAAGTTTGCTTTCAACAGCCTCTTTAACGAAGTCGTTCAAGCTCTGTTGTCGCTCGCGAGCGGCGCGAGTCGCCCTTTTGTGCAGATCGGTCCCAACTCGTACGTTGAAGGACCCCTTGCAGGTTGAATCGGGTTCAACCCCGCGTTCTGCACAACTTTGAAGATAGGAATCGACGGCTTCCATAAATGCTGCGCGCAACTCGTCCACAGACGAGCCGTCATACAGCACCATGTCGTCGATAAATTCAATCTTTCCAAAGAGGCATTGATCTTCCTTGCTGTACTGAACGGATCCGAAGTAGCCGTTGTATTCCAAGAGATCGTTGTTCATATGAGCCTCTGCTCTTCCAAAAAATCTTTCAGGTTCCGAATGACGTAGCGCTTTACGATGCCGCTGGGATGCGGCTCATGGCAGTCAAACCGATACTCTCGCCCATTCGCTTGGCGGACAAAGTGCCGTCTAGAACCGTCGTTTTTATGCAACTCGAAACCGAATCCCTTCATGATCGAGAGGAGTTCTCTCCACTCGAAATCAGCGGGGGGAGGGAGCCTACATAGGCGTTCGATAGCCTTCGCGTTCTGAGACATGGATTATGAGAAAAAGTTGCAGGCGTGGCAACTGAATTTCAGTTGCAGGTGGGGCGGGCCAACTTTCGAGTTCCTGCACTTTACTTGCAGTTTTTGCTTTTGTTAACTGGGGGACGGGTCGTGGAGCTTGTAGAAGTCTCGCCGAACTGGAGATTTATCCAGTGTCGCTCCAGTTCTTGACGGGTAGGCTCAGATCAACCGGATAGGCGCGTGGGGTTCGCTACCCAGGCCTCATGGCCTGGCGCCGCTACAGCAGCTCGTCCTGCAGCTCGGCTGTCATTCTGTGACCCACTGCATCCACCACCCCTGGTAGTAGCGCACGCCGGCGATTTCCTCAAAGCCGACCACCATCATGCCGCGGTCTGACGCGAAGGTCAGGAGTTGGGGTTCCAGTAGATCGGGGATGGCGCTAGGAACTGTGGCGCCGAACTTCGCCAGCGCGTCCATGGTCATTCGCGGGACGTGCCGATTCAGGCCCTTATGAAGCATGGAGTACATCCGGACCGTGCCCACGACGGGCTGGCCTGGATCGTTGTCGCGGCGGCGTTCGCCGAGGTGGTGTGTGCGTAGAACGCTGCACTGGAATTGCACGGTCTGGTCTGAAAAATACTGTATGGACATACAGTGTAATCAAGCCTAGAATTCGCGCAATTCGGCCCCGATTTCGGCCGATGGGGGACGGAGCATGGCGGACGCGGCAGACTGGCAGCAGCGGGACGAGTACTACTGGGCAGGGCCTGGCGGGTGGACGATCTGCCGGGTGTTCGCGCAGAACCGGTGGCAGTACGAGGTGTGGGCGTCGAACGGCACGCGCCACGGTATGGAGCCGTCCCTAGCCGGCGCGATCACGCTCTACGACAAGGTCAAGCCGGCGGCGTAGTCGGCACAGGCTCGATGGCGTCGGGCAGTTGGTATTTCGAGTTCCCCACCTCCTGGCGCACTGGGTGCCATGTGAATGCCGTTTCCGGTAGGCCATGCTCCAGCAGCGCAAGCGCCTGGGCGGTGGGAAACTCCGGATCCATCCAGTGGATGGCCAGGTCGACCGGCAGCGCTACCGGCCGGCGGTCGTGTACGTCGACCATGCCGCCAGCGGCGTCGTTCGTGATGATGGCAAAGCCGTGGGCCTCGTCCTTGTCCGCGCCGGGGCGCCAGTTGCTCAGGGCCGCGAAGTAGAGCGGCGCGCCGTCTGTCGCGTGGATGAAATACGGTTGCTTCGGCGGCTTGGGTTCGTCGTTCAGCGCCTTCCATTCGTACCAGCCATCGGCCGGCACCAGAATTCGGCCGTGCCCCGTCAGCATCTTCCAAGGCCACTTGTTGCCGAGGATCTTGTCGAGCCTGGCGCAGTTCATGGCGTATTTCGAACCGCTGGGGCGCCAGGTCCACCACTGCCTATCAACCTCGAAGTCGCCGGCCAGGCGGTGCATGGTCAGCAGCCGCGTGCCTGGCGGGATGTTGTAGCGCGGGCCGGCCGGATCAGCAAAGACGCGGCGAGGGTTGGGAAAGATGCGCTCGACGTAATCGAGCGGGCCGGATTTCTGGACGATGCGACCGCACACGATGCTCTCTCAACGGAGGGGGGACGCCGTCAGGTCGAATAGCCGGCTAAGTGCTTATCCTGGTGATCGAGCGGCTTGGCCTTCGCATCGCTCCGTAGCTGTTGAAGATAGCGCGCCCGAGCTCGCTCCGCTGCCTGAGCGTGATGCATGGCGTCTCGGCTGGCCTCAATGTTCCCTAGAAGTAGCTTCGACTGAATGAGTCCGCCGAGCCAGAACCCACACGCTGCAAATATCAGATAGGCTAGCCATTCGCCGCTGTGCTTTGCGCCAGAAGGGAGCTTCACGAACTCGTTGGCTGCAAGCGCTGCAGCCGCCAGCAAGGCGTTCCATGTAATCGATCGAATGACCAGTTTTTTGAAGCCCGAGACTCTCGTTAAGACTAGATCTCTTTGACTTTGTCGGAGGTCATCCAGTTTCTCGAAAGAAGAAAGTCGACTATATGCTGTCGCCCAAAGGAGGGTCAAAGCACCGGCAATGGCAGCCAGCGCGGCGGTAGGAAGGCGTCCCGATGCCACGTCCATAGCGATATCAGGCGCCCACTTGTGGAGCGCCCAACACACTAAGAGGGCTACAGCGACGCCTAGCAATTTCATGACTAGTCTTCGACGTTGATCTGGCCGCTATGGATGAGACTTTCCAGCCACTTCGCCATTTCCTCGTACACCTCCGACTGCACCAATTGGCCATCAAAGCTGCCAATCGACTTGCGGACATGTATGTAGAAATCTTCGTTCCGCAGGGTACCTACGTTCTTGAGATTTGCATGAAATCTAAGGCCGTCCGCACCCTGTAATGCGTTCATGACGGATTTCATGAGCTTGTCGTTCGTCGTGCCCGCAGGAGCTCTGCCGCGCACGTTCATCTCGATTTTAACGCCTATGTCCGGGACATCGTCGAAATCTTTTGCCGTGATAGGCGCGTTTTGGGTGGTGGGAAGGAGGCCCTTGACGGCATCCCATCCCCGCCCCACGAAGCCCAATTTTGGCGTTGTTGCGGCGGGCGTGTCAACGCTCTCCACGCTCGTCGCCATGGCGGTTTCAACCGTGATCTTCTTGATTGGGGACTCCCTAAGTTTTCGCTTAGTTTCCTCGCTGATTTCGTCCCTCAGGTACACGGCTTGCTCGTCGCCCATTCCGCCTGCTGTCCGCAACAGCCAATTCAAATGATCTTGAAGATGGCGCGCTCGCAAGGACATCGACTGGATGACGACGACATGGTTGTCCCGAACAGCAAAGTGAAGGACTGTTTCGAGGTAGTGCTTACCTTCAGGCGGCGCGTGCTTCTCCACGTCCAGTTCGCCTACACGCTCACCTTCTTTAGCCTCGCGCTTCGTGGAGTCTATGACTAGATGATGTACTCCCGGGGTAAACATCACCAAGACGCCGAATTGGAAACCGCGCAATTCCCTTGGCGAGTTGATTAGGCGAACGAATCGTTGCACGACCGTAGGAACGTTGCCGGTTCCCATGTTTACGTCGCTTACTTCTTCGTGGCGTTGAGTGGCGTCCAGCTTGCTTAAAGCGGCGCTCAACAAATCTTGCAGTGTGGCCGGATTCTTATTTAAGAAAACTGCCTTCTTGTAATGAAGTTCCTTTTGCAGCAGTTTTCGTTTTGTCGCCGTTGCCATCGTATGTCCGGATTGTTGTAGTCCGGCAAAGTTAGCATATTTCCTTATGTAACTTCGAATATAGAGCCACCGCAGCGTAGCGTTTGGCGTAGCTTCTATAAATTTGCAGCCTTTCTCCCTATGAAATGCACCTTTGCATCATGGGGGTGTGGCCGGCGTGGGCCTCGGCGGCGGTGGTCTGTGTTGCGGAATTCATGCCCGTGATTGTATCGGGCCGGGGCGGGGTGGGGGAGGCAGGAAGCGGGGCCTTTGCGCCTGGACAGGAACGGAACCCCGCGCGGGTTCTACAGCAGAAAGGGCAGGAGCACGATTCCGTTGAAGAGAACGAAGAGGCCGAATACGCTCAAAGGAAACTCCTTGGGGAAAGTGTGCGGGCCGCCTAAACGGCCCCGCCGATTGCAGTCTGACACAAAGTAGACCGGTCCGTGGCGCCGTCCGGCAACCACGTTCCATCGCCGTATCGACGAGAATATCGCTCCGGAATCCGGTTGCAAGGCGGTGCGATATGCGAGTGTTGGTAGTGGGGGCAGGCATGGCCGGCCTGGCCTTGGCGCAGAAGCTCAAGGCGGCGGGCATCGATGTGGCGGTGTTCGAACGTGGTGGGGCGATGGCGGACAGCCTGGCGGGCTATGGAATCCTGATCGATGGCAATGGACAACGCGCGTTGCGGCATTGTTTGCCGGCCGCGGCGCTCGATGCGTTCGAACGGACCGCGGGCCGTGCGGGAACCGGGGTGTATTTCCTGGACCAGATGGCGCGTCGGCTGACGGCTTTCGAAGGCAGCGCGCCGGGGCAGGTGGCGCGCCGTTCCATCGAGCGCCTGGCCTTGCGGCGCATCCTGTCGACCGGCCTGGATGCGCCTGGCGGGCCGATACAGTGGGGGCGCACGTTCACCCATTACGAGAGGCTGGGGACGGACGGCCCGATCCGCGCCCACTTCGCCGACGGCAGCCATGCCGATGGCGACGTGCTGGTCGGGGCGGATGCCAGCAACTCGCGCGTGCGGACGCAGTATCTCGGCCAATTGCGACGCCTCGACCTGGGCATCACCAATCTGGTGGGCCGGGTTCCCTTGACGCCGCAGTTGCGGGACAGCCTGCCCGGGCACCTGACGGATGGCTCGGTCAACAATGTGGTGCCGCCCGGACCGGGCTGGATGTTTCTATCGGCGTGGCGGGCGGCCGCCGGACCCGGGCGGGCGGCGGACGGCATCGAAGACTATCTCGTCTGGGCCTATGCCGCCAAGCGCGCCAGCTTGCCAGGCGACGTGGAGGCGCTGCCGGGCGGGGCATTGCTGGAAATCGCCTTGCGGCGGATCGAGGGATGGTCGCCGATGCTGCGCTCGCTGTTGTCGCGCTCGGACCTGGACACCGTCAGCGCGGTGCCGATACGCAGCATGCCGAAGTTGCCGGCGTGGCAGCCGACCACCGTCACGTTGATGGGGGATGCCATCCACAATATGACGCCCATGGCCGGCATCGGGGCCAACACCGCGCTGCGGGACGCGGCATTGCTGGCGGACCGTTTGATCGAGGCCGCCGAAGGCGGCAAGTCGATTGCCAGCGCCATTGGCGCCTACGAAAGCGAGATGAGGGCGTACGCCAATCCCGCCGTGGCATTGTCCCGCCTCAATGCGGAGCGCGCCGTGAACGGCGGTGCGCTGTCGCGGCATCTATTCCGTGGTTTCCTGCGGACGGTTGAAGCCGTGCCGGCGCTCAAACGGAAGATGTTCGCGGACCTGGCCAAGAAGTACGACGGTTGAAGGCGCTGGCCCGACTGAACCGCCCGGCGCCGTTCACGATACGGATCGAGGGCGTGGCCCGGCGTTGCGATCAATACAACGTGCTGGCCACGCGCGCCGGCAGGTCGCGGTCGTAGGCCGCGCCGTCGAAGGTGCCGGCGCTCAGGTCGGAGAGCATGCGGCCGACGCTGGGCAGCGCCGTGCGCGGGATCTGGGTGGCGGGGTCCCACAGCCGCGAGCGCAGCAGGGCGCGCGAGCACTGGAAGTAGACGGTCTGCACGTCGACGATCAGGACCGAGCGCGGCTGCTTGCCGTCCATCTCGAAGCGTTGCAGCAGCGCCGGGTCGACGCTGATGCGCGCGCTGCCGTTCACGCGCAGCGTCTCGTTGACGCCGGGAACCAGGAACAGCAGCGCCACGCGCGGTTCGGCCAGGATGTTGCGCAGGCTGTCGATGCGGTTATTGCCGCGCCGGTCCGGCAGCAGCAAGGTCTTTTCATCCTCGACCACGACGAAACCGGCGGGATCGCCGCGCGGCGACACATCCAGGCCGTCGGGGCCGGAGGTGGCCAGCGCCACAAAGGGCGCGGCCTCGATGAAGGCGCGGTAGTGCGGATGGACGTGGTCCACTTCCTTCTTGAGCGAAGCTTCGCCCGGTTCGCCATACAGGGCTTGCAGGGCGGTGGCGTCGGTGACGAGGTGGGGGGTGTCCAAGGGCATGGCGAAGGCTCGGGGAAAGGGGCGGCGGGCTATTGCACCCGTACCGGCATGCTGCAATCGGAGAAGAATACCTCACAGGCGCCGCCGCTTTCCCGCTTGCACTCGGCGAGCGTCATATCCGTCGCGGCCTCGAGCGTGGGGGCGAACCGGGAGACGGCGATGCCGTTGCCCCAGACGATCACGCCGCATTGGTTGGCGTACGAGACCTGGACGCGGCAGTCGCCGCCGCCTTTTTTGGCGCAGGATGCCACGGAGTCGTCTTCGGCCTGTTGCCGGCTCTTTCTGCTGCCGGCCACGCCAACCTTGCCGGTGACGGCATCCATGGCGATGGCGCCCCAGCGTTGTTCCCAGCGGACCGGCGGCGGGGGCGGCGGCGCCTGGTAGCCGCCCGGCACCTGGTACAGCCCGGGAATCGGAATGCACTGGGCGGTGCCCACGGCGGCCATGGTGTAGCCATCGGGACAGCCTTGTTCGGCCGTTGCCGGACGCGTCACCGCCAGTCCGAGGGCCAGGGTTGCGAATACCACGATGTGAAGAGGAAGACGCTTCATGGACTGGCCTGTGGTGACCGACGCTGTCGGGATGCGCGGATACTAGCGATTCCGGCAGCCAGTGGCAATATGCGCGAGCGAAGTGGAGCGGGCCGGCCGCCGCGGCCTCAGCTACCGACCGGATCGACGATCATCAGCACGCCGTGGCTGCCCTCGGCGACGGCGTGCGGCACCCCGGCGGGCGCCAGGTACATGCTGCCGGCCGCGACCTCGATCGCCTCGCCCTTGACCGACAGGCGCAGCGCGCCGCTGATGACGATCAGGGCTTCGTTGTAGTCGTGCGTTTCGGCGGGGGAGGGCTGGCCGTCCATCCGCAGGATCTTGACGTTGCAGTCGCCCGCCTGGGCCAGCACGCGGGACTTCCAGGCGTCGGGCAGGCCGTTGGCGGCGTCGAGCAGGGGCATGGTGGGCTTGCCGGGCGCGTGCCTGGCGCGAGTGGAAGGCGTTCTCACGCCTTGGGGAGAGGGGGAAGGGACCGTTCAGGCTTCCTGGCCGTAGCCGAAGGGCCAGCGGCGGCGGGTGGGTTCGGGCTTGGCGGTGTCTTCTTGCATGTTTTTCTCCGTAGGGTGCATTCCGGGGGATTCTATTTCCCGAGATGTAACAGCATTGCAAGGGATCGTTAGCACTCTGTCGTCGCGGCGGCCCCCTAGTCGGGCGCGAACAGCGTGACCTGGCGTTCGAGCGCGTAGGTGGCGCGGTAGCTGGCGGGCGTGGCGCCGCGGTCGATCAGCAGCAGGCCCTCGCGTTCGGCGGTGGCCAGGACGTCGCGCAGCTTCTGGCCGCTTTCCAGGCCGGTGGCTTCCTGCAGCCGTTGCAGGGGCAGGTAGTCGCCGTTCTTGACGCCGCTCAGGCGCGTAAAGGCGCTGAGCCAGATGCTGCGGCTGGGCGGGGAATTGATCAGACTGGTCATGGGCAGGGGTCCCTTGCGGTCGGATTACTGTATGAATGAACAGTATATCCGAACGTCGGACCAATCCCCGGTAGAGTATGTCGCACGGGTTTGAGGCATGGGGCAACGCTGAGGCCGGCAGCGTTTGCCGGCTCCGGACCGCGCCATGCACAATGGCGTCTCGCGGCCGTTCGCAGAGCCGCGGGAGCGCCCGATGCCCGATGATTTGCCCTTCCCCGCCTCGCTGGATGCCAGTGAACGCGTGACCATCACCCACGGCCCCCATCGCGCCGAGTTCGCGCCCGGCGGGGGCGGACGCCTGACGCGCCTGTCGACCGAGGCGCACGACTGGATCGTGCCGCTGGCCGAGACGGATTGGCCGCCCGCGCAATGGCCGCGCGCCGGCTCGTATCCGCTGGCGCCGTACTCGAACCGGGTGCGCGATGGCGTGTTCACGTTCGAAGGCGCGCGCCACGTGCTGGCATCGTTGCCCGGACGGCCGCAGGCGATTCACGGCGCCGGCCTGTATCAACCCTGGCAGGTGCGCCATCTGGCCGATGACGCGGTCGACCTGGTGCTGCAACAGCCCGCCGGCGTGCTGGGCTGGCCGTGGCCGTATGAATGCGTGCAGCGCTATCGCTTGGATTCGCGCGGGCTGTCGTTGACGCTGTTGATGATCAACCATGGCGATGCGCCGATGCCGTTCGGTTGCGGCATCCATCCGTACTTCACCGCCACGCGCGTGGCGCTGCATGCGCGGCGCATCTGGCCGACCGACGCCGACGGCCTGCCCGGCGCCAGCCAGACCACCCACGTGCGGGAACTGGGCCAGTCGGCCGAGGGGTGCGATACCTACCTGTCGCAGTGGGGCGGCCGCGCCACGCTGCACTGGCCGGATGGACACGAACTGGCGCTGCACGCCGATCCGGCTTTCGCGCACCTGGTGGTCTACACGGCGCCGGGCGCCGATTTCCTGTGCGTGGAGCCGGTGACCAATGTCGCCGATGCCTTCAACCTGGCGGCGGCCGGCGAGACCCGCACAGGCCTGCAGGTGCTGGCGCCGGGCGGGCGTTTCAGCGCCTCGATGCTGCTGGCGTTGCAAACGCCGCGCGCGGCGCGTTGATGTCGCGCGATGCCGGCGCTGGCAACGGCCAGGGCCTGTCGGCGATAATCCGGCCAAACCAATCCAGGAGTCACTACGTGAAAAAGCTCAGCACCGAACAATTGCAGGCGGCCGCCGAAACGCTGCGCCGGGTGCAGGCCAGGCTGGCCCGTTCGGGCAACATGCCGCTGGAACCGACGATCTACGCCAGCGCCAAGGGCTTCCGGCGCAACGTGCCCGACTATGTCTGGTCGTGGCTGTCGGGCCTGCTGGCGCCGCACAAGAGCCTGTCGGCGTGGATGGATGCGCACCAGCCTGGTTGGCGCGAAGGCAAGATTCCGGCCGCCGTGGTGTATGCGCGCACCGAGAACGGCTGGTTCGATTGGCTGATCGCCGAGCTGGAAACCGAGATCAATGATCCGCACGCGCGCGCCCGGCGCGAAGGGCGCGCCTGATCCGGGCCAGGGACTGAGAAGGGAGGCTGCGCGATTGCGGACGGCATTGTCCGTAGTCTCGCGCCCGCCGGCCTCTTTTTCGCGGCGTCGCGCCGGGCCATAGTGTCGCCTGTCTTTCACCGCAGGAGCCGACATGGCCTTTCCCGTTACCGCCACCTTCAAGCCCGCGCCGGATGGCACGGTGTTCATCGTCAACGTGATTCATGCCCACCCGGGCCGGCAGGAGGACGCCTTCCAGGCGATCCAGGAGGTGGTGCATTACGTCGCGCGCACCAAGCCGGGTTTCCTGTGGAGCAACCTGGCCAAGAGCACGGACGGCAAGACCGTGGTGAACATCGAGGCGATCTCGGGGGCGGGAAAGGTCGACGAATTCTTTTCCGATCCGGTGTTCCTGGAGAAATTCCGCAAGCTCGATGCGGTATCGACCAGCGAATTCCATACTTACCAGGTCGATGACCTGGTGTTGCCCGGAATGCCCGCGGCCTGAGCAGGCCGGCGAGGTGTCAGGCCCGCGCCCGCGAGCGCGCGGCGCGCAGGCGCCGCGCCAGCAGCACCAGCAGTTCCTGCGCCGCGGCCACGAGCAAGGCGGCCAGGATCGAACCGAGCACCAGGGCGTCCCACAGGCGCGGCGGGCCGACCCGGAACTGGATGGTATCGAACACCAGCCCGGCGGTGATGCCGGCGACGATGACGGCCTTCCAGCCCTGCAGCGGCACCAGCCGCAGCATCAGCAGGGCGACCGCCACCATGCCCCAGAGCATCGGTTCCAGCGCTTGGTCGAACAGGTGAGAAATCAGAGCCAACTCCCGAAAGCGCGGCCACGGGCTGAAGGCCCGCGGCGCGCAGTCGAGGTTTTACCTCTTTCTTCCGACGAATGCGAGACACCCGTCCCAATTTTTTCGTCGGGACGGGCCGGGCGCCTCAGAAGCCTTCCAGCACCACCTTGCCGCGCGCCTTGCCGCTTTCGATGAAGGCGTGGGCGCGGCGCAGGTTTTCGGCGTTGATGCGGCCGTAGTGCTCGCCCAGCGTGGTGCGCAGGGTGCCGTTGTCGATCAGCCGCGCGGCCTGGTTCAGCAGTTCGTGCTGGGCGATCAGGTCGGGCGTGTTGTGCAGCGGCCGGGCGAACATGAATTCCCAGTGCAGCGAGGCCGACTTGCCCTTGAGCAGGCGCACGTCGATGGCGGAGGGGTCGTCGATCAGGGCGATCCTGCCTTGCGGCGCGATGGCTTCGGCCAGCTGCGCGAAGTGCTGGTCGGTCTGGGTCAGGCCCGCGATGAAGCCGACCTGCGGCAGGCCAATGCGCTTGAGTTCCTCGGCCAGCGGGCGGGTGTGGTCGATGACGTAATGGGCGCCCAGCTCGGTGACCCAGGCCTGGGTCTCGGGCCGGGAGGCGGTGCCGATGATGGTCAGGCCGGTCAGCTGGCGCGCCAACTGCACCAGGATCGAGCCGACGCCGCCGGCCGCGCCGACCACCAGCAGCGTGCCCTGGCTGGGCGCGGCGTTGTCCAGCACGCGCAGGCGGTCGAACAGCAGCTCCCAGGCGGTGATGGTGGTCAACGGCAGCGCGGCGGCCTGGGCGAAGTCCAGGCTCTGCGGCATGCGGCCGACGATGCGCTCGTCGACCACGTGCAGTTCGCTGTTGGCGCCGGGGCGGGTCAGGGCGCCCGCGTACCAGACGCGGTCGCCGGGCGCGAACAGGCTGGTCTTGGCGCCCACGGCGCGCACGATGCCGGCGGCGTCCCAGCCAATGATCTCGGGCTGGCCGTCCTTGGGCTTGCGGTTGGCGCGGATCTTCACGTCCACCGGGTTGACGGAGATGGCTTTGACTTCGACCAGCAGGTCGTGGTCGCCGGGAACGGGGTCGGGCGCGGTGATGTCCTGCAGCGATTGCGGATCGGTGGCGGGCAGGTTCTGGAAGTAGGCGATGGCTTTCATGGGGGATCTCGGAACGGGAAAAGGGATCAGGCGATGGTGCGGACCACGCCGCCGTCGACGCGCAGCGCGGCGCCGTTGGTGGCCGAGGACTGGCGCGAGCAGGTGTAGACGACCATGTTGGCGACTTCCTCCACCGTTGCCAGCCGGCGCAGCAGCGAGCTGGGACGATGCTGGGCGATGAAGTCGCGTTCCATCTGTTCTTGCGGCAGGCCTTGTTCCCTGGCCATTTCGGCGAAGAAGTCGACCACGCCTTCGGAGCGCGTCGGGCCGGGCAGCACGGCATTGACGGTGACGCCGCTGCCGGCCGTCAGTTCGGCCAGGCCGCGCGAGACGCCCAGCAGCGCCGTCTTGCTGACGCCGTAGTGGATCATTTCGGCCGGGATGTGCAGCGCCGATTCGCTGGAGATGAAGACGATGCGGCCCCAGTCGGCGGCCAGCATGCGCGGCAGGTAGTAGCGCGACAGGCGCACGCCGCTCATGACGTTGGTATCGAGCATGTAGCGCCAGTCGTCGTCGGTGATTTCGGTGAAGGACTTGGGCGCGAAGTAGCCGGCGTTGTTGACCAGGATGTCGACGTCGGGATGGGCGGCGCAGACCGAGGCGGCGCCGTCGGCGGTGGACAGGTCGGCCTGCACGGTGTGCACCTGGGCGCCCGGATGCCGGCGCGCGATGGCTTCGGCGGCCTGCTTGAGCTTGTCGGCGCTGCGGCCGTGCAGCACCACCTGGGCGCCGGCATCGGCCAGGCCCTGGGCGATGGCCAGGCCGATGCCGCCGGAAGAACCGGTGACCAGGGCTTTCTTGCCGTTGAGTTCGATTTTCATGGGGACTCCAATGCGGGTAGGGGGTGACGCCATGATTACCCAGTGGCGAACGATGAAAAACCGGCTAGCATCGGACTCAGTTTCAATAATTCTTTGAAAATGAGCCCCCATGGTTCGGTTGGAAGACTTGCGCATCTTTGTCGCCGCGGCGGATCACGGCGGTTTTTCGGCCGCCGCGCGCGAATTGGACTTGACGCCGGCGGTGGCCAGCGCCGCGCTCAAGCGGCTGGAACTGTCGCTGGACACCCGCCTGTTCGTGCGGTCCACGCGCAGCCTGCGGCTGACCGGCGACGGCGAGCGCTATCTGGAATACGCGCGCGCCGCGCTGTCGAGCCTGCAGGCCGGCCAGAGCGCGCTGGCGCGCGACAAGACGGCCATCTCCGGCACGCTTTCGGTGTCGATTCCGTCGGACCTGGGGCGCCATGTGCTGCTGCCCTGGCTGGACGAATTCCAGCAGCGCCATCCGCGCGTGAACTTCCAGGTACGCATCAGCGACCGCCTGGCCGACCTCTACCGGCAGCCGGTCGACATTGCGTTGCGCTACGGCACGCCCGGCGATTCCGGCCTGGTGGCGCTGCCGCTGGGCGAGCACAACCGCCGCGTGGTGTGCGCCGCGCCGGCCTATTTCGCGCGCCATGGCCTGCCGCAGACGCCGGCCGACCTGCGCCGCCACAACTGCCTGTGCTTCGTGCTGGGCGAATCCCTGCACGACCGCTGGGCCTTCGAGCACGAGGGCGGGGCGCTGACCGTGCCGGTCAAGGGCGACCGCGTCGGCGACGATGGCGACCTGGTGCGGCGCTGGGCGCTGGCCGGCTACGGCGTCGCGTACAAGTCGCGCTACGACGTGCTGGCCGACCTGCGCGCCGGCCGTCTGGTGCAGGCCCTGCCGGACTATACCGGCGAGCCGTCGCCGCTGTACCTGCTGTGCGTGCACCGCATGCTGCTGTCGCCCGCCGTCAAGCGGCTGCGCGAATTCCTGCAGGCGCGCCTGCGCGAATTCGAGGCGGGCGCCGGCGCGGCGCCATGACAGCCGCGCCGCTCAGTGATGCGCGGCGGCGCGGTTGGCGGCGCGGGTGCGCGCGGCTTTCTTGGCGGCGGCCGAGCGTCCCGCCGCGCCCTTGGTGGCGGCGGCCTTCTTCGCGGCGGCCGAGCGATCCGCCGCGGTGCGCCGTGACGCCGTCTTGGACGCGTGGCGCGACAGCGCGGACTTGGACGCGGGCCTGGCGCTTTCGCGCTTGAGGGCGCGCGTGGTGGCGCGGGCGCGCGTCGGCGATTTGGCGTGCCCGTCATGCGCGGCCTCGCTGTCCTGCTTGGCCTTGCGCCGGGTCGACGCGCTGGCCTTCTTGGGCGAGGGCAGGTCAACCCCAGCGCGGCGCGCCTTCGACAGACCGATGGCGATGGCCTGCTTGGTCGAGCGCACGCCGTGCTTGCCTTCGCGCACGTGGTCGATTTCCTCGCGCACGAATTCGCCCGCTTGGGTGGATGGGGACTTGCCTTGCTTCTTGTCGCGCGCGGCGCGTTGCAGCGTTTTCCGTTCAGGCATGACAACCTCCTGGCTTGCGTTTCAGAAGCGAGACCCGGGGACGCGGACGAGGCCGCGGCGACGGAACTCGTAACACCACTCTATGCCCTGCGCGGTATCCTGTGTGTTCGAATGGATTGCCGGTCGTAAGCGCCGGAGCCCCGCGCGCGACCGGCGATTCGCAACGCTTCCCCCTCAAAGGAGACAAGCCATGTCGAATCATGTCTACAAGCAGATCGAACTGGTGGGCTCGTCCACCAAGTCCACCGACGATGCGATCAGCAAGGCCATCGAACGCGCGTCCGAAACGCTGCGCCACCTGGATTGGTTCGAGGTCACCGAGGTGCGCGGCCACATCAAGGACGGCAAGGTGGCGCACTGGCAGGTCGGCCTGAAGATCGGCATGCGGCTGGAAGACGGCGAGGTCTAGCGGCACCGGTGCCGTCCAATCGCAGCGGCGTCGATGCCATTGGGACACGGCGCCTGCTTCTTTTTTGAGCGACGGCTGCAAGTGCTTGCCGGATAAGCTTTTTTTCAGCTTGTCATGAGACTGTTCAGAGGTTTGTCCACACTCGGTGGGGACAAGCCCGGGCGGTTCCCTCGGCTGGCTCGCGGTGGCGTGGCGGTGCCTCGCCGCGGCGTGCCGCTGGGCGAATATTGCGCGCCGGCCGCAAGGCCTTGGCGGCAAAGGGAATTTTGCGGCTGCGCGCAGGCTGTCCTCAGCCTTATCCACATTTCCCGGGGACAACCTGGCGCCTGGGCGAGTGCGTCTGGGCCTTTCTTGACCACCCCTTGCAGGTGCTTGATGTGCAAGGGAAAAGCCGAGCTGCCCTCATCCTGTCCTCATGCTTGTCCACAGAATGCTGGGACAAATGCACCGGTCGATGCGAAGCGTCCGCGGGCGTCCCGCAATCGCCCTTTGGACGGTGGATAAGTGCGCCAGGAATCGGCCAAACGATGGATTGCGCAGTTTTTGACCGGCGTCTGCAAGTGCTTGGCACGGCAGGCTTTTTCGCACCTGCCCCACAGCTGTCCTCAAGCTTCTCCACAGTTGGCGGGGATATCGTTGGCCCCCACGCGGCGCGCACTGCGTGCGCTTGCTGCCCCCCGAGGGGGCTGCCCGGCCTTCGGGCGGCCGGGCGGCCGGGCGGCCGGGCGGCTATTTTTTTGGGGCGGTGTTGGTGGGCGGGGGGCGCGCGAGGGGCGCGTGTTGGTGGCGGGAGGGCGCGAGGGGGCTTGTTACCTTCTGAGGTGAGGCGAAGGGAATTATTTGGGAGCGGGGCCGCTTTATCCGAAAAAAAAGCCCCCCGCTTGGCGGGGGGCGTGATCGCCCGGAGGTAGGCGGGCGATCGGTGCCGGGTGGGGAGGCGCCCCTGGCCCGGCATCGGCGGCAATCAGGGATTGAACTTCTTGATCCAGTCGACGTAGCGGTCGATCCAGCCTTGCAGGAACTTGCGCGTGCCCTCGTTGGTGATGGTGTACTGGTCGTCGATCAGGCCATCGGTGTATTGCAGGAAGACTTCCGGCGTGGTCAGCGCGATGGCGCCTTCGGCGGCCAGGATGTTGCGCAGGTGCTGCTGCATGAGCGCGGTGCCGGCGGCGCTGGGCGAGGCGCCGAGGATGCCCACGGCCTTGCCGGCCCATGAGTTCTGGCCCCACGGGCGGGTGCCCCAGTCGATCGCGTTCTTGATGGCGGCGGGCACCGAGCGGTTGTGCTCGGGCGAGACGAACAGGATGCCCTGGGCGTCGAGGATCTGCTGCTTGAGCTTGGCCGCGGGCGCGGGCAGGTTGTTTTCGTTGTCCTGGTTATACAGCGGCACGTCGCCCAGGCTGACGTAGTCGAACTTGAAGTCCGCGGGAACCAGTTTTTCCAGCGCGCGCGCCAGGCGCAGGTTGATCGATGCGGCGCGCAGGCTGCCGACGAAGACGGCGATCTTGTAGGTGCTCATGAGGCGGGGCTCCTGGGTCGGGGAAAGCCCAGTGTAGACCTGTCCTCATGACGGCTCAATGGCCGCGAATCAATATGGTTATGGGCGGTGTTGACTTGTGTCAGGGCGCATCCGCGCCGGCCGCCGCGGCCGCGTCTAGCCGCTCATGAGGCTGACGTGCGCCGAGACCACGCGCCAGCCCTGCGGCGTGCGCATCCAGGTCTGGCTCTGGCGGCCGACGCGGTCGCTGCCATCGCGCTGGAATTCGATGTTGGTGGTGGCGAAATCGCGGCCGTAGGTGGTGATCGCGGTGCGCAGCACGCGGCGCGCAAGGCCTTGCGGCGAGCGGCCCGCGCGAAAGGCGCGGATGGCGTCATAGCCATAGAGGTTCTCGGCGGCGCCATAGCGCAGCGTGTGCGGGCTGTTCCAAAACAACTCGTCCAGCACCTCGACCTGATTGCCGACCAGGGCGGCTTCATAGCGGGCAAAGGCCACGGTGACCTCGGCGACGACGTCGGGCAGGTTGATATCCATGTGAGGGGTCGGGCTCCGTGTTGATTGCACCGTCATGGTGCGTGATTCAGGGTAATCACCAATATAGGGTGTGTTGCGGTGCGCAAATCTCGCGGCCGGACGCGGCGATCGCCCTATGCGCGGGGAAATGATGCGGTGCAAGGCTGGCACGCCGCTTGCTAGGGTTTACACCACATAACACGCTGCGCGCCGCCCCAGGAGTTTCACCATGTCCAGTTCCGCCGTTTCCGCCCCGGTCACCATGTTGGTCACCCGGCACATCACGCCCGAACGCTACAGCGATTTCCTGTCCTGGATGCGCCAGGGCGAGATCCTCGCCGCCGGCTTTCCCGGTTTTCTCGGCTCGGGCGTGCTGCAACCGCCCGAGGGCGGCGACCAGTACCAGATCGTGCTGCGCTTCAACGACGAGGCCAGCCTCAATCGCTGGGAGCAATCGCTGCCGCGCCGCATGTGGCTCGAACGCGGCGCCGCGCTGGTGCGGGCCAGCCATGCGCGCCGCGTCAGCGGCATGGACAGCTGGTTCGGCCCGCAGGGCAACGCCGGCGCGCCGCCGCGCTGGAAGCAGGCCGTGAGCATCTGGCTGGCGTATTTTCCGGTGCTGCTGGCGTTCACCTTGCTGGTGAGCGAACACCTGAGCGCACTGCCGGTGTTCTGGCGCGCGCTGATCACCAGCGTGACGATGACGCCGGTGATGGTGTTTGTCTGCATTCCGTTCGTCACGCGCCGGCTGGAGCGCTGGCTGCGGCCGCACTGACGCGGCCGCGTATCGCGCCAGCGCCATCACGCCGCCTGCGCGCGGCGCGTGGCATACAGCCGGTGCAGCGTGATCTTGCGCACGGCGGCCTGGCTGTCGCCGATATGCGCCGCAAGCAAGGCCGTCGCGCGTTCGGCGTCGCGGGCCAGGATGGCACCGAGGATGGCGCCATGTTCGGCGTAGGTATGGGCGATACGGTCGGGCTGGGTGAAGTCCAGCCGCCGCACGATGCGGATGCGCTCGGTGGCGGCGCGGTGCACGCGCGCGATTTCAGGATTGCCGGCGGCGGCCACCAAGTCCGCATGGAAGCGCTCGTCCAGGTCCGCCAGCCACTCGCCATCGCCGGAATAATGGGCGCTGTCCACCAGCCACGTATCCGCCAGCGGCTGCAGCGCGCGCAGCGGATCGGGCACCTGGCCCGGCGCGCACAGCGCGCGCACCGCCGCGATCTCCAGCACGCTGCGCAGTTCATAGAAGTGATCGAGCGTGTCGAAGTCCAGCGGCTTGACCAGCCAGCCATTGCGCTGGCGCACCTCCAGGTAGCCCTCGCGTTCCAGGCGGAACAGGGCTTCGCGCACCGGCGTGCGGCTGACCCGCAGGCGGTCGGCGATTTCGGTCTCGGTGAAGCGGTCGCCCGGCGCCAGGCGGAAATCCAGGATGTCGCGCTTGAGCGTGCCGTACGCGGAGTCGGCCAGGCTGCGGGGCGTGTCGATGACGGCGAATGCGGAATCCATGGACGGCCTCGGTTGGCGGGTCAGGAGAGGGGACGAACGGTGGCAACGCCCGCCTGTTCCAGCCGCCGCGCGGCCAGCAGGCAATCGGCCTCGCGCCACGGCGCGGCGATCAATTGGACGCCCAGTGGCAGGTGCGCGTCGGCGCCGATGCCCGGCCAGGTGGGCGCGGCGCACACCGGCAGGCCAAGGCAGGAGATCGGCTGTGTCAGCAGGCCCATGCTGGCGCGCGCGGGCAGTGACTGGCCGGCCAGGGCCAGGGTCTCGGTGCCGATGGCGGTGGCGGGCACCGGCGTGGCCGGGGCGATCAGCACGTCGTAGCGCGCGAACAGCGCCATGGCTTCGCGGTAGACGCGGTGGCGCACCCGCTGGGCCTGCTGCACCCAGGCGGCAGGCACCAGGCTGCCGGCGACCAGGCGGTCGCGTGAATGGGGTTCGTAGTAGTCGTAGTGCGTGACCAGACGGCGGCGATGCAGCGCGCCGCCCTCGGCAGCCGTGATGACGAAGGCCGCGGCGCGCGCCTGTTCGGCGCTGGCCAGTTCGACGATCTCGGTGGCCGCGAGCGCGCGCGCGGCCAGTTGCACGGCCTGGCGCGCCTCGGGGCCGGCCCAGTGCGCGAAGTAGCCGCCCAGCACGGCCACGCGCAGCGGGCGGTCCGAGGACAGCTCCGCCAGCACGGGTTCGGCCGCGCGCTGGGCGCAGGCGGCATCGTCGGCATCCGGGCCTTGCAGCGCGTCGTAGGCCGCCGCCAGGCTGGCCGTGTCGGCCGCGAACGGACCCAGGTGGTCGAGGCTGCCGACGAAGGGGAACGAGCCGGTGCGCGGCAGGCGGCCGAAGGTCGGCTTCAGGCCGAACACGCCGCACAGCGAGGCCGGCACGCGGATCGAGCCGTTGGTGTCCGAGCCCAGCGTCAGCGGCACGAGGCCGCCGGCCACCGCGGCCGCGCTGCCGCCCGACGAGCCGCCGGCGATGCGGGCGGGGTCGTGCGGATTGCGGCTGGCGCCGTAGTGCGAGTTCTCGGTGGTGAAACCGTAGGCGTGTTCGTCCATGTTGAGCGCGCCCACCAGCACGGCGCCGGCCTTGTGCAGCCGCGCGACCAGCGCGGCGTCGCGTGGCGCGGGCGGGTTGGCGGCGTTGACGCGGCCCCCGGCCAGCGTCACCTCCTCGGCGGTGTCGAACAGGTTCTTGACCGCGTAGGGCACGCCGGCCAACGGCGGCAGGGTTTCGCCGCGGGCGCGGCGCGCGTCGATGGCGGCGGCTTCCTTGCGCGCCCGGCTTTCGGTGACGGCGGTGAAGCAGTTGTAGCGCGCATCGGCGGCGCGGATGCGGGCCAGCGTGGCTTCGAGCACCGCCGCCGCGCTGCGTTCGCCGGCGCGGATCTGCCGCGCCAGGTCGAGGACGGCGCCGTTCATGGACGGAACACCGCGGCTGATTCCAGCTCCACCGGCAAGGCCTCGTCGACGAAGGTCGAGGCGATGTCGTGGATGCGCGTGAATTGCCGCGCCACTTCGGCCGTGGCCGGTTCGCGCAGGGCGTAGCCGGCCAGCGCCAGCGCGCTGCGCACGTATTGGTCGATGGTTTCCTGGGTCATGGCGGACTCCCGTGAATGGCGTTGCGTGTCAGCGACGGACTTCGCGCTGGAAGATCTCCAGGCTCAGCTTCTTCATGCCGATGAAGCTGGGCTCGGACAGCGTCTCGACGGTGCGTGGGCGGGCGTCGCCGTAGTCCAGGATCTCGGCCACGCGGGTGGGGCGCTTGGTCAGCAGCAGCACCTGGTCGGCCAGGTACACGGCTTCCTCCAGGTCGTGCGACACCAGCAGCATGGTGGTGCCGGTCTGCATGAAGACTTCCTGCAGCTTTTCGCGGATGAACAGCGTCATCTCGAAGTCCAGCGCCGAAAACGGCTCGTCCAGGAACAGCACTTCCGGTCCCGGGGCCAGCGCGCGCATGATGGAGGCCGTCTGCTGCTGGCCGCCCGACAGTTCGTAGGGATAGCGCTTGAGGTCGAACTTGACGTCGAACGAGGCCACCAGCTCTTCCACGCGCGCGTCGACTTCGGCCTTGCCGCGGCCTTCCAGGCGCAGCGGGTAGGCGATGTTGTCGATGGTGCGCAGCCACGGGAACATGGCCTCGCGGTAGTTCTGGAAGACGTAGCCGATCTTGGTCTGGGCCAGCGACTTGCCGTCGAACAGGATCTCGCCGGCATCGATGGGGATGAGACCGGCGATCATGTTGATCAGCGTCGACTTGCCGCAGCCGTTGGGGCCGAACACCGAGACGATCTTGCCCTTGGGGATGTCGAGGTTGAAGTCCTCGTACAGCGGCCAGCCGGCGAAGTACTTGGTCAGGCCGCGGATGGTGATGTGGGTGCCGGCCGGGCCCGGCCGGAACGGCGCGGGCGTGGGGGCGGGGGCGATGACGGGGTTGATGACGGTGGACATGATTATCGGCCGCTCCAGTGGACCACGCGCTTTTCCAGCACCAGGAAAAGGATGTTGAGAACGTAGCCGAGCGCGCCGGCGGCCAGGATCGATGCATACATGTCGCGCACGTTCAGCACCTGCTGCGCATTGATGATGCGGTTGCCCAGCCCGCTGTCCGAGCCGATGAACATCTCGGCCACGATCACGATGACCAACGCCATCGACACGCCGCTGCGCAGGCCGACGAAGGTGGGTTGCAGGCTTTCCCAGATCAGCACGTCCTTGAAGATCTGCCAGCGCGAGGCGCCCATCACCCGCGCCGCCATCACGCGCTGCTTGCGCGCGTTGATGACGCCGTAGGCGCTGTTGAACAGGATCACCAGCACCGCGGCGAAGGCGGCGATGGCGATCTTGTTCATGTCGGTCACGCCGAAGATCATCAGGAACAGCGGGATCAGCGCCGACGACGGCGTCGAGCGGAAGAAGTCCACCAGGAATTCGACGCTGCGGTAGGCCTTTTCATTGCTGCCCAGCAGCACGCCCAGCGGCACGCCGATCACGCCGGCGATGACGAAGGCCTGCAGCGTGCGGCTGACCGAGGCCAGGAAATCGCCCAGCAGCGGGCCGCCGGCCATGCCCTTGGCCAGCGCCACCAGCGTGGCGCCGGGCGTGGGCAGCAGCACCGGGCTGACCAGTTGCAGGCGCACCACCAGGTCCCACACCACGTACAGCGCCAGCGGCCCGATCAGCGGCAGCAGGCGCGCGGCGGTCCAGGTGCGCGGCGGACGGGAGGCGGGCGCGGCGGCAGGCATGCCGGCGCGGGCGGTTTTGCCCGCCGTCGCGACGGCCGCGTGGCCGGCGCCGCCGGCCGGGGCCGCGCTGGCGCGGTTGGCGTTGATCGCGTCCATGGCTCAGCCCTTGTACAGCATCGAGGCCACGTCCACCTTCTGCGCGAAGATGCCCTTGTCGGCGAACAGGTCGAAGAATTTCTGGAAGTACTGGATGTCGCTGGGGGTGAACTCGTTGTAGAGCGTGTAGGCGGCCAGCGGCACGGCTTCGGTCATGGGACCTTCGATGGCGGTGTAGCCCTTCATGAAGGGGCGCGCCTCGTCGGGTTTGCTGCGGATCAGCTCGATGCCGCGGGCGTAGGCGGCGATGAATTTCCTGCTTTCCTCGGGATGCTTCTTCAGGAACGCGGTAGTCAGCGAGGCCGAGCCGCCGAACCACGGCGCCATCGGGTCGCCCAGCACGTATTTGGCGATCACGCCCGCTTCCAGGACGCGGGTGGTGCCATTCAAGCGCCCGACCGTGCCGGTGGGCTCGAGCGTGTAGCACGCGTCCAACTGGCCGGCGGCGACCGCGGCGACGTGCTGGCTGATCGCCAGCTCGACCACGGTCGCCCCGGTTGCGCCGGCGCGCTCCAGCACTGCTTTGGCCAGCGTGGCATTCTGGATGCCGGGTCCAGAACCGACCTTTTTCCCCTTGAGGTCTGCGATGGATTGGATGGGACTGTCTTTCGCGACAATGAACTCGTCCAGCACGTTCCTGGCGTTGCTGGGATTGGAGGCGAAAATCTTGAACAGGCCGGGCGAGGCGATCTCGCCGATGGCCAGGTTGGCCGAGCCGGTGCCGTTGGCGCTGCCGTCGGCGCGGCCCGCCAGCATGGCTTCCATGACCTGCTGCGCGCCGGCGAACTTGAGCGCCTCGACGTTCAGGCCGGCTTCCTTGAAGTAACCCTTTTCGATGGCGGCATAGAACGGCAGGCCGGCCGCGACCGGCCAGTAGCCGATGCGGATGACCGGGCCCGACTGCGCCCGCACCAGGGCCGGCGCGGCCAGCGTGGCGGCGCCCAGCGCGGCGCCTTGCATCAGCCGGCGGCGGGTGGCATTGAAAGCGAAGGGCGCGGGGCGGTCGGTCATGCGGGACTCCTGGTCGGAAAAGTGACGGGCGCTTGTAGACAAGCTTGCATACCAGTCATCAAGCAAGACCCGTGCCAACCGCCTTTTGCCCGGTTTTCGCGCCCCGCGGCGCCATCCGGGCGCGGCGCATGAACCATGCTGGTGCACGCGGCACCGCGAGAGGGCGTGCGTTGCATCATGGCGCGAGCGGCGCGCCAGGCGTTAGGATGTGAACAGGCCGGGGCCTGCCGCCCCGCCGTTCCTGAAAAGGGCGCGTCGCCAGGCGCGCCATGGCGTGGATATGAATACCCGTTTTGTCGAAGCATTCCTGTGGTCCGCCCGCCTGGGCAGTTTTCGCGCGGCCAGCGACCGCCTGCACATCACTCAGGCCGCGGTGGCCAACCGCATCGCCTCGCTCGAGGAGGACATCGGCGCGCGCCTGTTCGAGCGCGATGCCAAGGAGCTGCGGCTCACGGCGGTGGGCACGCGCCTGCTGGATTACGGCGAACGCCTGCTGCAGCTGCGCCAGCAGATCCTGTCGCTGGGCCGCACCGGCGACGAGGTGTTCGGGCTGGTGCGCATCGGCGCCATCGAGACGGTGGTGCACACCTGGCTGATCGGTTTCCTGACGAACCTGCGCTCGACCTATCCGGGCATCGAGGTGCAGCTGACCTCGGAGACCACCCGCGCCCTGCATCGTGGCCTGCGCGAAGGCACGCTCGATATTGCCTTCCAGACCGATCTGCTGACCGACACCGGCGTCATCAGCACGCCCTGCCTGCCGATGGAAATGGGCTGGGTGGGGCCGGCCGGCGATGAAGAGGCGCTGACGGTGCAGCAACTGCTGGGCGAACCGGTGCTGACCATGAGCCCCGGTTCGCAGCCGCATGAGGCATTGAAAGGGCTGTTCCGCGAAGCCGGGCTGCCCCTGGGCAAGGTGCACTGCGTCAGCTCGATCTCGGCGCTGGCGCGGCTGGTGCGCAGCGGCTTCGGCCGCGCGCTGGTGCCCTTGCCGCCGATCTACGAATACGTGGCGCGCGGCGAAGTGCAGATGATCCGCTGCGACGTGCCGGTGCCACCGCAACTGCTGGTGGTGAGCTACCTGGAAGGCGCCGGCTCGGACGCGATCCGGCTGGTGGCCGAACTGGCCTGCCGCGCGTCGGACCAATACACCGCGTCGGTTACGCCGCCAAAATTCGGATCCGCGCAATAGCGTTATCCCTAGGTCGGCGCTCAATAATTTTATTGCTGGCGCGAAAAATTACTCGTTTGTCGGGCATGGCCGCCTCGGCCGAAGATGAGTCCCTTCCGTTATCGCAGGGATTTCTTCGTTCCATGAGCCAAGCCACCACCCCGTCCACGCCCAACGGCATGCTATTCGTCGCCTGCGACGTCGATCCCGCTTTCGAGACCGATTTCAATCGCTGGTACGACCGCGAGCACGTCGAAGAACGCGTGCGCATCCCCGGCTTCCTGTCGGGCGCGCGCTATTTCTCGCTGTCCGGCGGCCGCAAGTACCTGGGGTTGTACCGCACGCAATCGCTGGGCGCCTTCACCACCGCGGACTACCGCGCCGCGTTCGAGCGCCAGACGCCGTGGTCCGTGACCAACCTGGACCGTATGCGCGATCCGATGCGGCGGGTGTGCGCGGTGCAGGCCGTGACCGGCTTCGGCAGCGGGAGCCACATCGCGGTGCTGCCGCTGGTGTTTGGCGGCGATGCCGAGGCGCTGCGGACGCGGGCGGCCGAGGCGGGCGCGGCGCTGGCCCGGGCCGATGGCTTCGTTCAGTCCTATCTGCTGGCGCCGGATGCCGCCCTGAGCGGTCCGTTGCCGCGCGAATCCACCGAAAACCGCCGCCTCGATCCGCTCTTCGTGATCGAGGCCAGCTCGGCGGATGTGGCCCAGGCCTTGGGCGAACAGGCGGCCGCGGCGTTCGGCACGCGCGGCGCCGACACCTGGCTGCTGGAGCTGGGCTGGAAGCTGGCCGCGGCCGACTTGCGTTGACGCGCGCCAAGCGCCGCAACGCCACACACACAGACATGGGGAACCACAATGGCTGAGAACACCTTGCACGCGCCCGCGTCCGCCCACGGCGGCGCGGCGCCCGACAACATGAAGATGAAGAAACTGGCGATGGCCAGTTCGGTCGGCACCACGCTGGAGTGGTACGACTTCACGATCTACAACCTGATGGCGGCGTTGGTGTTCAACGCCATCTTCTTCCCGTCGTTCGACCCGCTGACGGGCACCATCCTGGCGTTCTCGACCTATGCCGTGGGCTACGTCTCGCGGCCGCTGGGCGGTTTCGTCTTCGGCCACCTGGGCGACCGCCTGGGGCGCAAGTTCGTGCTGGTCGCCACCTTGGTCATCATGGGCGTGTCGACCGGGCTGATGGGCATGCTGCCCACCTACGGCACCTGGGGCGTGTGGGCGCCGGTGGCGCTGGTGGCATTGCGCTTCATCCAGGGCGTGGCGCTGGGCGGCGAGTGGGCCGGCGCGGTGCTGCTGTCGATGGAACACGGCAAGCCCGACCAGCGCGGCCGCAATGCGTCCTTCACGCAGGTCGGCCCGTCGTGCGGCACGCTGATCGGCACCGGCTTCATCGCGCTGATCTCGCTGTGGCTCACGCCCGAGGAATTCCAGGCCTGGGGCTGGCGCGTGCCGTTCGTGTCGAGCGTGGCGCTGGTGCTGTTCGGCCTGTGGCTGCGCCGCGGGGTCGAGGAAACGCCGGTGTTCCTGGAAATGGAACAGAAGCGCGAAACCGCCAACACCCCGATCAAGGAAGTGCTGGTGCAACACTGGCGCCAATTGCTGGTGGCCGGCGGCTCGCGCATCGGTTCGGACGTGCTGTACGCGCTGGTGGTGGTGTTCACGCTGACCTACGTGACCACCGTGCTGCACCTGTCGCGGCCGCTGGCGCTGGGCGCCACCATGCTGGGCGCGGCGCTCAATGCCATCGCCGTGCCGCTGTGCGGGCATTTGTCGGACAAGATCGGGCGCCGTCCCGTGTACGTGGCCGGCGCGGTGCTGGGCATGGTCTGGGCCTTCGTGTTCTTCACGCTGATGGACACCGCGCATCCGGTCGCGATCTGCGCGGCGGTGGTGGTGGGCCTGTTGATCCACGCGATGATGTACGGCCCGCAGGCCGCCTTCATCACCGAGCAGTTCCCGGGCCGGGTGCGCTACGCCGGGTCGTCGCTGGCCTACACGCTGGCCGGCATCGTCGGCGGAGGCTTCGCGCCGCTGATCATCGCCAGCCTGTTCAAGTCGTGGAGTTCGACCGTGGCGGTGTCGCTGTACGTGGCCGCCGCGCTGGTGGTGACCGCCGTGTCGGTGCTGGCCGCCAGGGAAACCGCCAAGGCGCCGTTGCAGCGTTGAGCATCCGGCCGGCCTGGCTGGCAGGAAGCCCGGGACCGCTCCCGGGCTTTTTTTCGTCCCCGGCCCGGTTTTGCTGGCTTTTTCCGTTCGGATAAACGTCAGGTATCTGACTTTTCGCTGAATAACAAACGAAAATTGTTTACACTCGCATCCACAAATTCAAGTGTGGACGGGGCCGCCGCGGGGTGGATTTCGTCCGAGTTACGGGAGAAAGTCGATGCGCAAGTTGTTGTTGGGGGCGGCGCTGGCCGTCGCGGCATTCGGGGGAACGGTTCATGCCGCCACGCAGCCCAAGGCCGTGGTGGCGAACTATTCAGACCTGGCGCTGGCGGGCTATCAAGACGCGCTGACCTCCGCCAAGACGCTGCGCGAGGCCATCAACGCCCTGGTCGCCAAGCCCAGCGCGGACACGCTCAAGGCCGCCCGCCAGGCCTGGCTGGACGCGCGCGTGCCGTACCAGCAGACCGAGGCGTTCCGCTTCGGCAACCCGATCGTCGACGACTGGGAAGGGCGCGTGAACGCCTGGCCGCTGGACGAAGGCCTGATCGACTACGTCGACGCCTCCTACGGCACCGAGAACGACGAGAACGCCTACTACGCGGTCAACGTCATCGCCAACTCCAAGATCTCGGTAGGCGGCAAGACCGTCGATGTCAGCGAGATCACGCCCAAGCTGCTGTCCGAAGTGCTGCACGAGGCCGACGGCAACGAGGCCAACGTCGCCACCGGCTACCACGCCATCGAATTCCTGCTGTGGGGCCAGGACCTGAACGGCACCGGCCCGGCGCCGGCCGACCGCAAGGGCACGCCGCAGGAGCGCCACTCGGGCAACCGCCCGCACACCGACTACGACGTCAAGCAATGCACCGGCGGCAACTGCGAGCGCCGCATCGCCTACCTGAAGGCCGTGACCGACCTGCTGGTGACCGACCTGGAAGAGATGGTCGGCAATTGGCAGAAGGACGGCGCCGCGCGCAAGGCCGTGGAAGAAGACCCCAAGGCCGGCCTGGTGGCGATGCTGACCGGCGTGGGCAGCCTGTCGTACGGCGAACTGGCCGGCGAGCGCATGAAGCTCGGCCTGATGCTGCACGATCCCGAGGAAGAGCACGACTGCTTCTCGGACAACACCCACAACTCGCATTTCTACAACCAGATCGGCATCCGCAACGTCTACCTGGGCGCGTACACCCGCGTCGATGGCAAGCAGGTGTCGGGCGCCAGCCTGTCGGAACTGGTCAAGGCGCGCGATCCCAAGCTGGACGCGGAAGTGCGCGCCAAGCTGGACGCCACCGTGGCCGCCATGCAGGCGATGAAGACCCGCGCCGAGACGGTCGAGACCTACGACCAGATGATCGCCGACGGCAACAAGGAAGGCAACGCCGTGGTGCAGGCCGCCATCGACCGCCTGGTCGACCAGACCCGCAGCCTGGAGCGCGTGATCGCGCTGCTGGACCTGGGCAAGGTCGCCATCGAAGGTTCCGACAGCCTGGACAAACCCGACGCCGTATTCAAGTGAAGCTCGTATTCGCCGCCGTACTGGCGGCGTCGGCCCATGCCGGCGCCGCCGCCGCTCCAACCGCGCCCGCCGGGCGCGACGACCTGAGCGCCGAAGACCTCAAGCGGGTCATCGCCATCACCGCGCCGACCCGTGATTTCTCCAAGGCCGAGACCTTCGAGACCATGCAGGCCGGCGCCGCCACCACCAACAAGCTCATCAACGCCGACATCTTCTCGCAGCCGTCGGCCAACATGAGCTTCGAGCGGCGCCAGGAATTCCAGGTCGGCAACGGCCTGTTCCGCAAGGACTGGGTGTCCGCGCCCGCCTCCACGCAGGCCTCCGACGGCCTCGGGCCGCTGTTCAACGCGCGTTCGTGCCAGGCCTGTCATACCAAGGACGGGCGCGGCTCGGTGCCGGGCTTCGATCCGCTGGAACGTCCCGACGCGGTGGCGCTGCTGCTGCGCCTGGCGGTGCCGGAGGGCCCCGACCGCGGCCATCCGCGGCTGGCGCCGGGCGAGATCGCGCTGCTGCCCGAGCCGGTCTACGGCGTGCAGCTGCAGAACTTCGCCGTGGCCGGCCTGCCGGCCGAAGGCCGCATGGAAATCGAATACACGCCGGTCACGGTCAAGCTCAACGGTGGCGAGACCGCGACGTTGATGAAGCCGGCCTACCGCATCGACAACCTGGGCTACGGTCCGATGCGCAAGGACACGCAGATCTCGCCGCGCCTGGCGCCGCCGATGATCGGCCTGGGTTTGCTGGAATCGATCCACCAGGCCGACATCCTGGCCAACATCGGCGCCGACAAGCGCGACGGCATCGTCGGCAAGGCCAACTGGGTGACCGACGCGCGCACCGGCCAGCGCGTGCTGGGCCGCTTCAACCTGAAGGCCGGGCAGCCCACGGTGGAGCAGCAGAGCGCCGCCGCGTTCTCCAACGACATGGGCCTGTCGACGCCGCTGTTCCCCAATCACCACGGCGACTGTACGCCGGCGCAACCCCAGTGCCTGAAGATGCCGCACGGCGCGCAGCCGCGTTTCGGCCCCGAGGAAGTGCCGGCCAAGCTGATGGACTTCGTCACCACCTATTCGACCAACCTGGCGGTGCCGCAGCGGCGCGACGCCGACGACGCCCGCGTGCTGGCCGGCAAGAAGCTGTTCTACGAGGCCAACTGCGTCGCCTGCCACGTGTCCAAATACGTCACCAGCCGCGATGCGAAACAGGCCGAGCACCGCTTCCAGCTGATCTGGCCGTACACCGACATGCTGGTGCATGACATGGGTGATGACCTGGCCGACGGCGTGTCCGACGGCTCGGCCAATGGCCGCGAATGGCGCACGCCGCCGCTGTGGGGTATCGGCCTGACCCGGACCGTCAATCCCAACGCCACCTGGCTGCACGACGGCCGCGCCCGCACGCTGCTGGAAGCAGTGTTGTGGCACGGCGGCGCCGGCCAGCCGGCGCGCGATCGCGTGGTGGCGATGACGCCCGAAGAACGCGCCGACCTGATCCGTTTCCTGGAGTCGCTGTAATGGCTATCTTCGTTGCACGCTGGCGCGCGCCGGCCCGCACCCTGGCCGCCGCGCTGGCGCTGGCCTGGCCGCTGGCCGCGGGCGCCGAACTGCCCGCCGACCTGGGCGAGCGCCTGGCGCAGGGCTACGCGCGGCCGGCGGCCGCCGGCATGGTCGCGGCTGCCACCGACCTGGAAGGCGCGCTGGGCCAGTGGTGCGGCAAGCCGGACGCGGACGGCGCCAAGCGCGTGGAAGCCGCCTTCGCCGGCCTGGCGCTGGCGTGGGCGCGGCTCGAACCATTGCGTTTCGGTCCGCTGGTGCAGGCCAATCGTTATGAACGCCTGGCATTCTGGCCCGATACCCGGGGCGTGATGCCCCGGCAGGTGCAGGCCTTGATCGCCGCGCAGGACGCCGAACTGCTCAAGCCGGGCGCGCTGGCGGGCCGCAGCGTGGCGGTGCAGGGCCTGCCGGCGCTGGAATTCGTGCTGTACGGCGAACCGGCAGCGCTCACGCAGACCGCCGCGCCGACCTTCGGCTACGCCTGCGGCTATGCCCGCGCCGTGTCGGCCAACATTGCCGCGATCTCGCGCGACGTGGCGCAGGCCTGGGAAGCCAAGGCCGAGTTCGGCCGCCAGTTTGCGCGGCCCCAGGCGGGCAATGACCTCTACCGCGATCCGCAGGAGGTGGCGGCCGAAGCCATGAAGGCGCTGTCCACCGGCCTGCAGTTCGCGCGCGACGTGAAGCTGTTGCCCGTGCTGGGCGATTCGGCCGGGAGCGCGCGGCCCAAGCGCGCCGCCTTCTGGCGCAGCGGCCTGTCCACGCGCACGCTGGCGGCCAGCCTGGATGGGCTGGCGGCGTTCTACACGGCGGGCGGCTATGCGCTGCCCAAGGGCGAGGACTGGATGCCGGGCGCGGTGCTGGGCGAGCTGGGCAACGCGGCGCGCGCGTTGCGCGAGGCGCCGGCGCCGCTGGAGCAGGCGCTGGCCGACGCGGAAGGGCGGCGCCTGCTGGGACTGGCGGCGCTGACGTTGAAGAACGCCAAAGCCATCGTCGACCAGGACCTGGCGCCGGCACTGGGCGTGACCATCGGCTTCAATGCGCTCGATGGCGATTGATCGAGCGCCGGCCGCGATGCCGGCCGATCCACGCGGGCGACCCGCGCCGCGCGTGGCGGATGGCGCGCCGGCGCGGCCCGCGCGGCGCGAATTCCTGGCATGGGGCGCCGCGGGCGCGCTGGGCGCCACGCTGGCCTGGCCCGGCGCGGCGCTGGCTACGGCGGCGCGCGATGACGCCGCGCTGTACCTGGCGGCGCGCCAGCGCGGCGGCCGCGACGAGGCGGTGGTCCTGGATGCGTCCGGGCAGGACCGCCGGGTGCTGCCAATGCCCGCGCGCGGCCACAGCTTCGCCATCGACGCGGCCGGCGGCCGCGCCGTGGTGTTCGGGCGCCAGCCGGGCTTTTTCGCCCTGGCCTTCGACCTGCGCGGCGAACGCGCGCCGCTCGAACTGCCGTTGCCGCAAGATCGCCATTTCTTCGGCCACGGCGCCTATTTCGATGGCGGCCGCCTGCTGGCCGCCACCGAAAACGATTTCGAAGGCGCGCGCGGCGTGCTCGGCATCTATGACGCCACGCCCGGCGGCGGCTACCGCCGCGTCGGCGAGTACGACAGCGGCGGCATCGGCCCGCACGAAGTCGTCCTGATGCCGGACGGCAGGACCTTGTGCGTGGCCAATGGCGGCATCCTGACCCACCCCGACTACGGCAAGCTCGAACTCAATCTCGATACCATGCGCCCGTCGCTGGCGTACCTGGACGCGGCCAGCGGCAGGTTGCTGGAAAAGGTGGAACTGGCGCCCGAATTGCATCGCCTGTCGATCCGCCACCTGGCGCTGGCGGCCGATGGCAGTGTGTGGTTCGGCTGCCAGTACATGGGACCGGCCGGCGACCGCCCGGCGCTGGTGGGCCGCCACCGGCGCGGCGCGCCGGCGCAACTGCACGCCGGACCGGCGGCCACGCTGCGCGAGATGCGCAATTACGTCGGTTCGGTGGCGGCGGACGCCGCCGGCGCGGTCATCGCCACCTCCAGCCCCGTGGGCGGCCGGGTGCTGTACTGGGACGCCGCCAGCGGGGCCTGCCTGGGCGAGACGCGGCTGGCCGACGGCTGCGGCGTGGCGCCGGCGCCGCGCGCCGGTTTCCTTGTCAGCAGCGGGTTGGGCGCCATGCTGCGCACCGATGCCGCGGGTGGCGAACAGCCGCTGCTGGCGCCGTCGCGCGAACGTTCCTGGGACAACCACTTCCGCAAGGTCGCCGGCGCCTGACCGCGCCGTTGCCGCCGCATATCCCTGCGGCTCAGCCAGCGCGCTTTACAAAGCCTGACATACCGGACACCCGCCGGCGCCCTTTCCGCATGACGCATCTGATACAGTTTTCGGCTGTCTTTTTTTGCATGAGGGAGCGACAACGATGGAAGACGCCTTGAAGGAATTCAATGCCTGGGCGCCCAGGCTGGTGGACCTGGGCATCAATCTGCTGGTGGCCTTGCTGATCCTGGTCATCGGCTGGTGGGTGTCGACGCTGCTGGGCCGCTGGGTGCGGCGCATCGCCACGCGCTCCAGCAAGATCGACCCGACCATCGTGCCGATGTTCTACAGCACCGTGGTATGGACGGTGCGCATCTTCACGCTGATCGCGGTGCTGGCGCGTTTCGGGGTGCAGACCGCCAGCCTGATCGCGGTGCTTGGCGCCGCCGGCCTGGCCGTCGGCCTGGCGCTGCAGGGCACGCTGCAGAACATCGCGGCCGGCATCATGCTGCTGATCCTGCGCCCGGTGCGTGCCGGCGAATACGTCGGTTTGAGCTCCGGCGCTGAAGGCACGGTCGAGGAAGTCGGCCTGTTCCTGACGCGCCTGATCCAGGTCGACGGCATCCACCTGACGCTGCCCAACAGCACCGTCTGGAACGCCACCATCACCAACTACAGCCGCAACAAGACCCGCCGCCTGGATATCCCGGTGCCGGTGCGCTATGGCGATGACCTGAACGCGGTGCTGACCAAGCTGCAGGACATCGTCGCGGCCAATCCGAACGCGCTGAAGGATCCGCAGCCGCTGGTGAAGGTGGTCGACTACAAGGAAAGCGGCGTGGTCGTGAACGTGCGGGTGTGGGCCGACGCCGCCAAGTACTGGGACCTGCGCTGGGGCCTGTACCAGGACATCCGCCTGTCGCTGGAGGCCGCGGGCTTCCAGGCGCCGATCCCGCTGCGCGAGATCCAGAACCCCAAGGCCAGCGAGCCCAAGGCTGGCGCCGCGGCCTGAGCGTATGGCCTGCAATGAAAAGGGCGTCCCGGCCGATGGCGGGACGCCCTTTTTCATGGCGCGGCGTGGACCGCGTGCCGGGCTCAGGCCTGCACCGCCAGCCGCGCCAGTTCGGCCTTGATCCAGCCGGCGATCTCGCGCTGGCGCTGGGCCGGCATGCGGTCGATGATGGCCGTGACGCTGACCGCCAGCAGCGGCGCGCCATGGTTGTCGAGCAGGGCGCAGCCCACGCCCAGCGCGCCACGCACGGCATGATTGCCCACCACCGAATAGCCGCGGGCGCGGGTGTTTTCGATCAGGCGGAACATCTCCTGCGGCGTCATGCCGCCGTATTCGTCCAGCCGGCTGGAGTTGCGTTCGACGATGCCGCGCGCGACGTCGTCGGGCAGTGCGGCCAGCAGCGCCATGCCGCCCGAGCCCACGCCCAGCGGCTGGCGCTTGCCGGCGTAGGTCGCCAGGATCTGCACCGGATAGCTGCCGATCTCGCGATGCAGGCTGATGGAGTCGTCTTCATCGCGCACCACCAGGAACACGGCGTCGCCGGTGCGGTCGGCCAGGCGCCGCAGCACCGGCAGCAGCTGGCGCACGCGCGGATCGCGCGAGCGGGTGTCGGGGTCCACCGCCAGCTGGGCGCGGTACTTCTTGGTGCCCGTCACCGGCAGCACCAGGCCCGCGTCGAGCAGGGCCGCCAGCAGGCGGTAGATGGTGGGACGCTGGATGCCCGTCAGGCGGGCGATATCGGTCACGCTGAGCCCATCGGGGCCCTGGTCCCGCAGGGCGGCCAGAACGGCCAATCCGCGCCGCAATGTGCGGGGGCCTGCGGCCGCGGCATCGCTGTCTTGCATGCAACTCTCTGAAAACTTGGGGGTTATGGCGCAATGGTCAAGGGAAAACCATAGTCCGTAGCGTGGACTCTACCTTGATGCTCCGCTCGTGTATAGATCAGAATGCAGCATCCAATAATTCGAATCGTCCATTTAATGGACAGTATCAGCACGGAGACTATATGAAGACCGGTCAAAAGCCTGGACTGCGGCGTCTTGCCGCCACGCTACTGGCTACCGCCGCAAGCGCTTTCGCCATGGGTTCCGCCCAGGCCGCCTATCCCGACAAACCTGTCCGCATCGTGGTCGGCTTTTCCGCCGGCGGCACCACCGACGTGATCGCCCGCATCATGGCCAAGGAGCTCACCGAGAGCCTGGGCCAGTCGTTCGTGGTCGAGAACAAGCCGGGCGCCGGCAGCAACATCGCCACCGACATGGTGCAGCGCGCCGCGCCGGACGGCTACACGCTGCTGTTCGTGGCCGTCACCAGCGCCATCAACCAGACGCTGTACAAGAACGTCACGTTCGACCTGACGAAGGACTTCACCCCGGTGGCGCTGGGCGCCAAGGTGCCGAACATTCTGGTGGTGAACCCGCAGGTGCCGGTCAAGACGGTGCAGGAACTGGTCGACTACGCCAAGAAGAACCCGGGCAAGCTGGCGTTTGCCTCGTCGGGCAGCGGCACCTCGATCCACATGGCCGGCGAGCTGTTCAAGATGAAGGCCGGCATCGACGTGCTACACGTGCCGTACAAGGGCAGCGCCCCGGCCATCACCGACCTGATCGGCGGCCAGGTGCAATTCATGTTCGACAACATGCCGTCGGCCTGGCCGCACGCGCAATCGGGCAAGCTGCGCGCGCTGGCGGTGACCACGTCGGACCGCTCCAAGAGCGCGCCGGACCTGCCCACCATGCAGGAATCGGGCTTCGCCGGCTTCGACGTATCGTCGTGGTTCGGCCTGATCGCGCCGGCCGGCACGCCGCCGGAAGTGGTCAACAAGCTCAACGCCGCCATGGTCAAGGCGCTGGACAAGCCGGAAGTGCAGACCAGCTTCGAAAAGCTGGGCGCCGTGGGCGTCAAGACCACGCCGGCCGAGTTCGGCCAGTTCATCAAGTCGGAAGTGGAAGGCTGGGCGCCGGTGGTCAAGGCGTCGGGCGCCAAGGTCGACTGAGCACGCGCTTCGTGCCGCGGCGGGCCAACCGCCGGCGGCCGATGACGGGGGACGGGCAGATGCCCGTCCCTATTTTTTTGGGCCGCCGTCGCGACGCGCCGCGGCCAGCATGGCGGTGCAGACGCCGCGCATCATGTCGACCTCGTCGCGCGTCAGGGCCACCCGGGAAAAAAGGTGCCGCATCCGCGGCAGCAATTTCTTGGGATGGGCCGGGTCCAGGAAGCGCACGCCCACCAGCGCTTCTTCCCAGTGCGCCAGGAAGGCCTGCACGGCTTCCCCGGAGGCTGGCTCGGCCCCGCGCGAGGGCGCTTGCGCGGTGGAGGCGGGCAGCAGGGCGGCGCCCTGGTCCACCAGCAGCGCGTAGCGCAGCTCCCAGGCCGCCAGCTGCAGCGCCTGGGCCACGTTCAGCGAGCTGTATTCGGGGTTGGCCGGGATATGGCAGATGCGGTGGCACAGCCCGATCTGGGCGTTGGTCAGGCCGGCCCGCTCGGTGCCCAGCACGATGGCCGCGCAACCTTCGGCGGTTTCCGCAAGGTGGGCGCAGGCCAGGTCGGCGGCCTGGCGGATGTCGCAGGGCGGGGGGCCCAGGTCGCGCACCCGGGCGGTCAGGGCGAACGCCAGGGTCACGGGCGCCAGCGCCTCTTCCAGGGTATCGTAGATGCGCGCGTTCTCCAGCACGTCCAGGGCGCCGCTGGCCAGGGCCACGGCCTCCGGCTGGCTGGTTACATCGGCGAATTTGGGCCCCACCAGCACCAGTTCCGAGAAGCCCATGGTCTTGATCGCGCGGGCCGCCGAACCGACGTTTCCGGGGTGGCTGGGGTTCACCATGATGAAGCGAACGCGTGAAAATGCTTGAGTCATTTAAAATGGCACGTTTGGCTTAGTGCCTTCCTGGTTTTTTGGGCCGGTTTCCCCCTGTCGGGGGCGGCGGATCCGGGGGGGTGGCTAGCGGCCTACCCACCGCATACGTACGGAATTTTATGCACCCGATGCTCAACATCGCCATCAAGGCGGCCCGGCGTGCCGGCACCATCATCAACCGTGCCAGCATGGATTTGGAACGACTCAGCGTGGCTCGCAAGGGGCCGCGCGATTATGTCACGGAAGTGGATCGCGCCGCCGAGGAGTCCATCGTCGAGACGCTGCGCGCCGCCTACCCGGACCATGCCGTCCTGGGCGAGGAATTCGGCTTGCAGGGCCCCGACCAGGCGGAATTCCAGTGGATCATCGATCCGCTGGACGGCACCACCAACTTCATCCACGGCCTGCCCAACTACGCCGTGTCGATCGCGCTGACCCAGCGCGGCCAGGTCACGCAGGCGGTCATCTATGACCCGTCGCGCAACGAACTGTTCACCGCCAGCCGTGGCAGCGGCACGTTCCTGAACGACCGCCGCGTGCGCGTCTCGGGCCGCACCCGCTACCACGAGGCCCTGCTGGGCGCGCACTGGCCCAACTCGGGCGACCTGGAACAAGGCTCGCAGCGTTTCCGCACCATGGCCGAAGGCAGCACCGGCGTGCGCCGCCTGGGCGCCACCGTGCTCGACCTGGCCTACGTCGCCTGCGGCCGCCTGGACGGCTTCTGCGGCGTGGGCCTGAAGCCCTGGGACCTGGCGGCCGGCAGCCTGATGGTGCTGGAAGCCGGCGGCCTGGTCGCCGACTTCGACGGCGAACAAGGCTGGATGGATTCGGGCAACGTGCTCGCCGCCAGCCCGAAGATCTTCACGCAGATGCTGTCGGCGCTGAATCCGACGCCGGCTGCCTGAGCGCGCTTCGTTGCCTCCCCAAAACCCGCCACCACGGCGGGTTTTTTGTTTGGGGTGATGCAGTTCGGTCATGTTTTGCGTCAGCGTCCCGGGTGGACTGATTGGTCACGGTGCGCGCGACCATGGCGCGGTTCATGCGCTATGGTCATGCCGCGAGTGATGTGGTGTGTCTGGCGCCGAACGAAGGGTCTACCGGTGACGAAGGCGCCTGCGTCTTCCTCACACGGAGATGATCGCATGACAGGAAAGACGTC
Organism: Achromobacter sp. KK8; assembly: GCF_054188005.1. Classification (NCBI taxonomy): domain Bacteria; kingdom Pseudomonadati; phylum Pseudomonadota; class Betaproteobacteria; order Burkholderiales; family Alcaligenaceae; genus Achromobacter; species Achromobacter sp. KK8. The sequence continues at coordinate 6,156,478 of NZ_CM135178.1, read as the reverse complement.
GATGCGGCCGAGCCGGGCTGGCGTGTTGCCGGCCGGCTATGCCGGTATTCATGGCGATATCGTCGAACTGCTCGATAGCGCCCGCCGGAGCGCGGCGCGGCGGGTCAATGCATTGATGACGGCCAGTTACTGGGCGATCGGCCAACGGATCGTCGACGCCGAGCAGAAAGGCAGGCGACGGGCCGGCTACGGGGAACAGTTGATCCAACGGTTGTCCATTGACCTGACCGCGCGGTTCGGGCGCGGCTTCAGCGCCGACAACCTGGAGAACATGCGGGGGTTCTTCCTTGCCTATCCTCCATCTGCAATTTCCGAGACAGTGTCTCGGAAATTCGACGAAACGGGAATGGCCAGGATTTCCGAGACAGTGTCTCGGAAATTCGATCTATCCGATCTGGCCCAGGCATTCACGCTGCCTTGGTCGGCGTATGTGCGATTGCTGTCGGTCAAGGACAGCCAGGCTCGCCGGTTCTACGAGGCGCATGCGCTGCGTGGCGGCTGGAGCGTGCGCCAGCTCGACCGGCAGATCGAAAGCCAGTTCTACGAGCGCACTGCTTTGTCCAGGAACAAGGCCGCAGTGCTGGCGAAGGCAGCGCTGCCGATGCCTGGGGATAGCGTCACCGCGGACGATGCGATCAAGGACCCGTATGTGCTGGAGTTTCTCGATCTCAAGGACGAATACTCGGAATCCGATCTGGAAGCCGCCCTGACGCAGCGTCTGGAAGGCTTCCTGCTGGAGCTCGGGGAAGGCTTCACCTTCGTGGGGCGGCAGCGTCGATTGCGCATCGACCAGACGTGGTATCGCGTGGATCTGCTGCTGTTTCATCGCAGGCTGCGCTGCCTGGTCATCATCGATCTGAAACTCGGCAGCTTGACCCACGCGGATGTGGGTCAGATGCACATGTACTGCAACTATGCGAAAGCGCACTGGGCGCTTGCCGACGAGAATCCACCGGTGGGGCTGATCCTGTGCGCGGACAAGGGCCGTGCGCTGGCGCAGTATGCGTTGGACGGACTGCCAACCCAGGTGATGGCAGCCAACTACCGCACCGTCCTGCCGGACGCGGCGTTGCTGCAGCGGGAACTGGAGGCCACGCGCAGGCAGTTCGAGGCGCGCCAATCGAGCACCGCCCGCAAGGGAAAATCGTAGCCGCCGGTTCAGCGTTCCCCATCGGCAGGCGGTCGGTGCGCATTGCGTCACCCCTGGCCGCCCTGCGACACCAATCCCCCCTCGCGCGGCACGAACCACGCCCGCAGCCCCAGCTCGCGCACGATCGGCGCCGTGACCCGCAGCGGCATGTGCGAGAACGCGGTCGACAGGGCATCGGCCATGGCGGCGTTGGGCGCCATGACCGACACGCTCTGGTAGCGCGGCCGCGCGCTGCCGGTGCGGGGATCGAACAAGTGGGTGCAGCGGCCCGCCGCGTCGATGGCCGTGCCGTAGCCGCTCGATGTGGCCAGCGCCTGGTTGCGCACGGGCACCGAGGCCAGGATCCGCCGCGGCGCGCGCGGATCGGCCAGGCCGACCCGCCAGTCGCCGGGGGATGCGCGGCTGTCCAGCCCGCGGATCTCGCCCATGTCGACCAGCGCGCGATCCAGCCCGCCCTGCTTGAGCAGGCGCGTGATGCAATCGGTGATGTAGCCCTGGGCGATGCCGTTGAGCGTGATGCCCATTGCGGGCCGCCGCAGCTCGATGCGGCGGCTGTCCAGCGTCACTTCCCGGTACGACACGCGTGCCAGGGCCCGCGCCAGCTCGGCCTCGGACGGGCCCTGCGCGGGCGCCCCGGGGCGCGCGAAATGGCTGGCGTACAGCTGCCACAGCGGCTGCACGGTGGGATCGAAGGCGCCATCGGTCAGGCGGCTGTAGCGCAGGCTGTCGCCCAGCAGGCGCAGCAGGTCGGCGGGCGGATCGGCCAGGTAGCCCTGCCGGTTCAGCCGCGCCAGCGCGCTGTCGTCGCGATACAGGCTGAATATGCCTTCCAGGCGATGCAGTTCTGCCAGCGCCTGGTCGATCAGTTGCCGCGCGGCGCGCGGGTCGGGATGGTAGAGCCGCAGTTCGGCATCGGCGCCCAGCGCGACGCCTTGCCAGGTGGTGGGCGCGATCGCGGCGGACGCGCGGCGCAAGGACAGGGGGGCAAGCGCCAGCGCGGATGCGGCGGCGGCGATGCCGATGAAACGGCGGCGGCGTGGATTCATGGCGATGGACATGGCGGATGGGGGCGGCGGGGGCGTTCAAGGGCCGCGCTATTGGGCGAAGACATAGGCTTCCGGGACGTCGGCATAGGCCACGACGCGGCCGCCGTGCGCCTGCGCGAAGGCCTCGGCGCGGTCGCGCAGCGAGAACGGCATGGCGTCCTCGGCGCCCATGCCGCCAACGAAACGGCCTTCGATGACGTAGAACGCCTGGCGCGCGTCGATCCAGGCGGCCGGATCCGGCACGCCGTCGGCGCCGGCGGTGGCCATGTCGTTCACGTAGATCGCGGCGATCGCCTTGGGTTCCTCGGGCAGCAGCGTATAGGCGAAGACTTGCTTGATCGACGAGAACCAGACCGGCGCGGGCCGGCCCTTGATGAAGATCTGTCCTTTCGGACCCGTGTGATCGGCCAGCGCCATGCCGCAGTAATGGCCCACCGACTGCGACGAAACCGCTTGCGGCGGGGGCGGCGCGGCGGGCGCGGCGCCGTCGCCGCAGGCGGTCACGGCCAGCAGGGCGGCCAGGCCGAGGGAAAACAGCAGGGCTCTCATAGCGGTCGGTTCCTGAAAGACGCGGCGGCCAGCAGGAAGGGCAGGGCGATCCACAGCAGCAGCGCCGCCAGCAGCGCGGGCACGGGCAGGCTGGCCTGGTCGCTCACGCCCGCCATGCCGGCGTACAGCGAAATATTCTCGAAGCCCGTCAGGTTCAACAGGCGATAGACGTCGGAGGGATTGAGCAGCAGCAGCGCGTTGAGCAGGCCGGGGCTGACGTAGCGGCCCTGGTCGGCCGCCAGCAGGCCCAGCAGCGCCATGTCGTAGATCACCACGAAGAACAGCCATACGCCGACGGCGATGCCGGCGGCGGTGGCGCGCTCGCGCACCAGCGTGCTGATCAGGTAGCCCATGGCCAGGAAGCTGGCGCCCAGCAGCACGCTGGCCCCGATCAGCAGCGCGAACGGCTGCCAGGCGGCGGCGTCCAGGCCGCCGTAGGCCCATTGCAGCGCCAGGCCGGCCGAGCCGTAACCGGCGCCGGTGGCCAGCGCCAGGATCGCCAGGTGGCCGATGAACTTGCCCACCAGCACCTGCCAGCGCGACACGGGGTAGCTCAGCAGCAGGGCCATGGTGCCTCGGTCGACTTCGCCGACCACCGCGTCGTAGGCCAGCAGCATGGCGATGAGCGGCACCAGGAAGATCGACAGGCTCGACAGGCTGACCACGGTGACGGTCAGCGGGTCGGCCTTGACGGTGCCGGTCGGCGAACTGCCCAGCAGGCCCAGCGCCAGCGCCAGCGCGCCCAGCAGCAGCGCGGTGGCGAGCACCCAGCGATTGCGCAGGCCGTCGCGGATTTCCTTGCCGATGATGGTGCAGACGGCGTTCATATGTCTTCCCGTTCAAGCAGGTGGGCGTAGATGTCGTCCAGGCTTGGCGCCTGGATGTCGAGGTCGGCGATGGGCGCGGCGATGGCGCCGATGCCGCGGATGGCCTCGACCTTGTCGCGTTCCTGGCAGGCCAGTTCATAGCGGCAGGCGTCGAGGCGGCGCCAGGGCCGCGTCAGCAGCGTGCCGGATTGCGGCTCGGCCAGCGTCAGCCGGATGCGGATGGGCAGCCCGGTGTCGCGGCGCAGCGCCGACATGGCGCCGTCGGCGATCTTCCTGCCGGCCTTCATGACCACGATGCGGTCGGCGTGCCCCGCCAGTTCCGACAGGGCATGGGTGCTGAGCAGAATGGTGGCGCCGGCCGCGCGCAGTTCATGCACGATCTCGTAGAACATCAGGCGCGAGGCCGGGTCCAGCCCGGTGGTCGGTTCGTCGAACAGCAGCACGCGCGGCTCGCCCAGCAGCGCCTGCGCCAGCGCCAGGCGCTGCCGCATGCCCTTGGAATACCCGCCCACGCGACGATGGGCGGCGCCGGCGATGCCCACCTTCTCCAGCAGGGCCGGGTTGCCGGACAACGACCGGCGCTTGAGCCGGGCGTAGAAGGCCAGCGTTTCCACGCCGGTCAGCGAGGGATGCAGCGCGACGGTCTCCGGCAGGTAGCCGATGCGGTCGCGCAGGCGCGCGGCGGCGCGGCTGTGGGCGTCCTCGCCGAACAGCGTGACGCGCCCGTGGGTGGGCCGGATCAGCCCCAGCACCAGCTTGATCAGCGTGCTCTTGCCGGCGCCGTTGTGGCCGGCCAGCGCCACGCATTCGCCTTCGCGCAATTGCAGGTCGAGGCCGTCGATGGCGTGCTGCGCGCCATAGTGCTTGCTGACGCCGGCCAGCGTCACCAGGTCGGTCTTCATGGGGTCTCCTTGGCGCGGGCGGCGGCGGGCCGCGGCGGCGGCTGCATCAGCGGCGCGCTGTCGATGACGCCGCCGGGCAGGATGGCGGGAAATTGGGATTGGGCCCAGCGCACGATCGATATCGACGGGCTGTTCAGCAGGATGCGCGCCGCGGGCGCGCGCCACAGCAGCTGGTCGACCACATCGTTGGGCCGGTAGGCGGTGTCGGCGATGCCGTCGCCGTCCAGATCGAAGGCGGTGTTGTCGCTCCAGTAATTGCCGCGGCCGTTCACGGCCCAGTCGAGCGTGCGGGTGCCGACATACTTCACCTGGTTCTTGTTGTGCAGGAAAGCGTTGCCCGAAATCTGGTTGCCATCGGATCCGGCGGTGTAGTGCACGCCGATATCGCAGTTGGCGAAGTGGTTGTCCAGGAACGCATTGTTGTTGGCGTTGTAGATGAACACGCACTTGCCGGCGCCATCGACCGTGTTGCCGGTGATGCGCGACTGGTTGGCGTAGTTCAGCATCAGGCCCTGTTCGCGGCTGTCGCGCGCGACGTTGCCCTGCACCACCAGCCGGTGCGAATACATGATGGCGTAGGCGATGTCGTTGCCGGTCGAGACGTTGCCGCTGATCTCGCTGTCATTGGTGTACATGTAGTGGACCGCGTAGCGCAGGTCGTGGAAGTGGTTGCCGCTGAAGGTGTTCCGCCTGCTGGTGTTGACGAAGATGCCGTCGCGGCCCGCGGAGATGTCGTTGTCCAGGATCCGCGTGCCCGGCGTATTCCACAGGGTGAGGCCGTTGCCGCGTTCGGCCACGCGCAGTTCGCGGTTGCCGACGATGCGGTTGGCCCGTACCAGCGCGTCATGCGGCCCCCACACGTGCACGCCCACCAGGTTGTCGAGGATGTCGTTGTGCTCGATGCGGGCGCGGTGCGCGCCGCGGTCCAGGAACACGCCGGCGTCCATGTCCGACAGGCTCAGTCCGGAGCGGGTGATGGTCAGGTTGCGCAGCGTCACGTCCTCGGCCTTGATCCACAGCGTGCGCCCCTGGCGCGTGCCGGCGATGACGGCGGCGCGGTCGGGCGGGCCTTCCAGGGTCAGGGGCTTGTCGATGACGATGCCGCCGGTGTAGCTGCCGGGCGCCAGCGCCAGCACGTCGCCGGGCTGGGCGGCGGCCACCGCCGCCGCCAGGTCCGAGCCGGCGGCGACGGACACGTTGGCCGCGGCGGCGGGCGGCGCCCAGGCGGGCGCGCCTCCCAGCGCGGCCAGCGTGGCCAGCGCGGCGGCGGCCCTCCTGCCGCCCCGGGTCAGGTTAGCGAGGAAGGTCATGGGCGCTACGCGGTCTTCTTCGGCAGCACCACCAGCTGGCCGGACATTTCCATGTGCAGCGCGTGGCAGAACCATTGGCAGTAGTACCAATGCACGCCGGGGCGGTCCGCCGTGAAGGTGACCGACGCGGTGGCCTGCGGCGCGATCTCCATGGCGATGCCATGGCCTTCGAGCGTGAAGCCGTGGGTCAGGTCCTCGATCACTTCCATGTTCGTGACCACCACGGTGACTTCGTCGCCCTGGTTGACCTCGATCCGTTTGAGGCTGAACATCGGCGCCACCGCCATCATGTACACGCGCACCTTGTTGCCGTCGCGCACCACCTTGGCCGCGTCCTCCAGCGTCACGCCGTCCTTTTTGGCCATCTGGCGCGCGTCTTCCCACATGGGGTCGTCGCGCTTCCAGACGCTGACGGGGTGGACCTTGGAGCGGTGCACCAGGCACATGTCGTGCGGCTCGGCGAAGCTGGGGCCGTCGTGCACCAGCTTCATCGTGTCGCCGGAAATGTCGATGAGCTGGTCGTTCTCGGGCTTGAGCGGGCCGACGTTCAGGAAGCGGTCCTTCGAGAACTTGTTCAGCGACACCAGCCACTTTCCGTCGGCCTCGCGCGTCTCGCCCATGGTCGAATGGTTGTGGCCGGGCTGGTAGTGCACGTCCAGCTTCTGGATGATCGGGTCGACCTTCTCGCCCTTGTAGGCGCGCTTGGCCAGGTCGATGTTCCACTTGACCATCTGGCTGTCGATGAACAGCGTGGTGTAGGCGTTGCCGCGGCCGTCGAACGCGGTGTGCAGGGGGCCCAGGCCCAGCTGCGGTTCGGCCACCACGCAATCGCGCGGCTTGATCTTGTCGTCGAACAGATCGTCCAGCGTGCGCACGTCCAGCACGGTCACGGTGGGCGACAGCTTGCCGTTGAGCACCAGGTGGATGCCGTCGGGCGCGGCGTTGCAGCCGTGCGGCGAGTTCGGCACCGGGATGTAGCGGGTGTACTTGGAGCCGTGGCGGCCGTCGATCACCGGCACGCCGCCCATCATCTTGAAGTCGCCTTTCTTGACGGCTTCCTCGATGCGCTTGATGTTGAACACCACCACCCAGTCCTGCTCGTTGGCGGAGGCTTCCTCCACCGTCACGCCCTTCTCGGAGTTGTAGCAGGTCGAGAAGGAATACTTTCCCTGGTAGTCGGCGTCGCCATTGTCCAGGTTGCCGTCCACCAGCACCTGCCAGGCGACCTTCATGGTGTCGCCGTCCAGCGCGGTGTAGATCGCGAAGAAGTTCTTCTTGGGATCGTCGGTCACCTTGCCGTCGTTGGGCAGCGGGATGATGTGCTCGCCGTTGGCGAACACGTAGCCGGTGCGTGGATAGCGCTGCGGCCGCAGGCCGTGCACGCCCGACACGTTGGGCAGCTCGGTGATCTTGTCGGTCTTCATCACGTCCAGGCGGATGCGGGCGACGCGGTTGTTGGCCTTGTCGTTGATGAAGAGATAGCGGCCGTCGTAGGTGCGATCGGTGAACGACAGGTGCGGGTGGTGGGCGTCGCCGTTCAGGAATACGCCGCCCTTGTCCTTGAGGTATTCGCGGGTCTCGGGCGTCAGGCCTTCGGTGAGGATCTTGCGGCTTTCGTTGGTGCGGCCCCAGCCGGTGGCGCTGCAGTGGTTGAAGACCGGGATGCGCACCAGCTCGCGCATGGACGGCAGGCCCAGCACGCGCACTTCGCCCGACTGGCCGCTGGAGTTGAAGGCATAGTATTCGTCCAGCTCGCCCGGCGCCACGTGGCCGCTCTGGCCGGCGGCGCCGGCCTTGGCGTCCTTGCCGTGGGCGGTGGACAGCTGCGCGCCGCCCACCAGGCCGGCCGCGCCGGTGATGGCGGCGGTTCCCAGGAAGCTGCGACGGCTCAGGCCGGTTTTGTCGGGGTTCTTGTCGGACATGGTTAACTCCTCGATAGGAACGGCGTCTGGCGCCGCGGTACGGAAATCAGGGTTCGGAAGGGGCGGGCGCGTTCGGCCTGGGCGCGCGGTGCAGCACCACCTCCTGCACAGCCGGCTCGCTGTCGGCGGCGCGGCGCCGCTCGCGCTTGCCGTATTTCTGGATCAGGTGCGGGCACTTCTGCTTGTGGTGGTAGAGCATCTGGCAGTGCAGGCACTGGATGCACTCGTTGGGGTTGATCTCGCCCGTCGGCTCGATCGCCTGCACCGGGCATTCGTGGTTGCAGCGCTGGCAGGGGTTGCCGCAGTCGCGGTAGCGGCGCAGCCAGTTGAAGATGCGCAGCCGCGCCGGGATCGCCAACGCGGCGCCGAGCGGACAGAGATAGCGGCAGAAGAAGCGCTCGATGAACAGGCCCGCGGCCACCAGCGCCACCGCGAACACCACGAACGGCCAGTCGCGCAGGAAGCGCAGGATGATGGCGGTCTTGAACGGCTCGACCTCGGCCAGCCGCTCGGCCAGCGCCAGGTCGTACAGCGAGAAGCCGAACAGCACCAGGAAGATCACGTACTTCAGCGTCGACAGGCGCTGGTTGACGCCGTGGCGCACCGTGACCTGGCGCAGCCCCAGCCGCCTGGCGACGCGGTTGGCCAGTTCCTGCAGCGCGCCGAACGGACAGAGCCAGCCGCAGAACGCGCCGCGATTCCAGAACACCATGGAGATGGCGGTGGCGCACCACAGGATGAACACCAGCGGGTCCATCAGGAAGTAGTCCCAGCGGAAGTCGGTGCGCAGGGCCGAGAAGAACGTCAGCACGTTGACGATGGACAGCTGGGCCTGCCCGTACCAGCCGATCCAGAACAGCGCGAAGGCCAGGAACGCCAGGCGCAGCCGGTCGTGCAGCAGCGGCCGGCTGGTCAGCTGGTCCTGGAAGAAGAAGATGCCAACCAGCACCAGCAACGCCGCCGTCAGGATCGCCACCTGCACGGCCTTGCCGCGCCAGATCTGCCGCCACAGCGCGGGCGGCGCCTCATCCCGCGGCGCGACGGCGGCCGGCGCGTCCGGGCTTGCCAATGGGCTGGCCGCGGGGCTGGCCGTCGTGGTGGCGCGGGTATAGCGGGCCGGCAGTTCGTAGGGCAGGTCGAAGGTGACGAAGGCCTTGTCCGACACGCTCAGCACGCGCTGCACCATCAATTGCAGCCGCCACGGCTTGACCGGATCGAACGCCGCGTCCTCGGGCACCACGAACAGCGCCACTTCGCGCAGGGCCGGCGCGCCCTGCGCGACGACGTCGGCCAGGCGCTGGTGGTTGCGGTCGCGGAAACGGAAGCTGCCTTCGTTCTGGATGATCTCGATGCGGTCGAAGATGCCGCCGCGCACATAGCCCGAGCCCTTGAACGAATAGGCGCCGTTGCCCGCCACCAGGATGGCCTGCTGGCCCGGCTTGAGGCGTTCCTTCAGGCGTTGCCATTCCGCGTCGCCCAGCAGGCTGCGGCCGATGGACGGCACGCTGGCCAAGGCGACATACAGGTCGATGAACAGCGCGTCTTCGGCGGCTTCCTGTCCGCGTTCGGCGGCATCCTGGCGGCCGGACTCGCGGAATACGCGGTTCACGTCCTCGGGCGACAGGCGCAGGTTGCGCACCGCGCCGGCATCGAGCAGCGCCTGCCATGGCTCGACCGCGTCGCGCGACTCGTCGATCAGGCGCACCGGCGCCGCGACCGCCGGCACGACCGCCTGCGCGCCGGCCGCCGCGGCGCCGTCCACGCCGTAGGCGCGCGCCACCGCGATGGCCGAGCGCGTGATGCCGTCGCCGATCACCATGAGGGTGACGGTGGCGCCGCTGATGATGTCCACCGGCGGCGGCGCGCCGTGGCGCGGCGGGCTGTCGATGAAGTTCAGGCCGACGTAGCCCTGGATGAAGTGGTCGACCTTCGATTGCGGAATGCCGATCAGCACGATGGGCTCGTGGTGCTCGACCAGCCTGGCGCCGACGATGCGGCCGTTGTCCGCCAGCCCCACCAGCACGTCGATGGGCTTGCTGGAATAGCCGCGGGTGTTGACCACGTCGGAGGTCAGGTAGACGCGTCCCAGCGCACGCTCGCCGGCATAGGCGCGCGCCGTCATCGGCTTGCCTTCGGGCGGGCCGAGGCGATCGGCGCCGGGGAATATCTCGGCGATGGCAACGGTCTTCAGGAAGTCGGGCAGCCGCTGCGCCTGGGCGGCGTTCGCGGCCAACGCACAGCACAGCAGAACGATTGAAATGAAGATCCCGATGAGCGGCGGATACCCGTGGCGTGCTTCGCGATGCTTGCCGTGATTTGTTTCGCGATGCGCCCCGTAATGTGCCCCGCAATTCGCCCCGCAATGTGCCCCGTAATGTGCCGCCAGACTGCCGCGCATGCTTCGACTCTTTGTTGATGTAGGTTTGCAGCCATCCTACGAATCGGTGCCACGGCGCAGGTTGCGGTTTGTCAAGTTGCCACCGGTAATCAGTAATACCCCTATTGACCATAGGGATGTGCGCAGGTAAGCGCCGGCCGCTTGATGCGCGTCAAGCGGCCGGCGGCGGCGGCCCCCTAGACTGGTGCGCGGTGGCGTTGCGGGCGCAGTCCGGCAACGCACAGAGACACCATTCAGTCATCGGAGAAGATTCATGCTTGCCAAAACCACCCTGGCCATCCTGTTGTCGGCCGCCAGCCTGCCCGCGCTTGCCGCGCAATGCGAGGCCACCGTCGAAAGCAACGACGCCATGCAGTACAACGTCAAGGAAATCGTCGTCGACAAGAGCTGCAAGCAGTTCACCGTGCACCTGAAGCACGTCGGCAAAATGGCCAAGGTCGCCATGGGCCACAACCTGGTGCTGACCAAGGACGCCGACAAGCAGGCCGTGGCCACCGACGGCATGGGCGCCGGCCTGGCGCAGGACTACGTCAAGGCGGGCGATACCCGCGTCATCGCCCACACCAAGGTCATCGGCGGCGGCGAATCCGACTCCGTCACCTTCGACGTGTCCAAGATCGCCGCGGGCGAGAACTACGCCTATTTCTGCTCCTTCCCCGGCCACTGGGCCATGATGAAGGGCACGCTCAAGCTGGGCAGCTGAGCCCGTCCCGGGCGCGAACGCAAAAAAGCCGGCGGCCATCGCCGGCTTTTTTTGCGTGCGCCGGCGGTTTTCCCGCCTGCCGCAATGACGCCGGGCCGCCGGCCGTAGGCCATCCGCACGACCCGTGTCACCGGCGTGTCACGCGTTTTCCGGGTACGATTACCGGTCGTGTAACTTCTGGAGCTCCTGATGGAGTGGCTGCTGGACCCCGCTGCGTGGGTCGGCTTGCTTACCCTGGTCGTCCTTGAGATCGTCCTGGGAATCGATAACCTGATTTTCATCGCCATCCTGGCGGACAAGCTGCCCCCGTCGCAACGCGACCGCGCGCGCATCCTTGGCCTGAGCCTGGCGCTCGTCATGCGGCTCGGCCTGTTGTCGGTCATGTCGTGGCTGGTCACCCTGACCACCCCCCTGTTTTCGGTCGGGCCCCTGTCGCCATCGGGACGCGACCTGATTCTCATGGCCGGCGGTTTCTTCCTGCTGTTCAAGGGCACCATGGAGCTGCACGAGCGGCTGGAAGGCGGCCAGCACGGCGGCTCTTCCGGGCCGCGCGTGTACGCCAGCTTCTGGGTCATCGTGACGCAGATCGTGGTGCTGGACGCGGTGTTCTCGCTGGACTCGGTCATCACCGCGGTCGGCATGGTGGACCACCTGGCCATCATGATGATCGCCGTGGTTATCGCCATCGGCATCATGCTGCTGGCCTCCAAGCCGCTGACGCGCTTCGTCAACGCCCACCCGACGGTGGTGGTGCTGTGCCTGGGCTTCCTGCTGATGATCGGCTTCTCGCTGCTGGCGGAGGCCTTCGGCTTCAAGGTGCCCAAGGGCTACCTGTACGCCGCCATCGGCTTCTCGGTCGCGATCGAGGCCCTGAACCAGGTGGCGCGCCGCAACCTGCTCAAGCTGGACGCGCGCCGCCCCATGCGCGAACGCACGGCTTCGGCGGTGCTGCGCATGCTGGGCAAGCGTCCGCCGGCCGACGAGCCCGACCTGCCCAGCGCCGACGGCCCCGCCATCCCGGCCTTCGGCGTCGAAGAGCGCAACATGGTCAGCGGCGTGCTGACGCTGGCCGAACGCTCGATCCGCTCGATCATGACCCCGCGCACCGACGTGTCGTGGATCAACATCGACGACGACCCCGACACCATCCGGCGCCAGATCACCGAGGCGCCGCACAGTTTCTTCCCGGTCTGCCGCGGCTCGCTCGACGAGGTGCTGGGCATCGCCCGCGCCAAGGACCTGGTGGCCGACCTGATCACCGAGGGCCGGGTGCGCCGCAACCGCCTGCGCGACCCGATCATCGTGCACGAGGCCATCGGCATCCTGCGCCTGATGGACACCCTCAAGCGCTCGCGCGGCCAACTGGTGCTGGTGGCCGACGAGTTCGGCGCCATCGAGGGCCTGGTCACACCGATCGACGTGTTCGAGGCCATCGCCGGCGAATTCCCCGACGAGGACGAACTGCCCGATATCGTCGCCGACGGCCCCAACACCTGGAAGATCGACGGCGCGGCCGACCTGCACCACGTCGAGCAGGTGCTGGAAACCGAAGGCCTGGTCGACGAGGCGCAGGACTTCTCCACCCTGGCCGGCTACCTGCTGTCGCGCTTCGGCCACCTGCCCAAGCCGGGCGACGTCTGCGAGTACGAATTCCACCACGACCATTTCCGCTTCGAGGTGCTGGAAATGGACGGCCGCCGCATTGCCCTGGTGCGCGTCGAGAAGCGCGCGCCGGAGCCGCTGGACGAAGACGCCTCGCTGACCAATGACTAAGGCCGCCACCCCCTCAAAGGAACCCTTGCCATCGTGACCGACAACGCCCTCTATCTCATCAAGGCCTTCATCCTCGGCATCGTCGAGGGGCTGACCGAATTCATCCCGGTTTCCAGCACCGGCCACCTGATCCTGATCGGCGACTGGATCAACTTCGAGTCGAGCCAGGGCAAGGTGTTCGAGGTGGTGATCCAGCTGGGCTCGATCCTGGCGGTGATGTGGATTTTCCGCGCCCGGCTGCTGCAGCTGATCCGCGGCACCCTGACCGGCGTGCCGAGCGAGGTGGCCTTCACCCGCAACCTGCTGATCGCCTTCCTGCCGGCGGCGGTCATCGGCGCCATCTTCATCAAATCCATCAAGCAGGTGTTCTACCATCCCGCCGTGGTGGTGGTGACGCTGGTGCTGGGCGGCCTGATCATGCTGTACGTGGAGCGCCGCACCCGCCATACGCCGGGCGACCAGCCGGGCGCGGCCGACGATACCGCGTCGGACGAGCGCGCCACGGCCATGACGCTGGAGCAGATCAGCTGGAAGCAGGCGCTGGGCGTGGGCGTGGCGCAGTGCCTGGCCATGATCCCGGGCACCTCGCGTTCGGGCGCCACCATCATCGGCGGCATGATCGCCGGCATCCAGCGCAAGACGGCCACCGAGTTCTCGTTCTTCCTGGCCATGCCCACCATGCTGGGCGCGGCGGTGTACGACATGTACAAGAACATGGACCTGTTGACCCAGCACGACCTGTCGGGCATCGCCGTGGGCTTCGTGGCGGCCTTCCTCAGCGCCATGGTGGTGGTGCGCGCCGTGCTGCGTTTCGTGGCCAATCACACCTATCGCGTGTTCGCCTGGTACCGCATCGTCTTCGGCGGCATCGTGGCCGCCTGGATCTTCACCCGTTGATCCGCCGGCCGCGTTGGCGGCCAGGCAAGAGAAAGGGCCGCGTGATACGCGGCCCTTTCTCTTTGGTCGGCATTTCGAGGGCTGCAAGGCCCGCGCCGCGGCGCGCCAGCCTAGGCGGCGGCTTCCAGATCGTAGAACTGCAGGCCGTCGCGGTCGATGACCAGCCAGCCGCCGCGGGGCGGCGAGACGTGGTCACAGTCCCAATCGGGCAGCACCCAGCGCTCGCGCTTGCTGCCGTCGACCTCCAGCACGTGGCGGGCGGGACGGTGCGTGTGTCCGTGCACCATCAGTGCCACGCCGCTGTCGCGGAAGGCCTGCTCGACGGCGGCGGCGTTGACGTCCATGATTTCCATGGACTTGGACTGGTTGGCCATCTGGCTTTCGCCACGCGCCTGTTGCGCCATCGCCAGGCGCTCGGGGATGGTCTTGGCCAGGAACGCGGCCTGCCATTGCGGGTTGCGCACCATCTGGCGGAACTGCTGGTAGGCCGCGTCGTCGGTACAGAACTCGTCGCCGTGGGTCAGCAGCACATCGCCATAGTCGGTCTGCAGCAGTGCCGGCTCGGGCAGCAGCCGGGCGCCGACGGCGCCGGCCAGTTCTTCGCCGATCAGGAAATCGCGGTTGCCGCGGCCCAGCCACAGCGGGATGCGGCTGGCCGTGGTCCGCAGCGCGGTCAGTGCCGTGGCGAGCCACGGCGGCGCGGCGCGGATCACGTCGTCGCCGATCCAGGCGTCGAAGATGTCGCCCGGCAGCAGCAGGGCGGCGGCTTCTTCCTCGGCCGCCTGCAGGAAGGCCAGGAAGGCCTCCGCCGTGGCCGGCGTGGCCGGCCCCAGGTGCAGGTCGGACGCCAGCCAGACCGGGCCGGGCAGGGCGATCTTATTCAAGAACTTCGGCCTTCTCGATGATCACGTCTTCGTTCGGCACGTTCTGGTGGAAGCCCTTGTTGCCGGTCTTCACGCCCTTGATCTTGTCGACCACGTCGGTGCCTTCGGTGACGCTGCCGAACACGGCGTAGCCCCAGCCGTTCGGCGTGGGCGCGGTGAAGTTCAGGAAGTCGTTGTTCGAGACGTTGATGAAGAACTGGGCGGTGGCCGAGTGCGGGTCGCTGGTGCGGGCCATGGCCAGGGTGTACTTGTCGTTCTTCAGGCCGTTGTTGGCTTCGTTCTCGATCGGGGCATGGGTCTGCTTCTGCTTCATGCCGGGCTCGAAACCGCCGCCCTGGATCATGAAGCCGTCGATCACGCGATGGAACACCGTGCCGTTGTAGAAGCCTTCCTTGACGTAGGTCAGGAAGTTCTCGACGGTCTTGGGCGCCTTGGCGGCGTCCAGGGTGATGACCATGTCGCCTTGGTTGGTGTGAAGCTTGACGCGGGGATTGGTGCTCATGGCTTTTGTGCCTTCAGAGGTGGAGTTGGAGGGGGCGGCCGCGGGCGCGGCGCTGACGAGCGCCGGGGCAAACGCCAGCGCGAACGAGCACGCCGTCAGGCGCAGCAGGTGAAGAGGGGAGTAACGGGACGTCATTTGCGTTGCTTATCCTTCAGCATGGTTTCGACTTCGCGGGCCTTGTCCTGCATGCCGGGCACGCCTTCCTTGGCGGCCTGCTTGTAGGTGCGCAGGGCCTGCAGCAGTTGCAGGTCGCCCAGGTTGGCGCGGGCGGCGGCGTAGCCGGGGTCGGCGCGCAGGGCCATCTGCAGGGCGTCCTGCGCCTTTTCAAGTTCGCCCCGGCTGGCATATAGAGCCGCCAGGTTGTTCCAAGGTTCCGGCAGCTCGGGGAAGCGGGTCGTCATCTCGGTGTAGATGTCGACAGCCTCGGCCTTGCGGTCCAGCGCGGCCAGCGCGCGCGCATGCTGGAACATCAGCTGCACATCGGTGCCGCGCTGGTCCTTGATCTCGGCCTGGCGCTTTTCGATCATCGCCAGCGCCTCGGCGTTGTCGCCGCGGTTCAGCAGGCGTTCGATATGGGTGGTGATCTGCGAGGCGGACGGCTGCAGGCGGGTGTCCACGCTGGGCTGCATCGCCTTGAGCACGTTGGACAGGCCATCCCAGCCGCCCTCGGGCGGAATCGGGTCCAGGGTGGTGCGGCTGGCATTCGGGTTCTCGCCCGAGCCGCCGGCCATGGACTGGGCATGGGCGCCGGCGAGCGGCGACCCGGCCAGGGCCAGGGCGAGCAGGGTGACGCAAAAACGCGGCTTGATAGTCACGTGGGCATCCGTTAAAAGTCGTGGCCGGCCGGCGCTGACGCGCGCGGCCGGGCCGCTTGCTATACTTGACGACCGCCATTTTAGCCTTGGTTGAGTTTTTGGCTCGACAATAGGTGAAGCCAGTGGGTAAAACCAGCGGGTGCCCGTGGGTGGATGCCCCGTTTGGCAAACCCGCCGGGGAGGGGTTCCTGGATCCACGCGAACTGGATGACGCGAACCCGGGCATAGCCCGACCCCCCGGCCGGACGGCAAGCCTCGAAGGTATCGTCCTTCGGGCGCAACGTTTTCCGCGGCCGCCACGGAAAGAACAGGACCATCACAAGCGCCATGCTGCAAATCTACAACACGTTATCGCGTACCAAAGAACCGTTCAAACCGGCCCAGGCCGGCCAGGTGCGCATGTACGTGTGTGGCATGACCGTGTACGACTTCTGCCACCTGGGCCACGCCCGCATGCTGGTGTCGTTCGACGTGGTGCAGCGCTGGCTGCGCGCCAGCGGCCTGGCGGTCGATTACGTGCGCAACATCACCGACATCGACGACAAGATCATCCGCCGCGCGGTCGAGACCGGCCGCCGCATCGGCGAGGTCACCGAGTTCTACATTGCCGCCATGCACGCCGACGAGCGCGCGCTGGGCGTGGCCTCGCCCGACCGCGAGCCGCGCGCCACCCAGTACGTGGGCGAGATGCTGGACATCATCGGCAAGCTCGAACAGAAGGGCCTGGCCTACCAGGCCGACGATGGCGACGTGAACTACGCCGTGCGCGGCTTCGAGGGCTACGGCAAGCTGTCCGGCAAGACCCTCGACGACCTGCGCGCCGGCGAGCGCGTGGCGGTGGGCTCGGCCAAGCGCGACCCGCTCGACTTCGTGCTGTGGAAGTCGGCCAAGGAAGAAGAACCCGCCGACACCAAGTGGGAATCGCCCTATGGCCTGGGACGCCCGGGCTGGCACATCGAGTGCTCGGCCATGAGCAAGTCGCTGCTCGGCCTGCCGCTGGACATCCACGGCGGCGGCCCCGACCTGAAATTCCCGCACCACGAGAACGAGATCGCCCAGACCGAAGGCGCCTTCGGCGGCACGCTGGCCAACATCTGGATGCACTGCGGCCCGCTGATGGTCGATTCGGACAAGATGTCCAAGTCGCTCGGCAACTTCCGCACCATCCGCCAGACCATCGCCCAGGGCGAGCCGGCCGCCGACACGGCCGACTACCGCGTCAATGTGCGCGAGGCCGAGATGGTGCGCTTCTTCATTGTGCGCAACCACTACCGCAGCCCGCAGAACTACACGATGGATAATCTGATCGATGCGCAAAACGCGCTCGATCGCTTGTACCGCACGTTGCAAAATGTGCCCGCTGACAATCAGGGGATTGATTGGAATGAGCCGCAGGCGCAGGCCTTCAAGGCTGCGATGGACGACGATTTCAACAGTTCGGGCGCTGTGGCAGCGCTGTTTGAGTTAGCTTCCGTTGCCAATCGCACCGGCAGCAACCGCAGCTCGGGACAAATGAAGGCCTTAGGATCCCTGCTGGGTCTGTTGCAGCAAGATGCAGAGGTGTACTGGGATACTCCTACGCGCTATGTTTCCCGCGCATCCAATTTCGTCGTAGAGGTATTGGCTGATGCGACGCCAGACGACATTGCGCCGCTCCCCATGCCTGCCAACTTGGAACCGATGCCTAAGGCAGAGATCGAGGCGCGTATCGCAGCCCGCGCGGCCGCCAAGGCGGCGCGCGACTTCGCCCAGGCCGACCGCATCCGCGCCGAGTTGCGCGAGGCCGGCATCGAGCTCGACGACAAACCGGGCGGCCTGACGCAATGGCGTCGGGCGTGAACCCCCTGGATACGCCCGCCATGTCCCCCGTAGATACCGAGATTCCCAAGCCGGATTATTGGGAAGCCGCCGTCACCCACCTGATGCGGCGCGACCGCATCCTGAAAAAGATCATTCCCCAGCACCCCGAGGTCTGGCTGACGTCGCGCGGCACGCCGTTCGTGACACTGGCCCGCGCCATCATCGGCCAGCAGGTCTCGGCCAAGGCGGCCGACGCCGTCTGGGACAAGTTCCTGGAAGCCGCCGGCAAGCGTCCCACGCCGGTGGCGGTGCTGCGCGTCGGACTGGAAGGTCTGCGCGCGGCCGGCCTGTCGCAGCGCAAGGCCGAATACGTGCTGGATCTGGCGGTGCATTTCGGCGAACGCCGGGTGCACCCCGAGAAATGGGCGGCCATGGACGACGAGGCCGTCATTTCGGAATTGACCGCCATCCGCGGCATCGGACGCTGGACGGCGGAGATGTTTTTGATTTTCAATCTGCAGCGGCCCGATGTTCTGCCGCTGGATGATCCTGGGTTGCTCAAGGCAATCTCGCTACACTATTTCAGCGGCGAGCCTGTCTCGCGCTTCGAGGCTCGCGAAGTCTCGTTGGCGTGGCAACCCTGGCGTACCGTGGCAACCTGGTATCTGTGGCGCAGTCTGGAACCGACGCCGGTCCAATACTGACGCAATCCAGGTCGCCCATCTACGGAACCACACTACATGCGCAATACATTTCTGGAATTTGAACAGCCGCTCGCCGAGCTTGAGAACAAGATCGAGCAGCTGCGCTATGTGCAGGCCGATTCGGCGGTGGACATCTCCGACGAGATCGGACGTCTGCAGCAGAAGAGCCAGTCGCTGGCCAAGGAGATCTACGCCAAGCTCACGCCCTGGCAGACGGCGCTGGTCGCCCGCCACCCCCAGCGCCCCTACACGCTGGACTACGTGCGCGAGATCTTCACCGACTTCCACGAACTGCACGGCGACCGCATGTACGCCGACGACCAGTCCATCGTGGGCGGCCTGGCGCGCTTCAACGGCACGCCCTGCATGGTGATCGGCCACCAGAAGGGCCGCGACACCAAGGAACGCGCCGCGCGCAACTTCGGCATGCCGCGTCCGGAAGGCTACCGCAAGGCCCTGCGCCTGATGCGCCTGGCCGAGAAGTTCGGCATCCCCGTGTTCACCTTCGTCGACACCCCGGGCGCCTATCCCGGCATCGGCGCCGAGGAACGCGGCCAGTCCGAAGCCATCGGCCACAACCTGTATGCTATGGCCGAACTGAAGGTGCCGGTGATCGTCACCATCATCGGCGAAGGCGGCTCGGGCGGCGCGCTGGCGATCGCCGTGGGCAACGCCGTGCTGATGCTGCAGTACGCGACCTACGCGGTGATCTCGCCCGAAGGCTGCGCCTCGATCCTGTGGCGCAGCGCTGACAAGGCGCCCGAGGCCGCCGAGGCGCTGGCCATCATCGCCCCGCGCCTGAAGGACCTGGGCCTGGTCGACCGCGTCATCAACGAACCCGTGGGCGGCGCGCACCGCGATCCGCGCGTCATGGCGCGCCTGCTGCGCCGCGCGCTCGGCGACGCCCTGCGCCAGCTGCAGGGCATGACGCCCGAGCAGCTCGTGGAACAGCGCGTGCAACGCCTGCTGTCCTACGGCGCCTTCCAGGAAGTGCGCGCCTGAGCGAAGCGCGCGCGCCGGCCTTGGCCGGCGCCGCGGCCGCTTCCGGCCCGCGCCCGCCGCCATGACTTCCCCGTTCCCCGCGTCCGCCTCGACCTTCGCGGGGAACGCCTTTCCCCATCCCGTCTCGCCTGACCTGGCCGCGGCCCTGCGCCGCGCCCTGCATGCCCTGCCGCGACCGCCCGGGCGTTTCGCCGTGGCCGTCAGCGGCGGCGCCGACTCGGCCATGCTGGCGCTGCATGCGGCTGCGGTGGCGCGGGAGCAGGGGGGCGGCGTGGTGCTGTTGCATGTGCATCACGGCCTGCAGGCGGCCGCCGACGGCTGGCGCGACCGGGTCGAGGACCTGGCGGGCCTGCTGGCGGCGCCGCTGCGGCAGGCCCGCGTCGAGGTCGACGCGGCCGGCGGCAAGGGCATCGAGGCCGCTGCCCGCGACGCCCGCTACGCCGCGCTGGCGCGGCTGGCGCACGAGGAAGGCATCGGCCTGGTCCTGCTGGCGCACCATCGCAACGACCAGGCCGAGACCGTGCTGCTGCGCCTGTTGCGCGGCACCGGGCTGGCCGGCATGGCGGCCATGGCGCCGCTCAAATCGCGCGATGGATTGTCCTATCTGCGGCCGTGGCTGGATCAGGATCGGGCGACGATCCTGCGGGCCGCGCAGGCATTCGCCGACGCCACCGGCTGGCAGCCGGTGCAGGACCCGACCAACGCCGATCCCCGCTACACCCGCGCCGCGCTGCGCGAACTGCTGGCGCCGGTGCTGGATGCGCGCTGGCCCGGCTGGCGCGCCATCGTCGCCCGCCATGCGCGCCACATGGCCGAAGCCAACGAGATCCTGGACGAGGTGGCGCGCGCCGACTTCGCCGCGCTGGAGCCGGACGCCGATGGCGCCAGCTTTTCGCTGGCGGCCTGGCGCCGGTTGTCGCCGGCGCGCCAGGGCCACGTGCTGCGCCACTGGATGGGGCGGCAGGGCGCCCGCATGCCGACCGAGGCGCGCCTGAACGACCTGCTGCGCCAACTGCGCGGCCTGCACAGCCTGGGGCACGATCGCCAGTTGCGGGTCGAACAGGCCGGCCACGTGGTGCGCTGCCATCGCGGGCGGGTGTGGATCGAGCCGCGCCCGGATCCGCAAACGCCGGCGTCACGCTAGCGCAAAAGGTGGGGGCGCCCGGCGCCGGCAGGCGCCGCGCGCAGGGAAATCCGCGGCTGGCGCCGTCGAATTCTGGCCAAAACGACAGTTTTCCGGAAAAAACGACCGCTCTCTGGAAAGAAAATTCCATGGTCTGCGCAAATTTTTACCGTCGGGATAGAATATGAGGTTTTGCCCGCCCCCACTCTTGCGGCGGGTCCCCAGCCAGAGTACGAGATGTCCCTGATCGTTCATAAATATGGCGGTACTTCGATGGGCTCGGTCGAGCGCATCAGGAACGTGGCGCGACGCGTCGCGAAGTGGCACGCTGCCGGCCACCAGGTTGTCGTGGTGCCGTCGGCCATGGCAGGCGAAACCAATCGCCTGCTGGGCCTGGCGCGCGAGATTACGCCGCAGCCCGACGCGCGCGAGCTCGACATGATCGCCGCCACCGGCGAGCAGGCCAGCAGCGGCCTGTTGGCCATCGCGCTGCAGGCCGAAGGCGTCGCCGCCCGCAGCTACGCGGGTTGGCAGGTGCCGGTGCGCACCGATTCGTCGTTCACCAAGGCCCGCATCACCTCGATCGACGACGCCCGCATCCGCGCCGACCTCGACGCCGGCCGCGTGGTCATCGTCACCGGCTTCCAGGGCGTGGACCCGGACGGCCACATCACCACCCTGGGCCGCGGCGGCTCCGACACCTCGGCCGTGGCCGTGGCGGCGGCGCTCAAGGCCGACGAATGCCTGATCTACACCGATGTGGATGGCGTCTACACGACCGATCCGCGGGTGGTGCCCGAAGCGCGCCGCATGGCCGTCGTTTCCTTCGAGGAAATGCTGGAAATGGCCTCCCTGGGCTCCAAGGTCCTGCAGATCCGCTCGGTCGAATTCGCCGGCAAATACCGTGTGCCGACGCGGGTGCTGTCCTCGCTGACCGACCCGCTCATCCCGCTCGACGAAGAAATGTGTTCGGGCACGCTGATTACTTTTGAGGAAGACGAAAAAATGGAAGCCGCCGTTGTCTCCGGCATCGCCTTCAGCCGCGACGAAGCCAAAATCACCCTGCTGGGTGTTCCCGACAAACCCGGCATCGCCTTCTCGATCCTGGGCCCGGTCGCCGCCGCCAACATCGACGTCGACATGATCGTGCAGAACCAGTCCGTGGCCGGCACCACCGATTTCTCGTTCACCGTGAACCGCAACGAGTTCGCGCGCGCCGTCGACCTGCTCAAGCGCGAAGTCATCCCCGCCGTGGGCGCGCGCGAACTGTCGACCGACGAGAAGGTCGCCAAGGTCTCGATCGTCGGCATCGGCATGCGCTCGCACGTGGGCGTCGCCAGCCTGATGTTCCAGACCCTGTCGCAAGAGGGTATCAACATCCAGATGATCAGCACCAGCGAAATCAAGACCTCGGTGATCATCGACGACAAGTACATGGAACTGGGTGTGCGCGCCCTGCACAAGGCCTTCGGCCTGGACCAGGCGCCCGCCACCAAGCTCTGAACGGAACGGACGCGACACGTTTTTTTCCCGCCCGCGGCCCTGTTGCAGGCAACGGTGTAAAAAGTCGTGCTAGAATCTCGTTCTCTTCGGAGATGTGCCCGAGAGGCTGAAGGGGCTCCCCTGCTAAGGGAGTATGTGGCTAAAAACTGCATCGTGGGTTCGAATCCCACCATCTCCGCCAGATTTCCAGCCTGGCCTGCCAGGCTGGTAAGAAACCCGCAGAACGCAAGTTCTGCGGGTTTTTTCTTGGGCTCGCGCTAGATCTACTCGCCATATGTGGTGCGGCTTTATCGATGACACCCGCAACAAACGCTTGGAGTTCGATGTCGGTGCTACTGACTTGGCGCAGTCGCTCATGGCTTCGGCAACACCTACGCGGAGCGGCTGGACAGCATGACGGGCAAGCTGATCATGATGAAGCACGCGCTTGCGAAGTACACGCGGCGCGGCGTAGAGCCTGGCCGCTTCTTCTTTCTGCCCAGCTCCGGTCAGGAGCATGAATTCCGCGCCGGCACGGTGTGCCAGCTGATGCAGCCGGACATCAACCAGGAAATCTATGGCCTGCCCGAGTACCTGGCCGCGCTCAATGCTGCATGGTTGAACGAGTCGGCGACGTTGTTCCGGCGCAAGTACTACCACAACGGCAGTCATGCGGGATTCATCATGTACGTGACAGACTCGCTGCCGGACGGTGGCTATGTCGATGACATCCGTGAGGCGATGAAGAACTCGAAGGGGCCGGGCAACTTCCGCAACCTCTTTGTCTATGCGCCCGGCGGCAAGAAAGACGGCATGCAGATCATCCCGGTTAGCGAGGTGGCCGCGCGCGATGACTTTTTCAACATCAAGAACGTGTCGCGCGATGACGTACTCGCCGCGCACCGGGTGCCGCCGCAGCTCATGGGCCTGGTGCCGACGAACTCGGGCGGCTTCGGCACGCCGATATCGGCGGCGAAGGTGTTCGCGCGTAACGAGCTGGAGCCGCTGCAGGCCAAGTTCCTGGAAATCAATGACTGGCTGGGCGATGAGGTTGTGCGTTTCAAGCCTTACACGATCCCAGGAGAAGGCGACGAGTAGCGCCCGAGCCACAGACATAAGCCCCGCATCAGCGGGGTTTTTTTTTCGCCCGCGTCGCGCGGTGGTCTGCAGGCCTGGCCCTTACCGACGCTCGCCGCGCTTGCGCCCCTGTTTGACTGCCAGCGGCTCGGTCAGACAGGGTTCGCCCTGGATGTATTCCAGCAGGCCGGTGACTTGGTCAATCACATCCTGGCGATGGCGCAGGCTTGCCGCGTTTCGCATGCCGGCTTCCAAAGCGATCAGAACGCGCTGCAGGCGCCAGATTTCCCAGGCCATGGCGCAGGTCTCGGTGGTGGGGTTGCGGGCGTACAGCTCGCGTATGCGCGTCGCAGGCATGGGCGTAGGTGGGGGACGGTCGAGCAGGGTCATGATGGGCACCTCAAAGTACTGTATAAATATACAGTAATCCGACCCGTCACCACCTCTGGCGCGCAGTCTTCCCCCCTCCACGCCTGCCCGCTAAATCGGCAAGAAAAGACTCACCCCTGCGTCACCCTCTGCCACCAGGCTTTAAGCGCCTCTGTGGGCTGATTTGGGGCCTCGCCAGGCGACGCATTACGACGCAGCACAGACGCATGGAGAATGCGAACCCAGATAGACATCAGCGGTCAATTGCCGAAGAGAATGGAACTCAAGTCATTTTTCCGGGCTTCGATTTCGCGGGTACTTTCAGCCCGAGCCTTGTAAAGTGAGTTGGCTCGCTGCCGAAATCTGCGTAGGTAGTCAGAAAAAAAGGAGGGCTGTGCCCGAATGAAAGATGTTATTGACATCAGACGGCCGCCGTCCCCGTCAACGAATACGCGTTCTCTAGCGTCTTGAGACATGGCAATCATCGGATCGTCTGGGCTTGCAAACAGATGATCGGAAGTGAGGTTGTAGTAAGGGCAATCCGAGTTCAACACGAATATCCAGCGGAATTTCTCAGCATTGCGCGAATCGGCGATATATACGCCATGAAAAATATCCTTAAGCGCGCGTACTACGTTGGCCTTGCTGACCTTAGTACGACTTTCCTGCGCGTAGTCGATGAACATGAGTGACTCGTCGGCCCCCGGCAGAAACAAGTACTTTAGGTATCGGATTTGGTCAATGTGCTGGAGAAATGAAAGCTCCTGGATCCATTGCGAGAGCTTATTGCCGCGCATCTGTGCGTATATTTTTGCGACAACCTCTCCATCAGTCTGAGACCGTATAAAAGATGCTGCGAAAAATTCCTGTATCCCCCGATGGACAAACGCGGTCTTTAGACCGTCCCTGCTCATTAAGCACACGCCCTCTGTCAGTTCGGTGCGGAGCCCATCCGGCCCGAACTCTTTTTTTGTGAGCGTCGCACTTTTTCTGGCACAGGAATTGAACTGCGTGTCGCTCAGGGACACCCCATGGTCCTTGGATAGGAAGGTAAAAGTCTCGAAGACGTCTTGAAGCTCACTCGTGCTTAATGAGGTCGCCCTCTCCCTTACATAGGAGGGCTTCAATGCGTCGTGGTGCCAGGCTGCAACTTGAAAAAGTTGCAGGTAGAAGTCGTGAATGCTGGCGGGAATTCCGTTGCTCCGTTTAAAAAGAACCGCAAGCAGCGTTACCATCAATGGCGTGGTTAGCAAACCCTTGATACTAGTGGTCGTGTGTGCCAACTGAGAAAGCAGGCTTTCTCGCTGTTCTGCATCCCCTAAAACTCGTTCCAGGAAGGGCTTTAGATCCGCCTCGCCAAGCGGCATCAGTTCATATATGGAGAACCTTGGGATGGCATGAAGATGATTTGACAGGCTACCGCGTCGAGTCGAAATCACCCAACGCGTGGCTCGATACTCCACTGTAAGGCTATGAAGTTCTCCCTGAGTCCGGAGGGCAAACTCTCGCCTTACTTCATCGAATCCGTCCGCATATATGCTAAGAAAGCCCTCTTCCAACATGTACCTCACTGTGGGGAGGTCGATATCTCTGAAGCCCAGCAAGCAAAGCGCCTGCACAAGTAGGTCCAGAATGGTGGTGCTCTCATCGATCTTTCGAAGTTCGATGAACACAGGAATTTTTTTTCCCTCTTTGGCTTCCAACAAACAAATCCACCGCATCAGCATGGATTTGCCCTGTCCCATTGTGCCTGTGATAACCGCGTTCTTGAGCGATGCGACGTCGGCTGCAGTGCGTAGGCGGTTGACCTCAGTCGTTGCACTGTGGAGGATCGAGGAAGGATAGTAGAACGAGGACAACGACACGGGGGTATCGTGAAAAAGCGTCTGTACCGTGTCCAGCTGCTGGATACGTTCGAACAGGTCAGGGACTACCTTTGCCGCTTGGTATTGTCTGTACTTTTTGGCCCCATATGACGCCAGTTTTGCGCAAATCGCGTCAATCGTCTTATTTGCGACTCCCCCTGCAATGAGTGCTTCGATCATGCTTGATCCGTTCTCCACGTTTCCTGGCCTCGATGGCTGATTCATATGGCCCCGTGCGCGGTCCAACAGCGCAAGGGGGCAGCTTAGGAACCTAAAATTACAAGAAATTGATACATATTGTACGGCTTGTATGCCAGGTGATCGCCCGCGCATAGAGGCCTTGATCTCTAGGAGGCGCGTTCGGGCGTAATTAAGGCTTTGTCAGGGCATCGCCTGCTCGCAGCTAACACTGTATTTACGGGTATTTTTTCGGGTATTTATATTCCAATTTGATTTATTGTTGTGTTTTTTCAATGGGTTGTGATGATTGTTGTAATGACACCATCTCCACCAGATTTCCAGCCTGGCCTGCCAGGCTGGTAAGAAACCCGCAGAACGCAAGTTCCGCGGGTTTTTTCTTTGGCGTTCCTGTTCTTGGGCATCTTCGCAGATACCTCCGCACCCCAAGGCGCTGGCACGGCCCCGGCCCGAAGAACTACAAACTGTCCTGCGCCGGCGGCGAGGATGCCGCATCGACCTGCTCGATCACCAGCCCGCGCGTGACCACGCCTTCCTGGATCGGCTGGTTGCCGAAGTACGTAAAGGCCAGGTAGATCGTGATGGCGCAACCGACCACCGCCAGGAACGGCCCGGCCATCAGGAACCACGGCCAGGGTTCGCGGTACCAGGGCTTGGCCATCGGTGGCACGGCAACAGGGGCGGTATTCATCGTCGGCATCCTTGGTTCGGAATCACTCGGGGACATAAAAACTCGCGGCTTCGTCGGTTTCGACCGGCCGGTTCTCTTGATCGTGGGCGCGGGCCCGCAGCGTGATCGGGTGCGCGCCCGGCTCGGCCCCGGCCGGCGCGCGGATCACCATCGGCACCAGCTTGTTGGCCGCCGCCTCGACATCCACCACGTCCGACTCGCCCTGCCCGGCGCGCACCGCCAGTCCGGGCATGCCGTCGGCCGACAGCCGTAAACGCAGCGGCGAGTCCGAGGTGTTGATGATCTGCAGCCGATACACGTTCTCGATCATGCCGCCGGCCACCTCGCGCCCCAGCACGCCGCGATCGCGGATCACGTCCACCCGCAGCGGGTTGCGCAGCGTCAGCGACACCACGAATGCCACCGCCAGCCCCAGGATCAGCGTGCCGTAGATCAGCACGCGCGGGCGCAGCAGGTGCGAGCGCGCGCTCCGGGTCGACAGCCCTTCCAGCATCGCCCGCTCCGAGGTGTAGCGGATCAGCCCGGACGGGTACTGCATCTTGTCCATCACCTGCTCGCAGGCGTCGATACAGGCGCCGCAGCCGATGCACATGTATTGCAGCCCGTCGCGGATGTCGATGCCTGTCGGGCACACCTGCACGCACAGGCTGCAATCGACGCAGTCGCCCAGCCCCGCGGCCTTGTGGTCGACCTTGCGCGAACGGCCGCCGCGCGGATCGCCGCGACGCTTGTCGTAGGTCACCACGAAGGTGTCGGGATCGACCATCACGCTCTGGAAACGCGCGTACGGGCACATGTACTTGCACACCGACTCGCGCATGAAGCCGGCGTTGCCCCAGGTGGCGAAACCGTAGAACACCATCCAGAACCATTGCTACGGCCCCAGCTGCAGCGCGAACAGCTCGTGGCCCAGTTCGCGGATCGGCGCGAAGTAGCCGATGAAGGTCGAGCCGGTCCACCAGGCCAGCGCGATCCACAGGAAGTGCTTGGTGACCTTCAGGCGCGCCTTGCGCCAGGTCCAGGGCGACTCGTCCAGGCGGATGCGGGCGACGCGGTCGCCTTCGACCTTGCGCTCGATCCACATGAAGATCTCGGTGTAGACCGTCTGCGGACAGGCGTAGCCGCAGAACAACCGTCCGGCCACGGCGGTGAACAGGAACAGCGCTAGCGCCGAGATCACCAGCAGCACCGCCAGGTAGACCACGTCCTGGGGCCACAGCACCAGGCCGAACAGGTAGAACTTGCGCGCACCCAGGTCGAACAGCACGGCCTGGCGGCCGTTCCATTGCAGCCAGGGCAGGCCGTAGAAGATCAGCTGCGTGAGAAAGACGAAGGCAATGCGCCAGCGCGCGAAGATGCCGCTGACCGAGCGCGGATAGATCTTGCTGCGCACGCCGGCCAGGGTCTGCTCCAGCGTCTCCTGCCCGGGCCGGGGCGGCCGCACGTGCGGCCGCCAGGGTGGCGGGTCGCCGCCAGGCGAGCTGCTGACGCTTGCGGTTGACCCATCATCCATGGGGCGAGGCCTAGTCGGCCGGGCCGGCGGGCGCGGCCGGCTGCGCCTGCGCGTCGGGCTTGTTCGACAGGCCCCAGACCCAGGCCGTCAGGAGCTTGATCTGCACCGGCGTCAGGATGTCGCCGTGCGCCGGCATGTGATTTTCGCGGCCATCCAGGATGGTCTTGACGATGGACGCTTCCGAACTGCCGTAAAGCCAGACTTCGTCGGTCAGATTCGGCGCGCCCAGGACCTGGTTGCCCTTGCCATCGACACCGTGACAGGCAATGCAGTAGGTCTGATAGCCGCGCTGGCCACGCAATACCCGCTCCGGATCCGCGTCCAGCCCCGACAGCGACCGCACGTATTGCGCGATGTCGCCGGCAGCCTTGGGGGCGATGGCGGCTTTCCAGGCCGGCATCACGCCGACGCGGCCATAAGTGATGGTCTGCATGATGGTGTCGGGCGAGCCGCCATACAGCCAGTCCTTGTCGGCCAGATTGGGAAAGCTGGGCCCGCCCTTGGCGTCGGAGCCGTGGCATTGCGCGCAGGTGTTCAGGAACAGGCGCTGGCCGATCTCCCGGGCGCCCGCGTCCGCGGCGATCTGCGGCACCGTCATGGTCTCGAAGCGCGCATAGATCGGGCGCACGGCCTCGGCCATCCTGGCCTGCTGCCGCGCCACTTCGTCGGCGCTGCTGTAGCCCAGCAGGCCTTGGTATGTTCCCAGGCCCGGCATCAGGAACAGGTAGCCCAGCGCGACCGCGCACGCCAACAGGAACATCCAGGTCCACCAGCCAGGCACCGGGTTGTTCAGTTCGGTCAGGTCGCCATCCCAGACATGGCCGGTGTCGTCCGCCTGGCCGCCGGCCGGCTTGGCGCCGAGCCAGCGGCGTTGCGAGTACAGCAGCGTCACGCAGAACACCACGCCGCCGACCGCGACGATGGAGATGAAGTAGCCCCAGAAGCCGCTGACGAAATCGCTCATGGCTGATCCGCTCCGTCTTGTTGTGCCGGCCCGAATTCATCGGGCAGCGCGAACGGCAGCATCGCCGATTCGTTGTTGGCGCCCTGGCGGCCGCGCGAGCAGGCCCACCAGACGATGCCGAAAAAGGTTGCCATCGAGATGGCGGTGACGATTGCGCTCAAGTAAGCCATGATCAACCTCCCGTGGCCGCGGGTTGCGCGGCGGCAGCGGGCTGCGCCGCCTTCCTGGCTTCTTCGGCCTTCCGGGCTTCTTCGGCCTTCTTGGCCTGCTGCGCCTTGCGCACGCCCACGCCCAGTCCTTGCAGGTAGGCCACCAGCGCGTCCTCTTCGGTCTTGCCTTCGATGGCCTTGGGCGCGGCGGCGATCTCTTCGTCGGTATACGGCACGCCCAGGGCCCGCAGCGCGCGCATGCGCTGCTCGACGTTCTGGCCGGTGATCACCGTCTTTTCCAGCCAGGGATAGGCCGGCATGTTGGACTCGGGCACCACCAGGCGCGGGTTGCGAAGGTGGATGCGATGCCACTCGTCGGAGTAGCGTTCGCCCACGCGCGCCAGATCCGGGCCAGTGCGCTTGGAACCCCACAGGAAGGGATGGTCGTACATGGACTCCGCGGCCAGCGAGTAGGGGCCGTAACGTTGCACTTCGGCCGCCAATACACGAATCTGCTGCGAGTGGCAGCCCACACAGCCTTCGCGGATGTAGACGTCGCGCCCCATCAGGCGCAGCGGGCTGTAGGGTTCGACCCCCGCCACCGGCTGCGTGGTGCTGTGCTGGAAAAACAGCGGCACGATCTGCACCAGGCCGGCGAACGACACCACCAGGATGCTGGCGATGATCATCCAGCCGATGTTCTTTTCGAGCGTCTGGTGGGAGAAAAAACCTTGTTGCTTGTTGGCCATGATGTCCTCGTCAAGCGGTGGCCGGCGCGCCGACGGCGTGGGCGGTGTCCGGCGGAATGGCGGGGTTGACCGCCTTCGCGCCGCTCACCGTCTTCCACACGTTCCAGGCCATGATCCAGATACCCGACAAGTAGAGCGTGCCGCCCAACAGACGAATCAGGTAATACGGCACCCGCGTCTTGAGCTCTTCGACGAAGCTGTACACCAGCGTGCCGTCGGCCGCCGTGTCGCGCCACATCAGGCCCTGCTGCACCCCGGCGATCCACATCGCGGCGATGTACAGCACCACGCCGATGGTGGCGACCCAGAAGTGCAGTTCGATGGCCTTGACGCTGTGCATCTTTTCGCGGCCATACAGGCGCGGGATCAGGTAGTAGAGCGAGCCGAACGAGATCATCGCGACCCAGCCCAGCGCGCCCGAGTGCACGTGGCCGATGGTCCAGTCGGTGTAGTGCGACAGCGCGTTCACGGTGCGGATCGCCATCATCGAGCCTTCGAACGTGGCCATGCCGTAGAACGACAGCGCCGTCACCATGAACTTCAGGATCGGATCGGTGCGCAGCTTGTACCAGGCGCCCTGCAGCGTCATGATGCCGTTGATCATGCCGCCCCACGACGGCGCCAGCAGGATCAGCGAGAACGTCATGCCCAGCGACTGGGTCCAGTCGGGCAGCGAGGTGTACAGCAGGTGATGGGGACCGGCCCACATGTAGGTGAAGGCCAGCGCCCAGAAGTGGACGATCGACAGGCGATACGAATAGATGGGACGGCCGGCCTGCTTGGGCACGAAGTAGTACATCATGCCCAGGAAGCTGGTGGTCAGGAAGAAGCCCACCGCGTTGTGGCCGTACCACCACTGCACCATGGCATCCTGCACGCCGGCATAGGCGGAGTACGACTTCCACAGCGTCACCGGCATCTCGATGTTGTTGAAGATGTGCAGGATGGCGATGGTCAGGATGTACGAGCCGAAGAACCAGTTCGCCACGTAGATGTGCTTGGCGCGGCGCTTGACGATGGTGCCGAAGAACACGATGGCGTAGGCCACCCAGACCAGCGTGATCAGGATGTCGATGGGCCATTCGAGTTCGGCGTATTCCTTGCTGCTGGTGTAGCCCAGCGGCAGGGTGATGACGGCGCCGACGATGACGACCTGCCAGCCCCAGAACGTGAAGGCGGCCAGCCAGTCACAGAAAAGGCGGGCCTGACAGGTGCGCTGGACCACGTAGTACGAGGTCGCGAACAGCGCGCTGCCGCCGAAGGCGAAGATCACGGCGTTGGTGTGCAGCGGGCGCAGGCGGCCGTAGCTGAGCCAGGCGGTGTCGAAATTCAACTGAGGCCAGATCAGCTGCGCGGCGAGAAAAACACCCACGGTCATGCCGACGATGCCCCAGAACACGGTGATCAATGCGAACTGCCGGACGATACGGTAGTTGAAGGTGTCGGACTTGCTCGCGATGGCGGAGTAATGGTCCATTACCACCCCCTTTTTTTAAACAACAGCCTCAAGTTTCAATGATGAGGGTCGATATGAATATGGGATTCGATCCGAATCATCCGCGAACCGTCGGTCCGCTGTCGTCGTCGCGCAGGATGGCGGCGCCGGCGTTGTCAGTGTCGTCGTACTGGCCGCTGAATACCGCCCACCACAACGACACGCCGATGACCAGCACGAACAGCAGGGACAGCGGCAGCAGCAGGTAGAGAATGATCATGGGGCGGACCCCGGCGCTTCGGCGCATGCCAGATCAGCGGACCAATCGCGGCGGGCCCACCGCCACGCGTTGCATGCCACCGCCAACGACGACACCAGCATGGTGATCGCCGCCAGCCAGGGCGTGACCCAGCCAGCCAACGCCAGCGGCGTCACCAGCAGATGCCAGGCCAGCGCAGCGTGCAGGCTCTGGCGCGCCTTGCGCTGCGCCTGGGCCAGCAGCGTGTCCAGCGCCGCTTCGGACATCGACGGATGGGCCGCCAGCGCCGAATGGGCCGACGCCATGGCGGTGGGCACCGCCATCGACATGGCGCAGGGACAACTCATCACCAGCAGCGCCACCATGACGGGAAGGCTGCGGGTCGGATCGATATAGGCCCAGGCGGCCGCCGCGGCCAGCGCCAGCGCCACCTGCGCCATGACGAAGCGCGAGGCCAGCCGGTCTGCGCTGGCGCCCAGCAGCAGGCGCTGCGCCTCGACCCGGGCATGCCGTTGGCTGCCCGTCGGGCCGCCGAACGACTGCCGGGCGCACAGTTCCAGGTAGCGCGCAGTCAGCAGGAAGGCGACGAACATGGTGACCGAATCGAAGTACACCTCGCCGCGGCCCGTATAGGTGGCATGCACGCTGGGGACGAAGGCGGCGACGATACCCAGCGCCACCGGCACGTCCATGCCGGCGCGGCCCTGGCGCAGGTTGGCGCCGGCGTGGCGCCAGATCGGCCAGGCCGAATACAGCACCACCGGCAAGGTCAGGGCCAGGCTGGCCCAGTTCATCAGCACGATGGCCCAGTCCAGCGTTTCCAGGGCGTCCCTGGGGATGCCGTCATGGCGCAAGTAGCCGGGCCACGCAAGCATCATCACCTGCATCATCGCCAGCCACGCCAGCGACAGACGCAGCAACGCGTGCCGGCGCAGTCGCCGGTCGGCGTCGGACAGGCTCGGGGGCTGCGCGAAAATGGATCGGTGTCGCATGTGGTGGCGGTGCCGGCTGGGACTCCATCGTCAATGGCCGATGACATCCGGCCTCAGCGCCCGGTGCCCTGCGCCAGCCTGCCTCCGGACGGCGGCGCCTCGCTGCCAAGCAGGTGGCCATTGACTTCGAGGCCGTACAGCGAATCCTCGGAATCGTGGTATTTGGCGCGGGTCTTGGCCACGGACTCGGTGTAGCGCGGATCTTGCGGGCGTTCATGCGCATTCATGAAGTAGGCCACGTCCCAGGCTTCCTGGTCGCTCAGCAGGCCGCCGCGGCCCAACGGCATGTTGACCTTGATGAAGCCCGCGGCGTTCTTGAGCTGATGCATGCCGGCGCCCCAGTTGAAGGAATCGGGCCCCCACAAGGCCGGGAAGACCCAGTGTTCGCCATTCTTCTGACCCTGGCCTTCGTCGCCATGGCAGACGGCGCAGTTCCGGACGTAGACCTGGCTGCCCCGCAGGTAGTCGGCCTTCTGCGGCGGCGGCGCCAGCTTCGGATAGCCGTGGCCCTTGAGCGGCACGCCGGTGGGCGCCTTGTCGGCGAGCCAGAACATGTAGGTCTGCAGGGCGACCAGGACCGGATCGTCGGCCGCGGGTGGCTTGCCGTTCATGCTGAAACGGAAACAACCCTGCAGTCGTTCGGCGAGCGTATTGACGTGGCCGTTCTTGGCGCGATAGGCCGGATACATCACGTAGGCTGCCCACATGGGCGCGGCGTCGGGGCGGCGGCCGGCGTCCAGGTGGCAACTGGAGCAATTCAGGTTGTTGCCCGCGAACTGGGGAGCGTTCTGCGGCGTATGAAGGAAGATCTGCTCGCCCTGGCGCACGGTCTTGCCGAATGCCGTGTCCGGCAGCGAGGCGGCTGATGGCGGCGTGAAAGCGGGGCGGGTATCGGGCCGCGGCGCGGCGGCCGCAGGGCCAACGGTTGACGTCCGATCGGCGGGCGCATCGGCTGGCGGGCGAGGAAGGGCAGTCGTGGGAAACGTCGGGCGCGCGTTGCGAATCGCGGTGGCCAGGACAATCGCGCTGATGGCCAGCAGCGCAAGGACGGCAACCTGCAGCGGGCGCAGGCGGGAGGAGGGCGGGATCATGGCTTGGCCTTCGCGGCGGTGCCGGCTTGCGTGGCGAGCGGGTCGGCGGTCCTGGGCAGGCCGGCGTAGTAGGCGGACACCGCGGTGATCTCGGCGTCTGTCAGGCGCGTGGCGACCGCCGCCATCAAGCCCAGCGGGCCGGGCGGACGTTGGTTTTCACGCCAGAGGCGCAACTGTTCGGCGAGGTAGGCGGCGGGCTGGCCCGCCAGGCTTGGGAAATGATCGCCCACCCCGATGCCGCCGGGGCCGTGGCACTGGTTGCAGGCGGGTATGTTCCTGTCCCAGGCGCCACGAATGGCGAGCCAGGCGCCCACGTCGGCGGGTTTGGGAGACTGCAGCGCCGTGGCGGCCAGGCGGTCGGTGTCCAGGGGGGAGGGCAGCGCGGCGTAGAACCGCGCCACGGCCTCGCGTTGCGCCGGTTCCAGTGTCTTGGCGATGGTTGTCATGACGGGACTGACGCGCGAGCCGTTGGCGATGGCCTCAAGCTGTTCCTGCAGATAGGCCGCGCCAGCGCCTGCCAATCGGGGAAAGCCGGAGACCTGGTTGCCTTCTCCGTGGGCGCCGTGGCAGAGCATACAGGCGGGCGCGCCGTTGGCGCCCTGGGTGCTGATGAGCAGTGCGTCAGGCGCGCCATGAACCGTGCCGGGCACTACGGAAAACACACTGGCGAAGAAGATCGCCACGCTCGCCCATCGGGCGCCGGGCAGAAGGCGGGAGGACATGAGGAGGAACGCTGCCGAAGATTTTGGCTCGACTATATTTCCAAAGACGACGACATAGAACCGCTATGCACGAAAGGTAGGACACAAAGATCGCGTTCGCGCACGCGCCCGTCGCATCGCGACGATGCCGTCCGTCCTGTCCAGGCGCAAAAAACCCCGCGGAACGTGAGTCCTGCGGGGTTATGGCGGGCCTGCCGGTCGTCGGCCTCGCCTGCCTGCCTTGATCCGCGGCAGCCCTGGTTCGGGGCCTGGTGCGCGGCCTCGACCCTGCCGGGTCGGGCCGCCTACTTGATCTTGCTGCAGCGGAAGGCCTCGATGCCTTTTTCCACGTAATGCGGTTCGCGCGCGCAGGCCGCGCGCATGGCCTGGTTGGCCAGTGTCATGAGGTTGGCCGCATTGGTCATGGCTTCCAGTCCGTCCGGGCCGGGGCCGATCTTGTCGAAGCGTTCCTTGAACTCGGTGGCCTGCTTGCTGTAGGCGAAGGCGCGCATCACGTCGGCATAGGCGATGGCGCGCGAAATGTCGCCCGCGGTGGGTTTCTTTTCGGCGGCAAGGGCCGGCCCGGCCAGCAGGGTCAGGGCGAGCAGGGGAACGACTAGGGCGTGGGTGGCTTTCATGTTCATCATCAGGAAGTCTCTTGCGGGTTGTCCGAGGAGAGGCCGGCCGGCGGGGCGCTTGGGCGATCCGCGTGGCGCCGCCGTCACCACATCTTGCAGGTCGTGCCGTTGTTGACGAGTTCGCCGCCGACGACGATGCCCTTCTCGTCGACGTGCAGCATGGTGTAGCAGCTGGCGACGCCCGTGCGCCGCTGGTAGATGGTGCCGGTGTTGTTGCCGAAACCGTAGCTGACGCCGCCGGGCGGAGGCACGTAGAAGGTGCCGACGGCCTCGTCCCAGGAGACTTCGCCGGAGGTCTGCCACATGTAGACCAGTTGCCCGATCGGCAGGTCTTCGCTGGCATAGACGCGGTCGGGCACGCCCCAATCGGCCACGATGTCATTCACGGGCTTGCCCTTGTGACGCATCATCGCCACGTCCCAGGTGGTGCAGGCGCTCAGCACGGCGCCGCACAGGCAGGCCAGCAGGGCCTTGAAAAAACTGAATCGCACGTTTGTTTTCCTTGTTCAGATGCTCGACAGGTGCCCTACGCGCCGCATGATGCCAGCGCGTCGCGCCCATGGCGAGAGGGGGTGTGGCGCGCATTCCACATCCGCCGCCCGGTGCGCCGGATTGTTCCACCCATTTTCCCGGGGTTGCCACCGGGGAAGGTTCGGCAAAAGCGGGGGGCCGTCATAGGGCGAGGCGCGGGCGAAGGGGCGCTGGCCGGGCTGGCGATGCCGGTGGGCGATGGGCTGTTCTGAATTGATTTATTTGATTTTGTTACATGTAGCGAGCGAAAAACCACGGCGACGGGGCCGCGGGCCGGACCGGGCGGATCGCCAGGGGGGAGGCGATTGCGACGTGGCCCAGGGCGCTGGCGCGGCGGGCTTTCCCCGGGCCGAAACAAGGCGGGGCGGCGCGGCGCGTGCCGGGGGCGGGTCCTCTCCCACGCTTTGAGAATATTCTTGGCTTGGCCGCCAAAGCGGAAATCTATGATCGACGCATGATCTTGAATCCCCGTTCCCGGGAAGCATTGACGGCGGCGGCCCCAGGCCTGCCTATGCTTCTTCTGCACATGTTTGCCGTGGCGCTCGCGGCTTGCATCCTGGTGGGAACGGCGCTGTACGCCTATGGCGCGTTTACCGGCGAAGTCTCCAAATACCGCCGCCGCATGAACGCCGGCGCCTACAACGCGCAGCTGTATTTCGACCAGCGCGAGTCGCTGTTGCGTTCGGTGGCCGCCTCGGCGGTGCGCAACACCGACCGCATGTCGGTCGCCGATACTCCCCGGACCTTCGGCGCCACCGGCCAGATCAGCGTGGCGCCGCTGGTCGATGCCGGTGGCACCTATGAATGGGCGCTGATCCTGACGCCGCGCGACCGCGCCAACGTGGCGCAATTGCGCGCGCACGTCGTCTATGCCTCGCCCGCCAATGCCACGGTCACGCGCCTGTCGCTGCGGTCCGACGCCGGCGCCACGCCCATGTCCGACGCCACCGCGCGCTGGCTGGCGCAGGCGTTGCGGCTGCGCAGCGCGCAACCGGGGCCCGACGGCCGCAATCCGATCGTCTGGCTGCGCCCGCCCATGGACGAGGCCAATCGCCTATTCCTCTATACCCCGGCCGACGTCACCGGCGATGAACGCACCTGGATCGGACTCGAGGTCGGCGGCCTGGGCGCGGTCGTCGGCGAAACCGAATGCGCCAGCGGCGGCGCCGGCTATGCCCTGTACGACGGCAACGGCGCCATGGCGCTGCATGGCGGCACGCTGCCGCCGCGGGTCGAGGAAACGCCCGCCTACCTGTCGAGCGATTCGTTCCGGCTGCGCGGCGAAAGTTGGTGGCCGCAGACGCTGGTGCTGGTCAAGTCGGTCGGCGAGGCGGGCTGGCGGCTGGCGTACTACGTGCCCATCGGCGACCTGCTCGAAGATGGCGCCGTGGCGTTCTGGACCGCCGGCGCGGTGGCGGCGTTGCTGATCGTCATCGTGCTGCTGGCGGTGCGCCACATCCGCAACCGGTTGGTGAAACCCGCGCTGCGGCAGTACGAGGCCCTGGTCGACAGTGTGGCGCTGAACCGCAAGATCGTCGACGTGGCGCCGGTGGGGTTGTGCCTGCTGCGGCGCAAGGATGGCGAACTGCTGCTGTCGAACGCGGCGGCGCGGCAATGGCTTGGCGAACAGGACCACTGGCGCCAGGCCCTGCTGGGGGCCGGCATCGAAACCGGCGGCGGCGAATACACCCTCAAGGACGGCCGCAGCGCCTACGTGGCGTTCGCCGCCACCACCTATCAATCCGAGGACGTCGTGCTGTGCGGCATCAGCGACATCACCGCGCAGAAGAAGGTCGAGCATGCCTTGCGCCAGGCCAAGCTGGCCACCGATCGCGCCAGCGAATCCAAGGCCATGTTCTTTGCCACCATCAGCCACGAAATCCGCACGCCGCTGTACGGCATCCTGGGCACGCTGGAACTGCTGGCCCTGACCGGCCTGACCGGACAGCAGGAACAGTACCTGAACACCATCCAGCAGTCTTCGTCGACCCTGCTGCGCACCATCAACGGCACGCTCGACCTGTCGCGCATCGAGGCCGGCCATGAAGAGCTCGAAATCAGCGCCTTCTCGCCGGCGGACCTGGTCGAGCAGGTGGTGGCCAATTACGCGGCGCGCGCTCGCGCCAAGGGCCTGGACGTCTACGCCATCACCGAGGTCGGCATGCCGGCCTCGGCGCTGGGCGACTCGATCCGCATCCTGCAGATCCTCAACAACCTGGTCAGCAACGCCGTCAAGTTCACCGAAGCCGGACGGGTCGTGCTGCGCGCCAGCGCCACCGCCGAGGGGCCGGGACGCACGCATCTGCGCTTCCAGGTGGCCGATACCGGCCCCGGCATTTGTGAAACCCACCGCGCGCGGCTGTTCGAGCCTTATTTCCGCGCGCCCGCGGCGCAGGATTGCGATGTTGCCGGCACCGGCCTGGGGCTGACGATCTGCCGGCGCCTGTCCGACCTGATGGGCGGCTCGCTGTCGGTCGTCAGCGAGGAAGGCCTGGGGACCAGCATCCTGTTCTCGCTGACCCTGGACACCGACGAACAGGCGGCGGCGCCGCCTCTCACCCTGCAGCCACGACCGGTATACGTGGACGGCGCGGTGCCGGAGGTGGTCGACAACGTGCGCGGCTGGCTGGCCGCCTGCGGCGCCAACGCCTTGCCCTATCGCAGGCAGGCGGACGGCGTCGAACCCGATGGCGCGGTGCTGGTGCAGACCTGGCCGCCGGCGGTGCCCGAACCGCGCTGGAAACACCAGCGGGTGCGGGTGCTGGCGCCCGGCGCCGGCCAGGGCGCCTTCATGGCCGCCACCGGCGGCGCCGGCGTGGCCAGCGCATTCAACCCGGTCAGCATCTGCCGCGCCGTACAGATGGCGCAGGACGGCGTCGAACCCGGCGCGCTGGGGGCCGACGGCGCCAAACAGGGGCCGCTCGACCTGCGCATCCTGGTCGTCGAGGACAACGTCATCAACCAATTGATCCTGCGCGAGCAACTCGAGCATCTCGGATGCGCCGTGACGCTGGCCGGCAATGGCGAAGAGGCCCTGCAACGCTGGCGCGGCGAACGGTTCGACCTGGCCCTGACCGACCTGAACATGCCCGTGGTCAACGGCTACGAACTGGCGCGGGCGCTGCGCGAGGGCGGCTACGACGGCCCCCTCATCGGCCTGACTTCCAGTTCGGCCGCCGAGATCGCGCAGCGCGGAGTGGCCGCGGGCATGACCCAGGTGTTGTGCAAGCCCCTGCCCTTCATGGTCCTGGCCCAGACCCTGCACGGCATCGCAAAGGATATGAAGTGAAACAGCTCTCCGATTACAAAGTGCTTGTCCTGGACGACCACGCGTTGCAATGCCTGCATCTCAAGGACATGCTGCAACAGGCCGGCTTCGGGCATGTGGATACCGTCGAAAGCGCCGGCGCCGCGCTCGACCGCATCAGCGCCGAAGGCTACCACCTGGTGCTCATGGACATCAGCATGCCCGGCATGGACGGCGTGCAGTTCATCCATGAACTGGCGCGCCTGAACCTGCGGCCCATCCTTGCCGTCGTCACCGCTTGTTCGCGGCGCATGGCCAACAGCGTCGGGCTGATGGCCAAGGAAAACGGCTTCTCGATGCTCGGCACCTTCGTCAAACCCGTCACCGGCGAGCAGATCGCCAGCCTGGCGGACCGCCTGCGGCGTCGCGCGCCCGACGATGCCCAGGAGCCGCAGGCCCATCGCGGCGACACCGAAGGCCTGTTGGACCGGGCCAGTGTCGAATCCGCCTTGCGCGATGGCAGCATCCAGGCCTGGTTCCAGCCCAAGAAATCCCTGTCCTCCGGCACCATCGTCGGCGCCGAGGCGCTGGTGCGCTGGCGGCATCGCGGGCTGGGCCTGATGCTGCCGGGCTCGTTCCTGCGCACGCTGCGCGAGTACGGGCTGGACTACGAGCTGCTGACGCGCATGCTGGAAGACAGCCTGGCCGCCTATCGCATCTGGCGCCGGCGCGGCTTCCGCGTCCCGGTGTCGATCAACCTGCCGGTCAGCCTGCTGGATCGCCCGCAACTGCCCGACGAACTGCACCGCCTTGTCACCCATGGCGGCATTCCGGCCGAAGACGTAACATTCGAACTCCTGGAAGACGACATGACGGTGGCGCCCGGCAATTACTACATGGGCGCCAGCCGCTTGCGGCTGAAGGGATTCGGCTTGTCGCAGGATGATTTTGGCAAGGGCTATAGTTCGATGTACAGCCTCATCTCCACGCCGTTTACCGAACTGAAGATCGACCGCGCTTTCGTCCATGGGGCCACCAAGGACGAGGTCCGGGCGGCCGCGCTGGTGTC
Organism: Achromobacter sp. KK8; assembly: GCF_054188005.1. Taxonomy (NCBI): domain Bacteria; kingdom Pseudomonadati; phylum Pseudomonadota; class Betaproteobacteria; order Burkholderiales; family Alcaligenaceae; genus Achromobacter; species Achromobacter sp. KK8. The sequence goes on along the minus strand of NZ_CM135178.1, from coordinate 6,117,151 downwards.
ATCGGTGCAGCTCGGGCGGCAATTGGGGTTGCAGGTCACCGCCGAGGGGGTCGAGACCATGGAAGACCTGCAATTCCTGCGCCAGATCGGCTGCGATTGCGTGCAGGGCTTCCTGATCTCGGCAGCCGTCGACCTGGCGGCGTTCAACGAATTGCTGGACAACGAGCCCACGCCCGCCGAACTGGCGGGCGCCGTCCATGGCCAACCGGCGGCGCGCCGCCGCCACGGCGCCCGTGGGCACTGAAATCACCGGGCAGTCCGACCGCGGCCGCCAGAAGCCGGCCTGACGCTCTTTCGCTCCCCGTTCGACTCTCGTTCGTCCCCGCTCGATGCTCCTATGAAACTGGATACGCCGCTAATAAAAGTCATACGCGCTTCCCGTCGGTTGAACATCGCGCTGTTCGGCGTGCTGCCCCTGCTGCTGGTGCTCGGCGGGGTGCTGTATTGGGGCGCCCAGCGCATCCTGCAGCAGGAAGAGGAAAAGCTGCGCATCGACTTCTCCGTGCTGGTCGGCTATATCCACGCCCACGAGACCGTGTTGCAGAGCCTGCACGCCCAGGGCTTGAACCCCGATGGCCGGCGGCTGGTGACGGCCACGCCCGTCAGGGAAACGCCAGGCTTCGACCGGGCCGCCGGGGAGTTCTTCGACGGCCAGCACGCCATCGCCGCGATGCCGTTTTCGCTGTTGTGCCAGAGCCCCGATGCCTGCCCGGTGGTCGACGGCGTCTTCACCGGCATCGGCGGCTACCTGTCCGACTTCTATTCCACCCGCTGGGCCGCCTCGGTGTATCCGGCGGCGCCGCTGTTCATCATTTCGCCGAGCCAGCAGCTCAGCCTGAGCGTGCCGGCCATCTCCACGGTGTCCGGCTTCGAGCCATTGACGCGGCAGACCTTCCTGTCGGTGGTGGACGCGGTGGGGCGGGCGGCCGGCGGCGCCGATCCGGAAGACCGTTCCCATGGCGAGGGCCCGCGGGTCACCTGGCTGCGGGACGCCGACCTGCCCGACATGCTGATCGGCATGCTGCCGGTGACGCTGCCGCTGAACACCCGCGACGGCACCCTCACGGCGCGGCGCAGCGTCTATGCCGTGTCGCTGCTGAGCCGCGGCCGGGTCAGCATTTCAGAGCAGATCCTGCGCGAGCCGCTGTACGACCAGTTCTGGTTGCAGCACAAGGGCACCGGCGTACTCATCGGCGAGGGCGCGCCGCCCGCGGTCGGGCAGCCCGGCTTCCATTTCGGCGGCGACGGGCTGGTGCTGCGCATCGCCGATCGGACGGGCAGCTGGACCGGCTATTACAAGCTGAACTACGGCAGCTTCTTCCGCGCCAACATGTGGCTGCCGATCACGGTCCTGCTGATGCTCGGGCTCGGCCTGGCGGCGGGCGCGGTCTACCTGCTCTGGTACAACCGGCGCGTCATCCAGCCGGCTGAAATCGCCCACCTCGACATGGTCGAGAGCGAGGAGTTCAACCGCACCGTGCTCGATACCGCGCCGGTGGCGCTGTGCGTGCTGTCGCGGCTCGACGGCCGCGTGGTGTTCGGCAACGCGCTGGCCATCCAGTGGCTGGGCATCGCCGTGGGCGAGCAGCCGCGGGATTCGCCGGAAGCCAACAAGCTGCTGCGCCAGGTCCTGGGCGCCTCCAGGCCGGGCACCATCGAGACCTTCCGCACCCACGAGGGGCGGCCGCTGTTCGTGGCCTTTGCGCCCACGCGCTACAAGAAGCAGGACGTGGTGCTGTGTGCTTTCGCCGACATCAGCGCGCGCGCCGAAATGGAACACACGCTGGCGCAGGCCAAGCAACAGGCCGACCGCGCCAACGAGGCCAAGTCGACCTTCCTGGCCACCATGAGCCACGAAATCCGCACGCCCCTGTATGGCGTGCTCGGCACGCTCGAAGTGCTGTCGCTGACCCACCTGGACGACGAGCAGCGCCGGCATGTCGACCGCATTCAGGACTCGTCGGTGATCCTGCAGCAGTTGATCAGCGACATCCTCGACATCACCAAGATCGAGTCCGGCCAGCTGGGGCTCGAGATGGACGGCTTCGATCCGCGCGAGCTGGTGCAGCATTGCGTCGCCTCCTATGCCGGCATGGCCGAACAGAAGGGGCTGGTCATCTACAGCTGTATCGATACCTCGACGCCGGCGTGGGTGGTGGGCGACGGCGGCCGTATCCGGCAGATACTCAACAACCTGGTCAACAACGCCATCAAGTTCACCGATTCCGGCCATGTGGTGGCGCGGCTGCGCGCCGAGGTCCTGCCGGACGGCCGCGCCCGCCTGCATTTCCAGGTGGTCGACAGTGGCGTCGGCATCAGCGCCGAAAACCAGGTCTGCCTGTTCGAGCCGTTCTACCAGATCGATAGCGGATCGCACCTGGTGCGAGGCGCGGGCATCGGTCTGTCGATCTGCGCGCGCCTGGCCGAATTGATGGGGAGTACGATCCAAGTGACCAGTGAATTGGGATTGGGCAGCAGTTTTTCGATCGCCATCGACCTGGATACGGCCGAGCCTCCGCCCGGGCCGTCGCCGCGGTTGGACGGATTGCGCGTCTACGTGCGCAGCGCGCGCAAGGAGCTGAGCGAGAACATCTGCCAGTGGCTGGCCTATTGGGGCGCGCAGGCCAGCGTCGCGCCGGCGGTCATCGCGCGCGACGAGGACAGCGACGGCGTGCTGGTCGACGTGCACATCGTCGGCGATGCGGCGGCGCCGACCGAATGGCGGGGGCCGGTGGTCTCGGCCGGCGGCCGCGACGTGCGCGGCACCGCGCTGTACCGCGCCGACCGCCACTACCTGTCCAGCATCGGCTTCGCGCTCGAGCGATGGGCGCGCGGCGATACCGATACCGCCAAGGACACGGCGACGCCTCACTACGCGCCATTGAACCTGCGTATCCTGGTGGCCGAGGACAACCCGATCAACCAGGTGACGATGTGCGATCAGCTGGAGCAACTGGGTTGCCAGGTGACGCTGGCGCCGGATGGCGCCGAGGCGCTGGCGCAATGGAACATCGAGCCGTTCGACGTGGTGCTGACCGACGTCAACATGCCTCGCATGAACGGCTACGAACTGGCCGGCGCGTTGCGCGCGCAGGGCGTGACCGTGCCCATCATCGGCGTCACGGCCAATGCGCTCAAGGACGAAGAGGCCCGCTGCAAGGCGGCGGGCATGAGCAACTGGCTGGTCAAGCCGATCAAGCTGAGCCTGCTGTGGAGCCAGCTGCGCGCCGTTCGCGGCGAGCCGGCGGCGCCCCGGACGACGGCCGGCGCGGCCGAGGCCGCGAGCCCGCGCGCCGCGCCGCCCATCGTCGGCAAGTACCGCGAGGTGTTCCTGGAAACCATGACCCAGGACCTCGCGCGCATGGAACAGGCCGAGGCCGATGGCAACGCGCGCGACCTGCGCGCCGTGCTGCATCGCATGCGCGGCGGATTCGCCGCGGTGCAGGCGATGGATCTGTACCAGCAGGCCGAAAGCGCCGAGGACCGGTTGGTGGTCGATGGCCTGAACGACGCGGTGAGGGCGTTGCTGACCGCCCTGGCGGTATCGCTCAGGCAGACCCTGGCCGAACTCTGACGTCGGCCGCCCCGGCACGCGGTCACCAGCGATAGCTGACATTCAACATGCCGCCATAGCCGTGCTGGCTGTGGCTGCCCGTCTGGCCAAAGAGGTGGCCGGACACCTGCACCGCCTTGCCCACCCGGCCCTCCGCGCCCACCTTCAGCTCGAGGGCGTTGCGCGAGGGTTGGGCCTGCAGCGTGGTGCTGCCCATGCGCACGGTCGGATCGTCGCTGCGGTGCAGCCAGTTGGTCTCCAGGAACGGGCGAACGCTGCTCTTGCCCGGCCGCGGCGTGACCTGCGGATAGAGCCGCACGCCGACGCGCGACTGCCAGCTGCCGTTGTCGCCGCTGCGCATGCGGGTGCCTTGCAGCGTGGCGTCCTGGGCGCGGTAGCGGCTGTAGACCAGTTGCGCGTTCGGTTCGATCACCAGGGCTTCCAGCGCCGACCCGGCGGCGAAGGGCTTGAGGGCATAGCCGCCTTCGAGCGAGGCGCTCCAGACGTTCGAGCGGTAGCGCACCGACCCGAGTTCGCTGCTGACCTGGTTGGTGTAGCGGCCGTACTGGATCCATGTGTCGGCGTAGGCGCCCAGGCGGGTGAGGTCGTTGGCATAGAAGGTGCCGTAGACGCCACCGGCATAGCCGGAAACCTTGCCGCGGGCGCGGGCATGGGTCGACTGCGTGGCGCCCGGCAGCATCAGGGTCGATACCGAACGCGAGCGCGCGTCGCCATAACCGCCCATCAGGCCCGCATAGAGGGCGCCTTCCCGGCCCAGCGGCGCCTTCAGCAGGTCGCCGCCCAGTTGCACCATCGCGCTGTCGGTGTCGACGTCGACACGCCCCTCGGACATGCGCAGGCCGCTGTCATGGCGGCCCTGCACGCGCGCCCACAGGCCGCGGCCATGGCGGGCGTCGGCGTCGCCGTCGGCATAGGCTGGCACGCGGTCATGCAGGCTGTGGGTGAAGAGCCGGGTGGCGGCGAGCCGGTTGCCGGCATAGGCGCCACTTTCGGGCGAGACGTTCTTGAAGCCGGGACCGCCCGGCAGAACGGGGTCCGGCGGGGTCACCGGACCGGTCGGATCGCCGGGGTCGGTCGGGTTGATCGGATCGACCGGATCGGGCGGCGTCACTGGCGGCGTGTAGTCGGAGGTCAGGTACCAGTCGGGCGCCACGGCACCGTTGCCGCCGCGCACCAGGCTGTAGTCATAGCCGTTGAGCGACACGGTACGGGCGCTGGCGCGGTAGCCGGTGGAGCCACTGTCCAGGTGGAACGCATCCGCCGTGGTGGTGCCGCCGTTGATGGTTTCGACCACGCGAATGCCATAGGTGGTCTGGCCGCCGCTGCCGCCGGCGTTGACGATGCGCAGCGCGGTATTGCCGGACGTTGTGCCGCCGTCGATCACCAGCTTGTCGGTGGGCGAGGCGTCATCCCCCAATTGTGTGTTGAGCACCAGTGTGCCGCCGCCCACGTAATTGTTGACGGTCAGGGTCTTGAAGCCGGCGCCGCCCGCCGGGGCCGCGAAAGCGACGGTGCCGGCGTTGGACAGCGTGGCCAGGCTGGAATCGCCGCGCACGATCCAGGTGCTGGTGCCATCCAGCGTCAGGCCGTTGATGCGGCCCGTGCCGCGCTGCACCAGGGCGCCGTTCAGCGTCGAGCCGTTCGCCAGCGACACGTCCACCGTGCCGCTGTCGGCCAGCACGTCGCCCGTGAGCCGGGCGTTGGTGGCGTCGAGCGTGACCTGTTCGCTTTCGATGACGGTGGATACCCCGCCGCTGGTTACGGTCACCGCGCGCGAGTGCAGCAGCACGCCGCTGCCGACATCGCCGCCGGCGCGCGCGGTGATATCCGAGTCGGAGACCAGGAAAGTATGGCCGCCGCCCGAGGCGAGCAGGCCAACGCCGTCCTGGGTGTCGATGCGGCTGCCATTGCGCAGCGTGACGGTGTTGCTGACACCGGCGGCGGTGACGTAGCTCCAGATGCCATGGGCGCCCGCGCCGGCCAGCGTGAAGCCGGTGTTGTCCAGCGTGACCGCCGCGCGGTTGCTGACCGACAGGCCGGTCGCGTTGGCGCCGCTGGTGCTGACCTGGGTGTTGCGCGCCGACAGGCTGACGCCGGAGCCGCTGGCGAACAGACCATAGGCGCTGGCGCCCTCGGTGGTCACACTGGCGTCCAGCAGTTCGATGGCGGCGCCGCTGGCGCGCGCCAGCACCCCGACCGCGCCGTCGCCACGGGTCTTGACGTTGACCTTGGTGGCCTTGATGGTGGCGGAGCTGCCGTATTCGCGGGATACATACAGGCCGTGGGCATTGGCATCGCGGGTCGTGACGTTGCCGTCGACCAGCGAGACCTGGCCCGCGCGGTTGTCCACGCCCACATGGGACGAGGTGAGATCAAAGCCGGTGGCCGTGAACGAGGTGCCGGTGGACGGCAGCCAGACGCCGGTGCCGTAGTAGCCCAGCGCCGAGATCGAAACGTTCTCGACCGCCGCGGAGGTATCCTTGGCGTTGATGTTGATGCCATAGCCAAAGTCGCCGGTGGACGTCAGGGTGGCGTTGCGGATGTCGACGCTGGACGCGGCGCCGGTGCCCGAGCTGAGCATCACCGCCGAGCCGCCGGCGGTCAGGCTGCCGCCGTCCATCACGAAGCGGCCGCCCTCGAGCCGCGCACCGACGCCGGCGCCCACGTTGATCTCGGTGCCGTACACGGACACCAGGGCATTGGCGCCGCGCACGCTGATGCCGTCGCCGTAATTGCCCGTGGTCGTGATCTTGCCGCCATGCAAGGTGATGCTGGCGCCGTTTTCGGCATAGGCGCCGCCGGCGTTGTACGCGGCGGTGGAGAGGACCACGTCGCGGGCGACGATGACCGAGCCGGCGCCCTCGGCGCTCAGGCCGCGGCTGCCGCTATTGGTGGTGGTGATGGTGCCGCCGTCCAGTTCGATGCGGCCGCCGGACTGCGCGTAGGCGCCGTGAGAATACGTGCCCTGGGTGCTGACGTCGCTGCCGCTCACGCTGACCACGCTGCCGGCGCCGCTGGCGGCCAGGGCATGCGCGCCCTGGCCGTCGCCCAGCGTCTTGATGGCGCTGTCCGACAGCGTCACCTTGCCGCCGGCGCTGGCGCGCACGCCGATGGTGCTGCGGGCGGAGGCCGATCCGGCCGTGACGGTGATGCCGGCGCCACGCACCGTGTTGCCGGCCACCGCGACATCGATGGCGGCGCCGGCGCCGGCATAGGTGGCGGTGTCGCCGTCGCCGAGCATCAGCTGCGTCGCGCCGGCGGCGTCGTTGACCAGCACCTGGCCGCGTTCGGCGGCGTCGGCCGAGCCGGCAAGGGCGGGCAGCGTGAGGGCAAGCAACCCGAGCATGATGGGGTTGAGGGGACAGTGCATAGGGGCTCCTTGGCCCTTGGCCTTGGCAACCCCATACACTTTTATCGATCAGATCCGGGCCCCGGACGAAACGGCGGCCACTGAAGCGTACTGGTGCGTATCGGACAAAGGCGATGACGTGGCAGTAGCGTCCATGGTGCGTTTCGGAAGCGCGCAGAAAAATAAGACGATTCTTAGAAGCGCTGTATAGATTGGAAGGAGAAGTAATGAATTGAAAACGGGCGCGGAAAGGCCGCATTTCCCGGCGGAAAAATGCGGCCTTTAAGAAAATTCTTGACTCCGCCGAAGCGGATTTCAGGTAGGAAAATGCGTCAGCCCAGCGCCGCCAACAGCGCGCGCGCCTGCGCCACGAGATCGCTGTCGTTGGGACGGAACACCACTTGCAGCGCCTGGGGCAGGCGCGTGAAATGGGCGTGGCTGCTGCGGGCATAGGCCGGGTCGTAGTGTTTGTCGATCAACTCGCGCGCCAGGTCGGCGTCGCGGCCTTCGTCGACCATGCGCAGCCAGCCGCCGATGGTGTCGCGGCTGTGCAGGCCGACCAGGCGTTGCAACTGCGACTTGAACGCGGCGGGGTCGTCCAGCAGTTGCGCATAGTCCTGCCGCAGGAAGGCGGCGCGGTCTTCGGGGCTGGCAGAGACCGCGACGCAGGCGCCCTGGTGCATGGCGGCCAGCAGCGCGGCGGGCAGCGCCACCGCGCCGATCTTGCGGCTTTCGGCTTCGACGAATACCGGCCCCGAGGCGTCCAGCTCGCGCAGGCGCGCCGCCAGCAGCGTGTCGAAGCGTTTTTGCGTCGGTTGCGGCACGCCCGGCCGCGCGCCCAGCAGCGAGCCCCGGTGCGCGGCCAGCGCCTCCAGGTCCAGCGTCTGCGCGCCAGCCTGTTGCAGCGCGTTGAGCAGGCGCGTCTTGCCGCTGCCGGTGGGGCCGGTCAGCACCACGAAGCGCAGGCCGGCGGGCAGCGCGTCCAGCGCTTCCAGCGTGGCGCGGCGGTAGGTCTTGTAGCCGCCATCGAGTTGGCGCGCGCGCCAGCCGATCATGTTGAACATCACCGTCATCGAGCCCGAGCGCTTGCCGCCGCGCCAGCAGTAGATGAGCGGGCGCCAACCTTGCGTCCGGTCGGCGAAGGTGGTGTCGAGGTGGCGGGCGATGTTGCGCGCCGCCAGCGCGGCCCCCAGGCGCGTGGCTTCGAAGGGCGATTGCCGGTACAGCGTGCCGACGCGGGCGCGCTCCTCGTTGCTGAATACCGGGGCGTTCAGCGCGCCGGGGATGTGGTCGTCGGCATACTCGAGTGGCGTGCGCACATCGATGATGTCGTCGAACTCATCTCGTCTGTCCAGGCCGACAAGCAGGTGTTTCAAGGCGGGAAGATCCAGGGAAGAAGAGCGAATTCTCGCACGCCGCCGGGGGACCTGCCGGACTCGCTAGTCCAGGAACACCCGGTCGGGCCGCGCCATGAAGGCGAAGGCGCGTTCGATATCCTGCGCGGCGACCCGGTCGCGGCACAAGTGCGGCAGTCGGTCCGGCGCGAAATAGGCGGCGTCGGCGGTTTCCGGTCCCGGGGCGGGAGCGCCGTCGTCCAGCCGCTGGCACAGGAAATACAGCTTGTAGAAGTCGCGCACGTCGGGGGCGAAGGGCCCCTTGGCCTTGTGCCGCACGCCGTACAGGGCGCTGGCGCGCACCTTCAGGCCGGCTTCCTCCATGACTTCCTTTTCGGCGTTTTCGGCGGCGGAATAGCCGATCTCGGCAAAGCCGCCCGGCAATGTCCAGCGGCCGTTGTTGCGTTCCTGCACCAGCAGGATGCGGCCGTCGCGGATGACGGCGGCGCGCACGTCGACCTTGGGCGTGGGATAGGCGCGGGCGTCGGGGGACAACTGGGCGATGCGCTCGACTGGAGCCGTGGCCAGGCGCGCCAGCATGCCGTTGGCGATGTCCAGGGTCTCCTGCAAGCGCTCGCGTTCGTAGCCGTCGTCGCAATAGGCCAGGCCGGTGCAGGCGATGGCCTGCAGGCGCTTGGCTTTGGCGAACCAGAAGTCTTCCATGGCGGAGCATCCTCGCGTTGGCGGGGCGACGCGATTGCGCCCCTCCGAGGAAGATTCTAAGCCGTATCGGCGCGCGACGTTCAGGCGTTGAAGGCCAACGCGTTGGTCAGGTCGCCCATGGGCTGCTGGCCACGCGCTTTCATGGCGTCGTCGCGGGCTTTCAGGCCATCGAGGGTGGGCAGGTCGAACAGCCGCGCGGCCAGGCGCAGGATCGAGCCGGTATCGTAGATGGTGTGGTCCACGGTGCCTTTGCGGGCGAAGGGCGAGACCACCAGCGCGGGAACGCGGGTGCCAGGGCCCCAGCGGTCGCCCGCCGGCGGCGCGACATGGTCCCACCAGCCGCCGTTCTCGTCCACGGTGATGACCACCACCATGTTCTCCCATTGGGCGCTCTTGCGCAGGCTGTCGACGATGTGGGCGATGTGCCGGTCGCCCGAATCCACGTCGGCATAGCCGGCGTGCATGTTCAGGTTGCCTTGCGGCTTGTAGAACGTCAGCGGCGGCAGCTTGCCGGCTTCGGCATCGGCCAGGAACCGGTTGGTCGACGCCAGATCGCCCAGGCCGCCATCGCGCAGGTGCGCGGCGCGGGCTGCGGTGCCGGGGCCGGTGCTCTTGAAGTAATTGAAGGGCTGGTGGTGCGCCTGGAAATTGGGCGACGACGGAAAGCCGGAATTGGCGGTCGAGTCGACCGCCGCCTGCCAGCCGCCCGCATACCAGGCCCAGTCCAGGCCCTTGGCGTCCATCAGGTCGCCGATGTTGGGGTGTTCCTGCGGCACCATGGTCTGTGGGCTGGTGGCGTCGGCCAGTTCCGGATGCGCGGCGTCGCGCGAGAACGACGGCCAGTAGGGCGGGGCCATGGTGTTGACGCCATAGCCGTCCGGCGTCAGCGCGCTGGCGCCGAATTGCGGGATGCCGGTGAGGGCGCTGGCCGGCGAAGCGGGCTTGGGCTGCAGGCGCGGATCGGCCGGATCGCTGCTTTGCAATTGCGCGATCTGGGTGCTGGCGACCGAGGCGGCGGCGTTCGGATAGAACGGCGGACGACCGGCGATCAGGTACTGGTGGTTCAGGAACGAGCCGCCGAAGGCGCCCTGGAAAAAGTTGTCGCACAGCACGAATTCCTGCGCCAGCTTCCACAGGCGCAGGTTGTACGCGGAGTCGCCATAGTGGCCCATGACCAGCGCGCCCGAGTCGGCCCAGGCCACGAAGCGGTCGTTCTTGCCGCCGTTGATCTGCATCTGGTTCTGGTAGAACACATGCCACAGGTCGCGCGTGACCACGCCCTGCGGCAGCGGCTCGCCCTGCGGACCGCGCAGGTCGAACGGCGCGTTGGGCAGGTTGTTCATGTAGGGCGCGTTCTCGGCCACCTGATAGGCAACATGGTTGGCCTGCTGCGAGGTCGGCACCATGCCGCCCCACACGGGCGGCAGCACCGGCAGCGGCGTGCCGTCGCGATCGTTCTGCGTGTAGTCCGCGGCGGTCAGCGCCGACAGCGGTTTTTCCACGCCGGGGAAGTTGGCGAAAAGGTTGTTGAAGCTGCGATTCTCCGCGAAGATCACCACCAGCGTCTTGACGTTCTTGCGCAATTGCGCCGTCACGTCGACCGGCGCGGGGGCGGTGGGAGGCGTGTTGTCGTTGCCGTCGTCATCGTCGTCGCTGGAGCAGCCTGCCAGGGCGCCCATCGCGGCGGCGCTGGCGCCGAGCGCCGCGATGCCGGTCAGGAAGCCGCGGCGGGTGGCCCGGGCGGGGGCATTGGCATCCTGGGAATCGGCGGCGGTCGGTGTCGCGGCGGCCGGCGTGGCCGCGCGCTTTTCTTTTTCAGACATGTTGTAGACCTTGCGGTGTGGGCGGCGCCCTGTCATTGCGCCACGGGTCGCCGGATGACAGCCGGCTTGAAATGGGTTTGCAGGCCGGTAGGCTAGAGACCGCAGGTTCTATCGATGTGACCGTCCGCTGTCAGAAAGCTGTACGCTGGGGAGGCTGGCGCAAAATTCCCTTAGACTGGCGCCATGGATGAAATCCGAGTGAAAGCAATGACCGATCACACCGCAGACGACTCCGCGCACAGAACGGCGCCGTCCCGCACCAAGCCCGCGGAAGTGCGCCTGGACGAATTGATGGGCGCCGCGCAGGCGCTGTTCCTGGAAAAGGGTGTCGAGGCCACCACCATCAGCGAGATCACCGAGGCGGCTGGCGTGGCCAAGGGCACGTTCTACGTGTACTTCCCGTCCAAGCAGGAAATGCTGGTGGCGCTGGGTGAACGGTATGTGCGGGAGTTCGTCGAGCGGCTCGAACGCGCGGTCGCCGCCTGCGCCGAGGACGACTGGGAGGGGCGGCTGCGCGCCTGGATACATGCCAATGTGTCGATGTACCTGCGCACCTATCGCGTGCACGATATCGTCTTCACGCATCCGCACCATCATGCGCGCGAGGGTCATACGGAAAACCAGGTGGTCACGCAGTTGCAGGGAATCCTGCGGGCCGGCGCGCAGGCCGGCGCCTGGCGTCTCGACAATCCGCGCATGATGGCGTTGCTGATCTATGCCGGCGTGCATTGCGCGACCGACGATGCGATCCTGTCGCGCCAATCCGATGCCACCGATTTCGCCCGCGGCATCGCCGATGCCTATCTGCGCATGCTGGGCGCGCGGACCGATTCCGAGTAGCCGCCGGCGTCGCGTGAAGCGGGGTTCATGCGGACGACAACAGCGTGGCGTCCAGGTCGCCAGCCTGGACCTGCTGGTGCAATTGCGCGGGCGTGCCCTTGGCGACCAGGCGGCCGTGGTCCAGCACGAGCACGCGGTCGGCCACCTGCAGCGCGGCGGCGGCATCGGTCATGGCGATGACGGCGCGGATGCCCAGTTCGCTTGCCGCATGCTTGAGCAGGGCGGCGATGCGCGCCTGGCACGAGGCGGCCGGCGGGCCTTCGGGTTCGTCCATCAAGATCACGTCCGGCTTGCGGACCAGGGCCAGCGCCAGTAGCAGGCGCTGGCGGGCTGCCGCATCCAGCCGTTCCACCAGCAGGCCGGCGGCGTGCGCCAGGTCGGCTTGCCGCAAGCAGGCGTCGACCGCCTGGATCTCTTCGGTCCCGAGCGCCCAGCGCCCGCCTTGCTTGTGCGCCAAAAGCAAGGCCTCGAACACGCGCAGCGAAGGTACTGTCACGGGTGGCGCTGCTGCCAGGATGATGCGCGCGCCGCTCTCGCCGTCGGCCATGTCGCGCGCCAGCCGGCCCAGCAAGCCCGTCTTGCCGGACGCCGCCGGCCCCAGCACCACGGTGAGCATGCCGATCGGCAACGGGCCGGGGCGCAAGGGACCCAGCCCGGGCGGTGGCACGGGGCACGGCACGGGCGACGAAGCGGAGTGGGGGAAGGGAGCGATCATGGCGGTAGCGGGGCAAGCGGCGCGCCGATGTCGACGCGCGGTCCGAGACAGACTATAGATAATGACTGACCGCCAGTCAATGATAATGAGAGGTGTTTTCAAACAGCGCGGGGGATGTCACGCCCCTTGCCACCGGCAAGGCCATGTTTGGTATGAGCACGCTCGCGGGCGGCATGCCGTGCAGGCGATCGCGGCACGCAACTTGCGCGGTTTGCGAAACAACGCTATGATTCAAGGCTTGCTTTTTCAAGCGCCCGTAGCTCAGCTGGATAGAGTACCTGGCTACGAACCAGGGGGTCGTAGGTTCGAATCCTGCCGGGCGCGCCATTGAAAATGCAGGACAGCAGTAAAAAGCAATGCAAAAAAAGCAGTGCAAAAAACCTGCAGTGCGAGCGTGAAATTATTCTGATATAATTTTGCCTCTTTGCCGGAGCGCCCGTAGCTCAGCTGGATAGAGTACCTGGCTACGAACCAGGGGGTCGTAGGTTCGAATCCTGCCGGGCGCGCCAAAGTAAAAACGAAAGGCCTTTGATTTTTTAATCGAAGGCCTTTTTGTTTTTCCGGCGACGCCTTGTGTGGCGTGGCGAGGTGTGGGTGTGGGGAAACGAGGCGGCGTGAAGTGAAGCCGCCGGGCGGGGAAGGCCTTGAAACACCTCGCGGCGGGTTCAGCCCGCGGTGGTGGCCGCGACGGTTTTTTCCTCGCTGTCTTCCAGGTCCCAGTTGCCAACCGTGTACCAGTCGTCGCCCAGCAGTTCCGCCGGATGCATGGTGCGATCGGAACCGTTGCCACAGGCCAGCGCGTCGGTCGGGCAATAGCGGTCACAGCCCCAGCAGATGCGTTCGGGGTGCTTGGGATGCAACGGAAATTTCTTGGCCATGCTGATGTCTCCATCCAGGCTGCCGGAGGGCGCGCGACAAGTTCGGGCTCGCCCGGTTTCTTCCGGGGTGCCGCGGATTCGCTGCCGCGCATTGATGGCTTCAGCGTAGCGCCGTTGGTCCGTGCGGGGATTGATCTGGCGCAAGGCGTGTGGGAGCGTGCCGGACTGGGTCCATGCTGTCCGGCGCATCGGTCCCCGGGTCCGAGGGACGCCGCTCCCGAATGTCGCTCCCGTGTTGCCTCAGAACCCGGCACGGGCGGGCCGATTTGCCGAGCTCAGCCGCTTCATGTTATAAACACGCCTCTTTAGCGCGCCCGTAGCTCAGCTGGATAGAGTACCTGGCTACGAACCAGGGGGTCGTAGGTTCGAATCCTGCCGGGCGCGCCACCTCATTTCACGCAGCGCCACTGCACGCTCTTCATTGCACCAGGCAGTGAGTTTGAGACCAGTGGCGGGACCAACGGTTGATGCAGCGCTGAGACCAGCGGTTGATGCAGCGCTGGGAAAGCACAGCGCGAACAGCACTGGAAAAGGCCTGGCGGTCACTCGCCAGGCCTTTGTCATTGTGGGCGCGCGGGCGGCTTCGCCGCATGGACCTGACCAGCGCCCGGACCCATCTGCCGGCGCAGGCCCTCTTTGAATCCCTGCGCTGGCGGCACGGCGTTACCAGACGCGGTAGGTGCGGCCGGTCTGCGCGCCTTCCACGCTGCGGCTGTAGGCCAGCGCCACGCGTTGCGCCGGCGCGGCTTCGAAGCCGGCGAAGTAAGGGCCGTAGCCCTCCCATGATTCTCGCAGCACGGTCGGACTGACCGAGTTGATGCGCGCGTTGCGCAATTCCACGGCCGCGCCGCGCACGAAGCCGTCGATGGCCGAATTGACGGCCGAGGCGTTGGCGCCGAAGCGGATGGGTTCGTCGCTGACGATGCCGCTGGTCAGCGTGATGGAGCCGCCCTGGTTCAGGTAGTGCTGGCCGATCAGCGCCAGGTCGACCTGGCCCAACAGCTTGTCATGCAGGCCGATCCTGAACTGGTCCGCGGTCATCTCGGCCAGCGGGCCGAAGTGCAGCGTGCCGGCGGTGGAAACGATGGCGTCGACCTTGCCCACGCGCTCGAACAGCTCGCGGATGCTGTCGCTGCGCGTGATGTCGACCTGGTATTGGCCTTGCGTCTTGCCCACGGCGATGATCTCGTGGCGTTGGCCGAGTTCCTGGGCGACGGCGCGGCCGATGGTGCCGCTGGCGCCGATAAGTGCGATTTTCATGGGGATTCCTGGTATGCGGGTTTTGGGGGCGCGGACGGGGTGCCGGCGCATGCAAGCATTCTGCGGATTCCATTCCTGTGGAAAAATCCACGAATGGTTGGAACTCTTCATACCCAGGGTGCGTAATTCAATGGATCGTCTGCTCAGCATGGAGATCTTCGTGGCGGTGGTCGAGCTTGGCAGCCTGACCGCCGCGGCCGCGCGCCACGAGATGTCCGCGGCCATGGCGGCCAAGCACATCAAGGGTCTGGAGACGCGGCTGGGACTGCGCCTGATGAATCGCACCACGCGGCGCCAGAGCCTGACCGAGGCGGGGCAGGCGTATTACTCGCGCTGCAAGGCGATCCTGGCCGACATCCGCGAGGCCGAGCAGGGCGCCGAGGCATTGCGAGTCGCGCCGCGCGGCAATCTGCGGATCACGTCCACGGTGTCGTTCGGCTCGTTCGCGCTGGCGCCGGCGATTGCCGACTACCTGAATCTCTACCCCGACGTCAGTGTGGAGCTGGCGTTGAGCGACGCCGTCGAGGACCTGGTCGCGTCCCGCTACGACCTGGCGGTGCGCATTGGCGAGCCGCGTGATTCCGGCCTGGTGGCGCGCCCGATCGGCACCTACCAGATGATCATCTGCGCCGCGCCGGCCTACCTGGCGCGCCATGGCACGCCCGAAGCGCCCGCCGACCTGGCGCGCCATCAGTGCCTGGACTTTTCCTATTGGAGCCGCCGCACCGGCTGGCGCCTGGGCGGGCCGGAAGGCGCGGATGCCGACTTTCCGCCCACCAGCCGTTTCATCGCGAACAACGGGCAGGCGCTCAGGCAGGCGGCGCTGGCCGGATTCGGCATCGTGCTGCAACCTGAACTGCTGCTGGCCGAGGACGTGCGCGCCGGTCGGCTGGTGCCGATCCTGCAGTCCTATTGGCCGGCGGCGCGGCCGGTGACGCTGCTCTATCCGAAAGACAGGCAGGCGCTGCCCAAGCTCACCACGTTCGTGGAGTTCGTCGTGGCGCGCTTCACAGGCGGCGCGAAACGGCGTCAGGGCCCGGCGGGCCGGTGACGCCGTCAGCCGCCGCGCGGGCGGAGGGAAGGACGGTCAGGCGCGTCGTCGGTCCACCGCCGTGAGCGACAGGCCGGTCTTGAGCAGTTGATAGGCCTGTCCGCCCAGCCAGGCGACTTTCTCGCCCGAGCTGGTGCGGCAGACACAGTGGGTCTTGGGGTCGAAGCGTGATGTGCCCAGCGCGGAATAGGCGTCAGGGTCCGACACGAATCGCTCGATGCGATACAGCGTGCCGTCCGGGGCCGTGGCCAGTACATCGGTCAATCGTCTTGCGGTTCCGAGCATTTTTGATACCTCCCCATGCGCGGGCCGTTCTTGCGCGGCGCCAAAGTTGTTCGAACATTATTCATTGGCCCAGGCGGTTGCCGCCAGGCGTCAATGAAAATGTCCTCCTAACGATGAATCATCGAGCTGGTCGGGCGATACGCCCAGGGCTTCCGAAATGCGGTCCAGGATGATCTGGCGGGGCCGCGGGCGGGGCCTTTCCAATTCGATGTAGATGGAGTGGTCCACGCCAAGCCGGGCAGCCATATCAGTGGTGCTGATATTGAGGTGCTCACGCCAGGCGCGTATCAGGCTCCAATCGTTGCCGGTTTTTAGACTTGCTACAGCAGATGGTACGACGTTTTCCCGCGCCGCGTGCGGTTGGCGCGCGGTGGCGGGGCGGACGTCCCGCAGGGTGTTGCGGGCCTTCGCATTCTTGCGGGCTTCGGCCATGGGCGGCGCGGCGCCGGATTCGGCGGTGAAGATCGCGCCGCCATTGAGCTGGCGGTAGCGATTTTCGCCGATCCAGGCCAGCGCCTCGCCGTTGTCGAGCATGCATTCGCAATCCAGGTGGTAATTGCTGGGAATGCTCTCGAGCTTGGCGATGGTTTCCGTGGTCGTGGCGTGCCGCACCACGCGATGCAGGACACCGTCTGGCGAGCGCACGAACACGTCGGGAAGTCTCCAGGAAAACGGAATGATGATCTCCATGGCTGCACTGGTTCGCTACCACTGTATCCCTCTGCGTGCGCGATGGAATTTGGGGTTTCCCCTGCATCGCGGACGTTCGTTCATGGTAGTCCCGATCCACTCAAAACATCTTCACAAATCTTCACGTCGCCATCGGCTTTGAATGGCCGCAAGCCCGCAAGATGAGGGATTCGAGGCCAGAGTCGGCGTAATGGTTTTTGTTGTGACGGGCGCTTTGCGGGAGGCATCGGCCGCGCCCCGCGGTCGCGCGATGGCGTGGGGCGCGGCGGGGCTTGCCTGCTGCCTGCACGTGCTGGTGGCCTGCCTGTTGTGGCGGGCCGCCGATGATCGGCGCCCCGCGCCCGGGCGCGGAGACGATTTTTTCGTGACGTTGTTGCCCCCGCCCGCCACCGCGCCCACGGCGCGTCCCACCTACGCCGACGGGCCGCCGCAAGCGAGGCCCGCGGAGCCATCGCCGCCAGCCCCGCGGCCATCCATGCCCGCGCCGCCAGCGGTGGCCGCGCCGGCGCGATCGGACGCTGCCGGCGCGGCGCCGCAAGGGCTGTCGCCGGCAGGCTCCAGGCCGGCGCCGCATGCCGCGCCGGCCGGCGCATCGCCGCGGCAACGGGCGTCACCGCCGCGCGATGCCGGGCCTTCGCCCTCGTCGGCGTCCGCGCCGCCCGCCGCCGCGCCCGCGCATGATTTTCGCTGGCGCGCCGAAGATGCGGCGGCCCTGGGCGCGCCGCGCGCGCGCGGCCAGGCGCGGGTGGACCTGGCGCCCAAGGCGCCGGCCGAACCGTCCGCGCTGGCCAAGGGCATTGCGCAAAGCGCGCGGCCGCCTTGCCGGCAAGCGCATGCGCACCTGGGATTGCTTGCGGTCCCGTTCCTGCTGGCCGACACGGTGCGCGACGGCGGCTGCAAATGGTGAAGGTCAAGACCGGGTGAGGGTCAAGACAGGGCGAAGGCGGGGCAGGCAACGCCGTGGGCGACGCCTTGCGATACGCGAGAAGAAGACGGCGCGCGTGGGAGCGCCTTGAGGCCTTCAGAAGCCGGCGGCGGCCAGCAGCCGTGGCAGGACCTGGGCGGCCGCGCCGCGCAGGTTGAAATCGGCATGCGCGTCCAGCGGCGTGGCCTGCGGATTGACCTGCACCACGGTCGCGCCGGCGCGCGACGCGCGCAGCGGCAGTTCGGCGGCGGGGTAGACCATGGCCGATGTGCCGATGCTCAGGAACAGGTCGCATTGGCTGGCGGCCTCGCGCGCCGCGAGCCAGGCGTCGGCGGGCAGGCTTTCGCCGAACCAGACCACCCCGGGACGTACCGCCGCCCCGCACCGCGCGCAGGCTGGCGGGACGATGGCGCGGCCGGTTTCCGGTTCGTCGCCGCGGCCCGTGGCCGCGGCCGCGAATTCGGCGGGTTCGCCGCAGGCGGCGCAGCGCGGTGCGTGCAGGCTGCCATGCAGATGGACCACGCCCTGGCTGCCGGCGCGTTCATGCAGGTTGTCGACGTTCTGGGTGATCAGCGTCAGCGCGGGCATGCGCCGCGCCAGCGCCGCGATGGCGTGATGGGCCGCGTTCGGTTCGGCGCGCGCCACCTGCGCCCGGCGCCACTCGTACCAGCCCCAGACCAGGTCCGGCTGCGCCGCGAATGCCTCGGGCGTGGCCAGGGCCTGCGCGTCAAAGCGCGACCAGAGGCCGGTCAGGGGATCGCGGAATGTGGCGATGCCGCTTTCGGCCGACACGCCGGCGCCGGTGAAGACGGTCACGCGCGAGGCGCGCGCCAAGGTGTCGGCCAGCGCGGGCGGAATGGGAGGATTGACGATTGCCATGCCGTGCGGCCGGTAATGAGAGAGTCCGCTACGCTGCACGCGCGGGCCCGCGTCTGTCAAGCGCGGCGTGGGAGGCCGCCTGGAGGCGGGGCGGCGGCCATTGCGGCGATCATCCCAAATCATGGATACTGGAAACCCCAATTGGGATGCCAAACCGACCTGCCCCCACGGGGGCGTGTCCGACCCGGAGATACGCAATGCCCGACGCCCTTGCCGGCCTGGACCGGCTGCGCCATTTCATCGCCACCGCCACCCGCCTGGCCACGCCCGCCGGCCTGGCGCAGTCGCCCGAACTGCAGGCCGCGTTCGCGGCGCTGATCGCGCACGACGACTGGCTGCCTGAAGCCTGTACGGCGCCGCATCCCCAGTACTACCAGCAATACCTGCTGCATTGCGATCCGCTGGAGCGTTTCTCCCTGGTCAGCTTCGTCTGGGGGCCGGGCCAGCAGACGCCGGTGCATGATCACGAGGTCTGGGGCTATGTCGGCATGCTGCGTGGCGCCGAGGTGAACCAGCGCTATGCGCGCGATGCCGATGGCCGGATGGCGCCGCAGGGAGCGCCGCAAACGCTGCGTCCCGGCGACGTCGAATGCCTGTCGCCGCAGGCGGGCGATATCCACCGGGTGTCCAACGCCTTCGACGACAAGGTGTCCATCAGCGTGCACATGTATGGCGGCAATATCGGCGCCGTGTCGCGCCACGTCTATGACCCGGCCACGGGCCAGGCCAAGCCGTTCGTCTCGGGCTATTCGGCGGCCAGCGTGCCGAACCTGTGGGACCGCTCCGCGGCAGTGCGGGCGGCCCTGCCGGCGGGGCCCGCCTGAGACCTGTTCGCGGCGCGCGGCCCGTGCTATGTTCGCGTCCTAAATAATGGGAAACCCAGGAAATGGACAAGACATTGCTCAAGGGGCTGATGGTGCTGGAGGCGGTCACCGACGTCGACGATCCGCCGCGCACCATCGATGCGCTGGCCGCGCGCGTGGGGCTGACGCGCAG
This sequence comes from Achromobacter sp. KK8, assembly GCF_054188005.1. NCBI lineage: Bacteria > Pseudomonadati > Pseudomonadota > Betaproteobacteria > Burkholderiales > Alcaligenaceae > Achromobacter > Achromobacter sp. KK8. The sequence continues at coordinate 6,097,829 of NZ_CM135178.1, read as the reverse complement.
CAACACCCATCGCACGCTGCAGACGCTGATCCATGCCGGCTACGTCATCAAGGACGAGGATGGCGGCGGTTATCGCGGCGCGGTGCGCTTGTTCGAGCTCGCCGCGCGGCAGCTCGGCCAGCTGGACCTGCGCAAGCTGGCGGCGCCATTCATGCGCACGCTGGCCGACCAGACCGGCGAGACCGTGCACCTGTCCGTGCTGGATGGCCTGGATGTGGTCTACGTCGACAAGATCGACAGTCCGCAGCCGATCCGCGCCTATTCGATGGTGGGCGGACGCGCGCCGGCCTACGCGGTGGCCACCGGCAAGGCGCTGCTGGCCTACCAGGCGGACGGATATGTGGAACGCTACGCCGACAAGCTGCTGCGGCATACGCCCGCCACCATCGTGTCGATGCCGTTGTTGAAGGACGAACTGCGCAAGGTGGCGCGCGCGGGTTATGCGGTCAATCGCGGCGAATGGCGGGAAGGCGTGGGCGGGCTGGCCGTGGCCCTGTTCAACAGCCTGGACCAGCCGGTGGCGGCGGTGGGCATTTCCGGACCGCTGGATCGCCTGAGTGCGGCCCGCATGAAGCAGCTGGCGCCGGACGTCGCCGCGTGCGCGCAGGCAATCTCGCGGGGCATGGGTTACCGACGCGGCTTCCTGGGGGAATGACGCCTCGGGGCCGGACCGTCAGGGAGATCAAGAAAATCCTATTTAATAGGATTTGAATTTCAATTAATGGTTTACCGGGCATTCTGCCCGGTGCTATGCTGGGCGCCGGATTCGTATAACGAGAGGTCGTCCATGACTCCTGGCTCGGCGTTGGCCGGCATTACCGTGCTCGAGATCTGCAACGTGGCGGCGGGGCCGTTCTGCGGCATGTTGCTGGCGGACATGGGCGCCGATGTGATCAAGCTGGAAAACCCGGATGGGGGCGACACGCTGCGCAGCTGGCCGCCCTTGAGCCAGGGCTACAGCGAGAACTTCGCCTCGCTCAACCGCAACAAGCGCTCGGTCACGCTGAACCTGAAGGACCCGGCCGACCTGGCGCTGGCGCGCGAGCTGGCCGCCGGCGTGGACGTGCTGATCGAGAACAACCGGCCCGGCGTGATGGATCGCCTGGGATTGGGCTACGCGGCGCTGCGCGAAGCCAATCCACGCCTGGTGTATTGCTCGATCTCGGCCTATGGCCAGTCCGGTCCGCGCGCGCAGGAAGGCGGCTTCGACCTCACCATCCAGGCCATGAGCGGCCTGATGAGCGTCACCGGCGAGGCCGGCGGCGAACCGGTCAAGTGCGGCGTGCCGGTGGCCGACTTCTCGGCCGGCCTGTATGGCGCCTTCGCCATCGTGTCGGCGCTGCGCGCCGCGCAGGCCTGCGGCCAGGGCACGCACATCGACGTGCCGATGCTGGGCGCCACGCTGGGCATCGCGGCGCTGCAGACCTCGGAGTTCTTCGGCAGCGGGCGCGACCCGGTCAAGCTCGGTTCGGCCCACCCGCGCAACGCGCCCTACCAGGCGTTCCGTTGCAAGGACGGCTATTTCGGCATGGCGGCGGGCAACAACGCCTTGTGGAAGGGCGTGTGCGCGACGGTGGGCCGCGAGGACCTGCTGGCCGACCCGCGCTTTACCGACACCAGCGCGCGCGCCCGCAACCAGGACGCGCTGCGCGAGATCCTGGAAGCGATCTTCGCGGACGCTGACGCGCCGACGTGGCTGGCGCGCTTTCGCGCTGCCGGGGTGCCGTGCGCGCCCATCAACACCTATTCCGAAGTGCTGGCGGACCCGCAGGTCGAGCACATGGGCTGGGTGCAACCGCTGGAACTGCCGAACGGCGTGCGCACGCGCACCTTCGGCCTGCCGGTGCGCTTCGATGGCCAGACCACCGCGCTGCGCCGCCCGCCGCCGGCGCTGGGCGAGCACAACGACGCGGTGCTGGAGCCGCTGCGCAACAAGGGGAAGGGCGCATGAGCGCGGCGCTGCGGGTCGAGCGGCATGGCTCGGCGCAGGTATTGACGCTGGCGCGGCCCGAGAAGATGAACGCGTTGTCGGCCGGGCTGGTCGAGGCCCTGATCGCGGCGGTGGACGCCGCGCCGGCGCAGGGCGCGGACGTCATCGTGCTGCGCGGCGAGGGCCGCAATTTCAGCGCGGGTTTCGATTTCGGCGATTGGGAAGCGCAGAGCGAGGGCGACCTGCTGCTGCGCTTCGTGCGCATCGAGACGCTGTTGCAGCGCGTGGCGGCCTCGCCCTGCCTGACGGTCGGGCTGGCGCACGGCCGCAACTTCGGCGCCGGCGTCGACCTGTTCGGCGCCTGCAAGTGGCGCGTCGCCGCGCCGGACGCGAGCTTTCGCATGCCGGGCCTGAAGTTCGGGCTGGTGTTGGGCACGCGCCGCTTTGCCGCCCTGGTGGGCGCCGAGCGGGCCCGCGCCATCCTGGAGCAGGCCAGCGTGTTCGACGCGGCCCAGGCCCACCGCGACGGCTTCGTCAGCCACCTGGCGGCGCCCGACTCGTGGCCCGGAATCGAGCGCCAGGCGGGTGAAGCCGCGGGCGCCCTCGCCGGCGCCAGCCGCGCGCAGCTGTACGGGGCGCTGTCGGCCGAGCAGCCCGATACGGACCTGGCGCGGCTGGTGCGGTCGGCCGCCGAACCGGGATTGAAGGCGCGGGTGGCGGCCTACCTGCAGGCGCGCTGAGCGCGCCGGCCCGGCTTCTTTTGGTGTGAACAGGCCCTGGCGAGGAGACGGCATGGGTTCGGGATTCAATCAGGCACACAAGCAGCGCTCGCTGGCCGAACTGGCCGCGCTGGTGCCGGACGGCGCGTCGATCGCCCTGGGCGGCAGCTTCCTGCACCGGGGGCCGTTCGCCTTCGTGCGCGAACTGGTCCGCCAAGGGCGGCGCAACCTGGAACTGGTCAAACAGTCGCCGGGCTATGACGTCGACATCCTTTGCCGCGCCGGCGCGCTGCGGCGCGTGCGCGCGGGCATCGTGGCGATGGAAGGCAACTTCGGCCTGGCGCCGTGGTACCGCAAGGCCATCGAGCGCGGCGAGGTCGAGCTGGAGGAGCACGCCTGCGCCAGCCTGACGGCGGGCCTGCGGGCCGCCGCCTATGGCGTGCCGTTCCAGCCCTGTGGCGGCCTGCACGGCAGCGACCTGCCGGCGCTGAACGGCTGGCACTGCCTGGACGATCCCTATGGCAGCGGCGAGCGCACCTGGGTGATCCCGGCGGTGCGGCCGGACTTTGCCGTGATCCAGGCCTCGGAAGTGGATGCGCGCGGCAATGTGCGGGTGCACGGCACGGCGCACTGGGACCGCATCATGTCGCGCGCCGCCGGCAGCGTGCTGGTGGTGGCCGAGAAGCGGGTGGACAGCGCCGTGTTCGAGGCGCAGCCCGAAGCCACGCTGGTGCCGTATTTCATGGTGCAGGCGTACACGGTGCTGCCGCGCTCGGCCTGGCCCGGCTCATGCTGGCCGGACTATGCCATCGACTATCCGGCGGTGCAGGCCTACATGGACAAGGACGGCGACCTGGCGGCGCACCTGGCCTCGGCGCCGGAAATGCGGGCCCAGGCGCGGACGCACGCGGGAGAGGCGAATGGCTGAGCAATGGTCGGGGTTTTCGTACATCGTCACCAATCTGGCGCGCTTCATCCGGCCCGACGAGATCACCTTCAGCGGCGTGAATTCGACCTTGCCGATGCTGGCCTGCCTGCTGGCCAAGCGCGCCTACGACTGGGACTACGTCTACATCAACGTGGCCGGCGGGGTCGATCCGCGGCCCTCGCATATCCCCTTGTCCAGTTCCGATCCCGTGCTGGCCGAGCACAGCGCGTCGATCTTCGCCAACGAGGATTTCTACGACCTGTGCACGCGCGGCCGCATGGATCTGGCGTTCCTGGGCGCGGCCCAGATCGATGGCGCGGGCCGCGCCAACAATTCCTGCATCGGCGACTGGCACGCGCCCAAGGTGCGCCTGCCCGGAGGGGGCGGCGGCGCGGTGATGACGCCGACGGCGCGGCGTTGCTGCACCTGGCGTACCGAGCATTCGCGCCGGGTGTTCGTCGACAGGCTGGACTTCGTGACCTCGGGCGGCGGATTCGCCGGCGTGGCGACGCCGATCGCGGTGTTCGTCAGGCGCAACGGCCGGCTGGCGCTGCAGTCCTGGCACCCCGAATCCAGCCTGGAGGAAGTGCGCGAGCGCACGGCGTTCGACTTCGACGCGCAGGGCGCCGGCCCGACGCCGCCGCCGACGCAGGCGGAGCGGCGCGCCTTGCGCGAACTGGATGCGGATGGACGCTTCGAGCGCGACGCGGCGGTGACGTTGCGTCCCGACGCGCCCGCCGACAAGGGGGTTGGCGCCCGCTAGCCGCCAGGAGCTAGGAGCCGGCGCGCAGGCGCGCCAGTTCCGCCGAGAGTTCGGCCACCAGCGCCTGGGCGCGCGCCAGCGGATCGTGGCTGTCGGCCGCCGCCTCGATGCCGGCCACGGCTGCGTCGCGCAGGCGCGGCTGCACGCTTTCGTGGCCGACGCTGACGTCGACGTCGAACACCAGCTGTTCGGCGCGATGCCAGGTGCTGAACCATTCCAGCGGCTTGCCATGCTGGTCCATGCCCTGGCCTTCCAGCATCAGCAGCGGCGTGCCGGTGTCGGTCTGCAGCAGCGCGGCCAAGGCGGCATCGGCGGCCACCGCGCGGATCTGGTTGCGGCCGGCGCCGGGATGCAGGCCGAAACGCCGCGTCAGCACGCCATGCAGCGAGGCATCGGCCAGGTCGTCGGCGCGCAGGCCGGGGACGGCGGCGGCGGGTAGCCACGTGCGCACATAGGCCAACGGCGCATCGGCCACGTGTCGCAGCCGTTCCAGCAGCAGCAGATCGGCGGTGCCGAAGAACTCGATCACGGCCTTGGGCGCTTCGCCCGGCGCCAGGCCCAGCACGCGTGTCTTGAGCGCCACGCCGGACTGCGCGAACTGTTCGTAAAGGCCGGTGGAACGCTGCACCAGGCGGCGATGCTCGCGCGGCGTGGCGACGACCGCGGGCCGTCCCGCCTCGCGCTGGATCAGCCCTTCCGCCGCCAGCGCCGACAAGGCCTGGCGCACCACGCTGCGGGCCACGCCGAAGCGTTCGCACAAGGCGGCTTCGCTGGGCAGCAGCGCGCCGGCGCCGAGCTTGCGGGTGCGGATGTAGCCGCGCAGCAGCGCCGCCACCTGGGCGTGCAGCGGCACGTCGCCGGAACGGTCCAGCGCGGGCAAATCTTCAGCGTTGGCGGGCGCCATGCAATCAACCTCCTGTTTGAGCCCGCGCAGTTTCCCATACATGCGTCCAGCCGGGGGCCAGATGCGCGGCGCGCTCGGCGGCCAGGATCAGACTGTCTTCGCGGGCGATGCCCTGGCCCGCGATGTCGAACGCGGTGCCGTGATCGACCGACACGCGCACCACCGGCAGGCCGACGGTGATGTTAACGCCGTCGTCGCCATAGACGGCCTTGAAGGGGGCGTGGCCCTGGTCGTGGTAACAGGCGATCACGAACTGCCACTTGCCGCGCACCGCCTGCGGGAACAGCGCGTCGGCCGGGATCGGGCCGGCGGCCAGGATGCCGGCGGCGTTGGCCTCGGCCACGGCGGGCGCCAGGATGTCGGCGTCCTCGGTGCCGAAGATGCCGTTTTCGCCGGCGTGCGGGTTCAGGCCCGACACCGCCACCGGGCGGTCGCCGCGGCCCAGGGCCTTGGCGAACGAGCCGGCCAGACGCAGCACCGCGCGCATGCGCGCCGGGGTCAGGTCCGCGATGGCCTGGCGCAGCGACACGTGGGTAGTGGCGTGGAAGATGTAGAGGTCGCCGGCGGACAGCACCAGCGAGAAGGTCTTGACGCCGAATTCGTGCGCCAGCAATTCGGTGTGGCCGGGCCATTTGTGGCCGGCGGCGTGCATGGCGGCCTTGTTGAGAGGGGCGGTGACGATGCCGTCGACCTCGCCGGCGCGCGCCAGGGCGCAGGCGGTGGTGACGAATCGCACCGAGCCGTCGCCAGCGTCGGCGCTGATCTCGCCCAGCTTGACGTGGCCCAGCGACGGGCCGGCCTGCAGCACTTCGATGGTGCCGGGCGTGTTGGTGGCGTCGGCGGGGCGCTCGACGCGGCGCACGATGGCGGGATCGCCGCCGAGGCTGCGTACCGCGTTGGCCATCACGTCGACATCGCCGATCACGACCAGGCGCGCCTTCTGGCGCAGTTCGTCATGGCCCATCAGCATCTTGGCCGTGATCTCCGGCCCGATGCCGGCCACGTCGCCGAGGGTGACGGCCAAGAGCGGCAGCTTGGGGGCGGGGGTTTGTGTCATCGCTTGAATCTCCTGTCGCGGATCGCGCGCACGGCGCGAACCAGTACGTCTTCGGCGCCAAAGCCGCCGGCCTTGGTCACCACGGGCAGGCCGTCGGCCGTGCCTCCGGTCAGCGTGCCCAGGGGCACGCCGCCCATCACTTCATCCACCAGGGCAATGCCGCTGGCGCCCAGCGCCAGCAGCACCTGGCGCGCGCCGTCGCCGCCGGTGGCGACCACGCCGGCGGCGCGCGAGGCGCCGATGGCCTGCGCGGCCAGCGTGCCCAGGCGCTGCGCCACGGTGTCGGAATCGAGTCCTTCGCGCTGGCCGGCCGGGGCCAGCAACAGCAGGGTGCCGGCGGCGTCGGCGCCGTCCTGCGCGTGGGCGCGCAGCAGCGGTTCGCACCAGGTGCGCCAGGCGGCGTCATCGGCCAGGTCCGCCAGTTGCGGCGCCCAGGTGCGCGCGCCGGCGGCTTGCAGCGCGGCGGCCTGCGCGCGCGCGGCGCTGTGCTGCGAGGTCACCACCACGACCACCGGGGCGGTCTGGTCGGCGCCGGCCCAGACACGGGCCAGCGGCACCGCCAGGCCGCCGGCGCCCACCGGCAGGGCGCGCGGCCCCAGGATGCCGATGGCGCGGGCCAGGCGTTCCAGGTCGGCGTCGTCGCGGGCGTCGACCACCACCGTGGCGCCGGCCTGCGCGATGCGCGCGGCCAGCGATTCGGGCGATTCACCCGCCTTGGCCGCGACGTGGGCGCAGCCCAGCAGGGTCGGGATATGGCTTTCGGTCACGGGCGTGACCGGGTCGGTGGCGGCCGACGTGGCGGTGACGGGTTGGCCGCCGACCATCAGCACGCCGTCTTCCACGGTGCGGCCGGTGGCGGGGAACGCCGGGCACACCACCGCGATGGCATCCGCGCCCCAGGCCTCGCGCGCCGCGTCGATCTCGGCCTTGAAGGCGCCGCGCAGCGTCGAGTCCACTTTCTTGTACAGGCGCGAGACGCCGGCGGCGCGCAGCCGCTCGACGTTGCGCCGGATCACCGCGCCCGCCTGCGCGGCGGGCAGGGCGCGGCTGTGGGTGGTGACCGCCAGCACGTCGACGTCGTCGGCGGCCGGCGCGGCCAGCGCCTCGTGCGCGCCGTCGATCGACAGACGGGTGGTCCAGCCGGCCCGCACGAATTGCACGGCGGTGTCGCCGGAGCCGGTCAGGTCGTCGGCGACGATGGCGATGGCGGGATTCAAAGGGCCTCCCCGCGCGCCTCGCGGTAGCCGCCGGCCGCCGCGTCGTCGGCGGCATCCTCGGACTTGAGTTCACCGGCGCGCTTGAGGAAGTACGAGGCCAGTACCGGCGCCAGGATCGAACTGATCAGCACACAGGCGGCGACCTGCGCGGTGGCGGTCGAGACGTATTGCTGGAAGTTGGGGTCGGCGGCCGCGACCACGGCGGGCGTGGCGATGGCGTTGCCGGCGGTGGTGCCGGCCGCGAAGCCCAGGCCGCTCTTGCCGCCGCGGCGCAGGATCAGGCGATAGCCCAGGTAGACCAGGCCGCCGGTGATCGGGCTGATGATCAGGCCGAGGATCAGGCCGGTGACGCCGCCATTGACGACCGCGCCCAGGTTGATGCCGGTGCCCAGCGCGAAGGCGAAGAACGGGATGACGATGTTGGGCACGGGCTTGAGCACGTCGCGCCATTTGGGATCGAGGTTGCCGACCAGCACGCCCAGCAGGAACGGCACCAGCGCCGCCACCAGGGCGATCATGGGGATGTCGGCCAGGCCCGAGGCGCCCAGGAACAGCAGGCTGAAGAAGGGGCCGTCGTTGACCGCGCTGGCGACGTAGGCGCCACGGTCGCGGGCGTCGCCGTACTGGCCGGTGTAGGCCAGCCACAGGCCGCCGTTGCTGTTGTCGAAGGCGGCCAGCATGGCCAGGATCGACACGCCCAGCACGCCGTCCAGGCCGACGTAGCTGCCCAGGATGATGATGAGGGTGGCCGGAACCAGCGTCTTCATCAGCAGGATGGTGCCGGCGGTGGCCAGGATCGGGCCGCCGGTGCGCGCATTGACGTGGGTGCCGGTGGCGAAGATCAGCAGCGCGATCAGCGGCAGGGCGCTGTTCTTGAACAGGGCGGTGGTGAAGCCGCCGATGGCCAGCGCGTCGGGCGCGAAGGTGCCGAGCAGCGAACCCAGGATCAGCGGTACCAGCATCAGGCCGCCAGGGATTTTCTGCATCGTGCCAAAGAAGGGCGAACGGGTGGTTGCGGTCGTCACAATCGGAGTCTCCAGGGGGATTTTCTCGCGGCGCAGACGTTCATGCGTGCGTCTGTCAGGGGGTTGAAAGCCGCCAGTGTACACCTGTACGTACAGCATGTACGTACAGGGTCTTCCCGTGTGGCGCCAGCGCGACGTCCGCCCGCCGGCTCAGTCCAGCCCGACGAACCCCCCCGTCTGGTGGCTCCACAGCCGCGCGTACAGCCCGCCCTGGGCGATCAGGCTGGCATGGGTGCCGGATTCGACGATGCGCCCGCCGTCCAGCACGACCAGCCGGTCCATGCGGGCGATGGTGGACAGGCGGTGCGCGATGGCGATGACGGTCTTGCCTCGCATCAGCGCCTCCAGGCTTTCCTGGATCGCGGCCTCGACCTCGGAATCGAGCGCCGAGGTGGCTTCGTCCAGGATCAGGATGGGCGCGTCCTTGAGCAGCACGCGGGCGATGGCGATGCGCTGGCGCTGGCCGCCCGACAGCTTGACGCCGCGCTCGCCGACGTGGGCGTCCAGGCCGCGGCGGCCGTCGCCGTCGACCAGCGCGTCGATGAATTCGGCGGCGCGAGCGCGGTCGATGGCGTCGCGCAACTGCGCCTCGCTGGCGTCGGGCCGGCCGTACAGCAGGTTGTCGCGGATCGAGCGGTGCAGCAGCGAGGTGTCCTGGGTGACCACGCCGATCTGCGAACGCAGGCTTTCCTGGGTGACGCCGGCGATGTCCTGGCCGTCGATCAGGATGCGCCCGCCTTCCAGGTCGTACAGCCGCAGCAGCACGTTGACCAGGGTCGACTTGCCGGCGCCCGACGGGCCGATCAGGCCGATTTTCTCGCCGGCGCGCACGGTCAGGTCCAGGTGCGGGATGATCTGGCGGCCGCTGCCGTAGTGGAACGACATGTCCTCGAAGCGCACCTCGCCCTGCGTGATGCGCAAGGGCACGGCGTCGGGCCGGTCGAGCACCTGGCGTGGCTGCGAGATGGTGGCCAGGCCGTCCTGCACGATGCCGACGTTTTCCGAGATGCCGTTCACTTCCCACATGATCCAGGCGGACATGTTGTTGATGCGGATCACCAGGCCCAGCGCCAGCGTGATTGCGCCCAGGCTGATGCTGCCGATGCTCCACAGCCACAGCGCCAGGCCGGCGGTGCTGGCGATCAGGATGCCGTTGAGCGTGTTGATGGACACGTCCATGGCGGTGATGACGCGGGTCGACAGGCGCTGCTTTTCGGTCTGCTCGGTCATGGCCTGGCGCGCGTAGTCTTCTTCGCGGCGGGCGTGGGCGAACAGCTTGAGCGTGGAGATGTTGGTGTAGCCGTCGACGATGCGGCCCATCAGCCTGGAGCGCGCCTCCGAGGCGATGACGGCGCGCGACTGCATGCGCGGCACGAAGTACGCCAGCATGCCGCAGTAGATGGCGATCCACAGCACCAGCGGAATCACCAGGCGCCAGTCGGCCTCGGCGAACAGGTACAGCGCGCTGGCGGCGTACAGGATCACGTGCCACAGCGCGTCCACCGACTGCACCGCCGAATCGCGCAGCGAATTGCCGGTCTGCAGCACGCGGTTGGCGACGCGGCCGGCGAAGTCGTTGTGGAAGAACGCCAGGCCCTGGTTCAGCACGTAGCGGTGGTTCTGCCAGCGCACCAGCGTGGTCAGGCTGGGCGAGATGGTCTGGTGCGACAGCAGGTCGTGCGCGGCGATCGACAGCGGCCGCAGCACCATCACCACGAACGCCATCCACACCAGCGTGTAGGCGTGCTCGCGGAAGAAGTCGGCCGGCGCGGTGTTCTGCGCCATGTCGACCAGGTCGGCCAGGAAGCTGAACAGCGCCACTTCCACCAGCGCGCCCGCCAGGCCCACCAGCAGCAGGATGGCGAAGATCGGCCAGACCTGCCACAGGTAATAGGCGTAGAAGCGCAGCACGCGTCCCGGCGGGGTGATGTCGGGGGCGTCGCGGAACGGGTCGATCAGGTTTTCGAAGTAGCGAAAGACGGGGTTCGATTTTGCGCCGGGCATGGCAGGTCCGTAGAAGGAGGCCGCCCAAGCGTATCAGGGTAACCCCTTAAAAATAAAGGGGCTGGGTGCCGTCATCCGTATTGCGCGCGCCGCGTTCCGCCTTCGCGCCGGCTCGCCTTGTCGGTGATGAGGTTGTCCTGCGCCATGCGCTGGCCTCGCCCGGCGATACGGGTCAGCAGGTCGCGCAGCAGGGCGATCTCGGCGGCGTCCAGGTCCTGCACCAGCAGGTCGTTCAGGCGCAGGACCTCCGGCAGCAGGGCGCGGTAGCGGTCCAGGCCCTCGGCGGTGGCCTCGATGCGCACCACGCGCCGGTCGGCGCTGTCGGGCAGGCGCCGCAGCCAGCCCTTTTCACACAGCGAACCCAGGGTGCGAGAGGTGCGGGCCAGGTCGAGCTTGGCGGCGGCCGCCAGTTCGGCCGAGGTCATGATGCCGCCCTCGATCGCACAGGCCAGCAGGCGCCATTCGCGCCGGGTGATGCCGAAACGGCCTTCGCACAGGCGCACGAAAACGGGGTTGGACTGCGCCCAGGCCTGGTACAGCTGGTACATCAGCATCCCGGCCAGGGGGTGTTCGACGGGGTGGGTCATATCGTTATGGCAAGTACTGGATTAGATCAAGCAATCTTCGCGGCGCTACAGTCGTCTCGCCTATCCAGGCCCAGGCCCGGCAAGCACAAACATAACCGACAGCGGGCCGTTGTCACCAGGGAGACTAGCGTGCGTAATTGGATATCCCGCGTCGCATTCGCGGCGCTTGCGGCGGCTTCGGCCGCGCCGGCCTGTGCCCAGCAGGCGCCGCTGGACGGCGCCTTGACCATCGTGGTGGGCTATCCGCCGGGCGGCAGTTCCGACCGCGTCGCGCGGCTGGTGGCCGACCGCCTGAAGGACCGGCTCGGCGTGACGGTGGTGGTCGAGAACAAGACCGGCGCCGGAGGCCGCATCGCGGCCCAGGGCCTGCATGCGCTGGCCGCGCGCCAGAACGTGCTGATGCTGGCCAATCCGGCGGTAATGGTGGTGGCGCCGCTGGTCTATGCCGAGCCGGGCTACGATGCCCGCCGCGATTTCCAGCCGGTGTCGCTGGTCAGCCGCTACAAGTTCGCGCTGGCGGTGGCGGCCAATTCGCCGATCCACGATGTGGCCGGATTGCGCCAGTGGCTGCGCGACCACCCGCGCCAGTTCACGGTGGGCGTGCCCGCCACCGGCAGCCTGCCGCATTTCTTCGCGTTGATGCTGGGCCGCGAGCTCAAGCAGGAACCCGAGGTGGTGGGCTATCGCGGTTCGGCGCCGCTGATTTCCGAGCTCATCGGCGGCATCCTGCCGCAGGCCGTCGACACCCTGGACACGCTGTTGCCGCAACACCGCGCCGGCAAGATCCGCATCCTGGCGACCTCGGGCGAGGCGCGCGCCCCGGAGCTGGCCGACGTGCCCACCTTCCGCGAGGCCGGCGTGGACCTGGCGGCCGATGGCTGGAATGCCTTCTTCGCCTCGTCCGCGATGGCGCCGGCCAAGGCCGTCCGGCTGGGCGAGGATATCGCCGCCGTGATGCGCGAGCCCGCCATGCAGCAGGCGGTGCGCGACTCGTACCTGGAGCCGGTGGCGGCCGATGCGGCGGCCACCGGACGCGACCTGGATGCCTACCGGGCCCAATGGGAACCGGTGGTGAAGGCCTCCGGCTTCACCGCGACGCAATAGGGCGGGCGACGATGAGTACCGTGCAGAATGTGCTGTTCATCATGGCCGACCAGCTGCGGGCGGACCACCTGAGCTGCTATGGCCATCCCTATTTGCGGACGCCCAGCCTGGACGCGCTGGCCGCGCGCGGCGCGCGCTTCGACCGCGCCTTCGTCAATTCCGGCGTGTGCGGCCCGTCGCGCATGAGCTATTACACGGGGCGCTATCCCTCGCGCCACGGCGCCACCTGGAACCGGGTGCCGCTGTCGGTCAACGAGATCACGCTGGGCGAATACCTGGCGGGGCAGGGGCGCGACCTGGCGCTGGCGGGCAAGACCCACGTCATTCCCGACCGCGCCGGCATGGAGCGCCTGTCGATCGACGGCGGCTCAGAGCTGGGCGCGCTGCTGTCGCGCGGCGGCTTCATCGAGGTCGACCGCTACGACGGCCACCACGAGCCGGGCAAGGAAAGCGGCTACCCCGCCTTCCTGCGCAGCCAGGGCTACGACAGCGCCGACCCCTGGACCGACTACGTCATCGCCGGCGTCGACGCGCGCGGCCAGGTGGTCAGCGGCTGGAACATGCGCAACGCGCACCTGCCGTCGCGCGTGGCCGAGCCGCACTCCGAAACCGCCTACATGACCGACCAGGCGCTGCGCTTCATGCAGCAGCGCGGCGGCCAGCCCTGGGTGCTGCACCTGAGCTACGTCAAGCCGCACTGGCCCTACATGGCGCCGGCGCCCTACCACCAGCGCTACACGGCCGACCAATGCCTGCCGGTGCGGCGCAATCGCGAGGAACTGGCCGGCGCGCATCCGGTGGTGGCGGCCTATCGCCAGCACGAGGAAAGCGTCAGCTTCTCGACCGACGAGTGCGTGCGCGTGGTGCGCCCGGCCTACCAGGGCCTGATCCGCCAGCTCGACGACCACCTGGGGCGGCTGTTCGACTACATGGAAGGCGCGGGCCTGATGCGTAATACGCTCATCGTGTTCACGGCGGACCATGGCGATTTCCTGGGCGACCATTGGCTGGGCGAGAAGGAACTGTTCTACGACACCGTGCAACGGGTGCCCTTCATCGTCATGGACCCGTCGGCGGCGGCCGACGCCACCCGCGGCCAGGCGCTGGCGGACATGGTGGAAAGCGTGGACCTGGTGCCCACGGTGCTGCGCGCGCTGGAGGCGCCGCGGCCCTGGCACCGGCTGGAAGGGCGCGAATTGCAGACCGTGCTGCACGGCCGCGGCGCGGACGAGCCGTGGCGCGACTGCGTGTTCTCGGAGCTGGACTACAGTTTCCGCCAGGCCCGCATCCTGCGCGGCAAGACCCCGCAGAACGCGCGCGCCTGGTCGGTGCGCACCGACCGCTGGCGCTACGTGTACTGGCTGGACGAGCCCGAGCAGTTGTATGACCTGCAGGCCGATCCCGACGAGTTCCAGGACCTGGGCGCCAGCGCAGCGCATGCGCCGGTGCGGGCGCAGCTGCGCGAGCGCCTGCTGGACTGGATGCTGCGTGGCAAGCGCCGCACCACCATGAGCGACGCGGCGGTCGAGCAGGGCACCAATGCGCACAAGCGCGCCGGGGTGTTCTTCGGGCAGTGGTGAGCGGGCAGGGGCGGCGGCGCCCGCCGCCGCGCCCGGGCCGGCGTCAGGCGCCGGCCGTATCCTTGTGCGGCGCGTCGGCCGTGGCCGGCTTGAGTTCGCGCCGCAGGATCTTGCCGACGTTGGTGCGCGGCAGGTCGTCGCGGAACTCGATGTAGCGCGGCACCTTGTAGCCGGTGAGCTGGGTGCGGCAATGCGCGATCAGCGTTTCGGCGTCCAGGTTCGGATCCTTGCGGATCACGTACAGCTTGACCGCCTCGCCCGAGCGTTCGTCGGGCACGCCGATGGCCGCCACTTCGCGCACGCCGGGATGCAGCGCCGCGGCATCCTCGACCTCGTTGGGATAGACGTTGAAGCCGGACACCAGGATCATGTCCTTCTTGCGGTCGACCAGGAAAACGTAGCCGGTTTCGTCGACGTAGCCGATGTCGCCGGTGCGCAGGTAGCCATCGGGCGTCATCACCAGCGCGGTCTCGTCGGGCCGGTTCCAGTAGCCCTGCGTCACCTGGGGGCCGCGCACGCAGATCTCGCCGCGTTCGCCCACGCCCAGTTCGCGTCCGTCATCGTCGCGGATCGACAGGTCGGTCGATGGCACCGGCAGGCCGATGGAGCCGGTGAAGGCCTTGACGTCGAGCGGGTTGATGGTCACCGCCGGCGAGGTCTCGGTCAGGCCATAGGCCTGCGCCAGCGAGCGGCCGGTGACGGCCAGCCAGCGCTCGGCCACGGCGCGCTGCACCGCCATGCCGCCGCCCATGGTCAGCCGCAGGCGCGAGAAATCCAGTTTGGCGAAGTCGGGATGGTTGAGCAGGGCGTTGAACAGTGTGTTGACGCCGGTGAAGGCGCTGAAGGGCACCTTGGCCATCTCCTTGATCAGCCCGGGGATGTCGCGCGGATTGATGATGAGGAGGTTGCTGGCGCCGATCTTCATGAAGGCCAGGCAGTTCGCCGTGAGCGCGAAGATATGGTAGAGCGGCAACGCCGTGACGATGCATTCCTCGCCATCCTTGACCAGCGGCTTGATCCAGGCGTGGGCCTGGGTGACGTTGGCGGCCAGGTTGCGGTGGGTCAGCATGGCGGCCTTGGCCACGCCGGTGGTGCCGCCGGTGTATTGCAGGCAGGCCAGGTCGTCCTGGGTCAGCGCGACTTCCTCGAAGGGCGCGTCGCGGCCGGCCCGCAGCGCCTGGCCCAGGCGCAGGGCGCCGGGGATCGACCAGGCCGGCACCATGCGCTTGACGCGCCGTACCACGAAGTCCACCAGGCGGCCCTTGAGCGGACTGAGCAGTTCGCCGATCGAGGTCACCAGCACCTTTTCGACGGGTGTGTTGGGCAACGCCTTCTGCAGCGTGGCGGCGAAGTTGTCGGCCACCACGATGGCGCGCGCGCCGGCGTCGGCCAGCTGGTGCTCCAGTTCGTGGGCGGTGTACAGCGGGTTGCAGTTGACCACGACGCAGCCGGCGCGCAGCGTGCCGAACAGGCAGACCGGATATTGCAGCAGGTTGGGCATCATCAGCGCCACCCGGTCGCCCTTGCGCAGGCCGTTGGCGTGCAGCCAGGCGGCGAAGTCGCGCGTCAGGCGGTCGAGTTCGGCGTAGGTCATGGTCTTGCCCATGCTCAGGTACGCGGGCTTGTCCGCGAACCGCCGGCAGCTGTCACGCGCGATCGAGACCAGCGTGGTGGCGCTGTCGAGCTCGATGTCCCTGGGCACGCCCGCGGGGTAGCTCTTTTGCCAGATTCGTTCCATCTTTACGGGGCTCCCAACAGGGCTTTTTTCAGGGAGGATTGCGCCGGATTGTCGCCCAGCCAGACACGCAGCAGCGCGCGGCCGAAGGCGGGGTCGTCGATGCGCCCGCGCTGCCTGCCGTTGTCGGTGATCGTCACGCCGCGGGCATCGAAGTCCAGGTCGATCACGTCGCCTTCGCGGGCCGAGCCGATCTCGGCCATCAGGGCGGACAGGCGCGCGGCGGACGGTTGCAGGGCGGCGAGTTCCTGTTTGGACGTATTGTCGCGCAATCCTTCCTGCAGCGCCGCGTCCAGGCTCTTGCTGTCGACATCGCGCAAGAGTTGCAGGCGCATGCGGCGCGGCGCGTTGCTGTTGATCAAGGCCGCGGCGTCCTGGCTTTTGGCGCCGGCATACAGCGCCGCCACGTAGACCTTGACGACGAACTTGGTGCGCAGGCCGGCGCCGTTCAGCACCAGCGCCTGGCCGCCTTCGGACAACTGCGCGGGGACGCGCACGCCGGCCACTTCCACGTCGGCGGCCAGCGCGGGGGCGGCCGCCAGGCAGGCGGCCAGGACCAGGCTCAGGGCGGCGGCGCGCCCTCCGGGGATGATGTCACGCATGGGTCTCCTCCAGTGGTTTTCTGCTTGTAGTACTTCTTGTCGGCGATGTAGATCGTGCGTTCCACGACGGCGTAGACGACGCCGTCCTTGTCTTTCAATTCCACGGTGTAGGTCCGGGTGGTCTCGTGGTCGCGCGCAAGGATCTTGCGTATGTCCGCGATTTCTCCCGGCGGCAGCCGGAAGTCCACATACAGCGTGGTATAGGCGGGCTTGCGGTAGCGGATGGATGCCGCCTTGTCCCACACGATGTGGTCCGCGCCCAGCGCCGCCATCAGCATGGTGGGATGGGCGCCGTCGGTCACCGCGAACAGCGAGCCGCCGTACATCGAGCCCACGATGTTGCGCGTGCGCCGCAGCAGGGGCAGCTTGATGCGGATGTGCTGGAAATCGTGCGACACGTGCAGCACCCGGCCGCCGGTGGCGCGGAACGCCGGATGCAGGTTGAATCCCACCCGCATCAGGCGCGCGCGCCAGGCCGGCGACAGGCGTTTGAACCAATAGGGCTTCACCGCTTTACATCGCCTCGGTCACATGGCCTCGAACAGGCCGGCCGCGCCCATGCCGGTGCCGATGCACATCGTCACCATGCCGTACTTGCCGCCGGTGCGGCGCAGGCCGTGCATCAGCGTGGCGGTGCGGATCGCGCCGGTCGCGCCCAGCGGGTGGCCCAGCGCGATGGCGCCGCCCAGCGGGTTGATCTTGGATGGATCGAGCTTGAGTTCGCGGATCACCGCCAGCGACTGCGCGGCGAAGGCCTCGTTCAGTTCGATCCAGTCCAGGTCGTCCTGGGCGATGCCGGCGCGCGCCAGCACCTTGGGGATGGCGGCCATGGGGCCGATGCCCATGATTTCCGGCGGCACGCCGGCCACCGAGTAGCTGACGAAGCGCGCCATCGGGCTGAGGTTGAACTCGCGCAGCACGCGCTCGGACACCAGCACCACGGCGGCGGCGCCGTCCGACATCTGCGAGCTGTTGCCGGCGGTGACGCTGCCGCGCGCGGCGAACACGGGCTTGAGCCGCGCCAGTCCCTCGGCGCTGCTGTCGGGGCGCGGGCCTTCATCGACCTCGACCAGGCGGCGGGTTTCGCGCACGTCGCCCTTGGAGCCGCCGGGCAGGCGCGTCACCACCTCGAACGGCGTGGTCTCGGCGCGGAAGTGGCCGGCGGCGATGGCGGCGTTGGCCTTCTGCTGCGAGGCCAGCGCGAAGGCGTCCTGGTCTTCGCGCGACACCTTCCATTGCTCGGCCACTTTCTCGCCGGTCAGGCCCATGCCGAAGGCCATGCCGACGTTCTCGGGATGCGAGAAGATGGCCGGGTTGAGCGACACCTTGTTGCCCATGATCTGCGGCATGGCGCTCATGGACTCGGTGCCCGAGCCGATCATGATGTCGACCTCGCCGCTGCGGATGCGGGCGGCGGCGTCGGCCACCGCTTGCAGGCCCGACGCGCAGAAGCGGTTGACGGTGACGCCGGCCACGCTTTGCGGCAGGCCGGCCAGCAACAGCCCGATGCGCGCCACGTTCATGCCCTGTTCGGCTTCCGGCATGGCGCAGCCGGTGATGACGTCGTCGATGCGCGCCGGATCCAGCCACGGCGTCTGCTTCAACACGCCCTGCAGCGCCGCCGCCAGCATGTCGTCGGGCCGGGTGGTGGCATACACCCCATTGCGCTTGCCCACCGGCAGCCGCGTCGCCGCAACGATGTAAGCCTCTTGAATCTGCTTGCTCATATCATTTCCTCGTATCCATAACGATCACCCTACGCCCGC
Organism: Achromobacter sp. KK8; assembly: GCF_054188005.1. Classification (NCBI taxonomy): domain Bacteria; kingdom Pseudomonadati; phylum Pseudomonadota; class Betaproteobacteria; order Burkholderiales; family Alcaligenaceae; genus Achromobacter; species Achromobacter sp. KK8. Next base: position 6,079,908 of record NZ_CM135178.1, on the reverse strand, counting down.
CACGGCCCCCCACAAGCGGGGCCGCGCGGATCCGGCTTTGCCGGTCCGCCACCGGCGCCCCCTGGGGGGAAGCGCCGCAGGCGCTTCGGGGGGGGAGTCAGTTCCGCAATGGCTTGCCCGTGTCGAGCGTGTGTCGGATGCGGGCCTGGGTCTCGGGCGTGCGCAGCAGCGCCACGAACTCCTTGCGTTCGACCGCCAGCAGCCATTCCTCGTCGACCTTGGCGCCGGTCTCGACCTCGCCGCCGCAAAGCGCGACGGCGGCGCTGCGGGCCACGCGGTAATCGTGGGCGCTGATCATGCCGCCTTCGCGCATGTTGACCAGCACCATCTCGAAGTTGGCGATGCCGTTGCGGCCGGCCACGGGCACGTCCTGCAGGCGCGGCGGCGGCGCGTAGCCGGCGGTGGCGGCGGCGCGCGCCTGGCCGATGGCCACGAACAGCAGCTCGCCCGGATGGAACAGCACGATGTCCTGCTCGCGCGCGAAGCCCAGGTCCACGGCCTCGATGGCGCTCTTGGCGACCCGCGCCATGGCGATGGTCTGGAACACCGGTTGCAGGAACGGGAACACCTCGCCGGGCGTGGCCGTCTTCGCCGCCAGCGCCGCGGCGCGGCCGGCGAATTCCTTGCTGCCGCCGCCGGCCGGGATCAGGCCGACGCCAGCCTCGACCAGGCCGATGTAGCTTTCCAGCGCCAGCACGCGGTGCGAGGCATGCATCAGGAATTCGCAGCCGCCGCCCAGTGCCATGCCCTGCACGGCCGCCACGGTGGGGATCTGCGCGTACTTGAAGGCCTGCGAGGTGCGCTGGAACTTCTCGACGGTGGCTTCCAGCATGTCCCATTGGCCGGCGGCGCAGGCTTCGGACACCTGCTGCAGGTTGGCGCCCACGGCGAACGGGGCGTCATGCCAGATCACCAGGCCATCGAACTCGCGCTCGGCGCGCGCCACGGCCTGCAGGATGCCTTCCAGCACCTCGGCGCCCAGCGTGTGGTTCTTGGACGTGACCGACAGGATGGCGATGCCGGCGTCGACCTCGGGCAGGTTCCACAGGCGCACGCCTTCGTTTTCCCACACCGTGGTGCCGCGGTCGTCGGGGCCTTCGCCGAACACGCGCTCGGGGAACAGCTGGCGCCGGTAGACCGGCAGCGCCGAGCGCGGGTGCAGCTTGCCGCTGCGCGCCGAATACGAGCCGGCGGGCGTGTGCACGCCCTGGCGGTCCGGTTCCAGGGCCCAGGCCGGCAGCGGCGCGTCGCTCATGGCGCGGCCGGCGGCAATGTCCTCGGCCACGGCGCGGGCGATGGCCTGCCAGCCGGCGGCCTGCCAGGTCTCGAACGGGCCCTGGGCCCAGCCGAAGCCCCAGCGCATGGCCAGGTCCAGGTCGCGGGCGTTGTCGGCCACCTGGCCGAGCTGCGCCGCGCTGTAGTGGAAGATGTCGCGGAACAGGCTCCACAGGAACTGGGCCTGCGGATGGTCGCTGGCGCGCAGCGCGGCGAAGCGCCTGGCCGGATCGCGTTCCTTGAGCAGGGCGGCGACCTCGTCGGCCAGCTTGCCGGCGCTGGGGCGGTAGTCCTGCGCCTGCAGGTCCAGTACCTGGATTTCGCGGCCGGCCTTGCGGTAGACGCCGGCGCCGCTCTTCTGGCCCAGGGCGCCCTTGGCGATCAGGGCCGACAGCCAGGCGGGCAGCGTGAAATAGCGGTGCCAGGGATCGTCAGGCAGGTTCTTGTCCATGGTGCCGACCACGTGGGCCAGCGTGTCCAGGCCGACCACGTCGGCGGTGCGGTAGGTGGCGCTCTTGGGGCGGCCGATCCTGGGGCCGGTGAGGGCGTCGACCTCGTCAAAGCCCAGCCCCAGACGCTGGGTGTGGTGCATGGCGGCCAGGATCGAGAACACGCCGATGCGGTTGGCCACGAAGTTGGGCGTGTCGAGCGCGCGGATCACGCCCTTGCCCAGGGTGGAGGTCAGCCAGGTCTCGAGCTGGTCCAGCACCGGCGCCTGGGTGTGCGCGGTGGCGATGATTTCCACCAGGCGCATGTAGCGCGGCGGATTGAAGAAATGGATGCCGCAGAAGCGGTCGCGCAGCGCGGCCGGCAGGGCGTTGGCCAGCGCGTCGATCGACAGGCCGGAGGTATTGGAGGCGATGATGGCGCCGGGCGCGACGTGCGGCGCGATGCGCTCGTACAGCGCCGTCTTCCAGTCCATGCGCTCGGCGATGGCTTCGATGATCAGGTCGCAGCCGCGCAGCTGTTCGATATGGTCGTCGTAGTTGGCCGGGGTGATCAGGGCCAGGCGCGAGGCGCTGGCCAGCGGCGCGGGCTCGAGCTTCTTCAGGCCGGCCAGCGCCTTCTTGACGATGCCGTTGCGGTCGCCTTCGGGCGCCGCAAGGTCGAACAGCGTGACGGGCACGCCGGCGTTGGCCAGGTGGGCGGCGATCTGCGCGCCCATGACGCCGGCACCCAGCACGGCGACGTGTTTGACGACGAACTTGCTCAAGGAAGTCTCCTGAAAATGCGGGCGGAAGACGGGACCGGCCCGTCATCCGCCCCGGCAGGGCTAGAAGCGGGACGACAGCTGCAGGCCGAAGATGTGGCCGCTGCTGTCATAGGTGCCCGCGACGCGGCCCTTCGTCAGCGCGTTGCCGGACGTGGTGTCGATATCCGTCTTGCGCAGGTACAGATAGGTATAGCCCAGGTCGAGCGTGGTGCTCTTGGTGGCCTGCCACTGCACGCCCGTCGAGAACCAGTAGCGGTCGTTGTCGGGCAGCGAGGTGGGCCGGTCCTCGGCCTTGTGGACCGGCGATTGATCGTAGGCCAGGCCGAACTTCCACTTCCAGTCCGGCGCGAACTTGTAGGTCGTGCCCACGGCGATGCGCCAGGTGTCGCGGAAGTTCAGCGGCAGGTCGTCATCGCGCGCGCCGGTGCCGGAGTTGCGGATCTTCAGGTCGGGGATGCTGCTCCAGCCGGTCCACGAGATGTCGCCCAGCAGTTCCCACTTCTCGTTGAGCTGATGGGTGGCGCTCAGGATCAGCGTATCGGGCAGGTCGACCGAGGCCTTGGCGTCGAACGAGACCGACTGGCCGGTGGGGCCGATGTGGTCGATATCGGTGTCGCCCTTGGCGGTGTGCTTGATCTTGGAACGGTACGACAGGCCGATGCGAGTGTCTTCGGTGGGTTGCAGCATGAAGCCCACGTTCCAGCCCCAGGCATCGCCCTTCAGGTTGAGGTCGGCGTCGCCGTTGGTGAAGACCGTGCGGCCGCCGGGCAGGGCCACGGGCACCACGGTCTTCTTCTTGTAGTTGGCGTCGATGTGCTGCCAGTTCACGCCGAAGCCCATCGAGAATTTCTCGTTGACCTTGTAGGCGATCGAGGGATTGATGTTGATCGTCTTGATCTCGAACTTGTTCGAGTGGTATTGGCCGGCCCAGCCGTCGTCGTATTCGGTCATGAGGCCGAACGGCGCGCCGATGCCCAGGCCGATGAACCACTTTTCGCTCAGCTGCCACGAGCCGTAGAGGTTGGGCACGACCCCCAGGTTGCCGGCGTCGCCGCCGTCGCCGCCGGTGGGGCGGGTGCCGCCCAGCGCGGTGGGATTGCGGCTGTCACCGTTGTCCGAGAACTTGAACGACGGCTTGATCAGGTTGACGCCGCCCGAGACATTGATGCCGGGCAGGTAGGTCATGCCTGCGGGGTTGTAGTAGATGATGCTGGCGTTTTCCGGATTTGCCGCCGAGCCCGCATAAGCGTTGCCCAGGCCGCTGGCATTCTGCTCCAGGAGCTGAAAGCCGGCGCCGTGGGCGGCGCTGGTGGCGCCCAGGCCGACCACAATGGCGGACAGGGTGCTCAGGGACAATGAACGTCTGCTCATGGTACTGCCTCCTCGATGTTGGATATGTGTGTCTCTATGGCACTGCCGGTCTCGTCGGCCCGGTCTAATCTCTCGGCATACGCCGGTTCTCTACTGCGCTACGCACTGCGACTGCTCTGGTAATGCAGGGGTCCGCCCGTGAACGGCGCGAACCCGGTCCCGAAAATCACGCCGGCGTCGGCCAGGTCGGCATCGGCCACCACGCCGGCCTCGACCCGCTCGCGGGTGGCGTCCACCAAGGGCTGGATCAGGCGTTCGGCCAGGCCGGCCGGCGCGCGGGCGGCGCCCTGGCCGTCCTTTACCGGTTTGCCGTCGCGCCAGGTGTAGAAGCCGCGGCCGCTCTTCTTGCCCAGGTCGCCGCGCGCCAGCTTCTCGGCCAGGCAGCGCGGCGGCTCGGCGCCGCCGGCCAGTTCCTGGCCCGCCGCGCGGGCGATGTCCAGGCCGACGGTGTCGGCCAGTTCCAGCGGCCCCATGGGCATGCCGAACGCCACCATGGCCGCGTCCACGGCGGCGGGCGACACGCCTTCGTCGACGCTGCGCATGGCCTGCAGCATGTAGGGCGCCAGCACGGCGTTGACCAGGAAGCCGGGCGCGCTGCGCACCGGCAGGGCCAGCTTGCCGATCTGGCCGACGAAGGCGCTGGCGCGCGCCAGCGTGTCGGCGGCGGTGCCGTCCGCATGCACCACTTCCACCAGCGGCATCTTGGCCACGGGGTTGAAGAAGTGGATGCCGACCAGCCGCTCGGGCCGCGCCAGGCCGGCGCCCAGCGTTTCCAGCGACAGGCTGGAGGTGTTGGTGGCCAGCAGCGCGTCGGCCTTCATGCGCGGCTCCAGCGACTGGTACAAGCCGCGCTTGGCCTCGGGGCTCTCGCTGATGGCCTCGATCACCACGTCGGCCAGCGGCACGCCGCCGCCGGCGGGATCGGGCACCAGCCGGTCGAAGGCGGCGCGGGCCGCGCGGCGGTCCTTCAGGCGGCGCGAGAACAGGGCCGCGGCGCGTTTGATGGCGGGCGCGATGCGGGTCATGTCCTGGTCCTGCAGTGTCACGGTCAGGCCCTTGAGCGCGCACCAGGCGGCGATGTCGCCGCCCATCACGCCGGCGCCGACCACGTGCACGTGGCGCACCGGGGCGATGCCGGCCTGGCGGCCGTTGGCCTTCAGGCGTTCCTGCAGCCGGAACACGCGCAGCAGGTTGCGGGCGGTGTCCGAAGCGATGATGGTGTCGATCAGCGCGGGCGCCTGCAAGGCGTTGCCGCCGTGCTTTTCCCAGAGTTCGATGATGGCCGGCGCGGCCGGGTAGTGGCCCAGCGGGTCCTTGGCGGCGACCTGCTTGCGGGCGCGGTTGGCGGCCACCGCCTTGAGCGGCCAGCGGTTCAGCCAGGCGCCCAGGCCGCGCGCGCGCCGCGGCGGCTTGCCCGACAGCACCATGCCGCGCGCCGCCGCCTGCAGCAGGCGGGTCGGCACGCGCGCATCCACCAGGCCCAGCGCCGCCGCGCGGCGCGCATCGGCGCCGCGGCCGGTCAGCATCATGTCGAGCGCGGCCGGCGCGCCGATCACGGCGGGCAGGCGCAGCATGCCGCCCCAGCCGGGGAAGATGCCCAGCATGACTTCCGGCAGCGCCAGCGAGGCGCCGGGCGCGTCTTCCACCAGGCGGTAGCGGCAGGCCAGCGCCAGCTCCAGGCCGCCGCCCAGGCAGTGGCCCTGGATCAGCGCCAGCGTCGGGTAGCGCACCGCCGCCAGGCGGTTGAACAGGTTCCAGCCACGCGCCACCAGGGCGCGGCCCTGCTCCGGCGTGTTCAGTTCGGCGAATTCATTGACGTCGGCGCCGACGATGAAGCCGGTGGCCTTGCCGGAACGGATCACCAGGCCCTTGGGCGGCTGGGCGTCGAGCGCGTCCAGCACCGTCGCCAGTTCCGCCATGGTGTCGGCCGACAGGGCGTTGACGGCGCTGCCGGCGCGGTCGAACGTCAGCCACGCCAGGCCGTCGGGGTCGCGCTCCAGGCGCCAGTGCGAGAGCGTCTCCAGCGCGTTCATTAGCGGTTCTCCAAGGTTTCGACCAGCATCGCGCCACCCAGGCCGCCGCCGATGCAGATGGCGGCCATGCCGCGCCGCGCGCCGCGGCGCTTGAGCGCCTCCAGCAGGTGCAGCACGATGCGGGCGCCCGAGGCGCCGACTGGATGGCCGATGGCGATGGCGCCGCCGTCCACGTTCAGGCGGGCCGGGTCGAGCGCGCCCCACGCCGGCGTGCCGAAGTGTTCCTGGCAATAGGCCTCGTCCTGCCAGGCGGCCAGGCAGCCTAGCACCTGCGCGGCGAAGGCTTCGTTGATCTCCCACAAGTCCAGGTCATTCAGGCCCAGGCCGTGGCGTTGCAGGATCGGCGTGGCGGCATGCACCGGCCCCAGGCCCATCATGGCCGGATCCAGGCCGGCCCACTGGCTGTCGACGATGCGGCCCAGCGGTCGCAGGTTCCAGCGCCGCACCGCTTCCTCGGAGGCCAGCACCAGCATCGCGGCGCCGTCGGTGACCTGCGAGCTGTTGCCGGCGGTGATGTTGCCCCAGGGCTTGTCGAACACCGGCTTGAGCCTGGCCAGCTTTTCGGGCGTGGAGTCCTCGCGCACGCCGTCGTCGTCCGGGTACAGCTTGCCCTGGGTGTCGATCAGCGGCGTGATCTCGGCGAAGGCGCCGTTGGCGCGCCCGGCCAGCGCGCGCGCGTGGCTCTGCGCCGAATAGGCGTCCATGGCCTGGCGGCTGATGCCGAAGCGGGTGGCGACGTTCTCGGCGGTCTGGCCCATGGACAAGCCCACCACGGGGTCGGTCAGGCCCTTGAGCAGGCCGATCACCGGCGCCAGGTGGCGCAGGCGCAGCCGGCCGAGCGTGGCGAGCCTGGCGCCGATGCCGCGGGCCGCGTACCAGCTGGCCAGCCAGCGCACCATGTCGTCCGAGAACAGCACCGGCGCGTGCGACAGGGCGTCGGTGCCGCCGGCCAGCACCAGCTGCGAGCGGCCGGTCTGGATGTTGGCGATGGCGGAATCCAGGGCCTGCATGCCGGACGCGCAGTTGCGCATCACCGTCCAGCCCGGCACCTTGTTGCCGCAACCCAGGCGCAGGGCGATCACGCGGCCGATGTTGACTTCGTCGGCCGAGGGCGCGGCGCAGCCCACGATGACCTCGTCCAGGTCCGTGGGCGCATAGGGCTGGCGCAACAACAGGCCGCGTCCGGCCTGCACCGCCAGGTCGCCGGCCGCGAATGGGCCGGGGCCCGAGCGCGCTTTCAGGAAAGGGGTGCGGGCGCCGTCGACCACGTATACCGGTTTGAATGCCATCCGATCTCCTTGGTGTGAGGACGGGCCTCAGGCCGCCTTGCGTTCGGCCACGGGCTTGACCGCGCCGGTGATGCCGAGATCAAAAGGGAAATCATCCACTTTCACCACGGTGTCGCGCAAGGTATTCCGGCGCTTGACCACCGCATATTCTTCGGCGGTGATGCCGCCGGCGGCAAAGACGGCGTCGGCCAGGTCGCGCACGTTGGCCTGCGGGTTGCCTTCGAGCGCGCCGCTTTTCTCGAATTCGCGTATCTTCGATTCGATCGGTTCGGCTTCGAGCGTGGCGGCCAGCGCCTGTTCGATCGCGCCGACCGGTTCGTCGGCGGTCGCGGGCAGGTGGCAGCCGGCGGTCAGGCGGTCGCGGGTCGCGCCGGGGTTGATGAGCAATCGCGCCACGTCCTGGCCCAGCTGATCGGACGGCAGCGACTGCGGCCGGCCCCAGGGGAAGACGATGCGGCGCAGGCTCCACGCCACCAGGCGGTTGGGATAGTTTTCCAGCACGCCGTCGATGGCGTCCTGCAGGCGGAACAGCGCATCCTGCACCGACCAGTGCACCAGCGGCGCGTCGGCGCTCTGGCGGCCTTCGTCCTCGAAGCGCTTGAGCGCGGCGCTGGCCAGGTACATCTGCGACAGGATGTCGCCCAGGCGCGCCGACAGGCGCTCGCGGCGCTTGAGGCTGCCGCCCAGCACCAGCATCGAAGTGTCGGCCAGCAGCGCGAAGGCGGCCGAATAGCGGCTCAGCAACTGGTAGTAGCGCTTCATTTCGGGCGCGACGTCGGCGTCGATGCCGACGAAGCGGCCGCCGGTCAGGGCGGTGCCCAGCGCGCGCAGCTTGTTGCGCGCGACAAAGCCGACGTGGCCCCAGAAGGCGCGGTCGAAATCATCCAGCCCCTGCCTGCGGTCGGGCGACTGCGCCGCGCGCATCTCGGCCAGCACGTAGGGATGGCAGCGGATCGCGCCCTGGCCGAAGATGATCAGGCTGCGGGTCAGGATGTTGGCGCCTTCCACGGTGATGCCGATGGGGATCTGCTGGTAGGCGCGGCCCAGGAAGTTGGACGGCCCCAGGCAGATGCCCTTGCCGCCGATCACGTCCATGCCGTCGTTGACGACCTGGCGCGCGCGTTCGGTGACGTGGTACTTGACGATGGCCGACACCACCGAGGGCTTCTCGCCCAGGTCGACGGCGCCGGCGGTCATGCTGCGCGCGGCGTCCATCATGTAGGTGTGGCCGCCGATGCGGGCCAGCGCTTCCTCGACCCCCTCGAACTTGCCGACCGGGGTGCGGAACTGGCTGCGCACGCGGGCGTAGCCGCCGACCGCGCGGGCCGTCAGCTTGGACATGCCGGTGTTGGACGACGGCAGCGAGATCGAGCGGCCGGCCGCCAGGCATTCCATCAGCATGCGCCAGCCCTGGCCGGCCATGGCCGGGCCGCCGATGATGAAGTCCAGCGGCATGAACACGTCCTGGCCGCGGGTCGGGCCGTTCATGAACATGGCGTTCAGCGGGAAGTGGCGGCGGCCGGTGTCCACGCCCGGATGGTCGTGCGGCACCAGCGCGCAGGTGATGCCGATGTCCTTCCTGCCGCCCAGCAGGCCGTCCGGGTCGTACAGGCGGAAGGCCAGGCCCAGCAGCGTGCAGACCGGCGCCAGCGTGATGTAGCGCTTGTCCCAGCTGACGCGCATGCCGATCACTTCGCGGCCCTGCCATTCGCCCTTGCAGACGATGCCGCTGTCGGGGATGGCGGCGGCATCGGAACCGGCCCAGGGGCTGGTCAGCGCGAAGGCCGGCACTTCCTCGCCGCGCGCCAGGCGCGGCAGGTAGTGGTTCTTCTGTTCCTCGGTGCCGTAGTGCAGCAGCAGCTCGGCGGGGCCGAGCGAGTTGGGCACCATCACCGACACCGCCAGCGCCGACGAGCGCGTCGACAGCTTGGTCACGATCTCGGAGTGGGCATAGGCCGAGAAGGCCAGGCCGCCGTATTCCTTGGGGATGATCATGCCCAGGAAGCCGCTGCGCTTGAGATAGTCCCAGACTTCGGCGGGCAGGTCGAAGCGTTCCTGCGTGATGTTCCAGTCGTTGACCATGCGGCAGGCCTCTTCGGCCTGGTGGTCGAGGAAATGCTGTTCCTCGTCGGTCAGGCGCGGGCGCGGATAGGCCAGCATGCGCTTCCAGTCGGGGCGGCCGCGGAACAGCTCGCCTTCCCACCACACCGTGCCGGCCTCGAGCGCGTCGCGCTCGGTGTCCGACATCTGCGGCAGCACCTTGCGGTAGAGATTGAAGATCGGCGCCGACAGCAAGGCCCGCCTGACCGGGCGCACGCCCAGCAGGACGACGGCCAGCAGCGCGATGACGACCAGCGCGACGATGACTGCGTTCATTTCCTTGTCTCCTTTCTCGATATCTTCTGGAACCGCCGCACCGCGCTGACCCCTGGGGCCTAAGTGGCGGGATGCTGCGGCAGGGGAGCGCGCAGGCCGCCGAGCAGGAAGCTCATCAGGCGGGGCAGCAGCAGCTCGGGGTTGTCGGGTTGCTCGGCTTCGTCCAGCGTCCAGCCGGTCACCGAGCGCAGCAGGTCGGTGCCGATGATGGCGTAGGAGGTGGCGCCCAGCATGAACTGGAAACGCCACACGATCTCGGCGCGCGGCACGTCGGGCAGGGCGGCGAAGAAGGCATTGCGGTAGCGCTCGAGCACGTCGGCGTATTCCTCGGCGAACAGCGCGCGGATGAAGCCGGCCGGGTCGGTCATGGTGCGCTCGAGCAGCGGCAGGAAAGTGCTGCCGGCCTGCTCCGGATCGGCCGCCAGGCGCAGCAGCGTGCCGAAGAAGGCGTCGACGATCTGCGACGGCTTGAGCGGTTTGCCCTGGGCCTGGGCTTCAAGTTCGTCGAGCAGGCGCAGCCGTTCGCGGTTCAGGACTTCCAGGCGGCGCTTGAGCACGGCCTGCACCAGCGACTCCTTGGAGCCGAAGTGATAGTTGACCGATGCCAGGTTGACGCCGGCCGCGCCGGTGATCTGTCGCATGGACGTGCCGTCGTGGCCCTGCTGCGCGAACAGCGCTTCGGCGGTGTCGAGGATCGATTCGCGGGTGCTGGAGGATCTGAGTTCTTGCATTAGGTTGAATTCAAACGTTCGTTTGAAAGGAGTATGCGCGCCCCGGTGCCGGCAGGCGATAGTGGTTATCCCTAGCTGGTGCGCCTGAATCCCGAGGCGGCCCGGACGACCCGCCTCGTTCCTTTGCACGAGAGGCCGTTCCGTTGGCCGAGGACGGGCGCCGGGCCTCGCCCAAACGGCACTGCGCCGTTTGTCCTCGGACGAGCGCCCTAGGTTGAAAGCCGTCTGGAAGACCTCGCCGAAACGCCGCAGTATCAGCGCGAGGACTTGAGAGCGTTGCACCGTGGATGCGGCTGGCGAGCCCGATCGCCGTTCCGGTGGCGCAGGCCAGATCGCCCTGACACAGGAGCAGGAGAAATGACGACCTACAGAGTGGGGCTGTTGGTGGACGGGACCGACCAGCCCGGCTGGATCCACGACATGGCTGAGTGGCTCGCGCGCAGCCAGGATTTCGATTTCTCGGCCTTGCTGGTATTGGAAAAGGCGACCACCGGTCCCGCGCCGCGCCTGAGCGCCAAGGCGCTGTTCGGCACCTTGTCGCGGCTCGAGTCGCGGCTGCTGCCCGTCCGGCAACGGCAGATGCTGGCCTGCCACGACATGCGCGACGGCTTGCCGCCGTCAACGGCGTTGCTGACCCTGCCGGCCGATCCCGACGACGGCGGACGCGATGACGGCGTGGCCGCGCTCGGCCTGGACCTGGTGATCATGCTGGGCGGCCTGCCATCGCTGCGCGCCCGCATGGCCGACTGGGCGCGGCTGGGGGTATGGCAGCTGAGCTATTCCGATATCGCCGTGTCCACCAGCCGCTATGCGGGATTCTGGGAGGTCTACCAGCGCGCGGACCACACCACGGTGAAACTGTGGCGCATGGGGGCCAGCGCCGAGGAGGACGCGTTGCTGGACCAGCGCAGCTTCAATACCGAAGTGTTCTGGCTCAAGAACCAGACCCGCGCCTTCAGCCTGGGCAACTTCATGATCTACGACGCCTTGCAGGCGTTGGCGCGGGCGCGGCCGGGCGCCGCGCCGCCGGGCATGCAGATCATGAGCGGCGAACGCCGCGACGATCCGGCCGAATGGGACAGCGCCGCCTACATCGCGCGCCAGGCCTGGTTAATGGGCGATTTGATTGTGCGGCGCGTCATGAAACGCAATGTGCGCTGGCGCATTGGTATGTTTCCCTCGACCCGGCAGCAGGCGGTGATTTCCGAAGCGATGGTATTGCAGCCACCGAAGGGCCGATTTTTCGCGGATCCCTTCGTATATACCAAGGACAAGAATCCATATATATTTTTCGAGGATTACGATTTCAATTCCCGCAAGGGCACGATTTCGGTCGCGACCTACTCGGACGGGGCTTTCCGGCTTTTGGGGACGGCTTTGAATCTGCCCTACCATTTATCGTTTCCGTATATTTTTGAATACGATGGCGTGACCTACATGGTTCCGGAAACCTGCGGAAATCGCAGCATAGAATTATGGAAATGCACCGATTTTCCGTTGAAATGGGAGTTGGACTTAACCTTGATGACGAATATTTCCGCCGTCGATACCATTATTTTCAAGCGCGGAGAATACTGGTGGCTGTTAACCAATATCGATCGCACGGACGGCCAGAGCCATTGCGACGAATTGTTCGCCTTTTTCGCCGACTCGCCGCGGTCCAGCCATTGGACGCCGCACGCCTGCAACCCCATCGTGCGCAACCCCATGCGGGCCCGCAACGCGGGAATCGTTGTCTCGCCTGGCGGAGAGGTGATCCGCTGCGCCCAGTACCAAGGCTTCTGCCACTACGGCAAGGGCGTCTCGCTGAACCGGATCGAAGAGCTGTCGCCGTCCACCTACGTCGAGACGGATGGCGAAATCCATTACGCCAGCTTTTTGAGAAAACGCCATGCTTCAATGCACCATTGGCACCACCAGGGCGGTCATACGGTATTCGACTTCGCCTATATGGAGTAAATGACGGCGTGATGGGCGAAAATAAAAGTGTTACCTATATTTCGATTGCGATGGCGATGTCCGGGCTTAATGTGTCAGCGGAAACATATCGACAAGCCTGCCGGCGAATTCCACCTCTTCCCGCCGTTCCCGCGGTCCGCGGCGATGGCGCCTGCCGGCGCCGCGCGCCGGCCTGAGCGCGGCGTCCCGGCGGGGCCTTTGCCCGGCGGCACAGAGGGCGGGGCGCCGTGGTCTGCCCGGGAATCTCGGTAAAAACCCTAGCGGATGAAAGGATGATGGCGGTTCCTCATCCTGATTTACGAGGGTGATTAAGGCTAACGAATGATTTCTGTTTTTGTCGGATTATATCGCCTGCAAGCGTCTTGATTTTGCCAATTTCGAACCATAAGATGGGTTCATGCCATCCGTTATGTTGGCTACGAAAGTCTCCCAGCCCAAATGGCCCGGTGCAGCGTCATTAGATATTCCGGGATATTGCGGACCACCCCCGCGAGGGCTGGAAAAAAATAGTCTTCAGCACAGCGAAGATCCCTTCTAGGCCTGTTGAACAACCGGGAGGACACCATGGCCAAGATGGTCCTGATTGAAGCCCATCCGCTCTTGCGGCTGGGGTTATGGCAGATTCTGAGCAAGTTGGACGATGTGTGGGAAATCGAGGGGATGGGGTTGGCCGATGTTTCCAAGGCCAACGGCGCGCATGCGGGCGCCGATCTGTTGATCTACGGCCTGCCCGTGGACAGCGAGGAAGCCTGGAGCACCTTGCATGAAATCCAGCGCGAACTCAGCCCGAAGCGCATTCTGCTGTTGACCGATGTCATGCCGTTGCCGATGCCGGTGCAGGGCTTGCCCGGCGCCAGCGTCTACGGCTGCCTGATGAAAACGGCATCGGTGGAAATCCTGGAAGCGGCGATCCGCCTGGTCATGGCGGGCGGCCAGTGCTTTCCAAGCGAACAGGCCTTGCAGTCGCCTTCGCAGGCGGCGTGCGCCTTGCCGGCGCGCGATGTCGACGAGGGCGCCAAGGGCACCATGCCGGTCAGCGCCGGCGCTCAGCTGCTGCAGATCACGCCGCGCCAGTACGAAGTGCTGGTGCTGCTGGCACGGGGCTATCCGATCAAGACGGTCAGCCGCATGCTCAATATCTCGGTCGCAACGGCCAAGACGCATGCCTGCACGCTGTACCAGCGCCTGCACGTCAAGAACAAGGGCGAAGCCGTGTACGCGGCCCTGCAACGCGGCGCCACGCTGGAATGGCACGAGCCCAACGGCCGCGAAGTCGACGCGGGCCAGCTTTACGGGCGCAAGCTGGGATAGGGGCCTGGCGGGCCGGCCCCGCCATCCCGCCTAGGGCGTAGATCCTGCAGCATCGGCGGTCGCCGTGCCGCAGCATTCCTCCTCCAATCATCCTCCTGAACGAGATTCAGCGAACGTAGCCGCTGATAGCATGGGTCGTGTCCGCAAGCATGGATCGAAATGGCGAATCACAATGCCCGCCCTGACGATGCCGCGCGGCGGACGAGATTCCCGTGAGCCTGGCGACGCGCTGGAACCAGCGTCGCAGCCGTGCGCAGCCCGGCCATGGGAACCGTGTCTGGGCCCTGCGTCACAAGGTTCCCCCCGGGATGACAACCGTTCTAATCGAAGACTACGCTCTGCTTCGTGTCGCCATCCAGCATGTGCTGGAGCGGGTACGGAACGCCGAGGACATTCTGGCGATCTCGCCAGCCCATCTTGTGAACATGCCCGGTTCGATCAACCGGCCGGTGGAATTGCTGGTAATCGGCTGCAGCGGCGTGGCCGAACCCGACATCGGCCTGCTGTCGCAGGCCATGGCGCTATTCATGCCGCGCCTGGTGCTGGCCCTGTACTCGGTGCTGGACCAGAGCGTGATGGCGGCCTGCGCCCGCGCGGGAGTGGCCGGCTATCTGCCCAAGGCTTCCAGCCCCGACGCGCTGGCCGCCGCGGTCAGCCTGGTGCTGGCGGGAGGCGAGTGCTATCCGCAACCCACCGCGCGCCCGCTGGCGACCGCGCATGCGCCGCTGCAGGAACTGCGCGAGCTGACCCAGCGGCAGGAAGAGATCCTGCAATTGCTGGTGCAGGGCAAGACCATGCGCGAAATTGGCCAGCAGGTGGGGATTTCCGTGGCCACCGTGAAGAGCCACGCGCGCACGCTGTACTGGAAACTGAATGCGCGCAACCAGGCCGAGGCGGCCTACATCGCGGTACAGATGGGCCTGGTGCGCGGCAACGACGCGGCGGCGGGCAAGCGCGACGACACGCCGTAGCGGGCCGCGGCTTCAGCGGCCGGCGTCGCGGCGCGCGCCATCGGCCGCTTGCGGCGCGGGCGCCGCGCGGGGGCCGATGACCGCGGCGAATTCGCGTTCGGCGGCCACCAGCACCGCGTCCACGTGCAGGTGATCGAGCGCATGGCGGCGGGCCGCGGCGCCCAGCGTTTCGCGGACCTGGGCATTGCCGGCCAGCTTGCGCACCGCCTCGGCCATGGCCACGGCGTCCTCCGGCGGCGTCACCAGGCCGCAGTGCGCCACCACCCCCGCCAGCTCGGTGCCGCGCGCCGCGCCGCATACCACCGGACGGCCGCTGGCCAGCATGCCGGTGAGCTTGGACGGCATCACCAGGTCCGCCGCGCCGGCGCGTTGCGGCAGCAGATGGATGTCGGCGGTGTTCAGCAGCGCCGCCAGGCGCTCGGCGGGTTGCAGGTCCAGGAAGCGCACCCGCGCCAGTCCCTGGCACTGCGCCTGCAGCGGCGCCCGCGCCGGGCCCTGGCCGCAGAAGACGAACCAGAGGCGTTCGTCGCCTTCCAGCAGGCGGGCCACCTGCGCCAAGGTCTCCAGGCCCTGCTTGCCACCCATGTTGCCGGAATACAGCGCCACCACCGCATCGGCCGGGATGCCGAGTTCGGCGCGCAGGTCGCCGGCGCGGTCCGGCGCGATGGCGTGGACATCGATCCAGTTGGGCAGCAGCACCGCCTTGTCCGGTTCGACGCCCTTGTACAAGGCAAGGTCGAGCATGCGCCCCGAAATGGTCGACACGCGATCGAAGCGCCGCATCAGCCAACGTTCCGCGCGCCGCACGGCGGCGCGCAGCCAGGCGCCCTTGAGCAGCCCCAGGTCGAAGGCGGCGTCGACCTCGTAGTCCTGGATGTGCAGCCAGGCGCGCGCCCCGCACAGGCGCGCGGCGAGCCAGGCGGCCGGCGCGCAGAACAGGGCCGGCTCGACCACCAGGATCAGGTCGGGCCGGCCGGCGGCCGCGCGCAACAGCGACGGCAGGCTGGAAAGGGCGAAGCTGGCCAGGTGCAGCAGGCGTTTGGCGCCGCCGGGCCGGGCCGGCACCCACAGGGGCGCGCGCCTGACCGTGACGCCGGCGCGGGTTTCCTTGCGGTAGCGGCCCGCGCGGTAGCCGTCATGCACGCGCCATTGCGGATAGTAGGGCGGCGCCGTGACCACGCTGACGTCATGGCCGCGGGCCGCCAGCCACTCGGCCAGTTCGGCGCTGTATTTGCCGATGCCGGTCAGTTCCGGCGCGTAGTTGATGCCGTACAGGAGGATTTTCATGCCGGCGGCGCCACGCGCGGTTTGACGGGGCGGCAGGGGTTGCCCAGGCACACCATGGCGGGCGGCAGGCTGCGGAATACCGAGCTGCGCGCGCCCACCACGGCCTCGCGGCCCACTGTGACGCCCGGGCCGACGAACACGTCGGTCGCGACCCAGGCGCCGTCCTCGATGCGCACGGCGCGCTCGCGCAGCGGAAAATCCGGTCGCGCCGCGTCGTGGTCGGCCGCGCACAGGTAGCTGCGCTGCGATACCACCGCGTGCGCGCCGACATGGATGGGGCCCAGGCTGTAGAGCACCGCGTCGTCGCCGATCCAGGCGTAGTCGCCGATGTCCACTTTCCAGGGATAGGTCACGGTGGCGCTGGGCCGTATCAGCACCTTGCGGCCGATCTGCGCGCCGAAGCAGCGCAGCAGCCAGCGCCGGAAGCCATAGGCGACCTGCGGCGACCAGCGGAACAGCGTGCCCTGCACCAGCCACCACAGTTGCACCGTGAGCGCGGACCGGCCGCGCTGGCCGGGCGCCAGGGAAAAACGGTCGAGCCGCTGCAGCGCGCTCATTTGGCGGCTCCGGGCAGGGCATCGCCTTGCGAGTCTGCGGCGGCGGCGCGCCGCGCCTGCTGGATTTCCTCGGTCTTGATACGGATCTGCCAGTAGTACATGGCGCGCGCCACGGCGTAGTCGAAACCGGCGCGGCCATCGAGAAAGCCCAGGCGCAGCAGGTAGGAATGCAGGAACGACACCGGCGCCTTGAACGGCATGGCCTGGAACAGGCGCTTGAGCAGCGCCCGCGCGCCCACGTTGGCCTCGCGCGGATCGTTCATCAGGCCCTTTGTCCGCAGATTGGCTTCCCAGTCAGAGTAGCGGTTGTGCTTGTCGAAGTAGTGGTAGAGCGAATCATGGTCGTTGTGCACCATGCGCGCCCGCAGCGCGAAGGTCTCGCCCTGCACCTGGGGCTGGTAGTGGCCCTCGACCTCCCACATGTGGGCCACGTCCAGGTCGTCGTAGTCCAGGAAGCGCGAGCGCTCGCGCGCCAGCAGCGCCAGCTTGTAGACGCGATGGCCGTGGCGCAGCTTGCGGCCGCAGAAGACGTAGTCGAACGGCACGAAGGCGCCGCCGGCGCCGGCCGCAAAGCGCGGCAGCGTGGCGCGGATCTCCGCGGCCAGTTCGGGCGTCATCTCTTCGTCGGCGTCCACGTACAGCACCACCGGATGCGTGAAGGGCAGCTGTTCCAGGCACCATTGCTTTTTCTTGGGGTATTTGCCGTTCCACTGGAAATGGCTGATCCTGGCGCCCAGCGCGGTGGCCAGGGCGCAGGTGGCGTCGGTGCTGTCGGAGTCGACCACGAAGACTTCGTCGAAGTCGGCCAGCGCCTTCAGGCACTTGACGATGTTGCGTTCTTCGTTCTTGGTCATGACGACCACGGATACCGGTATCTTGGACATAATGCTTTCCTGTTCAGGACGCGCCGCGCTGCATCAGCGGCTGGAACAGCTCGATGACGTCGCGGCAATGCCGATCTAGTGAAAAGGCGTCGGCGCGGCCGGGGCCGTCGGCCGCCAGCCTGGCGCGCATGTCGCCGTCGTAAGCCAGGCGGCGCACCGCCGCGGCCAGGGCCGCCGCGTCGCCCACCGGCACCAGCAGCCCGTAGCGGCCGGAATCGAGGATCTCGGCCGGCCCGTGCGGACAATCTGTGGAAATGACCGGAATGCCCAGGCACAGGGCCTCCACCAGCACATTGCCGAAACTCTCGCGCACCGAGGTCAGGGCGAAGGCGCCGGCGCCGGCGATCACCGGAAACGGATTGTCGATGTGGCCGGCCAGGGTCACCGGGCTGCGCGAGGGGCGCGCGTCGATGCGCCGTTGCAGGGCGGCATGTTCCGAGCCTTCGCCCAGGATGGTGAAGCGGATGCCGGGATCGTCCAGCAACGCGGCCGCGTCGATCAGGGTCGCGTAGTCCTTGACCGCCTCCAGCCGACCGACCGCGACGACGTGATACGGCGCCGCGTCGGATGCCGGAGCCGGCCGCGCCGCGCCCTGCTCGCGCACGTCGTCCAGCGGCACGCCGTTGTAGATGGTGCGCACCTTGCCGCGCAGCGGCGGGAACATGCTGACCAGGTCTTCCTTGACCCCGCGCGAAACGCCGACGACGGCGTCATGGCGGCGATAGGTCTGGCTCACCAGAAAGCACTTCAGGCGCCGCATGCGCGAGGCGCCATAGTGGATCGCCGGGCTGCTGTGCTCGAAGGCGACGGTGGCGAAGTTGCCGCGCAGGATCTTCCTGGCCAGCACCACCAGCATGTTGCACAGCAGGCCGTGCGAGCAGACGATGGCCGGCCGCTCGCGGCGGATCTGCGCCAGCAGCCGCGCAAACGCCAGCGGCAGCATCAGCCGCAGCGAGGCGGGCGACTCCACCACGGGCAGCGCCCGCGTCACGCGCGGGTTGGCGACCGGATATTCGCGGTTGCGCGAGCGCAGCAGGAACAGCGAGGCGTCGACGCCGCGTTCGGGCAAGGCGTCGGCGATGAAGGCGACGCATCTTCCGACGCCGCCGTGCAGGTCGGGCGCGACAAACAGGACATCAGGCATGGGGCATTACTCGCGGTGGAGCCCGGCGCGCGGCGACCGGGCGTTGGCTGGAGGCCGCGGCCGCGGGCCGGGGCACGGGCAGCGCCCGGGCATTGCGTATCAACGACAGGCAGTAGCACAGCAGAAAGCCGGTAAAGGCGGTCTTGGGCGCGTAGGCCAGGCCGCCGGAGAGCGAGTCGACGAAGATATAGATCGGCGCGGTGGCCAGCAGGTAGCGGCGATGCAGCTCCAGCCCCGGGTGCGCGTAGCGCCGGAACAGCGAAAGCAGCAGGATCAGCAGCGGCGGCAGCATGATCATCACGGTGCCGACGATGCCGAACTTCATCAGGTAGAAGGCCCAGGAGTTGTGCGCGAACGTGCTGAGTTCGAAGCCGTTCTCGCCCATCACCCAGCTGCGAAAGCCGGCGCCCTTGCCGAACACCGGGCTCTCGGCGAAGGAATCCATCTGGCCCTGCATTTCCTGGATGCGGGCGCCGTAGCTGGAGTCCTCGTCCAGGCGCTCGACGCTGAAGACGCGGTTGGTCAGTACGTCCAGGTAGCCGATGCTGGCGAACACCAGGATGCCGGCGACCGCCGCCGGGGCGAAGATCAGCACCACCCGGCGGCGCACCTCGGAACCCGAGGCCAGCATCACCGCCATCAGCACCGCCACCATCAGCTGCAGGTATTGGCTGCGGTTCAGCGAGAACACCAGCGCCAGCAGCATGTAGACGGTGAGCGCATAGGCCTTGGGCCCGGACACGTTGAGGGTCTTGCGGAAGTACAGCAGCGACACCACGCCGAACGGAATCGCCCATACCCCCAGCCGGACGTTGCGCAACGGGTTGGCGACGCTGAAGCCCTGCAACTGTTCCAGCAGCATCAGGGTGGCGACCGCCAGGCAGGCCGCCACGATGTACTTCTGCAACACGGCGTAGGCGGCGGGCCCGTCGATGTCCTTGTAGCAAAGGAACGGCGTGCACAGGAAATAGAACACGATGCGCAGGTCGCGCGCGACGTCGCCGGTCTCGATGCCCGGATGGTGCAGCGACACCAGCACCAGGTAGATCACCGACAGCACCTGCAGGCCCAGCAGCATGCCGAGCGCGCCGCGCGGCAGGGCATAGGCGGCGGGGTCCGCCAGCCGCAGCGCCTTGACCACCAGGATGGCCACGAACAGCAGGTCGAAGGGCGACAGCTTGAAACTGCCCACGCCCAGGATGAAATGGTCGTCGTTCAGCGCCAGCGCGGTGAACGCGAACAGGCCCAGCAGGTGCAGCGTGGAAAGGCGGCGGTGCGGATGCATGACGGCTCCATGGCGGGGAAGGGGCTGGGTCGGGGATGTCGCGGGCTTGGGCGAGGCTCCTTTCAGTGCCAACGGGCCCTAGTGCGCGGCCCAGTCGTCGCGCCCGAACAGCTTGATCGCCAGTTTCTCCACCAGGTAGGACAGGTCGCCCTGGCGCGCATGCGCCGCCACCTGCGAGGCGCGGCACGACAGGCCGTACAGCTTGCCCATGCCCGGCTCGGTGCGGCGGATGCGGTCGACGATCTGTTCGCGTTCCTCCAGCAGCACGTCCTGCATCAGCGCGGTCTTGGTCTCGTCGTGGGCGGTGTAGACGCCCATGGCGTCGGGCACGATCAGGTTCCTGCCTTCGCGCAGCAGCCGGCTCCACAATTCCAGGTCCATGCAGTAGCGCATGCTCTCCTGCAGCAGGCCGTGCTTGCGCAGCAGGTCGCGGCGGAAGATGGCCGACTGGTTCGGGATCGAGGCCTTGACCACGGTCAGCGTGCCGCGGTTGACCGGGGTGTAGTGGATCTTGCGGAAGATGCGGTTGTCGGCATCGGCCACGAACAGGTTGCCGCTGACGATCGGCGCCCGGCCGCGGGCCGCCGCCGCGCCCAGCTTGCGCAGCGCGCCGGGATAGTACAGGTCGTCGGAGTTCTGCCAGCCGACGTAGTCGCCGGTGGCGCGCTCGAAGCCCTTGTTGATGGCATGCGATTGGCCGCGGTCCGGCATGCTTTCCCAATAGGTCAGGTGGCGTTCGTACTTGCGGATGATGTCGACGCTGCCATCGGTCGAGCCGCCGTCGATGATGATGTACTCCAGCCGCGGATAGCCCTGGTTCAGCACCGAGATGATGGTCCGCTCCAGGAAGCGGGCCTGGTTGTACGAGGGGGTCACGATGGTCAGCTTGGGCAGCAGGCCAGCGGCAATGGGGGCGGGCGGGCGCAACTCGCGCACGAAATCGATGAGCTGGCGCGAGTATTCGGTGTGACGCTTGCGCATATAAGACCTCAACATGGTGGCTACCGGGTGGCCGCAGGCAGGGCGCCGGGGTAGTCTGGCCGGGATTGACGGATGGCGAGCGCCACGCCGGCCAGCGTGATCGCCGCGTAGGCCATGCGGCCCCAGGCCGCGGCATGCTCGCCCGCCGCCTGCACCAGGGCGGCCATGATGCACAGCATGGCCAGGCCGCCCAGGCCGTTGAGAATCGCCACGGCGCGGGAGTTCCCCAGCCCGAGCAGCGAAAAATGGGCCGCGGCGTTCAGTGACAGCAGCCCCGAGGCCGCGATCAGCAGCCGGAAGGTGCCCAGGTGTCCGTCGGCCAGGGCGTGGCCCAGCAGCAGGTCCAGCAGGGGCCGGCTGACCGCCAGCACCGCGACCGTGGCGCCGGCCGACAGCGCCAGGTTCCACAGCATCAGGCGGCGGATTTCCTCTTCGGCCGCGCCCGGATGCGGCGGCGCGGCGGACAGGCGGCTGACGCGCGGCATGGCTTTCTGGAAAATCGCCACGGACGCCGTGTGGATCATCTGGCCGACCTGCACGCCGACGGTGTAGATGGCCAGCGCGGCGGGTCCCATCAGGCTGCCCACCAGCACCCGGTCGACCGAGCCGAAGGCCAGCGCGCTCAGGCTGTTGAGCCAGGACCAGCGCGAGAAGCGGAAGGCGTCCAGCATCGCGCCGCGGTCGCGCACCGGCCGCACCAGCACGTGGCCATAGCGGCGCGCGAACACCCGCATCTTGACCGACCCGGCCAGCAGCAGGCCGGCGGCCTGGGCCAGGCCGGTCCAGGTGGGCGAGGCGGTGAGCCAGGCGGCGACGCAGGCCAGTCCCATGGTGCCGCTGCGGCTGAAGACTTCGCACAGCGCGGTGGCGCGGAAATCCTCGCGGCCCTTCAGGCAGCCGGACATCAACTGGTCGTACTGCTGGGTCAGGTAGACCGCCAGCGCCGGCATCGCCAGCAGCGTCACCGCCACGCCGCCGAAGGTGGCGGCGGGCCAGCCCCAGCGCACCGCCAGCCACAGCAATGCCGCCGCCAGCGTTACCACGCCGAGCGCGCAGCCGATCAGCGACATGGCCACGCCGGCCGCGCGGTAGGCGCCGCCCGGCTCGTGCATGCGTTCGGACACCAGCTTGGTGGCGGTGACGGCGGCGCCCAGGTTGGCGGCATTGCCGAAGCCGGCCAGCGCGATGATCATCGAGTACTGGCCGAAACCCACCGTGCCCAGCTGGCGGAACAGGATGGGCAGCGCCACCAGCGCCGCGACCGGGCCGATGCCGTATTCCACCAGCCCCCAGAACGAGGCATTGCCGGCGACGTGCTTTCTGATGAGTCGGTACATCGGAATGCCTGTTCTCGATAGGCGTGGTTAGGGCCTGTTCACACTGAAAGGAGCCTCGCACAGGCCGTCAGGCCACGGGCAGCGGTTGGCGCGCCTGCTCGCGCAGGAAGTGGCCGTAGGCCAGCGTCACGCCATGGATCAGCGATATCTCCGGTTTCCAGCCCAGCTCGCGCACCCGTGACGAATCCATCAGCTTGCGCGGCGTGCCGTCGGGCTTGCTCGCGTCGTAGTCCACGCGGCCCTGGTAGCCCACTACCTGCGCCACCACCCGGGCCAGCTCGGCGATCGACAGGTCCTCGCCGGCGCCGATGTTGTAGATGCCCTCGGCGGCGGGCGTTTCCATCAGCATCACGCAGGCCCGCGCCAGGTCGTCCACGTACAGGAACTCGCGCAGCGGCTTGCCGCTGCCCCACAGGGTGACGCTGTCCTGGCCGGCCTCGCGGCCTTCATGGAACTTGCGGATCAGGGCCGGCAGCACATGGCTGCTGTGCAGGTCGTAGTTGTCGTGCGGCCCGTACAGATTGGTCGGCATGGCGCAGATGAAGCGCGCGCCGTACTGGCGCTGGTAGGCTTCGCACAGCTTCAATCCGGCGATCTTGGCGATGGCGTAGGGCTCGTTGGTGGCTTCCAGCGGCCCAGTCAGCAGCGCGTCCTCGCGGATCGGCTGCGGCGCCTCGCGCGGATAGATGCAGGACGAACCCAGGAACAGCAGCTTGCGCACGCCGGCCGCGTAGGCGGCGCGGATCACGTTGCACTGGATCATCAGGTTGCGGTACAGGAAATCCACCGGATGGTTCTGGTTGGCCAGGATGCCGCCGACCTTGGCGGCGGCCAGGTACACCACGTCGACCGGCGTGGTCGAGAAGAAGCGGTGCACCTGGTTCTGGTTTTCCAGGTCCAGTTCGCTGTGGCTGCGCGTGATGATGTCGCGGTAGCCGCGCTCCTGCAGCTCGCGCACCAGGGCGGCGCCCACCATGCCGCGATGGCCCGCCACGAACACGCGTTGGTCCAGGTTGCTCATGGCGGACTACTCCTTGTAGGCGTAGATTTCGTAGCCGTTCTGTTCCACCAGCGCATCGCGCCGGGCGTCCTTCAGGTCGCTTTCCACCATTTCCTTGACCAGCTGGGCGAAACTGGTGCGCGGCGACCAGCCGAGCTTTTCGCGCGCCTTGGTCGGATCGCCCAGCAGGGTCTCGACCTCGGTGGGGCGGAAGTAGCGCGGGTCGACCCGCACGATGACCTGGCCCGGCTTGATGTCGTGCACCGGGCTGAACAGCACCGTGGCGGTTTCCTCCAGGCCTTCGCCCTCCCACGCCAGCAGGATGCCCAGCTCGCGCGCCGCCGTATTGATGAATTCACGCACGCTGTATTGCATGCCGGTGGCGATGACGTAGTCCTCCGGCGTGTCCTGCTGCAGCATCAGCCACTGCATTTCGACGTAGTCGCGCGCATGGCCCCAGTCGCGTAGCGCCGACAGGTTGCCCAGGTACAGGCATTCCTGCAGGCCGAGCACGATGCGCGCCAGGCCGCGGGTGATCTTGCGCGTCACGAAGGTTTCGCCGCGTTTGGGGGATTCGTGGTTGAACAGGATGCCGTTGCAGGCATACATGCCGTAGGCCTCGCGGTAGTTCACGCTGATCCAGTAGGCGTACAGCTTGGCGGCGGCGTAGGGGCTGCGCGGATAGAACGGCGTGGTTTCCTTCTGCGGGGTTTCCTGCACCAGGCCGTACAGCTCCGAGGTCGAGGCCTGGTAGAAGCGCGCCTTGTCCTCCAGCTTGAGGATGCGGATGGCTTCCAGCAGGCGCAGGGTGCCCAGGCCGTCGGCGTTGGCGGTGTACTCCGGCTCTTCGAACGACACCCCGACGTGGCTCTGCGCCGCCAGGTTGTAGATCTCGTCGGGCTGGACCGATTGCACGATGCGGATGAGGCTGCACGAGTCCGTCATGTCGCCGTGGTGCAGCACGAAGTTGCGCGGCTGGTCATGCGGATCCTGGTACAGGTGGTCGATGCGCGCGGTGTTGAACAGCGACGCGCGCCGCTTGATGCCGTGGACTTCATAGCCCTTGGCCAGCAGGAACTCGGCCAGGTAAGCGCCGTCCTGGCCGGTGACGCCGGTAATCAGTGCCCGTTTTGGCATGGTTTTATCCTTAAGACTTAGTCACTGCACGAAAGGAGCCGAAGGCTGCGGAACCGATGTTCAACGAGATTACTGTCGCACCCGCCGCAGAGATATCGGCCAAAAGGTCTAAGAGTTCGGCCTGTCGATAGGCAAAAAAGGATTGGATTCCTTCATCCAGCGCGCCCAGGGCGGATACGGCCAGCAGCGCCGTCAGGCCCGGCCGCCGCTGCACCGAGAGGTAGACCAGCACCGTCAGGAAGGCGTAGGCCGCCAGGTGCAGGCGCTTGTCGCCGAAGGCGTCGGACATCTCGGCGGCCAGGCCCGGCAGGTTGCCCACCGTCACCAGCGTGGCGAAGAACAGCGCCGCCAGCGGCAGGCAGATCCGCGCCAGGCCCGGCCGCCAGAAGGATGAGGCCGCGCGCCGGGGCTCAGACACGGCCGTACATGTCCTGGAAGCGGACGATGTCGTCCTCGCCCAGATAGGCGCCGGATTGCACCTCGATGATCTCCAGCGGGATCTTGCCGGGGTTCTCCAGGCTGTGGACCTCGCCCAGCGGGATGTAGGTCGACTGGTTTTCGGTCAGGAGGTACTGCTTGTCGCCGTTGTAGATGCGCGCCGTGCCCGACACCACCACCCAGTGCTCGGCGCGGTGGTGGTGCATCTGCGACGACAGGCGCGCGCCCGGCTTCACCGTGATGCGCTTGACCTGGTAGCGCGGGCCCTGGCCGACCGAGTCGTACGAGCCCCACGGGCGCTGCACCTCGCGGTGGTGGTTCAGTTCGCTGCGGTGCTGCACCTTGAAGGCCTCCACCAGCCGCTTGACGTCCTGCGAGCGCGTCTTGTGGGCGACCAGCACGGCGTCGGCCGTTTCGATCACCACGATGTCGTCCAGCCCCACCGAGGCCACCAGCCGGCTGGTCGAATGGATGAGGCAGTTGCGCGAGTCCTCGACCATCACGTCGCCGGTGGTGGAATTGCCCTCGGCGGTCTTGCGGGCGATGCCCCAGACCGCGTCCCAGGCGCCGACGTCGCTCCACGGCGCGGCCAGCGGAATCACCACCGCGCTGTCGGTGCGTTCCATGATGGCGTAGTCCATCGAGTCGCTCGGGCAGGCCTCGAAGGCCGGGCCGTCCAGTTGGAACAGCGCGTTTTCGCCATGGCCCGCGGCCACCGCCGCCCGGACCTGTTCGAGGATGCGCGGCGCCAGCCGTTCCAGTTCGGCCAGGAAGACCGAGGCCTGGAAGGCGAACATGCCGCTGTTCCAGTAGTAGCTGCCGTCCTCGATGAAGCGCTGCGCCACTTCGGGCGAGGGCTTTTCGACGAACCGGCGCACCTTGCGGGCGGGCGTCATGGCGCCGGGTTCGGCCGCCTGGATGTAGCCGTAGCCGCTCAGTGGCGCGGTCGGGGTGATGCCGAAGGTCACCAGCGCGCCCTGGCGGGCGGCCTGGTAGGCCTGGGCGAAGGCCGCCGCCAGCACCGGGCCATCCTCCAGCACATGGTCGGAAGGCATGATGAGCATGACCGGATCCTCGCCGTCGCGCATCGCCCGCAGCGTGGCCGCGGCGATGGCGGGCGCGGTATTGCGCGCATACGGCTCCAGCACGATTTCGGCGTCGTGGATGTCCAGTTCCAGGGCCTGCTCGGCGGCGATGTAGCGGTGGGCGTCGTTGCAGACCAGCATGGGGCGCGCCTGGGCGCCGGCGGACCCCAGCCGCAGCAGGGTGTTCTGCAGCAGGCTGCGGTCATCGGTCAAACGGATGAACTGCTTGGGCAGCAGCTCGCGCGACAGCGGCCACAGGCGCGAGCCGGACCCGCCGCAGAGAATGACGGCCCGATACGGAGGATGAGGATTGGTCATGGCGCTGACTCCTTGAAGTAGGCCTGGGTGTAGGGGTGCGCGCCCGGATCGGCGGCGATGGCCGCCGCGGGCTGCCAGCGGTAGCGGCGGTGCTGGCCCAGCGGCAGGCTGGCGGTGTCCAGCGTGAGTTCCGCCTCATAGGCGAGGACGATGTAATGGGTGGAGCGGCCGGCCTCGCCGGCAAAATTGGTGCCATAGAAGTGTTCGTACACGCCCCGGGGGCGCCAGGCCTGCGGCGGCAGCGTCAGGCCCAGTTCCTCGCGGACGATGCGTTGCAGCGCGCGCGGCAGCGTCTCGTTCTTGCGGATGCGGCCGCCCGGCACGAACCACGAACCCTGCGCCGGCGGATTGCTGCGCAAGCCGGTCAGGTAGCGGCCTTCGGCATCGCGCAGCAGCAAGTCGATGGACACCAGCGGCAGCATCTCCACCGCGCGGCGGAAATCGCTCTCGGCCAGCAGGCCGGGCGGCTGGGTCGCCGGCGCGGGCGCGCAGCGGGCGCGTGGCGGGGCGAAAGGGGGCCAGCCCAGCGGTTCAGTAGACATTTCGCCCCGTCCATCCGGATACCGCCGTGCGGGCGATGATCATCAGGTCCATCCGGAACGTCCAGTGCTGGATGTAGTAGATGTCATGCTCGACGCGGTCGCTCATCTTGCGCAGCGTATCGGTCTGGCCGCGCAGGCCATTGACCTGGGCCCAGCCGGTGATGCCGGGCTTGACCCGGTGGCGCATCATGTAGCGCTGCACCAGGTCCTTGTACAGTTCGTTGTGCTCCAGCGCGTGCGGGCGCGGCCCGACCACCGACATGTCGCCGCGCAGCACGTTCAGGAATTGCGGCAACTCGTCCAGGCTGGTGCGGCGCAGGAAGCCGCCGATGCGGGTGACGCGCGCATCGTCGCGGGTGGCCTGCGTGACCACGCCGTGCTCCTGGTGCACGGTCATGGTGCGGAACTTGTAGACATGGAAGACCTTGCCGTCCACGCCCAGGCGCGGCTGGGTGAACAGCACCGGGCCGCGCGAGGTCAGCTTGACCAGGCAGGCGATGGTCAGCATCAGCGGCGACAGGCCCACCAGCGCGCACAGCGCGAAGGCGCGGTCGAACGCTTCCTTGGCCAGGCCGCGCACGCCGGCGGCGGGCAGGCTGTTGAGCTGGATCGCGGGCAGGCCGAGGAATTCCCCGATGCGATGGCCCAGCAGCTGGATCGACATCACGTCGGGAATCCAGCGGATGTCCACCAGGTCGTTGCGCAGGTGATAGAGCACTTCGCGCAATTCCTGGCCGGCCTCCATCGGCAGCACGATCCAGACCTCGCGCACATTGTGTTCGCGCACGAAGCCGTGCAGGGCATCCAGCTCGTGCAGCCGGCGCACTTGCGGCGGCAGGTTTTCGTGGGGCTCGGCATAGATGCCGGCGACTTCGTAGCCGGCCTCGCGATAGCGTTCCACGCGGCGCCACAGATCGTGGCCGAGCGCGCCGAAGCCGACCAGCAGCACGCGCTTGCGGTCCAGGCCGCGGTCGCGCGCCGCGCCCAGCACCGCGTAGGCCGCCAGGCGCACGCCGGCCAGCGCCAGGGCGGCGCAGCCGAACCAGGTCGCGGCCCACAGGCGCGATACCGACGCGCTCTGGTGCATGAGGAAACTCACCAGGATGCCAAGCGCGAACACCAGCGCCCATGCCGCCAGGCTGCGCACGACCAGGTCCATCAGCCGGCGACCGCGCCATGACACGTACAGACTGAACGCCGGGAACAGGGCGATGACGCCCAGCCCGCAGAGATAGATCAGGAACAGGTGGATCTGCGGCGGATCGATCATCGCCTCGTCCGAGAACTTCAGCTCGGTCACGGCCAGGCCGCAGATGATGACGATCGCCGCATCCAGCAGGCGGTACAGATAGCTGGATCGGCTCGATCTCGCCGACGTGTCCGTAAGGGACGGGTCCATCGCGTACTCCTTTGTTCGGGGAGTCGCCCTGCGGCCGCGGGGAAAACAGCGGTGCACCGCCGCAAAGCATGTGGCTACCGTCGAAATCTTATTGAGTGCCCGGCGTACCCGAAACCTCCAAACGATGTAGGAGAAGGCTTAGGGCATCCGTCGAATGTGCGGGGGCGTGAAAAGAGAGTGGAATGTCGCAACCCGTTACGCATCGGGCTCCTTTCCAAGCAACGAAGTCATTCACTGTGGATCCGCCATGACGACATTTTTCGGAACGTTGAGCCGAGCCATCGCTGCCATCGCGCTCGTGTCCTCGCTGGGCGCTTGCGCCCTTTCTCCCGGCATGACCTTCAATTCCAAGCATCTCGTCGATCCGCTGGATCCGAATTCCGTGGCCGAGATCAAGGAAATCACGCCTTCGCTGGTGCTTGCCGATCACCGCGCCCGCCAGGCGCTGCTGGACAATGATGGCGTTTCGCGCCTGGTCGACAAGACCGAGCCCTATCGCATCGGCCCCGGGGACATCCTTTCGATCGTGGTCTGGGACCACCCCGAACTCGTACTTCCGACGCAAACCTACGCCATCGGCACCGGGGTGACCGAACTAGCCTTCGGGGATACCGCCTCGGGCATTCCGGGCTATACGGTCTCATCCTCTGGATACATCCAATTTCCCTATACGGGATTGCTGAAAGTGGCGGGGTTGACGGAACTGCAGGCGCGCAATCTCATAGTGAATAGTTCAGGCAAGTACATCCAGGATCCGCAGATCACGGTGCGGGTGCTGGGTTACCGCAGCAAGCGAGTCTACGTCGAGGGCGAGGTGAAAACGCCGGGCACCGTCGCGATCAACGACATCCCCATGACCCTGCTGGAAGCGATCAATCGCGCGGGCGGCATCCTGCCCACCGGCGATCGCAGCAGTGTCTATGTGATCCGCGACGGCAGGAAGACGCGCGTCAACCTGCCCGCCTTGATCGAGCGTGGCCAGGACCTGAACCAGGTGATGCTGAAGTCGGGCGACATCGTCCGGGTGACGCCGCGCGACGAAAGCAAGATTTTCGTGACGGGCGAAGTGACCACGCCCGCCGCGATAACGATGCGGGATGGAAGGCTGACGTTGAACGAAGCGCTGGGCGAGGCGGGAGGCCCCAACCAGTTGACCGCGGACTCGTCACAGGTGTTTGTGGTGCGCAGTACCGAGCAGGCGACGCCGCTGGTGTTCCATCTGAACGCGGCTTCGCCGCAGGCATACGCGGTGGCGGAGAAGTTCGAGTTGCAACCCAAGGACGTCGTCTTCGTGGACACGGCGGCGCTGGTGCGGTGGAACCGCTTCATCAGCAACCTGTTCCCGAGCGCGCAAACGGTGCAGACCGTGCATTCAATCAAGTAATCGACCCTCGGAACCCGCCTCGCGCCGCTGGACGCGCGCGGCGGGTCCCGGCCCACGCCTTTGGGGGCGTCGCGACCGCGGCGGCGCCTATTCTTGGAGAGCTGCATGTCGTTGCCTATCGAATCGTTCGAGCCCTCCGTCCCGGCTCGCCAGCAGGAAACCCCGCTGTCCTCGCATGTGGACGCCATTTTCTCCAATCGTTGGCTGATCATCGCCATCACGCTTATCGCGCTGCTGGGCGCGGTCACCTACGTCATGGTGACGCCTTCGGTCTATTCGGCCGACATCATCGTCCAGGTGGAGGAGGAGATGCCGCAAGGCCAGAGCCGCAGCCTGCTGGGCGACGTCTCGGCCATCTTCGACACCAAGGCCGAGACCTCGGGCGAAATGGAAGTGCTGCGTTCGCGCATGGTGGTGGGACCCGCCGTCGACAAGTTCATGCTGTACATCCACGCCAAGCCGCGCTATTTCCCGGTGGTCGGCGAGTGGCTGGCGCGGCGCTACGAAAGCCTGCCGTATCCATCGGGCCTGCCGCGCGGCGGCTATGCCTGGGGCGGCGAAACCATCCAGGTATCGCAGCTGGACGTGCCCAACGAATGGCTGGGCAAGCCCTTTCGCATCACCACCCTGGGTGAGGGCGCCTATACCCTGAGCGACAAGATCACCGGCGCCACGTTCAAGGGCACGGTTGGCAAGCCCGAACATTTCCTGCTGCCTGGCGGCGGCGCGCTGGACGTGCACATCGATGCGCTCAGCGGCCGGCCCGGCACCGAGTTCACCGTGTCGCGCACCTCGCGCCTGGCGGCGATCGAGGACGTGCAGTCGCGCCTGGGAATCTTCGAGCGTGGCCGCACCTCGGGCGTGATCGGCGTGACGCTGGAAGGCAACGATCCGGCGCTGACCACCGCGGTGCTGAACCAGATCGGCCAGGAATACGTGCAGCAGAACGTCAACCGCAAGTCGGCGCAGGCCGAGAAGTCGCTGGCGTTCCTGGACGAGCAGTTGCCGCAGCTCAAGCGCGAGCTGGACGCGGCCGAGACCAAGTACAACTCGCTGCGCAACAAGCGCGGCACCATCGACCTGAGCGAAGAGGCCAAGCTGATCCTGGCGCAGTCGGTCGACGCCCAGACCAAGGTGATGGAGCTGCGCGCGCGGCGCCAGGACATGATCACGCGGTTCGCGCCGACCCATCCCAGCATCATCGCGATCGATCGGCAGATCGCCTCGCTGACCGGCGACGTCAACCGCATCGGCAACAACATCAAGCAATTGCCCGATCTGGAGCAGGACGTGGTGCGGCTGGTGCGCGACGTGCGCGTCAACACCGAGCTGTACACCGGGCTGCTCAACAACGCGCAGCAGCTGCGCCTGATCCGCGCGGGCAAGGTCGGCAACGTGCGCATCCTCGATGCGGCGGTGCAGCCGGACAAGCCGGTGCGTCCCAAGGCCGCCATCATCATCGCCGTGGCCACGGCCATCGGCCTCATCTTCGGCCTGCTGTGCGCGTTCGTGCGCAATGCGCTGTTCGGCGGCCTGTCCGAGCCCGACGACGTCGAGCGCTACACCGGCCTGCCGGTGCTGGCCGCGATTCCGCACAGCGACCTGCAGGACAAGCTGTGGCGCCGCAGCCGGCGCAAGAACGCGACGGTGCCGGCGCTGCTGGCGCAGAGCCAGAGCACCGCGCCGCCGATCGAGAGCCTGCGGTCGTTCCGCAATGTGTTGCAGGCCTCGCTGCAGCAGTCCACCAACAACATGGTCATGTTCACCGGGCCGGTGGCCGGCGTGGGTAAATCGTTCCTGTCGGCCAACTTCGCCTTCATCCAGGGCGGGGTCGGCAAGCGGGTGCTGCTGATCGACGCCGATTTCCGCAAGGGCCAGTTGAACCGCTATTTCGGCGTGCCCAAGGA
Source organism: Achromobacter sp. KK8 (assembly GCF_054188005.1). Lineage (NCBI taxonomy): Bacteria > Pseudomonadati > Pseudomonadota > Betaproteobacteria > Burkholderiales > Alcaligenaceae > Achromobacter > Achromobacter sp. KK8. Next base: position 6,048,694 of record NZ_CM135178.1, on the reverse strand, counting down.
AGACGGCCTGTTCGAGGTGCTGTCCGGCACGCTGCCGCTGGAGCGGGTGCGCAAGCACAGCGTTTCCGAGGGCGTGGACTTCATCGCCACCGGCGCGGTCAGTTTCGATCCGTCGGAACTGCTGGCCTCGCCGATCTTCGGCCAGACCCTGCGTGAACTGGCCAGCCAGTACGACATGGTCATCCTGGACACCGCGCCGGTGCTGTCCTCGCCCGACGCGGCGGTGGTCGGCACCCACGCGGCCGCGGTCATGGTGGTGGTGCGCTCCGGCATGAACACCGTGGGCGAGATCCGCGAGACCGCCAAGCGCCTGATCCAGGCTGGCGCGCCGGTCGATGGGGTGCTGTTCAACGGCCTGAAGCTGATGCCCGAGCGTTTCGGCTTCCGCTCCAAATACGGCGGCTATCGCTACTCGCGGGCCGCCTACTACGGTGATTTCAAGCAGAACGGCCCCAAGTAACCTCCGCGGAGAACTGGCATGCATGGAACGTTTGGCTGGGAAACCCCGCAGATCCTGGATGCGGTCTTCAAGGCATACGACATACGCGGCACCGTGCCCGATGAAATCGACGCGCGCTTCGCCCACAGCCTGGGCATGGCGGCGGGCGCGCGGGCGCTGGAGCTGGGCGCGCGCGCCATGGTGGTCGGACGCGACGGTCGCCTGAGCAGCGTGGAGCTGGCGGCGGCGCTGCAGGCCGGGCTGCGCTCGGCCGGGCTGCACGTCATCGACATCGGCATGGCGACCACGCCCATGGTGTACTTCGCCACCCGCCTGATGGATACCGGCGCGGGCATCGCCGTCACCGGCAGCCACAACCCGCCGACCCACAACGGCTTCAAGATCGTGCTGGACGGCGCCTCGCTGTATGGCGAGGGCATCACCGCGCTGCGCGACGCGATGCGCCTGCCGATCGAATCGGCCAGCGTCGCCGGCGGCCGCACGCAGATGCAGATCCAGCCATGCTACGCGGCGCGGCTGGTCGGCGACATCCGCATGGCGCGGCCGATGAAGATCGCCATCGATTGCGGTAGCGGCGTGGCTGGCGCGGTGGCGCCCTCGTTGTTCCGCGCGCTGGGCTGCGAGGTCACGGAATTGTTCTGCGAGGTGGACGGGTCCTTTCCCGGACATCATCCGGACCCGGCCGATCCGCAGAACCTGCAGGACCTGATCTATTGCCTGCGCTACTCGGATTGCGAAGTGGGGCTGGCGTTCGACGGCGACGGCGACCGGCTGGGCGTGGTCACCAAGTCGGGCCAGATCATCTGGCCCGACCGGCAACTGATCCTGTTCGCGCGCGACGTGCTGGCGCGCAATCCGGGCGCGGAGATCCTCTACGACGTCAAGTGCAGCCGCCATGTGGCGCGCGCCATCGTCGAGGCCGGCGGCAAGGCCACCATGTGGAAGACGGGACACTCGCTGATCAAGGCCAAGATGCGCGAGACCGGCGCGCTGCTGGCCGGCGAAATGAGCGGCCACGTGTTTTTCAAGGAACGCTGGTATGGCTTTGACGACGGCATCTACGCCGCCGCGCGGCTGCTGGAGATCCTGTCGGCCGCGCCCAATCCCTCGGCGCTGCTGGAGAGCCTGCCGCAATCCTGCGCCACCCCGGAAATCAAGCTGGAAACCACCGAAGGCGAACAGTTCGAACTGGTGACGGCCTTGCGCGAAGGCGGGACGTTTCCCGGCGCGCTGTCCATCAACGACCTGGATGGGGTGCGTGTCGACTACGCCGACGGCTTCGGCCTGGCGCGGCCGTCCAACACCACGCCGACGGTGGTGCTGCGTTTCGAAGGAGACTCCGTGGCCGCCCTGGCCCGTATCGAGGAGGACTTCCGCAATGCGTTCCGGCGCGTTGCGCCTCATATCCGTTTACCGTTCTAAGGAGCATCACGCGATGGGAAAGGCGAATTTTGCGAGAGAGGCCCGGGCCGGGACCGAGGTGGACAGCCTGGCCGCCAGCCCCGAATGGCAGGCGTTCGCGCAGGCGGCGCACGGCGCCGCGCTCGACGCGGCGGCGCTGAAGGTGATCGAGGCGGCCGGCCTGTGCGTGGACCTGACCATGCAGCGGCAGTCCGCCGCGCTGGACATGGCCGCCGCGGCCCTGCTGCGCGCCCGCGGACTGGACGCGGCGCGGCAGGCATTGTTCGCCGGCGGGCCGGTCAACTGGACCGAAGGCAAGCCGGCCTGGCACACCGCGCTGCGGGCCGGCCGCACGCGCGAACAGCCGGACGGGCAGGACCAGGATTCGGTGTGCGAGTACTCGCGCATGGCGGATTTCGTGCGGCGCATCGACCAGACCGCCGATTTTTCCTCGGTATTGCACGTGGGCATCGGCGGCAGCGACTGGGGGCCGCGCCTGGCGATCCAGGCCTTCGGCGGCCCGGGGCAGCGGCGCCAGATCCGTTTCGTCTCCAACATCGACGGCCACGCCTTCCATGACGCGGTGGCCGGGCTGGACCCGCGCCGCTGCCTGGTGGTGGTGTCGTCCAAGTCCTTCACCACCGCCGAAACGCTGCACAACGCCCGCGCCGCCATTGCCTGGCTCAAGCAGGGCGGGGTGGCCGACCCGTCCACGCACCTGGCGGCGGTCACCGCCAACGTGCCGGCCGCGCGCGCCCTGGGCGTGCCGTCGAGCCAGGTGTTCCACATGTGCGATTGGGTCGGCGGGCGCTATTCCGTGTGGTCGGTGGCGGGCCTGTCGATCGCCCTGACCGTGGGGGTCGACGTGCTGATCGGCATGCGCGCCGGCGCCGAAGCCATGGACCAGCATTTCCAGCAGGCGCCCCTGGCGGCCAATGCGCCGGTGCAGCTGGCGCTGGCCGGACTGGTCAATTGCAGCGTGCTGGGCCACGGTTCGCTCAACATCGCCGCCTACAGCGCGCGCTTGCTGCACCTGGTGACCTATCTGCAGCAGCTGGAAATGGAATCGCTGGGCAAGCGCGTCGGCGGCGATGGCGCCGAGATCGACGTGCCCACCGCGCCGATCATCTGGGGCATGCCGGGCACCGACGGCCAGCACACCTTCTTCCAGTGGCTGCACCAGAGCGCGCAGGGCGCGCCGGTCGATTTCATCGCCAGCCTGCAGGGCCATCCGGACAGTCCCGACGCCCATCGCATGCTGCTGGCCAACTGCCTGGCGCAGCGCCAGGCGCTGCTGCGCGGCAAGAGCCTGGAACAGGCGCTGCTGGATGTGGCCCAGGTCGATGATCCCGACAAGGCCTTGAGCCTGGCGCACCACATGGTGCATCCGGGCGGGCGGCCCTCGACCCTGATCGTGCTGCGCCAGCTCGATCCGCGCGGCTTGGGCGCGTTGTTGGCGCTGTATGAGCACAAAGTGTTCGTGCAGAGCGTGGTATGGGGCGTCAACCCCTTCGACCAGTGGGGCGTGGAACTGGGCAAGCGGCTGGCCACCGGCATCGAGCGCGAGCTGGCGGTGCCGGTGTCGGCCGGCGTGGTCGACTGGGGCCACGACGCGTCCACCTCGTACTGGATCGACCGCTACCGCGGCCACGCCCAGGCGCCGCGCCCGCGCCATGCCTGGGTGCCGGGCGTGGCGGCGCATCTTTGAACGGAGAGCGGCATGACGGACATGCGCGTGCTGGTCACCGGCGGCGCCGGCTACATCGGCGCCCACACCCTGGTGGCGATGCTGGCGGCGGGCCAGCGGCCGCTGGTGCTGGACAACTTCAGCAACGGCAGCCCGGAGGCGGTGCGGCGGGTCGAGCGCCTGTGCGGCGCGTCGATCCCGCTGGTCGAGGGCGATATCCGCCAGACCGGGCTGGTGCAGGCGCTGCTGGCGCGCGAGGCGCGGCGCGGCGATCCGGTGCGGGCGGTGCTGCACCTGGCCGGCTGCAAGGCGGTCGGCGAATCGGTGGCCGATCCGCTCAAGTACTACGACAACAACGTGTCCGGCTCGGTGGCGCTGTTGCGCGCCATGCGCGAGGAGGGCGTGACGCGGCTGGTGTTCAGCTCGTCGGCCACCGTCTATGGCGAGCCGCGCGCGCTGCCGTTCACCGAGGCGCATCCGCTGGCGCCGGCCAACCCCTACGGCCGCAGCAAGCTGATGGTCGAACAGATGCTGCGCGACCTGTGCGCCGCCGAGCCGGCGTTCGGCGCGGTGACGCTGCGCTACTTCAACCCGATCGGCGCCCATCCCAGCGGCCAGATCGGCGAAAGCCCGCGCGACGTGCCCAACAACCTGTTTCCCTACATCACCCAGGTGGCGGTGGGGCGCCAGCCGTTCCTGAACGTGTTCGGCGATGACTACGCCACCGAGGACGGCACCGGCGTGCGCGATTACCTGCACGTCATGGACCTGGCGCAGGGCCACGTGCAGGCGCTGGCCTATGCCGCCGATCACGCGGGCTTCGTGGCGGTCAACCTGGGCACGGGGCAGGGCACCAGCGTGCTGGAACTGGTGCGCGCCTTCGAGCGGGTCAGCCAGCGCCGCATCCCGTTGCGCAAGGCGCCGCGCCGGGCCGGCGACATCGAGCGGATGTGGGCGGATCCCGCGCTGGCGGCGTCGCTGCTGGGCTGGCGCAGCACCCGCGGGGTCGAGGCCATGTGCGCCGATGGCTGGCGCTGGCAGCAGGGCAACCCGCACGGCTACGAGGGCGAGCCGCCCGCGCCATAACCCCAACGGCGTGTCGGATGGGTTCCGCGAAGCGGGCCGAGCGGTTACAGTTGACGGAAATATTGCGAAGCAGCATCGCCGCGCGGCCCCGCCGTCACGCGCGATGCACCGTCACCGAGGCACTGTCATGCTCGATTCCCTTCCGTCCGCCGGCCCGGCCGGCATCCTGCCGGGGCTGTTCCAATGAGCGGCCCGGCCTACCTTCCCACCGCCCACTGGAACCTGGACAGCATCGTCTCGGGCCTGCGCCAGGCGCGCGTGGCCTGGCGCGGCCCGCGCGGCCGCCTGCGCGAAGACGCCGGCCTGCGTGAGTTCCCGTCGCAGGAAGCCCTGCGCCAGATCATCAAGGACCTCTGTGGCGCCTTGTTCCCCATGCGGCTGGGGCCCATCGACCTGCGCGAGGAGGTCGAGGACTTCTACGTCGGCCACACCATCGGCGCGGCGCTCGATGCGCTGCTGCACCAGGTCAACCTGGAACTGCAATACGTCGGCCGCGACGATCCGGCGCAGCAGGCCGTTTCGCAGCAGCGCGCCATCGACATCGTGCGCCAGTTCGGCGCCGAATTGCCGCGGGTGCGCGCCGCGCTCGACCTGGACGTGACCGCCGCCTACCAGGGCGACCCGGCCGCGCACAGCGTCGACGAGGTGCTGCTGTGCTATCCGGGCGTGGCGGCCATGATCCACCACCGCCTGGCCAACGTGCTGTACCGCCTGGGCGTGCCGATGCTGGCCCGCATCGTGGCCGAGATCGCCCACGCCGACACCGGCATCGACATCCACCCGGGCGCCACCATCGGCCGCAGCTTCTTCATCGACCACGGCACCGGCGTGGTGATCGGCGAAACCGCCATCATCGGCGACCGCGTGCGGCTCTACCAGATGGTCACGCTGGGCGCCAAGCGCTTCCCGCCTGGCGAGAACGGCGAACTCAAGAAAGGCCTGGCGCGCCACCCGCTGATCGAAGATGATGTCGTCATCTACGCGGGCGCCACCATCCTGGGGCGCGTCACCATCGGCAAGGGCTCGACCATCGGCGGCAACGTCTGGCTTACGCGCAGCGTGCCGCCGGGCAGCAACGTCACCCAGGCCAGCCTGGTCAGCGACATGCCGGACTGCGGCCTGGGCGGCTGAGACGGCGTCCGCGTTTCGGCTGGGCGGCCCTGGCGCCGCCCGCTTCTCGCCCGGGCGGCGCTGGCGTCCGGGATTCGCTACGGGAGCCTGGATGGACACACGTGTTTCGGATCTGGCCGCGCTGCGCGGCTTCGTCGACCGCCACCCGCGGCTGTTCGTGCTGACCGGGGCGGGCGTCAGCACCGATTCCGGCATCCCCGACTACCGTGACACCGACGGCGAATGGAAGCGTTCGCCGCCGATGACGCTGCAGACCTTCATGGGCGGCGAATACGCGCGCGCCCGCTACTGGGCCCGCAGCATGGTCGGTTGGCGCCGCTTCGGCCAGGTGCAGCCCAACGCCTCGCACCGCGCGCTGGCGCAATTGCAGCAGCGCGGCCGGGTGTCGATCCTGGTGACGCAGAATGTCGACGGGCTGCATGAAGCCGCGGGCAGCCGCGACGTGGTCGACCTGCATGGCCGGCTCGACCAGGTGCGCTGCATGAACTGCGACTGGCGCGGCCATCGCGATGGCTGGCAGCAAACGCTGCACCAGCGCAACCCCGGCTGGATCGCCTTCGAGGCCGACGACGCGCCCGATGGCGATGCCGACCTGGATGGCGTGGACTTCGCTTCGTTCCAGGTGCCGCCCTGTCCGGTCTGCGGGGGCGTCGTCAAGCCCGACGTGGTGTTCTTCGGCGAAACCGTGCCGCGCGAGCGGGTCGACCGGGCCAACGCCGGCCTGATGGCGGCCGACGCGGTGCTGGTGGTGGGCTCGTCGCTGATGGTCTATTCGGGCTACCGCTTCGTCACGGCGGCCTCGCGCAACGGCATGCCGATCGCCGCCATCAACCTGGGCCGCACGCGGGCCGACAACCTGTTGACGCTGAAGGTCGAGCTGCCCAGCGCCATGGCCCTGGAGGCGCTGACAGCCCCCTAGAAGGGGACGGGGTGGCGGCCGGTTTTTGACCGGTTTAACCAAGTACCCGCCCTGTAAGGATTTTTTTGCGCCGTTACAGACCTTTCCATAGGGTTGTCCACAGATACTGTGGATAATTCCTAGGGATTACCCCGATTTTGCAAGGATTTCCCGGTGTGTTGGCGGGGATTGTCAAGCCTCGGCGTCGGCAATCGCATCGCCCAGCAGCGCCTTGCGCGCGGCATGCCAGCTGCCCGCGTCGGGGGCGTACAGCAGCCCGCCGCTGCGGTGGGTGGGCTTGTAGGGCGAGCCGTCGAAGCGCGCCGCGTAGCCGCCGGCCTCGCGGTGCAGCAGCCAGCCGGCCGCGTGGTCCCAGGCAGTCAGCTGGTTGTACAGCGCGACGTGGCTGTGGCCGGCCGCCAGCATGCGGTATTCGTGGGCGGCGCAGCGCAGGCTGGCGGTGCTGCCCAGGCGCGACAGGTTGCCGTTGACGGTGGTGCGCAGCGGCTCGGGCAGGGCGCCAGTCGAGATCAGGCCGTCCATGTCCTCGGGCGGCGCGGGGCTGGCCACGGCCAGCGGCGCCTGCTTGCCGCTCTCGTACTCCATCCAGGCGCCTTCGCCGCGCACGGCCAGCGCGCTGTCGCGGTTGACCGGGTCGTAGATCACGCCGGCGATCACGTCGCCGCGATGGCAGGCCGCGATCATCATGCCGAACAGCGGCAGGCCGGCAACGTAGTTGCGGGTGCCGTCGATGGGATCGATCAGGAACGCCAGGTCGGCGTCGACCAGCATGTTCAGCAGGGCCGGATTGCGGGTCGAGGCTTCCTCGCCGATCAGCACCGCGCCCGGGTGCAGCCTGGCCAGGCGCGCGGCGATCAGGCGCTCGGCGGCCTCGTCGGCATCGGTGACCAGGTCGCGCGGCGAGCTCTTGTCGCGCACGCTGCCCTCGGGCAGGTTGCGAAAACGCGGCATGACCTCCGCCTGCGCGGCCTCGGCCAAAATGCCGGCCAGCTTGCGGGTGTCCTCACGGGTAAAAGTTCTGCTCATGGTCGCTCGTCCAGGGAACGCGCAAATCTATCACGCCTGGGCGGCATTTGATCGCGATTTATAACCGCATGAACTCAAAGGGGATTTTGTACCTGTGCAGGAGTTATCTGCCAGGTTGTCCACAATTCCTGGGGATAAACGGGACCGGAGCCCCGTTTATCGCCCCCCGGGCGGGCGCCCGGGGGAGGCAGGACGCGCTCAGGCGCCCAGGTCGACGCAGAGGTACTTGATCTCGAGGTATTCCTCGATGCCGTACTTGGAGCCTTCGCGGCCCAGGCCGGACTGCTTGACGCCGCCGAAGGGGCCGACTTCGTTGGAGATCAGGCCGGTGTTGATGCCGACGATGCCGTACTCCAGCGCCTCGGACACGCGCCAGATGCGGGCGTAGTCGCGGGTGAAGAAGTAGGCGGCCAGGCCGAAGATGGTGTCGTTGGCCATGCCGATGACTTCTTCCTCGGACTCGAAGCGGAACAGCGGCGCCACCGGGCCGAAGGTTTCCTCGGTCGCGAAGCGCATCGACTGGGTCACGTCGCGCACCACGGTGGGCTCGAAGAACGTGCCGCCCAGCGCATGCGGCTTGCCGCCGGCGATGACCTTGGCGCCGTGCGCGGTGGCGTCGGCGATGTGTTCCTGCACCTTCTCGATGGCGTTGGTATCGATCAGCGGACCTTGCGTCACGCCGTCCTCGAAGCCGTCGCCGACCTTCATGGCGTTGACCTTGGCCACCAGGCGCTTGGCGATTTCCTCGTACACGCCGGCCTGCACGTAGATGCGGTTGGCGCAGACGCAGGTCTGGCCGGCGTTGCGGTACTTCGAGGCCAGAATGCCGTCGACCGCGCGGTCCAGGTCGGCGTCGTCGAACACGATGAAGGGCGCGTTGCCCCCCAGTTCCAGCGACAGCTTCTTGATGGTGGGGGCGCATTGCTCCATCAGCGTGCGGCCGACTTCGGTCGAACCGGTGAAGCTCAGCTTGCGCACCACGTCGCTTTCGCACAGCGCCGCGCCGATCTCGCGCGAGCTGCCGGTGATGACGTGGAACACGCCGGCCGGCACGCCGGCCTCTTCGGCCAGCACCGCCAGCGCCAGCGCGGTCAGCGGCGTCTGCTGGGCGGGCTTGACCACCATGGTGCAGCCGGCGGCCAGGGCCGGGCCGACCTTGCGGGTGATCATGGCGGCGGGGAAGTTCCACGGTGTGATGGCGGCGGTGACGCCGATCGGCTGCTTGAGCGCCAGCAGGCGCTGGCCGGCCTTGGGGCTTTGCAGCACGTCGCCGTCGATGCGCTTGGCTTCCTCGGCGAACCATTCCAGGAACGAGGCGGCGTAGGCGATTTCGCCGGCGGCCTCGGTCACGGGCTTGCCCTGTTCCGAGGTCATGATGGCGGCCAGGTCCTGCTGGTTCTGCATCATCAGCTGGGCCCACTTCAGCAGGATCGCGGCGCGTTCCTTGCCGGTCTTGGCGCTCCAGGCGGGCAGGGCGGCCTCGGCGCTGGCGATGGCCTGTTCGGCTTCCTTGCGGCCCAGCTTGGGCACCGACACGATGGTCTTGCCGGTGGAAGGATTGTCCACGGGGATGGACGGGCCGTTGCCGGCGGATACCCACTTGCCGTCGATGTAGCAGGCGTCGCGCAGCAGTTCCGGGCGCGACAGGGGATGGGTCAATGACGTCATTGCAATAGTCTCCTCTATAGGAACGCGGCCGCCGGGGAGGAACTGACGCGGGCGCAGCGGAAATCCGCTACGCCCGCAATCGCCGTGCCCGACGGCCGCAAAACCGGATGATCGGATTGGCGCTTAGGCGGCCAGCGACTCGGCCAGGATGTCCAGCGCGCGGTCGAACTGGGCGTCGGGAATGGTCAAGGGGTACAGGAAGCGCAGGACGTTGCCGTACACGCCGCAGCTTAGCAAGATCAGGCCTTGCGCGATGGCGCGGGCCTGCACCTTCTTGACCGCCTCGGCATCGGGCTTGCCGTTGGCGTCGTTCAGTTCCAGCGCCACCATCGAACCCAGGCCGCGCACGTCGGCGATGCCCAGCACCTTGGCGCGCAGGCCCTCGAGGCGGGCGCGCAGCTTGTCGCCCAGTTGCACCGCGCGTTCGCACAGCTTTTCCTCGGCGATCACGTCCAGCACGGCGTGGGCCGCGGCCACCGCCAGCGGGTTGCCGGCGTAGGTGCCGCCCAGGCCGCCGGCGGCCGGGCCGTCCATGACGTCGGCGCGGCCGACCACGCCCGAGATCGGGAAGCCGCCGCCCAGGCTCTTGGCCATGGTGATCAGGTCGGCCTGCACCGAATGGTGCTCCATGGCGAACAGCTTGCCGGTGCGGCCGAAGCCGGTCTGCACTTCGTCGGCGATCAGCAGGATGCCGTGCTCGTCGCAGATCTTGCGCAGCGCCGTCATCAGTTCGGGCGGGGTGATGTTGAAGCCGCCTTCGCCCTGCACCGGTTCGATGATGATCGCGGCGACGCGCTTGGGATCGATGTCGACCTTGAACAGCAGGTCCAGCGCCTTGAGCGAGTCGGCCACGGTGATGGACTGGGTGCCGTTGGGGAACGGCACGTGGTAGATGTCGCCTGGCATCGGGCCGAACGACAGCTTGTAGGGGGCGACCTTGCCGGTCAGCGCCATGCCCAGCATGGTGCGGCCGTGGAACGAGCCCGAGAAGGCGATGACGCCCGAACGGCCGGTGGCCGAGCGCGCGATCTTGACGGCGTTTTCGACGGCTTCGACGCCGGTGGTGAAGAAGGCCGACTTCTTCAGGCCGTCGATCGGGGCCAGGCGGTTGATGCGCTCGGCTAGCGACACATAGCCTTCGTACGGCACGATCTGGTAGGCCGTGTGGGTGAAGTTGTCGAGCTGGGCGCTGACGGCGGCCTTGATCTTGGGGTGCAGGTGGCCGGTGTTCAGCACCGCGATGCCGCCCGCGAAATCGATGTATTCCTTGCCGTCGGCATCCCACAGCGTGGCGTTCTCGGCGCGCACGGCGTAGAAATCACACATGACGCCGACGCCGCGCGGCGTGGCCAGGGAACGGCGGGTATTCAGGTCCTGATTCTTCATCTCAGCCTCGGATGGCAAGTGGGCGGTAAAGCCTTACTTTAATGCTACTATGGCCCCATTGGTGGGAACCACTTTTATAAATCAGGTAGAACCAATTGCGGTCCATCGTTGGAGACTTGCTGCAACTGCGCCTGGCCGATGCCGCCGGCGGGCCGATGAACAAGCGCCTGTACCACGGCATCCGCGAAGCCATCCTGGATGGATCCATCGCCGCCGACTCGCGCCTGCCCGCCTCGCGCGACCTGGCCGCCGAACTCGGCATCGCCCGCAATACCGTGGTGCACGTCTATGGCCAGTTGCTGGCCGAAGGCTACACCCGCAGCCTGCAGGGCAACGGCACCTTCGTCAATGCCTCGCAGCCCGACTCCTATCTGGCCAGCGGCCGCCAGTCGCGCCGCGCGCCGGTGCCGCAACCGCGTCCGGCGCTGTCGGCGCGCGGCGCCGCCATCGTCGACGGCGTGTCGGCCTCGCCCTACCAGTGGGGCGCCTTCATGCCGGGCGTGCCCGACCTGACCGAATTTCCGCACAAGAAGTTCGGCCGCATCTTTTCCGCGCTGTGGCGCAACCCCACCCCCGACCTGCTCACCTACGCCTATGGCGGCGGCCTGCCGGCCCTGCGCGAGGCGCTGGCGCAGCACCTGGCGCTGACGCGCTCGATCGACTGCGATCCCGACCAGATCCTCATCACCGAAGGCTCGCACCAGGCCATCGACCTGGCCACCCGCATCCTGGGCGAGGCGGGCGAGACCGCCTGGGTCGAGGACCCGGGCTACTGGGGCGCGCGCACGGTGCTGCAGGCCAACGGCCTGCACACGGTGCACCTGCCGGTGGACGAGGAAGGCATGCGGCTGCCGGACGCCGACCTGGCGCCTGGCATGGCGCCGCCGCGCTTCATCTTCGTGACCCCGTCGCACCAATATCCGCTGGGGCCGGTGATGTCGCTGGCGCGGCGCCGGCAGTTGCTGGCGGTGGCGCGGCGCCATGGCAGCTGGATCATCGAGGACGACTACGACAGCGAATTTCGCTTCTCGGGCCGGCCGATCGCCTCGCTGCTGGGGCTGGAGCCGGACGCGCCCGTGATCTACATGGGCACCTTCAGCAAGACGCTGTACCCGGGGCTGCGGGTCGGCTACCTGGTGCTGCCCAAGACCTTGACCGCGGCGTTCCAGGCGGCCCACGCCGAGCTCTACCGCGAAGGCCACCTGATGACGCACGCGGCGCTGGCCACCTTCATCGCCGAGGGCCACTACGCCGCCCACATCCGCCGCATGCGCATGTTGTACGGGCGGCGCCGCGCCATGCTGGTCAACCTGGTCGAACGGCGCCTGGGGCCCGACTGGCTGCACCGCGACGCCAGCCTGGCCGGCCTGCACCTGGTGCTGACGCTGCCGCCGCACCTGGACGACCTGCGGGTGGTCGAGGTGGCGCGGCGCAAGGGCGTGCTGACGCGCGCGCTGTCGCGCTACTACGTCGGCGCCGAAGGCCGCCGGCCCGGCCTGCTGCTGGGCTATGCCTGCGTGCCGGAGCACGACATCGCGCGCAAGTTCGAGGTGCTGCTGGAAAGCCTGGCCGAAGTGGCGCGCATGACGCCCGCGGCGCCCGCGCTGGTGGCGCAGCCGGCCTGACTGCCGGCGTTGAAGGCCGGCGGCGCCGCACGGGCCTTGAAAGCCGGTGGCGGGCTGCCGGCGCTTGCAGCCTGCGCGCCGCGACCAAACGGCGCGAGGGCCTCAGCCCAGGCGGTCCTGTCCGCCGCCCAGCGCCGCCGCGAAGGCCGCGGCGTTGCGCATGCCCTGGTCCTCGAAGTTGGTGTTGAACACCGCATGCGCCTGCGCGCTCCGTTGCGCCAGTTCCTGGAAGCGGCGCGCCAGTTCGGCCAGCTCGGCCTCCGAATACTCATATTGGAAGCGCCCTGACGAGGCGGCGCCGCCGGCGTTCCAGGTGGCGACGTTGCGGCCATGCAGCCGCAGCAGCGTCAGCTCGGGGTGGGTGCATTCCCACACGGCCGGCACGCTGTTGTCGAAGCCCTGCGGCGCGTCCACCACGGTGTGCACCAGGCCCAGCTCGCGCTCGAGCGCCAGCGTTGCAGCCGTGGCCTCGGAGGAGTCGAACCAGCTGCGGTGGCGGAATTCGACCGACAGCAGGTGCTCCGGCAGGCGCCGCGCGCATTCGGCCACCAGCGCCTCGCCGCGCGCCCCGCGCCGCAGCCAGGGCGGGAACTGGAAGTGCACCGCGCCCAGCTTGCCGGCCATGCGCAAGGGTTCCAGCGCCAGCGTGTAGCGGCGCCAGAGTTCATCGCGCAGGTCGTCCGGCATGGCGTGGTGGTAGATGACCGGCTCGGGCCAGTCGGCCAGCTCGCGGCGGATGTCGGCGGGCAGGGCCGCCAGCGGCGTCTGGTGGCCGGTGAAAAGGCGGTAGGCCTTGATGTTGAAGACGAAATCGTCGGGCGTGCGCTGCGCCCACAGGTAGGCGGTCTCGGCGCTGGGCAGGGCGTAGTAGCTGGAATCGACCTCGGCCAGCCCGAAGCGGGTGGCGTAGAAGCGCAGCCGCGACTGGGCGTCGTGCGCCTCGCGCGGGTAGAAGCGGCCGCACGCCAGCAGCGTGGGGTCGGTCCAGGAAGCGGTGCCGGCAAGCAGGCGCATGGGGAAAACGGCGGTAGCGGGAGCGGGGGGCGATGCGGTTATGATACCTGGATATATCCCCAGGTATCGGGCCGCGCCGACCGCGCCCGCCGCCGACCATTCCACGCCCCATGTCCGACCAGAATTCCGCCCACCCGTCCAGCCGTCCCGATCCCCTGGCCGACCTCAACCCCGCCCAGCGCGAGGCCGCCGAATTCGGCGTCGGCGGCGCGGGCGACGACGGCCCGCTGCTGGTGATCGCCGGCGCCGGCTCGGGCAAGACCAACACCCTGGCGCACCGCGTCGCCCACCTGATCCTGAACGGCGCCGATCCGCAGCGCATGCTGCTGTTGACCTTCTCGCGCCGCGCCGCCCAGGAAATGGAGCGCCGCGTCGGCAGCGTGCTGCAGCGGGTCATGAACCTGCGCGGCACCCAGCAGGCGCCGTCGCTGCCGTGGGCCGGCACCTTCCACGCCATCGGCGCGCGCCTGCTGCGCGACTGCGCCCAGCGCATCGGCCTGTCCGAGGCCTTCACCATCCACGACCGCGGCGACGCCGAGGACCTGATGGGCATGGTGCGGCACGAGCTCGGCCTGTCCGCCACCAAGTCGCGCTTTCCGCTCAAGGGCACCTGCCTGGCGATCTACTCGCGCGTGGTCAACAGCCAGACGCCGGTGGCCGACGTGCTGCACGGCACCTTCCCGTGGTGCGCGCAATGGGAGGACGAGCTCAAGAACCTGTTCCGCGCCTACGTCGCCGCCAAGCAGGACCAGCAGGTGCTCGACTACGACGACCTGCTGCTGTACTGGGCCGAGATGATGGGCGACGCGGCCATCGCCGCCGACGTCGGCGCCTGCTTCGACCACGTGCTGGTGGACGAATACCAGGACACCAACCGCCTGCAGGCCGCCATCCTGCTGGCCATGAAACCCGACGGCCGCGGCCTGACCGTGGTGGGCGACGACGCCCAGTCGATCTATTCGTTCCGCGCCGCCACGGTGCGCAACATCCTCGATTTCCCGGCCCAGTTCCCGCAGCCGGCCCGCGTCATCACGCTGGACCGCAACTACCGCTCGACCCAGCCCATCCTGAACGCCTCCAACGCCGTCATCGGCCTGGCCGCCGAACGCTACGCCAAGGATCTCTGGAGCGACCGGCAGTCGTCGCAGTTGCCCGAGCTGGTCACCGTCAGCGACGAGGCCGGCCAGGCCCGCTGGGTGGCCGACCAGGTGCTGGCGCAGCGCGAGGGCGGCGCCACGCTCAAGTCGCAGGCGGCGCTGTTCCGCACCTCCAGCCACAGCGCCGCGCTCGAACTGGAGCTGACCCGCCGCAACATCCCCTTCGTCAAGTTCGGCGGCCTGCGCTTTCTGGAAGCGGCGCACGTCAAGGACCTGCTGTCGCTGCTGCGCTGGGCCGAAAACCCGCGCGGGCGCATGGCGGGGTTCCGCGTTGCGCAACTGCTGCCCGGCATCGGTCCGGCCACCGCCGCCAAGCTGATGGACGCCATGACGCAATCGGCCGAACCGCTGCGCGCGCTGCGCGAATTCAAGCCGGGGGCGGCGGCGCAGGCCGAGTGGGGCGCGTTCGCCGACACCTACGCGGCGCTGGCCGACCCAAGCCTGCGCTGGCCGGCCGACGTCGACCTGGCGCTGCGCTGGTACGCCGGCCAGCTTGAACGGCTGTACGACGATGCGCGGGTGCGCAAGACCGACCTGGACCAGCTGGCGCGCATCGCCGCCGGCTACCCGTCGCGCGAGCGCTTCCTGACCGAGCTGACGCTGGATCCGCCCGACGCCACCAGCGACGAATCCGGCGCGCCATCGCGCGACGAGGACTACATGATCCTGTCCACCATCCACTCGGCCAAGGGCCAGGAATGGAAGGCGGTCTATGTGCTGAACGTGGTCGACGGCTGTATCCCGTCCGACATGAGCACCGGCAGCGCCGAAGAGATCGAGGAAGAAAGGCGTCTGCTGTACGTGGCCATGACGCGCGCCAAGGAACGCCTGCAGCTGATCGTGCCGCAGCGCTTCTACGTGCACCAGCAGACCGGCATGGGCGACCGCCACGTCTACGGCTCGCGCACCCGCTACATCACCAACGCCATGCTGCCGCTGTTCGACCACCTGCCCAAGCCGCCCGACCTGCCCGCGCGCGAGGCCAAGGCGCCGCAGGCGCCGAGCGTGGACGTGGCCAGGCGCGTGCGCAACCTGTTCGCGTAGGGCGCGTTCGCCGGGGCGTGGACCCCGCGCGGACGCCGCCGCGCGGCGGCGCCGGTGGGCTATCATCGGCCGATACGTTGGATACGCTGCACCCGCAGGGCTCGCATCGCCAAAGGATGTCTATGTCTACCGAAGCAACCGCCGCCGTCGCCGCGCCGCCCCAGGGCGAAGTCGTGGCCTCCATCGCCTATGTGAATGGCCGGCGCGACCACGAGGTGCCCATCGAGGAGGTGGGCAGGCACGTCGATCCCAAGCACGGCATGGTGTGGATCGGCCTGCGCAATCCCAGCCCCGAACGGCTTGCCGACGTCGTCAACCAACTGGGCGCCTGCGACAAGAACATGGAAGAAATGCTGGAGTCGCACCGCCGGCCCAAGATCATCGACTACGGCAACATGGTGCTGATCGTCGCCATCACCGTCGAGGTCGAGGCCGAGCGCCCCATCTTCGGTGAAACCCAGTTCCTGATCGGCGAAGGCTTCCTGGTCACCGTGCGGCGCGGCGCCACCGCCGGCCACAGCCCCTTGCGCGAACGGCTGGAGGCCTCGCCCGACCTGCTCAAGCGCGGCAGCGACTACGTCGCCTCCGAACTGCTGGACTGGCTGGTGGACCGCTACGTGGCGGCGGCCGGCAAGATCGAGTCGGTGGTCGAGGGCGCCGAGCAGAAGCTGCTGATCCGCGGCGCCAAGGACTCCGACATCCGCAGGCTGTACCGCCAGCGCCGCGACCTCCTGCGCATCCACACCGTGGTGTCGCCGCTGGCCGAGATCTGCCGCCGCCTGGCGCGGGTCGAGATGTCGGCGGTCGATGAACACGCGCGGCCGTATTTCGGCGAGGTGGCCGACCGCGTGCTGCGGGTTGACGAACTGTTCAATTCGCTGCGCGAGTCGCTGGCCTTCGCCTTCGAAGCCAGCCTGATGATCGGCCAGGCCGCGCAGAACGACACCACCCGCAAGCTGGCGTCATGGGCCGCCATCCTGGCCGTGCCCACCGCCATCGCCGGCATCTACGGCATGAACTTCAAGTTCATGCCCGAACTGGATTCGCCGTTCGGCTATCCGGTCACGCTGGGCGTGATCGTGTCGGTCTGTTCGCTGCTGTACTGGCGCTTTCGCAAGTCGGGCTGGCTGTAGCGCGGCGGACGGCGGCGCCGTGCCGGCGGCGACACACTGGCGCGCGCGGCGCCGGCCCGGCTGTGGCAAACTGCCTGCGTTTCTGATTCCGGAGCCCGGCTCGTGCGCGGCAAATCCCCCTTCGGCGGCAGCAAGCTGACCGCCCTCGTCGTCGCCCTGATCCTGGCCGCGGCCGGCGCCCTCGTCAACTGGCTGCAGCCTGCCCGGCAGGGGGGCGAGCGGCCGGCCGAACGACCCGCCGCCAGCGCGCCCGCGCCGCGCGGCAAGCCCGGCGCGGCCCTGGCCGGCGACGTTCCCGCCGGCAGCTATACCCTGACCGGCATGATCGTCAACGTCGGCGACGGCGACACCGTGACGCTGCGCGCGCCCGACGGCCAGCGCCGCATCCGCATGGACAGCATCGACGCGCCGGAAGAGGGCCATGGCAACGACCAGCCCGGCCAGCCCTACGCCGAGGCCGCGCGCCAGCACCTGGCCGGCCTGGTGGCCGGCAAGACCCTGACCGCCCAGTGCTACCAGAAGGACCAGTACGGCCGCGACGTCTGCGCGCTGATCCTGGACGACGGCCGCTCGGCCAACCGGCTGCAGGTCGAGGCCGGCTACGCCTGGGCCTACACCGCGCGCCAGGGCGACTACCTCAACGACAAGGCCATGCCCGAGTTGCAGCGCCAGGCCAAGGCGGCCGGCCGCGGCCTGTGGGCCGGCAAGGATCCGATGCAGCCCTGGAAGTGGCGCTACGACTGCTGGCGCCAGCGCCAGTGCGGCTGATTGGCGCTGGCCGGCGGGGGTAATCCGTCCTGGTGTGTGTGGAGAGCCGCCTGCGCAAGTTCCCTAGGGGGATGCCAGGGTACTGGGGCGGATATACCTTTGCTATCCTCTGTCGCACTGAATAGAAGGAAAGGTTTCCATGCGTGCTTTGATGCGGCTCTGGGCGGCGTCCATGATGCTGTTGCTGGCGTTGGCGGGCTGCTCCCGGGACGGCAGTCCCATCAACAGCCCCTATCCGTCCGGCGCCGAAGGCCGGAACACCCTGTATTCCGCCTTCGTCAAGCGCTCGCCCAAGTACCTGGACCCGGCCAGCTCTTATTCCGGCGATGAAACCCCTTATACCTACAGCATCTATGAGACGCTGTACGGCTACCACTACCTCAAGCGGCCCTACGAACTGATCCCGCGCGCCGCGGCCTCGATCGACCCGCCGGTCTACCTGGACGCGCAGGGCAAGGTGCTGCCGGCCGATGCGCCGGGCGAGCAGATCGCCCAGAGCATCTACGACATCAGGATCAAGCCCGGCATGCGTTTCGCGCCGCACCCGGCCTTCGCCCGCAAGACCGACGGCAGCTACGACTACTTCCCGATCGCGCCCGAGGACCTGGCCGACAAGTTCGCCATTCCCGACTTTCCGCGCACCGGCACCCGCGAACTCACCGCCGACGACTACGTCTACGCCTTCCGCCGCCTGGCCAGCCCGCGCGTGGTGTCGCCGATCTATTCGCTGATGGCCGAATACGTGAGCGGCCTGAAGGAATATGGCGACCGCCTGCGCGAGCGTGACAAGGCGCTGCGCCGCGACCTTCCCGGCGGCGGTGGCGCGTCGTGGCTGGACCTGCGCGAGCCGGACGGCTTCACCGGCGTGCAGGCGCTCGACCCGCACACGCTGCGCATCCGCGTCAACGGCAAGTACCCGCAGTTCAAGTACTGGCTGGCCATGACCTTCACGGCGCCCGTGCCCTGGGAGGCCGACCGCTTCTACAACCAGCCCGGCATGGCCGAGCACGACCTGTCGCTCAACACCTGGCCGGTCGGCACCGGCCCCTACATGCTGGCCGAGTCGCTGCAGAACCGCCGCCACGTGCTGGCGCGCAACCCCAACTTCCACGGCGAACCCTATCCCTGCGAAGGCGAGCCGGGCGATCGCGCCGCCGGCCTGCTGGCCGATTGCGGCAAGCCCACGCCCTTCATCGACCGCGCCGTGTTCAGCGTCGAGAAGGAAGCCATTCCGCTGACCGGCAAGTTCATGCAGGGCTACTACGACGTGCCGCAGATCGAGCGCGGCGAGTACGGCGTGGCCATGCTGGTGGCCGCTGGCGACAGCCAGGACAAGGCGCGCAAGTACGCCGAGCACGGCATCCGCCTGCCCACCACGGTCGAGACCGCCAACTGGTACATGGGCTTCAACTGGCTCGACCCGGTGGTGGGCAAGGGCGACACGCCCGAGCAGGCCGAGAAGAACCGCAAGCTGCGCCAGGCCATCAGCATCGCCTTCGACTGGGAAGAATACGTGGCGGTGTTCGAGAACAGCCAGGCCTCGGTGGCCTACGGCCCGGTGCCGCCCGGCGTGCTGGGCTACCGCGAACCGCCCGAGGGCGTGAACCCGGTGGTCTACGACCTGGTCGACGGCAAGCCGGTGCGCAAATCCATCGAGACGGCGCGCAAGCTGCTGGCCGAGGCCGGCTACCCCGACGGCCGCAACGCCGTCACCGGCGCGCCGCTGGTGCTGTACTACGACTCCATGACGGGCGGCGGCTCCAACCCGCAGTTCGACTGGATGCGGCGGCAGATGGCCAAGATCGGCGTGCAGATGGACGTGCGCTCGACCGACTACAACCGCTTCCAGGACAAGATGCGGCGCGGGTCGGCGCAGATCTTCCTGTGGGGCTGGAACGCCGACTATCCCGACGCCGAGAACTTCCTGTTCCTGCTCTACGGCCCCAACGCCAAGGCCAAGGGCGGCGGCGAGAACGCCGCCAACTACGACAGCCCCGAATACGACAGGCTGTTCGAGCAGATGAAGTTCCTGGACGATGGCCCCGAAAAGGAAGCGCTGATCCAGCGCATGGTCGCCATCGTGCAGCGCGACGCGCCCTGGATGTTCGGCTACTTCCCGATGTCGGGCGGCGCCTACCAGCAATGGGTCGGCAACGCCAAGCCCACCCAGATGGTGCGCAACACGCTGCAGTACATGAAGATCGATCCCGCCCTGCGCGAGCGCAAGATCGATGAATGGAATTCCCCCATCTGGTGGCCGGTGGGCCTGTTCGTGCTGCTGATCGCGCTGGCGATCTGGCCGTCCTACGTGGCGCTCAAGCGGCGCGAACGGCAGACCGCCTTCGCCCAGGCTTCCCGCAAGGAGCATCAATCATGATCGGCTACGTCATCCGCCGGCTGCTGTACGGCGTGCTGATTCTGATCGGCGTGAACCTCTTCACCTTCATCCTGTTCTTCGCGGTCAACACGCCCGACGACATGGCGCGCCTGGCCATCGGCGGCCAGCGCGTCAGCCAGGACGCGGTCGAGAAATGGAAGGTCGAGCACGGCTACGACAAGCCGCTGTTCTACAACGCCCAGGCCAAGGGTTCGGCGCAACTGACCGACACCGTGTTCTACCAGCGCTCGGTGCCGCTGCTGGCGATGGACTTCGGCGCCTCCGACGGCGGCCGCGACATTGGCCGCGAGATCCAGACGCGCATGGGGCCGAGCCTGGCGCTGGCGGTGCCGACCTTCTTCCTGGGGCTGTTCGCCAGCATCGTGTTTTCACTGACGCTGGTGTACTTCCGCGCCACCCGGCTGGACTTCTGGGGCGTGGTGGTGTGCGTCATCCTGCTGTCGATCTCCAGCCTGTTCTACATCATCGCCGGGCAGTGGATGTTCGCCAAGCTGCTGCGGCTGGTGCCGTTCTCGGGCTTCGAGGGCGGCCTGGACATGATCAAGTTCCTGGCGCTGCCGGTGCTGGTGGCGATCGTCTCGCGCCTGGGCCCCGAGGCGCGCTTCTACCGCACCCTGTTCCTGGAGGAAATCGGCAAGGACTACGTGCGCACCGCCCGCGCCAAGGGGCTGGCCGAGCGCGTGGTGCTGTTTCGCCACGTGCTGCGCAACGCCATGCTGCCGATCCTGACCAGCACCGTGGCCGCCTTGCCGCTGCTGTTCATGGGCAGCCTGATCGCCGAGTCCTTCTTCGGCATCCCGGGCCTGGGCAGCTACACCATCGACGCCATCAACGCGCAGGACTTCTCCATCGTGCGCGCCATGGTGTTCCTGGGGGCGTCGCTGTACATCGTCGGGCTGATCCTGGCCGACATTTCCTACACGCTGGCTGACCCCCGCGTCCGATTCGAGTAGCCGCCATGCCCAAGTTCGTATTCCTCTGGACCGACATTGCGCTGTGGCTCATGGTGCTGGGCGCGCTGGCCTACGCCTGGCGGGTGCGGCGCAGCCCGAACCTGCGTTCGACCTGGGCGCGGGTGGCGCGCGACACGCCGGCCATGTGCTCGGCGGTGGTGCTGGCGGCGTTCGCGCTGGTCGGCCTGCTCGATTCCGTCCATTACCGGCCGCAGCTGCCGCCCGCGCCGGGCGCGGCCGCCGACGCCGCGCCGGTCTACGCGCCGGCGGTCAAGTCGGCGCTGGACGGCCTGTTGCGCGGCAGCGTGCTGACCCAGCCCGAGAAGACCTATTCCAGTCCGCTGGCGGTGCGCCAGTTCACCAAGGAAACCCTGCTGGTCGACGACAAGCCGGTGCGCGATTTTCCGCGCCTGCGGGCGGCCGGCACGCACCTGGCGGACCCCGACCGCGACCACCTGGGCGACGTCTACTACCGGCTGGGCCTGGGCCTGGCGGCGGGGCTGGCGGTGGCGCTGATCGGCGCCGGCCTGCTGTTCGCCTGCCTGGCGCGGCGCGGCGGCGCGTCGGCGGCGGCCGAGGCCCTATTGGGCGGGCGCGCCGAGGTGCCGTGGCGCGCCATGGCCATCACCTTCACCCTGCTGTGCCTGGTGGCGGGGGCGCTGGCCGGGCTGTCCAGCGGCTACCACGCCCTGGGCACCGACCGCATCGGCAACGACGTGCTGTGGCAGGCGCTCAAGAGCATCCGCACCGCGCTCGTCATCGGCAGCCTGACCACGCTCGCGATGCTGCCGCCGGCCATCGTCTTCGGCATCGCGGCGGGCTACTTCAAGGGCAGGATCGACGACGCCATCCAGTATCTCTACACCACCATCACCTCGATCCCGGGCGTGCTGCTGGTGGCGGCCTGCGCGCTGATGATGCAGGTGTACATCGACAACCACGCCGAGCTGTTCGACACCTCCGCGGCGCGCGCCGACCTGCGCCTGTTCCTGTTGTGCATGATCCTCGGCTTCACCGGCTGGGCCGGGCTGTGCCGCTTGCTGCGCGCCGAAACGCTCAAGCTGCGCGAGCTGGAATACGTGCAGGCCGCGCGCGCCTTCGGCGTATCGCACTGGCGCATCATGACGCGCCACCTGCTGCCCAATGTCGCGCACCTGGTGCTGATCACCGTGGTGCTGGAATTCTCCGGCCTGGTGCTGTACGAGGCGGTGCTGTCCTATCTGGGCATCGGCGTCGATCCCAGCATGAATTCGTTCGGCTCGATGATCGACGGCGCCCGCCTGGAAATGTCGCGCGACCCGATGATCTGGTGGAACCTGATGACCGCGTTTCTTTTCATGCTGGCCCTGGTGCTGGCCGCCAACCTGTTCGCCGACGCGGTGCGCGACGCCTTCGATCCGCGCACCCGCCGCTACAAGCCGGGCCGCCTGCCGGGCATGGGTTGGTTCGGCCGCCGTCCGGGCGCCGCGCTGGCGGCCGATGCCCGCGCCACCAAATCCGGAGACGCGCCATGAGCCAGCAGGATAACCGCCAGGACACGCCCCTGCTGGCCGTGCGCGGGCTGGACGTCGACATCGCCGGCGACAGCGGCATGACGCACGCGGTCAAGCGCCTGCAGCTGGCCATCTCGCAGCGCGAGACCTTCGCCCTGGTGGGCGAGTCCGGCTGCGGCAAGAGCATGACGGCGCTGGCGCTGTTGCGCCTGCTGCCGGACGCCGGGCACATCGTCGGCGGCCAGATCGACCTGGATGGCGAAGACCTCAACCGCCTGCCCGAGAGCGCCATGCGCGGCGTGCGCGGCGGCCGCATCGGCATCATCTTCCAGGAACCGTCCACCAGCCTGAACCCCGTCATGCGGGTCGGCGACCAGATCATCGAGACGCTGGCGGCGCACACGCCGCTGCGCGGCGCCGCGGCGCGCGCCCGCGCCATCGACTGGCTGCGGCGGGTCGGCATCCCGGAGCCCGAGCGGCGCGTGGACGATTATCCATTTCAGTTCTCCGGCGGCCAGAAGCAGCGCGTCATGATCGCCATCGCGCTGGCGGCGGAACCCCTGCTGCTGATCGCCGACGAGCCCACCACCGCGCTGGACGTCACCGTGCAGGCGCAGGTGCTGGACCTGCTGGCGGGCATCCAGCGCGAGATCGGCATGGCGGTGCTGCTCATCACCCATGACCTGGCGGTGGTGCGTAACGTGGCTCATCACGTGGCCCTGATGCGCGGCGGCGAAATCGTCGAAAGCGCCAGCGCCGAGGAATTCTTCCGCGCGCCCAAGCATCCCTACGCGCGCCAGTTGTTCGACGCCATTCCCACCTTTGAAAAGCGCGGCGTGCCTCTCAGCCAGGCCGGCCGCGCGGCCCAGGCGCGGGACGCGGCCCGCAAGCGGCCGCGCGAGCCGGGCGTGGTGCTGGACGTGCAGGACCTGAAGGTCCATTATCCGGTGCGCAAGGGCCCGCTGCGGCGCGTGGCCTCGTGGGTCAAGGCGGTCGACGGCGTGACGTTCACGCTGCGTGCCGGCGAAACCCTGGCGTTGCTGGGCGAGTCCGGTTGCGGCAAGACCACCACCGGCAAGGCGCTGCTGCGCCTGATCGACGGCGCCCGTATCTCGGGCCGCGCCATGCTGCAGGGGCAGGACCTGCTGACCGCCGACCGCGCCCGCTTGCAGCGGCTGCGCCAGGACATCCAGATCGTGTTCCAGGACCCGTACGCATCGCTCGATCCGCGCATGCGGGTCGGCGACATCCTCGACGAAGGCCTGGAGTCGCTGCGCCGCGGCATGGGCGCGCGCGAGCGACGCGACCGCGCCGTCCGCCTGGTCGAGCGCGTCGGCCTGCCGGCCAACACGCTGGCGCGCTATCCGCACGAGTTCTCCGGCGGCCAGCGCCAGCGCATCGCCATCGCCCGGGCCCTGGCGGTCGAACCCAAGGTGCTGATCTGCGACGAGCCGACCTCGGCGCTGGACGTCTCGGTGCAGGCGCAGATCCTCGACCTGCTGCGCGAGCTGCAGGACGAGCTGGGCATCGCCTACCTGTTCATCACCCACAATTTCGGCGTGGTCGAGTACCTGGCCGACCGCATCGCGGTCATGGACGGCGGCCGCATCGTCGAGTTGGGCGAGGCCGACGCGGTGCTGCACGCGCCGCGCCAGGACATGACGCGCCGCCTGCTCGACGCGGTGCCGCGGCTGCAATTCGGCGCGCCCGAATGAAAACCGCGCCCCGATCCTGGCGGATCGGGGCGCGGCATGCGCGCGCCTGGGCGGCTCAGTCGTGGGCGTTGCGGGTTTCGAGCCAGACCAGTGTGTCGTGCCGCAGGGCGCGGACACATTGCGCCAGGAAGGCATGCACCACTTCCAGCTCGCCGGCGTCGTAGCGCCGGGCCATCAACACCACCGCCTCGGCCACCCACTGGCGTTCCTGGGCCAGTTGCTGGCATTGCTCCTCGACCGGCCGGATCACGATCATGCGGCGATCCAGCGGATGGCGGCCGCGTTGCACATAGCCGGCCGCCTCCAGGCGGTTGATCAAGGCGGTGGCGCCGCCGGAGCTGATGCCCATCAGCTGGGCCAGTTGCCCGGTGGGCAGGGCATCGAACTCCATCACCAGTTCCAGCGCTTTCAGATCCGCCAGGGGGATACCCAGTTTCTCCGCCAGGGCCGACTGGCACGCCGCGTTGTACACGGCGAACTGCCGGCCCAGCATCAGGGCGATATCGTCAAGCATTCCGGGACGCAGGTCACTATTGCGGGATTCAGGCATCACGGTCACATGCTCGTGGTGGACGATGGTTTCTTGTTGCAGCATGGCGTCGCTCCCTCACGGATCCCGTCGATTACTTCTTGGCGGTCAGGCCGCCGAGCAGGCCGCCCAGCAAGCCGCCGTTGGTGGTGCCTCCGGTGCTGGCGCTGCCGCTGACGCCGGCCGTCACGCCGCCCAGCAGGCCGCCGAGCAGGCCGCCGTTGCTGGCCGTGCCCGTGGCGCCGCCACCGGCGCTGGCGCCCGCGCCCGCGCTGGCCGTCGCGCCGCCCGTCAGGCCGCCCAGCAAGCCGCCCAGCAGGCCCCCGTTGGCGCCCGTGGCGCCGCCGGCCGTGCCGCCGGTGGCGCCGGTCACGCCGCCCAGCAAGCCGCCCAGCAGGCCGCCGTTGGCGCCCGCGGCGCCGCCGGCCGTGCCACCGGTGGCGCCGGTCACGCCGCCCAGCAGGCCGCCCAGCAAGCCGCCGTTGGCCGCGCCGCCCGTGGCCCCGCCCAGGTTGCCGGTCACGCCGCCGAGCAGGCCGGTCACCGGAGCCAGCAGGCCGCCGTTACCGCCCGCCGCGCCGCCGGTCACGCCACCCAGGATGCCGGTGATCGGGCTGAGCAGGCCGCCGTTGTTGCCGCCCACCGCGCCGCCCAGGCCCAGGCCACTGGTCAGGGAGGCGACCGCGCCGGTGGCATTGGCCAGCGTGTTGCCGAGCGGGTTGGTGTTGCCGGGCGTGGCATTCAACAGGCCGCCGGCACTGCTGACCGCGCCGCCCAGGCCTTGCAGCACGCCATTCAAACCGGCCACGTTGCCGCCGGGCAATTGCGTGCCCAGGTTGCTGACGGTGCCGCCCAGGGTGTTGAGCAGGCCGGCGACCGGCGCGCCCAGCTTGGTGGTGGCGCCCACTTGCTGGGTCAGGCCGACCACCGTGCCGGCCAGGGGGCTGGCCGTCGGGTCGAGCGCCGCGCCGATGCCCCCGAGGGTCGGTTGCAGGCCCAGCGGCAACACGTTGTCGACGGTCTTGCCGACGTTGCCGAGGGCCGGTTCGAGCAAAGGCTTGGACGGTCCGCCCAGCACGCCGCCGGTCACGCCGCCGACCAATTGGGTCACGGGGTTCAGCAGGCCGCCCTGGCCGGACAGGCCGGCGGTCAGGGCGCCCACCGCGTTGGTGGCATTGCCCAGCACCGTGGTCAGCGGTTGCGGATTCTTGGGATCGGCATTGAGCAGGCCGCCGGTGCTGGCGACCGTCTTGCCCAGGCCTTCGACCAGGCCGCCGACGCCGCTGCTCAGGCCGCCGGGCAGCCCGGTGCCCTTGACCGTGGTGCCCAGGTCCTGCACCAGTCCGCCGACCTGCTTGACGGTGCCGTCGACCGGTTGGCCCAGGCCGGTGGTGGCGCCGATCTCCTGAGTCAGGCCGACCACCGTATCGACCACCGGCTTGACGGTGGGATCCAGCGCCTTGCCGACGCCGCCCAGCGTGGTGCCCAGATTCAACGGCAGCGTATTGTCGACGGCGCCGCCGGTATTGCCGAGCGTGGTCTGCAGCAAGCCGGTCGTGACCGGATCGGTCGGGTTGTTCGGATTATTGGGGTTATTAGGGTTATTGGGATTGCTGGGGTTATTCGGACCGCCGGGATTGGTGGGAATATTCGTGCCGGGCAGGGAAGCCGAACTCTTGTGGCCACCACCACCGCCGCCGCATGCGGCCAGCGCGCTCATCAGAGCGGCCGCCATGACGGTGGAGGTCAGAATACGTTGTACGCGCTGCGTTTCAATCTTGGCATTCATGGCGAGCTCCTGTGGGGGAAGTGTCAGGCGTCGAAACTGCCCGATACATCCCTACATGCATAAACCGTGCCAATATTTTCCGAATGCCGTCCGGCAACGTGGCGGGGTATTTTTCTTTCCTTAAAAAATCCTTTTAAATCAATGTGTTATTTGTATATTAGAGGGTTTGTACCAATGTTTTGAATCCCCCATTTTTACGATCACGCCTGACCTGCGAATGTTACGCCGAAGGGGGTAACAGCCGTTACGTTACGGGCCACGTTACGTAACGCGGTGTATGGAACAGGCCAAAAAAAACGCCTGTCGAAACAGGCGTGGTGGCGGGCGGGTATATGGACCCCCAGGTATGGATGCCCAATCAGAATGCGTCGTAATACAGCGAGTAATTGGCGTTGAAGCGCAGGTCGCGGTCGTTGTTCACCGTCGCCGAACCGATAGGCTTGGCCACATTGAAATCGAACAGGTAGTACTTGTCGTCGGTAAAGCGCAGCCCCAGCGCCACCGAGGAGAGGTGACGCTGATTCAATTGCTGCAAGCCTGAATTGTTGTACCAGGTGCGCGCATAGTCGATCAGCGCGTAAGGCTGCACATTCGTCAGATATTCCCAGCCGATGCCGAAGCGGCGATTGACTTCGGCGGAAACCCCCACGCCCTTGTCGCCACTTTGCTCGCCTTGCGGATAGCCCATCGCGTAGCGCCAGCTGCCGTACGACACTTGCTCCGACGACGGCAGGATGTTGCTGGAATACTGGGCCGCGCCGGACAGGGTCAGGCCGAACTGGGCTGGCAGGGCGAAGGTCTGCTTGGCGTTCAGGTTGTAGCGCGTGAAATCCAGGTCGAGGACGGGAACGGCGGAATAGCCATAGTTGGTGCTGATCTCCTTCTTCGCGCCGGCCGCGTCGAAGCCCTTGGCCACGCCCAGCGTCACGTCGGTCGTCATGGATTCCGACACCTGGATATAGCGCATTTCGAGGTTGGCGGCGCGCACCTGCGAATCCTGCTGCAGCCAGCGATCGGAATTCTTGGCTTCGTAGCGATCCTTGGAGTTGGCGGCGTAGACGCCCAGCGTGCCGGTCAGCGAACGGGTGTTGTTCAACAGGAACGGATAGCTGACGCCGATGCCGATGCGGTCGTTCTTGACCCGACGATTGAAGCCCAGGTACTCGATCGCCTCGTCCTCGGGCCGCGCGTCATAGTGATAGCCGTCCACCTTGACGGCCAGGCCGTCGTTGCCCAGCGGCACGCGGATCTCGCCGGACACGTATTTGACGTCGTCGGTATTGAACGGGATCGACGCCGTCAGCTTGACCTGCTCGCCCAGCGGCGTGAGGCTGTTGGTGGCGGCGTTCACCAGGGGTTGCATGCCGGTGCCCAGGTCGGCCACGCCGCCGGTCAGGCTGACCGGCTGACGCGAGGCGGCCAGCACCAGTTCGGTGGCGCCGTCGGCGCGCCGCGGCAGGTCCAGCGAAGGCGTGAACTTCACGCCCGGCACGGTCCGCATCAGGTTCAGCACGCGCTCCAGCGTGGCCTGCTTCAGCGGTTTCTCCTGCTTGAGCGGCTCGGCCAACGATTCCAGCCGGTCCTGGGCGTTGCCGATATCGCCTTCGATGCGCACCGTGCCGATATAGCCTTCGACCACGGTGACGACCACCAGCCCGTTGGCGAAGCTCTGGTTCTGGACCAGCGCGAACGACAGCGGATAGCCGCGGTCGCGGTACAACTGCGTGATCTTGTCGACCTGCTGCACCAGTTCGCCCAGGCTGATCTCCTTGCCCGAGAGCGGCGCGAGCAGGGCGGAGACCTCCTCGAACGGCATTTCGTGCACGCCCGTGACATCGAAATGCCGGGGCACGATGCGTTGCGCCAGCCGCGCCTGCAGCGCCAGTTGTTCCGGCGTGGCGGCCTGTACCACCGGGGGAGGCTGGGTGGCGCCGGGCGGCCGTTCGATCTGCGGCATGGCATCGACCGGATTGCCGCGCAAGGGGCCGTCGGCCCGCGCCGCGCCGACGGTGGCCAGCATGCAGAAAAGGGCAAGGGAAAGCGGACTTGCGGGAAGCGTACGTCTCATGCCTGGTGGTCTCTCGTTTGCCGCTGACGCCGTTTAAACAGGCCGAAGATAAATACCTGAATAAGGGCGTGACTGAATGGGGCCGCTTTATAAGGAGTTAAACCGTGCGCGTCGTTCAGGCGGTATGTTGCCAGCGCGGCAAGCCAATGACAAATTATTTCATTGTGACTGGCCGGAAACGTGGATATAACAACAGCGCGCAATGAAAGGCAATCCGGACGGCGCCTGATCGAGGGTTTTCCGGGGTATTTGAAAATGAAGCTGGCTAATTTCCGGGTATTCGTTACAAGTAAGCTGTCGCAGCATTGCGAATACTGGTATAAACCCTGATGTGTATTAATTGTTAATAGATAAGACTATATAAACGTTTCAAAACACATCGGGTTTACAGGCTTTCGGGAGTCCGCAAGATGGACCAGGATGACCGCCACAGAATCGTCGTATGCCGGCCCGCGAGATGCGTCTGCCGGCGGCCGGCTCACAGGGGCCGCGCATGAACCCGGGCGATATCGTTCCGCTGTCGTTCCATGCCGGGCTGGCGGCGCTGTCGTTCCTGATCGCGGTCCTCGGCTCCTACGTCGCCTTGCTGGCCGCGGTGGGCATCCGGGCGGAAACGCGGGACGGCGAGATCCGCATCGGTTACATCATCATCGGCGCGCTGGCGATGGGCGGGGTGGGTATCTGGAGCATGCATTTCATCGGCATGCAGGCGCAGCAGCTGCCGTTCGAGGTGGGTTACCAGACGGGATTGACGGCGCTCAGTTTCCTGGTGGCCGCCGGTTTTTCCGGCTGGGCCTTCTGGTATGTCGGCCGCGACCGTTTCACATTTATGCGCTGCCTGGTGGGC
The DNA here is from genome assembly GCF_054188005.1 of Achromobacter sp. KK8. Lineage (NCBI taxonomy): Bacteria > Pseudomonadati > Pseudomonadota > Betaproteobacteria > Burkholderiales > Alcaligenaceae > Achromobacter > Achromobacter sp. KK8. Next base: position 6,019,397 of record NZ_CM135178.1, on the reverse strand, counting down.
GGCCTGGCCGCCGGTCTCGGCGTGGCGGCCATGCATTATGTGGGCATCAGCGCCATGCGCATGCCGGCGGTATTCATGTGGAATCTGCCGATGGTGGTTTTATCGGTGCTCATAGCGGTTATTGCCGCGTCAGCCGCACTGTGGCTGGCCTTCAACACGCAGAATGAGTTTCAGCGCGCCGCCGCGGCCATTTTGATGGCGGTGGCGGTGTGCGGCATGCATTACACGGGCGTGGCGGCCGGCACGGTGGTCTGCACCACGCCGCGCGAATTCTCCAGCATGCAGATCGGCGGGGTGATGCTGCCGTATATCGCGTTCGCGCTGTCGGCGGTCATGCTGCTGGTGATGCGTTGGCATTTGCAGCGGGCCTCGCGCCGTTTCCGCGCGCGCCTTGCGCAACGTATCGATTCGATCATTGAATCGGCGCCGGCGGTGGAGGGGGGCAGGGCGCCCGGCTCCACGCTGGGGCCGGGTTGAGGGTGAGTCAAGGGCCTTTGCGGCCTGAGTACCCCGGAAGCGCGCGGGCGTGGAACATGCCAGCGCGCCGGTTGCACCGGGTTTAGGGGGCCAGCGCCGCCCCGCGGCATGGCTCGATTATCAAGCGAGACCTCAGGAGCTCGACATGAAAGCGAAACTTGCGCAGTTCTGGAACGAAGAAGAAGGCATCACCGCCCTGGAATACGGCCTGATCGCGGGCACCATCGCGGTGGCGCTGGTAGCGGCTTTGGCGACATTCACGGGCGCGCTCGGCGACCTGTTCACGTCGCTGCAAGCAAAGCTGGCCGCCGCGTCCACGTGAGGCCGAAGGCCCCGGCCGATCCGACGGGCCTGGTCCCAGCCAGGCATGCGCGGAAGGCCGGGTCCCCGCCCCGCCTGGCGCGGAGCTGATGTTGGCAACACTTCCCGCGCGACGATTTCGGGCGGTTGTGGATTGACGGCGTTGCGCGCATCGGCTCCCGGAGGCCGCGCGACCATGTATTGCCGCATTGAAACCGAAACCGTCGGAAGGTCCTGCCTTGTATCCAGGGGAAGTGCTGTGGTGGCTGTTGTTCGCATGCTGGAATCTGGTGTTGATATACACCGATCTGCGCTATCGCCGCGTACCCAACACGCTTATCGTCGCGGGCTTCGCGGGACAGGCGCTGTGGCTGCTGGCGGCATGGCTGGCGCCGGCATGGGGGTATCCGCCGCGCTGGGCCGGCTGGCCCATGGCATTGGCCGGATTCGCGCTGGCCTTGCCGTTCTTTCCGCTCTGGAGCCGGCGCCTGATGGGCGCGGGCGACGTCAAGGCGATCGCCATCCTCGGATTGCTGGCGGGCTTCGCGCCGCTGGTGATGACGTTGGTGGCCGCCAGCCTGCTGGCCGGCCTGCATGCCTTGTCGTACCTGTTTCTTTCCCGAAGCCGGGCGCTGCCGCTTCGGGCCCGCCAGACGCCGTACGGCGCCTATCTGGGCGTTGCCGCGCTCAGCGTGGCGCTTATTCCCTTGAATTCGGCCTGGTATTCGTGGTGTTTTTCCTGGTGTTCTACGCGATCCTGACGTACGCACTGGTCTTCACCGCCCAGCATTCAGTCACCCTGGCGGCGCAGGACGGCGCCCGCAAGGTCCTGCAGTGGCAGCCGGGCGCCGCGTCCCTTGCAGTGCGCGCCAATGCCGGCCGCGATACGGCGCTGGATCGTTCGGGCTGGATCACCGCCATGTCCTCGGCCGCGGTGGCGGTGGCGGTGTGCGGCCCCGGCGGCACGCTCAGCAGCACCGGCGGGGGCACCTGCAGCGGCTTGCCGTTGAGCGCCGACCAGATCGAAGTCACGGTCAGCTACCCCTATGGCGCCAACCCGCTGATCCCCAATCTGCCGTTGCTGGCCCAGGCCCTGATGCCGCCTTCGAGTGTGTTGACGGCCCGCGCCACGGTCCACCTGGGCAATGCGCTGGACGGGAGCAATTGACATGGACAGGCACCGCGATCCCGATGAGCCCCGCGGCCGCCGGCGTGTCCAACGCGGCATCGCCACGCTCGAGTTTTCGCTGACGGTGACCATGCTGCTGATGTTCGTCTGCGCCGTGGTCGGCTATGGCGTGCTGTTCTGGATGCAGCAGCAATTGGCATCTGCCGCGTCCGAAGGCGCGCGCGCGGCGGTCCATGCGCGCTTTGCCGGCCAGGCGGACGTGCCGACCGTGGCCTGTGCGGCGGCGATGAGCGTGTTCGGCGCCGGATCGGCGGTGGCATGCTCGACCACCAATGCGCAATGTTCCTGGGAGGGGGCGGAGGGCAAGACGGCGACGTGCGCCACGGTCACCATGGCTTTCAAGGTGGACGACTGGCCGGTGCTGTCGACCTTCCAGGCCCTGATTGCCATGTTGCCCGGGACGGACAAGAACTGGATTCCGACCCGCCTGTCATCGAAGGCCATCGTGCAAATTTCGCAAGGGACACCATGAGCAGTCTGAGCAAGATCATCGCGGGTGTATTGCTGGCGGCGGGCCTGGTGCTGGCATTCGTGGCGTGGCGCCTGGCCTCGCAGCCTTCCCCCCCGCCACCGGCCCCGGCCAGCCCGGTCGCCACTCAGGCGAGCGCGCCGGCCGAGCCGCCGGCCAAGCGCTATCCGGTGGTGGTGGCTGCCGCCGCGATCCCGGCCGGCACCCGCATCGATGGCGCCAGGATGCTCAAGGTGGACCAATGGCAGGTGGCGCTGTCGGGCAGCTACAGCTCGCCCGCGCCGCTGCAGGGCGCCTATGCCCGCGTCGATATCGCCGCGGGCGATCCGCTGTTGCCCAGCATGCTGGCGCAGGGCCTGGGCCGCCAGCTCAAGCCGGGCGAACGCGCGGTGGCGATCGCGGTGGACGAAGTGGTGGGCGGCGGCAACCGCATCGCGCCGGGGGACCTGGTGGACGTGTTCTTCCTGCTGGAGAAGGGCGTCGAGATCCAGGCCGGACAGGCCCGGCTGCTGCAGTCGCGGGTGCGCGTGCTGGCCTATGGCACGGCGTCGGTGGACGGCCCCGAGGACAAAGGCACGCTGCCGGGCCCGCCGGGCCAGCCGGCCAGGACCGCGGTGCTGGCGGTGCCGGTCGAGCAGGTCAGCGAGTTGCTGTTGGCGGGCCGCTCCGGCCGCCTGCAACTGGCCTTGCGCCCGGTCGGCGATGACGGCGGGCCCGATACCCAGTTGTTCGCGCAGCGCGGCGCCGTGCTGCCGCCGCGGCCGGACCTGACACCCGAGCAGCGCGCCTTGCTGCAGAGCGGCCCGAACCGCGCCTACGCCGGCGAAAGCCTGGCGCAGCTCGAGGGCACGACGCAGGCGGCCAAGCCCGCGGCGGTCCGCGCCACCGGCGGTGGCGGCGGGCGCAGCGTCGAAATATTGCGAGGAGACAAATCCGAGCGCGTGCGCTATTGAAACGTGGCTGCGCGTGGCCAGGTGCCGCCCGCGGCTGGACCTAACCTGTCAAACCAGATCCAGCACAATGATGAGATTTCAGCGCACCACCCTGATCTGCGTCCTGTCGGCCGCAGCGGCAATGACCTGCGGCGCGGCCAGCCTGGCGCAGACCGCCCCCGCGGCGGGCGCCAGCGCGCCGGCCCGCGACATCGCGGTTGCCGTCAAGGGCCAACAGGCGCTCATGCTGGACGGCGCGCCGGTCCGCATCGCCATCGGCGATCCGGACGTCGCCGACGTCAAGGTGCTGGCGGCCTCGGGCAAGCGGCAGGCGTCGGTGCTGCTGTATGGCAAGAAGGCCGGCACCACCCAATTGCAGATCTGGACCGGCGCCAACGCCGCGCCGCAGGTCTGGACCGTGCGGGTGGCGGGCAACGTGCAGCAGGTCATGGCCGGACGGGGTGTCGCCGGCGGCGCCAACGTCGACGTGGCGGGCGAGCGCGCGGTGGTGTCGGGCCAGGCCGAATCGCCGTTGACGCACCAGGCCTCGGTGGCGGCGGCCGGCGCGGCGGTGGGCGACAAGAACGTGGTCGACGTATCGACCGCCGGCACCGGCGGCGTGGTGCAGGTGGAAGTCAAGGTGGTCGAGGTGTCGCGTTCGGTGATGAAGCAGGCCGGCATCAGTTTCGCCGGCCGCAGCGGCCCGTGGGGCAGTACCAATTCGATCACCCCGGACGGCTTCCCGGCGCCGCTCGGATTCAACAAGGGAGCGGCCCTGGCCTCGGGCTTTTCGCTGTTCTACGACTCCAATGACTTCAGCGCCCGCCTGCGCCTGCTGCAGAACAATGGCATGGCGCGCGTGCTGGCCGAGCCGACGCTGGTCGCCTTGACAGGCCAGAGCGCCAGCTTCCTGGCGGGCGGCGAGCTGCCGATTCCCGAGGCCGGCGGCCTGGGCACCACCACGGTGACGTTCAAGCCGTTCGGCATCGGCCTGACGGTGACGCCCACGGTGCTGTCGCGCGAGCGGATCGCGTTGAAGGTGGCGCCGGAAGCCAGCGAGCTGGACTACAGCAACGCCATCGCGGTGTCCAACGGCACCAATTCGACCACGCTGATCCCGGCCCTGCGCACGCGTCGCGCCGACACCACGGTCGAGTTGGGCGATGGCGAAAGCTTCGTGGTCAGCGGCCTGGTGTCGCGCCAGACCAGGGCGCTGGTCAACAAAGTGCCGATGCTGGGCGACCTGCCCATCATCGGCTCGTTTTTCCGCAGCGTCGATTACACCCAGGAGGATACCGAGCTGGTCATCGTGGTGACGCCGCGCCTGGTGCGGCCCATTGCGCGCGGCGTGACGTTGCCGTTGCCGGGGGCCAAACAGGAAGCGGCCGATACCGCGTTCAACGCTTGGGGCTATTACCTGATGGGCCCTGTCGGCGGGCAGCAAATGCCGGGTTTCTCACGGTGAGCGATATGAAGACACATGCCAGGGAGTGGGTTGGCTTGCAGAACGGCAACCGGTTTCTATTTTGTTCCAAGGGCGACGGCGTCGCCGCGCAGCTCGGGCAGGCGCTGGGCGACATGGGCCTGCTGACCCAGGAAGTGCCCGGCGTCGAAGAACTGGGCAGGCGCCTGGCCGAGATCGAACCCCAGGTGGTGTTCCTGGATTTCACCTTGAGCGAGGACGAGCCGGGCAAGCTGTTCAAGTCGGCCGAACTGGCGCGCCTGCTGGCCCGCATCGCGCCGGCGATTCCGCGGGTCGCGGTCGGCCTGCTGAGCCAGCCGGAAGGCGCCATCGCGGCCCTGCGTGCCGGCGTCAGCGATTTCGTCGACCCGACCGTGGCGCCGCAGGAGGTCAAGGACGTGGTGCAGCGGCTGCTGGACGTGCCGGCCAGCGGCGGCCGCATGGATGGCTCGCGCCGCAGCGTGCTGCTGCTGGGCGCGCGCCCGGGCGTGGGCACCAGTACCCTGGCGGTGCACCTGGCCGGCATGGTGCAGGACCGGCTCAAGCAGCAGCACCTGGCGCGCGCCGCGGCGGCGGGCGCCAAGGCCGCCAAGCCCGCGGCCGACGCCGGCAGCCATCTGCCGCTGAGCAGCCGGGTGGCCCTGATGGATCTGGGCTGGCCGGTGGGCGACTGCCAGCTGTACCTGAACATCGGCGGCGACTTCGACTTCGCCGAGGCCGCGCGCAACCTGCGGCGGCTCGACTCGACCTTGCTGGGTTCGGCCATGTCGCATACCCCCAACGGCCTGAGCGTGCTGGCGCTGCCGCGCGACCTGGGCCAGATGCGCGACGTGTCGCAATCGGATTCGCTGCTGGTGTTCGAGCGCATGCGCCAGCATTTCGGCGTGGTGGTGGCCGATTCGGGCGGCTTCACCAATCCCGAATTCGTGGCCGGCCTGGCGCGCGCCTCGCAGCAGAACTGGATCGTCACCGACCAGAGCGTGGGCGCGCTGGTGTCGCTGGCCGGGCTGCTGCAAGAGCTGGAGCAACTGCACGTGGAGCGGCGCAGCCTGGGCCTGATCGTCAACCGCTACGACGAGCGCTACGGCATGACGGCGCAGCAGATCGCCGAGCGCTTCCAGCTGGAGCTGGTCGGCACGCTGCCGGATCGCACGCTGGCGCTGATGGTGTGTACCAACCAGGGGCACTTGCTGCACGAGGAGGCCGAGCGCGACATCTACGTGCGCGCGGTGCAGGCGCTGGCCGAGAAGCTGAGCGCGGAAGAAAACACCCCCGGCGGCCGCGCGAGCTGGCTGGCCACCTGGCTGCCTGGCGTGCATCGCCGCATGGTGGTCGAGTAACGGACGGCGGCGGAAGCGACATGATCATGACAGCGACCATAGAATTCGGCGGCGATGGCGACAAGGGCTTCACATCGTCCAACCGCTTCCAGGAAGTGAAGACGGCGGCCTACGAGCACCTGCTCTCGCGCATCGAGGAGCTGGGCGCGGAGTTCGGCCGCTGGGCGCGTTCGGCGATCCAGGAATTCGTCGACATCGAGGTGGCCAGCTTCGTGCGCCTGCGCCGCGTGCCGATCAACGAAGGCGAGATGCGGCAGATCGCCGAGGCCCTGACCAAGGAATTGGCCGGCCTGGGGCCGCTGGAGGACCTGCTGGCCGACCCCGCGGTCGAGGACATCCTGATCAACGGCTACGACAACGTGTTCGTGTCGCGCCGCGGCGTGCTGGCGCGCGAGACGCTGCGCTTCACCGACAACCAGCACGTGCTGCGCATCGTGCGCCGCATCCTGGCGCCGATCGGCCGCCGGCTGGACGAGTCTAGTCCCATGGTGGACGCGCGCCTGCCCGACGGCGGCCGCCTGAACGTGGTGATCGAACCGCTGGCCGTGGACGGCCCGATGGTGTCGATCCGGAAATTCCGCCAGGACCCGCTCAAGCCGGCCGACCTGCTGACGCTGGGCACCTTCGACGAGGAAATCTACCGCCTGCTGAACGAGGCGGTGAAGAACCGCTGCAACATCCTGGTGTCCGGCGGCACCAGCTCGGGCAAGACTTCGCTCTTGAACGCGCTGGCCTTCTTCATCCCCGAGACCGAGCGCGTGGTGACGGTGGAGGACACCGCCGAACTGTCGCTGAACCACCCGCATGTGGTGCGGCTGGAATCGCGCCAGGGCGGCTTCGACGGCAGCGGCGCGGTCAGCATCCGCGAGCTGATCCGCAACAGCCTGCGGATGCGTCCCGACCGCGTGGTGGTGGGCGAGGTGCGCGGCGCCGAGGTCATGGACATGCTGCAGGCCATGAACACCGGCCACGAAGGCTCCATGGCCACGATCCACGCCAACTCGCCGCGCGAATGCCTGTACCGGATCGAGATGCTGGCGGGCTTCGCCGGCTTCCAGGGCAGCGAGGACAGCCTGCGGCGCCAGATCGCCAGCGCGCTCGACTTCATCGTGCAGATCGGCCGCCTGTCCAACGGCAAGCGCCGGGTGCTGTCGGTGACCGAGGTAACCGGCATGGGCGACAACGTGATCTCGACCCAGGAACTGTACCGCCACGAAGCCTTCGCCACGCCCGAGGGCGAGGAGAAGGACCGCTGGAACTGGCTCGGCATCCATCCGCACACCCCCAAGCTGGCCAGGCTGCGCAATGAACAGCGGCCTGTCGACAACGCGCCGCCCGAACCCGACGGCGGCGGCTTCTGGAGCAGGAGACGCTGATGCTGCAAGCCGGGGTGGTCGCGGGTCTGGCGCTGGTGCTGGCCTTGGCGGCGGTGCTGCTGTGGCGCCACGCCAACAGCGGCCAGCGGCGGGCCGCCAGTTCCGCGTTCCTGGAAGACCAGTTGCGGCGCAGCCGCGGCGCGCCGGTGAGCGACAAGATGCCTTTCGCGCAGGGTTCGCGCGCCCTGCGCAGCGGCTTTTCGCGCTGGGACATGCTGCTGCTGCAGGGCGGCGTGCGCCAGAGCCCGGCCTTCTACGCCAGGCTGGCGCTGCCGATCCTGGCCGGCGCGCTGCTGGCCTGGACGTTGCTGGGCTGGCTGTCCGGGCTGGTGACGCTGGTGCTGCTGGCGGTGTTCGCCTATTTCCTGCTATGGCTGCGCGCCGACCGGCGCCAACGCCGGCGGGTGTCGCAACTGCCGGCTTTCCTGGACAACATCGTGCGCCTGGTCACCATCGGCAACAGCATGGCGGCGGCCTTCCAGACCGCGGCGGCCAGCACCGACGAGCCGCTGCGCGAAGTGGTCGAGACCGCGGCCGCGCTGAGCCGCTCGGCCAAGGAACTGGACGCCGCGCTGGTGCAGGTTTCGCGCCAGTACGACATGAAGGAGCTCTACATGGTGGCGGCGGTGGTCTCGGTGGCGCTGCGCTTTGGCGGCCGCAGCGACCAGGTGCTCGAACGCATGGCGGCGTTCATGCGCGATATCGGGCAGGCGCGCGCCGAACTGTCGGCCAGCTCGGCCGAGATCCGGCTGTCGGCCTGGATCCTGGCGCTGCTGCCGCTGGGCATCGCCGGCTTCATCATGGTGGCCAACAATGACCTCTTCATGGGCCTGTGGGTCGACCCGCTGGGCTTCAAGATGCTGCTGACGGCGGTCTGCCTGCAGGTGGCCGGCTCGTACATCCTGTATCGCATGGCCAAGGCCATCTGAGGGCGCTCCCATGCAAGCGATCCAATCCTGGAATGTCTCGACCGTGCTGGCGGTGGCGCTGATGCTGGTCGCCGCCGCCATGCTGATCCTGGGCCTGAGCCTGGCGCGGCGCCTGCGCGGGCAGGACCGCAGCCGCCAGGTGGTGGACCAGGCCCTGGCCACGCGCGAGGGCCGCGTCCCGGCTTTGGCCGCCGCGCCGGCCGACGGCGCGCAGGGCGGACGCCTGGCGGCGGCCACGCGCGCCGCCGACTCGTTCGGCAAGCGCCTGAGCGAAGGCCGTTTCGCCGAGGCCCTGCTGGCTGGCGAGGACCGCAAGCTGGTGGACCTGGCGGGCTACGAGAACCCGGGCACGGCGCGGCTGCGCTTCATCGTGGCGCGCTTCACGCTGGCGCTGCTGCTGCCGGCGGCGGCGGTGGCGCTGGACCTGGGGCGCGGCATCGGCGGCTCGTCGCTGGGCCTGTTCGTGGCGGCGTTCTTCGGTTTCGCCATCGGCTACATGCTGCCCAAGTGGTTCGTGCGCAGGCGCGTGTCGCGGCGCCGGCGGCAGGCGGCCAACGAACTGCCGCTGCTGATCGACCTGCTGCGGCTGCTGCAGGGGGTGGGCCTGTCGATCGACCAGAGCCTGCAGGTGTTGATCAAGGAATTCGCCCAGGTGTTGCCGGTGCTGGCCTACGAGCTGCGGCTGGCGTCCGAACTGTATGTGCGCGGCCGCACCCGCGAGCAGTCGCTGGCGCGGCTGGCGGCGGGGTTCGACAACGACGACCTGTCGGCCATCTGCCGCCTGATCGCCCAGGTCGACCAGCACGGCGGCGCGGTGCAGGAACCGTTGAACCGTTTCGGCGAACGGCTGCGCGAGAAGCGCCGCCTCGAATTGAAGGAAAAGGTGGGCAAGACCACCGTCAAGATGACGGCGGTGATGATCGTGACCCTGCTGCCGGCATTGTTGATCGTGACCGGCGGCGCGGGCTTCGTGGCGGTATTGCGCGGCTTGTCGCGCATGGGGGGCATGTGATGGCGGGCGGCATGGGAAGGGCGCGTGGCAGCGCGCGGCGCGCGGGGCGTTGGATGCTGGTGGCGGCGCTGGCCGCGGGGACGGGGACGTTGGCGGGTTGCCAGACCAACAACGCCGAGACCGCCTGGCAGCTGATCCAGCAACAGCAGCAGGAGCAGGCGCTGATGCGCCAGCGCGAGGACGAGGCGGAGAACCGGCGCAAGCCGGCCGAGCCGGAAATGATGCTGTCCATGATCGCCGAATCGCAGCGCCAGGAGCGTTATTTCGCTTCGCTGGCATACATCGACGCGTTCCAGCAGAAGTTCGGCAACGATCCGCGCATCGCGGTGCTGCGCGCCGAAGCGCTGCGCCAGACCGGGCAGACCGCGTCGAGCGAACAGGCGTACCGCGCCTTGATCGGCACCGCGCAGGCGGCCGAGGGCTGGCACGGGCTCGGGCTGATCGCCGGTTCGCGCGGCCAGTTCGACCAGGCGGCCGATTATTTCGCGCGCGCCGCCAAGCTGTCGCCGATGGACCCGCGCATCCTGGGCGACCTGGGCTATGCGCGCCTGCGGGCCGGCGATCCGGCCGGCGCCCGCGTGCCGCTCGGCCAGGCCGCCGAACTGGCGCCGGACAGCGGCAAGGTGCTGGCCAACCTGGCCTTGCTGTTGCTGGTGGAAGGCGAACCGGCGCGGGCGCAGCAAGTCATGGACCGGGCCAAGCTCGGCGACGAGGCGCGCAGCCAGGTGCTGCGCCTGGCATCCGAGATCCGCAGCCAGGCGGCGGCGCCGGTGGCGGCCGCGCCGGCGGCCGATGCCGCGTCCACCCGCGTATCGCGCGGCGACAGTTTCGTGATGCCCGTCATGAGCCCCTTGATGGACAGGCTGGGCAACGGCCCGATCATGCGCTAGCGCGCTCTCAGGAACCACAACCATGTCCCGAACCCTTTTCCTCGCTCCGTTCTCCCTCGCGCTGGCCCTGGCGGCGGCCATGCCCGCGACCGGCCGCGCGCAATCGAACGCTCCCCTGACCGGCGCCATGAGCGGCGGCGGCGTGGCCCAGGCCACCCCGGTGCCCGCCACGGCGCCCACGGCCGCGCCGGCCGCGGCCGCGCAGATGCCGGCGCGGCCGGTGGTGCAGCAGGTGCAGACGCCGATGCCGCAGGCGGCTCCCCAGGCTGCCCCCGCCGAACCGGCGCCCGAGGCCTTTGGCGACATCACGCGCGGCCTGCTGGCCGCCCAGGCCGATGGCCGCCGCGCGGGCGCGGCGCTGCCGGTGCTGGGCGCGGTCTCCACCGCCGCCTGGAACCGCTACGTGAACAGCTTCACCCGGCCGATTCCCGAGTGGTTCACCAAGCGGGTGGAAACGGAAAACACCAACTGAGGCCGGTCCCACCGAATCCCGGAGCCGCGATCATGCCAGCCCATTCACGTCCTGCGTTTCCCGTGCGACAGCGTGGCAGCATGACCGTGGCCATCGTTTTCGCCGTCATCGTCGGCCTGGTGCTGCTGGGCGTGGCCCAGCTGGGCTATGCCTATTACATGAAGCGCGAGATACAAAAGGCCTCGGACCTGGCCGCGCTGTCGGCGGTGCAGGTGCTGGGCCTGGGCGCGCCGGCCGATTGCGCGCGGGCCCAGCAGGCCGGCAGGACGGCGGTGCTGGCCAACGTGCCCGCAATCCTCGACACGTTTTCCGCGGACGACGTCACCGTCGAATGCAAGGTGTGGGACAGCACGCGCGCCGACGCCAGCGGCATGTACGTGTTCGACCCGGCCGCCGGGCAGACGCCGAACGCGCTGCGCATCACGGTCAACAAGACTCTGAGCAGCCTGCTGCCGGACATCGTCGTCGACGGCGCGCCGGTCCGGGTGGTCTCGGTGGCGGTCAGCACGCGGCCGGTGGCCGTGTTCACGGTCGGCTCGCGCCTGGTGCGCCTGCAGAAGGGCGGCCTGCTGTCGCAGCTGCTGGCCACCGTCGGCGCCACGCCGGCGCAGCTGGACATTCTTGACGCCGCCGGCCTGGCGAGCGTCAACATCACGCCGTCCGGCCTGCTGGAAGCGCTGGGCCTGCCGGTGTCGGTGGCCACCGGCGTCGGCACGCCGGCGCAACTGGCCGCGCTCAACAACCTGACGCTGGGCCAGCTGTTGCAGGCCACGCTGACGGTCATGAACAAGGCCGGCGACACCGCCGGCGCCAGCCTCGGGCTGCTGACCAACGCCATCAACGTGGTGCTGAACGTGATGCCGGTGAACCTGCCGGTCAAGCTGTTCGGCGATGGCGGCGTGCTGGACCTGAATGTGGTCAGCGGCGACATCAACTCCGCGCTGCAGGCCAACATCAACGCGCTCAACGTGCTGGAGACGGCGCTGGTCATCGCCAATGGACAGAACCTGGTGAACCTCGGCCTGAACGTGCCGTTGCTGGGGGTGCAGTCGCAGGTGCGTATCGTCGAGCCGCCGTCCATCGGCGTGGGCGGCGTCGGCGCGCAGGCCACCAGCGCCGGCATCCGGGTCTATCTGCGCGCCAACACCAGCAACATTCCGCTGGTCGGCCCCTTGTTGGCCAACACGCTCGGCACCAAGATCGACCTGCCCATCATCATCGACGTGGCGCAGTCCACCGGCACCGTCTCCAAGCTGTGCCAGGCGCCGCTGACCGAGTCGCAGGCCACCATCGACGTGACTTCGTCCGTCGCCAGCATCTGCCTGGGGCGCTTTCCGGGCATGACCTCGGCGGTCGACAACGTGCAGGCCAATTTCCTGTCCATCACCAACAGCTGCCAGCCCAGTTCGTTCGCGGCGATCCAGCGTCACCAGGTGCTGAACGTGCTCGGCATCCTGCCGCTGACCAGCAAGGTCACGCTGCCGGTGTTCAACTCGGCCGCGCCCGTGTCGGTGACGCTGACCGAACCGCCGTCGCCCAATTCCACCGCCACCATCAACGCCACCTCGATCAATCTCGGAGCGCTGGCCTCGAACCTGGCCGACGCCGTGGTCGGCGGCATCCTCGGCGACCTGATCGGCACCGGCACGCCGCTCACGCCGGCGCAGCGCACCTCGCTGGCCACCACCCTGGTGGGCGGCGGCGGCTCCAATGCCGGCAAGTCCATCTCGCAGGTGGTCAACGATATGCAATGGTCCTCGACCGCGCTCAATCAACTGGGCCAGCGCATGTCCACCGGCGGGCTGACCGGGGTGCTGGGCGGCACGCTGCAACTGGTCGGCAATCTCCTCAATTCGCTGCTGCTGGCGCCGCTGAGCGACGTGACCTGCCTGTTGGGCCTCACGCCGGACGCCATCCGCCAATGCCGCGTCAACGCCGTCTCCACGCTGGCGCTGAGCGGCGGCAACCAGGTGGGCGGCGTGCTGTCGATCGTGGTGACGTTGCTGCAGCCGCTGCTGGGCATGCTGTCGAGCCTGTTGCAGCAGCTGTTGGACCTGCTTGGCCTGAGCGTCGGCCAAACCGATGTATCGCTGCTGTCGGTGGACTGCGGCAAGCCCCGTCTGGTGTACTGATGATGAAGCCCATGATTTTCGCCCAACCCCGGCCGGCGCGAGGGTCGCCATGACCCAGAAATTCGCGCGCGAAGAGTTCGACGTCTACGTCTGGGAAGGCACCTCCGACATCGCCAGCCGCGCTGAACGTTGCCTGGCCGGCATGGATGTCTCGCTGGTGCGGGCCGACGCCGGCACCGCCTTCCCGCCGCCGCGCGATCCGTCGCGGCCGGCGGTGGCGCTGGTATCGGTCTCGGTCATGGGCGACAACCGCTTCAGCGGCTACGACTGGCTGTCGGGCCAGGCGATGCCGGTGATCTGGGTGGCGGCCGAGGCCCGCGGCCGCGATCCGCGTTATTACCCGCCCGAATACTCCTACACGCTGCCGCTGGCCTTCACCACCTCGGACCTGCGCAAGCTGCTGTTCGAGCTGCTGGGCACGCTGGACCAGTTCAGCCGCAGCGCGCCGCGCCGCGAGCAGCCGCTGATCGCGGTGTCCGAACCGATGCGGGCGCTGCTGGCCGAGGCCGACATGTTCGCCGACTGCCGCAGCAACGTGCTGATCCACGGCGAGACCGGCGTGGGCAAGGAACGCGTCGCGCGCCTGCTGCACGATCGCGCCGCCTGGTCGGACGGGCCGTTCGTGGCGGTCAATTGCGGCGCCATCCCCGAAGGCCTGTTCGAGGCGCATTTCTTCGGCCATGCCAAGGGCGCATTCACCGGCGCGGTGGGCGCGCACAAGGGCTACTTCGAGCAGGCCAATGGCGGCACCCTGTTCCTGGACGAAATCGGCGACCTGCCGCTGTACCAGCAGGTCAAGCTGCTGCGCGTGCTGGAGCAGAGCGCGGTGACGCGGCTGGGCTCGACGGTGGAAGTGCCGGTCGATTTCCGCCTGGTGGCGGCCACCAACAAGGACCTGCGCGTCCTGGTGGGACAGGATGAGTTCCGCGCCGACCTCTATTACCGGCTGGCGGTGATCGAGCTGCGCATTCCCAACCTGGAGCAGCGCGGCCCCGATGAGAAGGCGGCGATCTTCCGCGCCTTGCTCGAACGGCTGGGCGCCGAGGGCGAACCGCCGGACTGGCTGATCGAGCGCGTGGCGCGCACCCGCTACGCCGGCAACGTGCGCGAGCTGTCCAACGTGGCCGAGCGCGTGGCCATCGTGCGGCGCCAGTTCCAGGCCTGGGACCGGCCGCGCATCGAACGCATCTTCGACCAGCTCGCCGAGCCGCTGCGCGGGCCGGGCGCGCTGGCCGCCGCCAGCGCCAGCACGCAGTGCGAACCGCCCGTCTTCACCGATGCCGAACGCGCCGAACGGGCCCGCATCCTGGCGGCGCTGGACGTCAACGGCTGGCGCCGCCAGGACACCGCCAATACCCTGGGCATCAGCCGCAAGGTGCTGTGGGAAAAGATGCGCAAACTGCATCTGGGCGGCGGCCAGGGCGAAACCGCGGACGGCATCGTGGAGGCCTCATGAGGCGCAATAGGGAATGGCCCTTAGGGCGCGACAGCGGGGGCGCGGCACATGTAAGCGCGTCAGCCGCGAACGAAATAAATTGCTATAGTTCCGCAACGATTTTTTTGGGGAAGGCATGAACGTCCACTTTATCCGTGCCGCTGCGCGCATGGCGCTGTTGGGTACGGCCCTGTCCGGCCTGGCGGCCTGCGCCAGCGCGCAATCCGAGCCCCCGCGTCCCACGGTGCAGCAGGTCGAGGACAAGCAGGCCGCGTCCACGCCGGTGACCCCGCCCGCGCCGGCGCCCGCCGCGCGCCCGGCCTCCACCGTGTCCGAGCTGCAGGGGCTGATCCAGAACCGCCAGGTCTCCGAGCTGCGCACCAGCTACAACGGCACGTACGGCGCCAGCCTGCTGTTCAAGCCGGACGACCTGACCTACTACGTGGCCCTGTTCCAGCAGAAGGATTTCTGGCGGGTGCTCAAGACCAAGTCGGACAAGCAGGCCGAAGCCACCTACCGCGCTTTCGCCGCCCAGTCGGCCGAGCTGGCCGAGGTGGACATCAAGCGCATCAAGCTGCAGGCCGAGTACACCCATGCCGAGAAGCTGCTGGCCGCCCGCAGCGCCGAACTGAGCACGCTGCAGGCCGACCGCAGCCTGCGCATGCAGCAGGAAGAACAGGTCGCCGCGCGCCAGGAGCAGTCGCGCCAGGAAGCCACCGCGCTGGCCGACCAGCAGAAGGACGTGCGCCAGCAACTGCGCGACCTGCAACGCCAGATCGACGCCTTGCAGGCGCAACAGGCGCAGATCGGCCAGGCGCCGGCCACGCCCAAGCGCGGCAAGTAAGCGCCTCGCGCGCCAGGAAGCGGGCCCCAGGGCCCGCTTTTTCTTTGGCTTTCTTGTATTCTGGTCGCTAGCCCCCATATTTCCATCATGGCTCTCAAAGTTTTCGACCTCCAGTGCGACCACGGCCACATCTTCGAGGGCTGGTTCGGTTCGCACGAAGACTATGACGCGCAGCAGGCGCGTGGCCTGGTGTCGTGTCCCGTCTGCGGCTCGGCCAGCATCACCAAGCGCCTGTCCGCCCCGCGCCTGAACGTGGCGCACCTGCATGCGCCGGCCACGCAGCCGGCGCCGCCGGCCGGCGCCTCCGAGGCCGAGAAGATGGCCGCGCTGCAGGCGGTGGTCATGCGCCAGGTGCGGGCGCTGTTGCGCAATACCGAAAACGTCGGCGCGCGTTTCGCCGAGGAAGCGCGCCGTATCCATGACGGCGATGCCGACGACCGCCCCATCCGCGGCACCGCCACGCGCGAAGAGCGCGAGGCCCTGGCCGAGGACGGCATCGACGTGATGGCCGTGCCCGACTTCCTGGACGACGAGCGCCTGCAGTAAGCCAGCCGCCCCGGGCGCTCGCGCGCGACGGCCAAAAAAAAGCGCCAGACCCCGAAGGGCTGGCGCTTTTTCGTACCTGCTGCCGGATCAGTTGTTGACGCGGCTGCGGTATTCGTTGGTGCGCGTGTCGATTTCGATCTTGTCGCCGATGGCGCAGAACAGCGGCACGTTCAGTTCGTAGCCGGTGTTGATCTTGGCGGGCTTGGTCACCTTGCCCGACGTGTCGCCGCGGACGGCCGGTTCGGTGTAGGTGATTTCGCGCACGATGGTCGTGGGCAGTTCCACCGAGATGGCGCGGCCGTCGTAGAAGACCACTTCCACGGGCATCGCTTCTTCCAGGTAGTTCAGCGCGTCGCCCATGCTTTCGGCTTCGATTTCGTACTGGTTGTACTCTTCGTCCATGAAGACGTACATCGGGTCGCCGAAGTAGGAGTACGTGCACTCCTTGCGATCGAGCTGGACGACTTCGAACTTTTCGTCGGCCTTGTAGACCGATTCGCTGGCCGAGGCGGTCAAGAGGTTCTTGAACTTCAGCTTGACGACGGCGGCGTTACGGCCGGACTTGTTGTATTCGGCCTTCTGGACCACGAGGGGATCCTTGCCGACCATGACCACGTTGCCGACTCGCAATTCCTGAGCGGTTTTCATCGATAAAACTCCGGGGGGAAAGGGTGCACTCGCCGTGCTTGCAGGAAGCCGCCGCAAATGAAGGCGCCAGGCGCCGGTGCCGCGAGGCCCGTCCGTCCTGAGCCCGAAGGCCCGCAAAGGGGCCCGCACACTCGGCTTCATGCACACCCCGGGAGGCGTCATAGTTGAGGCGCCGAAAATTCCAGGCGTCTCAGAAAACTCTCTATTCTAGCGTTTCTTGGCCAACTCTGCGCAAAAGCCGGCCAGATTTTCCGCCAGGTCGGGACGGGCGGCCTGCGCCGCGTCCCAGTCGCGCGCGGCGCGGGCCCAGGCCTGCCAGGCCGGCGGCGCCAGCGCGGCGGCCAGCGCCGCGGCGGTTGCCGCGCCCGCGCCGGGCTGGTTCCAGGCGCGCATGAGCGCGGTGGCGGTTTCAGGGGCCGGATAGCGAGCCAGCCAGGCGTCCAGCTTTTCCAGATGGATGTTCTCGTCCTGGGGGTAGATCTGCCAGACCAGCGGCCTGGCGGCCCAGGCGGCGCGCACGAAGGAATCCTCGCCGCGCACGAAGTTCAGGTCGGCGCACCACAGCACGCGGTCGAAATCCGGCTGGGCCACGAACGGCAGGCGCGCCACGGCCGGGCCGCCGGGCATGGTGCAGGCCGCTTCCAGGCCCGGGGCGACCCCTTCCGGCGCCAGCAGCAATGCCGGTCGCGGGTCCGCGGCCAGGGCTCGCGCCAGGCCGTCGACGGGGGCATCCGGATAACAAAACAGGGACATGGTACGGGCGCCGTTGTGCCGCAGCGACAGATGCGCCTCGGCCACGCCCAGGCCGCGCAGGAACGTGTCCTGGGCCGCCGTGTCGGCCTGGAATGCGTCGCGTTCGGCCGACAGGCCCGGTTCGCGCAGCAGGCCGCCGGTGGCCGGCGTGAAGCCCGGGAAGTAGAAGTGCTTGACCAGCCCGTCGGGCCGCTGCGACGGCAGGCCGTGGCAGCTTTCCACCCAGGCTTCGGCGCTCAGGTATTCCAGGTTGATCCAGGCCGGATGGCGCTGGCGCATGCTATCCAGGAAGGGTTCGGGCGGGTCGCAGGCGAAGGCTTCGATCACCACGTCGCGCGCGCCCAGCGCCGGGTCGGGCGCGTCCGACCAGCGCACGATATCCACGCCATTGAAGGCCTGGCGCGCCAGGCCGGCGTCGATGCCGGGCTGGATGCGCGCGAAGCTGGCCAGGTCGTCGACCCACAGGCGCACCTCCCAGCCATGGCCGTGCGCCAGCCGCCGCGCCAGGCGCCAGCAGACGCCGATGTCGCCGTAGTTGTCGACCACGCGGCAGAAGATGTCCGCTTGCATCGGCGCGGCTCAGTGGAACTTGGCGGGCGCGGCCTCGGCGTCCTCGGGCAGCTCGGCGTGCACCAGTTCGCCCAGCGGATTGGGGAAGTAGGGCGCGCCGCAATCCTCGCAGTATTCGGGCGGCAGCACGCCGGGAATGCGGCGCACGTCGCTCACGCCGTATTCCTTGAGCAGCGCGGCGATTTCATCGACCACGTCGGGCTGGCCCTCGTCGGCCGGCAGGTCTTCCTCGCGGCCGTACAACGGCCAGACGCAGCCGTAATAGACGTCGTTGCTGTTGCGCGCGGTGAAGCTGACGCGGTATTCGTCGACGCGGCTTTCGCCACAGCCGGCGATCACGGCGCGCAGCTGCGAGGCATCGAGGCTGACCGCGCCTTCGAGCCAGCTGATGGCGGCGCGCAGCGACAGCGGCCGCACGCGGCGGTCGGCCTCGCGGTTGCTGACGTAGTAGGCGTCCGGCAGCAGGGCCTCGAAACCGCAGCCCGGCAGCAGGCCGGCCAGCGTCGGCTGGGCCTGCGCGGCCCATTGCGCCAGGCAGGCGTCGCGGCTGGCGTCGGCCTCGCCGATCTGTTCCTGCCAGCGGAACACGGGCGCGAACTCGGGCACCGCCACGGCCGCCACGATGTAGCGCGTGTCGGCCAGCATGTTGGCGGTTTCGACTTCGGTGTTCAGCGCCGGCTTGGTGGTCTCGGCGCCCAGCGCCTGCGAGCCCAGCCGTTGCAGCCATTGCCAGGTTTCGGAGAACGTGCGCGGCATCTGGTCGACGCTGACCAGGTGCGGCATCAGCGCGCTGCGCGCCTGGCTCGACAGCACATGGCCATGCAGCTGCGCCAGCAGCGCCTGCTGGGCGCCGGCCGGGACCGGGCCGGTGGGGATGGCGTAGCGCGTCCAGGCGACGACGGGCGCGACGATCAGCAGGATGTCGTAGCGCACGCCGTTCTTGTCGATCTTCATCGACTCGGACAGCGTCTCGGCCTGCTCGATCAGGACTTCATAGGCGCCCACGTCGCCCTGGGCCAGGTGGTCCAGCGCGGCTTCCAGCGGGGCATCCTGGCCTGCCTTGAGCAGCTTCGGAATCGCTTCGCCAAGCTGATTCTCCCAGTACACGTCTTCGACGCGGCTGCCCGAGCGGTTCAGCGATTGGGCAAGCGTGATGAGGCGGGTGGCGTCGCGGGTCAAGCGGGGAGCGGATTGGCTGCGGGATCGGGCCATAACTTCGGAGGACGTCCAGTAAGTGTGCAACGACGTAGTTTAACGCCCGCCACGCTTGCGGTCGCCGTCGCCTGCCGGCGTGCGCGGGTCCGGCCGCTGGCGCGGTCCGTCGCCATCGGGCCGCTGTTGCGCGGCGTGCCTGCATTGGTGCTTATCTGGCAACAGACCATCCCTTTTGAAAGGGTTTATTGCCGATTGGAATCGCCCGACAATCAAGGCATCGATATTTCCTGGAGGCGCCGCCATGCGCTGGCCCACGCTTTTCGTTTCCCACGGTTCTCCCATGCTGGCCGTCGAGCCCGGCGCGACGGGCCCGGCGCTGGCCGCCTGGAGTCGCTCCCTGGGCCGCAAGCCCGGCGCGATTCTGGTGGTGTCGCCGCACTGGATGGGCCACGGCCTGGCCCTGTCCACCCGAGACCGGCAGGTGGCCTGGCACGACTTCGGCGGCTTTCCGCCCGAGCTCTACACGCTGCAATACGCCGCGCCCGGCTCGCCCGAGCTCGCGGCCCGCACGCAGGCCCTGCTGGCCGAGGCCGGCATCGCCGCCGACCGCGATCCGCGCCGGCCGCTGGACCATGGCGCCTGGGTGCCGCTGCGCTACCTGTATCCCGAAGTCGACGTGCCGGTGGTGCAACTGTCGCTGGACATGGGCCGCGATGCCGCCGGCCAGCTGGAACTGGGCCGCGCCCTGGCGCCGCTGCGCGACGAGGACGTCCTGATCATCGGCTCGGGCTCGCTGACGCACAACCTGCGCGACGTGCGCATGCCGCAGGATGCGCCGCCCGCGCCGTACGTGCCGGCCTTCCAGGCGTGGTATGCCGATCGCCTTGCGGCCCACGACGTGCCGGCGCTGCTCGACTGGCAGGCGCGGGCGCCGGGCGCGGCGCAGGCCCATCCGCACGACGACCACCTGATGCCGCTCTACGTGGCGCTGGGGGCCGGCGGAGCGCGGGCCACGCGGCTCACGGACGAGATTTCGTATGGCGCATTGGCCATGGACGCCTACGCCTTCGACTGAGCGGCTCTTCCCGGTCGTTGCGCGCCATCACGACGCCGCCGGCCTACGTCACCACCCGGGCCACGAGCAGGTCGATGAAGCCGCGGACCCGCGCCGGCAGCGCCCGCGATGCCGTCAGCGCCAGGATGGGCCGCGGCGGCAGTGTCCAGCCGGGCAGCACCGGCGCCAGGGCGCCCTCGCGCACCAGCGCGTCGGCGCGTCCCCGCGTCAGCGGCCCGATACCCAGGCCGTCGCGCAGCAGGTTTTCCACCGCCAGCTGATTGTTCAGCACCAGCAGCGGCGCCAGCGCCACTTGCGCGCTGGCGTTGCCGTCGGTCAACGCCAGGCCCGATTCGGAGTCGGGCATGACGACACAACGGTGCCGCGCCAGCTCCGCCGGATGCGCCGGCACACCGTAGGCGCGCAGATAGGCGGGCGCGGCATACAGCTGATACTCCGCCATGCCGATGCGCCGCCGCACCATGCGGCTGGCCTGCGGCGGTTCGGTGGTGGCGATGCAGATGTCATAAGGCTCGGTGGCCAGGTCCGGCAGCTGCGCTGAGCAATGCAGCTCGAAGCGCACGCCGGGATGGCTGGCGCAGTAGTCGGCCAGCGCGGCTTCCGGAAAATAGGCGTTGAAGTCGACCGGCGCGCAGACGCGCAGGTGGCCGGTGGGGCGGCCCATTTCTTCTTCGAGTTCGCCGCTGATGGCGCGGGCGCGGTCGACGACGTCGGTGATGCGTTCCAGATAGCGCTGGCCGATGTCGGTGAGCGCCAGGCGGCGGGTGCTGCGATGGAGCAGCTTGACGCCGATCTGGCTTTCGAATTCGGAGATCCGGCGCGACAGCGTCGAGGCCGGCACGCCGGTGCTTTCGGCGGCGCGCGTGAGCGAGCCCAGGGCCGCCACCTGGACGAACAACGCCATGTCCCGCATGCGATCCAGTTCCTTCTTCATGGTCGTTCCTCCTGTTCACAGGCCCAGGCCGGCGCCTATTCCTTGTAGTCCTGCTCGCCCGCCTTCCAGTATCCCTTGGCCGAGAGCCGCGCCGGGTCGAAACGCAGGCGTTGCAGCCAGTGCGCGCGCCAGGCCTTGACCCAGGCGGCCTGGCCGGCCAGCCAGACCTGGCCGGGCCCGTCGGGGGCGGGGGCGGAAGGTTCATCGCCGCCGGGCGGCAGGCTGCGCGCCGCCCATTGCGGCGCGCGCGCGCTGGCGATGGCGGGCCAGTCGTCGTCGCCGGCCGGGTGGCGCACGCCCAGGACCTGGATGCCGCCGGGCAGTGATTCGATGATGCGCGAGGCCGCCGGCCAGGCCGAGGCGTCGGCGCCGAGCCAGACCCAGCGCGTGTCCGCCAGCAGCGAGAAGCCGCCGTCGCGCGGCCCGGCGATCGAGACGGCATCGCCGGGACGGGCGCGGCGCGCCCATTCGGAGACGGTGCCGGGGGCGTCGCCGTGGACCACGAAGTCGATCTCGACGCTGGACGCCTCGAAGTCGATGCCGCGCAGGGTATAGGCCCGGCCCGGCACGCCGGGCGGGAACACCTTGACCCAGGCGCCGGGCTGGTCGACGCCCGGGCGCGCCAGCCAGGCGCTCAGTTCGGGGCCGCCCAGCGTCAGCCGGCGCATGTCGCGCGCCACATCGCGCGCCCGCAGCACGATGCAGGGCACGTCACGGCGCGGCAGGGAAAAGGGTTGCATGTCGGATCTCCTTGGGGCGGTAAGCGCGGCGGCCGTCAGGCCTTGGCGGCGCGGTTGTGGCGGGCCAGCCAGACGAGCGCGATGGACAGCGCGAACGCGAGGCTCGACCACAGGAAGAAGTCGTTCAGCGCCAGCATGTCGGCCTGGGTCTTCAGGCCGTTCCAGATCACGCCCCACGACTGCGGCTCGTCCAGGCCCGCGCCCGCCAGCGCGTTCAGGGTGTCCTGCACGGCGGGCCGGGCGGGCGTGGCGCTGTCGACCAGCACGTTCTGGTAGTAGCGCGAGCGCTCGTCCCAGTACGTCGACGCGAGCGAGGCGACCAGGCTGCCGGCCATCATGCGGATGGCGGTCTGCAGCCCGGACGCGGCGGCGATGCGCTCGGGCGGCAGGCCGGCCAGCGACAAGGACACCAGCGGCGTCAGGAACAGGCCGATGCCGATGCCCTGCAGCAGGCAGGCCAGCGAGATCAGGCCGACGCCGACGTCCGTGGTCATCGACGCGCGCCACCAGGCCACCAGCGACCACGCCACGAAGGCCAGGCTGGCGAACACGCGGGCGTCGCCGCGCTGCACCCAGCGGCCCAGCAGCGGCGCCAGCAGGATGCCGAACACGCCCATCGGCGCCGTGGCCAGGCCGGCCCACGTGGCCGTGTAGCGCATGTCGGTCTGCAGCCACAGCGGGATCAGCACCAGCGCCGCGAAGTACAGGCCGAAGCCCACCGCCACGGCCAGCGTGCCCATGGCGAAGTTGCGGTGGCGGAACAGGCTCAGGTCGACGATCGGATGCGCTTCGCCCAGTTCCCAGATGACCAGGAACACGAAGCCCAGCGCCGACAGCAGCGCGGTGGTGACGATGAACGGCGAGGCGAACCAGTCCAGCGTGCGGCCGCGGTCCAGCGTCAATTGCAGGCAGCCGATGGCAACGGCCAGCAGGATCAGGCCGCGCAGGTCCACCGGCAGGCGGGTGCTGGGCGTGTCGCGGCCGCGGAACATGGTGGCGGTCACGGCGACCACGGCGATGCCGACGGGCGCGTTGACCAGGAAGATCCAGGGCCAGCTGAAATCGTCGGTCAGCCAGCCGCCCAGCACCGGTCCGGCCACGGGGCCGGCCATGTTGGTCATGGCCCACATCGACAGCGCCAGCGTGCGCTTGTCGGGCGGGAAGATGGCGACCAGCAGCGCCTGGCTGAGCGGCACGATGGGGCCGGACACCATGCCTTGCAGCACGCGGAAGGCCAGCAGCGATTCGAAGTTCTGCGCCACGCCGCACAGCACCGAGGCCAGCGTGAAGGCCGCCACCGACAGCACGAACAGGCGCACCTGTCCGAGCCGGCGCGACAGCCAGCCGGTCAGGGGAATGCAGATGGAGTTGGCGATGGCGAAAAAGGTGATGGCCCATTCGCCGATTTCCGGGCTGACGCCCAGGTTGCCGGAGATGGTGGGCACCGAGACGTTGGCGATGGTGATGTCCACCACCGCCATGAAGGACGCCAGGCTGATGGCCACCGCCGCGACCACGCGCGGCAGCCCGGTCATCGGCTCGATGGGACGGGGCGCGGCGGACATCACTGCAATCCCTGGCCGGCCTGCGCCAGCGTGTCGGCGGCCTGGCGCTGCTGCCGGTAGATGTCGGTGGTCTCGCCCCGGGCCGCGCCGGCCTGCGCCGGATCGCAGCGCGCCGTGTCCACCGTCACCTCGGCCGACAGGCCGATGCGCAGCGGGTGGTCCGCCAGTTCCTTGGGATCGAGGTTGATGCGCACCGGCACCCGCTGCACCACCTTGATCCAGTTGCCGGTCGCGTTCTGCGACGGCAGCAGCGCGAAGGCCGAGCCGCTGCCCGCCATCACGTCGCCGACGCGGCCGCGATAGCGCACCTTGGCGCCGTGGGCATCGACGGTGACGACGGCCGGCTGGCCGGGGCAGATGCCGGCCAGCTGGATTTCCTTGAAGTTGGCGTCGATCCACATCTGGTCCAGCGGCACCACGGCCATCAGCTTGTCGCCGATCGCCACGTGCTTGCCCAGCTGCACGCTGCGCTGGGCAACCATGCCGCCGACCGGTGCGCGGATGGTGGTGCGCTGCGCGTCCAGCGCGGCGGCGCGCAGGCGCGCCTGGGCCAGCGTCACGTCGGGATGGGTATCCGGGGTCACGCCGTCCACCTGGGCCTGCGCGGCGCGCTCGGCGGCTTGCGCCACCGCCAGCGCGGCGCGGGCGGCGTTCAGCGCGTCGGCCGCATGGCGGGCTTCTTCGGACGTGATGGCGCCTTGCGCGGCGATGCCGCGCCGGGCCGAGACGTCGGCCTGGGCGCGGTCCAGTTCGGCCTGGCGGCGCGCGACTTCGGCGCCGGCCTGGTCGCGGCTGGCGAACAACGCCTGCACGCGGCGGCGGGCGCGGGCCAGGTCGGCGCGGGCGCCGGCCAGGGCGATCTGGGTGTCGGCGGGATCCACCTCCACCAGCGTCTGGCCGGCGCTGATGCGGTCGGCATTGTCGGCCCAGATGGCCGAGACGGCGCCGCCGACCTGCGGCGTGATGGCCACGACGTGGCCATTCACGTAGGCGTTGTCGGTGGTCTGGGTCGCGGCGCCCGCCAGGAAGGTCCAGGCGGCCCAGCCGGCGCCGGCCAGCAGGGTGGCGCCGCCGGCGAGCATCAGGCGGGATTTGCGGGTCGAGGTCCGCGAGTCGGGAGTTTGCGTGGCAGTCATTTCAGGGCTTCGTTGTCAGAGGATTGGGAGGGCGACCAGCGGCCGCCGAGCGCGCCGGCCAGCGCCGTCCGGGCCAGGCCCAGGTCCAGGTCGGCCGCGGCCAGCTCGCTGTCGGCGCGCAGGCGTTCCAGGTCGGTGTCGATTTCGTCCTGCCGGGCCGACAGGCCGCGGCTGGCGCGCACCGCTTGCAGCCTGGCCAGCGTGCCGGCCTCGCGCAGCGAGACGCGGGCGGCGTCGCGCCGGGCGCGCGCCTGGGCCATGCCGGCCAGGCCGTCGGCGACTTCCTGCAGGGCGCGCACGACGGTGGCGTCGTAGTCGGCCACCGCCAGGTCGTAGCCGGCGATGCGGTCGCGCAGTCCGGCGCGCAGGCGGCCGCCGTCGAAGATGGGCAGGGTCAGGGCGGGGCCGATGCCGGCCGCCAGGCTGTTGCCTTGCAGCAGGTGCGACAGCCCCAGGCTTTGCAGGCCGGCAAAGGCCTTCAGGTCGATATCCGGATAGAACTCGGCCTTGGCGGCCTCGATACGCCGGTCCGCCGCGTCGAGGCGCTTGCGCTGCGCCAGCACGTCGGGCCGCAGGCCCAGCAGGCGGGCGGGCAGGGCCGCGGGCAGGGCGGGGTCGGCGCGCAGCGCCAGCCGGGGGCGGCGCAGCGCATCGCCGTAGCCGGGGGCCTGGCCCGCCAGCGCGGCCAGCGCATGGCGCTGGCGCGCAATCTCGCGGTCCAGCCGTTCGACCTCGGCATCCATCCGGGCCAGGCGGCCGCGGGCGTCGGCGACGGGGGCGTCGCTGCCCAGGCCGGCCTGGCGGCGCGTCTGGTGCAATTCCAGCGCTTGCCGCTGCCGCTCGCGCTGTTGCCGCGCCAGCTCGTGCAGCCGGAAGGCGGCGTCCAGGCGCAGGTAGGCGGCGGCGATGCCTTGTTGCAAGGCCAGTTGCGCATCCGCATGGGCCAGCGCCGCGCCTTCGGCATCGAGCCGCGCGGCATCGGCCAGCGCGCGCCATTTGCCCCAGATGTCCAGGCGCAGGCGCAGCGAAGCCAGCAGCGAGCCGCTGCCGCCGGTGTTGTCGGCGTAGGGGGCGCCGTAGGTGTAATGGCCGGGGTAGCGGTCGGCGGTGATGGTGGCGCTGCCGTCCAGCGTCGGCTGGCGGTTCGCGTCGACGCTGCCGAAGACGGCTTCGGCCTGGCCCAGGCGGGCCTGGGCGGCCCGCACGCCCGGCGCCTGCCGCAGCGCATCCGCCATCAGGCGGTCGAGTTGATCGTCGCCCCACGCGCGCCACCAGGGCGCGGCGTCGTCGGCCGTGTCGCGGACGGCGGCGGCGATATCCTGGCCGGCATCCAGCGCGGCCAGGTCCAGGGGCTTGCCGGCGGGGCGCAGGCCGTCGTGGCTTGCGCATCCCGCGACGGCGACAAGCGCCGCCAGCGCGGCGGCGAGCGGGGCATGCCGCAAACGCATGCGGCGCGCGGGCCGGGCGTCGGGGCGATACCGTGTTGAGTGAATCATGGCGTGCTTCCGTGTTGAACTGGCCGCCATGGTGCCGCTGCGCTACAGTTGCGTATATGGACAAGCTGATAACTAATACTTGCGTTTGGTGCAACTGATGGATCTGAACCTGTTGATCGCGCTCGATGCGCTGCTGGCCGAGGGCAGCGTCACCGGCGCCGCCGAACGCCTGCAATTGAGCGTGCCCGCCATGAGCCGCACGCTGGAGCGCATCCGCCGCATGATGGGCGACCCGCTGTTCGTGCGGGCCGGGCGCGGCCTGGTGCCGACGCCGCGCGCCGAAGCCCTGCGCGAACCGGTGCGCGCCCTGGTGGCGCAGGCCCGGGAACTGTTGGCGCAGGATGCCGCCTTCGATCTCAAGACCCTGCGGCGCGTGTTCACCATCCGCGCCGACGACGGCGCCGTCAGCACGCTCGGGCCGGCCTTGCTCGACACGCTGGCCAAAGAGGCGCCGCGGGTCACGGTGCGCTTCATCTCGCAGGGCAAGCAGGACGTGCTGTCGCTGCGCGAAGGCGCCATCGACCTGGACATCGGCGTGATCGAGGACATGGGGCCCGAGATCGTGCGGCAACGCCTGTTTCCCGATCGTTTCGTGGCGGTGTTCCGGCCGGCCAATCCCCTGGCGCGGCATCGCAAGCTCACCCCCGAACGCTTTGCCAGGGCGCGCCACGCCACGGTCTCGCGCCGCGGCGTGCTGAGCGGTCCGGTGGACATCGAACTGGGCAAGGTCGGCCTGGCGCGCCATATCAGCGCCGTCACCCATTCCTTTGCCGAGGCGCTGGCGATCACCCGCAAATCCGATCTGGTCGCCACCGTGCCGGACCTGCTCACGCTGCACCTGCGCGACGATCTGCAGATGCGCGCCTTGCCCTTCGACACTCCCGCCGTGACCATCTCGCAGGCCTGGCATCCGCGCTTCAACGAAGACCCGGCCCATCGCGCCATCCGGCAGATGGTGCACCGGATCAGCCTGGCGATCAGCGGCCGGTGACGCTGTCGGCGTTGGTCACCGCGACCAACGTTTGGTTACCCGATGCGGTTCCAAACGGTGGACCGTCTATGCATAATGGCTGCCGCCCGCATCGCGGGCGTTTCCTTGTTCTGGACGCATGCCGGCGCCTGCCGGCCGGGAGTGTAGAGATCGTGAAAGCGCATATCGTGAAAGTCGCGAGTCTGGCCATCGTCGCCGCCACGCTGACGGCGGCTTCGTCCGCCTGGGCCGGGGACGTCGAGGGCTCGCGCGACCATCCCGCCCTGACCCGCTTCGAGGGCGCCGAGATCCGCGCCTACGAACACAAGGACTACGACGAAGCCTTGATGCCCGACCGGCCCGTCGCGCGGGAATCCGAGGCCAAGGGCCTGACGCTGGAAGGCAAGCTGACGCGCATCGCCTATCGCATCGACGGCAAGAAGTCGGCGCTGGAGGTCTACCGCAACTACCAGGGCGCGCTGCAGGCTGGCGGCTTCAAGACCGTGTTCGAATGCAAGGGCGACGAGCAGTGCGGCGGCGACTTCCAGTCGTTCGTTCTTAACAGCGGCAAGGTCAGCCAGCCCGGGCAGGGCGACGCCGCGTTCGGCGGCAAGTACTACGTCGTGCTGGCAAAGAAAGAGGCGCCCACTGGCGACATCTACGTGTTCCTGGACGTGATGGAAGACAGCTCCAACAACATCACGCCGGTGTTCCAGCAGGTGATCGAGACCAAGCCCATGCAGACCGGGCAGGTCAAGGTGCTGGACATGGCCGCCATGCAGAAATCACTGGCCGAATCGGGCCGCGTCGCGGTCTACGGCGTGTACTTCGATACCGACAAGGCCGAGGTCAAGGCCGAATCGAAGGCGGCGCTGGACGAGATGGGCAAGCTGCTCAACGCCAACCCCAAGCTGAAGGTCTACGTGGTCGGTCACACCGACAACCAGGGCACGCTGGCCGGCAACCTGGAGCTGTCGCAAAAGCGCGCCGACGCCGTGGTCAAGGCGCTGGAAGCGGGCTACAAGATCCCGGCCGCGCGCCTGTCGGCGCGCGGCGTGGCCTCGCTGGCGCCGGTGGCGGCCAACGACGCCGAGGCGGGCCGCGCCAAGAACCGGCGGGTCGAATTGGTCGCGCAATGATGCGGTGAGCCTGCCTAATCTTGAGGCGGCTCTACGATGAAAAAGCCCCTGGAACCTCGCGGTTCCAGGGGCTTTGCCTTTGCGGCCCGGGCGTTACGCGGCCAGCAGCTGGCGCAGCACGAAGGGCAGGATGCCGCCGTGCTGGTAGTAGTCGACCTCGATCGGGGTGTCGATGCGCAGCAGCAGCGTCACGTCCTGCTTCGAACCGTCCTTGCGGGTGATCGTCAGCGTCACGTCCTGCATCGGCTTGATGCCGTTCTCCAGGCCCGAGATGTCGTAGGTTTCCTCGCCGGTGATGCCCAGCGACTGCACGCTGTCGCTGCCCTTGAACTGCAGCGGCAGCACGCCCATGCCCACCAGGTTGCTGCGGTGGATGCGCTCGAAGCTGCGCGTGATGACGGCCTTGACGCCCAGCAGCTGGGTGCCCTTGGCGGCCCAGTCGCGCGACGAGCCGGTGCCGTATTCTTCGCCGCCGAACACCACGGTGGGGGTGCCCGCCGCCACGTACTTCATGGCCGCGTCGTAGATCGACATCTGTTCGCCGGTGGGCTGGAACAGGGTTTCGCCGCCCTCGAAGCGGCTGCCGTCGGGGCGCGCCGGGATCATCAGGTTCTTGATGCGCACGTTGGCGAAGGTGCCGCGCATCATGATTTCATGGTTGCCGCGGCGCGAGCCGTAGCTGTTGAAATCGGCCTTCATGACGCCGTTTTCCTTGAGCCACTTGCCCGCGGGCGAGGTCTCCTTGATGGAGCCCGCCGGCGAGATGTGGTCGGTGGTGACCGAGTCGCCGAACACGCCCAGCGCGCGGGCGTTCTTGACGGTCGGCATCGCGCCCGGGGTCATGCCAAAGCCCTCGAAGAACGGCGGCTCGGCGATGTAGGTGGAATCGGGCCAGTTGTAGGTCTCGCCCGTGACGCCCTTGATGTTCTCCCACAGCTTGCCGGGGTTGCTCTTGACCTGGCCGTAGTTGGCCTCGAACGCCTTGGGGTCCAGCGCGTACTTGAGCAGCGCCTCGACTTCCTCGGTGGTCGGCCAGATGTCGCCCAGCCAGATGTCGCCGTTCTTGCCGCGGCCGACCGGTTCGGTCATCAGGTCGCGCGTCACGGTGCCGGCCAGGGCGTAGGCCACCACCAGCGGCGGCGAGGCCAGGAAGTTGGCCTTGATGTTCGGGTGGATGCGCGCCTCGAAGTTGCGGTTGCCGGACAGCACCGCCGAGCACACCAGGTCGTTGCTGGTGATGACCTCGTTCAGGTCGGGCGTCAGGTCGCCGGCGTTGCCGATGCAGGTGGTGCAGCCGTAGGCGGCCACGTCGAAGCCCAGCTTCTCCAGGTAGGGCAGCAGGCCGGTCTTGGTCAGGTATTCGGTGACCACGCGCGATCCGGGGGCCAGCGAGGTCTTGATGTGCTTGGGCACCTTCAGGCCGGCTTCGACGGCCTTCTTGGCCAGCAGGCCCGCCGCCAGCAGCACGCTGGGGTTGGACGTGTTGGTGCACGAGGTGATGGCGGCGATCAGGATGTCGCCGTTCTTGACCTTGGTGCCGGTGCTGGTGGTGAAGGTCTGCTGCAGCTTCTCGGCCGGCTGGTTGAAGCCGTTCTCGGCGACCGGCTTGGAGAACAGGTCGATGAAGGTGCTCTTGACGTTGCCGATCTCGATGCGGTCCTGCGGGCGCTTGGGGCCGGCCAGCGACGGCGCCACGGTGGACAGGTCCAGCGTCAGCAGCTTGGTGTAGTTGATGTCCTGGGCGGCGGGCACGCCGAACATGTCCTGGGCCTTGAAATAGGCCTCGAACGCGGCGATTTCGTCTTCGGTGCGGCCGGTGCCGCGGAAGTAGTCGATGGTGCGGCCGTCGACCGGGAAGAAGCCCATGGTGGCGCCGTACTCGGGCGCCATGTTGCCGATGGTGGCGCGTTCGGCCACCGACAGGCTGGCCGTGCCTTCGCCACAGAACTCGACGAACTTGCCGACCACTTTTTCACGGCGCAGCATTTCGGTGATGGTCAGCACCAGGTCGGTGGCGGTGACGCCGCCGCGCAGCTTGCCCTTGAGTTCCACGCCGACCACGTCAGGCGTCAGGAAGTACACCGGCTGGCCCAGCATGCCGGCCTCGGCCTCGATGCCGCCCACGCCCCAGCCGACCACGCCGATGCCGTTGATCATGGTGGTGTGGCTGTCGGTGCCCACCAGCGAATCCGGGTAGTAGACGTTGTTCTTCTTGTCCTGGTGCACGCCGCGCGCCAGGTATTCCAGGTTGACCTGGTGGACGATGCCGAAGCCCGGGGGCACCACGCCGAAGGTGTCGAAGGCCTGCATGCCCCACTTCATGAACTGGTAGCGCTCCTGGTTGCGCTTGAATTCCAGCTTCATGTTCAGGTCCAGCGCATTCTTGGTGCCGAAGTAGTCGATCATGACCGAGTGGTCCACCACCAGGTCCACCGGCACCAGCGGCTCGATGCTCTTGGGGCTCTTGCCCATCTTGTCGGCCACCGAACGCATGGCGGCGATGTCGGCCAGCAGCGGCACGCCGGTGAAGTCCTGCAGCACCACGCGCGCCACCACGAACGGGATTTCATCCTCGCGCTTGGCGTTGGCCTGCCAGTTGGCGAGCTGGCGCACGTGTTCCTCGGTGACCTTCTTGCCGTCGCAGTTGCGCAGCACGGATTCCAGCACGATGCGGATGGAGACCGGCAGCCGCTGCACGTCGATGCCCAGGGCCTTGCCCAGCGCCGGCAGCGAATAGTACTGACAGGACTTGTTGCCGATCTTGAAATTCTTGAGTGTATCGAGGGTGTTGTGCGGCATGATGGACTCCGTGGTTTTGCCCGCGTAAAGCCGGCATTTTCAGGCGTTTCGGCGCGTTTGTCATTCCGGGCGACAGCGGCGCGGGTTCGGTCTATGTCTTATATCTTATATAAGACTTGAGGGGCGCGTCAAAGTTCCCGCCCGCGCCGGCCTGCGGGTTGCGCGGCGGCCGCGCAAACCCCTACTGTGCGGCAGCCGCGCCATCCCTGCAAGTCCCCCGTTTTTTAACAAAGAAGTCCTACAA
Organism: Achromobacter sp. KK8; assembly: GCF_054188005.1. Classification (NCBI taxonomy): domain Bacteria; kingdom Pseudomonadati; phylum Pseudomonadota; class Betaproteobacteria; order Burkholderiales; family Alcaligenaceae; genus Achromobacter; species Achromobacter sp. KK8. Next base: position 5,988,368 of record NZ_CM135178.1, on the reverse strand, counting down.
GCGCATGGCGGGGGACGGAGGGCCGCCGCCGTGGCGCGCCACCGGGTGGCAGCCCCCCGCTCAGGCCAGGAAGGTGCGCAGCAGGGGTTCCAGTTCCCGTTTCAGGAAATCGACCAGGGCGCGTTGGGCGCTCGAGGGATAAGGGGTTGGCGAGGTCAGGATATAGAGCTTGTCGCCCGGGCCTTCGGCCTGGTAGGCGGGCAGCACCTGCAGCAGGCGCCCGGCCTCCAGGTCGGGACGCACGATGTAGGCCGGCAACAGCGCCACGCCCGCGCCTTCGCGGGCGGCTTGGGCCAGGAACGGGAAATACTCGGATTGCAGGCGAGTGGCCAGCTTGACTTCATGCGGTTGGCCCTTGCCGCGCAGGCGCAGCGTTGCCTGGGGGCGGGGGCCGGGCGGCCCCAGGAAATCGAAGCGGCCCAGGTCGCGGGGATGGGCCGGCATGCCCATGCGCGCCAGGTACTCGGGCGCGGCGCACAGGTGCCATTTGATGCGGCCGAGTTCGCGCGCCACATAGTCTTGCGGCGGCACCGAGATGGCCCGCAGCGCCACGTCGATCTCCGAAGAAATCAGGTCGCTGACGCGGTTCGAGAACAGCACCCGCAGGCTCAGGCTGGGGTGTTCCAGGGCGAAGCGCACCAGCAGGGGCCGCAGCATGTCCAGTTCGCCCAGGCCGGTGGGCAGGCTCAGCCGCACGTGGCCGGTGGGCTCGGCGCCCAGCTTCTGCAGGGCATGGCGCGCCGATTCCACTTCGCGCGCCATGCGGGCGCCATGGTCGTACAGGACGCTACCCTCGTGCGTCAGTTCCAGCCGCCGGGTGGTGCGGCGGATCAACTGCGCGCCGAAGGCCCGCTCCAGCTTTTGAAGGTTGCGGCTCACATGCGAGCGCGTCACACCCTGGCGCAGCGCCGCCTCGCTCAGCGTGCCGGCCTCGACGATCGTCACGAACAGCTGGATCAGGTTCAGGTCGAGCACGGGCGGGGTGGTCATGGGCAGTCTTCATTGTTGCCTGTGAGGAAACAGAGTTTACCCATCCTGAAGGATTGTCGCGGCAAAGGTTCGTGGATATTCTGAAAAAAACCAAGGAGACACCCCATGCGGCAAACCATGTTCCGCGCCGACCTGTTCCAGGGCCAGCGCATCCTGATCACCGGCGGCGGCACCGGCCTGGGTTATGCCATGGCCCGCCAGCTGGCGGCGCTGGGCGCCACCGTGCACCTGTGCGGACGCCGCCTGGCGGTGCTGGAACAGGCCGCCCAGGCGCTGCGGGGCGAGTCCGGCGGCCAGGTCCACGTCCATCCGGTCGACATCCGCGACGCCGGCGCGGTGGACGCGATGGTGGCGCGCATCTGGGACCAGCATGGCGGGCTGGATGCGCTGGTGAACAATGCCGCCGGCAATTTCATCAGCCCCACCGAAAAGCTGTCCGAACGGGGTTTCAATGCCATCGCCGACACGGTCTTTCGTGGCACGTTCTACATGACCCAGGCCGTGGGCAAGCGCTGGATCGGCAGCGGCGCGTCCGGGGCGGTGGTGTCCATTGTCGTGACCTGGGTCTGGACCGGCTCGCCGTTCGTGGTGCCGTCCGCCATGTCCAAGGCCGGCATCGACGCCATGACCAAATCGCTGGCCGTCGAATGGGGCCGGCACGGCATCCGCCTGAATGCCATTGCGCCGGGCGTCATCCCGACCGAGGGCGCATCGGCGCGGCTGCGGCCCAACGACAGCGGCACCGACGCGCTGGTCAAGCAGAATCCGATGCAGCGGCTGGGGCAGGGCCAGGATATCGGCGAACTGGCCGCGTTCCTGCTGGCGCCGGGCAACGATTGGATCAACGGCCAGACCATCGCCCTGGACGGGGGCGACTACCTGGCCAATGGCGCGTACTTCAAGCAGTATTTCGATTGGTCGGACGAAGATTGGGCCGCCGCGCGCGCCGCCATCGAGGCGCGCACCGCCGCCGACAAGGCGCAACGCTCGGCGGGCCAGGCATGAGCGCATCCGTCACGCAAGGGGCCGGCCGCATCATCGCCGGCGACTGCCAGCTGGACCGCGCGGCCCTGATGCGTCGCGGCGAGCAGGTCGCGGCGGGCCTGGCGGCCATGGGGATCGGGCAGGGCGACGTGGTGGCGGTGCTGCTGCGCAACGGCATGCCCTACCTGGAAATCATCCAGGCCTGCAAGCGCCTGGGCTGCTATTACTGCCCGATCAACTGGCATTACACGCCCGACGAGGTTGCCTACCTGGTGCGCGACAGCGGCGCGCGCCTGCTGATCGCCGAGGAAGACTTGTGGCAGGCCGCCAGGGCGGCGCTGCCGGCGGACCTGCCGTCGCGTCGCGTGGGCGCGGCTGCCGTGTCCGAGGATTACGCCAGCTGGCGCGAGGCGCAGGCGCCCTACGACGGCCCGTTGGTCGCGCCGCGCGGCCACATGGCCTATACCTCCGGCACCACCGGCCGGCCAAAGGGCGTGGTGCGCGCGCCGTTTCCGCTGGACCAGTTGGCGCAGCGGCTGGCGGCGGTCGAGGTGGTGGTGGAGCAGGCGTACGGTTTGCGGCCCGGCTGCCGCGCATTGCTGCCCGCGCCGGTCTACCATAGCGCGCCCAGCGTGTTCGCCCAGGTGGCGCTGCGGGTCTGCGAGACCCTGGTGCTGGCGCCGCGGTTCGATCCGCTGGAGGTGTTGCGCCTGATCGAGCGCCATCGCATCGACACGGTCTACCTGGTGCCCATCATGTACGTGCGCCTGCTCAAGCTGGATCCGGCCCAGCGCGCCGCCTTCGACCTGTCTTCGCTGCGCTTCGTGGCCTCGACCGGGGCCCCCTGCGCGCCGGCGCTCAAGCGCGCCATGATCGATTGGCTGGGGCCGGTGATCCACGAGACCTATGCCTCCAGCGAGGCCGGCATGGTGACCGTCATCGATTCGCACGAAGCGCTGGCCCGGCCGGGCAGCGCCGGCCGGCCGATCGGCGGCGCGCAGATTCGGATCTACGGCGACGACGGCGCGCTCTGCGCGCCGGGCCAAATCGGCCGCATCCATGTGCGCCAGCCGGCCTACGCCGACTTCACCTACCGCAATAACCCGGAAGCGCGCAGCCGGATCGAACGCGATGGATTGATCGGCCTCGGCGACCTGGGCTACCTGGACGACGACGGCTACCTGTTCGTGTGCGACCGCGAATCGGACATGGTGATCTCCGGCGGCGTGAACATCTATCCCGCGGAAATCGAACACCACCTGACGCAGTACCCGGGCGTGGCCGATTGCGCGGTGTTCGGCGTGCCTGACGACGAGTTCGGCGAGCGCTTGCTGGCACTGGTTCAGCCGGCGGCGGACACCGCGCTGGCGCCCGAGGAAGTGCTGCGCTGGCTGTCCACGAGGGTGGCGCGCTACAAGGTGCCGCGCGAATTGCGGTTGCGGCAGACCCTGCCGCGCGATGACAACGGCAAGATCGCCAAGCGCCGCCTGCGCGACGCGTTCTGGGCCGAGCGCGACAGGAAGGTCTAGGAATACCAAGGCGGCGCGCATCCCGGGCCGTACGCCATCACCACAGGGGAGACAAGCATGTTCATGAGGAATTTTGGGATAGGCCGCGCCGCGGCCGCGCTGCTGTTGTGCATGGCCGCCGCATCGCCCGCCCAGGCGGCGTTTCCGGAGCGGCCGGTCAAGCTGGTCGTGCCGTATACGCCGGGCGGCGCGGCCGACCTGTTGTCGCGGGTGCTGGCCGAAAGGCTGTCGCAGGAACTGGCGCAACCGGTGGTGGTGGAAAACAAGCCGGGCGCCAACACGATGATCGCGGCCACGCAAGTGGCGCGGGCGCAGCCCGATGGCTACACGCTGTTCCTGGCCAGCAATGCCAGCATGGTGCTCAACCCCATGCTCTATCGCAAGATCTCGTACGACGCGCAGCGGGACTTCCGGGTGCTGTCGGTGGTGGCGGAATTGCCGCTGGTGGTGGTCGCCAACAACAGCGTGCCGGCCTCGACGCTGGCGCAATTCGTCGACTACGCCCGCGCCCGCCCGGGCAAGTTGAACTATGCCTCCGTGGGCATCGGCAACCCGCTGCAACTGGCGACCGAACTGCTGAAGTCGCGCACCGGCATCGACGTGGCGCATGTTCCCTATAACGGTAGCGCGCCGGCATTGAGTTCGCTGATGGCCAACGACACCCAGCTGATGGTGGACGTCATCAGCACGTCATTGCCGCTGGTTCGCGAGAACAAGATCAAGGCCCTGGCCGTGACCGGCGCCCAGCGGCTGCCGGTGCTGCCTGACGTGCCCACCGTGGCCGAGAGCGGGTTCGCCGGCTTTCGCGCCGCGACCTGGTTTGGCGTGGCCGTGCCGCGCGGCACGCCGCCGGCCGAGGCGGACAGGCTGCGCGAGGCCGTGGCCGCGGTGATGCGCCAGGCGGATTTCCGCGACCGCTTCCAGGCGCAAGGCCTGGTGATCCAGGCGCCGCGCGGCCAGGCCGAGGTCGACGCCTATCTGGCCGAGGATCGCGAGCGCTGGAATGGGGTGATCCAGGCCAACCATATCCGCCTGGATTGAGAGGCGCGCGTCAGGCCAGCAACGCCGGCATTTCGGCGGCCGCGAAATCCAGGAAGCGCCGCAAGGCCAAGGGCGCGCCGCGGCGGGCGGGCATGACGGCGTAGATGCGTGCCGGCGCGGCGCGCCAGGCGGGCAGCAATTGCGCCAGGTCGCCTTTGGCCAGGGAGCCTGCGCACAGGTAGTGCGGCAGCAGCGCCACCCCCAGTCCGGCGCGCGCCATTTCGCGCAGCGCCGCCAGGTTGCTGCTGAGGCAGCGGGGGCGGAATTCGATCGATTCGGCCTCGCCCGCCGGGCCGACGAAGTGCCAGCTCTGCGGGCTGTCCTGGGTCGCATGGGCCAGCAGCGGCAGCGCGTTCAGGTCGCGCGGATGGCGCGGCGCGGCCCGGGCCATGGCGGGGGCTGCGACCAGGATCAGCGGCACCGGCGCCAGTTCGCGCGCCACCAGCCGCGAGTCGGTGAGCGAGGCGCCCTGGGCGCGGAAGGCCAGGTCGTAGCCTTCGCCCACCAGGTCGATGACCTGGTCGCGGGTGTCCAGCAGCACCCGCACGCCGGGATGCTGCAGGCAAAAGCGAGCCACCAGTTCGCCCAGCAGCGTCACCGCCAGCGCCGAGGGCGCCGTCATGCGCAGCAGGCCGCTGGGCGTGTCGCCCATGGCGGCCGCCAGGTCGAAGGCGCTGCGGGCCTCGCGCGCCATCGCCAGCGCATGCACGTAGATCTGTTCACCCATGGGCGTGAGCGAGACCCGCCGCGTGTTGCGCTGGAGCAGCCGCAGGCCCAGGCGCGCCTCCAGCTCGGCCACGCGCCGGCTGAGCTTGGAGCGCTGCATGTTGAGCACGCGGGCGGCGGCGGAAAAGCCGCCTTTTTCCACCACCTCGGTGAAAAGCAGCAGATCGTCGAGGTGATGGATATAGGAATGCATGGGGGCTGGGCGAGTGATTGTCCTGTAGCGCAGGACAATTATTCCTGAAATTTGGCTCTACTGTGCCGGTGGCGGAACCCATAAGCTCTGCGCCAATTTGTCATCAGGCCATACATCCTTGACCATCCGCCTCAGCCCGCCCGTCGCCCGCCCGTTCGAACCCGAGGGCGACATCTGTTCGTACCGGCATTTTCGGCATTCCGATTTCCCCCAGGGCATGTCGCCGCTGGTGCTGGTGGACCACTTCATCATGACCGGGCCGGCGGTCGCGCCGCACCCTCACGCCGGCATATCGACGGTGACGCTGCTGCTGGAAGACACCCAAGGCGGCCTGCGCATCCGCGACAGCCTGGACAACGAACACGAAGCCCGGGCGGGCGACCTGCACTGGACAGTGGCCGGCCGCGGCATCGTGCACGGCCACGAATTGGTGGGCGCGGCGCGGCTCAATGGCCTGCGGTTGTACGTCAACCTGCCGGCGCGACTGAAATCGATGCCACCATCGGCAACGCTGGTGCGGGGCTGGGAAATGCCGGTGCTGCAAAGCGATGCGGGCCGGGTGCGGGTGGTGTCGGGCCGCTACGACGGCTGGGACGCGCCGCTGGCGACGCCCGAGCCGCTGCTCATCCTGGACGGCTGGCTGCGGCCGGGAGCGTCGCGCCTGGTGCCGCTGCCTGCGGGCTGGAACGCATGGTTGTACGCGGCGCAGGGGGAACTGGGCGTGCGGGCACGGCATGAGACCACGCCGCCGCCGCGACCGCCGGTAGAAGCGGCGCCGGTCATTCCGGCGGCACGGTTCCGCCCCGCCGGGCGCGCGGCGACGACCGGTCGGCGCGCGGCCGATCCCGATTTCGCCGTCCTGCCCCCGGGCGCGGCGCTGACCGCCACGGCGGACCGCGACGGCTTTCTTCAACTCCTGGCGGCGGGCGCGCCGGCGCACTTCATCCTGGTGGCCGGAGCGGCCATCGACGAGCCGGTGATCCAGCGCGGCCCCTTCGTCATGACGGACGCGCGCGCCCTGGCGCAGGCCGTCGCGGCCTACGAAGCGGGCGACTTCGGCCAGCTGCGCCAGGAGAGCGGCGTGCCGGGCTGAGCAAGGCGCCGCCCGGTGACAGCGGGCTGTCAGGATAGGGGACAGATCTGTTGTGTGATGGCAACAAAATGGCTTTCTATATAAGGGACGCAATGAGAATGATTTCTCTTTATATAGAATTCAAAACGCACGATCTCAATCCCTCCCATGGTGAACGGGCTCGACAAGGCCGGCACGACCGGCCCTGCCGCAGTTCGAGTGGCAAGCCGTTACCCGCGTGACCCCCCATCGGGATTTTTGCGATTCCCAGCTTCTCGCGAAGCGCCCGCCTACTGACTCCCGATATGAAAATACGAACTCTTGCGTGCGTGGTTGCGGCCCTGCCGTACACCGCCATCGTCCACGCCCAGTCCGCCGCGCCCGCCGCCGACGGTTCCGTCGTCTCGATGGAAGCGATCAAGGTCGAGGCCAGCGCCGACGCCTCGGCCGGCGGCCTGGCCCAGCCCTATGCCGGCGGCCAGGTGGCCCGCGGCGGCCGCGTCGGCGTGCTGGGCACGCAAGACATCATGAGCACGCCGTTCAGCGTCACCAGCTACACCAACGAGCTGATCCAGGACAAGCAGGCGCGCAGCGTCGGCGACGTGTTGCAGAACGATGCCGGCGTGCGCGTGGCGCGCGGCTTCGGCAACTTCCAGGAGTCGTACTTCATCCGCGGCTTCATTCTGAGCTCCGATGACGTGGCCTACAACGGCCTGTACAGCCTGCTGCCGCGCCAGTACATCGCCACCGAACTGTTCGAGCGCGTCGAAGTGCTGCGCGGGGCGTCGGCCTTCCTGACGGGGGCGGCGCCCAGTGGCGGCGGCATCGGCGGCGTCATCAACCTGGTGCCCAAGCGCGCGCCCAACGAGCCGCTCACCCGCTTCACCACCGGCGTGTCCAGCGGCGGCCAGTTCTCCGTGTCGACCGACATCGCGCGCCGTTTCGGGCCGGACGACAGCACCGGCATCCGCCTGAACGTGGCCAACCGCAGCGGCGACACCGGCATCGATGACGAGCATTCCCGCACCAGCCTGGTGTCGCTGGGCCTGGACTGGCGCTCGGCCGACACGCGGTTGTCGGCGGATATCGGCTGGCAGGAGAACAAGCTCAAGCGCGCGCGGCCGAACGTCACGCTGCGCGGCGTGACCAGCGTGCCGGACGCTCCGGATGCCAGTTCCAACTACGCCCAACCCTGGTCGTACTCGAACGAACGCGATGTGTTCGGCACGGTGCGCGCCGAGCACGATTTCAGCGACAAGCTGACCGGCTGGGCCGCCTTCGGCATGCGCCGCAGCGACGAGGCCAATTCGCTCGGCAACGTCACCGTGACCAATGGCAGCACGGGCGACGGCAACTTCTATCGTTTCGACAATACCCGTGAAGACAGCGTGAACACGGGCGAACTGGGCCTGCGCGCCAAGGTGCGCACCGGCCCGGTCGGCCACGAATTCGTCGCGTCCGCGTCCTTCTTCGATCTCAAGAAGAAGAACGCGTACGTCATGGACTACCTGAACACCTTCCCGACCAACATCTACGACCCGGTCAGCTACGACCGTCCCGCCTACGGCTCCAAGGCGCTGTTCGGCAACGACCTGGACGATCCGGCGCTGCAGGGCCGCACCCGCCTGAGCAGCTATGCGTTCGGCGACACCATGTCGTTCCTGGACGACAAGGTGCTGCTGACGCTGGGCATCCGCCACCAGCGCCTGTCGCAGCGTGACTACGCCTACAACACCGGCAAGGAGCAAAGCGCCTACGACGCCAGCCGCAACTCGCCGGCCGCCGGCATCGTCTTCAAGGTGGCGCCGAGCGTGTCGCTGTACGCCAACTACATCGAAGCCCTGGTGGCCGGCGATACGGCGCCGCAGACGGCCAACGGCAAGCCCGTGCCCAACGCCGGCCAGAGTCTGCAGCCCTACGTGTCCAAGCAGAAGGAGATCGGCGTCAAGTACGACGGCGGCGGCCTGGGCGCCGGCCTGGCGCTGTTCTCCACCGACAAGCCGCGCGCGGCCTACAACGCCAGCAACGCATTCACCGCCTCCGGCAAGGACCGCCACCAGGGCATCGAACTGACGGTGTTCGGCGAACCCGTCAACCGCGTGCGCGTGCTGGGCGGCATGACCTTCCTGGACGCCAAGCAGCGCTCCACCGGCAACAGCGCCATCGACGGCAACCGGGTCATCGGCGTGCCGCGCTTCCAGGCCAACCTGGGCGCGGAATGGGACATTCCCGGCGTGCAGGGCCTGACGGTGGATGGGCGCGTGGTCTACACCGGCGCCTCCTATGCGGACGACGCCAACACCCTCAAGGTGCCCGGCTGGACCCGCTTCGACGCCGGCCTACGCTACATGATGGACGTCGACGGCCACGTGGTGACGCTGCGCGCCCGCGTCGAGAACATCGCCAACCGCAACTACTGGTCGTCGGTGGGCGGCTACCCGGGCAACGGCTACCTGGTGCTGGGCGGCCCGCGCACGTTCTCGCTGAGCGCCAGCATGGACTTCTGAGCGCGGATGCCCGCCGCCAGGCGGGCGCCGCGCAGGCCAGGAAAGGCAACGCCCCGGCGGTCTAGGTCATCAGCCAGCCGCCCGCCACGTCCAGCACCTGCCCGGTCACGAACCGCGCCTGGTCCGACGCGAAGAACAGGCAGGCGTCCGCCACTTCCTCGGGCGTGCCGAGCCGGCGCAGCGCGGTGACCTCGGCCACCGCGTCGTTGATCTCCTTGGGCACGCTTTTCAGCAGCGGCGTGCTGATGCGCCCCGGCGCCAGGCCGTTGACGGTGACGTCGTGCTCGCCCAGTTCCGCGGCCCAGTGGCGCGTCAGGCCCAGCAGCGCCGCCTTGGTGGCGGCGTAGTGCGCGGCGACGATGTCGCAATAGGCCTTGCCCGCCACCGACGACATGTTGATCACGCGTCCCTGGCGCTGGCGCACCATGTGCGGCGTGGCCAGGTGGGTCATGTAGAACACGCTGTTCAGGTTGACCGCCACCACCTTGTCCCATTCGCCCGGCGTCATCTCCCACACCTTCAGCGCGCGGCCGTCGGTCTTGGGCGAGATGCCGACGTTGTTGACCAGGATGGTGGCCGGCCCCAGGTCGCGCGTGATGCGCTCGTAGGCGGCCTGGCACTGGTCGAAATGCGAGACGTCGGCATGCACGAAGCTCACGGCGTGGCCGCGCTTCTTCAGCTCCTTCTCGTAGGCCTGGCCGCCCTGCGAATTGAAGTCGATCAGCCCGACCTTGCCGCCTTCGGCCAGGAAACCCTCGACGATGGCCGAACCGATGCCGCCGACGGCGCCGGTGACGATGATGACCTGATCCTGGAAGCGCGCGCTCATGCCCGCACCTTCAACATGATCTTGCCGATGTGCCGGCTGCTTTCCATCAGCGCGTGGGCCTGGGCCGCCTGTTCCAGCGGGAACACCTGGTGGATCAGCGGCAGGCAGCGCCCCTGTTCCATCAGCGGCAGCACCTTGTCGGCCAGCGCCTGGGCGATGGCGCCCTTGTCTTCGTCGGAACGCGGACGCAGGGTGGAGCCGGTGAACGACAGCCGCTTGGTCATGATGGGCAGGGCGTCGATTTCGGCCTTGCTGCCTTCCAGGAAGGCGATCTGCACCAGCCGGCCATTCACCGCCAGCAGGCGGATGTTCTTGTTGATGTAGGCGCCGCCGACCATGTCCAGGATCACGTCCACGCCCTGGCCGCCGGTGGCCTGGCGGATGTCGGCCTCGAAGTCGGTGTCGCGGTAGATCAGCGCGTGCTGCGCGCCGGCCTTAAGGCAGGCCTCGGCCTTTTCCTGGTTGCCCACCGTGGTCCAGACCTCGGCGCCGAAGGCGCGCGCCAGCTGGATCGCGGTCAGGCCGATGCCGCTTGAGCCGCCGTGCACCAGGAACTTCTCGCCAGCCGCGAGGCGGGCGCGCTCGAACACGTTGGTCCAGACGGTGAAATAGTTTTCCGGGATGGCGGCGGCGGACAGCAGGTCCAGGCCGCGCGGCACCGGCAGGCAGTGGCGTTCGTCGGCCAGGCAGTACTGGGCGTAGCCGCCGCCGGGCGTCAGCGCGCAGACCCGGTCGCCGACCTGCCAGCGCGTGGCGTCGGGACCGACGGCGACGATGGTGCCGGCGACCTCCAGTCCCAGGTAGGGCGAGGCGCCGGGCGGCGGCGGATACGAGCCCGAGCGTTGCAGCACGTCGGGGCGGTTGACGCCGGCGTAGGCGACCTCGATCAGCACCTGGCGGCCGGCGGGCGCGGCCATCTCGCGTTCGGCCAGGCGCAGGCAATCGGGCGCGCCGCCGGTGCCGTGGTCGATGAATGTGCAGCGTAGAGACATGAATGCGGTCCTTCGGATTTCAGTGGCCCAGATAGGCCTTCTTGACATGGGGGTCGGCCAGCAGCTCGGCGCCGGTGCCCGTGCGCACGATGGCGCCGTTCTCCAGCACGTAGCCGCGGTCGGCCAGGCGCAGCGTGCGGAACACGTTCTGCTCCACCAGCAGCACCGTGACGCCGTGCGAGGTGACGTCGCGGATGATGTCGAACATCTGCTGCACCAGCAGCGGCGACAGGCCCAGCGAAGGCTCGTCGAACACCAGCAGCTTGGGGTCGGCCATCATGCCGCGCGCGATCGCCACCATCTGCTGCTCGCCGCCGGACAGCGAGCCGGCGTACTGGCCCAGGCGCTCGCGCACCCGCGGGAAGATCTGCAGCACTTCCTCCAGCTTGCGCTGCACGATGGGGCGGGCGGCGCGCTTGTACGAACCCATCAGCAGGTTGTCGCGCACCGTGAAGTGCGGGAACAGCTGGCGGCCCTCGGGAATCATGGTGATCCCGGCGTCGACGATGTCGTAGGGCGTGCGGTTGGTCAGGTCGAGGCCCTCGAACTCGACCCGGCCGGCGGTGGCGGGAACCACGCCGCACAGCGTCTTCAGGGTGGTGGTCTTGCCGGCGCCGTTGGCGCCGATCAGCGTCACGATCTCGCCGGCATTGACCTCGAAGTTCAGGCCGTTGAGCACCTGGCTCTTGCCGTAGCCCGACGACAGATCCGAAACCTTAAGCATCCTGGTACTCCTTGCCCAAATAGGCCTCGATGACGGCGGGGTTCTCGACCACGTCCTTGGGGGCGCCGCTCACCAGCACCGCGCCTTCGTTCAGCACGATGATGCGGTCCGACAGCGCCATGGTGGCCTGCATCATGTGCTCGATCAGCAGCACCGACACGCCCGAATCGCGGATGCGGCGGATCATCTTGATCGACTTCTCGATGTCGGTGGGGTTCAGCCCCGCCATGACCTCGTCCAGCAGCAGGATGCGCGGCCGGATCGCCAGGGCGCGGGCGATCTCCAGCCGCTTCATGCCGCCCACCGTCAGGCTGCGGGCCTCGGTGTTCAGGTACTTGAGCAGGTCGGTTTCCTCGGCCACCTTGAGCGCGATCTGCTCGGCCTCCTCGCGGTCGGACGTGCGGATGAAGGCGCCCAGCATGATGTTCTCCAGCACCGTCAGGCCGGTGAACGGCTTGGCGATCTGGAAGGTGCGGCCCAGGCCCTGGTGCGCGAACTGGTCCGGCGTGCTGCACGAGACCCAGTTGCCCTTGGCGTCGACCATCGACACCGCGCCCTTGTCCGGCGACAGGAAGCCCGACAGCAGGTTGAACACCGTGGTCTTGCCGGCGCCGTTGGGGCCGATCATGCCCAGGATCTCGTACTGGTTCAGCGTCAGCGACACGTCGTTGGTGGCGCGCAGGCCGCCGAAGCTCTTGAACAGGTTCTCGGCCTTGAGCACCGGCTGCTCGCGCCGCGCCGCGTCGGTCGGGCGGGCCGCCTCGACCAGCTGGCGCCGGGCGCGCGGCGTGCCCAGGTAGGGCAGCCGCGCCAGGGCGCGCTCGATGGCCGGACCGAAGGCGCCGGCCAGGCCGCGCGGGATGGTCAGCACCACCGCCACCAGGATCAGGCCGTAGATCAGCCCGTGCATGCCGTTGCCCACGCTGGACAGCCAGCCGCGCGCCAGCTCGGCGATCGGCAGCACCAGGAAAGTGCCGGCGATGGGGCCGGCCACCGTGCCCAGGCCGCCGATCAGCGCGAACATCGCCACCTGGATCGACAGTTCCAGCGAGAACGCCGAGCTGGGATCGACGAAGGTCAGGTAGGTGATGTGGAAGGTGCCGATAATGCTGGTCAGCATGGCCGACACCACCGCGGCGATGATCTTGACGCGCACCGTGTGGATGCCCACGGCCAGCGCCGCGTCCTCGCGTTCGCGGATGGCGATCAGGTAATGGCCGATGCGCGACTTGCGGATGGTCCACGACACCCAGGTCACCAGCAGGAACAGCCCGAAGGCGATGATCACGTAGTTGATCTTCTCGCGGAACACGATCCAGGCCCAGCCGATGTTCAGCGGCAGGCTGATGCCGCTGGAGCCGCCAGTCCAGCTTTCCTCGTGGATCACCAGCAGCCGCACCACTTCCAGGATGGCGATGGTGGCCAGCGCGAAGAACGGCCCGCGCAGCCGCAGCGTGGGATAGCTGATGATGATGGCCACCACGGCCGAGATGGCCGCGCCCACCAGCATCCCGAACCACGGCGAGATGCCGAAGTTCTGCGTCAGCAGGGTGGCGGTGTAGCCGCCGATGCCGTAGAACACCGCGTGGCCCAGCGACAGCTGGCCGGCGTAGCCGCCGACGATGTTCCAGGCCACCGACAGCGCGGAAAAGACGAACAGCAGGACGAACAGGTTGGTCCAGAACGGCGTGCCCGTGGCGACGGGCACGATGAACATGACGATCAGCAGAATCAGGCTGACGTAGGCTTTGGGGCTTCGAAAGTCGGGAAACACGTCTCGCTCCTTGTGGCTCTGATCACTCTGTGCCGACGCCGAACAGGCCGGTCGGACGCAGGACAAGGATCAAGAGGAAGATCCCGAAATAGACGACCTCTTTCAGGTCGGGGGCGATGTAGTAGCCGGCCAGCGTATCGACGATGCCGATGATCATGGACCCGGCCACCGCGCCGTACAGGCTGCCCAGGCCGCCCAGCACCACGATCACGAAGGCGGTCAGCACGAAGTACGTGCCCACCGTCGGGAACACCGGATACTGCGGCGCCAGGAGGCCCGCGGCGATGCCGACGAAGGCGGTGCCCAGGCCGAAGGCGATGGCGTAGACGTTGTTGACGTTCACCCCCATCAGCGTGGCGGCGTAGCGGTGCTGCGCCACCGCCCGCAGCGCGCGGCCCAGGTAGGTGCGGTGCATGAACAGGTGCAACAGCACGGCCAGGCTCAGGCCGACCACGAAGGTCACCAACTGGCCGGTGACCATGGAGTAGTTGCCGACGTCCAGGGTGCTGGTGCCCAGTTGCACCGGGGCGCGGAACACGTTGGCGCCGAAGATCACCAGCGCCAGGTTCAGCAGGATGGTGGACACGCCCACCGTGGCGAAGATCTGGATGTGCTGGTCGGCGTTGAGCAGCGGCTGGATGATGCCTTTCTGCGTCAGCGCGCCCAGCGCGAACAGGATGACCGCCACCGGCACCAGGCCGATGTACGGGTGCACGCCGAACTGCGCCGCGATCAGGTAGACCGCGTACATGCCGATCATCAGGAATTCGCCATGCGCGAAATTGACGACGCGGACCACGCCGAAGATCAGCGTCAGCCCCAGGCTGATGATGGTATAGGCGCCGCCCAGCAACAGGCCGTTGATGACCAGTTGAATGAAGATATCCATGGTGCAACCTCTTGGAACGGGGCGCGTCCCGGCCGCGCGCCGTCGCCGGCGGGGCCGGGGCCGCGGGCCCCAGTGAAACGCCGGACGCCCCCGAGCGTCCGGTTTGCTGGCTTGCCGTGCCGGGCCTGCCGGGTGGCGGCCCCGGCGTTCTATTTCTTGAAGACGGGCTTGCCCAGCGCGAGGTTGTCAGGCGCGATGGTGACCAGCTTGCCATCCTGCCACTGCATCACGTAGAAGGTCGAGGCGTTGTTCTGGCCATCCTCGCCGAAGTCGAAGGCCCAGCCGTTGGCGGTCTGGCCGGCCGGCTTCTTGTACGCCAGCACGGCCGCGCGGATCTTGTCCTTGTCGGTCGACTTGGCGTTGGCGATGGCTTCGAAGAAGGCCTTGGCGCCGACGTAGTTGGTCAGGCTGTGGCCGGACTGCGGATCGCTCTTGTAGGTGGTCTTGTAGGCTTCCAGGAACTTGTCCAGGCCGGGCGCGCCGGCCGGATTGATGGACGATTGCGGGAAGTCCAGGTCGAACACGCCGTTCATGTCGGCGCCCACGGCCTTGGCGGTGTCGGCCAGCGAATAGCCGCCACCGGCGCCGATCACCACCTTGGGCTTGAAGCCGGCGGCGCGCGCCTGGCTGAAGTACAGGATGGCGTCGTTCTGGTAGGCGGTCTGCAGCACCACGTCGACCTTGGCGCCCTTCAGGCGCAGGATCAGCGAGGACAGGTCGACCGTCTTGGCCGAATAGGGCAGCACCTCGGCCACGGTGTAGCCGAGTTCCTGGGCGCGCTTTTTCTCGGTGGCGGCCACGTCGGTGCCGTAGGGGCCGTCCTCGTGGATGATGCCGATGCGCACTTCCTTCGGGTTCAGGCCCATGCCCGGCCCGATGATGTCGTGCAGCGCGTTGACCACCGACACGCCGTACAGCGCGGTGTTGGGGTTGCTGCGGAACAGGTACTTGTAGCCGCGCGTGGTGATCTTGTGGGCGGTGGCGCCCAGCTCGAAGTAGGGCACGCCGGCCAGTTCGGTCACGGGCGAGGCCGCGTACGAGATGCCCGAGGCGTAGCTGCCGAACACGCCGACCACGTTCGATGAGATCAATCGCTTGGTCTCGGACACCGCCTGGGTCGGGTCGACCGCGTCGGCCTTGATGATCTGGATCTTCTCGCCGTTGATGCCGCCGGCGGCATTGATTTCGTTGACGGCCAGTTCCAGGCCGCGATAGCTCTCCTGTCCCAGCAGCGCCAGCGCGCCGCTGAACGGGAAGAGCGCGCCCACTTTCATGTCGGCCGCCGCGGTGCCGCTGGCCATGACGCCGCACAGGCCCAGCGCGATGGCGAATTGTTTGATCTTGAACACTGTCTACGCTCCTTTGTGGGTTTGGATGCGGACTGTTGTCTGAGTCGTCCGTCTGTTTTTGAATATATGATATATGAGCCGGCGGGGTGTGAGAACCTCGTCCTGGATTCTAGTGCCGGACTTGGCCGGCTGAATCGGGGATTTCCCTCAAGCCGCATGAATAAAGCGTTTGCGGGCAGTTTTCCGCTGCGCGGCAGGGCGGATTTCGCTGTCCGGACGCTGTTTCGCGGACCTTTTCATGGCTGCGTTGATGGCAATAAAACTCCCCTTTGAATCATATATCCTATATGATCAAAAGGCGTTTGAGCATAAGAATCCAGGAGACAAAGAGCATGTTCGAGGAAGTGGATTTCGCCGGAAAAAAGGTACTGATCACCGCCGGCGCCGATGGGCTGGGCCTGGAAATGGCGCAGGTGTTCCACCGGGCCGGGGCGTCGGTGCTGGTGTGCGATGTCAACCGCGAGCGGCTGGCCGCGCTGCCGGCCGAATTGCCCGGCGTGCGCGCGGTGCATGCCGACGTGTCGGATGAAGACAGCGTGGCCGCCCTGTTCGACGCCGTGCGCCAGCAGCTGGGCGGCCTGGACATCCTGGTCAACAACGCCGGCGTGGCCGGCCCCACCGGTTTCGTCGAGACGCTCTCCAAGGCCGACTGGGATCGCACCCTGGCGGTCAACATCACCGGCCAGTTCCTGTGCGCGCGCCAGGCCATCCCGCTGCTCAAGCTGTCGCGCGCCGGCGTCATGATCAACCTGTCGTCGGCCGCCGGGCACCTGGGCTTTGCCGGGCGCTCGGTCTATTCGGCGTCCAAGTGGGCGGTGATCGGCTTCACCAAGTCGCTGGCGATCGAGCTGGGCGGCCACGGCATCCGCGTCAACGCCATCCTGCCGGGCGCGGTCGAAGGCCCGCGCATCCGCGCCGTGATCGAGGCCAAGGCCAGGACGCTGGACAAGCCGGTCGAGGAAATCGCCGCGCTCTACGAGAACCAGGCGGCGCTGGGCCGCATGGTCACCGCGCGCGACATCGCCAACATGGTGCTGTTCAACGCCAGCGAGGCCGCCCGCAGCGTCACGGGGCAGGCCATCGTGGTGGACGGCTTCACGCAGAAGCTCTACTGATGGCGGCCGATCCGCGGCGGCGCCGCGCCGCCATCATCGGCACCGGCCTGATCGGCCAGGCCTGGGCCATCGTGTTCGCGCGCCAGGGCTGGCAGGTGCGGCTGTACGACGTCGACGCCGCCATGCTGGCCGAGGCCGGCGCGCTGATCCGGCGCCAGCTCGATGCATTGCAGGCGCACGGCCTGCTGCGCGACGCGGCGGTGGCCGCCGCCCGCATCGAAGTGGCCGCCAGCCTGCCCGAAGCGCTGGCCGGCGCCCGCTACATCCAGGAGAACTCGCCCGAGCGGCGGGATCTGAAGCGCGATCTGTTCGCGCAGCTGGACGCGGCGGCCGATCCCGACGCCATCATCGGCAGTTCCACTTCCAGCATTCCCGCCAGCGAATTCACCGAAGGCCTGCCCGGCCGCCACCGCTGCCTGGTGGCGCATCCGGTCAATCCGCCTTACCTGATCCCGGTGGTGGAGCTGTGCCCGGCGCCCTGGACCAGCGAGGCCGCCATGCAGGCGGCGCGCGACATCATGCTGGATATCGGCCAGAAGCCGGTGACGATGCGGCGCGAGATCGAAGGCTTCATCCTCAACCGCCTGCAGGGCGCGCTGCTGCACGAGGCCTTCCGCCTGGCCGCCGCCGGCATCGCCAGCGCCGAGGACATCGACACCACGGTCAAGGACGGCCTGGGCCTGCGCTGGTCGTTCATGGGGCCGTTCGAGACCATCGACCTGAACGCGCCCGGCGGCATTGCCGACTACTGCGCGCGCTACGGCGGGCTGTACCAATCCATCGGCGCCAGCCAGCGCGAACCCGTGCCCTGGGACGGCGCGCTGGTCAAGGCCCTGGCGGCCGAGCGGCGCGGCCTGCTGCCGGCCGATGAGCTGACGGCGCGCCGCTACTGGCGCGACGAGCAACTGATGCGCCTGATGCGCCACAAGCAACAGCAAGACAACGGAGACGAAAATGGCTAAAGCCAAGCAGAAAGTCGTGATCACCTGCGCCGTGACGGGCGCCATCCACACGCCCAGCATGTCGCCGCACCTGCCGGTGACGGCCGACGAGATCGCCGAGGCCGCCATCGGCGCGGCCCGCGCCGGCGCCGCCGTGCTGCACCTGCATGCGCGCGACCCGCAGACCGGCAAGCCGTCGCAGGACCCGGCGCTGTTCGAGCCATTCCTCAAGCGCATCAAGGCCGAGACCGACGCCATCATCAACATCACCACCGGCGGCAGCCCGCACATGACGGTGCAGGAACGCATGCGGCCGGCCACCACCTTCAAGCCGGAGCTGGCGTCGCTGAACATGGGCTCGATGAACTTCGGCCTGTTCCCGATGCTGGGCCGCTTCCAGGACTTCAAGCACGAGTGGGAGCGCGAGCACCTGGAGAACAGCCGTTCGCTGATCTTCCGCAACACCTACCAGGACATCGAATCGATCCTGGAGCTGGGCAACGCCAACGGCACCCGCTTCGAGTTCGAGTGCTACGACATCAGCCACCTGTACAACCTGGCGCATTTTGTGGACCGCGGCCTGGTGAAGTCGCCGCCGTTCATCCAGTCGGTGTTCGGCATCCTGGGCGGCATCGGCCCGCACCCCGAAGACCTGATGCACATGAAGCGCACCGCCGACCGCCTGTTCGGCAATGAATACGAATGGTCGATCCTGGGCGCCGGCCGCAACCAGATGCCGCTGGCCACCATCGGCGCGGCCATGGGCTCGAACGTGCGGGTGGGGCTGGAGGATTCGCTGTGGATCGGGCCGGGCCAGCTGGCCGAGTCGAACCGCTCGCAGGTCGAACGCATCCGCACCATCCTGGAGGCGCTCAACCTGGAAGTGGCCACGCCCGCCGATACCCGCGCCAAGCTGGGCCTGAAGGGCGGCGACAACGTGGCGTTCTGACGCCAATCCGGGCAAGGGCGTGCGCGCCGCCGCCGGGCCGATGCCCCCGCTGATGGGGCGGCGCGCGGCCCGCCGGATGCGGGTCGCGGCGCTCCCGGGCGCCGCCCGCGGGAGGCCGCCGGCGCGAGCGGCGGGGCGTCAGGCGTGGCGGCGCAAGGCGGCGACGAGGGTCTTGATGTCCAGCGGACGATCGAAATTGGCGGCATGGCGCGCGGCCAGCGTCAACTCGGCCGCCCGCGCCAGTTCGGCGTCGGACGGCGCGGCCGCGCCCAGCGCTTGCAGCGTGGTGGGCAACCCCACCTGTTCATACCACTGCGTCAGGGTGGCCAGCATGCCGTCCTGGCGCGCCTCCAGGTCCAGCTGCACCAGCAGGCCGACGGCCACCTGCAGGCCGTGCGGCGCGCTGGCCAGGCCGGCGATCTTCGGCAGGCCGCGCGTCAGGGCGTGGGCGATGGACAGGCCGCCGCTCTCGAAGCCCAGGCCGCTCATCAGGATCATGGCTTCCACCACCCGTTCGAAGGCGGGCGTGGGCTGGCCGCTGCCGGCCGCCGCCAGCGCGTCGGCGCCGTCGGCCAGCAGCGTGCGCAGGCAACCGTCGGCGATCAGCTGGGCCGTCAGCGGCGGGACGCCGTCGTACATGTTGCGTCCGCCGTTGCGGGCGCATTGTTCGGCTTCGAATTTCTTGGAGATGGCGTCACCCAGGCCGGCGCGGAAGAACGCCGCCGGCGCGGTGGCGATGACGGCGGTGTCGACCAGCACGATGGTGGGGTTGAACAGCATGTGCTCGACCGCCAGGAGGTTGTGATGGGCGTCGTACAGCACGTAGTTCTTGCTGGTGGGGGCATCGTTCGAGGCCACCGTGGGCACCGTGACCAGGTGGCAGTGCTCGGCCTTGGCCACCGCCTTGCCGGCGTCCAGCGCCTTGCCGCCGCCCACCGCGATCACCATGTCGACGCCGGCGGCCGCGGCCTGCGCGCGCAGCGCCGCGATCAATTCGGGCGTGATGTCGCCTTCGACCGGCAGGGCCGTCAGCGCCACGCCGTGGGCACCGCACAATGCCTCGATTCTCGGGCCCAGCACGCCCTGCACGTAGCGGTCGATGACCAGGGCGGCGCGGCGGCCGAACAGGGCGGCGTATCCGCCCAGCGCGTCGAGCGCGCCGGCTCCCTGGATGTAGCGGCCGGGAGCGCCGAAAATCTTCAGCATCGAGTCTTCCTATTTGCGAGGCCCGGGCGGGCGGTAGTCGAGTTCTTTTTCGCGTTCGACCAGCCAGTCGATCATGATCTTGCCGCCCCACACCAGGTCGGCCTGGATCGCCTTGGTGGCGGCTTCGGGGTCGCGCGCCTCCAGCGCGGCCAGCACGGCCTCGTGGCGGTGTTCGTCCTGGGAGTAGTCCAGCCCGGCCGTCTTGATGTGGAACACCTTGAGGATCGGGCCGGTGATGACCCAGAACGATTCCACGGTATTGCGCAGGATGGGCTTGTTGCTGGCTTCCAGGATGCCGAAGTGGAACTTGCGGTTCAGGTAGCTGGCGCGCTTGGGATCGGTCGAGGTGCAGGAGATGAAGTCCTTCTGCAGCGCGATCAGGTTGTCCAGTTGCTTGCGCGTGATGTTCCTGGCGGCCTCGGCCGCGCCCATGCCTTCCAGGTGGAAGCGGATCTGCTGGATCTCGCGCAGCTTTTCCGAATTGACGTAGGGCACGTAGACCGCGGTGGCGGCCTGCATTTCCAGGCCCTGTTCGCTGATGAGGCGGAAGATGGCCTCGCGCACGGGCGTGATCGAGACGCCCATTTCCTGGGCCAGCTCGCCAATGATGAGGCGCTCTCCGGGTTCGTACTGCCCGTTGATCAGGGCGTTACGGATCTCGTTGTAGACCTTGACGGAGAGGTTCTCTTTTTTTACCGGTTTAAGGCTGGGCATGACGGTCGAGGCTTGGGTTCGATGGAATGGCGGAGGCCGTGAAACGGCGCCCGGCTGAATTCTATCCCGCCCTGGCCAATTCAAGCGCGATGGGTATATTATATATCATATATTTTGATAAGCGAAGGAGACGCCATGCGCCAGGACCGGGGAGACCCAAGCGAAGACGAGGTCCGGATGCTGCGGGAAAAGGCCCGCCACATCCGGTTGGAAACCATCCGGCTGATCGAGATCGCCAAGGTCGGGCACTACAGCTCGGTCTTTTCGTGCGCCGAGATCTTTGCCGCGCTGTACTACGACGTGATGCGGCTGCGCCCGGGCGAGCCGGCCTGGCCGGACCGCGACCGCTTCCTGATGGGCAAGGGCCACGCCGCGGTGGGGCTGTTCCCGGTGCTGGCCGACCATGGCTTCATCCCGCATGAACTGCTGGACGGCTACACCCGCCTGGGCAGCCCGCTGGGCGACCACCCCGACATGACCAAGGTGCCGGGCGTCGATTTCAGTTCCGGCTCCATCGGCCACGCGCTCTCCAACGGCGCCGGCATGGCGCTGGGCGGCCGCATGAGCCAGCGAGACTTCAACGTGTTCGTGATGCTGGGCGATGGCGAGATGCAGGAAGGGCAGGTGTGGGAAGCGGCGTTGTTCGCCGCGCACCACAAGCTGTCGCGCCTGGTCGCCATCATCGACCGCAACGGCTACCAGCTCGACGGCAAGGTCGACGACGTGATCGGCGTGGAATCGCTGCGCGACAAGTGGCAGGCCTTCGGCTGGGAGGTGCACGAGGTCGACGGCCACGACCTGGTGGCGCTGACCGCGCTGCTGCGGCGGCTGCGCGCGGACGAGGCGCGCGAGCGGCCGGCCTGCGTCATCGCCAAAACCATCAAGGGTAAGGGCGTTTCCTATATGGAGACCGAACCCGGCTGGCATCTGGGCTACCTGGCGCCGCAGGACGCGCAGGCCGCCATCGACGAAATCATGACCCGCGAGATCTGAATGGCACAGGCACAGACGCTTTCCCCCGATTCCTGGCAGTACCGCGCGCTGAACGCGGTGAACCCCGGGCTGTCGTATCTTTCCGACGCGCTGATCGACCTGGCGCGGGCCGGGCATCCGGTGGTGGCCGGCTCGGCCGACCTGCAGTATTCCAACGGCCTGAACCGCTTCGCCTCGTCCTATCCCGAGCGCTACGTGCAGTTCGGCATTTCCGAGCAGAACATGGTGTCGGCCGCGGCCGGGCTGGCCACCACCGGCGCGATGCCGTTCGTGGCGACCTTTGCCTCGTTCCTGGGTCTGCTGTGTTGCGAGCAGATCCGCATGGACGTGGCCTACACCAAATTGCCGGTGCGGCTGATCGGCCATCACACCGGCATCAGCCTGGGCTTCTATGGCACCTCGCACCACGCCACCGAGGACATCTCCACCATGCGCGCCATCGCCGGCCTGACCGTGGTGTCGCCGGCCGACGGTCCGCAACTGGCCGCCGCCATCAAGGCCTCGGTGGACTGGCCCGAGCCAATCTACTTCCGCATCGGCCGTGGCCGCGATCCGCAGGTCTATGAGGACGGCGCGCCGTTCACGTTCGGCCGCGCCATCGTCCACTCAACCGGCAGCGACCTGAACATCATCGCTTGCGGCATCACGCTGCACGCGGCGCTGGAAGCGGCCGCCCGGATGCGCGAGGACGGCCTGTCGGTGGGCGTGATCGACATGCCCACCCTCAAGCCGCTGGACCGCGAGGCGGTGCTGGCGGCGGCCGGGCAGGCGTCCGTCCTGCTGACGGTGGAAGAGCACAATGTGATGGGCGGTTTGGGCTCGGCGGTGGCCGAGGTGCTGGCCGATGCCGGCAGCGGCACGCGGCTGCGGCGCCATGGCATCTACGACGAATACAGCCTGATCGCCCCGCCCACCACGCTGTACGCCCACTACCGGCTGGACGGCGCCGGCATCGAGGCGGTGGCGCGGGAATTGGTGCGGCGCTAGGACAGCATTGAAGGGCGCCCGGCGTGGCGCCACGACACGGAGACAGCAATGAAGGAAATCAGCGGCAACACCCGCCTGTTCGGCATCCTGGCCGACCCGATCTACCACGTCAAAACCCCGCAGCGCCTGAACGAGCATTTCGCCCGCATCGGCTTCGACGGCGTCTGCGTGCCGTTCCATGCGCGGCCCGACAACCTGGCCGAGGTGGTGGCCGGACTGCGGCGGCTGGAGAACCTGGGCGGCCTGATCGTCACCATGCCGCACAAGACGGCGATCCTGGCCCTGGCCGACGAGGCCACGCCGGTGGCGCGCAAGATCGGCGCGGCCAACGTGGTGCGGCGCGAGGCCGACGGCCGCCTGGTGGCGCACATGCTGGACGGCGAGGGCTTCGTGCGCGGCCTGCGCACGCACGGCGTGGCGCCCGAGGGCAAGAGCGCCTATCTGGCCGGCGCCGGCGGCGCGGCCAATGCCATCGGCTTCGCGCTGGCGCAGGCGGGCGTGTCGCGGTTGACGATTGCCAACCGCACGCCGGCCAAGGCCGAGGATCTTAAGGCACGCATCCTGTCGCTGCACCCCGAGGCCCGCATCAGCGTCGGCACGGCCGATCCGTCGGGCCACGACCTGGTGGTCAATGGCACCTCGCTCGGCATGAAACCGGACGACGCGCTGCCGCTGGACGCGGCGCGGCTGACGCCGGACCAACTGGTGTGCGAGGTCATCATGCAGCCGGCCGACACGCCGCTGCTGGTGGCGGCGCGGGCGCGCGGCTGCAAGGTGCACTACGGCGCGCCGATGCTGGCCGGGCAGATCGAGCTGATGGCGGAAATGATGGGCGTGGCGCCGGCCGCGCAGGGCTGAGGCGGCGACGGACGAGACGATGGGCGACTACGACTTCATTATCGCGGGCGGCGGCACCGCCGGCTGCATCCTGGCCAACCGCCTGACGGCCGATGGCCGCCACCGGGTGCTGATGCTGGAAGCGGGGCACGAGGCTCGCAGCATGTGGATCTCGATCCCGGCGGGCTTTTCCAAGCTGTTGGTGAATCCGGACTACAACTGGCGCTTCGCCACCGAGCCGGAGGACAACGTCTACGGCCGCACCATCGCCGTGCCGCGCGGCAAGGGCCTGGGCGGCTCGACGCTGATCAACGGCATGATCTACGTGCGCGGCCGGCCGCAGGACTACGACGGCTGGGAGGCCGCCGGCGCCACCGGCTGGGGCGGCGGCACCGCCGAGCGGGTATTCCGCAAGATTGAACGCTATGAGCCCGGCGGCGAGACCCGCGGCAAGTCCGGGCCGATGCACCTGGAGGAAGTGGCCGAGCGCTTTGCGCTGTCCGACGCCTTCCTGCGCGCGGCGCAGGAGGATGGCCTGCCGCTCAACCCGGACTACAACGCCGGCCGCCAGGACGGGGTCGGCTATTACCAAGTGGTGCAGCGCCACGGCCGCCGCTGGAGCGTGGTCGACGGTTACCTCAAGCCCGCCGCCGGCCGCAAGAACCTGACGGTGGAGTGCGGCGCGCACGTGACGCGGCTGCTGTTCGAGGGCAAGCGTTGCGTCGGCGTGGCCTACCGCAAGAACGGCCAGGAATTCACCGTGCGGGCGCGGCGCGAGACATTGCTGTGCCTGGGCGCGGTGCAGTCGCCGCAGTTGCTGGAGCTGTCGGGCGTGGGCAACCCCGCGCTGCTGCAATCCTTCGGCATTCCGCTGGTGCACGCGCAGCCGCAGGTGGGCGAGAACTACATCGACCACTTCGCCACGCGCATGAACTGGCGGGTCAGGAACACCGTGACGCTCAACGAGATGTCGCGCGGCTGGCGCCTGGCGCAACAGGTGGCGCGCTACTACACCCGCCGCAAGGGCATCCTGACGCTGGGCACGGGGCTGGTGCATGGCTTCGTCAAGAGCGCGCCGGACCTGCCGGCGGCCGACGTGCAGTATTTCTTCGTGCATGCCAGCTATGCCAACGCGGCCGAGCGCATCCTCGACCGCGAGCCGGGCATGACCATCGGCGTGGCGCAATTGCGGCCGGAGTCGGTCGGGTCGATCCACCTGAAGTCGGCCGATCCGCTGGCCGCGCCGTCGATCCGGCCCAACTTCCTGTCGGCGCAGATCGACCGCGACAGCCTGGTGGGCGGCATGCGAGTGGCGCGCCGCATCGTGCAGCGGCCGGCCATGCAGCGCTATATCGAAAGCGAGTTGAGCCCGGGGGCGGATGTGGACAGCGACGAGCAATGGCTGGACTTCGCGCGCCGCAACGGCCAGACCATCTATCACCCGATCGGCACCTGCCGCATGGGCGCGGATGCCGGCGCGGTGACCGATCCGCGCCTGCGGGTCAACGGCATTGCCGGCCTGCGGGTGGTGGACGCCTCGGTGATGCCGAAGATGGTGTCGGGCAACACCCAGGCGGCGGTGATGATGGTGGCCGAGCGCGGCGCCGAGATGATCCTGGAGGATGTTGCCGCGGTGTGAGGGCGGGTCGGCCCGCATGGGCCGGCCGCCTCGCGCTTTCAACCGTGCCGGCTGCGGTGCAGGGTCAGCTTGCCGATGCGGTCCCAGTCCCAGGCGATGCCCAGGCCGGGCGCGTCCGACGCAATGGCGCGGCCGTTCTCGATGCGCATGCCGTGCTCGGTCACCATGTCCAGCTGCGGGATGTATTCCAGCCAGCGGCTGTTGGGCACCGCGCAGCACAGCGCCACGTGGATCTCCATCAGGAAGTGCGGGCACACCGGCACGTTGTAGGCTTCGGCCATGTGCGCCACCTTGAGCCACGGCGTGATGCCGCCGATGCGGCCCACGTCCACCTGCACGATGGAGCAGGCCTCGCCCTGAAGGTAGTCCTTGAATTGCGACAGGCTGTAGAGCGATTCACCCACGGCAATGGGCAGGGTGGTGGACTGGCTCAGGCGGCGATGGGCCTGCACGTCGTCGGCGTGGATGGGCTCCTCGAACCAGGCCAGGTCCAGCGGCTCGAAACAGCGCGCGCGGCGGATCGCCTCGGGTAGCGAGAAGCCCTGGTTGGCGTCGGTCATGATGTCCCAGTCCGCGCCGACGGCGGCGCGCACCGCGGACAGCCGCGCCACGTCCTCGGCCACGTGCGGCCGGCCGACCTTGATCTTCGCGCCGCCGAAGCCGGCCTCGCGCGCCTTGAGCGCCTCTTCCACCAGTTGCGAGGGCGGCAGGTGCAGCCAGCCGCCCTCGGTGGTATAGAGCGGGATGTCCGACTTGGCGCCGCCCGCCAGCCGGTGCAGCGGCAGCCCGGCGCGGCGCGCGCGCAGGTCCCACAGCGCGGTGTCGATGGCGGCCAGCGCGATCGAGGTCAGCGCGCCCACGGTGGTGGCGTGCACGCGGTACATCAGGTCGCGCCAGAGCTGTTCGATGTCGTCGGCCTCGCGCCCCAGGAGCAGCGGCGCCAGGTGGTCGTCCAGCAGCCGGATCACGGACGAGCCGCCGGTGCCGATGGTGTAGCTGTAGCCGGTGCCGGTGACGCCATCGGCGTCGGTGATGCGCACGATCGGCGTTTCCTGGCGCTCGAAGCTCTGCACGGCGTCGGTGCGCCGGACCTTGGGCTGCAGGTCGACCTGCAGGATCTCGACGGAAGCGATGCGGGCCATGGGGTCTCCTGGGTCAGCCGCCGGCCTTGCCGACTTCCTGCGGCAGGTCGACGCCGTGGAACTGCTTGTAGATGGTGTTCAGTTCACCGCTCTTGAGATTGGCGCGCACCCAGCCGTCCAGCTTGTCCTTGAGCGCGGGCTCGTTCTTGCGCAGGCCGATGGCCAGCATGTTCAGGCGCATCACGAATTTCGATTCCATCTGCTTGGCCGGCGCCTTTTCGTTGATGGTGCGCAGCAGGGCGGGCGCGGTGGCGAAGATGTCGGCCTGGCCGCTGACCACCGCGGTGATCGAGGTGGCGTCGTCGTCGAAGCGGATGATCTGCGCGTCCTTGGGGGCGATCCGGGTCAGCTCGGTGTCGTTGGTGGTGCCGCGGGTGGCGATGACCTTCTTGCTGGACAGGTCGGCCGCGCTGGTCAGCTTCATGTCCCTGGGCGCGCCGACCACCGCCAGGATGGCGGCGTAGGGCGTGGAAAAGTCGATGACCTTCTGGCGTTCGGGCGTGACCGACATGCTGGAGATGACGATGTCGGCCTTGCCGGTCTGCAGGAACGGCACGCGGTTGGCGCCGGTGGTGGGCACGATCTCCAGCGTCACGCCCAGGCCCTTGGCCAGCAGGCGCGCGGTCTCGACGTCGGAGCCGGTGGGGTTGAGCGCGGCGTCCTTCATGCCGTAGGGCGGCACGCCCAGGTCGATGGCCACGCGCAGCTTGCCGGCCTTCATGATGTCGTCGAGCTGGTCGGCGTGGGCGGCGCCGGACACGGCCAGGCCGCCGATCAGGGCCAGGCCGGCGAAAGCGGCGCGCAGCCGCGGCGGGAATACGGACTTGTTCATGCGGGTTGTCTCCATTGTCGTTGTCATCGGGGCAGGGGGCGGGGCCGGCGGCCCTACAGTCCGCTGCCCAGGAACTGCCGCAGTTCCGGCGTGGCGGGGGCCGACAGCATGCTGGCCGGCCCCTGCTCCCAGACCTGTCCCTGGTGCATGAAGATGACCTTGTCGGCCACTTCGCGCGCGAACGCCATCTCGTGCGTGACCAGGATCATGGTCATGCCGTCGGCGGCGAGGTTTTCCATCACCTTGAGCACTTCGCCGGTCAGTTCCGGGTCGAGCGCCGAGGTCACTTCGTCGAACAGCATCACCTTGGGCTGCATCGCCAGCGAGCGGGCGATGGCCACGCGCTGCTGCTGGCCGCCCGACAACTGCTCGGGATAGGCGTCGGCCTTGTCGGCCAGGCCGACGTGGGCCAGCGCCTGCATCGCCTGTTCGCGCGCCTGGGCCGGCTTGACGCCCTTGACCGAGCGCGGCGCCAGCGTGATGTTCTGCAGCGCCGTCATGTGCGGGAACAGGTTGTAGCTCTGGAACACGATGCCGACATCCTTGCGCAGCGCGCGCAGGTCCAGCCCGTCGCGGTCGTGCAGCGCGTGGCCGCAGACGCGGATGGTGCCGGCGTCGGTGGTCTCGAGCCGGTCCATGCAGCGCAGCGCGGTGCTCTTGCCCGAGCCGCTCTTGCCGATGATGGCCGCGACCTCGCCGCGGTTGACGGAAAACGACACGCCGCGCAGCACGTGGGTGCCGCCGAAGCGCTTGTGGACCTGGTCCAGTTCAACGACGGGATGCATTGAGTCTCCTTTCCAAGGAACGGCTCCAGCGCGACAGCGGGTAGCACATGAGGAAGTACAGGATGGCGGCGCAGCCGAAATAGACGAAGGGCTGGAAGGTCGAGTTGTTGAGGATCTTGGCGTTGTAGGCCAGCTCCGGATAGCCGATCACCAGCGAGGCGATCGAGGTGTTCTTGATGATCTGCACCAGGAAGCCGACGGTGGGCGGGGTGGCGATGCGCAGCGCCTGCGGCAGCACCACCTTGGCCATGCGCTGCAGCCGCGACAGGCCCAGGCATTCGGCCGCTTCCCACTGGTTCTTCGGCACCGCCTGGATGCAGCCGCGCCAGATCTCGCCCAGGAAGGCGCTGGAATAGATGGTCATGGCCAGGCCGGCCGCGGCCAGCGCCGACAGCTCGCCCAGGCCGAACAGGCTGGGGCCGAAGAAGCACAGGCCCATCAGCACCAGCAGCGGCGTGCCCTGGATCACCTGGATGTAGCCGGCCGCGGCCGCGCGCAGGGCGCGGCGCGGCGAGACGCGGGCCAGCGCCAGCAGCAGGCCGGCCAGGCCGCCGCCGGCGAAGGTCCAGGCCGACAGTTTGACGGTGCCCCAGGCGCCTTCCACCAGATACCAGGCGTGTTGTTCGGGAATGAAGAAAGCCATGGCGCGTCCCCTACAGCGGCGTGCCGAGCTTGCGCCGGCGCGGGAACACGACCTGGGCCAGCAGCCAGAACCCCAGCCGCATCAGCCACGACAGCGCCAGGTACACGCCCCACAGCACGATGAAGACCTCGAAGTTGCGGTAGGTGTCCGACTGGATGCGGTTGGCCACGCCCAGCAGTTCCTCGGCGCCCACTGCCGACATGATGCTGGAGGCCAGCATCAGCAGCACGAACTGGCTGGTCAGCGACGGATAGACGCGTTCGACCGCCGGGCGCAGCACCACGTGCCAAAACACTTGCAGCCGCGACAGCGCCAGGCATTCGCCGGCCTCGAGCTGGTCCTTGGGGATGGATTCGATGCCGGCACGCACGATCTCGCAGGTGTAGGCGCCGATGTTGATCACCAGCGCCAGCACCGCGCCCGCCATGATCGGCATGGTGAGGCCGGCGCTGGACAGGCCGAAGATGAGGAAATAGGCCTGGATCAGCAGCGGCGTGTTGCGGATCAGTTCCACATAGCCGCCGGCCACGGCGCGCAGCCAGCCCAGGCGGCTGTTGCGCGCCAGCGCGCACAGCGTGCCGAGGATGAAGCCCAGCACGGTGGCGCAGAACGACAGCTTGACCGTGACCCACGCGCCCTGCGCGAGCAGGGGCCACTGTTCAAGCACCGAGGCGAAATCAAACGTGTAGTTCACCGTCTCGCTCCCTGGGGCCGCGTCAGGCCGCGCGGCTCAATGGCAGGCAGGACGGGCCGATCGGCTCGAACGCCTTGTAGGTGAGGATGAATTCGCGGTGGCCCAGGTCCTCGGATTTGCTGGGCGCGCCGTTGGCGACCGCGCGGACCTGGGCGTGGATTTCCTCGGCCACTTCCTGCAGCGAGCCGCGGCCCTCCAGGATGCGGCCGGCGTCCACGTCCATGTCCTCGCCCAGGGCGCGGTAGGTGTCGGGGTTGGCGCAGACCTTGATGACCGGGGAGACCGCCGAGCCCACCACCGAGCCGCGCCCGGTGGTGAACAGGATCACGTGCGAGCCGCAGGCGATCAGTTCGACGATCTCGGCGTTGTCGCTGATGTTGGGAAAGCCGAAGCGCGGTTCGCCGTCGGGCACCACGTCCAGCAGGTACAGGCCGCCGAAGGGCGGCACGTCGCCCGGCTTGATGATGCCGTCGATGGGCGAGGCGCCGCTCTTGGCGTAGGCGCCGAGCGATTTTTCCTCGATGGTCGAGAGGCCGCCGTCGGCGTTGCCTGGGGCGAAGCTGCCGTGGCCCATGATGCTGTAGTAGCGCGCCGCCTTGTTGACGCAGGCCACGATCTCCTCGCCCAGTTCGGGCGTGGCGGCGCGGCGCCGCATGTGGAATTCGCAGCCGACCAGTTCGCCGGTCTCTTCGAAGATACAGGTGGCGTCCTGCGCGATCAGCATGTCGAAGGCGCGGCCGACTGCTGGGTTGGCGGTGATGCCGCTGGTGCCGTCCGAGCCGCCGCAGATGGTGCCGATCACGAGTTCGTCGATGCCCATCGGCACGCGCTGTTGCCGCGCCAGGTCCTGGGCGGTGGCGCGCACCCAGGCGCGGCCCTCGGCCACGGTGCTGCGGGTGCCGCCGCGCTGTTGGATGGTGAGGGTCTGGACCGGCCGGCCGGAGTCGGCGATGGCCGCTTCCAGCTTGTGCTTGTTCATGCTTTCACAGCCCAGCGACACCAGTAGCGCGGCGCCGACGTTGGGATGGGTGGCGATGGCCGTCATCATGCGTTCGGCATAGGCGTTGGGGTAGCAGCCGGGAAACCCCACCAGGTGCACCTGCACGTCGCCGGCCAGGTCGCGGAAATCCAGCGCGATCTCGCGCGCCACGTGATGGGCGCATTCGACCAGGTAGGCGACGACGACCACGTTGCGGATGCCTTTGCGGCCGTCGGCGCGCGGATAGCCCTGCAAGGGCTGGGACAGATCGGTCATGGCGGAAACCTCAGTGCCGGTCGGTGAAGGCGCGGCCTTCTTCCAACGTGTAGGTGGGGGTGTAGTCGCTGTCGAGGTTGTGGGTGTGGATGTGGTCCCCGGCCGCGACGGCGGCGGTCAGGCTGCCGATGATGGCGCCGTACTTCAGGATCTTTTCGCCGGCCGGCATGGCGTGGCGCGCCAGCTTGTGGCCCAGGCCCAGCGGCGCGGCGATGACGGCGCTGCCGTCTTCGAGCTGCACGCGGGCGCCGGCGGGCAGGGCGTGGCGCACGATCAGGCAGTTGTCTTCGGGGGAGATCAGCAGGAGCTGAGGGTCCAGGGTGGCTTGTCTCGTCATGATTTTTGTGTGTTGATGTTTTGCATATAAAAGCAAGTTTCATATTCGTGGTCAACACACGTTTGCCCTTGAGTGAGGGAAAAAGGGTTGAAATTCGGGTAATTACTGAGTTGTTCGGCATGTCGCCGGCTTGCGGTGCGCCATAAATCCCGTATATTTGTTTTTATGAATGAAATTTAGTTTTCATAAGGCAAATGAGGGCGGCCATCCGGCCGGCACTCCAGGCCTATCCACCCACGGGAAGAGACATGACCCTACGTTTGCAGGACAAGCGGGCGCTGGTCACGGCGGCCGGCAACGGCATCGGCCGCGCCAGCGCCCTGGCCATGGCGCGCGAGGGCGCCCAGGTCTGGGCCACCGACATCAACGAGGCCGCGCTGGCCGATCTGGCGCGGGAGGCGCGCGCGGCCGGCCTGGACGGATTGCGCACCCGCGTGCTGAACGTGCGCGACGGGGCGGCCGTGGCCGACTGCGCCCGCGAGACCGGCGCGGTCGACGTGCTGTTCAATTGCGCCGGTTTCGTCCACGCCGGCTCCGTGCTGGACTGCGACGAGGCCGACTGGGACTTCAGCATGGACCTGAACGTCAAGACCATGTACCGCACCATCCGCGCTTACCTGCCGCTGATGCTCGAGCGCGGCGGCTCGATCATCAACATGGCCTCGGCCGCCTCCAGCGTGAAGGGCGTGCCCAACCGCTTCGTCTATGGCGCCTCCAAGGCCGCCGTGATCGGGCTGACCAAGGCGGTGGCGGCCGACTTCGTGGCGCGCGGCATCCGCTGCAACGCCATCTGCCCCGGCACGGTCGAATCGCCCTCGCTGCGCGAGCGCATCGCCGCGCAGGCGCGCCAGCAGGGCAGTGACGAGGCCGCGGTGCGCGCCGCCTTCGTGGCGCGCCAACCCATCGGCCGCGTCGGCCGGGTCGAGGAGGTCGCGGCGCTGGTGGTCTACCTGGCCAGCGACGAATCCGGCTTCACCACCGGTACCATCCAGGTTATCGACGGCGGCTGGTCCAACTGAGCCGCCGTCCCGCTTTGTTCCCTTTCAAGGATTCCGCATGAAACTCGTACGCTACGGCCAGCCCGGCCAGGAAAAACCCGGCCTGATCGACGCCCAGGGCGCGCTGCGCGACCTGTCGGGCGTGGTCGCCGACATCGACACCGCCGCCATCGCCCCGGCCGAGCTGGCCCGGCTGGCCAAGCTCGACCCCGCCAGCCTGCCGCGCGTGGACGGCGCGGTGCGCTACGGCTGCCCGGTCAACGGCGTCGGCAAGATCGTCTGCGTCGGCCTGAACTACGCCGACCACGCCGCCGAGTCCGGCCTGCCGGTGCCGGCCGAGCCGGTGCTGTTCCTCAAGCCCAGCTCGTCGCTGAGCGGCCCGAACGACCCGGTGATCATCCCGCGCGGCTCGGTCAAGACCGACTGGGAAGTGGAGCTGGGCGTGGTCATCGGCAAGAAGGCCTCGTACGTGGAAGAAAGCGAGGCCATGGACTACGTGGCCGGCTACACCGTGGTCAACGACGTGTCCGAGCGCGAATACCAGATCGAGCGCGGCGGCCAGTGGGACAAGGGCAAGGGCTGCGACACCTTCGCGCCGGTCGGCCCGTGGCTGGTGACGCGCGACGAGATCGCCGATCCGCAGAACCTGGACATGTGGCTAGAAGTGAACGGCCACCGCTTCCAGAACGGCAGCACCCGCACCATGGTGTTCGGCGTGAAGACGCTGGTCAGCTACATCAGCCGCTTCATGTCGCTGATGCCGGGCGATATCATCAGCACCGGCACGCCGCCGGGCGTGGGCCTGGGCCAGAAGCCGCCGGTGTACCTGAAGGCGGGCGACGAGATGCGCCTGGGCATCGCCGGACTGGGCGAGCAGCGCCAGGCCCTGCAGGCCTGGGTCCGCGCCGAATAAAATCGGGTTCCACTCCTTTGCCGCCGCCATGACCGCATCCAAGATTCCCGTTCCCGATCCCGCCACGCCCGAGGCCGACGCCGCGGACTCGCCGGGCGCGCAACGCTACGCCGCGCCCGCCCTGGAAAAGGGGCTGGACATCCTGGAGGCGCTGGCGGCCAGCCCGGCCGGCTACACGCTGGCCGAGCTGGCGCAGAAGATCGGCCGCAGCGTCAGCGAGATCTTCCGCATGGCGGTGACGCTGCAGCGGCGCGGCTTCGTGCAGGTCGACGACAACGACCGCTACACGCTGACGCTGAAGATGTTCGAGCTGGCGCACCGCCAGCAGCCGCTGAAATCGCTGGTGAGCGTGGCGCTGCCGTTGCTGCGCGAACTGGCCAACCGCGCGCGCCAGTCGTGCCACCTGGCGGTCTACCAGGCCGGCCGGGTGGTGGTGATCGCGCAGGTCGACAGCCCCGAGCGCTGGTCGTTCGGCCTGAAGGTGGGCGTGATGATGGGCCTGACCGACACGTCCTCGGGCCACGTGCTGCTGGCGTTCCGCGACGAGGTCGAGCGCACCCGCATGCTGGCCGCCCACATCAAGGTGGAAGGCGAACTGGAGTCCGACCCGGGCGAACTGTTCCCGATACTGGCGGACGTGCGCAAGAACGGCTGCGCCTGCATGCCCAGCCGCCAGATCCGCGGCATCACCAACGTCGCCTATCCGGTGATGGGCGTGGGCAACCAGGTCATCGCCGCGATCAACGTGCCGCACATCGAGCGCATCGACCGCAAGGAATCGCCCAGCATCGCCCAGGTGCAGGAGATCGTCGGCAACGTCGCCCAGCGGTTGTCGACGCTGATGGGGTATAGCGGTTATCTGCCGGAGCAGGCGTAGGCGAATGGGCCTTCGCGCTCCGCCGTCGCCCGCGTTGAACGCTGTGGTGGCCTGGCCGCCTACACCGCGTACACCACCCGGTGCGCCTCCGTTGGCAGCGGCAGGTCCCAGCGGTGCAGCATGCCCAGCAAGGTCTTGTTCGGCAGCGACGTGTCGCGCCGGGCGTTGCGCCGCAGCAGTTCGGCGCGCGGCTGTTCCAGGTACACCAGCTCGACCTCGGCGTGGTAGGCGTACAGCAGGTCCAGCGTCTTCTTGCGCATCAGCTGGCTGAGGTTGGTGGCGTTCCAGACGAACGGCCGCCGCTGGCGCAGCAATGCCTTGGCCCGGTCGATCGCCAGGTGCGCCACCTTGCCCTCGTTCTTGCCGTGCGCCAGGCCGAGCGCTTCGCGCGCGTCGTCGAACGACACCACCGGCAGGTCGGGGTGGTGCGCCGCCACCCAGCTGTTCTTGCCGCTGGCCGGCAGGCCCGCCATCACGATGACGCGCGAGCCGGGCTCCTGGAACAGGGGATAGTCCGGATGCACGTCGGCGCCGCGAAAGTAGCTGACGGCGGTGTGCGCATCGGCGAAGCGCCGCGGCTGGCCGTAGCAGTCTTCCTCGCGCGCGGCCTCGCGGAACAGCGCGATGTTGTCCAGCACCTGCCGCTGGTCGCGGCAGATGCGGCCGCGCATGTCGGCCTCGGCCAGCATCGCCAGCAGCGGAATGCTCAGTTGCCACGACAGTTCGCGCACGATGAATTCCACCGATTTGCCGCGGCGCGAGCCGGACAAGGCGAAGAACGGCACCTGGTGCACGGCGATCAGGCGGCAGATGGCCTCGCGCACGGCGAAGGGCACGCCGGCGTCCCACAGCGCGATGCGCGCGTCGATCGCGCCCCGGGCGGAATGGCCCGGTTGCGAAATTGCGCCGCTGACGGGATCGATCACCGTGGTGGCGTGTTTGGCGACGTCGTGCAGCAGCGCCGCCAGGAACACGATCTCCTGGTCGGCGCGGCTGGCGGCCTGGTAATCGGGCAGCGCCAGCAGCGCTTCGACCACCATGCGCGTGTGGGTCCAGACGTCGCCCTCGCCGTGGTAGCGCGGGTCCTGCGGCGTGGCCTTGGCCAGCTCCAGCGCCGGAAAGGCCGCCAGGCAGGCGGCGAAGTCCGGCGCCTGGCCGGCGGCGGGCGCCAGGGCCCGCAGTTGTTCGTAGTTCATGATGTCTCCCTGTCGCCGCGCAGTGTGTCCCAATCCACCCGCGGTCGCGGGGCGTACAGGTCGACGCCGGGCGCGAGCTGGTTGGGCACGTAGGGCTGCTCGGAATGATGTTTCTCGGATGCCAGGATGGCCTGGACGAAGTCGGCGCGCACCCACTTGTAGCGGCCCAGCGTCTGGCCGTCGGCCTCGACCTTGAGATACAGGCCTTCGGAAAGATCCGACTTGTCGCATTGCTTCCAGGCCAGCGCCAGGTCCAGGCCTTCGCGCCGCACCGTGGCCTCGAACGCGTCGCGCCAGCGCGCCGTCTTGGCCAGCGACGGCCGCAGCAGGGCCTTCAGGTCGGCCAGGCGCGCGGGCGCCAGGCCGTCGTACAGCACCGGCACCGACAGCACCGGGCCGCCGGCCAGCAGTTCGCGCCGCGCCGCGGTGGACAGGAACTGTCCGGTGCGGCGGTCGAGCACGTCGAACTCGAAGAAGTGGTGCGGCAGCGCGTCGTAGAACACCGAGTGTTTCTTCGACAGCGTTTCGCCGTACATCACGTAGCGGTCTTCGAGCCGTTGCAGCAGCCAGTCGGCGTGGGCCTGCGCCCAGGCCTTGATGAAATTGAACTGGCGCTCGCGCCCGCCGCCCACCAGGTAGTGGCCGCGAGATTGCAGCAGCAGTTCGCCCGCGGGGCTGAAACTGATGCCGGTGTTGGCGCCATCGAGTTTCTCTTCCACCACCAGGCGCAGGCCGCGCAGCTCGCGGTAAGGCACGTGGTCGTGGCCGTGGTCGCCTTCCTGCAGCCGCGAGCCTTCCAGGTGCGGGGTGCGGGGGTAGCGGAACAGTTCAAGGGATTGCGCGCAGGCGCGGAAATCCGGCGTCATGGGTCTTCTCCAGGAAAAGTGGGGAAGCCGACGACACGGTCTTGCGGGGAAGGGAAGCGAGGGGGGGATGTGTTGCGCGTTCCGGAACCGCGCCTGCCGCGGGTCGCGCTCAAGACCGGGAAGGTCGAGCCGCGTGAATGGACAGGCTGACCGCGATTACCGGAAGGTAGTCGTCGGCGTTTAGGCGAATTGACGAATGGCAGACACGTTGGCACCCGGAAAGAAAGGGGTTGTTGAAAAGCAAGGGCGCATCCTAAGGCAACGATGATGACGCTGTCAACGCAGTGTCCGCCGGTTGTTGTCCGGCGGACACGCGGCGCTATCACTTTACTATCACATTGCTATCACAATCGTGCTTTCTTCACGTCACAGCCGCGTCACCTGCAGCACCGCGTCGGCGAAGGCCTCGGGCGCTTCCTGCGGCAGGTTGTGGCCGATGCCGCCGGTGACGTCGATGTGCCGGTACTTGCCGGTGAATTGGCCGGCGTAGGCGGCGGGCGCGGGATGCGGCGCGCCGTTGGCGTCGCTCTCGAGCGTGATGGTCGGCACCGCGATCTTCGGCGCGACGGCCAGGCGTCGCTCCAGGTCGTCGTAGCGCGCTTCGCCATCAGCCAGCCCGAGGCGCCAGCGGTAGTTGTGGATGACGATGGCGACGTGGTCGGGGTTGGCGAAGGCGCGGGCGCTG
Organism: Achromobacter sp. KK8; assembly: GCF_054188005.1. Taxonomy (NCBI): domain Bacteria; kingdom Pseudomonadati; phylum Pseudomonadota; class Betaproteobacteria; order Burkholderiales; family Alcaligenaceae; genus Achromobacter; species Achromobacter sp. KK8. The sequence goes on along the minus strand of NZ_CM135178.1, from coordinate 5,952,165 downwards.
CGCGCGTAGGTGGCGTCGTCGAAGCGCCATTGCGGCGAGGCCAGTTGCCAGATCAGCTTGTTGAAGGCGTCGACGTTGGCGGCGTAACCGGCCGCGCCGCGTTCGGTGGCGAAGTAGAACTGGTACCACCACTGCAATTCGGCCTGCGGCGGCAGCGGCTTGCGGTTGCCTTCCTGGCTGCCGATCAGGTAGCCGCTGACCGACACCAGCGCCTGGCAGCGGTCGGGCCACAGGGCGGCCATGATGTTGGCGGTGCGCGCGCCCCAGTCGAAGCCGGCGATGACGGCCTTGCCGATTTTCAGGGCGTCCATCAGGGCGATGATGTCGACCGCCACCACCGCCTGTTCGCCGTTGCGCGCGGTATCGGCCGACAGGAAGCGGGTCGAGCCGTAGCCGCGCAGGTACGGCACGACGACGCGGTAGCCGGCGGCGGTCAGGCGCGGCACGACGTCGATGAAGCTGTGGATGTCGTAGGGCCAGCCGTGCAGCAGGATGGCGACCGGGCCGCCGGCCGGGCCGGCGTCGACGTAGCCGATGTCCAGGTCGCCGGCGCGGATCTGGCGGATGCCGGCGAAGGGAGCGGCGCTGGGAGGGGGCGTGCTTGGGGCGGCGGGGGCGGCCTGCGCCTGGGCGCGGGCATTCAGGCCCAGGCTCAACAGGCTGGCGCCGGCCAGGGCCGAGGTGGTGCCGAGCAGGCGGCGGCGTTGGGTGTCGATGGGATCGGGCATGGCGGGGGACTCCGGTCAAGGTGAGTGAAAGGGCGTGGAGCCGTTGTAGCCAGGCGCGCGGGGTCTGAGGTGTCGCAATGTACGGAGCGGGCGGGTTGATACATTGGGACTTGAATCTCCCGGCCGATGCGGCCGGCGCCATGCGCGGGCGGCGATTGCGCGGCGCCTGTTGTGCAATCGGCGCGGACTTGGCATGATCCGCGCCATGGCAACGGACCCGACCTCCCGCATGACGCCCGCGCGCGCCCGCCGCCCGGGCCGGACCGCTTGGCGGCTGGCCCTGGGGCTGGCCGCGCTGACGGCCGCCGCCTATGCGGCGACCGCGGTGATGGAGATCCCGCCGCCGCACACGTTGTGGCGGCTGGAGACGTCGGCGCCGTCGCGCCGCGGCGATCTGTTGCCGGTGCGGGTGGTGCCGGCCTCGGCCACGCCGTCCGCGCTGGCGGCCAGCGCCTCGCCGCCACCGGCGACGGTGCCGTGGAAAGGCGCCGAGATGCCGTTCGACCAGTTCCTGCGAAGCACCGCCACCAATGCCCTGGTGGTGCTGCGCGACGGCCGGCTGGTGTACGAGTGGTACCGGCCCGGCGTGAACGCGACGGACCCGCAGTCGTCATGGTCGATGGCCAAGTCGGTGGTGTCGCTGCTGGTGGGCCAGGCGATCGCGCGCGGCGAACTGCGCGAGGACGACCGCCTGGTCGCGCTGCTGCCCGAGCTGGCCGGCGCCGGCGACTACGACCGCATCACCGTGGGACAGCTGCTGGACATGGCCTCGGGCATCGACGTGTCGGAGAACTACCGCGCCTACTGGCCCTTCACCGGCACCGCGCGCATGTACCTGACGCGCGACCTGGCCGGCTTTGTGCGCGCGCATCGGCGCATGCATTTCACGCCGGGCAGCGCGGGCGACTACCGCAGCATCGACACCCAGCTGCTGGGCATGGCGCTGGCGCGGGTGACCGGCCGCGCGCTTGCCGACCTGCTCGCCGAGCGGCTGTGGCATCCGATGGGCGCTGAGTCCGCCGCCACCTGGAACCTGGACCGGCCAGGCGGCATCGAGAAGGCATTCTGCTGCCTGAACGCCGCCGCGCGCGACTTCGCCCGCATCGGCCAGCAGGTGCTGTTGGCGGCGCAGGGGCAGGGCGTGGTGCCCGCCGCCTGGCTGGCGCGCATCGCGCGGCCGGCGCCGCATGCGGTGGATGGCTGGGGCTATGCCGCGCAATGGTGGCAGCGCGATCCGGCGGGCGGTCCCGACTTCGCGGCGGTCGGGATCCACGGCCAATACCTGTATGTCCATCCGGGCAGGCGGGTGGTGATCGTCAAGCTCAGCGATTACGGCGAGAACCAGGACGAGCGCGAAACCTACGACGCATTGCGCGCGCTGGCGCAGCGCTGAGCGCTGCCCGCGTCCGTCATCGCGGCGCCTGGCGGCGCCCTACAGCAGCCCCGAGGTCAGCGCCTTGAGCGTGGCCGCCGCGCGGGTGGAGCAGTCGAGTTTGCGGAACACGCTTTCGAGGTGGGTGCGCACGGTGCTGGGGCTGATGTCCAGGGCGCGCGCGGCCTCCTTGTTGCTGGCGCCCAGGCTGACCTGCCGCAACACTTCCAGTTCACGCTGCGACAGCGGCGAGGCCGCGCGGCGCGGGGCTGCCGGTTCGCCGCCGGCCGCGGCGATCGCGGCTTCGGCGACATCGGCGTCGTAGCGGCCGGCGGCGGCCTCGTCGCGCAGCGCGCGGGCCGCGTCCCGCAGGGAAAGGGCGCGGCGCCAGGGGCGGTCCTCGAGCAGTGCCTGCAGTGTCACGGCGGTGGCCAGCACGCGTTGCGGGCGGTCGAGCGCGGCGCCCGCCGCGCCCCGGAAATAGCCGCTGCCGTCGAGCCGCTCGTAGGCATACGAGGCCAGTTCGGCCGCCGCGCTCAAGCCCTTGATCTGGCGAGCGGCGCGGGCGGTCCAGTAGGGCATCAGGCGCACCTGTTCCCATTGGTCCGGCGTCAGCTTGCCGGCGGTGTTCCACAAGCGGTTCGGCAGCGCCGCGCGGCCAATGCCGTGGACCAGCGCGGCCGCCTGCAGCCGCGCCTGCGTCGCGGCGTCCAGGTCGAGGCGCGCGGCGGTCGCCACGGCCAGCGCCGCGACCCGGCGTGAATAGCCCGCCAGCCACGGCAGCTTGAGCTCGGCCACGTCGGCCAGCAGGGTCAGCGCGGCGGGCGCGGCGGCCTGGCCGCCAGCGAGATTCCAGGCGGCGCCATCGGGCGGATCGGCGTCCATCCGGTCGAGCCAGGCCGGACCATGGCGAATGGCCAACGCCGCGATCTCGGCCGGATACTTGGCGCCGGCCTGCTGGCGCAGGAAGTCCAGCGCGCTGTCGCGGCCATGGGCGCGGCTGAGGATTTCCAGGTCGCTGGCGGCGTTGACCACATAGGCCAGCGGCGAGACGGCCGCGCCGTCCAGCGCCAGCGGCATGCCCTTGCCGTCGTGGCGCTCGAAGGCGTGGCGCAGCCCGGTCACGACCGCCTGCGGCATGCCCAGGCTGACGGCCACGTCGCCGGAAATCTCGCAATGGATCAGCGCCAGCGGCACGATCAGCGACTGCGTGCGCGCGTCCAGCGGCGGCAGCGTCTGCGCCATCATGGCCTCGCGCGAGGCGACGTCGTCGCCCAGCAGTTCGGCGAAACCGCCGGCGTTGGCGGTGCAGCCGGACCAGCGCAGCAGCGCCACCGCGCGGGCGTGGTCCTGGCCGGCCGCATCCATGCCCTGCGCCGCGGCCAGCAGACCCGCCAGGCAGGCGGTGCGGCGCGAATGGTCGGTGGCGCGGCCCATGCTGAGGTCGCCGATGAAGGCCATGGCCAGCACGGCGTCGGTCAGTTCTATGGCGCTATCGGCGATCATGGGGACGGGCGGAGCGATGAAGGGGGCGGCGGGCAGGGCGGGGAGACGGCGCATCGGTCAATCATCCGATACCGCGCCATCGGCGGGAAAACGACACTGGCATCCAGCAAGCGCCACGTCGGCGTTTGATCCCGAAAAAAAGGAATCGTCATGAAGCGCCATATTATCGCAGCCTCCCTCCTGGCCGCCGGCCTGTTCGCCGCGCCCGTCTCGCAATCGTTCGCGGCCGAGCCGGCCGCCGGGCGGCCGTCCGTGGTGATCGTGCACGGCGCCTTCGCCGACGGCTCGGACTGGGCCAAGGTGGTCGCCCTGCTGCAGGCCAAGGGCGTGCAGGTGCAGGCGGTGCAGAACCCGCTGGAGTCGCTGGCCGGCGACGTGGCCGCCGCCAACCGCGCCATCGACAACCAGCCCGGCAAGGTGGTGCTGGTCGGCCACTCGTGGGGCGGCACGGTGATCACCGAGGCCGGCAATCATCCCAAGGTCGCCAGCCTGGTCTACGTGGCCGCCTTCGCGCCCGATGCCGGCCAGTCGGTGGCGACGCTGACCGAAGGCACGCCCAAGGCGCCGGGTTCGGACAGCATCGGCGCCGACAGCCATGGCTGGCTGAGCCTGTCGGCCGCCGGCCTGGCGCGCGATTTCGCCCAGGACGTGCCGGCCGCGCAGGCCCGGGTGATGGCCGCCACGCAGGGCCCGATCAAGGCCAGCGCCTTTGGCGAGGCGGTGTCGACCGCCGCGTGGAAGACCAGGCCGTCGTGGTTCGTCGTCAGCAACCACGACCGCATGATCCTGCCGGCGCTGCAGCGCCAGATGGCGCAGCGCATCGGCGCCAAGGTCACGGAACTGCAGGCCAGCCACGTGCCGCAGCAATCGCAGCCGGAAGCGGTGGCGCGGGTGATCCTGGATGCGGTGGCGAGTGTGAAGTGAGGGGGCCGTGACCGCCCGGTGACGTGACATCGGGCTGTCACGCATGAACGCCGCGTCCGTCGGGACGCGCGGCGTTTCAGCATCCGGAGGCCAGTTGTTCGAGCGGCGCGAGCCGCAGCACGTAGAGCGTGCCGCGGCGGCTGGCGATGATGCCTTCGCGGCGCCACTTGGAGAAGATGCGGCTGAGGGTCTCGGCCCGCATGCCGAGCTTGACGGCGATCTGCGAGTGGCTGAGCGGCAGCGCCAGCGGCTGGTCGGCCTGCGGCTTGCCGGCGCGCAGCACGTATTCGGCCAGCCGTTCCTCGGCCGAGCTGGAGGTCAGCCAGTCGATCTGGTCGGTGTGGTGGCGCACCAGGTTGGCGGCGTGCGTCATGACGCGGCAGGCGAAGCGGGCGTCGTCCAGGCACAGCTGCCGGAAGGCGTCGGCCTGCAGCAAGCAGCCGTTGCCGTCGGTGCGGGCGCGCACGCTGTGCAGGTGGCGCGGCGAGGTCTCGAACAGCGTCAGCGCCGACAGCCAGCCGCCCGGCCCGACGTGGCCAAAGACCTTGTCGCCGCCGTCGGCGGTGTAGCGCAGGCCCTGTACCGACCCTTCGCAGACCAGCAGGCAGGAGGTCGCGGCCTGGCCTTCCGAGAACAACGTGTCGCCGGCCTCGAACCGCAGCCAGCGGCTGTGCGTTGCCAAGGCATCCAACGCGCTGTCGCCGACGCCGTCGAACCAGGGATGGCGGCGCAGGGCGGCCGTCAGGAGGGACTTTGACGAATTGACAATAGTCATTTGAGGGAGCGGCCCCGCCGCTTAGAATTAAATAAGATTGATTCTTATTTGTAATGGTACCACCGCGCCAGCCGGCGCCGTCCGTCCCCCTCATTTCCCATGGCTATCCGATTCCTGCGCAGTGCCGCGTTCGCGGCGCTGGTCCTGTTGCCGCCCGCCGTCCTGGCGGCCCCTACCGCCTTCACCGACATGCTGGGCAACCCGGTGCCGCTGGCGGCGCCCGCGCGCCGCGTGGTCACGCTGCCGATGCCCGCGGGTTCGCTGCTGATCTCGCTGGAGGGCGGCGCGCAGCACCTGGCCGGCATGCATCCCAACGCCCATGAACTGATGAAGGACGGCCTGCTGGCGCGCATGTTCCCGGCCCTCGCCGCCATCCGGACGGACATCACGCGCTCGGGCTTCGCGCCCAACGTCGAGACGCTGCTGCAGATCCAGCCGGACCTGGTGTGGCAGTGGGGGCACATGGGCGACGACCTGATCGCGCCGCTGCGCAACGCCGGCCTGCCAGTGGCGGCGCTGCTGTATGGCGACGAGGCGCGCAGCCGCGAATGGATCCGGTTGATGGGCCGGTCGCTGGGGCAGGAGGCGCGCGCCGCGGCGCAACTGGCGTGGCGCGACCAGGTGCGGGCGGACATCGCCAGGGTGACCGACGGCCTGCGGCCCGACCAGCGTCCGGGCGTGCTGTACCTGGCGCGCTACGCGCCGCAGTTGCGCGCCTCGGGCGCGGGCACCAGCTTCGACGATGACATCCGCCTGGCCGGCGGCCGCAATGTGGCGGCGGCGATCGGCAGCGGGCAGACGATCAACATCGAACAGCTCATGGCGTGGGCGCCGGACGTGATCCTGCTGAACAACTTCGAGCCCGGGCTGACGCCGGCCATGCTGTATCAGGACCCGCTGTTCGCCGACATTCCGGCGGTGCGCAACCATCGCGTCTACAAGATCCCGGCCGGCGGCTACCTGTGGGATCCGCCCAGCCAGGAATCGCCGCTGTACTGGCAGTGGCTGAGCCAGCTGCTGCACCCGGACCGCTTCGACTGGCCGCTGCGCGAGCACGTCGCGCAGGCGTACACGCAGCTGTATGGCCACACGCCCGATGCAGCGGATATCGACACCGTGCTGCACGCGCGGCAGAACCAGGGAGCCGCCGGCTATGACCGCCTGCGCTGAATCCGTGCCGCTCGAGGCGGGCGTGGCGCGTCGCCGCCTGGCCTGGCCGTGGCTGTTGATGGCGCTGGCGTTGCCGGCGTCGATACTGGCGGCGCTGTGCGTGGGCCGCTACCCGCTGCCGCTGGCGCATGTGTCCAGCGTGCTGGCGGGGCTGGCGCTGCCCGACGGCCTGGCCGACTGGCTGCCGGCCGTCAGCGGCGCCGAACAGCGCGTGGTGCTGCAGGTGCGGCTGCCGCGGGTGCTGCTGTCGGTGCTGGCCGGCTCCAGCCTGGCGCTGTGCGGCGCGGCGCTGCAGGGCGCGTTCCGCAATCCGCTGGTGGGGCCGCAGATCCTCGGCATCTCGTCCGGCGCGGCGTTCGGCGGCTGCGCCGCGATCCTGCTGTTCTCGTCGCTGTGGGCGACGCTGGGACTGGCCTTCGCCGGCGGCCTGCTGGCGGTGGCCATCGTCTATCTGCTGGGACGCACGCAGGGCCGCGCCACCATCCTGATGCTGGTGCTGGCGGGTGTGGTCACCAGCGCCTTCTTTTCCGCGCTGATCTCGCTGGCCACGTACTTCGCGGACCCCAACGACAGCCTGCCGGCGATCGTGTTCTGGCTGATGGGCAGCTTCGCCACGGCCTCGTACGTCAAGCTGGCCGCGGCCGCGCTGCCGATCGCGGCGGGCATGGGCCTGCTGTATGCGCTGCGGTTCCGCATCAACGTGCTGTCGCTGGGCGATGAGCAGGCCAGCGCCATGGGCATCGCGGTCGAGCCGCTGCGCTGGCTGCTGCTGGGCTGCGCCACGCTGGTGGTGTCGGCCAGCGTGGCGGTGTCCGGCACCGTCGGCTGGGTCGGGCTGGTGGTGCCGCACATCGCGCGCATGCTGGTCGGCCCGGATCACCGCGCGCTGCTGCCGGCCAGCGCGCTGATCGGCGGCACCTACATGGTGTGGGTCGATACGGTGGCGCGCAGCGCCACCAGCGCCGAGATTCCGCTGGGCGTGATCACCGCGCTGATCGGCGCGCCGCTGTTCGCCTGGCTGCTGCGCCGCACGCAGGGCGGGGGAGCGCACCATGCTTGAACTCGATCGCCTGGCGGTGCAGGCGGGCGGCCGCCGCCTGCTGTCGGACCTGTCGCTGCGCGTGCGCGGCGGCGAGATCCTGGCGGTGCTGGGGCCCAACGGCCGCGGCAAGACCTCGCTGCTCAAGACCCTGCTGGGCCTGCGGGCGCCGGCCGCCGGCGCGGTGCGCCTGCAAGGCCACGCCGCCTACGTGCCGCAGCGCACCGACGCGCTGTTCGCCTACGACGCGCTGGCGATGGTGACGATGGGCCGCGCCCGCCATCTGCGCTGGTATGCGTCGCCCGGCCCGCGCGACCGCGAGATCGCCCGCGACTGCCTGCGGGCGGTGGGGCTGGAGTCGTTGGCCGGGCGGCCGTTCCAGGTCTTGAGCGGCGGCCAGCAGCAACTGGTGTGCATCGCGCGGGCCATGGCCAGCGCCAGTTCCATCATCGTGCTCGACGAACCGGGCGCGGCGCTGGACCTGCGCAACCAGGACATCATCTTGTCGCTCCTGCGCCGGCTGGCGCGCGAGCAAGGCCTGGCGGTGGTGTTCTCGACCCACCAGCCGCAGCACGCGCAGCACATCGCCGACCAGACCCTGCTGATGCACGACGACGCCTGCGAGGTCGGCCCGACTCCCTTGATGTGCACCGACGAGCGCCTGAGCCGCCTGTACCGCATGCCGGTGCGGGTGGCGTCGCTGGCGGGCGAGGCCGGCGAGGTGCGCGGCGTGATTCCTCTTTTCCGTTGATCCCTGATGACCTCCATCGTCTACCTGAACCACTGGAGCGGCAATGGCCCCGCCGCGCTCACCGGCGGCGAGCGGCCGCGCGCCGTGGCCGAACCGCTGTATGGCTTGGCGCGGCTCGACCTGGCGCGCGTGCGCGCCTTGCTGGTGCCCGCCAACGTCGACCAGCGCTATCTGCTCGGGCAGCGCGACCGGCTTGAAGCCTGGCTGCTGGTCGGCGGCGCCATGGTGTTCAACGGCCACGTCGCCTATCCGTTCCTGCGCTGGCTGCGGCCCTTCGCGCCGGGGGCGGCGCGCGGCCTGGACGGTCTGCGGGTGCATCGCGCCGCTGCGCATCCGGTGTTCGAGGGCGTCGATCCCGAACACCTGACCTTCCGGCGCGGCGTGGCCGGCTTCTACGCGCGGGGCGGCAACCCGCCGCCCGACGGCGCGCGGGTGCTGAACACCCTGGGCCCGGACGCCCTGCCGGTGGACTGGGTGCTGGCGCTGCCCGGCGGCGGCCGCCTGCTGACGCACAGCGGCAACGATCTGTGGATGTACGCGGGCAGCGTCGACAGCGCCGGGCGCATCGTGCCGCAGCTGTTCGACTGGCTGTGGGGAGACGCCGCATGACCGCCGCCATGACCTCGCGCACCCCCGTGATCGCGGCGCTGGACGCCGGCACGTATTACCACCACCGCACCTTCCACACGCCGGAACTGACGCCGTATCTCGACCGTTTCATTTACCTGCCCGAACTGGACGACGCCGCGCTGGCCGACTGCGACGCCCTGATCGTGTCGTGCCGGACCCACCCGGACCTGCTCGTGCCGCACCGCGCGCGCTTCGCCCGCTTCCTGGCCTCGGGCAGGACGCTGGTGGCGATGGGCGAGACCGGCTCGCACCGCTGGCTGGATGGCGTGCATTGGACCGATTGCGAAGTGAACTTCTGGTGGTGGAAGACCCCGGGCGCCGATGCGGGCCTGCGCCTGGCGCAACCCGCGCACCCGCTGTTTTCGCGCCTGACGCTGGCTGACGCCACCTGGCACCAGCACGGCACCTTCACGCCGCCGCCGGGCGCGGTCTCGCTGATCGACAAGGCCGGCGCGGGCTCGGTGCTGTACGAGGACCGCCACAGCACGGCGGGGCGGCTGATCGTGACCTCGCTGGATCCGATGTACCACCACGGTAGCTATTTCATGCCCGCCGCGTCCCGTTTCCTGCGGGGCTTCCTGCCCTGGCTGAAAGCTTCCACTCCCGCCGCCTGAGGCGGCGCCGTCCGACCCCTTGGTCTTTTCTATCGCGTCCACGTATGTCACGTCCTTCCTCTCTCTCGCCCCTCGTCCGCGCCAGCCTGCTGACCGCCGCGGCCATTGGCGCGCCGGCGGCCGCCGCCGACGCGCCGCAACTTCCCGCCATCCAGGTCAGCGCCGAGCGCCCGGCCGATGACGGACGCCTGCGGCCCCTGGGCGCCACGCCCGCGCCCGCCACCATCGACCACGCGGTGACGCAGCCGGTCACGGTGATCGAGCGCCAGGACATCGAGCGCCTCAACACCGACAGCACCCTCGACCTGCTGGGCCGCGTGCCCAACGCCACCGTCAGCCGCAGCGGCGGCATCGCCGGCACCATCTTCCTGCGCGGGCTGAACACCAACGACATGCGGGTGCCGATGTTCATCGACGGCGACCGCTTCCGCGGCCGCAATACGCTGCAGTTCATGCTGATCAGCCCGACCGAGATCGAACAGGTCGAGGTGGTGCGCGGCCCGGATTCGTCGCGCTTCGGCAGCGATGGCCTGGGCGGCCTGATCAACTTCGTCACCAAGCGCGGCCATGGCAACCTGGAGCAGCCGTTCAGCCTGAACGGCGGCGAAGCCTCGGTCACGTACCGCAGCAACGGCCACGGCGTGCAGAGCAACGTGGCGGTGGAAGGCGCGGGCGATGGCTTCGACCTGCGCGTCTACGCCACCGGCCGCCGCGCCAGCAACTACGACAGCGCCACGGGCGAGGTGCCCAACAGCGACTTTCGCGGCGCCGGCGGCGGCATCGTGCTGGGCTACATGCCCGACGCCCGCCAGCGCATCGAGGCCAGCGCGCGCGTGGCCTATGTCAAGGACGGCGCCGCCGGCACCGTGCCGCCGTATCCCGCGGCCAGCAGCCGGCGCGACCCCAACCGCGTCAAGCAGGCCCGGCTGGCCTATAGCGGCGAATTCGACGGCGCCATCAGCGCGCTCAAGGCCAGCGTCTACGTCAACGAGTTCGATACCTGGATGTCGGCGCGCAACCAGACCAACCCGGCGCGCCTGGTCGAGACCCGCAGCCATGTGATCGGCCCGGTGGTCTATGGCGGCAGCGTGGCCGCGACGGTGCCGTGGGCGCAGACCACCACCACCTTCGGCCTGGACTTCATGCACGAGCGCCGCCCCGGCTCGGAAAGCCGCAGCGACATCACCGTCTACCGGCCCAACGGCACCTCGACCACCACCAGCACGCCCTATGCCAAGACCGGCCCCAACCAGTACCAGACCAACGTCGGCGCCTTCCTGACGACGGAGTGGAAGCCCGCGCCCAAGTGGACCGTGACCGCCGGCGGCCGCTTCGACTGGTTCCGTTCCGACGTGGGCCTGGATGCGCTGCCGTCGCCCAACCTGCTGCCGGCCTTCCGCGCCGCGCAGGACAGCAAGCAGACCGCCACCACTGGCAGCCTGGGCCTGTCGTATCGCGCCACCGACGTGGTCGAACTGCTGGGCAGCGTCGGCACCTCGTTCCGCATGCCGTGGACGTCCGAGATGTTCAGCGCCGGCTACACCGGCACCAGTTACACCATTCCCAATCCCGAGCTGAAGCCCGAGCGCGGCACCACCGTCGAGGGCGGCACGCGCCTGCACTTCGATAGCGCCACGGTCGGCCTGACCGCGTTCCGCAGCGACTACCGCGACTTCCTGGAGAACGCCACCACGACCTACCTGGGCCTGCCCGCGACCCAGCGCCGCAACGTCGGCAAGGTACGCATCCAGGGGGTGGAGACCGATTGGCGCTGGCAGCTGACGCGCACCGTCAACCTGTACGGCAACGCCAGCTACCTGCACGCCACCAATCGCAACACCGACCGGCCGCTGGCTTCCATCGCGCCGCTCAGCGGCATCGTGGGCCTGCAGTATGTGGGCGCCAACGAGGCCTACGCGTTGAGCGGCGAAGTGCAGTGGGCCAAGGGCCAGAGTCGCTATGACGCCCGCACCGAATATCCGGCGGCCGGCTACGGCGTGGTCAACCTGTACGCGCAATTGCAGCTGGACCGCCTGGGCCTGCCGCAACTGGGCAATACCCAGGTGGTGCTGGGCGTGAACAACCTGTTCGATCGCGCATATCGCACGGCCGCGACCTCGTCCAACGTGGCCTACGCCATGACCGACCTGAACCCGTTGCTGGAGCCGGGCCGCAGCTTCAGCCTGACGCTGCGCACGCGCTTCTGACAGCCATCGCGCCGGCCGGCCGCACGTCGTGGCCGGCCATCTTTTTGGAGACTTTCATGACGATCCCGACCATTCCCGCCGGCAGCGAACTGCGCGTGCAAGGCGAGCACGGCCCCATTCTGATTCCGTTCGAGGCCGTCATGGCCTACCACGGCCACGGCGCGCTCGCCATGCTGGCGCTGATCTTCCAGGGCCTGCGCGGCGCGCTGGCGCGGCTGGAGACCGATGGCGTGCCGGTGCCGCGCGGCGAACTGAGCGTGGTCAGCGGCCATCCCGGGCCGGGTGTGAGGGACGCCTTCGAGTTCGCCACGCGCGCCGTCACCCGCGGCTGTTACCGGATCGACCTGTCGCTGCCCGAGGCGCGCTACAGCCAGGCCGCGGACAAGTCGTACAGCTTCTGGCTGACGCGCGGGGAGCGGCGGGTACAGGCGGTGCTGCGCGAAGGCGTGCTGCCGCCGGCGTTCTTCGCGCTGCTGGGCAACCCGGCGCCCGAGGCGCAGCGCGAACATGCGCGGCTGCGGGCGCGGATCGCGGAAACGGTGCTGGGGCAGGCGCCGGAGGCGTTGTTCGTGTTCCGCCAGCCCGACCAGGCCGTGGCGGCTCCTTGACGCGGATCCGGCCATTTATTTATTCAGGGAACTGAAAGGATTGGCTCCGGTCCATAGCCAACGGACCAGCCGCCGGCCGGTCCGCCTGATATATCAAGGAAGACCTCATGTTCGGGATCGGAATCGCCCTGGCCATTCTTGGCGCCGTGTGCCTGCACGCGGCGCACGGCACGTATCGCGCCGGTTGTGAGCGCCGCGACAGCTATGCCCTGGCGGGGCTGGGCATCGTCGCGGGAAGCGGCGGCGCGCTGTTGCTGATATAGCCGCGAGGGCGGCGTCCGCCCCGCAGGCCCGCGCCGCCGTTACAACGCCCGGCTGTGCTGTCCCGCGCCCACGGCGCCGCCGCGCTGGCGCGCCGCCTCCCGCTCCGGCGTCGGCAGGTAGATCGCGCACAGCAGGTTGGCGCCGGCGATGATGGCGAACATCAGCGCCATCGGCTGCCAGGTCAGGCCGAAGGTGTGCGCCACCCACAGGCCCACCAGCGGCGTGGTGCCGCCGAAGATCGCGCCGCACAGCTGGAAGCTGAGCGAGATGCCGGTGTAGCGCATCTCCACGGGGAAGGCCAGCGGCAGGTAGGGCGCCAGCACCGCGTAGTAGGCGCCGATCAGGAAGATGGCGGTGAGGATGCCGATGGCGATGTTCTGGATGTCGCCGGTCAGGATCAGCATCATCATCGGCACCGCCCACAGCGTCGACAGCGCGGTGACCCAGACCAGGAAGCGGCGCTCGCCGACGCGGGTGGCGATGTAGGAGGCGATCGGGAAGCTGATCAGCTCGACCACGCCGGCCCAGGTCACCACGTCCAGGATCTGGCTGCGCGTGATCTTCAGGTAGGTGGTGGTGTAGGTGATCATCAGCGTGGTCACGAAGTAGAACCCCGAGATGCCCAGCAGGCACAGGCCGATGCCCAGCAGCAGCGCGCGCTTGCGTTCGCGCAGCACCATGCTGATGGGCGCGGTGCTTTCCTTTTTCTTTTCCTTCAGGCGGGCTTCCAGTTCGGGGCTTTCGTTGACGCCGCGGCGGATGACGAAGGCCACCAGCACCAGCACGCCGCTGATGATGAAGGGCAGGCGCCAGCCCCACGACAGGAAGTCCTCTTTGGGCAGGTCCGACACCAGGCGGAACACGCCGGTGGCCAGGATCAGGCCGATGGGGCTGCCGTACTGCGGCGCCGAGGCCAGGAAGGTGCGCCACTTGGGCGGCGCGTGTTCGGCCGCGATCAGCACCGCGCCGCCCCACTCGCCGCCCACCGCGATGCCCTGCACCAGCCGCAGCGCGACCAGCAGCACCACGGCGGTCAGGCCGATCGAATGGTATGACGGCAGCAGGCCGATCAGCGTGGTGGCCACGCCCATCAGCAGCAGCGTGATGACCAGGCTCTGCTTGCGGCCGACGCGGTCGCCCAGGTGGCCGAACAGCACCGCGCCCACCGGCCGCGCGAAAAAGCCGATGGCGAAGGTGCCGAGCGAGGCCAGCGTGCCCATGAAGGGATCGTTGGTGGCGAAGAACACGTCGCCGAATACCAGGGCGGCGGCCGTGGCGTAGCAGTAGAAGTCGTACCACTCGATCATGGTGCCGAAGAAAGCGGCGGCCGCCGCCCTGACCGGCTGTCTGCGGCCATTCTGGTCTTGCATGGAATTCCCCTTGTTTGTCGCGGCTTTCCACGGTGGCGCCGCATTGGATACGGCGTTGACGATAGCAACTACTGGCTATATCTTGTATAGCCACAATCCAATCAGAGATAGGTCCACTTCATGAAGGAAGTCCTGCTCGCCGACCTGCTTTCCGGCGCGCTCTCGCGCGAATCGCCCGACCCTTTGCAAAAGCAGATCTACGACATCGTGCGGCGCGGCGTGCTGGACCACACGCTGGTGGCGGGGCAGCGCCTGCCGTCCTCGCGCGTGCTGGCGCAGGAGTTGGGCATCTCGCGCATCACGGTCACGCTGGCGTACGAACGCCTGATCGCCGAGAACTACCTGAGCGCGCGCGGCGGCAGCGGCACCTTCGTCGAGAAGACGGTGGACCGGCCGCTGCTGCCGCCGGCCTCGCCCGAGCATGTGCAGCGCCACGTGCCGGGCCTGTCGACGCGCGGCGAGGGCATTGCCGGCGGCGCGGCCGGGCTGGGCCAGCACACCGGCGCATTCGTGCCGGGCGTGGCCGATGCCAGCCTGTTTCCGTTCCACCTGTGGCGCCGGCTGGTGTCGCGCCACCTGGGCAAGTCGAACCTGGCGCTGTCGGGCTACGCCAAGGACGGCGCGGGTTTCCTGCCGCTGCGCGAGGCCATCGCCAGCTATCTGCGGCTGGCGCGGGCCGTGGTGTGCGAGCCGGAGCAGGTCATCGTCACGGCGGGCACGCACCAATCGGTGGACCTGTGCGCGCGCATGCTGGCGGGGGCGGGCGACGCCGCGCTGGTGGAAAGCCCGTGCCACTGGGCCTTTCCGCCGGTGCTGGGGGCGGCGGGCGTGCGCGCCCATGCCGCCGTGGTCGACGAGCAGGGCCTGGATCTGGGGGCCAGCAAGCTGCCACGCCGCGCGCGGCTGCTGATCACCAGCCCGTCGCATCAGTACCCCACCGGCGTGGTGATGCCGCTGGCGCGGCGCCTGGAACTGTTGCAGGCGGCGCGGGCGCGCGGGCTGTGGGTGCTGGAGGACGACTACGACAGCGAGTTCCGCTACGACGGCGCGCCGATTCCGTCGTTGCAGGGGCTGGACGCGGATGGCCGCGTGATCTACCTGGGCACCTTCAGCAAGACCATGTTCGCCGGCCTGCGCATGAGCTACATGGTGGTGCCGCCACAGGTGGCCGAGCCGTTCTCGCGCGCCTGCGCCAGCATCTATCGGCCGGGGCAGTTGCATCTGCAGGCGGCGCTGGCGGATTTCATGGCGGACGGCCATTTCTCGCACAACATCAAGCGCATGCGCACCGAGTATGCCGGCCGCCAGATCGTACTGCGGGAGGCGATGGCGGCTCGTGTCGGCGACCAGGTGCAATTGTCGCAAGCGCGGGCCGGGCTGCATATCTATGCGCGGCTCGACCGCAAGGTGTCGGTGCCGCGTCTGGCCGAGGCGGCCCGCGACGAAGGCATCGTGCTGGGGCAGCCGCACTACCTGCCCGATGCCGCGCGCGCGGCGACGCCGGCGGTGGTGCTGGGGTATGGCGGCGTGCCGTGCGAGCGCATCGACGATGGCGTGGCCCGCTTTGCGCGGGCGCTGGGGCGGGCCGGCGAGAACCGGCCCGCGCGCCGGCTGCGGCGTTGAGCCTTGCCGTTGAATGACGGCGGCGGACCAAGGCGGCCAGGGACGGCGGCCGGCGCCCCGCATCGGCGGGACATCGCGGGGGCGGTCACGGGGCGCCGCTTCGCCCGCTACAGTTCCGCCAGCGTCTGGTCCGCCGCCGCCAGCAGCAGGTCGGCATGCTCGCGGGCGAACGGCAGCTGCGGCCGCAGCTTGAGCACGTTGCCGTGCAGGCCGGTGGCGCTGAGCAGCACGCGGCGCTGGCGCATCAGGTTGACGAAGCGGTGCGTCTCTTCCTTGGCCGGCGTCTTCGCGGCGCGGTCGCGCACCAGCTCGACGCCGATGAAGAGGCCGTCGCCGCGCACGTCGCCGATCAGCGCGTGGCGCTCGGCCAGCGCGCGGAAACCGTCGCGCAGGTACTGGCCGGTGCGCGCGGCGTTGGCCTGCAGGCCTTCTTCCTCGATGACCGAGAGCGTGGCCTGGGCCGCCGCGCAGGCCACCGGATTGCCACCGAAGGTATTGAAGTAGCGCGCCTCGCGGCCAAAGCGCTCCATGATGTCGGGACGCGACACCATGGCGGCGATGGGATGGCCGTTGCCCATCGGCTTGCCCATGGTGACGAGGTCCGGCACCAGGCCGTGGCGCTGGAAACCCCACATGCACGAGCCGGTGCGGGCGAAGCCGGCCTGCACCTCGTCGGCGATGAACAGGCCGCCGGCGTCGCGGATGGCTTGCACGGCAGGCGCCAGGAAGCCGGCCGGATCGCTGTAGACGCCGTCGCTGGAGAGAATCGTGTCCACCAGCAGCGCGGCCGGCTTGATGCCGTGGCGCCGCATGTCGTCGATGGCGGCCCGCACCTGCAGGCCGAACCACGCGCCCAGCGTGGCAGGATCGTGGCGGTAGCTGTCGGGCGCGGCCACGGCGCGCGTGTCCACGCCTAGCGGCACCGCCTGGCCGAGCGAGGGCGACACGGCCGCGACCGCGGCGGTGACGCCATGGTAGGCCAGCTGCGTGACGATGACGCCGGTGCCGCCGGTATGGCTGCGCGCCACGCGCAGCGCCAGGTCGTTGGCCTCGCTGCCGGTGCAGGTGAAGATGACCTGAGACAGCGGCTGCGGAAACGTCGCCAACAGGCGCTCGGCGTAGTCCAGCACGCCGTCGTGCAGGTAACGGGTGTGGGTATTCAGCACCGCCGCCTGTTCGGCGATGGCGCGCACCACGCGCGGATGGCTGTGGCCTACCGAGGCCACGTTGTTGTAGGCGTCCAGGTAGCGCTGGCCGTCGGCGCCATGCAGCCACACGCCTTCGCCGCGCACGATGTGCAGCGGCTGGTCGTAGAACAGGCGGTAGGCCGGTCCCAGCACGCGCTGGCGGCGGGCGATCAGCTCGCGTTCGGCCGGCGGCAGCGCGTCGGCCGCGGCGGGGTCGAAGGCGTTGAGCATGGCTTGGTCTCGGCTCATACAAGAGTCTCCATCGGGGTCTGGCTGGCGGCCAGCAGGATGTCGCTGGCCTGCTGCCGGGGCAGGGCGTCCAGGCGCGCCAGGCCGGTCCAGGCCAGGCCGTTGTTGCGCAGGATGTACTGGCGGTTCTCGGGGTGCTGCTGCGCGCGCCAGCCGGTGATGGCCACCGTGATCAAGAGGCGCGTGGCGATCAGGTCGGGCAGCAGCGCGATCTCAGCCTCGGTCAGCGGCAGCGTCTGGTGGTAGCTGGCCAGGCATTGGCGCAGGCCCGCCGACAGCGGGTCGGGCGCGTCGTCGAGCAGATAGGCGGCGGCCACGGCCAGGTCCTGCGCCAGCGGCGCGCGCACCATGTCGCCGAAGTCGAGCAGCGCCGCGATCTGTTCGGGATCGTCGCGCGCCACCATCACGTTGTAGGGGTTGAGATCGTTGTGGATGACCTGGCGCCGCAACCCGCCCAGGCCCGGCCGCAGGTCATTGACGAAGCGTTCGAGCTGGCGCTCGGCCAGCCGGCGGCGGTCCGCCTCGGGGATCTTCGGCAGCAGGTCGGCGATGCGGTCGGCGTGCTGCAGGTCCCACAGCAGTTCGTGGTCGGCCATGGCGTGGTCGAAGCCGGCCAGGGCCAGGTCGAACTGCGCCAGGGCCCGGCCCAGCGCGCGGTACTGCGCCGGGCTGCGCGCCACCTGGTGCAGGGGCACGCCATGCACGAAGGTCATCAGCCGCAATGCCCGGCGCGCGCCGTCGCCGGCGTCGTGCCAGTGCACGTAGTCGCCGTGCAGGTCCGGGATCAGGCGCGGCACCGGCGGCTCGCCGCCGGCCTGCATGAGGCGCAGCTGCGCCTGGGTGTGGAAGTCGGTGACCGCCGGGTCCTCGGCCGGGTGGGTGGCCTTGAGCACGTAGGCGCCGCCGTCGGCGTCGCGCAGCAGGAAGTTCTGGTCGCGCTCGCTCGACAGCAGCGTGGCCTGGGCCAGCAGGCCGTAGTGGTGTTGCGCCAGGGCCTCTGCCTGTGACAGGGACAGCTTGGGCGGCTCGGCCGCGAACAGCGCCTGGCCGGCGCTGGGGAGGTTGCCGCCGCTCATGCCTGACGCTCTTCCAGTCCGCACCATTGGGCGATGAATAGCGCAATGGTCTGGGTGACCTTGCGCACCGATTCCAGGTTGACCGCTTCGTCGTAGCCGTGCGGCATGCGGCATTCCGGGCCGTAGACGATGGCCGGGGTGTCGGCGTACAGGCCGTAGAAGCGGGCGTCGGTGGCGGCCGACGTGGCGTATTCGCGCAGCGGCTCGCCGAACACCTGTTCGTGCGCCGCGCGCAGCGCGGCCTCGGCCTCGTCGGCGTTCCGCAGTTCATAGCCCTCGGCCATGAAGCCGTGGTAGACCACCTTGGGCGGATGCGTGGCCAGGAACGGATCGCGCGCCGCGGCCTGGGCCACGAAGGCTTCGATCTCGGCGCGCGCGGCCTCCAGGCTCTGCCCCGGATAGACCGCCACGCGCATGTCGAAGGTGCACCAGGCCGGCACGCTGGACGGCCAGTCGCCGCCGGCGATCTTGCCGAGGTTGAAGCGGATGGGGTGGGGGTGGTCGCAGAAGTGGCGGTGGTCGCGCTTGTTGGCGTTCCAGCGCGTTTCCAGTTCGTCCAGCGCCTGGATCAGGAAGATCGCCTTCTGGATGGCGTTGGCGCCGGCGCCGGTGAAGGCGGCCGAGGCGTGCTGGGGGTCGCCTTCGACCTGCACCTGGAACCACATCGGCCCGACCTGGGCGCGCATCAGCATGGGCAGCAGCGGTTCCGGGATGAAGGCGGCGTCGGCGCGGTAGCCGCGCGCCAGGCAGGCCAGGGCGCCGTTGCCGGTGCATTCTTCTTCCACCACCGACTGCAGGAACACGTCGCCGGCCGGCGCCAGGCCGATCGCGGCGAGCGCGTCCATGGCCGACAGGCAGGCGACCAGGCCGGACTTCATGTCGCCGGCGCCGCGGCCGTGCATCCAGCCGTCGACGATGGCGGGGTCGTACGGGTCGCGGCTCCATTGCGCCAGCGGGCCGACCGGCACCACATCGATGTGGCCATTGAGAATCAGCGAGCGGCCTTTCAGGCTGCGGGCGCGGTGGGCGCCGACCACGTTGTAGGCGTTGTCATAGGAAACCGCCACCGGCGAAAAGCCGGGCAGATGGCGGATGGCGTCGACGTCGATGCGCCAGCGGTCCACCGCGTAGCCGCGTTCGGCGTAGCGCGCCGCCATGAAATCCTGAGCGGTGGCTTCCTCGCCGCGCTGGGAGGGCAGGCGCACCAGTTGCGCCGTCAGTTCGGTCTGGGCCGCGAAGCCCGCGTCCACGGCTTGGAGGATGCGCTGGCGCAGCGCCGGGGTCAGTTCTGGCATGGATGTGCTCGGGGTTGACTGTGTACCCGGCCATCCTAGGCAAAATTGGATCGGTGAAAAATAGCCAATCCGGGTTATTTGATATGGCCACTTTACGGGGGCGTCAGGGCGTCCGCGCGGCCAGCCATGGCGATGGCGGCCGATGCGGCTAGCGGACCCGCCCCGCATGATGCCGCAGGAAGTGCTCGACGATGCCTTGCAGCGCGAATTCGGCGCTCGCCTGGCGGATCTGGTTGCGGCTGCCGCTGAACCGGCGTGTCGCGGTGTAGACGATGGGGCTGGCGTCGGCCGGTCCCGTCTTGAAGACCCAGGCGTAGCACTGCGTGCCGGCGGGAATGCGGTCGTCGGTGGCGTCGGTGACGCCGGTGTTGGCCACCGCGACGTTGGCGGGGCTCTTGCGGGCCGCGCCCAGCGCCATGTCGCGCGCCACGGCTTCGCTGGTGAGGTTGTGGCGCGCCAGCGTCGATTGCGGCACGCCCAGGCAGCGCCGCTTGGCCGCCACCGAGTACACCACGAAGGCGCAGTCGAGCAGGCCGCCCGCGCCGGGAATGTCGGCCAGGGTGGCCGCGATCAGCCCGGCGGTGCAGGACTCGGCCGTGACCAGGGTCAATTGGTGTTCGTGCATGAACAGGGCGACGCGCTCGATGGTGTTCATCCGCAGGCTTCCACAGGCGATGCCGGGGGGCGCAGCAATTGGCGTGCCGGCGGGGCCGGCCGGGCCAATGCCGCGCGGGCACGCCAATTGCTGCGAAGCTCGCTTATGCTGGTGCCTGGGGCGTGCGCGGCAGCCACGATCCCTGGCATGCAGGCGGTCAACCGATACAGTGGACGGGGCGGCAATGACGCCCCGCGGGAGAGCGGCATCATGGCGACGCGAACCATCTGGAAAGGGGCGATTTCATTCGGGCTGGTGCATATCCCGGTGGGGCTGCACACGGCGACGACTGAATCGGGCGTGGATTTCGACTGGCTCGACAAGCGTTCGATGGACCCGGTCGGCTACAAGCGCATCAACAAGCGCACCGGCAAGGAAATCGACAAGGACAATATCGTCAAGGGCGTGGAGTACGAGGACGGCCAGTACGTCATCATTTCCCCGGACGAGATCGCCGAGGCCTACCCGCGCACCACGCAGACCATCGAGATCCAGCAGTTCGTGGATGCCGGCGAGGTGTCGTTCGTGTACCTGGAGCGGCCCTATTACGTGGCGCCGATCAACAAGGGCCAGAAGGTGTATGCCTTGCTGCGCGACACGCTGGCCAAGGCCGGCAAGATCGGCATCGCCAAGGTGGTGATCCAGACCAAGCAGCACCTGGCCGCGCTCATTCCGTCGGGCGATGCGCTGGTGCTGAACCTGATGCGCTGGGGCGACGAGGTCAAGTCCACCGAGGACCTGGACCTGCCCAAGGCGGGCGCCAAGGCCTCAGCGCCCAGCGCCAGCGAGCTGAAGATGGCGCGCATGCTGGTGGACGACATGTCGGGCCAGTGGGATCCGGAACAGTACAAGGACGAATTCAAGGCCGCGGTCATGGACCTGGTGGCCCGCAAGGTCAAGGCCGGCAAGACCGAGACGGTGATCGAGCCGCGGGAGGAAACGCCCGCCTATGCCGATAATGTCATCGACCTGACCGAACTGCTGCAACGCAGCCTGAAGGGACGCTCGTCCGGGAAGGCCGCGAACGGGGCGGGGAATGGAACGGGCAATGCGACGGCCAAGGGCAAGGCCGCGGCGAAGAAGACCGCGAAGAAGGCAGCCGCCCGGCCGGCGAAGAAGAAAGCGGCGGGCGCCAAGGCGGCCAAGACCCGCAAGGCGGCGTGACCATGGCCGATACCCTGGCGAAATACCGCGCCAAGCGCAATTTCAATGTGACGTCGGAGCCGGCCGAAGGCGGCCAGGCCAACGAGGCGGCGCGCGCCTTCGTGATCCAGAAGCACTGGGCCAGCCGCCTGCACTACGACTTCCGGCTGGAACTGGATGGCGCCATGAAGAGCTGGGCCGTACCCAAGGGGCCCAGCTACGACCCGTCGGTCAAGCGCATGGCCGTGCAGGTGGAGGACCACCCGATCGCCTACAACCGTTTCGAGGGCGAGATCCCCAAGGGCCAGTACGGCGCCGGCAAGGTGATCATCTGGGACCGGGGCACCTGGGCGCCGGTGGGCGATCCCGCCGACGGCTACCGGCGCGGCCATCTCAAGTTCGACCTGCATGGCGTCAAGATGCGCGGACGCTGGGCGCTGATCCGCATGAAGGGCCGCGAGTCGGAAAAGCAGCCGCCCTGGCTGCTGGTCAAGGACCGCGACGAACACGCCCGCGCCGAAAGCGAATTCAGCGTGGTGGACGAGCAGCCCGACAGCGTGGCCACGCCGCCGCGGACGGGCGCGCGGGCCGTGCCCGCCGCGGCGCCCGGGGCGCGGCCGGATGCGGCCGCATCGCCGTCAGCATCGCCGTCATCGTCCGCGCCGCCGTCGTCGGACGCCGGGGCAGCGGGCCTGCCGGGCGAGGCGGCGCCCTTGCCGGAGCTGCTCAAGCCGCAATTGGCCACGCTGGTGGAAGGCGTGCCGCGCCAGGCCGGCGATGACTGGATCTACGAGATGAAGTTCGACGGCTACCGTCTGCTGGCGCGGCTGCGGGACGGCCAGGTGCGCCTGTACACGCGCAACGGCCACGACTGGGGGCCGAAGCTGCCGCACCTGGCGCGGGCGCTGCAGCGCCTGCCGCTGCCCGACGCCTGGATCGACGGCGAGATCGTGATGCTGGCCGACAACGGCGCGCCCAGCTTCCAGGCGCTGCAGAATGCCTTCGACGGCGAACGCACCGACGGCATCCTGTTCTACGCGTTCGACCTGCCCTACGTCACCGGCCGCGACCTGCGCCAGGAGCCGCTGCGCGTGCGCCGCGCGGTGCTGGCGCGGGTCATGGAGGCCGCAGGCGGCGATCCGCTGCGCTTTAGCGAAGCCTTCGACGCGGCGCCGGCGGACCTGGTGGCCTCGGCCTGCAAGATGGGGCTGGAGGGCATCATCGCCAAGCGCCTGTCCGCGCCCTACGTATCGCGCCGCAGCGACAGCTGGGTCAAGCTCAAGTGCGCCCGCCGGCAGGAATTCGTCATTGCCGGCTATACCGATCCCAAGGGCGCGCGGGTGGGGCTGGGCGCGCTGCTGCTGGCGTACCACGACGAGGAAGGCGGGCTGGTCTACGCCGGCAAGGTCGGCACCGGGTTTGACGACATGGGCCTGGCGGCGCTGCAACGCCGCCTGAGCGCCCTGGAAACGGAGCGGCCCGCCGTCAAGGCGGCCGGCATTGGCCGCGGCGTCCATTGGGTGCGTCCCGAGCTGGTGGCGGAAGTGTCGTTCGGCGAGTGGACCGCTTCGGGGCATGTGCGCCACCCCGTGTTCCGCGGCTTGCGCACCGACAAGCCGGCGCGGGCGATCACCAGGGAGGCGGCGATGGGGGCCGATACGATGCAGTCCGACAATGCGGCCGGCAAGACCGGCAAAGCCAAGACAGGCAAAGCCAAGCCCGGCAACGCCAGGACTGGCAAAGCCAAGGCGGGCAAGGCCAAGCCAGGCGCCGGCAAGCTGACCCACCCGGAACGCATCATCGATCCGTCCACGGGGCTGACCAAGCTGGACCTGGCGCGTTACGACGGGCTGGTGGCGCCGCTGCTGCTGCGGCACCTGAAGGACCGGCCCGTTTCCTTTCTGCGCGCCCCGTCCGGCCTGAAGGGCGAGTTCTTTTTCCAGAAGCACCTGGAGGCGCCGATGCCGGGCGTGCGGCCGCTGCCGCAGGAACTGGACCCGGATCATCCGCCCTTGATGGAGGTCCCGACGCCGCAGGCGATCATGTCGGCGGCGCAGATGAACGTGGTCGAGTTCCACACCTGGAACGCGGTGAAAAGCGCGATCGACAAGCCCGACCGCATGCTGTTCGACCTGGACCCGGGCGAAGGCGTGGCCTGGCCGTCGATGCAGCAGGCGGCGCGGCTGGTCCACGTGATGCTGCGCGAAATCGGTTTGCGCAGCTGGCTCAAGACCAGCGGCGGCAAGGGCCTGCACGTGGTGGTGCCGCTGCGCCGGCAATACGACTGGGACACGGTCAAGGCGTTCTCGCAGGCCATCGTGCAACACCTGGCGCGCACGCTGCCGCAGGTGTTCGTGGCCAAGAGCGGGCCGAAGAACCGCGTCGGCAGGATCTTCGCCGACTACCTGCGCAACGGCTTCGGCGCCACGACGGTGGCAGCCTGGTCGGCGCGCGCGCGGCCGGGCATGGGGGTGTCGGTGCCGCTGGCCTGGGACGAGCTGGACGAGGTCCGGTCCAGCGACCAGTGGACCATCGCCAACATCCACACCCGCCTGGATGTGGGCGACGCGCCCTGGGACGACTACACGCCGCAGGCGCTGGGCCCAGCTATGAAGGCGATGGACTTCAAGCCGGATTCGGGCGGGTAGGGCGCCTCGGCGCCCGGCATTTTGCGACGCAGTGACGGAAACGACCTGTCCGGAAGGCCCCGCGCGAGCGCTCGCAGGGAAAGATTGTGGCAGTCTGGTGGAGTGATGAGGTGACATCCGCCTCGTGCTTGCATCGGATTTGAAAATACGTCA
Organism: Achromobacter sp. KK8; assembly: GCF_054188005.1. Classification (NCBI taxonomy): domain Bacteria; kingdom Pseudomonadati; phylum Pseudomonadota; class Betaproteobacteria; order Burkholderiales; family Alcaligenaceae; genus Achromobacter; species Achromobacter sp. KK8. The sequence continues at coordinate 5,928,178 of NZ_CM135178.1, read as the reverse complement.
TTGACGTATAAAATGGTAATGGAATTCATAGAAACACCGTTGTTCACCAAGCAGATCGCCACGCTGCTTTCCGACGACGAATATCGGGGCCTGCAGAATCTCCTGATTGAAGATCCTCAGCGTGGCGCGCTCCTCAAAGGTGGCGCAGGGATCCGCAAATTGCGCTATGGTCGGAAAGGATCGGGGAAAAGCGGTGGCATCCGTGCGATCTACTACTGGATGTCCCGGGACCACACGATCTACATGCTTCTCGCCTACCCCAAGTCACGCAAGGATGCGCTCTCTCCGGAAGAGACCGCCATCCTGGCCGCGAAAGTGAAGGAACTTTGATATGGGCAAGAAAATCCAGACAAATGCGGTGCAGCCGTCCGTGTTTGAAATGTTGAGCGAAAGCCTGGATCAGGCACGGGCGATCCGCAGGGGACAGCTGGCGCCCGGACGCGTCACCAAGCTGGAGCCCATCGATGTTCGCGCAATCCGCGAACGCGTCCAGATGTCGCAAGCCGATTTTGCTGCAGCCATCCACGTCAGTAAGCGTACGCTTCAGAATTGGGAACAACGACACAGAAGTCCCACCGGCCCCGCTATCGCTTTACTCAGAATCGTCGAGCGCGCGCCCGATTTGGCGGTCAAGGTGTTGCAGTCGGCCTAGGTCCCGCAGATATGGCGCGCCCCGACCCCATTGACCGGCGCCGGCGCCGGTCAATGGGGTCGGGGCTTGGGGCTGGCGGCCTACTCGGCTCCCGCCGGCGCCAGTTCCGCTTCGGCCCGGGCGCGCGTGCCGATGCCGAACACCTGCGCGACGATGCCCATGGCGACGATGACGCCGGCCAGGATCGAGGTGTAGACCACTTCGTTGCGGTAGGTGCCTTCGATCACCATGGTGACGAGCGCTGCGACAATGCAGACGATCACCGCGTACGTCAGCCACGGAAACAGCCACATCCTGAATTCCAGCCGCACGCCGCGCGCCTGCAGGCGCTGGCGCATGCGCAGCTGCGAGAAGGCGATGGCCAGGTAGACGAACAGCGCGATGGTGCCCGTGGCCTGCATCAGGACGTCATAGACGTCCATCTTCGAGGTGGCCATCATCCAGACCGCGGCGAAGGCGAACAGGCTGGAGATGAGCACGCCCACATACGGCGTGCCGGTCTTGCGCCCGGTGATCTGCATGACGCGATGGGCGTCGCCGCGCCGGGCGAGCGAATAGAGCATGCGCGAGGCGGTGTACAGCGCCGAATTGAAGCAGCTGCATACCGAGGTCAGCACGATGAAGTTGACGATAAGTTGCGCGTGCGGGATGCCCAGCGCGTCGAGCGCGACGTTGTAGGTGCCCTGGGTCGGCTCCGTGAGGCCCGGCGCGTTGTACGGCACCAGGCAGACCACGATGAAGATCGATCCCACGTAGAACAGGCAGATGCGCCACACCACCGAGCGCGTGGTCTTGATGATCTCGCGGCCCGGGTCGGCCGATTCGGCGGCGGCCACGGTGACGATCTCGGCGCCGATGAAGGCGAACATCACGCCCAGCAGGGCCACCACCACGGACTTCGGGCCGTTGGGCATGAAGCCCTGGCTGGTCAGGTGGCTCCATCCCTTGGCGTCGCCCCACGGCCACAGGTGCGCCAGCGCCAGGCTGCCCATGACCAGGAACAGCACGATGGCCACCACCTTGACGAGCGCGAACCAGAATTCGAATTCGCCGTAGTTGCGCACGTTCAGGAAGTTGACGACCAGCAGCGATACGGTCACCAGGAGCGCATAGCCCCAGGCCGGCACCAGCGGGAACCAGCCGTGCAGGATCTGCCCGGCGACGTAGGCCTCCCAGCCCATCAGCAGGGCCCAGAAGTACCAGTAGAGCCAGCCGATGGTGAAGCCCGCCCAGCGCCCGATGGCGCGATCGGCATAGGTCGAGAACGAGCCGGTGTCCGGCTGCGCCACCGCCATCTCGCCCAGCATGCGCATGGCCAGGATGACCAGTATGCCGCCGCCGACATAGGCCAGGATGACGGCGGGGCCGGCCAGGGCGATCTGCTTGCCGGAGCCGACGAACAGCGCCGCGCCGATCACGCCGGCGATGGACATCATCGTGAGGTGGCGGGATTTCAGGCCGCCCTTGAGTTCGGTATTGGGGGTGTTTGCCAACTGTCTTCTCCTCTCCGGATGCGCGGGGGCCATGGCGCGTCCGCCATCGGAATGGAAAAGAGGCATGTCCCCTGCCGGTTTATCGCTTTTGGGCGCACTGCTTCGGGCGTATCGCGCCCGGCACTGCGCCTACGAGCATACGCCCGGCGGGGCCGTCGTTGCCATTCATGCCATGTCCTGTTGCAAGTGCGAGCATCTGTTGCTTGGACAGGGGTTACTTTGCAATCACGCATAACGCGACGGGGCTATCGCGCAGCAGGTCGGCCAGGTCCCAGGCGGTATCGGCATGCCGCGACGACAGCAGCTCCAGCAGCGGGCGCGGCATATCGTCCGGCGGCAGCAGGCGGGTGCCGGACCAATGGGCGCTGGCCGTCGCGGCGTCGGCCAGCGCATAGCCGGCGATCGCCGTGGCGCACAGGCGCGGCACGACGACCAGCATGGCCTGGTCCTCATGGCGCCGCAGGAAGGCCAGCACATGTTGCGCGCGCGGTCCCTGCGCGGCAACGGCTTGCAGCGTGCCGTCGCGCAATAGCGCGGGATGGCGCGCGCGCAGGGCCAGCGCGCGCTGGATCAGCGCCTGCTTGACCGCGCCGCTGCGCCATGCGGCGGCGCCGGTGTCGATGGCGGCGTCGCCGCGTGGCGCGGCGGCCAGCAGGGCCGCGCGCGCGGCATAGTCGACCGGCCGGCGATTGTCGGGATCGACCAGGCTGAAATCCCACAGGTCGGCGCCCTGGTACAGGTCGGGCACGCCGGGCAGGGTATTGCGCAGCAGGGTCTGGGCCAGGCTGTTGATCAGCCCGGCGGGCGCCAGCCGCAGCGCATAGGCGGCGATCTCGCGCAACAGCGCCTGGCCGTCGGTGGTCGTCGACAGGGCGTCGAGCGCTTGCGCGGCGGCGTCTTCATAGGGGGCGTCGGGCGCGGTCCAGCGCGTGTGCAACTTGGCCTCGCGCAGGGCCTTCACCTGCCACTGCGCCACGCGCGCCAGGTAGGCGCCGACCGCGTCGGGACGGGCGGCGATATCATCGGGCGCAAGGTCGAGCGGCCAGGCGCCGACCAGCGTCTGCAGCAACAGATAGCGGTCGGCGCGCGTGGGCATGCCGTCGCGGGCGGGCAGGCGTTCGATCCAGTCGCGGGCGGTGGCGATCCAGTCTTGCGGGATTTCGCTCAGCGCCGCCAGGCGGCAGCGGCTGTCTTCGCCGCGTTTGTGGTCGTGGGTGGCGGTGGCCAGCATGGCGTCGGGATGGCTGGCGGTCCGCGCGGCGCAGGCGTCGAGAAAGGCTTCGGGTTGCAGCGCGAAGCCCGCGGGACTGGCGCCAACCTCGTTGCGCGAGAGCAGCGGACCGTAGCGATAGAACAGCGTGTCTTCCAGCGCCTTGGCGGCCAGCGGCGGTGTCAGCTGTTGGAAGTGGCGCAGGGCGCGGGCGCGCGCGTTGCGCACGGCGTTGGCCGCGTTCTCGTCCTGGGGCTGGCCGGGCGCGCCGTCCAGCCATTGGTCCAGCAGGCGCAGCAGGCGGTCGTCGGGGCTGCCGGGGGCGGCCCCCAGCGCGCTGCCGGCGGCGGCCAGCGCCGCGCGCCAATGGCTCGCGTCGGCGCCGCCGCGCCCGCCGTCCTCCGCGTAGCTGCGGTACGCGGGAAACGCCGCCAGCAAGGCCGTCACGGCGCGATCGATCGCCGGCGCGGCCCAGTCGCGGGTGCGCAGGTCCAGGCGCGCCACGCGCGTCAGCGCGCGTACCAGCACCAGCCGTTCGGCGGCGAAGTGGCGCGCCAGCATGAGTTCGCGGGCGCCGCGCAGCTGCGCCGACGGCGTCCGGGTGTCGCCGCTCAGGGCCTGCCAGAATTGCGCCAGCGGTTCACGCGCGGCGGGCGCGTGCAGCAGCGCGCCGACCTGGTCCATGAAGTCATAGCCGGTGGTGCCGTCGGCGGCCCAGCGCGGGTCGATGCGCTCGTCATCGGCCAGGATCTTTTCCACGACCAGATAGGGTTCGGTGGCCAGGCCGGCCCGCGCGCGCGCGGGCGCCGCCTGGGCCAGCGCCGCGCGCAACCGGCGCAGGTAGGCGCCCGGCGCGGCCAGGCCGTCGATGTGGTCGATGCGCAGCCCGTCGAGCAGGCCTTCGCGGTACAGGCGCAGGGGCAGAGCGTGCACGGCATCGAATACGACGTCGTCCTCGACCCGCACGCCAACCAGCTCGTGGATTTCGAAGAAGCGCCGCCAGTTGATCTGGTCGGGCGCGGTGCGCCACCAGGCCAGGCGGTAATGCTGGCGTTCCAGCAACTGGTGCAGGCGGCGCCGGCCGGGCATTGTGTCCGGCGCATGCGCGGCGCACGTGCGCGCGGGGCTTTGCACCGGCAAGGGCGCTTCGGCCAGGGGATAGCGCTGGCCGCCCACCACGATGGTGTAACCCTGGGCGCGGTCGTGCGCCAGGACGATGGCGCCGGCGTCCAGGCATTCGCCGTACGGATCGGGCAGCACCGGCAGCAATACCTTGCCGCGCAGGGCGGGGTCGGGGGCGCGCCAGTCGATGTCGAAGCAGCGCGAATGGGGGCTGCGTTCGCCGTAGCGCAGCACGTCGGCCCACCAGGGGTTGGAGACGTCGGCGGCCATGTGGTTGGGCACGATGTCGGCGATCAATCCCATGCCGTGGGCGCGGGCCTCGTCCGCCAGGCGCCGAAGGGCGGCCTCGCCGCCCAGTTCCGGGCTGACCTGGCCATGGTCGATGACATCGTAGCCGTGGGTGGAGCCGGCGCGCGCGCGCGTGACGGGCGACAGGTACAGGTGGCTGATGCCCAGGTCGGCCAGGTAGGCGACCTGGGCGCGCGCGTCGTCCAGGGTGTAGCCGGCATGCAGCTGCAGGCGGGCGGTGGCGCGCGGGCGCAAGGGCGCCCGCGTGGCGGACGGGTTGGCGCCGTTCATGGCTTGCGCCCTCGCAGGGACCGCAGCGGCGCCAGCCGCTCGCGCGCGGCGGGCGCCTCCAGGCAATTGGCGGCGGCCAGCGGCTGGCGCTGGCGCCAGTTGGGATGGCGGCTGTCGGCGCCCGGCAGATTGGGCTGGTCGACCATGCCGGTGGCGTCTTCCAGCGGCACCAGGGCCAAGGGGCACGGCGCCGCCGCCACATAGGCCAGCAGCGTAGCCGCGGGGACCTGTTCCGGCGCGGGTTCGGGCGGCTGGTGGGCATGCGCGCGCACGGCCTGCCACAAGCTTTCGCGATCGGCGGCGCGCGCGGCGCGCAGGTCGGCCGCGCTTTCCTGCGGGCCCAGAAGATCCAGGCTGGCGCGCCAGTCGATGTCGCGGCCGCGCCACCAGCCTGCCAGCGTGGGCAGGTCGTGGGTCGTGGTCATGGCCGCGGCCTGCGCGGGCCAGGTGCCCGGCGCCGTGAACGCGGCGGGCGAGGGCGCGGCGGACGCTTCGCGCATGAACCACAGCACGTCCATGCCCAGCAGGCCGTGTTCGCGCAGCGCGTCGTCGAAGCCCTCGGGCACGGTGCCCAGGTTCTCGCCGATCATCAGCGCCCGGTGGCGCCAGGCCTCCAGCGCCGTCAGGCGCAGCAGCGTGCGCAGCGGATAACGCAGATAGGCGCCGTCGGCCGCCGCCGCCCCGTCCGGAATCAGCCACAGGCGCGCCATGCCCAGGATATGGTCGATGCGCAGCCCGCCCGCCTGCGCCAGGCCGGCGCGCAGCAGGGCAATGAAGGCGGCGTAGCCCGATTCGCGCAGCGCCTGGGGCGACAGGGCGGTCAGGCCCCAGGCCTGGCCCAAGGGGTTGTGGATATCGGGCGGGGCGCCCACGCCGGCGCGCCGCATCAGGTCGGCCTGGTGGCTCCAGGCGTGGCTGCCAGCGGGGCTGGCGCCGATCGCCAGGTCCGCGATCAAGCCGATGCGCATGCCGGCGCCGCGGGCTGCCTGCTGCGCCTGCGACAGGCTGACGGCGGCCAGCCATTGCGTGAATTGATGAAAGTCCAGTTCACCCGCCTGCGCCTGGGCGAAGCCGCGGGTCTCGTTCGAGCGCGGGTCGCGCAGCCCGTCGGGCCAGGCGGTCCAGCTGCGCGGCGCGCCGGGCAGTTGCGCAAGGTTCTCGTGCAGCGCCTCGAACAGCGCGTGGTCGCGCAGGTCCTGGCCGCCGGCGCGGCAGAATGCCTGCAGCGCCTGGCGCTGGTCCTCGGTGGCCGTCTGCTGGAAACCGCGGTGCAACTCGCGCAACAGCCGCTGGCGCGCCCGCGCGGCCTGGGGCCAATCGATCAGGTCGCGTTGTTCCAGCGCGTGCAGCGCCTGTTGCGCCGCCGGCCCCATGCGCGCAAGCGCCGCGCGCACGGCCTCGGCGCCGAGCACGGCGGCGGGATCGGCGTACAGCGTATTCAGGAACAGCCGGCTGGAGGGCGAGTAGGGGCTGTATTGGCCGGGGTCGGCGGCAAACATGGCGTGCACCGGACTCATGGCCAGCGCGTCGGCGCCTGCCGCGCCGGCGCTGATGGCCAGGTCGCGCAGGGCGCCGAAGTCGCCGAAGCCATGGGTCGCCTGGACGGGATCGGCGGCCTGCCGCCGCAGGCTGTAGACCTGCGCGGCCAGGCCCCATGCGCGCGGCTCGGGTTCGTCCAGCAACAGGGAGGGCGGCGGCGCGCTGGCCGGCGCCACCGCCAGGGTGGTGACGCCGCCCGGCAGCGCCAGCGTGTAGTAGCCGGGCACCGTGGGCAGGATGAGTTCTGGCATGCCGGCCGCGTCCGTGGTGGTGTGGCCGGCCAGGGCGCGGGCATGCGCGGCGCTGATTTCGTAGGCGCCGGCGCAGGCGGGCGGCAGCCGCAGCCTGCCCCCGGCTACCGCGACCATCATCGCGGGCAGCCGGGCCTGGCTGCGGGCCGCGGCCAGCCGCGCGTGGCTGTCGCGGATATCGGCCTCGCTGTCGGCGGGCAGGTCCATCGCGCGCAGCAGGGCGCGCAAGGTGTCAGGCGCGACCGCGCGCGGCTGCTGGCGCGCGTCGGTCCAATGCTCGGCCAGGCCGGCGGCCATGGCCAGCGCCGAGAGCGTGGCGCTCATGCGGCGTCCTCCAGCAGGTACACCGCGCTGTCGCCGCACACGCTGCCCGTGGCCAGCGCGGCACAGGCGCCGGGCAATGATTCGAACAGCAGGTCGGCAAACCCCCCGCTGGGCGCCAACGATTGCGGCAGGGGTTCGGGCGCTGCGCCCAGGTTGGCGTACAGCGTCAGCACCGCGCCATCGCCCAGGCGCCAGCGCGCGTGCACGCCGCGTTCGCCCAGCGCCAGCGCGCCCAGGCTGGCGGCGCCGCGCAGGCGCGGCGCCAGCGCGCGCTGGCGCAAATGCAGCAGCGCGCGATAGTAGGTGAGCCAGGTCTTGGCGTCATCGTCCTGTTCCTCCGTCCAGGGCTGGCTGCGCGCGTAGGTGGCGGGATCATCGGGATCGGGCAGCGTGGCGGCGTCGGTGCCGCTGAATTCGGCGAAGGACGAGAACTCGCGCCGCCGGCCCTCGCGCACCGCTTGCGCCAGGGCCGGATCCGTGTGGCTGGTGAAATACAGGAACGGCGATTCGCTGCCGATTTCCTCGCCCATGAAGATCAGCGGGATCTGGGGCGACAGCAATTGCAGCGCCACCGCCGCGCGCAGCCGGTCGGCCGACGGCACCAGCCGGGTCAGGCGGTCGCCGTGGGCGCGGTTGCCGGTCTGGTCGTGGTTCTGCAGGAACAGGACGAAGGCCGTGGGCGGCAGATGGGCGCTGGGTTCGCCGCGCGGCCGGCCGCCGCGGTGGGCGCTGGGCTGGCCTTGATAGAGCCAGCCCTGTTCCAGGCAGCGCGCCAGCGCCTCGGATGGCTGCGCCGCATAGTCGGCGTAGTAGCCTTGGGACTCGCCGGTCAGCAGGTGATGCAGGACATGGTGCGCGTCGTCGTTCCATTGCGCGTCGTAGCCCGCCTGCAGCAGCGACGCGCGATTGTCGTCGTTCTCCAGCACCAGGTGGACGTGGCGTCCGGGCAACTGGCCGCGCACGTGCTGCGCCAGTTCCTCCAGCCAGCCATGGCCGGCGATGGCGTGCACCGCGTCCAGCCGCAGGCCGTCGAAACGGTACTCGCCGAGCCAATGCAGGGCATTCTCGGCGAAATAGCGGCGCACCGCCGCCTGGCGAAAATCGATGGCCGCGCCCCAGGGGGTTTGGATATCGTCGCGAAAGAACGGCGCGGCGTAGCTGGCCAGGAAATTGCCATCCGGGCCGAAGTGGTTGTAGACCACGTCCAGCATGACGCCCAGGCCCAGGCCATGGGCGCTGTCGATCAGCGCCTTCAGGTCGTCGGGAGAGCCGTAGGCGGTGTCGGGCGCATAGGGCAGGACGCCGTCGTAGCCCCAGTTGCGGGGTCCGGGGAAGTCCGCCAGCGGCATCAGTTCGAGCAGGGTGACGCCCAGTTCGGCCAGCGCCGGCAGGCGCTGGCGCAGGCCGGCGTAGCCGCCCGCCAGCCCGGCGTGGACTTCGTACAGCACGGTCTCCTCCCATGGCCGCCCGCGCCAGCCCGGATGCCGCCAGGGATAGGCGTCGGCGCCGGTGACGATGCTGGCGCCGTGCACGTCGTCCTGCTGCAGGCGCGAGGCGGGATCCGGCACCAGGGTGCCGTCGCCGAGACGATAGCGGTAGCGCGTGCCGGCGCCGCAATCGACGTCCACCTGGGCGTAGCCTTGCGCGTCGGGGTGCAGCGCGATGGGCGCGCGTCCCTCGATCACCAGCGCCAGCCCGGGCGCGGCCGTCGGCGCCCACAGGCGAAAGCGGGTGCGGCCGTCGGGCAAGGGCAGGGCGCCGAAGGAGAAAGGTTCGGGCCAGGCGCTCATGATGCTTGTCCGGGGACGGGCGCGGCGGCCAGCAGCAGCAGGCTTTGGGCCTGCACCGTGACTTCGGCGCCATGGACCGGCGCCGCCGCGGCCGGCGCGGACGAGTCCAGTTCGCGTATCCAGGCCAGCGTCGGCGACGGCAGGGTGAACGGCTGCGCTTCGCTGCCCGGATTGAGCAGCAGCAGCGTGACGTCGGCGCTGCCGTCCTCGCGCAGGGCGGCGCGCCGCAGGGCCATGGCCTTGGCGCCGGCGTCCTCCCAGGATGCCGGTTCGATGGGGTGGCCGTCGGGGTTGAACCAGTCGATGGCGGCCACGCCCGGACAGATCTCGCGCGCGGCATCGCCGTAGCGGGCCGCGCGCAGCGCCGGGTGGCCGCGCCGCAGCGCCAGCGCGCGCGCCACCATCTGGCTCAAGGCGCGGCCTTCATCGCTTTGGGCCTGCGTCCAGTCCAGCCAGGACAGCGGGTTGTCCTGGCAGTAGGCGTTGTTGTTGCCCTCCTGGCTGTTGCCGAATTCGTCGCCGGCCAGCAGCATCGGGGTGCCATCGGACAGGCACAGCGTCGCCAGCAGCGCGCGCTGCACGCGGGCGCGGCGCTCCAGCACCGCTTCATCGGTGCTCGGGCCTTCCTCGCCCCAGTTGCTGCTGTAGTTCTCGGGATGGCCGTCGTCGCCGTTTTCGCCGTTGGCCTCGTTGTGCCGGCCGTCGTAGCTGACCACGTCGCGCACGGTGAAGCCGTCGTGCGAGGCCACGAAATTGACGCTGGCCCAGGGGCGGCGGTGGCGGCGGTCGAATACGTCGCGCGAACCGGTCAGCCGGGCCGCCATGTCGCCGCGCTGGCCGTCGTCCCCGCGCCAGTAGCGCCGCACCGTATCGCGGTAGCGATCGTTCCATTCGGCGAAGCCGGGCGGATGGTTGCCCAGCTGATAGCCGTCCGGGCCGATGTCCCACGGCTCGGAAATGAGCTTGGCATGCGCCAGCTCCGGGTCCTGCAGCAGGGCGTCGAAGAAGCCCGAGCCGGGATCGAAGCCGGTGCCTTCCCGCCCCAGGGTGACGCCCAGGTCGAAGCGGAAGCCGTCCACGCCGTAGGAACGCACCCAGTAGCGCAGCGAGTCGGTCACCATCTGCAGCACCCGGGGGTGCGACAGGTTGACCGTATTGCCGCAGCCGGTGTCGTTGATGTAGTGGCGTTCCTCGCCCGGAACCAGGCGGTAGTAGCTGGCGTTGTCCAGGCCGCGCCAGGACAGCGTGGGGCCCAGCTCGTTGCCTTCGCAGGTATGGTTGTAGACCACGTCCAGGATGACCTCCAGGCCGGCCGCGTGCAGCCGCCGGATGGCCTGGCGCAGGTCGTTGGGCCCGTGCTGCAGATAGGAGGGTTCGGGCGCGAAGAACGAGAGCGTGTTGTAGCCCCAATAGTTGCGCAGTCCGCGTTCGAGCAGGAAGCGGTCCTGCAGGAACGCGTGCACCGGCAGCAGTTCGACGGCGGTGACGCCCAGGCGTTGCAGGTGTTCGATGAAGCGCGGGTCGGCCAGCGCGGCGCTGGTGCCGCGCAGCGGCTGGCGCAGGTCCTCGCGCTGCATCGAGGCGCCGCGCAGGTGGACTTCGTAGATGACGCTGTCGCTCCAGCCGGTGCGCGGGGGCTTGCTGTTGCCCCAGTTGAAGGGCAGGTCCTCGGCGACCACCGCCTTGGGCATGGCGGGCGCGCTGTCGCGGCGGTCCATCGTCAGGTCGGCGCGGGCGTGGTTCAGGCGGTAGCCGAACAGCGCGTCGCTCCAGTTCACGGGGCCGGTCAGCTGGCGCGCGTACGGGTCCAGCAGCAGCTTGTGCGGATTGAAGCGATGGCCGTTGCGCGGGTCGTACGGGCCGTGGGCCCGCAAACCGTAGACCAGCCCGGGCTGGGCGTCGGGCAGGTAGCCGTGCCAGATCTCGTCGGTGCACTCCGGCAGTTCGAAGCGGCGCAGTTCCTTGCGGCCGCGGCTGTCGAACACGCACACCTCGATGCGCGTGGCGTTGGCCGAGAAAACGGCGAAGTTCACGCCCAGGCCATCGCTGGCGGCGCCGAGCGGATAGGGCTGGCCGGCAGTCATGCGGGTCAACAGAGAGGGATCCATGGTCATTCGTCTCGATGCAGGAAGTAGAGGGTGGATAGCGGCGGCAGCGTCAGCAGCAGCGACTGGGCATGGCCATGCGCCGGTTCGGCGCGCGCCTGCGCCCGGCCAAGATTGCCGGCGCCGGTGCCGCCGTAGCTGCCGGCGTCGGTGTTCAGGATCTCGTCCCAGCGGCCGCCCAGCGGCACGCCGACGCGGTAGGCGGCGCGCGCCACCGGCGTGAAGTTGCTGACCGCCAGCACCTGCGCGGCGCCGTCCGTGCGCAGAAAGGCGACCACGCTGTTATCGGCGTCGTCCAGGACGACCCAGGCAAAGCCGGCTGGATCGGCGTCACGGGCATGCAGCGCGGGCAGGGCGCGGTACAGGCGATTGAGGTCGCCGACCAGTCGTTGCATGCCCTTGCGGGCCGGATCGTCCAGCAGGTTCCAGTCGAGCGGAGCGTCATGGTTCCATTCGGCGGCCTGCGCGATCTCGCCGCCCATGAACAGCAGTTTCTTGCCGGGGTGGGCCCACATGTAGCCCAGGTAGGCGCGCAAATTGGCGAAGCGGGCGGTGACGTCGCCGGGCATCTTGTTCAGCAGCGATCCCTTGCCGTGCACCACTTCATCGTGCGAGAGCGGCAGGACGTAGCGCTCGGCATAGGCATAGACCATGCTGAAGGTCAGCTCGCCGTGGTGGTACTTGCGGTGCACCGGGTCTTCGGCGAGGTAGCGCAGCGTGTCGTGCATCCAGCCCATGTTCCACTTGTAGTGGAAGCCCAGGCCGCCGTCCGCCACCGGCGCGGTGACCCCGGGCCAGGCGGTGGATTCCTCGGCGATCATCATGGCGTCGGGCACCTCGTCGCGCACGGCCAGGTTGAGGCCGCGCAGGAAGTCGACGGCCTCCAGGTTCTCGCGGCCGCCGTGGCGGTTCGGAATCCATTCGCCGGGACGGCGGCTGTAGTCGCGGTACAGCATCGACGCCACCGCGTCCACCCGCAGGCCGTCGACGTGGAACCGCCGCAGCCAGTGCAGCGCGCTGGCGATCATGAAGGCACGGACTTCGGTCCGGCCCAGGTTGTAGACCAATGTGTGCCAGTCGGGGTGGTAGCCTTCGCGCGGGTCGTCGTACTCGTAGAGCGCGGTGCCGTCAAAACGGGCCAGCCCATGCGCGTCATCGGGGAAGTGGGCCGGCACCCAGTCCAGGATCACGCCGATGCCGGCCGCGTGGCAGCGGTCGACGAAGTGCGCGAACGCCGCCGGCGGGCCGAAGCGCGCGCTGGGCGCGAACAGCCCCAGCGGCTGATAGCCCCATGATCCGCCGAACGGGTGTTCCATGATGGGCATCAGCTCAATGTGCGAAAAACCCATCGAGGCGGCATAGGCGGGCAGCTTGTCGGCCAGTTGCCGCCACGGGCAGCCGCCGTCCGGCGCCAGCCAGGAGCCCGCGTGGACTTCATAGATGGCGATGGGGGCGCCGGGCGCATGGCGTTCGCCGCGCGCCCGCATCCAGTCGTCGTCGGTCCAGGGATAGGGGGCGGCCGCATCCACGATCGAGGCGGTGGCCGGCGGCGGTTCGGCGCGGCGGGCGTGCGGATCGGCCTTGAAGCGGACCGCGCCGGTGGCGTCGGTGATTGCGAATTTGTAGCGCGCGCCGGCCGCGACGTCCGGCACGAACAGTTCCCATACGCCGGCCTCGTGGCGCAGGCGCATGCCGTGGCGCCGCGGATCCCAGCTGTTGAAGTCGCCCACCAGCGCCACGCGCCGCGCGTTCGGCGCCCAGACGGCGCAGCGCACCCCGTCCACGCCGTCGACGCTGGCGGGCCGCACGCCAAGCCACGCCAGCGCGGCCCGCCAGTCGCCGTCGCGCAGGCCTTGCAGCGCCTCGGTAGGCAGCAGCGGCCCGAACGCGTACGCGTCGGCGACGCGCTGGCGCGCGTCCGGCCATTCGATGTCCAGTTGGTAGGAATGCCCGGCGCTGGCCCGGGCCAGCCCGGCCGGACCGCTGAACAGGCCATCGCCCTCGTCCGCCAGCGGGAAGCGGGCGCCATCGGGGGCGACCACGGTCACCGAGCGCGCGCCGGGCAGCAGCGCGCGCACACCGCCGCCATGCGGCCCGAGCACGGCGAACGGGTCGTCATGGGCGCCGGCCAGCAGCGCGGCGCGCTGCGCCGCGTCCAGGGCGGCCGGCGCGGGATGCGGGGAGGCGGCGCTGGCGCGCGGGTCGTGGTTGCGGCGGCTCATGGCGTCGGGTCCTCGGCGTCGATCGCCGCGTTCTGCACCAGCGCATGCGCCAGGCCGGACAGCGCGCACAGCGGAATGGAGATCCAGTCGGGGCGGTGGCCGGCCTCGTAGCCGATCTCGTAGGCGGCCTTTTCCAGTTGGGCCAGTTGCAGCAGGGTGCGCCAGGCCGGCGACGGCGCGGTTCCGGCTTCCTCGTAGCCCTGCAGGAAGGCCTCGGTGGCGCGGGCGCGAAAGCGCGCCAGCAACGCATCGCGCAGCTGCGCCGGCGAATTCGCGGTGGCGGCGTTTTCCATCGGCGCCGCGTTGGCGTCGGTGGGGGCGCCGCCCAGCGGATCGTGGCGCGCCACGGCGGCGGCCGCGTAGTCGAACGACCGCAGCATGCCGGCCACGTCCTTGGCGGGCGAGGCCAGTTGCCGGCGCAGGGACAGCGGCTGGTCGGGTTCGCCCTCGAAGTCGATCAGGTAGGCATCGGTCTGCGCCACCAGCACCTGGCCCAGATGCAGATCGCCATGGACGCGGATCAGCGGGCTGCCGGCGAGGGCTTGCGCCATGCGCTCGATCCGCGCCACCAGGCGGCCGTGGTGGTCGAACAGCCATTGGGCGCAGGCCCGCGAAGGTTCCTCCAGGCTGTCGACACAGGCGCGCAGCGCCTGGGCGGCTTGATCGAGCTGGCCCACGACGCGCGCGGCGAGGGCATCGGCCTCTTCCTGCGACGCGATGGCCGGGGCGAACGCCGGATCGTCGCTGGGCCGCGCCAGCACCTGGTGCAATTGCGCCAGGCGCCGGCCGATGGTGGCGGCCTGGGTGGCATAGCCTTCCAGGCTGGCTTCGAATTCCTCGGGGCTGTCGCCGCCCAGCAGCGCCGTGGCGAGCGTGCGCTTCAGGTAGTCCAGCGTCCAGTTCCAGGCGTCGCCTTCGTTGGCGATGTAGGCGTACAGCACCGCCAGCGTGCAGGGCACGCCCTCGCCGTCCACGCGTTGTATTTCGCCCAGCAGCGCGGGGATGTTGGCATAGCCCGCGCGGGTCAGGTGACGGCTCATCTCGACTTCCGCCGACAGCCCCGGCGGGGCATTGCGCAGCAGTTTCAGGATGGCCTTGCCGCCGATCACCACCGAACTGTTGGACTGCTCGCCGCTGATCCATTGCAGCGCCGGTTCGGCGTCCAGCGCCAGTTCCGTCATGCCGGGTTCGGGCAGGCTGCGGATCACGCCGGGCCGCTCGCCCGGCTTGCCGCCTTGCCGGCCATCCCATTCGCGGCCGTGGCGCAGGGCGTCGACCACCCCCAGCACGAAGCCGGGCTGCAGGAAGGCATCGGCCAGGATGCCGACTTCAGGGCCGCGCCGCACGCGCGCGATCGGGTACTGCACTTGCGCGGCCTCGTCCCAGACCAGCGCGAACGGGATCTGCACCCGCCGCGCGACCGCGGCGTCGGCGGGCTCGGCTTCGGCCCAGTAGTATTCGGTAGTGCCGGCGCCGGAGGATTCGGCCCGGCCGGCGCCGAAGGGCGTGGCGTAGGCCAGCGACGCCCGGGCGGGCGGCGTGGCGCCGGGGAACCAGCGCTGGCGCGCCAGGTATTCTGGCAGCACTTCGGTTTCCAGGGTCTGGCGCGAGCCATCCGTGAGGACGGCGTTGGCATGGCCGCGCAACACCAGCGTGACCAGCTCCGGCATGCGTTCCGGCGCGCTCGCGTGCCAGCCGGGCGGCGCCGCCTCGGCGCTCAGGTCCATCCAGTAAAAGCCGTAGGGCGGCAGCGTCAGCAGGTAGGGCAGCTCGCCGATCGCGGGAAACGGCGTGCCGCCCAGCATCTCCACCGGCACGCGGCCGTCGAAGGCCTGCAGCGGCAGTTCGACCGGCTGGGCGGCGTTGGACAGGTTGGCCACGCACAGGATGGTGGTGTCGCGCCATTGCCGCAGGTAGGCCAGGATCTTGCGGTTGCCGGCCTGGATGAAGCGCAGCGTGCCGCGGCCGAAGGCGTGGGTCTGGCGGCGCTGCGCCAGCATGCGGCGGGTCCAGTTCAGCAGCGAGTGCGGGTCGCGCTGCTGGGCCTCGACGTTGACGGCCTCATAGCCATACAGCGGCCCCATCAGCACCGGCAGCGGCAGCCGTTCGGGGTCGGCGCGCGAGAAGCCGCCGTTGCGGTCGGGCGACCATTGCATCGGCGTGCGCACGCCGTCGCGGTCCCCCAGGTGCACGTTGTCGCCCATGCCCAGTTCGTCGCCGTAATACAGCACCGGCGTGCCGGGCATCGACAAGAGCAGGCTGTTCATCAGTTCGACCCGGCGCCGGTCGCGTTCCAGCAGCGGCGCCAGGCGGCGGCGGATGCCCAGGTTGATGCGGGCGCGCGGATCGGCCGCGTAGACGCTCCAGAGGTAGTCGCGTTCGCGGCTGGTGACCATCTCCAGCGTCAGTTCGTCGTGGTTGCGCAGGAAGATGGCCCACTGGCAGGTGGCGGGGATGTCGGGCGTCTGGCGGATGATGTCGGTGATGGGAAAGCGGTCTTCCTGCGCAATCGCCATGTACATGCGCGGCATCAGCGGGAAGTGGAACGACATGTGGCATTCGTCGCCATTGCCGAAGTATTCCTGCGCGTCCTCGGGCCACTGGTTGGCCTCGGCCAGCAACAGGCGCCCGGGATATTCGCTATCGATCACGGCGCGAATGCGCTTGAGCACCTGGTGGGTCTCGGGTAGGTTCTCGTTGTTGGTGCCCTCGCGCTCGACCAGGTAGGGCACGGCGTCCAGCCGCAGCCCGTCCACGCCCATGTCCAGCCAGTGGCGCATCACCGCCAGCACTTCCTTGAGCACCTGCGGATTGTCGTAGTTCAGGTCGGGCTGGTGCGAGTAGAAGCGGTGCCAGAAGTAGGCGTTGGCCACCGGGTCCCAGGTCCAGTTGGACTTCTCGGTGTCGCAGAAGATCACGCGGGTGCCGGCATAGGCTTTGTCGTTGTCCGACCAAACGTAGAAATTGCGCGCCGCCGAGCCGGGCCGCGAGGTGCGCGCCCGCTGGAACCACGGATGCTGGTCGGAGGTATGGTTGACCACCAGCTCGGTGATGACGCGCAGGCCGCGCGCGTGGGCCGCGCGGATCAGCTTGCGCACGTCGGCGACGGTGCCGTAGTCCGGGTGCACGCCGCGGTAGTCGGCGATGTCGTAGCCGTCGTCGCGCCGCGGCGAAGGGTAGAAGGGCAGCAGCCAGATCGTATCGACGCCCAGGTTGGCGATGTAGTCGAGCTTGGAAATCAGCCCGGGCAGGTCGCCCACGCCGTCGTCGTTGGAATCGAAGAACGACTTCACATGCAGTTGGTAGACCACCGCGTCCTTGTACCAAAGGCCGTCGTCCTGGGGGTGGGGTTGGCTGATCATGGGCATGGGCTCCCTGGCGGCGTCAGCCATGACGCGACAGCCGCCAGATGCGATAGGGTTGGTCGGGGGACAACGCCACCTCGCGCTCGCCGCGCCAGGTTTCGCGCTGGCCGGCCAGCAGGTCTTCGGCCACCAGGCCGTCCGGCCAGGGCGGCGCGAACAGCGCGTAGGGCGGCTCGACCCGGGCCGTCTGGGGATGGAACGGATCCAGGCTGATGGCCGCCAGCACCACGTTGCCGTTGCCCGGCGTGGCCTTGGCGAAGGCGATGACGCGGTCGTTGCCGCTTGCCGCCAGCGTCAGGCCGCGGTGGCTCTGCAGGGCGGGGTTGGCCTGGCGCAACTGGTTCAGGCGGGCGATGTCGGCGCGGATGTTGCCGGGCTGGCGCCAGTCGCGCTGGCGCAGCTCGTATTTTTCCGAATCCAGGTATTCCTCCTTGCCGGGCACCGGCGCGGCCTCGCACAGTTCGAAGCCGCTGTAGACGCCCCACAGGCCCGAGCCCAGCGCCGCCAAGGCCGCGCGGATCAGGAAGCCGGGACGGCCGCTGGTCTGCAGAAAGACCGGATTGATGTCCGGCGTGTTGACGAAGAAGTGCGGCCGGAAAAAATCCGCGGCTGGCGCATGCGAGATCTCTTGCAGGTAGGCTTCGAGCTCGGCCTTGTCGTTGCGCCAGGTGAAGTAGGTGTACGACTGCGTGAATCCCACCTTGGCCAGCCGGTACATCATCTTGGGCCGGGTGAAGGCTTCGGACAGGAACAGCACGTCCGGATGGCGCGCATGGACTTCGGCGATCAGCCACTGCCAGAAGGGCAAGGGCTTGGTATGCGGGTTGTCGACGCGGAAGATGCGCACGCCGTGTCCCACCCAGAACAGCACGATGTCGCGCAGCGCGCGCCACAGCCCGAGCTTGCGGGCGCGCTTGGGCGCGGGGCCGTAGAACGCCACGTTGACGATGTCCTGGTACTTCTTCGGCGGATTCTCGGCATAGCGCAGCGATCCGTCGGGCCGCCACGAGAACCAGTCGGGATGCTGGCTCAGCCAGGGATGGTCGGGCGAGCACTGGATGGCGAAGTCCAGGGCCATTTCAAGGCCATGCCGCTCCGCCTCCCTGACCAGCCGCAGGAAGTCCGCCAGGGTGCCCAGG
This sequence comes from Achromobacter sp. KK8, assembly GCF_054188005.1. Lineage (NCBI taxonomy): Bacteria > Pseudomonadati > Pseudomonadota > Betaproteobacteria > Burkholderiales > Alcaligenaceae > Achromobacter > Achromobacter sp. KK8. The sequence goes on along the minus strand of NZ_CM135178.1, from coordinate 5,910,387 downwards.
CGCGGTTCGATGGCGTCGTGGCCGCCGGCCGGCGAGCCGATGGCGTAAGGGCTGCCGACGTCGTCCGGTCCGGCGCTCAGGCTATTGTTGCGCCCTTTGCGGTTGGCCTGGCCGATGGGATGGATCGGCGGCAGGTAGAGCACGTCGAAGCCCATTTCGCGGATGTCGGGCAGGCGCGCGATGACGTCATCGAACGTGCCATGCCGGCCGGGCTCGGCCGCCTGCGAACGGGGAAACAGCTCATACCAGGCGGCGTGCACGGCCTGCGGCCGGTCGACCCAGACCGGGTAGATGGCGGACAGCGACTCGAACGGGCGGCTGTCCAGCGTCCGCATGGCCTGGGCCAGGGCGGGGCTGAGCAGCATCTCGATCTGGTCCGCATCGGGTTCGGCCTGGGCATCGCGCGCCGCGCAAAGCTTGAGCGCGCGCTTGATGAGGCCGGCGCCTGCGCCGGGCGGGGCGTCCTGCCCGCCGCGCTGGTCGGCCTCGCGCAGCAATTGCAGGCCTTCCTCGCGCTCCAGCCGCAGGCTGGCGCCGGCGGCATGCTTGACCTCCAGCTCGTGCCGGTAGCTTTCCCAGGCGTCGTACCAGGCCGCGACCTGGAAGGCGTGGGGCCCGATCCGCCCTGGCCGGAAGGCGGCTTCCCAGCGGTCGTTGGTGGCCAGGGACATCGGCACGCTGTGCCAGGCGGGTTCGTCGTCGGCGCGCCAGCGCAGCTCGGCCGCCAGCCGGTCATGACCGTCCATGAAGATGTCGGCCTGCACCCGGACCAGTTCGTGCACGCGGCATTTGACGGCATGCGCGCCGGCGTCGACCGCGGGCGCGACCTGTTCGATGGCCACGCGCGCTTGCGCGCCGGCGTCATTGCGCAGCATGGCCGCGTTGCGCGGCGCGGCGCATACGGGCAGCGCCGCCGACACGTCGTAGCGGGCGCAGGCCGCGGGCGCCAGCGTGTCATCGGCCGGGGCGTCGTCGCGGGGCTTGATCGCGCCCGCCGGCAGCAGGCCGCCGGCCAGGTCCCAGTCGACGCGCGCGGCGCCCGTGTCGTCGGGATTGAGCGCCAGCAGCGCGGCGCCCTGGTCGCCGGTCGCGCGCAGCAGCAAGGTGGCGCCGCCGTCGCGGCCGACGACGATGCGCGGCGGGCCGGCGACATGCGCCTCGCGCAGCCAGGAGTTGACGCGGGCGGCGCCGGCCGCGCGGTCGAGGTCTCCGGCGAGCCAGCCGGCGGCGCAGAACGCCGCCGCCCAGCCCCGGCGGGTGTCGACGGCGGGGCGCTCGGACGTGTCCTCGTCCGGCTCCGGTTCGTCTCCCTCCAGGGCGCGGGTGGGGGCGATCACGGGCGCCACCGCATGCAGGCGCTCCAGTTCCTCGGCCAGCCACGGCGCGCGGTAGTCCCACCACGGCAGCGAGCAGAAGACCGCGTCGAAACCCGCGCCGCGCAGGCGTTCCAGCGCCGCGGGCGGCAGGCCCGGGGTCCATGCCAGGCAGCGCAGGTCGCCATTGAGCTGGCGCGACGGTTCGAACAATGCCCGCCAGGCGGGCGCATCGAGCATGGGCGGCGGCTGTACCACGTAGCCGGCCACGCCGCTGCGCGTCCAGCGCAGCAGCCGCGCCGCCCAGGCCTCGATGAAACCCGCGGGCGGGCCGTCGCGCAGCTGCCGCACGTCGTGCTCGCGCCAGGGCAGGCGCGGATCGCGCGCCGGGTCATCGACCGGGTCCTGGTACCAGGCGGCGGGGGCGGTGGCGCCATGGGCCTGGCGGGCCACCCGTTGCAACTCGAGCCGCAGCAGCAGCGCCAAGCCATGGTCCGCGGCGCTGCGGGCATCGCGCGCCAGCCGCGCCGGCAGCGGTTCGGTGCGCCCGTCCGGCGCCGCCGCCAGGTCGGCATCGACCGGGGCCAGCGAGCGCGCGCCGGGCGGGCAGAGCCAGGGAACCGGCACCAGCACCGCCGTGAAACCCTCGTGGCGCAAGCCGGCCAGCAGGGGCTCACGCGCCGCGGCCTCGGCCGGCAGGCCGGCGCGCGCGTAGTAGATGCGCGGCATGTGCGGGTTGCCGGACGAGGAGGAGGGGGCTGCCATGCGCGGCTCCTACAGCGGCGCGGGGGCGCCGAGCGTCGACGCCTGGCGCACGCGCCGCAGTCGCGGCGCGGCGATCGCCGGCAGCGGTTGCGCGCCGCCGGCCAGCGGGGCGGGCGCGTCGCCCGTGAGCGAGCGGAACAGCGCCAGGTACCCCGCCACGGCGGGGCGCCAGCTGAAATCCGCGGTCATGGCGTTGCGCTGCATGGCGCGCCACAAGGTGGCGTGTTGATGCAGATGGAGCGCGCGCGAAATCGCCGCCGCCATGTCCTCGGGCGCGCTGCCGTCGAACAGCACGCCGGTGGCGCCGGCCATGGCGGTCAGCGGTTGCTGCGGTCCCGGGTCCTTGATCGTGTCGGCCATGCCGCCGACCCGCGAGCCGATCGGCAAGGTGCCATACCGCATGGCGTAAAGGGGGGTCAGGCCGAAGGGTTCGAAGCGGCTGCCGTGCAGCAGGATGTCGCCGGCCGCCTGCAGCCGGTGGGCGCCGGCTTCCTCGTAACCAATGCGCACCGCGCAGCGCCCGGGATAGCGCTGGCTCAGGTCCCGCAGCGCGGCTTCGAGGTGGCGTTCCCCCTGGCCCAGCACCGCGACCTGCAGCGCCGGATGGGCTTCCAGCGCCCGCGGCAGCGCCAGCGCCGCCACGTCGGCCATTTTCTGTCCCGTCAACCGGCTGCACATGATCAGCAGCGTGGCCTGCGGGTCTTCGCGCAGGCCGTATTCGCGCTGGGCGGCGGCTTTGCACAGGCGCTTGTTGGCCAGGTCGTCGGGGTGGTAGCGCAGCGGTCCCAGGTGCGGATCGCGCGCCGGGTTCCACAGCTGCGTGTCGATGCCGTTGGCGATCGCGCACAGGTCGGCCGCGCGCTCGCGCAGCACGCCGTCCAGTCCGCAGCCGAATTCGGGGGTCAGGATCTCGCGGGCGTAGCGATGGCTGACGGTGGTGACGCGGTCGGCATAGCGGATTCCCGCCTTCATGAAATTCAGGCGGCCCCAGGCCTGGGCGCCGTCTTCGCCCAGGAATGGCGCGGGAACTCCCAGCAGGGGCGCATCCTCGAGCGCCGCCGGCCCCTGGAAGGCGAGGTTGTGGATGGTCAGGACGCTTTTCACGTCCGTGACCCCCGTGGCGCGCAGCAATAGCGGCGTCAACGCCGCATGCCAGTCATGCGCGTGCACCAGTTCGGGGCGCGGCAGGCCGGGCAGGCCCTGGGCGATGCGCACCGCGGCATGGGCCAGGGCCGCGTAGCGCAGCGCGTTGTCGGCATATTCCTGGCCGTTGTCGTCAAGGTACAGGCCGGCGCGGTCGTACAGCGCGTCGTTTTCCAGCAGCAGGAACGACAGGCCCGACTGCGGGCAGACCCCCCCCAGCAGGCGCGCGTCGCCGCCGGGCAGGCCCGCCAGGTCGGCCACCGGGCGCGCCGGCCGCAGGCGTTGCGCAACGCCGCGATAGGCGGGCAGCAATAGTGTCGGTTGCATGTGCGCCTGGGCCAGCGCGCGCGCCATGCCGGTGATGGCGTCGCCCAGGCCCCCGGTCTTTGCCAGGGGGAACGCTTCTGCCGCCACGATGAGAATTCTTGTTGTCGCCATGCTTGCTCCGGAGTCGGCGGAGGGCCTCGGGAACCGGGGCCATGTCCGCAAGACTCGTCCCTACGCAAGTGGCATGCCCGGCACCGCGCCGGCGAGAGCGCGCCATGGCCGTGGCCCTTGGCGCCGCCGCAGCCGGTCGTTGCCGGTCGGCGCCAACCCCTTGCGTTACGCCTTTTGTGCCCCTTTTTGTAATCATTGGCCCGACACCGGCTGGGGGTGGCGCCTGCGCCAGCCCAGGCGGATCTCGACGGCGGCAAAGGCCAGCAGGGCCAGGCACAGGGGCGCCAGCGCGTACAGCGCGCGATAGCCGAGCGCCGCGCCCAGCACCTCGGCCGCCGGCAGCCGCGGGGACAGGGCCGCCACGAAGATCGCTTCGGTGGTGCCCAGGCCGCCCGGCACCCGGGTCACCACCGCCGCGAAGCTGGTGCACAGCAGGATGCCCAGCACCATCGGATAGGCGACTTTGCCCTGCAGCAGCACATACATGATGGCGCCCATCAGCATCCACGACAGCCCCGCCGTCACGCTTTGCAGCGCAGCCATGCGTCCCCGCGGCAGCGTCACCCGCATTCCCATCCACGTGGCCGCGCGCCGCGTGGCGCGCGCGCAGACCCACGCATAGGCAATGGCCATCGCCAGCAGCCCCACCCCCAGCAGCCGCAGCATGCCGCCGCCGATTTCCCAGCCCGCCGGCACCACGATCGCGCCGCTGGCGAACAACACGCCGGCCACCCATCCATAGCCGACCCAGTTCGACACCGCCGAGAACAACGCCACCCGCGTGGCGACGGACTTGCGGCAGCCGAGCCGGGCATACAGGCGCAGCCGCGCGCCCAGGCCGCCTACCAGCACGCCCAGGTTCAGGTTCAGCGCATAGCTCAGCATCGCCACGCCCAGCACTTTGGGCCAGGCCAGGGAATGGCCGGTGTAGCGCCGGCCCAGCAGGTCCATGGCCGCGTACGCCAGGTAGGCCGGCGCCACCAGGGCGGCGGCCAGCAGGACCGTATCGCGCGGGATCCGTCGCACGGCCTGCCAGACCTGCGGCCAGTCGACCGAGCTGCCGAAATACACCAGCAGGGCCGCCGCCACTGCCAGCACCACCCAGGGCAGCACCTTCTTGATGCGCGGCCAGCGATGCCGGGCCGCGCGCATCAGGCGGGAACGGTACAGGCTCATAACGCCTCGCCTTCGCGCTGGCCGGACTCGTCGAGCGTGCGCAAGCGCGGTTTGTGCGCCGGCAGCGCGCCGGCCCAGGCGGGAAAGCGGCGCAGGAAATGGAACACCACCACGCCCACCCAGAAGCGGCGCAGGCGCCGGCGCGAGCCCGGCCGCATCCGCACCGGCCGGCAGTCTTCGGCGATGAGCCGTTCCAGGCTGGCGCGCAGGCTGGCATTGAGCGCGGCGTCGCGGGCCACCACGTTGGCCTCCAGGTTCAACGCCAGGCTGAGCGGGTCCAGGTTGCTGGATCCCACGGTGGACCAGTCCTCGTCGACGCAGGCGACCTTGGCGTGCAGGGGCCGCTTGCAGTATTCGAAGATCTCGACGCCGGCATCGATCAGATAGTCGTACAGCATGCTGGCCGCCAGCTGCGCCACCAGCATGTCGGGTTCGCCTTGCAGCAGCAGGCGCACCCGCACGCCGCGGCGGGCGGTGCTGGCCAGATCGTGCAGCAGGCGGTAGCCGGGGAAGAAATAGGCGTTGGCGATCAGCACGTCCTGGCGCGCCGCGCGCAGGCCGGCGCGGTAGTAGCGTTCGATATCGGTGGGGTGGCCCTGGTTGTCGCGCACCACCAGGCGGCCGCCGCCATCGCCCGCCGGCATGGGCTCGAGCGGGCCGCGACGCCGGCGACGCGGTCGATTGGCGCCCAGCGCGGCGCGCGCATAGTCCGCGATGTCGGCGGCCAGCGGGCCTTCCACCCGCACCGCGTAATCCTGTTTGGCTTCGGGACCGTAGTCCGGCAGGTGGTCGGCCGAAAAATTGATGCCGCCGACGAATGCGCAGGTTCCGTCCACCGCCACGATCTTGCGATGCATGCGCCGGAACAGGTTGGTCCGCACCCCCAATAGCCGCGGGCGCGGGTCGAACAGATGCACGCGGACGCCCGCGCCGGTCAGAGCCGCCAGGAATTCCTCGGACAATTCATCCGAGCCGTAGCCGTCGGCCAGGATGTCGACGCTGACCCCGCGTCCGGCGGCGGCGATCAGGGTGCGCTGCAGGTCGCGGCCGACCGCGTCGTCGAACAGGATGAAGGTTTCGATCAGCACTTCGCGGGCAGCCGCGTCGACCGCGGCGCGCACCGCGGGAAAATAGGCTTCGCCGTTCTCCAGCAGCGTGTAGCGGTTGCCGCTGCGCCAGCCCAGGGGCGGGGGCGTCATAGCGAGATCTCCGCCGCGATCGGCACATGGTCGGACAGGCGCGACCAGACGCGCGAGGCCAGCGGCACGGGGCGCCAGCCGCGCACGTTGCGCACGTAGATGCGGTCCAGGCGCAGCAGCGGCCAGCGGGCCGGAAAGGTGCGGGCCGGCCGTCCCAGGCGCGACGTGAACACCTCCTGCACCCGGCAGTCGCGCAGCAGGTGGTCCGCCTTCAGGTGCCAGTCGTTGAAATCGCCCGCGATCAGCAAGGATGCGCCGGCCGGCACGTCGCGCGCCACCAGGCGGCACAGGCTGGCGATCTGCTGTTCGCGATGGCGCGCCAGCAGCCCCAGGTGCACGCAGATCGCATGGACGGCGCCGGCCTGCCCGGGGACCTCGAGTTCGCAATGCAGCAGGCCGCGGCTCTCGTGGCCGCCGACACTGACGTCGTGGTTCTCGAAGCGCGCGATCGGATAGCGCGACAGTACGGCATTGCCATGGTGGCCCGCGGGATACACGGCGTTGCGGCCGTAGGCGAAGTCGCGCCACAGCGTGTCGGCCAGGAATTCGTACTGCGATGCCGCCGCTCCGTGGTCGCCTGGATGGCGCGCGGCCATATCCTGGTGTTCGCCCACCACCTCCTGCAGGAAGACCAGGTCGGGCGCCGCCGAGCGCAGCGCTTCGCGCAGGTCGTACAGCATGTAGCGGCGGTTGAAGCTGGTGTAGCCCTTGTGGGTGTTGACGGTCAGCACCGTCAAGGTCATGGCGGACATGGCGTCTCCAGGCGCGGGAATCTTTGCGCCGGAGCAATTGCCGTGCCTGGCGCGGCGGCTCCTACAGTCCCAGGCCCAGCAGCATCAGGAAAGTGCCAAAAAGGACGAAGTGCGTCATACCTTCGATCGCATTGGTCTGGCCGTCGTTCAGATTGATGGCGGCCACCAGCAGGGTCGCCAGCATCATCACGGTCTGCAGCGGCGTCATGGCCATGTCGATGCGCTGGCCGGAGAGCAGCGCCATGGCTTCCATGGCCGGCACGGTCAGGATCACGGTGGACAGCGAGGCGCCCAGCGCGATGTTGACCACCGATTGCATGCGGTTGGCCAGCGCCGCGCGCAGGGCGGTCAGCATTTCCGGCGCGGCCGAGATGCCGGCCACGATCAGTGCCACCAGCCCGACAGGCACGTCGATGCCCGCCAGGCTGCGGTTCAGGGAGTGCGACATCAGCTCGGCCAGCGCGCCCACCGCGATGATGCCGGCGGCCATCACGGCAACCGACTGGCGCCGGCTCGGATAGCCGGACGCCGGCAGCGGGCGGCGGGTTTTCTTGTCGGGATAGCTGTAGCTGAAGAAATAACTGTGCGGGCCGGTCTGCATGCGCAGGAATACGCCGTAGAGCAACAGCATCGCCACGATGGTGAAGCCGCTGTAGGCGCGCCAGCCGGCTTGCGGGACGAACTCGGGGATGACCATCGATACCGTCACCGCGGTCAGGATCATCACGCTGTAGGTGCGGGCGGAATCGTCGTTGTAGGCCTGCTCGCCATGCTTGAAGCCGCCGAGCAGCGCGGCCACGCCCAGGATGCCGTTGATGTCCAGCATCACGGCCGAATAGATGCTGTCGCGCACCAGCGTCGGCGACGCGGCCCGGGACGAGACGATGGCCAGCACGATCACTTCCACCAGCACCGCCGACAACGTCAGGATCATGCTGCCGTAGGGATCGCCCAGCTTTTGGGCGATGCGTTCGGCGTGGCGCGCCACGCTCAGCGAAGCCGCCAGGATGGCCGTGACCAGCACTGCCGTCTCGAGCGCGCTGGCGAGCCGGCCGTGATCGCCCAGGCGGGGATCGACCGCATATCCCGCCACGGCCACCAGGCAGGCCAGCAGCAGGTATTTCTCGGACTGCAGAATGGATTTCATCGGAATCCGGCGGACCGCAATAGCGCCAGCCTAGCATGCCCGCACCCGTGGCGGCGGGCACGCAATTTGCTGAGCATGGTTTCCGTCCCGACCGAAAGGAGCACCATGGCAGCTACCCGCGTACCGAGGCGGCGGACCCCGCCGCCCCGACCCGCCGCGGCTCGCAACGCGGCCAAGGGCAATCCGGTGTCGCGCTTCTTCGACCATTTTGCCGCCCATGTGACCCGCTGGGCGGGATCGCCGGTGGCATTCGGGCTGGCGTTGATCGCGGTGATCCTGTGGGGAATCTCGGGCCCCGCGTTCGGTTATTCCGAGACCTGGCAACTGGTGATCAACACGGGCACGACCATCGTGACCTTCCTGATGGTGTTCCTGATCCAGCAGAGCCAGAACAAAGACAGCGAGGCGCTGCACCTGAAGCTGGACGAACTGCTGATCGCGCTCGAAGGGGCCGACGAAAGGCTGGTGGATGCCGAACGCCTGGACGAGGACAAACTGCTGGCGTTGGCGGCTGCCTGCACCGCGCGCGCCAGGACCCAGCGGCGCAAGCGCGCCCGCAGCCGGAGGCAGAGATGACAGACGAAAAACCGACGGTCCGCAAGGGGCAGTACACCGGGCAGCTCGAGCGTGAAACGTTCCGCGCCCGTTTCATGCGCCGCTTCTACGATCCGGCGTTCCAGGCCGAGCAGGCGGCGCTGGCGCGGCTCGAGGCGATCGCCTGGGACGCCTACGCGCAGGGCCGCAAGGCCCCGATCACCGTCAAGGCCGGCCCCGGCCACGCCGATCCCGACTATGACCTGTCGGTGGAGTGGAAGGAAACGCGAGACCGGCTGGCGCTCGCCGAGCGCGCGCAACAGGATCCGGCCACGCCTTCCCGCGTGCTGGTGGTCATCGGCGCGTCCCGCAACGACGGCACCTGTCCGGGCGAGGTGTCCAAGAGCTGGCGGCTGGCCCGCATCCTGCTGGAGGAACTGCGGGCCGCCGGCATGCGGACAGACACCCTGGACCTCAGCCGCCTGGTGTCGGAATACGAATACCGGATCCATCCCTGCAAGGGCTGCGTCTCCACGGCGATGCCGCTGTGCCACTGGCCCTGCAGCTGCTACCCCAATCATTCGCTGGGGCAGGACAACGACGCCATGGCCGCGATCTACGAACAATGGGTGGCGGCCCATGGGGTGATCCTGGTGGCGCCCTCCTATTGGTATCAATCGCCCAGTCCCCTGAAGCTGATGATCGACCGGCTGGTCTGCGCCGATGGCGGCAACCCCGACCCCACTCTCACGGGCGGCAAGGATCCGCTCAAGGCCAAGCAGGTCGAACTGGACGGCTGGCCCTACCCCAAGCATCTGGCCGGACGCGCCTATGGCCTGGTGGTGCACGGCGACGTGGCCGGCATCGAGGCGCAGCGGCGCGCGCTCAGCGACTGGCTGGACTGGATGGGGCTGATCGACGCCGGCGCGTCGTCGCGGCTGGACCGCTATATCGGCTACTACCGGCCCTATGCCACCAGCCACGAGGAACTGGATCGCGACCGCGCGGTGCAGCAGGAAGTGCGCAACGTGGCGCGGGCCGTGGCGAATTTCATACCGCGCCTGCGGCGCGGCGCGATGGCGGGGCTGGAACGGGGCATTCGCGATCCGCGCCCGAAATGAACGGATTGCGGCGGCGCGCCGAGGGGGCGTCGCGGTTTCACGCCTGGGAGAAAGATCATGAGTCCTGACTGGTCGGAGATGTTCACCTTCTCGATATCGCCGCTCGAAATCATCATCCGCGGCTCCATCGTCTACTGGTTCATCTTCGTGCTGTTGCGCGTGGCCGGCCGCCGCGATATCGGCTCGTTCGGCGTGGCCGACATGCTGGTGCTGGTGCTGATCGCCGACGCCGCGCAGAACGCGATGGCCGGGGAATACAAGTCCATCGTCGACGGCCTGGTGCTGGTGTCGACGATCGTCGGTTGGACCGTCATCGTCGACCGGGCGGGCTATTTCTTCAAGCCGGTCGGCCGCCTGCTGGCGGCCGACAAGGTCTGCCTGATCCATGACGGCGTCATTGCGCGCCGCAACCTGCGGCGCGAGTACATCACCGAAGCGGAGCTGCTGAGCGAACTGCGCCTGAAAGGCGTGACGGATGTCAGCGAAGTGCGGCGCGCCTACATGGAGGCCGACGGCAACATCAGCGTGCTCAAGAAGAAAGCGGATTGAAGCCGCCGCAACCGCGGGCCGGGCTGGCTCGCGGCGCCGGGCCGCGCCCGGCGGAATGCGCGGGGGAGGCACGGCGGTTGCTGAGTAGCGCGGAGCGGGCGCCACCTGGCCCGCGCATCCACCGCACGCACTTCACCCCCCACAGGAGTCAGCAATGACGCAGAAGACCTTGCAGGATCTGTTCATCCACGAATTGTCCGATATCTACAGCGCTGAGAAGCAACTGACCCGCGCCCTGCCGAAGATGGCGCGCGCCGCCAGCGACGCCAAGCTGGCCGAGGCGTTCACGTCGCACCTGGAGGAGACGCGCGGCCAGGTCGAGCGCATCGACCGCATCGTCGATGCCTCCGGCCTGCGGCTCAAGCGCATCAAATGCGCGGCCATGGAGGGCCTGGTCGAGGAAGGCCGCGACGTGATCGAGGAGGTCGAAAAAGGCCCGGTGCTGGACGCCGCGCTGATCGCCGCGGCGCAGAAGGTCGAGCATTACGAAATCGCCAGCTACGGCACGTTGTGCACCTTCGCCAAGCAGCTGGGCCAGACCGAGGCGCTGACGCTGCTCAAGGAAACGTTGGCCGAGGAAAAGGCCGCCGACGAAAAGCTCAGCACGCTGGCGCTGGAGCAGGCCAACGCCAAGGCGGCGCGGGCCGGCAAGGCCGCCTAGGGCCTGTTCGCAACATACCGGGAGACCCGTCATGGCCACCACACCCGATCCCCGAGACGCCAACATACCTGGCCGCAACCGGCCGGGGCCGCCGGACCAGTCGCCGGCGGAGCTGCCCGATCCGCCGGCGCGCAAGCGCGAACCGGATCGGCACGGGCGCTGGCCGCCGGACGGCCTTCCCAATCCCATGCCGGGCGTCGACCCGCAGCAGACCCCGGGCATCGACCGTCTTGGCGATACGGGTCCCGAACAACAGATATGGGTGCGCAGCTGGCGCTCGCTCTAGGAACCCCCATGGACATGTATGTGCCATCCTCTTTTTCCCCGGCGATCCGCGGACGCCGTTTGCGCCTGCCCGCGGACGCCGCCCGTCCGCCCGCCGCTGGCCGACGGCCGCGCACGGCCCTGAATGGCTTTGCCACGGCGCTGCCGCCGGCCCTGGCCGAGCGCCTGGACCAGCGCCTGGCGCTGGCGCACCGCGAAGCCTGGGTGCAGCGGCTGTGGGCCCGCGATGCGACGCTGTGGACCGGCGCCGATGAAGACCGGTGGCTGGGCTGGCTGCGGCCGGGCGCGGGTCCGGCCCGGCCGGCGCGCCTGGCCGCCATCTGCCGCCGGCTGTGCGTGGCGGGCCACGCCGACGCGGTGTTGCTGGGCATGGGGGGCGCAACCCTCGGGGCCGAAGCGCTGGCCCACATCCTGGGCGTGGCCGCGGGCGGCTTGCGCCTGCACGTCCTGGATTCGACCGACGTGGCGCAGATCCTGGCCCTCGAAGCCCGCCTGGACCTGACCCGCACGCTCTTCGTCGTGGCCAGCAAGTCGGGCGCCACGCTGGAATCCGGCATGCTGGCCGCGTATTTCCAGCAGCGCGTGGCCGCGCTGCTGGGACGGCGCGAGGCCGGCCGCCGTTTCGTTGCCATCACCGACCCCGGCACGCCGCTGCAGGCGCGCGCGCTGCGCGACGGCTACGCCGCCGTGTTCGAGGGCGAGCCGACGGTGGGCGGCCGCTATTCGGTGCTGTCGCCGTTCGGGCTGGTGGCCGCGGCATTGCTCGGTCACGATCCCGCCGCGCTGCTGCGGGCCATGCAGCCCATGCTGCGGGCCTGCTCGGCGCAGGTGGCACTGCATCGCAATCCGGGGCTGGTGCTGGGCGCGCTGCTGGGCGAGGCCGCGCTGGCCGGCCATGACAAGGTCACGCTGTTGGCGGACCCGGGGCTGCGGCCGCTGGGATGCTGGCTCGAACAGTTGCTGGCCGAGTCCACCGGCAAGGACGGCAAGGGCCTGATCCCGGTCGCGGACGAGCCCCGTTGCCAGCCCGCGGCATACCGCCGCGACCGCCTTTTCGTGCACCTGGCCAGCGCGCAGGCGCCGGACGCCGAGCTGGCCGCGCACGCGAGTGAACTTGCGGCCGCCGGCCACCCGGTGCTGACCTGCACCAGCGGCGCGGGGTTGGCGATCGGACAGGAGTTCTTCCGCTGGCAGGTGGCCACCGCCGTCGCCGCGGCGGTCCTCGGGGTCAACCCTTTCGACCAGCCCGACGTCGAGGCGAGCAAGGCGCGCACCCGGGCGCTGGCAGGCGGCGGGGCCGTCGCCGCGCAGGCGGATGAACCGTTGCTCGTGGAGGGCGCGCTGGCCTTCCATGGCAAGACCGTCCCCGCCATCGCCACCGCCGCATCCGCGGCGGCATTGCTGGCGACGCACGCCGCGCCGGCCCGGGCGGGCGGGTACATGGCGCTGCTGGCCTACCTGCCGCGCGGACCGGCCTGCGAAAGGTGGCTGGCGTCCGCGCGCGACTGCATCGGACGCGGGACCGGTGCCGCCACGCTGGGTGGCTTCGGCCCCCGCTATCTGCATTCCTGCGGCCAGTTGCACAAGGGCGGCACGGCCTGCGGACGATTCCTGTTCATCACCGCGGACGCGCCGCGCGAACTGGCCGTGCCCGGCTATGCGGCCGGCTTCGGCGCAACCCAGGCCGCGCAGGCGCAGGGGGACATGGAGGAGCTGATGGCGCGCGGCCGCCCGTGCCTGCGCGTGCATATCCAGGGCGACCTCGACGCCGGGCTGGCGCAGCTGGACAAGCTGTTGCGCAGGGCATTGGCGCCGGCCACGCTGCCGCCGCCGCTTGCGCCCGACGCCGTCCAGGCAGAAGCGCGCGCCTGCCACGCGCAATCCCACACCGCGCCCATGCCGGGCGCGGCGACCGCTATCGGGGAAATTCCATGAAGACCGCACTGATCATCGCTGCCGCGATTGCCGTCAACACGCTGGCTGTCGGCCCGGCCCTGGCGCAGGCCGGGCAATCCAACGGCGGCGCGGCGCCGCCCGCCGCCACGCCCGACGCCAGCAAGCATAAGGGCGAACCACGGCCGCCGGCGCAAGCGCCATCGCGGCAAACCCAGCCCGGGGCCGGCGCCCGGCACGAGCCGCCGCAGGGCGAGCCCCGGCCGGCCAAGGAAGACCGGCCGGCCGAGCGGCTCGGCGGCGAAGGCGGTTCGGACAGCCGTGGCGCGCCGCGCAGCCAGGGCGGCACCGGGTCGACCGGCCAGGGCGGCATGCCCGGCTCGGGCGCGTCGGCCGGCTCGGGCGGCACGACCGATACCCGTTGATCAAGTCGGCCCCGCGTCGGCGTGACGCTCGTCGCCGCCGGGCGGGGGGCGCCGCGCCAGGTGCAGGATGCTCTCCGGCAGCGCCAGCGCGATGCCGGCGGCCTGCAGGTCGCGCATGACGCCCAGGTAGATGGCCTGTTGCAGGTCCATGTAGCGGTTGTAGTCGGCGCTCATCACGTAGTAGACCGCCTCGAATTCCAGCGCGCTCTCGGCCATCCGGGCCAGGTGCGCGCGATCGAAGCGGGTGTCGGGTTGCCGTTCGATCTGGGCGCGGATGATGCCGGGCACGGCCGCCACCTGGTCGACCGGGGTGTGATACGTCACCCGGATCGAAAAGACGATGCGCCGCTGCTGCATGCGTTTGTAGTTCTGGATCGTCTGCTTGAGCAGTTCGGTGTTCGAGCAGACGATCTGTTCGCCGCCCAGGCTGCGGATCCGCGTGGTCTTCAGGCCGACGTGTTCGATGCTGCCGGCCACCGTGCCGAAGACGATGAAGTCGCCCGCCTCGAATGGCTTGTCCAGGCCGATGGAAATCGACGCGAACAGATCGCTGAGGATGGTTTGGACCGCGAGGGCCACCGCCACGCCGCCGATGCCCAGGCTGGCGACCAGCGCGGTGATGTTGACGCCGACATTGTCGAGCATGGCCAGCAGCACGATCACCCAGACCAGCGCCCGCAACAGGAACGAGAGCAGGGTGGCGGTGATCGACCCGGCCCGTCCGCGCGCGGCCACCGCATGGGTCAGGCCGACCTCGATGCCGCGGTCGAGCCACAGCGCCAGTTGCAGCGCCACCAGGACGAACCACAGGTGGCCCGCGCCCGAACGCCCGGGGAAGGGCGCGCCGGTCAGGTCGGCGGCGACCAGCAGCGAGGCCAGCGCCAGGATCAGCCAGCTGGTCCGCCGCAGCACGCGCGCCGCCGCGCCGGCGGCGCCATGACCGGCCGGCTGGGCCCGCCGCTCCAGGCGCGACCGTGCCAGCCGCAACACCAGCGTCAGCGCCAGGAACAGCGCGACCCCCAGCGCCACGGCGGCGAGCCACAGGGCGATGGGATGGTCGGCGGGCGCGCCGGAAAACCAGGACGTCAGCATATCGTCTCCTTCATGCGTGAATGCCGGCGGGCAGCAAATGCCGTGCCGCCGCCGGCACCGGGGCGAGGCACGGGAGTTGCTGTGGCGCTCAGTCAGATCGACAGGAATGGCTTGAACATGCCGGCTTCACATTTCCCCGCCGCCGCCGCGCGCGAGATCCTGCCATCGATGCCCCGCATCGTGGTCGTTTCGCCCCACCTGGACGACGCCGTGCTCAGCTGCGGCGCGCTGCTGGGCGCGCGGCCGGGCAGCACGGTGGTGACTGTCTACACCGGCATGCCGGACGCCGCGCATGTGCTGACGGATTGGGACCGCCGTTGCGGCTTCGGCAGCGCGGACGAGGCGATGCGGGAACGGCGGCGGGAAGATGCCAGGGCCATGGCCCTGGTGCGCGGCCGCGGCCTGGCCCTGGGATTTCTCGACAGCCAGTACGCCGCGTGCGCCGACGCCTGCCTGCCGGCGCTGACCGAGGCGTTGATGCGCACGTTGGCCGAACTGCGGCCGGACGCGGTGGCGATTCCGCTTGGCCTGCTGCATGCCGACCACGTCCGCGTCAGCGATGCGGGGTTGATGGTGCGCGATGCCTGGCGCGGGCCGGCCTGGCTGGCCTACGAGGACGTGCCGTACCGTTGCCTGCCCGGCATCGTCCAGGCGCGTTTCGCGCGGCTGCATGGCCGGGGCGTGATCGCCGCGCCGGCCGACCTCGCGCTGGATACGCGCGCCAAGCCCCGGGCGGTGGCGGCGTACGCCTCACAGCTCAAGGGCCTGCAACGCGCGCCGGCCGACCTGGGCCGCGAGGAACGCTACTGGCACCTGGTGGACGGATGACCGCCGTGGCGCTCCCGGACCCGCGCATCGCCATCGTGGTGCTGACCCGCAACCGGCGCGAGGAGCTTCGCCGCACGCTGGAGCGGCTGGTCTCGTTGCCACGCCGTTACGCCATCATCGTGGTGGACAACGGCAGCGAGGATGGCAGCGCCGATGCCATCGAGCGCGAGTTTCCCCAGGCGCAGGTGCTGCGGGCCGGCGCCAACCTGGGGGCGGCCGGCCGCAACCTGGGCGTAGCGCGCGTGACCACGCCCTATGTCGCGTTCTGCGACGACGACACCTGGTGGGCGCCGGAGGCGCTGGCGCGCGCGGCCGATATCCTCGACCGGCATGAATCGCTCGCGGTGCTCAATGCGCAGGTGCGGGTTGGTCCCGAGGCGCGGCTGGATCCGGCCTGCGCGGCAATGGCGCGCAGTCCCTTGCCGCCGCTGGCCGGCGTCGGGCCGGAGCTGGTCGGCTTCATGGCTGGCGCCTGCGTCATGCGGGTCGACGCCTTCCGGCGCGCGGGCGGCTACTGGCCGCGTTTCTTCATCGGCGGCGAGGAAGCGCTGCTGGCGCTGGACATCCGTGCCGAGGGTGGGCGCATTGCCTACGCGCCGGCCGTGCAGACCCACCATTGGCCGTCCGCGCAGCGCGATGTGCCGCAACGGCGCCGCCTGCTGGCGCGCAACGCCCTGTGGACGGCATGGCTGCGCCTGCCCATCGGCCTGGCGCTGGCCCGCAGCTGGGCGGTGCTGCGCGCCTTGCCCGGCTGGCGGTCCCGCGCCCGCGCCTGCGCCGACGCGCTGGCGCAATGGCGCTGGGTCCGGCGTCATCGCCGCCCGGTGCCGCCCGAGCTGTGCCACGCGTTGCGGCGCGTCTGGCGCGACGACGCCCGTCATTGAAGGTCCATTCATCGACAAGGAGAACACCATGAAATCCCTGCCCCTGGCCGCTTATTGGGAACGCGATGCGGCCGCCCAGGCCGTGCGGCTGGCCCTGCCCATGCTGGAGGCCGCGCGCGCCGACACCCGCGTCGGCGAAAGCGGCTTTCTGCACGTGGTCGTCATGAATCCGCTGGCCAGGCCGGGCGAATGCGATTTTCCCAGCGCCATCCTGTACGAGGAAAGCGTGGGCGATCCACAGCGCTGGGATGCCGACTATGGCGCGTTCGCCCGCGGCAAGGCGCGCCTGAGCTGGCGCACCGGCCTGTCCAGCCACGAGGTCATCGTGGCGCGCCCGCACCTGCTGCAGGCCAAGGATTCCACGGTATGGGGCAGCGTCTGCATCGACGGCATCGTGGTGGCGGTGAGCGGCGCCAATCCCTGGTTCGACGAGGCCTTCGCGGCCGCGGTGGCGCATCTGTTCAAGGCCGTCGTGCGCGGACGGCGGGAAGCCGCCCTGCGCGGCTGACATCCTGGGCCGCGCGCCGCCCGTCCTGGGCGGCACGCGGACGGGCCAGGTCGGCGCGCGCAGGCCGGGCGCCGCCGGCGCGGAACGCGGGTTGCTGGCCACGCCCGCTCACCGGCGAGGAGGCCTGGCCATGAACGGATCCGACACGAAAAACGCCCGCGAAGCGCGCAACGCGGTGACGCGCACGATTCTGCAAGCCCTGTGGAAGTACCGGGGACGCACGGCCGCCGCGCTGGCGCTGCTGGTCGCCGCCAAGCTGCTGATGGTGCTGGTGCCCGTGCTGCTCAAGCACATCGTCGACACCTTGAGCGCGCCCGGCCTGCTGACGCTGCCGGTATTCCTGCTGCTGGGGTATGCCCTGGTGCGCTTTGGCGGCAGCGTATTCACGGAACTGCGCGACGTGGTGTTCTCCCAGGTCGTGCAGCGGACGGTCGCCGATTTCACCGTGTCGGTCTTTTCCCGGCTGCAAAGGCTGGGGTCGCGCTTTCATGGCGCGCGCCAGACCGGCGCGCTGGCGCGGGACGTCGAGCGCGGCACCACCGGTGTTGGTTTCCTGCTGGGAACCGGCCTGTTCACGCTGTTGCCGACCTTGGTGGAGATCGTGTCGGTGGTGCTGATCCTAGTGATGGGCTACAGCGCCTGGTTCGCGCTCATCGTGCTGGTCACCTTCACGGCCTATTCCGCCTACACCCGCGTGCTGGTGCGCAAGCGCATGGCCTATCAGCGGCGTCTGAACGAACTGGACTCCAAGGCCAGCGGCCGCATGGTCGACAGCCTGCTGAATTACGAGGCGGTCAAGCTCAATGCCAATGAAGGGCTGGAGGCCGAGCGCTTGGGCGGCGTGCTGGGCGACTGGGCCCAGGTGGGCGTGCGCAACCAGCGCTCGCTGTCGCGGCTGCACGTAGGGCAGAGCGGCATCATCGCCTGCGGCGTGGCGGCGGTGATGGTGCTGGCCGGCCAACAGGTGGTGGGCGGCCAGATGACGGTCGGCGACCTGGTGCTGGTCAATGCCTACATCATCCAGATCTGCCTGCCCTTGAACACGCTCGGCCTGGTCTTTCGCCAGGCCAAGGAGGCGTTCGTCAATGCGGAGCGCGTCTGCGACCTGCTGCGCCAGCCGGTCGAGACCGGCGATGATCCGGCCTTGCCGTCCCTGGAACCCGGGGGCGGGGACATTCGTTTCGAAAACGTCGGCTTCGGCTACGAGCCGGGCCGGCAGATCCTGTGGAACATCGATTTCTCGGTGCCCGCCGGCACCACGCTGGCGGTGGTGGGGGGCAGCGGCTCGGGCAAGTCGACCCTGGCGCGCCTGTTGTTCCGCTTCTATGACGTGGACAGCGGCCGCGTGTCGATCAACGGCCAGGACCTGCGCGCGGTCAATGTGCGCAGCATCCGCCGCGCGTTGGGAATCGTGCCGCAGGATACGTTGTTGTTCAACGAAACGATCGCCTACAACATTGCCTACAGCAAGCCCGGCGCCACGTCCGACCAGGTGGTCCAGGCGGCGCGGGGCGCGCGCGTGCACGAATTCATCGAAAGCCTGCCGGCCGGCTACGACACGCCGGTGGGCGAACGCGGCGTCAAGCTGTCGGGCGGCGAACGCCAGCGCATCGCCATCGCGCGGGCCATCCTGAAGAATCCGGCGATCATGGTATTTGACGAAGCCACCTCGGCGCTGGATACGCGCACCGAGCGCGCGATCCAGGCGGAACTGCAGCGCATCTCCACGGGCCGCACCACGCTGATCATCGCGCACCGCCTGTCGACCATCGTGCACGCGCACAACATCCTGGTGCTGGATCACGGCCGCATCGTCGAGCAGGGCAGGCACGAGGAGCTGTTGGCCAGGCAGGGCATGTACGCGCAGATGTGGGCCTTGCAGCGCCAGCAATCGGCCCTGGAGGAAGCGCAGGGGCGTTCGACGCGGCAGCCGGTCAATCTGGTCGCCGTGGTCGCCGGCGTGTTGGACGCCTCGCGCGAGGCCGCGCAGGAAAAAGGCGTCAACCTGTACACGCAGATCGGCGGCGAGGCCGCGCGCATCACCGGCGATCCCAGCGAGCTGCAGCAACTGGTGTGGAGCCTGTGCCTGCACGCCATCGCGGTCACGCCGCCGGGCGGGCGCGTGGGCATCCGCCTGCACCGCGAAGGGCCGCTGACCCGCTTGACGGTGACGGACGGGCGCGGCGAACCGGGCCGCGACCCGGCGCTGTCCGATGCTGACTTTCACCTGAATCCAACCGACGCGCTGCGGGCGGCGGTGGCGATCGATCCGGCGCAGTTGGCGGCGCAGGCGCAACGCCAGGGCGGCGCGTTCCACGGCGCGCCCGCGAACGACGGCGGCCAGGCGTATTCGGTGGATTTCCCGGTGCGCGCGGTGGAGCCGGCCGCGTTGCGCACCGACATGAACCTGCCCGATCTGCACGGCGTGGCGGTGGTGCTTGTCGACGACCAGCCCGAAGCGCGCGAGATGGTCGCCGAGATCCTGCGCGAGCAGGGCGCGCGCGTCGCGCAGTACGCCGACGGCCAGCAGGTGCTGGCCGCGCTCGAAGCCCTGCCGGCGGCGCGCTGGCCACAGGTGCTGATCTGCGACCTGTCGCTCGGCGATATCGATGGCTATGAAGTGATCGACCGCATTCGCGCGCTCGAAGCCGAGCGCGGCGCGGCGCTGGCGCATCGCCTGCCCGCCATCGCGCTGTCCGGCCACGCCAGTCCCGATTACCGGTTGCGCAGCCTGCTGGCGGGATTCCAGGTCCACCTGGCCAAGCCGGTCGATCCCAACGAGCTGCTGGCCACCGTCGGGACCTTGTTGCCGCCGTCGCCCGCCCGCGGCGCTTCCGCGGCCTGAGCGGCCCGGCACTTCTTACACGGCATAGTAAGAAGTACCGGATCGCGTCCGCCCGGCGCCACGGACGCCGCGCCGGTATGGCGTTCGCCGCAGCTCATCATGTCGTCCCCACTCGCCGCGCCCGGCATCGCGGTTCGGCACAGCACTTGCGATATCGGTGCATCCACGCGGGACCCGTACCCGCGGTTTTTCTCGAATCGCAACAGGAGAGCCGACATGAATCGTCGACCCGGACAGCCGCCTCGCCAATACCAGGACGATCCCGACCGCGAGCCATGGCGGGACCCGGCCCCGTCCTATGGCTACCAGGGCCAGGGCACCCGTGCCGCGCCCGGCGCCCGCGGCACGCATGCCGGCGTGCGCAGCCGCAGCGCGGATCCGGGCCAGAGCAGCTACGGCGGCTTCAGCAATGAGGATCCTTCCTATCAGCGCCAGCAGGTGTACGGCCGCGAGCCGTCCCGCCGCGCCGCGCCGTCAGGCCCCGACTCGTACGGCAGCGAGGACGGCGGCTTCTACGGCAACCGGCCGCCGTGGCGCGACGATGCCGAGATGATGTCGTTCGCCACCGCCGAACGCGGCGAACCGCTGGGCGGCATGACCTCATGGCGCGAGCGCCAGGCCGGACGCACCGACCCCAAGGGCTATGTGCGGTCGGACGAGCGCGTGCGCGAGATTGTGTGCGAATACCTGGCGCACAGCGGCCTGGACGTGAGCGACGTGTCGGTGGACGTGGCCGATGGCTGCGTCACCCTGACCGGCACCGTGCCGGACCGCCGCACCAAGCATCGCATCGAAGACTGCACCGACAGTTGCGCTGGCGTGCAGGACGTGGACAACCGCATCCGCATCGCCGGGGCGCCCGTCCGAACCGGAGCGGAACAATGAAAAAGATCGCCATCATCAGTGAACACGCTTCGCCGCTGGCGGTTGCCGGCGGCGTCGACAGTGGCGGACAGAACGTCTACGTCGCGCACGTGGCGCGCGAACTGGCGCGCGCCGGCCTGCAGGTCGACGTCTTCACCCGCAAGGACAATCGGGAACTGGAACCGGAACACGCCTGGATGCCCGGGGTCAAGGTGGTGCACGTGCCGGCCGGGCCGGAAGTCTATCTGCCCAAGGAGCAGATGCTGCCCTACATGGATGATTTCTCGCGCTACCTGCTGCGCCATGCCGCCAGGCAGGACAAGGCCTATGACGTCATCCACGCCAATTTCTTCATGTCGGCCTGGGCCGCGCTGCCGCTCGCGCAGCGCTACGGCATCCCGCTGGCCGTGACGTTCCACGCGCTCGGCAAGGTGCGTCGCCAGCACCAGCAGGAGGCCGACCTGTTCCCGGACAGCCGCTTCGATATCGAAACCGAGATCGTGCGCCGCGCCGACCGCATCATCGCCGAGTGCCCGCAGGACCGGCGCGACCTGATGGCGTTGTACGACGCCGACCCGCGCCGGATCGACATCGTGCCCTGCGGCTACGACGCCGCCGAGATGGCGCCCCGGCCCATGACGCGGGCGCGGCAGGCGCTGGGCTGGGACCATCAGGATTTCACCCTGCTGCAGCTGGGCCGCATGGTGCCGCGCAAGGGCGTGGACAACGTGATCCGCGCGCTCGGGCGCCTGCGCCATCGCCACGGCATCAACGCCAGGCTGTGCGTGGTGGGCGGAAATTCGGACGACGCCGATGCCACCGCCACGCCCGAGATCGCGCGGCTGCGCCAGATTGCGCAGGACGAGGGCGTGGCGCCGTGGGTGGAGTTCACCGGCCGCCGTCATCGGGATGACCTGGCGACCTACTACGGCGCCTGCGATGTGTTCGTGACCACGCCGTGGTACGAGCCCTTCGGCATCACGCCGGTCGAGGCCATGGCCTGCGGCCGGCCGGTGGTGGGTTCGGATACCGGCGGCATCCGCAGCACGGTGGTGCATGGCAAGACCGGCTTCCTGGTGCCGCCGCGCGACCCGGACAGCCTGGCCGAGCGGCTGGCCCAACTGGCCGCCGATCCCGCCCTGCGCGCCCGCATGGGCGAGGCCGGACGCCTGCGGGCGCGCCGACTCTACACCTGGAAGCGCGTCGGGCTGGACTTGCTGGCGGTGTATCGGCAGATGGCGGCGCAGGCGGCCCGGCCGGATCGGCACGCGCCGCGCATGGCGGCTTGAGATCAGGAGCGAAAGATGCAGGAATCCGATAGTTTGAAAGGGCGGGTGGTGCTGGTGACCGGCGGCGGCAGCGGCCTGGGACAGGCGCTTTGCAGCATGCTGGCGGGCGAGGGCGCGCGCGTGGCGGTGGCCGATATCGACGAGCGCCGCGCACGGCAGCTGGCCGAGCGGCTCCAGGCAGAAGGCGGGGACGTCATGGGCTGCGTCATGGATGTGGGCGTGGCGCGTGATGTGCAGGACGGGCTGGATGCCGTGGTGCGCCGCTTTGGCCGGCTCGATGCCGTTGTCAACAGTGCCGGCATCGACGTCACCGCGCCCATCGGCAAGCTCGACGCCGATGTCTGGGAGCGCGTGCTGCGCACCAATCTGACCGGCCCCTTCCTCATGGCCAAGCTGGCCAAGGACCTTCTCAGCCCGGGCGGCCACATCGTCAACGTGGCCTCGACGGCGGCGCGGCGCGCCTGGCCCAATGCCAGCGCCTACCATGCCAGCAAGTGGGGCCTGATGGGGCTATCACATGCCCTGCATGCCGAACTGCGGGCTGAAGGCCTGAAAGTGAGCGCGGTGATCGCCGGCGGCATGCGCACCCCGTTTCTGCTGGACCGCTTTCCCGACATCGACGTGGATACGCTGCAGGACCCGGCCAATGTCGCCCGCGCCGTGCGCTTCGTGCTGACGCAACCGGCCGAGACGGTGGTGCCCGAGATCATGGTGCTGCCCATGCGGGAAACGTCATGGCCTTGAGGCCGGCGGTGTTCCTCGACAAGGACGGCACCGTGCTGGTCGACGTCCCGTTCAATGTCGACCCGGGGCGGATGGCGTATGCGCCCATGGCCCATGCCGGCCTGAACCGCCTGGGCGCCGCCGGCGTGGCGCTGGTGGTCATCAGCAATCAATCCGGGGTGGCGCGGGGCCTGTTCCCGCTGGCGGCGCTGGAGGCGGTGCGGACCCGGCTGGCGGCAATGTTCCGCGCCGCCGGGGCGCGCCTGGATGGTTTCTACTGTTGCCCGCACCATCCGCAGGGCCGCGTCGCCGGCTACGCCGTCGAGTGCGCTTGCCGCAAGCCCAGGCCGGGCCTGCTGTTGCAGGCCGCCGCGGAGCTTGGCCTGGACCTGTCCGCGTCCTGGTTCATCGGCGACATCCTCGACGACGTCGAGGCCGGCCACCGCGCCGGCTGCCGCAGCCTGTTGCTGGACGTGGGCAACGAGACCGAATGGCGCGAGGGGCCGCTGCGGATTCCGGATGCGCGCGCGCCCGACCTGGATGCCGCGGCGCGCCGGGTGCTGGCGGCGAGCGGGCGCGCAGACAAGACGCAAGCGCTGGCGCCGTCCGGGCAGGCGGGAGGCGGATGATGGCGCCGCGGTGGCAGGATTGCGCCCATGTGCTCGGCGTGCGCCTGGACAACATGGGCGACGTGCTGATGTGCACGCCCGCGTTGCGGGCGTTGCGCCAGTCCGGCGCCACCCGCCTGTCCTTGCTGACTTCGACCTCCGGGGCGCGGCTGGCGCCGTTCGTGCCGGAGCTGGACACCGTCCTGGCCTACGACGCCGCGTGGATCAAGAATGAGTCGCGGGGAAACGCCGATGACGTGGACGCCATCGGGCGGCTGCGCGCCTTGCGGCCGGACGCGGCGGTGGTGTTCACCGCCTACAGCCAGAGCGCGCTGCCCGCGGCACTGCTGTGCCACCTGGCCGGCATTCCGCGCGTGTTGGCTTACTGCCGGGAGAATCCCTACCGCCTCATCACCGACTGGGTGCGCGAGACGGAGCCCGCCGACGGCATCCGCCACGAGGTGCAACGGCAACTGGACTTGGTGGCCGAAGTGGGGGCGCGCGCCGACCATGCCGGCCTGTCGTTCCAGGTGCGGCAGCAGGACCGGGTGTCGCTGGCCTGGAAGCTGCACCGCCAGGGCGTGACCGAGACGGGCGGCTGGATTTGCGCGCATGCCGGCGCCACCGCCCCTTCGCGGCGCTATCCGGCGGAACTGATGGTGCGGGCGCTGACCGCACTGCGCGGCGACGGTCGCCGCATCCTGCTGCTGGGCGGCCATGAGGACCCGGCGCTGGCGCCGGCCCTGGCCGCCGCGCGGCCGCTGCTGCCGGGCCTGATCGACCTGTCGGGCGAACTCAGCCTGGGCGAGCTGGGCGCGGTGCTGGAGGCGGCCGACGTTCTCATCTGCAACAACAGCGGGCCGGCGCACATCGCCGCCGCGCTCGGGCGGCCGGTGGTGGATCTGTACGCACTGACCAATCCCCAGCACACCCCCTGGATGACCGCCGCGCGCGTGCTGAACCAGGACGTTCCCTGCCGATACTGCTATCGCAGCGTGTGCCCGCAGGGCCATCACGCTTGCCTGGCCGGTGTCGATCCCGAGCGCGTCGCGGCCGCGGCGCGGGAATTGCTTGGCGGCGGGCGGGCCGATGCCCGCGCCGCCAGGAAGGAGATGCCATGTTTACCCTAGGAATCAACGCAGCCTATCATGATTGTTCGGCCACCCTGGTGCGCGACGGCGCCGTGGTCGCGGCGGCCGAGGAGGAGCGCTTCACGCGCGTCAAGCATGGCAAGCGGCCGGTGCCGTTCACCACCTGGCAGCTGCCCTACCATGCGATCGATTACTGCCTGTCGGCGGGCGACATCCGCCTGCGCGATGTCGACCACATCGTCTACTCGTATGACCCGGCGCTGCTGGCAGGCAGCCGGCCGCTGGCCGGCGACATCACGCTGCCGCTGGAGCCTTCGCGCGCCGCCCTCGGCGCGGCGGGCGAGTCGCCCTGGGACCCGCTGTTCCTGTCGTACCTGGTGAACGCGCCGCGCCAGCTGCTGGACGGCGTGCCGCACCACCTCAAGTCGCCGCGTTTCGACGCCCTGACGCTGGATCACATCATGGAGCGCTGGGTGTTCCTGGATCACCACCTGTGCCACGAGGCCAGCGCGTTCCTGGCGGCGCCCTGTGCGGATTCGGCCGTGCTCACCATGGACGGGCGCGGTGAACGCACCACCACCAGCTATGGCCATTTCTCCGATGGAGAGTACGCCCGGCTCAAGCAGATCGACCTGCCGCATTCCCTGGGGCTGCTGTACGAGGAAGTCACCCGCTACCTGGGGTTCCTGCATTCTTCCGACGAGTACAAGGTGATGGCGCTGGCCTCGTTCGGCAAGCCCGAATTCCGCAAGGAGTTCCGCGAGATCCTGCGGCTGGAGGAAGAGGGCGGCTATTCGGTGCAGCCGGCGCGGCTGGCCGAACGCTTCGGTCCGCCGCGCCAGCGCGGCGCGCCGTTCGAGGACAGGCACAAGCATATCGCCAGTTCGCTGCAGTACGTGCTGGAGGAAACGGCGCTGCACATGGCGCAGTGGCTGCACGAGAGAACCGGCGCGCGCAATCTCAGCATGGCGGGCGGCGTGGCGCTGAACTGCGTGATGAACGCCCGCATCGCGCGCGATGGTCCGTTCGATAGCGTCTGGGTGCAGCCGGCCGCGGGCGATGCCGGCACCTCGCTGGGCGCGGCGCTGTACGTGGACTATCACCGGCGCGGCGGCAAGCGCGCATGGGCCATGGAGCACGCGTATCTGGGGCCTTCCTATGGCGACGAGGAGATCGAGCGCTTCCTGTACGGCGCCAAGCTGGATTTCCGTCGGCTCGACGACGTGGCCGGCGAGACCGCCGCGCTGCTGGCGCAGGAAAAGATCATCGGCTGGTTCCAGGGGCGCATGGAGTTCGGGCCGCGCGCGCTGGGGGCCCGTTCCATCCTGGCCTCGCCACTGGACAGCGCCATGCAGGCGCGCCTGAACGGGCTGAAGGACCGCGAGGACTTCCGGCCGGTGGCGCCGGTCGTCATGGAGGAGCGCGCCACGCAATGGTTCGACGGCCGCGGCGCGGACGCCATCTGCGCGCCCTTCATGCTGTTCGTCTACGACGTGCTGCCGCACCGGGCCAGCCGCATTCCCGCGGTGCGCCATATCGACGGCACCGCGCGCGTGCAGACCGTGCGGCGCGACCAGAACTCGCGCTACTACGACCTGCTGGCCGCCTTCGAGCGCCTGACCGGCGTGCCGGTGCTGGTCAATACCTCGTTCAACACCCGCGGCGAGCCGGTGGTATGCACGCCGCGCGATGCGGTGGAGTGCTTCTGGACGTCGCCGCTGGACGCGCTGGTCATCGGTTCCTATCTGGTGGAGAAGCCGCGATGAACGCGCCCGCGACGCCTTCCGTTTCGGTGGTGGTGCCGACCTACAAGCGGCCGGCGCTGCTGGCGCGCTGCCTGGCCGCCTTGTCCCGCCAGGATTTTCCGCGCGACGCCTACGAGGTGCTGGTGTGCGACGACGCCGCCAGTGCCGCCACCCGGCGCCAGGTGGAAGGGCTGCGGCGCGAATGGGGCGGCATGCCGGCCTTGCGGTACCTGCCGGTGTCCGGCACCCGGGGGCCGGCCGGCGCTCGCAATCTCGGCTGGCGCGGCGCCAAGGCCGAAATCATCGCGTTCACGGATGACGACACCATCGCCCACCCGGATTGGCTGCGCCACGGCGTGCGCGCGCTGGACGCGGATGTCGCCGCGGTGACCGGGGAGACCGACATGCCGCTGCCGGATCCGCCCAACGATTATGAGCGGGACGCGGCCGGCCTGACCCGGGCCGAGTTCATCACGGCCAACTGCTTCGTGAAACGTTCGGCGCTGGTGGCGGTGGGCGGCTTCGACCCGCGCTACACCATGGCGTGGCGCGAGGATTCCGACCTGCATTTTGCCCTGCTCGACCATGGCATGGCGGTGCGGCGCGCGCGCCACGCGCGGGTGACGCACCCGCTGCGGCCGGCAGGTTTCGCGGCCGGGCTGGGCATGCAGAAAAAGGTGATGTTCGACATGCTGCTGCGCAGGAAGTACCCGCTGCTGTATCGCAGCCGCATCCGCGCGCGGGCGCCGCGCTTCTACTTGGCGGTCACCGCGTCCCTGGTGTGCGCGCTCGCCCTGGCGGCGCTGGGATGGCGCGCCGGCGCCATGGCCGCGCTGGCGGTGTGGCTGGGGCTCACTGCCCTCTTTTTTTGGCGGCGCCTGCGCGGCACCCGCCAGACCGTGCGCGACGTCGCCGACCTGGCAATCACGTCCGCCTGCATTCCGCTGTTGTCGATCGGCTGGCGCGCCATCGGCCTGTTGCGATTCGCCAGGGCCAGGCCATGACGGCCGCGCTGCTCGCCACGCCCCCCGCGAACCGGATCGCCGTATTCCGGGCGCTGCAGCTGGGCGACATGTTGTGCGCCGTGCCGGCGCTGCGCGCCCTGCGCCAGGCCTTTCCGCAGGCCAGGATTTCGTTGATCGGGCTGGCCGGCGCGCGCGAATTCGTGGCCCGCTTCCACGCCTACGTCGACGAGTTGATCGAATTCCCTGGCATTGCGGAGTTCCCCGAGCAGCCCTGCCGGCCGGATGAATTGCCGGCCTTCTTTCGCCGGGTGCGGGCGGCCCGGCCCGACGTGGCTTTGCAGATGCACGGTAGCGGCGTCCATTCGAACCGGATCGTGAGCCGGCTGGGCGCGGCCCGCTGGGGCGGATTCGTGGCCGACGCCGGCGCGCAGATCGAGGGGCGGCGCCTGTGCTGGCCCGACGACCTGCCCGAGCCGCAGCGCTATCTGGCGCTGCTGCGCTTTCTGGGCCTGCCCGCCACCGACGACCGCCTGGAATTCCCGTGCGGCGACGAAGATGCCGCCGCCGCGCGGGCCTTGTTGCGCCGCCACGGGCTCGATCCGGCGCGCCTGGTGCTGATGCACCCGGGCGCGCGGCTGCGTTCGCGGCGCTGGCCGCTGGCGCGCTATGCCGAGGTGGCGCGCGCCTTGCGCGGCGCGGGTTGGCAGGTCGCCTTGACTGGCTCGGACGCCGAGCGGGCATTGACGCGCGAGTTGCGCCAGCGCGCGGGCCTGGCGCTGCCCGACCTGTGCGGCGCCACCACGCTGGGCAGCCTGGCGGCGCTGTTGAGCGCCAGCCGCCTGCTGGTATGCAATGACACCGGCGTCTCGCACCTGGCCGCGGCCATGGGCGCGCGCAGCGTGGTCGTCGCCTGCGGCAGCGATGCGCGCCGCTGGGCGCCGCGCGACAGCCGGCGCCACGTGGTGCTGGCCGCGCCCGTGCCGTGCCGGCCGTGCGCGTACGAAAGCTGCCCGATCGGCCACCCCTGCGCGCTGCGGGTCACGGTGGCCGACGTGCTGGCGCGGGCGCAGGAGCAATTGGCGCGGGGGCTGCCATGACCCAGTCCCGCATGCCGCGCGGCCGGCGCCTGCGCATCCTGACCTGGCACGTCCACGGCAACTATCTCTATGCCCTGGGACAGGTGCCGCACGACTTCGTGATACCGGTGCTGCCGGGCAATCCGGCCGGATACGGCGCGCTGGGCAGCCGCATCCCCTGGGGGGACAACCTCGTCCAGGTGCCGGCGGCCGCGCTGCGCGACCAGCGCCTGGACTGCGTTCTGTACCAGTCGCGCCAGAACCTGGAGGATGCCCGCTTGCTGCTGGACGACGCGCAGCGCGCGCTGCCCAGCGCCTACCTGGAGCACAATCCGCCGGAACCGCATCCCACCGACACCCGCCATCCGTTTCACCACCCGCGCGGCCTGCTGGTCCACGTGACGCCGTTCAACGCGCACATGTGGGACAACGGCGACATGCCGGTGCGGGTCATCGAACATGGCGTGCCGCCGCCCCGAGTGGCCTATGACGGCAGCGTGGCGCGCGGCATCGTGGTGGTCAACCACCTGGCGCGCCGCGGCCGTCGCATCGGCCTGGACCTGTTCGAGCGCATGCGCGCCCAGACCCCGCTGGACCTGATCGGCATGGACTCGCAGGCCCTCGGCGGGTTGGGAGAAGTGCCCAATATGGAAGTGGCGGCCTGCCTGGCGCGCTACCGCTATTTCTTCAGCCCGATCCGCTACGCCAGCCTCGGGCTGTCGCTGGTGGAGGCCATGCTCTGCGGCGTGCCGGTGGTGGGCTTCGGCGCCACCGAATTGCCCACCGTCATCAGCAACGGGGTGAACGGCTACGTGGACACGCGCATCGAACGCCTGGCGCAGGTGGCGCGGCAACTGCTGGCCGAACCCGAACTGGCCCGGGCGTGGGGGGCGGCGGGGCGTGAAACCGCCCTGCGCCGCTTCGGCATGGAACGCTTCGTGGCCGACTGGCTGAACGCATTCGACTCGCTTATGGAGGCGGCATGAACATGATGAATTTGCCCAAGGGGCGCGCCCTGGTGGCGGGCGGCGCGGGATTCCTGGGCTCCAACCTGTGCGCGCGCCTGCTTGCCGACGGCTGGGAGGTGATGTGCGTCGACAACTTCCAGACCGGGCGGTCGCGCAATGTGGCGATGCTGGCGGCCCATCCGCGCTTTGCCGTGGTGCGCCACGACATCGTCGAGCCGCTCGCCGATGTGCAGGTCGACCGCATCTACAACCTGGCATGCCCCGCTTCGCCGGTGCACTATCAGGCCGATCCCTTGAAGACGTTGCGCACCTGCGTGCTGGGCGCCATGCAATTGCTGGAGCTGGCGCGGCGCTGCGGCGCGCGCGTGCTGCAGGCGTCCACCAGCGAAGTCTATGGCGATCCGCTGGAGCATCCGCAGCGCGAAGGTTATTGGGGCCACGTGAACCCGGTGGGGCCGCGCTCCTGCTACGACGAGGGCAAGCGTTGCGCCGAGACCATCTTCATGGAGTACGCCGCGCATGAAGGCGTGGACGTGCGCATCGCGCGCATCTTCAATACCTATGGACCGCACATGTCGCCCGACGACGGCCGCGTCGTGTCGAACTTCATCGTCCAGGCGCTGGCCGGCAAGCCGCTGACCATCTATGGCGATGGCACGCAGACCCGTTCGTTCTGCTACGTGGACGACTTGATCGACGGCCTGGTGCGCCTGATGGAAAGCGTGCCGCCGGACGTGCGGCCGGTGAACCTGGGCAATCCCGCGGAGCTGACGATGCTGGAAATGGCGGACATGGTCCGCACCCTGACGGGCGCCAACGTGCCGCTGGTGCATCGCGACCTGCCGGTCGACGACCCGACGCACCGCTGCCCGGATATCTCGCTGGCGCGGGAGCGGCTCGGGTGGACGCCGCGCATCGCGCCGGTCGAAGGCATGGCGCGCACGGTGGCGTATTTTTCCAGCGAGGCCGGCGCCGTCCGGGGGGCCGCGGGGTTGCTGCGAACAGCCGCGGACGCGGCGGCGGGCGTGGCCTGAGGCTGGCGCCGGCCAGCCGCGCCATGACGCCCGCCGGGCATGGCGTTTGCTGCCGATGGGAGACCCCCCGGATGGATTCCTCCCCCGGGGCGGACACACTCCGCAAAGACGAGGCACACCATGAAAGCCAAAGACAGCCACACCCATTCTTCCCTGGACGATACCCCGCGCGAGAGCCAGGCCAGCCACAGGGATACCCAGAACCGTTCGAAGAAGGCGGGCCATACCTCGCAGATCGGCACCGGCCAGGATCAGCAAAGCCAGCGCAATCGCGGCGCCGGCGCGCGCAGCAAGCCCTGAATCGCGGCGGGATCGGCGCGCGGCATCGCCTTGCGTGCCGCCCTCGCGCCAGCCTGCCGCGCGCGGCCAGGAGAAAATCATGAGACATCATTCGTATCGTGGCCAGCGCCTGCAGGCGCTGGCGCTGGCCTTGGGCATGGCGGTCGGCCTGCCGGTCGCGACCCGCGTCGCCGCCGAGCCGGCCAGCGGCGGCGCGGGACAGGGGACGCAGGAATCCGGCAAACCCGCCCCGGCGCCCGCGCCCATGCCGCCCAACGCCGCGCCCGGGCCGTCCAAGGGCGACCCGTCCGCGCCGCCGCCCACCATACCGAAGGGCGCGCCGGCCGATGGCGCCACCCAGCCCACGCCGGGGCAGGGCACGGTCAAGGGGTCCACGGCCAACCCGGCGCCTGACGGCCGGCTGCCCGGCGGCAGGGCGGGCTCGGGAGGCAGCAAGAGCAACGAATTCGGGCGGTAGGCGGCGGCCGGGGGCGGACGAATGCCGGCCCTGGCGCGCATGCCGCGAGGCTGGCCGCGCCAGGTCGCGGCGCCGCCAGCACGGTTCAGGCCGGCAGGCGCGACAGCAGGGTCAGCGTGGCCAGCAGGGCCGCGCCCAGCGCCCACAGCATCAGCGCCAGCCGCAGGCTCAAGGACAGTCGGGCGCGGCGCCGGGGCGGGTCGACGGCAAGGGGCAGTGGTGCGGCGGCGGGCGCCTGGTCGGCATTGGCCGCGGCAACCCGGGCGGCGCCTGAACTCGCCCGCGGCGGCGTCAGCGACACCACCGCGTTGCCGATCAGCACCGAAGACGAAGCCGTCTTGGGGTGGCTCATGGCGGGCTGCTCCATACCGACGCCTGCCGGTACTGTTCGGCCCGCGCCAGCGTTCTGTAGAAGTCGGCGCCGGCGCGGACCAGGGCCTCGATTTCCCGTGGCGACAGCTTTTCCTTCAGTGCCGCCAGGCTTTGCGCGTAGTCGGACAGGACCTCCGGCCAATCGGCCAGGGGCCGGTCGGAAACGGAGGTCGCCAACATGCGCGCCAGCAACTCATCACGGTCCATGGCACGATCCCCCGGGCAGCCATACCCGTCGCGGTCATTACTTGTCGGTGGCCTGTTTCAAGGTCTTGGCCATCTGCAAGTGCTGTTGCAGGGTGGGCAGCGTCTGGATGGCGAACTGCTTGACGTCGGGGTCCTTGACGTCGTTCGACGCCTTTTCGAACAGCTCGACGGCATCTTCATGCGCGCCCACGCCGATTTCGTCGGCATAGGCCTTGTCGAAGCCCTCGTCGCGCAGGCCCAGCGCCTGCAGGCGTGCCTTCTGCACCAGCGAAGGCTCGGTCGGCACCTCGTATCCCTTGCTCTTGGCCAGCGCGGCCAGTTGCTGCCCGGCCTTGCCATGGTCATCGATCATCTTCTGCGCGAAGGTCTTCACCTCGCCGCTGCGCGCCTTTTCCAGGGCCAGCTTGCTGCCCTCGACTTCCAAGTGGCCGGCCTGGGCGGCGTTTTCCATAAAGTCGCGATCGCCGCTGTCCAGCTTGGTCGGGGCCGGCGCGGATGGGACGGCCTGCTGCGCCATGCCGGCTTGCGGGCCGCCGAGAGTGAACAGCGCGAACAGCGAAACCGTGGTCAGGGTGCGGAGGGTCATGGAATTCTCCTGGAGTTGGATAGGGCATCGTGAAAGGAGTGGCGAGCATCGATGACGGCCAGCCGATCGGGCCGCCTTGGGCAGCAGCAAGCCGCGTTCCCGGCGGCGGGGGCCGGACCACAATGCGGACCACAACGCGGACCACAACGGGGCAGCGGTATTTTTTACCGCCGCGACGCCATGCCCCGGCATCGCTTGACGGCGCATGGCTCAAGGGCCCGCCTCAGGCCGCGTCGTCGCCGGGCGCCGGGCCGGGACGGCCGCCGTTGCGCGCCGCGTCCG
This sequence comes from Achromobacter sp. KK8, assembly GCF_054188005.1. Taxonomy (NCBI): domain Bacteria; kingdom Pseudomonadati; phylum Pseudomonadota; class Betaproteobacteria; order Burkholderiales; family Alcaligenaceae; genus Achromobacter; species Achromobacter sp. KK8. The sequence goes on along the minus strand of NZ_CM135178.1, from coordinate 5,878,262 downwards.
GCGGCGCATGCGACACGCCGGCGCCGGTTTCGTCGACCACGCCGTCGGGGGCGATATCGCTGCCGCCATCCTCCGGCGTCAAGGGGTCGGCGGTAGGCCGGTCGCCAGTGCCTTGGGCGTCGCTGTCGCTGTCGCTTTGAGGGGACGACGCCGGCAGGTCGCTGGGAGAATCCGACGAGTCGCTGGGGCCGGCGGGGGGCGAGCCAACGGGGTCGGGAATACGGGAGGGGACGGACATGACTGACTCCTTGCGGGATAGCCTCGGGCTTGCCGGCACAGCATCTGGCGTTCCCGGGAGCGGCGTGGCCTATGCCCGCCTCACTGCGGCTTGCGGACCTGGATGTTGTTGCGCACTTCGTTCACGCCGGGCACCTGGCGCGCGGCCGCGATGGCGTTCGCGGCGCTGTCTTCGTCGTCGGCGAAGCCGCTCAGCTGCACCGTGCCGCGGTAGGTTTCGACCTGGATGGTGTTGGATCGCAGGCCGGGTGCGCGGATCAGGGCTTCGCGGACCCGCGCCGTCACCGCCACGTCGTCGGTGTATTGGCCGGTGCTGCGGCGGCCGCCTTCCGCGGCGCAGCCGGGCAGCACGATCACGCAGGCGATGCCGAGCAGGGCTGCGCGCAAGATCTGGATGGGAACCATGTGAATCTCCTGTTTGCGGAACGCGGCAGTGCGCTCCGCAAAGCGGCGCAGCAATCGCTATGCCCGTGGCGGCCGCGGGCCGTGGTTCAGCCCAGCCGCCGCAGCACGCGCGCCACCCGCGCGATGCCGCCCGTGCCGCTGGCGGCGCGGCCGACCAGCGTGGTGCCGGCCAGGGTCAGCAGCATGCGGCGCAGCGGCGTGCCGCCGCGCATGCCGCGCCGCATGAGCCATACGCCCAGGCCCAGCACCGCCAGGTGCTCGCCGGGGAAGCCGGGGCGGGCGGCGTCGATCTCGCGCATCCGGCGCAGCCAGGGAGCGTTGGCGGCGCGTCCGGCCTGCGCGGGATGCGGATCGTCGGCGGTGGCATCGGCCGGTTCGATGTCCTCTTCCGGCACGGCGTTGCCCGGCGCCTGGCCGCGGGCGTCCTCCGAATCGGCGGGAGCGCGCGGCGCGGGCGCGGCGGGGGAAGGGGGCGCCGCGCGTGGCAGGCGCGGCGTCGAGTCGGGATGGGGCATGGCGGGCTCCTGGTAACGGGAAGGCGCGGATGGCCAGGCCCCGTTGCCAGCAAGCGCCGCTCCCGCGTCCGGCGGGGCGCCGGCTCAGAAGCGCGTATGCCTGCCGAACGGCTGCTCGGCGGCGGTCGGCTTGTCGAAGGTCGCGGTGTCGCCGTTCAGGTCCGCCACGTGGATCTGCGCCAGGCGGGTCGCTTCGTCGATGGCGGATTGGGCGGACGCAAAGCGTTCATCGATGGCGATGCGTTCCCTGCCCGGACCGGCGGCGGGGGAGATCAAGGTGTACCCGATGCGCCAGGCGCCGTCGTCGTGGACCGGGCGTTCGATCTGGAAATCCCATTTGGTGTTTTCCATGGTGCCTCCTGTGGTGCTTGCTGTCAGGTGCTTCCATGCTAACGCGATCGATCCGGCCCTCCCAACCGCTCAAACGGCCTGCAGCGTGCCGCTCACATGGATGCGGGTGTCGCCGCCGACCCAGACCTGGCCGCTGTCGTCACGCGATAGATGGACGCGGCCGCGCCGGCCCAGGCGCGTGCCCTGGGCGGCGACATAGTCGTGGTCGATCCATCCCTGCGCGAAGAACCACTGCGCCAGCGCGGCGTTCAGGCTGCCGGTGACCGGGTCCTCGACGATGGCGCCGGCCGGGTCGGAAAAGAACGCGCGCACTTCGAATGCGGCTTCGCCGCCCGGCGCGTGAGGGCCGATCACGCCGATGTCGACCGGCGTCGGCCAGCGTCCGGCCGGTTCGAGCGAGAGCACCTTCTCCGCCGACGCCAGCCGGATCCCCAGCCATCCCGGGCCGTTGTCGACCCAGGCCGCGGCCAGGATGTCGCGGGCCTCGATGCCCAGCAGCCGCCGCGCCTGCTCCAGTTCGTCCGCGTCCGGCGCGCCCGCGCGGATCAGCGGCGGGGCGGCGAAGGCCAGCCGCCGCGGGTCGCGCCGGATGCGCACCAGTCCGGCGCCGCACTCCTGCATGACGTGGATATCGTGGCGCGGCGCATGTGCCGCCAGCCACGCGTGGCTGGTGCCCAGCGTCGGATGGCCGGCAAAGGGCATTTCGCGGTCCAGCGTGAAGATCCTGACGCGGTAGTCGGCCTGCGGATGGGTCGGCGCGACCAGGAACGTGGTCTCCGACAGGTTGAACCAGCGCGTCAGGCGTTGCATGTCGGACGTCGACAGCGCGTCGGCGCCGCTGACGACCGCGACCGGATTGCCGGCAAGCGGGCCGGCGCCGAAGACGTCGACCATATGGACAGTGAGAGGCATCATGTCAGTGCGCAGTTCGATGAAAGGGAAGCCGCGCCGCGCGGCGCGGGCAGGGAAGGGCGATCCATGCGGGCTCAGCCGCGCCAGAACAGCAGCTTCAGCCCCGCGGCGGCGAACACCGCGGCGAGCGCGCCTTCGATGGCGCGCCGCGCTCGCGCGTACAGGGCCGCCATCGACGCGGTCGAGAACAGCAGGGCGTAGCCGCCGAACACGCCCACGCCCAGGGCCACGCAGCCGCCCACGATGGCCGGCAGTTCGTGGGCGGCGCCGTCCGGACCCATCCCGAGCGAGATGATGGCGGTCCAGGCCATGATGGCCTTGGGATTGCCGACGTGCATGAACACGCCCTGGCGGTAACGGGCGCCGAGTCGCCCAGTGCTGCCCGCCGCGCGCGGCGCCGCGCAGGCCGCGGCCGGCCGCAAGGCGGACCGGCCCGTGCGCGCGGCCAGGTACAACAGGTAAAGGCCGCCCGCGATCTTGAGAAGTGCCAGGGCCTGCGCATAGGCGTTGAGCACGGCGGCGATGCCGGTGGCGGCCAGCAGCGCCCAGAACAGCGAACCCGTGACGACGCCGGCCGCCAGCGCCAGGGCCGGACCGCGGCCGTCGCGCATTGCCGTGGCCATGATGGCCATGGTGCTGGGCCCCGGGCTGGCGGTGGCGATCAGATAGGTGCCATAGACCATGGCGAGGTGGCTGGCATTCATGCCGGCTTGCTCCGGGTGAGACACCGCCTTGCGCCCTCAGGGCAGCAGGTCGGCGCGGTGGACGATGTGGATCTTGTTGCCGTCGGGATCGCGCAGGTAGGCGCCGTAATAGCCGTTGCCGTAGCGCGGGCGGGGCCCGGGGGCGCCTGCGTCGGCGCCGCCGTGCGCCAGGCCGGCGGCGTGCGCCGCGTCGACCGCGCCCGCCGAAGGCGCCAGAAAGGCCGTCATGGCGCCGTTGCCCGCGCTCGCGGGTTCGCCGTCATAAGGGGTGTAGACGTAAAAGCGCGGCAGCGCGGCGTGCGCCGCGACCCAGCACAGCGCCGCCGGGCCGCCATCGGGCGAGACGGGGCGGCGGCGCAGTCCCAGCGGGGACAGCACTGCATCATAGAAGCGGCCTGCGCGTTCGAGATCGCGCGTGCCGACGGTAACGTGGCTGAACATGGGTTCCTCCAGGCCGGCCGACATCGCGGCCGGAGCATCCGGCAGCGAACGGGCGGGAGACTGCGGGATCAACGTTACACTATTGAAGACAGCAAAAAGTGTCATGTGACGCTTATTTTTGGAGGCCGCCCGGATGCTGCTGCAATCGCCCTGGATTCCCCGCCTGGCGAACATCGAGGCCAGCCCGGCCGAGCGCCTGGCGCTGGCGCTGGCCGACGATATCGTCGAAGGGCGGCTGGCCGGCGGCGACCGCCTGCCGGCGCACCGCGACCTGGCCAAGCGGCTGCGCATCGGCCTGGGTTCGGTGACCCAGGCCTATGTGTCGCTGGAGCGGCGCGGCCTGACGCGCAGCGTGCAGGGGCGCGGCACGTTCGTCGCAAGCCGGCAGGCGCCGGGCGACGCGGTAATCGACCTGTCTTCCAACGCCCCGCCGGCCGCCCTCGATGCGCGCGTGCTGGCGCGCACCCTGGCCGGCATCGCGCGCAGCATCGACGCCGACCATTTCAATCTCTACGCGCCGCCGGGCGGCCACCTGGAACACCGCCGCGCGCTGGCCCGTTGGCTCGAAACCGTCGGCCTGCCCGTGGAGGCCTCGCACCTGGTGTTGACCAGCGGCGCGCGCCAGGCGCTGTCATTGGCCATCGAACTGGCCTGCGGCCCGCGGGGGGTGCTGCTGACCGAGAGGCTCACGTATCCCGGCGCCCTGGCCCTGGCGCGGAGGCAGGGCTGCCGTGTGCGGGGCGTCGAGATCGATGGCGAGGGCATGGTGCCGCAATCGCTCGCCGCCGCGCTCGAGGCGACCCCGGCAACGGCGGGCCGGGCGGTCTACCTGACCCCGACCCTGCACAATCCGACGACCGCGACGATGGGCGCGGCGCGCCGGCGGGCCATTGTTGACCTTTGCCGCCGCGCGGGAGCATGGATCATCGAAGACGGCGTCTATTCGGTGGCGGCGCCCCATCTGCCGCCGTTGGCGGCCCTGGCGCCGGACCTCTGCCTGCACGTCAATGGCATGTCCAAGGCGCTCGGCCCGGGTTTGCAGATCGGCGCGCTGGCGCTGCCCGCCGCCTTGCGCGACGCGGCGCGGGAACGGTTGCGCGACCTGCCAGCGGGGCCGTCCGCGCTTGCCTGTGCCGTGGTGCAGGAATGGCAGGCCAGTGGCATGATCGCCGCATTGCAGCGCGACTTGCTGCATGAGGCGCGGCGGCGCGCCGGCCTGGCCGCGTCGATCCTCGGGACGCATGCCCTGGCGTTGTCTGCCGACGCCTATCATGCCTGGCTGCCGATGGCGAGCGCGGCGGCCCGGCGCTTCGTGGCCGCCGCCGCCGACAGGGGCGTGCGCCTGACGCCGCCGGAAAGCATGATGGTCGATGCCGCGGACCGCCGGGCGGGCGTGCGGCTCTGCCTGGGCGGCCCCGCTTTCGCGGACCTGGAGGCGGCCCTGACGCGGCTGGCGGGCCTGCCAGGCCGGGCGGGATGAGCCGGGGGGGCGTGCGCCTGCCCGCTCAGACCCCCACGGCGTCCGCGGATGCGGCCCCGGCAGGTCCGGGGCTGGCGCCGGGCTGTCCACGCAGGGCCGCGATGTCGCGCTTGGGCGGCACGCCATACAGACGGCTGTACTCGCGGCTGAATTGCGAGGGGCTTTCGTACCCCACCTTGAACGCGGCGCTGGCCACGTCCAGGTATTCGTTCAGCATCAGCCGCCGCGCCTCGTTCAGCCGCAGCCACTTCTGGTACTGCAGCGGGCTCATGGCGGTCAGCTGGCGGAAATGGTGGTGGAACGTCGGCGGGCTCATCTGCACGCGCGCGGCCAGGTCCTCCACCCGCAACGGCAGCGCGTAGTGCCGCTTCAGCCAAGAGATCGCCCGCGCGATGCGCTGGCCCTGGCCATCCACGGCGGTGATCTGCCGCAGCCTGGCGGCCTGGTCGCTCATCAACAGGCGGTAGTGGATTTCACGCAGCACCAGCGGCGCCAGCACGGGGATGGCGTCGGGCTCATCGAGCAGGGCCAGCAGGCGCGTGAACGGCGCCAGGATGGTCGGGGTTGCCGTGCCGATGCCGACACCGATTCCCTGGGCGCGTTCGCGCGGCGCCAGCGTGTCGCCCTGGGCGATGAGCTCGGCCAGGATGCGCAGGTCCAGCTTCAGCGCCAGGCCCAGGCAGGGATGCTCGGGCGTCGCCGCCGTGACTTCCGAATCGCCGGGCAGGTCCAGTGACGTGATCAGGAAGCGTGAGGTATCGTAGGGAAATGCCTGCCCGCCGATCCACATCTGCTTGGCGCCCTGCACGACCAGGACGATGCTGGGTTCGACCAGGCAGGCGCAGGCCGGCGCCACCGCGTCGCGTCGGAACAGGCCCAGCCCCGCAATGGCGGTGTCGAAGTCGCCCGGCCCCGGGGTCCGTCCGCCGATGACGCGCGCCAGCGCCTGGCAGGAAATGTCATGATGCGCCGCCGCATCGGGTGTCAGTGTCATGGTTGGCCGCAACCTCCTGGACGCACTGTACCCGCCCGGGAACGGCTTGCACACAAAGTCATCAATCCCTCATAGGATCAGGCAAGAAATTCAGCGAAATGCGCTACCAGCGATGGGCGCGATTGCGGAAAATGCTTGTGGGCAGGCACGCTGGACCGTCCTTGCCCGCTCCCCCACGCCACACCCCATGAGGATCCCGCCATGACACGATTGCAAGTCAACGGTCAGCCCAAGGAAGTCTCCGTTCCCGACGATATGCCCCTCTTGTGGGTGCTGCGCGACGAGCTCGGCATGACCGGCACCAAGTTCGGCTGCGGCATGGCGCTGTGCGGCGCCTGTACCACGCACCTGGACGGGCAGCCGACCCGCGCCTGTGTGACGCCCGTGTCCGCCGCGGCGGGCCGGGCCATCAGCACCATCGAAGGCATGGCGGCCGACCCGGTCGGGCGCACCGTGCAGCGCGCCTGGGTGGAAAACAACGTGGCGCAGTGCGGCTACTGCCAGGCCGGCCAGATCATGACGGCGGTGGGGCTGCTCAAGACCACGCCGGCGCCGACCGAACAGCAGATCGACGAGGCCATGAGCGGCAACATCTGCCGCTGCGGCACCTATCCGCGCATCCGCGCCGCCATCCAGCAGGCGGCCGCGCAACTGGCCCAGGGAGGCAAATGATGACGACCACGATGCAGGTTTCGCGGCGCGGTTTCCTCAAGGGCGGCCTGGGCGCGTTGACCCTGGCGGTGACCGGCAATGGCCTGGTGAGCGCGGTGTGGGCGGCCGACGAGCCCAAAAAGTATGGCGCCGATTCCATGCCGGGCGGCACGGTGGACGACCCGCTGGCGTTTGTCTCGATCGCGGCAGACGGCACCGTGACCATCGTGGCGCACCGCGCCGAGATGGGCACCGGGGTGCGCACCAGCCTGCCGATGGTGGTGGCCGACGAGATGGAAGCGGCCTGGGACCGGGTGCGGGTGGTGCAGGCCGACGCCGACGAAGCGCGCTATGGCAACCAGAACGTGGACGGCTCGCGCAGCGTGCGCCACTTCCTGATGCCGATGCGGCGCGTGGGCGCCGCGGCCCGGCAGATGCTGGAAGCGGCGGCCGCCGCGCGCTGGTCGGTGCCGCTGGCCGAGGTGCGCGCCACGCAGCACGAGGTCGTCCATGCGCCCTCCGGCCGGCGGCTGGGCTATGGCGAGCTGGCGGCCGACGCCGCCAAGCTGCCGGTGCCGGCGGGCGACGCGGTCAAGCTCAAGACCCGCGCCGAATTTCGCTATATCGGCAAGGACGAGGTGCGCCTGGTCGACCTGGAGGCCATCGGCAAGGGCGAGGCCATGTACGGCATGGACATGCGCCTGCCCGGCATGGTCTATGCCGTGGTGGCGCGCCCGCCGGTGGTGGGCGGCAAGCTGCGCCGCGTGGACAGCGCCAAGGCGCTGGCGGTGCCCGGCGTGCTGAAGGTGGTGGAAATTCCCGCCATGGCCGGCGCGCCGGCCTTCCAGCCGCTGGGGGGCGTGGCGGTGGTGGCCAGCAATACCTGGGCCGCGATGCAGGGCCGCGCCGCGCTCGCCATCGAATGGGACGATGGCCCCAACGCGGCCTACGACTCGGTCGCCTACCGCGAGACGCTGACCGAGGCCAGCCGCAAGCCGGGCAAGGTGGTGCGCGACCAGGGCGACGCGCCGCAGGCCTGGGCCAAGGCCGGCGAGGCCGAGCGCTTCATGGCGGAATACCACGTGCCGCACCTGGCGCATGCGTCGATGGAGACGCCGGTGGCGACGGTGCGGATCCAGGACGGCGCGGCCGAGGTCTGGACCTCGGTGCAGAATCCGGCGGCCGCGCAGGAGGCGGTGGCCAAGCGCCTCAAGCTCAAGCCCGAAAACGTCAAGGTCCATGTGCTGCTGCTGGGCGGCGGCTTTGGCCGCAAGTCCAAGCCGGACTATGTCGACGAGGCCGCCATCGTGGCCCAGGCCATGCCCGCCGGCACGCCGGTCAAGCTGGTGTGGACGCGCGAAGACGACATCCACCACGACTACCTGCATACCGTGTCGGCCGAGCACCTGGAGGCCGTTGTCGGCAAGGACGGCAAGGTGCAGTCCTGGCTGCACCGCAGCGCCGCGCCGACCATCGCGTCGCTGTTCACCGAGGGGGCCAAGGGCGAGCAGTTGTTCGAGTCGGCCATGTCGGCCATCAACATGCCCTACGTGATTCCGAACGTGCGGGTCGAAACGGCCGAGGTCGCCGCCCACGCCCGCATCGGCTGGTTCCGTTCGGTGGCCAACATTCCGCACGCGTTCGCGGCGCAATGCTTCATCGCCGAGCTGGCGCACCGCGCCGGCCAGGACCACAAGCAGTATGCGCTGGACCTGATCGGCCCGGCCCGCCGCATCGATCCGGGCACGCTGGCGGACACCTGGAACTACAGCGAATCGCCCGAACGCTATCCCTACGACACCGGCCGCCTGCGCGGGGTGATCGAGGCGGCGGCCAGCGGCGCCAAGTGGGGGCGCGAGCTGCCGAAGGGGCATGGCCTGGGCCTGGCGTTCTGCTACAGCTTCATGAGCTACACGGCCACGGTGGTCGAGGTGGCGGTGGACGAGAAGGGCGAAGTGCGGGTGGTGGCCGTGGACATGGCGCTGGACTGCGGCCCGCAGATCAAGCCCGAACGCATCCGCGCGCAGATGGAAGGCGGCGCCATCATGGGCCTGAGCCTGGCGCTGCTGGGCGAGATCACCTTCGAGAAGGGGCGCGTCAAGCAGAACAACTTCTACGACTATGAAGTCCTGCGCCATAATGCATCGCCGCGCGTGATCCGCACGCACCTGGTCAACGACGACCATGCCCTGCCGCCAGGCGGCGTGGGCGAGCCGCCGGTGCCGCCGGTGGCGCCGGCGCTGTGCAACGCCATCTTCGCCGCCACCGGCAAGCGGGTGCGCAGCCTGCCGGTGCGCAGCGTCGCTTAGGACCACCGGGGCAGACCGCACCGCGAAAAGAGCCGATTCCGCCATGCCGCCAATGGATACACCTGTCGTCATCGTGCTGGCCGCCGGCCGGGGCGAGCGCTTTGCGCGCTCCGGCGGCGCCCGGCACAAGCTCGATACGCCCCTGGCCGGCATCGCGGTGTTGCAGCGGGTGCGGGATACGGTGGCGCGGTCGGGCCTGCCCTGCCATGTGGTGCTGCCCGGCGACGATCCGGCGGCCGGCATGGGCGATTCCATCGCCCGCGGCGTGCGCGCCACGCCGCGGGCGGCGGGCTGGCTGATCCTGCCGGGCGACCTGCCGCTGGTCGGCGCCGACAGCCTGCGCCGGGTGGCGCGGGCCCTGGCGGCCGCCACGGTGGTGCAGCCGTTCTGGAATGGCCGGCAGGGCCACCCGGTCGGCTTTGGCCGGCCCTGCTACGAGGCCCTGGCGCGGCTCTCCGGAGACAAGGGCGCCGCCGCGGTGGTGGCGGCGCGCCGGCAGGCCGGCGAGGTGTTGGCGCTGGCCCTGGACGATCCGGGCATCGTGGCCGATATCGATACATTGGAAGACCTGGCGCGGGCCGAGTCGCTGCTTGCCGCCCGCCAGTCCCTGCAAGGAGCGGACTGAATGGAAAGTGTGGATGTACGCGTGTTGCGCGCCGCGCGCGACTGGGCCATGGCGGGAGAGCGGGTGTTGCTGGCCACGGTGGCGCGCACCTGGGGATCGTCGCCGCGCCCGACGGGTTCGATGATGGCGCTGCGCGAGGACGGCCGCTGCGTCGGCTCGGTTTCGGGCGGCTGCATCGAGGACGATCTGGTGCTGCGCTATACCCGCGCCCACGGCGGCGCGGGCATGCCGCGCGCGACGCCGGAACTGGTGCGCTATGGCGTCCACGCCGACGATGCGCACCGCTTCGGCCTGCCTTGCGGCGGCACCCTGGAACTGCTGCTGGAGTTCGATCCCGACGTCGCCGCGCTGGACACGCTGGTGCGGCAGCTGGAATCCGGGCAGCTGGTAAGGCGCAGCGTCGACTGCGCGACGGGCGCGGTGACGCAGGCGCCGGCTTCGGCGCCGCAGGCCCTGCATTTCGATGGCGCCACCCTGTCCAGCACGCTGGGGCCGCAGTACCGCATGCTGCTCATCGGCGCCGGGGCGCTGGCCGAGTACGTCGCGACCATGGCGCTGTTCAACGATTTCGCGGTCACGCTTTGCGATCCGCGCGTCGAGCACCTGGGCGCCTGGTCGGTGCAGGGCGTGCGCCTGACCACCGAGATGCCCGATGATGCCGTGCGCGCCATGCGTCCGGACACGCGCACCTGCATCGTGGCGCTGAGCCACGATCCCAAGCTGGACGACCTGGCGTTGCTGGAGGCGCTGCACAGCCCGGCCTTCTATGTCGGCGCGATCGGCTCGCGGCGCAACACCGACCTGCGCCGCCAGCGGCTGATCGAGCATTTCGACGAGACCGAGGAATCGCTCAAGCGCCTGCGGGCGCCGGTGGGCCTTTACATCGGCAGCCGCACGCCGGCGGAGATCGCCGTCAGCGTCATGGCCGAGATCCTGGCCGTCAAGAATGGCGTGGCCTTGCCCGCCACGCTCTCGGTGGCCGTCGCCAAGACGCGCGAACCGCGCGCCGCCTAGCGGCCCCGCCGCTGCCGCGCGCGGCCCCCAATGGCCTGGAGGCGCGGGCTGGAATCGAACCAACCTGGACGGATTTGCAATCCGTCGCATGACCACTCTGCCGCCGCGTTGCCCGACGATGGCGGCAAGCCGTGCTGCTACGTGGATTGCGTCGCGTAGCGGGCCGTGGGGCGCGCTTTCGCCGGCGAGGCAATCATGTCAAACTGGCGCATTGACTTCATGGCGCCATCGTTATGTCAGCGCCCTTGCCGGTATTGACCCAGGCCCATATGAAAATACAAGGAAAGACCGCCGCGGAGATCTTCGAGAGCGTGCGCGGCCTGCTGCAATCCGGATCGTTGCGGGCGGGGCAGGCGCTGCCGCCAGTGCGCGACCTGGCGATCGAGCTGGACGTCAACCGCAACACGGTCGCCGCCGCCTATAAGCGGCTGGCGACGGCGGGGATCGCCTTGACCCAGGGGCGCCTGGGGACGATCATCCGCGACCCGTCCGGTCCCCGGGAACAGGAGGGCGCGCAGGCGGATACGCCGCTGGCGGACCTGGCCAGCGGCAATCCGGATCCGGCCTGGCTGCCCGACCTGACCGCGGCATTCGCCGCGCGTCCGTACGTGCCCCGGCTGTACGGCGAAGCCACCGTCAACCCGGGCCTGGAAGACTACGCCCGGGGCTGGTTCACGCCGGACTGCCCGGCCGCGTTCGAGATCAACCTGACGCATGGCGCGGTCGACGCCATCGAGCGCCTGCTGGGTTCCTACCTGGTGTCCGGCGACCGGGTGGCGGTCGAGGACCCGTGTTTCCTCAGCAGCATCAACATGTTGCGGGTTGCGGGCCTGCAGCCGGTCGGGGTGCCGGTCGACGCGGAAGGCATGCAGGCGCAGGCGCTGGAAGCGGCGCTGGAAAAGGGCGCACGGGCCGTCATCCTGACGCCGCGGGCGCACAATCCGACCGGGTGCGGGCTGAGCGCGAAGCGCGCGCGCGCCCTGGCGCGCGTGCTGGCCCGGCACCCGCAAGTGATGGTCATCCTGGATGACCATTTCGCCTTGCTGTCCGAGGCCGCTTACCACAGCGCGCTGGCGCCGCAGACGCAGCGCTGGGCACTGATCCGGTCCTTCTCGAAGGCGCTGGGCCCGGACGTGCGGGTGGCGCTGGTCGCCAGCGATGCCGCCACCTCGCGCCAATTGCGCACGCGGCTGGCCTCGGGCACCGGCTGGGTCAGCCATCTGCTGCAGGACATGGTGGAAGTGACCCTGGGCCAGCCCCAGGTGGCCAGCCAGATGGCGCGGGCGCGCCAGGACTATGCCGCGCGCAGGCGGCAGCTGGAAGATGCATTGCGCGAGCAGGGGCTGCCCTGCCTGGAGAACGGCGACGGCCTCAATCTCTGGGTGCCGCTGGATACCGACGACCAGGCGGTCGCCCTGGCGCTGGCGCGCAAGGGCTGGCTGGTGCGGCATGGCGGCGCCTTCGGGGTCCAGGGCGGCATCAATGGACTGCGGATCACGCTTTCCGGCATGACGCCCGCCCAGTGCCGCAAGTTGGCGCAGGATATCGGGCACAGCCTGCGCTGAGCCACGGCGCGGCGCGCCATATCGGGTTGTCATTCAATGCTCGCGCGTCCGTGGCGGCCGCGCGTCGCTTGGTCGCGTCACGCTTTCTTATTTGTCCTGGATCTTGATAATATTTTGGCATAGGACAATAATAGCAAGCAGCCCCGCAGGCACATTACCGCTATTGCCCATCCGGAAGCCGACCACCATGACCCTGAACGCCATTGCCTTGCGCCACGTCCACTTCGAAGACCTTGGCGTGCTGGAGCCGCTGTTGCAGGCGCGCGGCTACACCGTGCGCTATGTCGACGCGGCAGTGGAGGACCTGCCGGTGGCGGACGCGCTGGCGGCGGATCTGCTGGTGGTGCTGGGCGGGCCGATCGGAGCCTTCGATGAACCGCGCTATCCGTTCCTGGCGCGGGAGCTGGAACTGGTGCGCGCGCGCGTGGCGAATCGGGCGCCGACGCTGGGGATCTGCCTGGGCGCGCAGCTCATCGCGCGGGCCCTGGACGCCAACGTCTACCCGATGGCGGCCGGGCCGGAGATCGGCTTCGGCGCCCTGACGCTGACCGACCAGGGCCAACGCTCGGCGCTGGCCGGCCTGCGCGATACGCCGGTGCTGCATTGGCACGGGGACCAGTTCGACATTCCGGCGGGCGCCATCCGGCTTGCGGGCACGGCGGCGGGACCGAACCAGGCGTTCGAGTACGGCGACAGCGTGCTCGGGCTGCAATTCCACCTCGAGGCCGATCTGCGCAACTTCGAGCACTGGCTGGTCGGGCATGCCTGCGAACTGGCCCGCGCCGGCATCGACCCGGCGACGCTGCGGGCCCAGGCGCCGGCAGTGCAGGCCGACCTGCGCGGCGCCGCTCGCGCCGTCTTCAACGACTGGCTGGACCGCATCGTATGCTCAAACACCGAATCGTGATTCACCGCCACGGCGAACTGCTGGGTCATTTCGACGCCAGCGCGCGCATGACGCGCCAGGCCGTGATGGAAATTCAAGGCCTGTTCAAGGCGGCCGACGGGTTCCGCTGCGAACTCTGGGTCGAGGCTGGCGAACGGCGCATCCTGGAAAGCGGGCCCGAGGGGATCCGCGTGCTGGGCAGCGATACGTTGTTCACCCCCGTCGCGACAGGCTGATTGCCGCTCGGGCGCCGCCGTGCCGCGCCAGTCGCCGCGCTGGCTCAGCGGCCCGTCACCAGATCGTCGAACAACGTATCGCCGCCCATCTGCCCGCCTTTGAGCATCAGCTGCAAGCCGTTGGTGAGCGGATCGTCGCTGTGCGCGACGCTGACGGTGACGCCGGGCGCGAGCGTGCTGTGAAAGCCCAGGCCCCATAGCCCCAGCGCCAGCGTGGCGTGGCTGGAGGTGTCGCCACCGGCGATCCCCAGGCGCGTGAGCTTGCGCCCCGCGGCCGCGCTGGCGCGCACGATGCCCGCCACCAGTCGGCCGGTGGCGCGGGCGGTGGCGGCGGTGCGCTGCGGCGACAGGGCCTGGCCCGGTTCATCGGTGTGCACCAGCACATTGCGGCCCTGGGCCAGGGCGCCGGCCGCCTCCTGGATGCTGGCGCTGGCGTAGGCGGCCTCTCCCAGCAGGCGCTCCACATCCAGCGGCTGCCGCGCATAGCGCCGACTGGCGCCGATCTGGCGCGCCGTGACTGGCGACAGGCTGCCGGCCACCACCAACACAGGGCCTTGGGCGGGCGGCAGCGCGGGCGCCGAGGACGCCGGGCCGGGGCCGGCGGCGCGCGCCAGCGCCTGCTGCACGCTGCTGGGACCGACCACCAGCAGCGGCAGCGCCGAGGCGGCGCGCCACAGCAGCCGGCCGATCAGCGGCAGTTGCTCGTCGTCGACCAGGTCCAGCAGCAAGGGGCCGTCGGTCGTGTTCACGATGGCGTCGATCCATGGGTCCACGGCGCGCAGGTCGGCGGCGGCGCGCAGCGGCGGATAGGCGGTGTGCGGCAGCGAGGCGATGCCGGCCAGCCCCTGCGCCGCCAGGTGGCGGCGCAGGTCGGCCTCGTGCATGGGGGTGACGGGATGCGCGCGCATCACCGGGTGCCGGTCGATCCGGTGGACGTCGGCGGCGGCGCCGGCGCGCGCGAACAGGTTGGCGAAGCTGCAATAGCGCCCGATGCCGGGTTGGCCGCCGACGATGGGCACCAGCGGATTGAGCATGTGGCGCCGCAGCTCGGCCACGGCCGCGCCGATGCTGCCCACGTGCGGCGCGCTGTCGAAGGTGGAGCAGCACTTGTAGTGCAGGATGCGGGTGCCGGTAGCGGCCAGGAAGCGGCCGGCGCCGCGCAGCTCGGCCGTCATTTCGTCGGGCGCCATGCCGCGCGCCGCGCCGGCGATGCCGATGGCGTCCAGCGGGCCGGCGCGTTCAAGCTGTTGCGGCGTCGGCACGCCCAGGAACAGCAGGCTGCGCCAGCCGGCCAGGGCCACGTGTGCCAGGGTGTCGGTGGCGCCGGTGAAGTCGTCGCCATACCAGGTGACGCGCGGCGCGGCGGCGCGGGCGAGGCCGTCCGTCATGCGCGCGATCCGAAGTGCGCCAGCGCGCGCCGCAGCTCCGGGGCCTGGGCGGCGAAGGCAGCCAGGTCCTGGCCGGCGCGCACCGCCTGCCAGGCCTGGCGGATGCTTTGCACGCCGGCCGCCGGGCCGTCCGGATGCGCCAGGATGCCGCCGCCGGACATGAACAGCAGGTCGTCGGTGCGCACCGCGGCCCAGGTGGCGGGCACCGTGCCGGCCCACTGGCCGGACGAGAACGCCGGCATCACCGCGTCGTCGATGCCGGGCGTGAGCGGGGCCAGGCAATCGCGCGCGCTCTCGACCACTTCCGCGTCCGGCTGCGAGAACTTGCCTTGCAGGCCGTGCACGTGCATGTGGTCCACGCCGGCCAGCCGCCACAGCGTCTGGTAGGCCTGGAAACCGATGCCCAGCAGGGGGTGGCGCGACAGCGCGCCGTAACCGTTGCGATGGCCGTGCAGCGCCAGCGGCGTGTGGCGCCGCAGGGTCTGGATGGCGGAATGGCCGCACCAGTTCAGGCTGGCCATCACGCAGCTGCCTTGCTCGCGTTCGATCAGGTCGGCGTGGCGCCGCATGGCGTCGGTTTCGTCGGTGATGTTGAAGGCCACCATCACCTGTCGGCCGGTGCGTTCGCGGTGCGCCCGCACCACCGCCATCACGGCGGCCACGCGCTGCGCCAGCGGCGCATGGGCGGGGTTGGCGCAGACCTCGTCGTCCTTGATGAAATCCACGCCGGCCGCGCACAGCCGCGCCACCAGGTGCGCGGTCTGCTCGGGCGACAGGCCGACATTGGGCTTGATGATGGTGCCCACCAGCGCGCCACTGGCCACGCCGGTCAGCTGGCGCGTGCCGGCCACGCCGACCCGCGGCATCTCGAATTGCGCGCGGTAGTCGGACGGCAGTTCCAGCTGCTCCAGCCGCAGGCCGGTCACTTCGCCCAGGTCGTACAGGTTGCCGCCGACCGTGGCGGCCAGGGTCGGCAGGTTGGGGCCGATGTTGGCCACCGGAAAGGCGATGCGCACGCGGGCGCGGCGCAGCACGGCCGGCATGCCGCCCGGCTGGCGCGCCAGCCAGGCGTTGGGCAGGCTGGCCTGGCGGGCGGATTCGAGTTCCTGCACCGATTCGACCTGGGCGCGGGCGCGCGCCCGCAGCTCGTCGGTCTCGCCCTCGACGCGGGTGAAGGTGCCGCAGGACTGCTCGCCCGCCATCACCTCGGCGACGCGCGCCGGGTCCAGCGGGGTTTCGATCAGGTAGGTGGCGCGGATGACTTGGGTGTTCATGGATGGTTTCCGGCCGGCTTCAAAGCTGCTTCAGGTCGGGGAAGGGGCGCACCGGATCGCGGCCGTCCCAGTCGCGAGCGCTGTCGCGGATCAGGTCGAACAGGCGCCCCTTGGGGCCGGCCACCTCGGACAGCTCGATCACCGTGCCCGGGTGGTATTCGGTGTCGAAGTAGATGAAGCGGCCTTTCTCGCCGACCTCGCCCTGCATCTTCGGCACGAATCCCTGCGCCAGCAGGCGCGCCAGGTCGGCGTCATAGTCCTGGGTCCAGTAGGCCACGTGCTGCAGCCCGCTGCGGCCGGCCTGCTGGAAGTCGCGGTACATCGACGGCACGTCGTTGCGGGTCTGGATCAGCTCGACCTGCACGAAGCCCGAATTGGCCAGCGCCACCGAGTTGTGCGGCTCGTACGGCGCGCCGTCGTAGCGGTAGTTCACGATGGGCACCTTGGGGTTGTAGAACCACGGGCCCACGCCCAGCGTGCTGCTCCAGTACTCCATGGCGGCCTCGATATCGGGCACCACATAACCGAGTTGGCGGATCTCGCCCAGGAAACGACTCATGTTGGATTCTTGTGTAGGAAGTGGCGGGAGGGCGCGGCCCGCGATGGGCCGCGCGGCTTTCAGGACGCGGATTTGAGAAACCCGATGGAAATCCAGGGAAAGGCGGCGACGATGACCAGCCCGACCAGCAGCGCCGCGATGTAGCCCCAGATCGGGCGGATGCCCTCGTCGGGATCGACACGGCTGATGGCGCAGGCGCCGTAATAGCCGACGCCGAAGGGCGGCGCAAACAGGCCGATGCCCATGGCGAAGATGACCACCATGGCGTAATGGACCTCATGCACGCCGGCCTGCGCCGCCACCGGGAACAGCAGCGGCCCGAACAGCACGATGGCGGGAATGCCTTCCAGCACGCTGCCCAGGATGATGAAGGCCACGATCGACACGGCCAGGAAGCCGTAACTGCCGCCGGGCATGCCGGCCATCAGCCGCGCCAGGTCGCCCGAGAAGCCCGATTGCGTCAGGGCCCAGGCCATGGCGGTGGCGCAGCCGACGATCAGCATGATGGCGCCGGACAGCGAGGCGGTCTCGATCAGCATGGGCTTGAGCCGCGCCAGGTCGAAGCGCCGGTAGACCAGCGCGCCCACCACCGCCGAATAGACGATGCCGATGGTCGAGACCTCGGTGGCGGTGGCCACGCCTTCGACCACCGCGGCGCGGATCACGAAGGGCAGCGCCACGGCCGGCAAGGCGATGACGAAGAAACGGCCGATCTCGCGCGGCGCGAAGCGCTGCGCCAGGCTCAGGTCTTCCTTGCGGTAGCGCCACCACACCACCGAGCACAGCGCCAGCCCCAGCACCACGGCCGGCAGCAGGCCGCCGGTGAAGAGGGCGGCGATGGACACGCCGGTGACCGAGCCGATGGTGATCAGCACGATCGACGGCGGAATGGTCTCGGTCTGCGCGCCGGTGGCCGACAGCAGCGCCACCAGGTCGCCCGGCTTGGCGCCGCGCTTGCGCATCTCGGGAAACAGCACCGGCGCGATCGCGGCCATGTCGGCGATCTTCGAGCCGGAGATGCCCGACACCAGGTACATCGCCCCGATCAGCACGTACGACAGGCCGCCGCGCACGTGGCCCAGCAGGCTGGCCAGGAACTGGATCATGGCGCGCGCCATGCCGGTCATCTCGATCAGCGAACCCAGGAAGATGAACAGCGGCACCGCCAGCAGCATCAGGTGCGACATGCCCTCGTCCAGGCGGCCCACCATCACCAGCATCGGCGTGTTGGTGGTCAGCGCCAGGTAGGAGAACGTCGCCAGCGCGAACGAGAACGCGATCGGCACGCCCGCGAACACGGTGGCGGCGACGATGCCGACGAAGAAGATCACCAGGTTGAGCTTGCCCAGCCCCGTGAACAGCGGCTGCGCCAGCCAGAACGCCGCGACCATCGCCGCCGCGCCGGCCAGCGCCAGCAGCAGGTGCGGCACGGTCTGCGTGCGTAGCAGCCGCAGCAGCGCCACCACCGCCATCAGGCCCATGCCGACCGGAATGGCGGCGGCGCGCCAGGCGTTGCTCAGTTCCAGCGCGGGCGTGATGATAAAGTGTTCTTCGTGCGCGTATTCGATGGCGGGCGCCAGGATCAGGAACAGGAAGGCGAGCGAGGCGGCCAGCGCGCCGGCCTCCAGCTGCGCGCGGCGCGCCGGGCCGATGTGGTTGACCAGCGCCGTCATGCGCATGTGCTCGCCGCGGCGCAACGCCACCACGGCGCCCAGCATCGACAGCCACAGGAACAGGATGGACGCCAGCTCATCGGACCACACCAGCGGGCTGTGGAACACGTAGCGCGCCACCACGCCGGCGAACAGCACCAGGATCTCGATCAGCACGATGGCGGCGGCCGCCAGTTCGACCAGGCCGCCCAGCGCCGCGTCCAGCGCCTCGCCGGCGCGCCGCAGCGGATGGGCCGGCAGCGCGGGCGCGGCGGCGTGGGAAGAAGAGAGCGAGGTCATGGACGCGGCCTCAGGCGAGCTTGCCGACGGCCTGCTCCAGCAGTGCCCAGGCTTCCTGGCCGAAGCGCTGCTGCCATTCGCCGTAGAAGCCTGCCTTGCGCAACTGGTCGCGGAAGCTGTCGGCGGCGGGCTGGTTGAACACCAGTCCCTTGCTTTCCAGGTCGGCCTGCACCGAGGCGTTGAGCTTCTTGATGTCTTCTCGCTGCGCCAGGCCGGCCTCGTTGATGCCGCGCGCCACCACCGCCTTCAGGTCCTGCGGCAGGCCCTCCCACATGCGGCCGTTCGCGATGAACCAGTAGCCGTCCCAGATGTGGTTGGTCAGCGAGCAGTACTTCTGCACCTCGTACAGCTTGGCCACCTGGATGATGGGCAGCGGGTTTTCCTGCGCGTCCACCACCTTGGTCTGCAGCGAGGAATAGACCTCGCTGAACTGCAGGCTGGCTGGCGCCGCGCCCAGACCCTTGAACATCGAGATCGGCAGCGGGCTGACCGGCACGCGGATCTTCAGGCCATCCATGTCGGCGGCGCGGGCCACCGGCGCCTTGCTGCTGGTGGTCTGGCGGAAACCGTTGTCCCACATCTTCTCGAAGGCGTACAGGCGGCGCTGGGCGATGGCGGCGCGCACGTGGGCGCCGAGCGCGCCATCCATGGCGCCCCAGACCTGGCCGTAGTCCTTGAAGGCAAAGCCCACGGCGTTGATGGCGGCCACCGGCACCAGCGTGGCGATCACCAGCGCCGACGGCGTGAAGAAGTCGATGCCGCCCGAACGCACCTGGGCCAGCATGTCGGTGTCGCCGCCGAGCTGGTTGTTGGGGAAGATCTTGATGTCGACGCGGCCATTGCTTTCCTTGAGGATGCGGTCGGCGGCTTCCTGGGCGCGGATGTTCAGCGGGTGCGAGACGGGCAGGTTGTTGCCGTACTTGAGGGAATAGTCGGCGGCGCGGGCGATCAACGGAAAACCGCCGCCCAGGGCGGCCGCGGCGGGAAGGGCGCACAGGCGGCGCAAGGCACTGCGGCGGGTGAGCAGCTTCATGGTTGTCTCCAGAATCTTGGTTATGATGTTTTTTGAGGTGCCGCAGAAGTCCATCGCGCTGAGGCATGACGGACAATAGTGAACCGGCGCCCGCATCGTCAAACCCGAACAATGATGGTTTTTGATGTGAAAAAGTCCACTCGCGAACGCAAGCTGGCGACCCTGGCCGAGGTCGCGGCGCTGGCCGGCGTGTCCACCGCCACGGCCGACCGCGTGCTGAACCGGCGTCCGGGCGTGCGCGGCAGCACCGCGCAGCGCGTGCTCAAGGCCGCCGCCGAACTGGACTACCTGCCCGAGGCCGACCTGTACGCGGCCATGGCGCCCGAGCCCATGCGGCTGGTGATCCTGCTGCCGCGCGGCAGCAACCGCTTCCTGCGCATGCTGGGCGACAGCGTGAGCTACGCGCACGAGCATTTCGCGCCGCTCAACGCGCGCTGCCAGGTGGATTACGTCGAGAGCTTCAACCCCGAGGCCCTGGCGCAGGCGCTGCTGCATCACGGCAAGCGCGCCGACGGCATCGCCTTCATGGCGCTGGAGCATCCGGTGGTACGCGAGGCCGTCAACGCGCTGGCGCAGCAGGGCGTGCCCACCGTGACGCTGATCTCCGACCTGGCCAACAGCGCGCGCGTGGCCTACGTGGGCCTGGACAACCGCGCCGCCGGCCGCACCGCCGGCTACCTGATCGCGCGCTTCATCGGCCCGCGCGCCGCGCACGTGGCGTTGATCGCCGGCTCGCGCCACTACCGCGCCCACGAAGAGCGCGAGGGCGGCTTCCTGCAGCTGTACGCCGAGCAGTTCCAGGCCATGCAGGTGGTGGACCTGCGCGAAGGCTACGACGACGCGCAGCGCAACTACGAGCAGACGCGCCAGTTGCTGGAGCAATATCCGCAACTGGCCGGCATCTACAACATCGGCGGCGCCTCCGACGGCGTGGCGCGCGCGCTCAAGGAAGCCGGCCTGCAGCATCGCGTGGTGTTCATCGGCCACGGCCTGACGCCGGACACGCGCGCGCTGCTGATCGACGGCACCATGGACGCCGTCATCACGCAGAGCCCGGTCGAGGCGCTGATGAGCTGCGTGCGCATCTTCTGCAACGTGCGCGACAAGCGCAGCCCGATGAGCGGGGTGGAGATGAACCGCAGCCAGGTGATCCTGCGCGAGAACCTGCCGTAGCGCGGCACATCACTTGCTGCACAGGCTTGCCCGTCACGGCCTCCCGCCGTGGCGGCGAGCACACGCCTGCGAGGACGCCGCCATGAGCACCAAACCCCATTCGCACCAGGACACCCCGGCCGAGGCGCCGCACAAGCCCGTGCCTGAAAACGAACGAACCCTGTCGGACCGTCCGGCGGACCCGAACCGCAGCGGCGCCGGCCGCCAGGTGCCCCCGGGCATGGACCCCGAGGACGTATGGGATCCGGGCCGGGCCACGCCCGGCGCGCCGCCGGTGGACAACCGTTCCTGACTTCGGCCTCGCCTTGAAGGCGCCATTGCGTGCAAGCCCGATCGAGGAGACGGCATGAATGCCCACCCGCGGTCCGCCGATGACGCGGACGACGAGATCGACCCCGACCAGCACCCTCGCAAGCTTGCCGATTGCCGCCGCTGCGGCTTGTGGCGCAACGCCACGCAAGCTGTCGGCGGCGAGGGCAAGCGCCGCGCCACCATCATGCTGGTTGGCGAACAACCCGGCGACAAGGAGGACCTGGCCGGCCATCCCTTCGTGGGCCCGGCCGGCGCGCTGCTGGACAAGGCGCTGGCGCAGGCCGGCGTGAGCCGCGACGCGGTCTACATCACCAATGCCGTCAAGCATTTCAAGTGGCAGCTGCGCGGCAAGCGCCGCATGCACAAATCGCCGGCGCAAGCCGAGATCGCCGCTTGCGGCTATTGGCTGGAACAGGAGCTCGACGACATCCAGCCGCGGGTCATCATCGCGTTGGGCGCCACCGCGCTCGGCGCGCTGGTGCCCGATCGCAAGCTGACCCTGAAGGCCGCGCTGGGCCAGTCGCTGCGGCGCGGCAAGACGCCGGTGCTGGTCGCATACCATCCGTCATTCGCGCTGCGCAGCCCTGACCCCGAAAGCCGGCAAGCGGCGTTCCAGACCATTGTCGAGGCGTTGCGGCGGGCAGGACGCCTGGCCGGCAGGGCGTGAGGGCGCGGCGTCCACATGCCCTAGGGTAAATCCCAGCAAACAGCTGATTGTCAGCTTACGTTCAGGAAGGTTTAATCATCGGACGACGCGGCGGCCGCCCCAGGCCTCGACCCGACGTCGTATCGGCGCCGCGCCTCATGACGCCGCGAGCAGTAACTACAAGCTGGTCATGCATGCCCTTACAGGAGACAGCACACCATGCAACACGTTACGAAACCCCGCCGCAAGTTCATCTCGGGCGCGGCGGCCGCCGGCGCGGCCGCCCTGGCTTTTCCCGCCGTCACCCGCGCGCAGAACGCGCCGATTTCCCTGCGCTTCCAGAGCACCTGGCCGGCCAACGACATCTTCCACGAGTTCGCGCGCGACTACGCCCAGAAGGTCAACGACATGGCCGGCGGCCAGTTGAAGATCGAGGTGCTGCCGGCCGGCGCCGTGGTCAAGGCCTTCGACCTGCTGGACGCGGTGTCCGCCGGCACGCTGGACGGCGGCCATGGCGTGGTGGCCTACTGGTACGGCAAGAACACCGCCGTGGCGCTGTGGGGTTCCGGACCGTCGTTCGGGATGGATGCCAACATGCTGCTGGCCTGGCACGAATATGGCGGCGGCAAGGAGCTGCTGGTCGAGATCCAGAAGGCCATGGGCGTGAACGTGGTGTCGCTGATGTACGGGCCCATGCCGACGCAGCCCTTCGGCTGGTTCAAGCGCCCGATCTCCAAGATCGAGGACGTCAAGGGCGTGAAGTTCCGCACCGTCGGCCTGGCCATCGACATGTACACCGCGATGGGCGCGGCCGTGAACGCGCTGCCGGGCGGCGAGATCGTGCCGGCGCTGGACCGCGGCCTGCTCGACGGCGCGGAATTCAACAACGCTTCTTCCGACCTGGCGCTGGGCTTCCAGGACGTGTCCAAGATCTGCATGCTGCAGAGCTTTCACCAGAGCGCCGAGCAATTCGAGGTGCTGTTCAACAAGGCCAAGTACGACGCCCTGCCTGAACACCTCAAGCACATCCTCAGCTACGCCGCGCAGGCCTCCAGCGCCGACATGTCGTGGAAGGCGTCCAACCGCTATTCCCAGGACTACGTCAAACTGCAGAAGGACCACAACGTCAAGTTCTACAAGACGCCTGACGCCATCCTGCAGCAGCAGCTCAAGATCTGGGACGAGATGATCGCCAAGCGTTCGGCCGAGAATCCGCTGTTCAAGAAGGTGCTCGACTCCCAGCGCGCCTTCGCCGAACGGGTCGGTCGCTGGCATGGCGACACCACGGTCAATTACCGGATGGCCTTCAACCACTACTTCTCGCGCGGCGGCAAGACCGGCTGACGCCTTTGCCGCCGCCCGTCCCTGCCGGGGCGGGGCGGCGGCGTCCGCGTCGCCATGGCGGGTGCGCGCTCGCGCCGCCTGCGCCTGCCCGCCCACGGCGCCGCGCCGCGCGTGCGACGGGGCGGCGCACGTCTTCACCAGGACGTCCGATGATCCGATTCATCCGTTTCATAGACCGCATCTCCACCTTCGTCGGCAAGACCTTCGCCTGGCTCATCGTCATCCTGACCCTGCACGTATGCTGGGAGGTCGGCGCGCGCTACCTGCTGAACCAGCCGAGCGCCTGGGCCTTCGACCTGCAGATGATGTACTACGGCATCCTGTTCATGATGGCGGGCGCCTACACCCTGGCCAAGAACGGCCACGTGCGCGGCGACATCCTCTACGGATTCCTGCCGCCGCGGGTGCAGGCCGGGCTCGACCTGATCCTGTTCATCGTCTTTTTCATCCCGGGCGTCATCGCGCTGGTGTGGGCCGGCTGGCACTACGCCGGCTATTCCATCGCCATCCGCGAGCATTCCTCGCTGATGGCCAACGGGCCGCCCATTTACCCGTTCAAGGCTTTCATCCCGGTGGCCGGGGCATTCCTGCTGCTGCAGGGCGTGGCCGAGATCCTGCGCTGCGTGCTGTGCCTGCGGCGCGGGGCGTGGCCCTCGCGCGAAGAGGACGTCGAGGAGGTCGACGTCGACAAGCTCAAGGAAATGGTGCACGTCAAGGACGAGGACATCGCCAGGCTCGACCGCTACGTCAAATCCGGAGGGCCGGCGCAATGAAGATCAACAAGGCTCTGTGGTTCGGCCTGTCGTGCATCGGCCTGGTGCTGCTGATGATCGCCTTTCTCACGCCGTGGGACAACCTGGGCACCGGACACATGGGCCTGCTGATGCTGGCGCTGATCGTGGTGGCGATCATGCTGGGGTTTCCCACCGCGTTCACGCTGATGGGCATGGGGGTGCTGTTCACCTTCCTGGCCTACTACATGCAGAGCCATGACCCGGCGCGCTCGATGGGGCAGACGCTGGACCTGATGGTGCAGCGCACCTACGCCACCATGACCAACGACTCGCTGATCTCGATTCCGCTGTTCGTGTTCATGGGCTATCTGGTCGAACGCGCCAACCTGATCGAAAAGCTGTTCCGCAGCATGCACCTGGCGCTGGCGCGGGTGCCGGGCGCGCTGGCGGTGGCTACGCTGGCCACCTGCGCCATTTTCGCCACCGCCACCGGCATCGTCGGCGCGGTGGTGACGCTGATGGGCCTGCTGGCCATGCCGGCCATGCTCAAGGCCGGCTACAGCGTGCGCCTGACGGCCGGCGCCATCACGGCCGGCGGCTGCCTGGGCATCCTGCTGCCGCCTTCCGTGATGCTGATCGTGTACGGCGCCACCACCGGCGTGTCCGTGGTGCAGCTCTACGCCGGCGCGCTGTTTCCCGGCATCATGCTGGCGGCGCTCTACATGGTTTACGTCATCATCGTCGCCAAACTGCGGCCCGACATGGCGCCGCCGCTGGCCGAGGCCGAACGCGGCGTGGCACTGCCCGCGGCCTCGGCGACCCTGGCCAGGCAGGGGTATACGCGCGCGCTGTCGGGCATGCTGGCGGCCCTGTTCAAAGGCCGGCGCAACCGCGACGTGCCGCTCTCCTACCTGGCGCGCAACATGACACTGGCGCTGGCGCCGCTGGCCGCGGCCGGGCTGCTGGTGGGCGCGGTCCACTACGCGGTGACGCAGCCCGAGGTCGTGTACGACATACCCTCCGAGCTGCGGCTGGGCTCGGATGAATTCCAGTCGGGGTTGAGCGAGCCGCCGCTTGGCGGGCTGGCGGAGCCGCCCGCCGATGGGCTGGCCGAGCCGCCGGCGGACGGATTGGCGGAACCTCCCGCCAGCGGCGTGACCGAGCCTGCCGCCAGCGGGTTGGCCGAACCGCCCGGAACGGATGGCGGCGGCCAGGCCGCCACGGCGCCGGGCGCGCCGCAGCGGGCGGGGGCGGACGCCGCGAGTGGGAGCGGCGCGCCCGCCGATACCGCGTCGACGTCCCCGACGGGCGGCGAGAAGCCCGCCCCGCGCGGCTTCTGGATCTTCCTTGGCGTCTGCGTGGCCGCGCTGGCCCTGTTCTACGGGCTGCTGACCTGGGCGCGGCTGGAGATCTTCAAGATGCTGCTGGGATCGTTCTTTCCGCTGGCGGTGATGATCGCCGCGGTGCTCGGTTCGATCGCCTTCGGCCTGGCCACGCCCAGCGAGGCCGCGGCCATGGGCGCGATGGGCGGCGCGCTGCTGGCCCTGGCCTATCGGCGCCTGAACCTGCCGGTGCTGAAGGAGTCGGTGTTCCTGACCGCCAAGACCAGCGCGATGGTGTGCTGGCTGTTCGTCGGCTCGTCGATCTTTTCGGCCGCGTTCGCGCTGCTGGGCGGTCAGCGCATCATCGAGGAATGGGTGCTGTCGCTGGGGCTGACGCCGATCCAGTTCCTGCTGCTGGCCCAGGTCATCATCTTCCTGCTGGGCTGGCCGCTGGAGTGGACCGAGATCATCGTCATCTTCATGCCGATCTTCGTGCCGCTGCTCAACGCCTTCGGCATCGATCCGCTGTTCTTCGGCCTGCTGGTGGCGCTGAACCTGCAGACGGCCTTCCTGTCGCCGCCGGTGGCCATGTCCGCCTTCTACCTGAAGGGCGTGTCGCCGCCGCACGTGACGCTGAACCAGATCTTCCTGGGCATGATGCCGTTCATGGGCATCCAGGTGGTGGCGATCTTCCTGCTGTACATGTTTCCGGGCATCGGCATGTGGCTACCGACGGTGCTGTATCGGTGAGGAAGGGCCGCCGTGCCGACGCGCCTCCAGGCCCTGGCATACCGCGTCCAGTTCGCGCGTCACCTCGCGCCACGCCCAGGCGATAAGTGCCACCGTTTCGCGTTCGGCCGGCGAGAAGGCGCCGTGCTCGATGGCCTGCGCCAGCCGCGCCAGCGGCTCCGTGGCCGGGCAGGCCAAGCCCTGGCCGTTTTTCTCGCGTATCGCCCGTGCCAGGGCGTCGATCTGGCGGCGGGCCGCCCGCGCGACCTCGTCCAGCGATGCGCCCAGCCGGTTGCAGACGTTGTCCGTCAGCGTCAAGCGGCCGACCCGTTCGAGCAGGGGAACGGTCAGCCAGAGCTGCTCGATCCGCTCGTGCAGCCAGTCGGCCTCCCGGTCGCCGCGCGGGTAGCGCAGCCTCAGAGGACGCGCCTGGCAAGCCATGCTGGCGGCACGCCAGCGCGCCCGCGCCAGGGCCGGCTTGTCCTGCTCGCGTGGTCGCGGGCGGCCCTGGCCCAGCGCCCCCGCCCAGTCCACCAGCAGTTCGCCATAGCTTTCCAGCGAGGCTGCCATGTTGTAGCGCATGCTCGCGCGGGCCCACAGGGGCAGCACCGTGAAGGCCGCCAGGATGCCGGAGGTGGAGCCGACGCAGATCGCCAGCGTTTTGCTGGCCGCGCCCGCCAGAATGTCGTCATCGGGCGCGACGGTGAGAATGGTGGCCGTGACGAGGCTGTACCCCAGCCACGGCCAGCGTATTGACATGAACGCGGCCGCGCCGACGCTCGCCACGATGCTCCAGGCGATCGACAGGTTCATGGCCGCCGCGAGCAGGACGACGCCGACGCCCAGCGCCACGCCGGCCATCGCCCCAACGATCCGCGCGATTGCCTCGGTCACCGTGCCTTCGATGGTGGCCCGCACCACGAACAAGGCCGAAAACGCGCCCCAGGCCACGTCCGGCATGCGCTGCCAGGTCATCCACGCGTAGGCGAGCAGCACGGCGCCCACCGTCTGCAACGGCAGGCGCACGCCATCGCGCCCCAGCAGCATGCGCGAGCGCGACGCGCGCTTGAATAGATTCACCAGGATCCGGACGTGGCGCATGTCGCCGCTGTGCATTTCGCATGTCTCCCTGCCGGCCCTTCATTGGCGGACCGCCGGCGTTTCCAAGCAAATGGCGTGCCCGCGGCGGGGGCGAGATCATGCGCCCGGCCCTTGACCTTCCCATGCCGGCATCGTCCACACTGCCGGTGCCCTGGGCCGTGCCGCAAGCGCCCGGCCGCGGGACGGGCGGATGACCGCCGTGACCGGAGTGGATGGCTGGATGACACTGCTTACCCCGAAACAGGCGCTCCTGCGCACCCTGCACGCCAGCCACGGCAGATTCCAGGCGGCGATGATGGCGATTCCTCCAAGCCGCTACCGCCATGCGGTTGCGATCCCGGGGCCGTCGCGCTCGCACCTCAGCGCCGCCACGGTGCTGGTGGACATGATCGTCTGGAACACGATGATCCTGCAGCTGGCGAACGATGGAACGACCGGACCGACGGCGTCCTTCTACGGCGCGGCGGCGATGTCGAACCGCGTGGCGCGCCTGTCGCCGGCGTTCCAGCGGCGATTCGCCGCCGACGGCCTGGCCGACCTGATTGCGCTGGTCCAGGCTGGCCAGCAACGCATCATCGACAGCGTCGGGCAGCGTTGCGATGCGGCGCTATCCCGCCAGGTGCCGGCCGCGGCGCGTACGCTCGGCGGGCTGATCGAGTTCCACACCGCAACCGCCTGCAGCCGCGCCTTGTCGCTGCTGCGGCGCTGGCAGCGCGCCCCGTAGCGGGAGGCATTGCCAGCGGTCCGGCGCGTCATCCCGGCGTACCGCGCCGCCGCGTCACCGCGACGCGATGGCCGCGTCCGCGCGCGGTGGTACGGTGGTCGCCGTCCAGCCGCCACCGAGCGCCTTGTACAGGTCAATCAGGTTGGTCAGGCGCGCCAGCCGCGTGCGCACCAGCGCCTGCTGCGTGCCGTACAGCGTGCGATGGGTCTCGAGCAATGCCAGCGAGTCGTCCATGCCCTCCCGGAAGCGCTGTTCAGCCAGCGCGTAGGCGTGCTGGCTGGCGGCGACCGACAATTGCTCGGCGCGGATCTGTTCGTCCAGCGTGCGCTTGCCCGCCAGCGCGTCGGCCACTTCGCGAAAGGCGGCCTGGATGGATTGCTCGTAGCTGGCGATCTCGATGCGCTTCTGGACGTGCGCCAGGTCCAGGTTCGCGCGCAAGGCGCCGCCGCGGAAAATGGGCAGCGTGATCTGCGGCAGGAAACGCCAGGCGCCGGAGCCGGCGTCGAACAGCCCATCGAGCGAGGCGCTGGCGGTGCCGGCCGCGCCGGTCAGGCTGATGGCCGGCAGAAACGCGGCGCGGGCGGCGCCGATGTTGGCGTTGGCGGCGCGCAGGCGCTGTTCGGCGGCGCGCAGGTCGGGACGCCGCGCCAGCAATTGCGCCGGCAGCCCGCTCGGCAACGTGGCCGGCACGATGCCGTCGGGAAGCGTGTTGGCCTGGTCCAGTTGCCGCGCCAGCGCCGGCGTCAGGGGCTGACCCAGCAGCAACACCAGGGCATTGCGATCCCTGGCGGCCTGGCGTGTGTAGGCGGCGCGGTCTGCCTCGGCCGCCCGCAGGGTGATTTCCGCCAGGCGCAGGTCCAGTTGCGTCGCGTTGCCGACCCGCGCCAGCTGGGCCGTCAGGTCATAGGAACGCTGCTGGGTGGCCAGGGTGTCGGTCGTCAGGCGCAGCAGTTCCTGGTCGGCGCGCAAGGTCAGGTAGGCGGCGGCCACTTCGGCCACCAGGCTCATGCGCGTGGCGATACGGGTTTCATCCAGCGCCAGGTAGGCGGCCAGTTGCCTGTCGCCGAGACTGCGTAATCTGCCCCAGAGATCCAGCTCCCAGGCGGTGGTGATGCCGCCCGCATCGTAGCGACGGGCGATGTCGGCGGACCCTGTGGCGCTCAGGTCGGCGGGCAGGCGTTCCACCGCGCCGCTGGCCGCGACGTCCAGGTTCGGCATCAGTGCGGCGCGCTGGATGCGGTAGAGCGCGCGGGCCGCTTCGACGTCGAGCGCGGCCTTGCGGGCGTCGCGGTTGTTGGCCAGCGCGATTTCGATCAGCTGCTGCAGCAGCGGGTCCTGGAAAAAATCGCGCCAGCCTAGGTCGGCGGCCAGGCGTTCGCCGGGCGTCGGCGGCGGGTCGGCCGCGTAGGCGTCGCCGCTGGGGTAGCTTGCGCTGATGGGCGGCGCCGGACGTTCATAGGGCGGCGCCAGCGTGCATCCGGCCAAGGCGGCGAGCGCGATGGGGGCAAGCAGCCGGGCGGCGCGCAGGGGCAAGGGAAAGTTTTTCATATCGACATTCGTCCAGGCGATCACGCGTGCAGGTCGCCGGCGCCGGCGCGCGCCCGCGAAGGCGCGCGCCGCAGCGCCAGCTTGCGCACGACGACATAGAAAACGGGCGTCAGCAGCAGGCCGAACAGCGTCACGCCCAGCATGCCGGCGAACACCGCGATGCCCATGGCATGACGCATTTCGGCGCCGGCGCCGCTGGCGAGCACCAGCGGCACCACGCCGGCAATGAAGGCGAACGAGGTCATCAGGATCGGCCGCAGCCGCAACCGCGCGGCTTCCAGCACCGCGGCCAGCGGATCGGCACCTTCGTCTTCCTGGGCGCGGGCGAACTCGACGATCAGGATGGCATTCTTGGCCGCCAGGCCGACCAGCACCACGAAGCCGATCTGCGTGAAGATATTGTTGTCGCCGCCCGACAGCCAGACGCCGCCGATGGCCGAGAGCAGGGCCATCGGCGCGATCAGCAGCACTGCGAACGGCAGCGACCAGCTGTTGTACTGGGCCGCCAGGATCAGGAAGGCCAGCAGCACCGCCAGCGGAAAGATGTACAGCGCCGAATTGCCCGCCTGCTTTTCCTGATAGACCAGATCGGTCCATTCGTACACCATGCCGTCGGGCAGTGTCTCGCGCACGATCTGCTCGATCGCATCGGTGGCCTGGCCCGAGGAATAGCCCGGCGCCGGCCCGCCGCTGATATCCGCCGACGGGAAGCCGTTGTAGTGGATGACCCGGTCCGGACCGGAACCGCGCGTCAGCGTGACGAAGGCGCTCAGCGGAATCATGTGACCGTCGGCGTTGCGCACCTTGAGCAGGCCGATGTCCTCGGCCTGCATGCGAAATGGCGCATCGGCCTGCGCCATGACGCGATAGGTGCGGCCGAAACGGTTGAAGTCATTGACGTAGAGCGATCCCAGGTTGATCTGCAGGGTTTCGAACACGTCGGTCAGCGATACTCCCAGGGATTTGGCCTTGACCCGGTCTACGTCCACCTGCAGCTGCGGCGCGTTGGTCTGGAAGCTGGCGAGCATGTTCGCCAGCTCGGGCGCCTGCATGGCGCGGGCCATGATCTGGCCCTGTGCCTGGGCCAGCGCCTCGAACCCGAGCGCGGCCCGGTCCTCGATCTGCAGCTTGAATCCGCCCATGGCGCCAAGCCCCGGCACCGGCGGTGGCGGGAATATGCCGACAAAGCCGTCCGGGATCTGGCTGAACTTGCCCATCAGCTTGCCGGCGATGGCGTTGGCCGACAGCGCGGTGTCCTGGCGTTCGTCGAACGGCTTGAGCATGGCGAACATCAGCGCCGAGTTCGGCACGTTCACCGGGCCATTGACGGACAGGCCGGGAAAGGCCACCACGCTTTCCACGCCCGGCTCCGCCAGCGCGATCTCCGACATCTGCTTGACCACCGCTTCGGTCCGGTCGAGCGAGGCGCCGCTGGGCAATTGCGCGATGCCGACCAGGAAATACTTGTCCTGGGCCGGCACGAAGCCGTTGGGAACCTGGTTAAAGCCCAGCCAGGTCAGCCCGGTGAAGCCGGCATACAGCAGCAGCACGATGGCACTGCCGCGCACCGCGCGGCGCACCGCCACCACGTAGGCCTGCGAGGCCTGGTCGAAGAAGCGGTTGAAGCGGCGGAAGAAGCCGCCGAGCGCGCGGTCGATGACGCGGGTCAGCCAATCGGCCCGCGCCGCCTCATGGTGCGGGCGCAGCAGCATGGCGGCAAGCGCTGGCGACAACGTCAGCGAGTTGATGGCGGACAGGACCGTCGAGATGGCGATGGTCAGGGCGAACTGCCTGTAGAACTCGCCCTGCAGGCCCGACAGGAATGCCGACGGAATGAAGACCGCGGCGAGCACGGAGGTGATGGCCAGGATCGGCCCGGTCACCTCGTCCATGGCCTTGCGCGCGGCGTCGATGGGCCGTTCGCCCAGCGCCATGTGGCGTTCCACGTTCTCGACCACCACGATCGCGTCGTCCACCACGATGCCTATGGAAAGCACCAGCCCGAACAACGACAGGGTGTTCAGCGAGAAACCGAACATGTGCATCACGGCAAAGGTGCCCACCAGGGACACGGGCACCGCCACCAGGGGAATGATGGAGGCGCGCCAGGTCTGCAGGAACAGCACCACCACGATCACCACCAGGATGACGGCCTCCAACAGCGTGACCGCCACCGACTGCAGTGAGGCCCGCACGAACACCGTCGGGTCGTAGGCGATCCGGTACGAGATGTCTTGCGGGAAACCTTGCTGCAGCGTTTCCATCTTGGCGCGCACGGCGTTGGAAACGTCGATGGCGTTGGCGCCGGGGCTCTGGATGATCTGCAGGGCGGGCGCCGATTCGCCGTCGATCAGGCTGCGCAGCGTGTAGGCGTCGGCGCCCAGCGAGACGCGGGCGATGTCGCGCAGGCGCGTCACCTGGCCATCGGCGCCGGTTTTGACGACGATGTCGCCAAACTGCTCCTCGCTGGCCAACCGTCCCAAAGTGTTGACCGTCACCTGGAAGGCGGCGGACGTATCCGGCTGCTGCCCGACCGAGCCGGCCGCCACCTGCACGTTCTGTTCGCGCAGCGCGGCGACCACGTCGGTGGCGGTCAGGCCGCGGGTGGCCACCCGCGACGGGTCGAGCCATACGCGCATGGAGTATTCGCCGGCCCCCCACACCAGCACGTCGCCCACGCCGGGCAGCCGCGCCAGTTCGTCGCGTACCTGGCGGATGGCGAAGTTGGACAGGTAGAGCGAGTCATATCGCTTTTGCGGCGAGACGATGTGCACCACCATCAGCACGTCAGGCGAGGTCTTCTGCGTGACGACGCCGATCCGCTGGACTTCCTCGGGCAGCCGCGGCAGCGCGCGCGATACCCGGTTCTGCACCTGGATCTGCGCCATGTCGGGGTCCGTGCCCTGCTTGAACGCGATGGTCAGCACCATGCGGCCGTCCGTGGCCATCTGGGAGTTCATGTACAGCATGCCCTCGACCCCGTTGATCACCTGTTCCAGCGGCGCGGCCACGGTATCGGCGATGACCTCGGGATTGGCGCCGGGATAGCTGGCGGTGACCTGGACCGTGGGCGGCGTGACGGCCGGATATTCGCTCAGCGGCAACTGCCAGAACGCAATGGCGCCGGCCAGCAGCATCAGCAAGGACAGCACGATCGCGAAGATGGGCCGCGCGATGAAGAAATGAGGGAACTTCATTGGCCTTTCTCCGTCGCGGCGGCCGCATCACCGGCGGCCGCGGCTGCCTGGCGCCTGGCCTCGGGCGCCGCCGCGGCGGCGGGTTCCATGGGGACCAGGCGCGGCGTGACGGCCATGCCGGGCCGCACCAGCCCCTTGATGATGATCCGTTCGCCAGCCCGCAGTCCGGACTGGATGACCCGCAGTCCGTCCACCATCCGGCCCAGTTCGACGGGACGGTATCCGGCCAGGTTGTCGGCGCCCACGACCAGCACGTAGTTTTTCCCCTGGTCGGTACCCACCGCCTGCTCGTTCACCAGGACGGTCTCGCGCGGTTCGCCGGTGGCCAGCCTGGCGCGGGCGAACAGGCCGGGGGCCAGCTGGCCATCCGGGTTGGGGAGGACAGCGCGGACGCGGATGGTGCCGGTGCCACGGTCCATCTGGTTGCCGACGAAATCGAGGCGGCCCCGATAGGGAAAGCCCCTGTCGGTGACCAGCCCCACGTCGACGGGCAGGGCGCTTGCTTCCCGCGCGTCGGGGCGCGCCTGCCGCACCGCGTTGAGATAGGTCGCTTCGTCAACGTCGAAGTAGACGTGCATGGGATCGATCGACACGATGGTGGTCAGCAGTGTGGCCCCGCCCGCCGTGCCGCCGCTGACCAGGTTGCCCTCGGTCACCATGACCCGGTCGACGCGCCCGGCAATCGGCGCGGTGATGCGCGCGTACGACAGGTCGAGCCGCGCCGCCGCGACCGCTGCCTTGGCGACCTGCACCTGTGCCAGCCGGGCGCGCCGCGTCGATGCAGCCTCGTCGTGGACCTTGCGCGAGACCGCGCCCGTGGACACCAGGCGCTCGGCGCGATCGAAGTCCGTCTGCGCCTGGTCGGCCAGCGCCTGCGCCTGACGCAGCTGCGCCAGCGCGGTATCCAGGGCAACCTGGAACGGGCGCGGATCGATCTGGAACAGCGGTTGCCCCTGGCGCACCAGGCTGCCCTCCGGCACGCTGACCGCGTCCACCGTGCCGCCCACGCGCGAGCGCAGTTCCACCGTCCGGGGCGCGGCCAGGAAACCGGTGAATTCCGCCGAAGGCGCAATCACCCGCGTGATCACCTCGGCCACCGGGACGCTCGGTCCCGCTGGCGCCGGCGCGGACGTGTCCGCCTTGCCTTCCTGTTGTGGCGTTTCGCCGGTGGCGTAGGCCAGGCCCGCTGCCATTGCGATGGCGCTCGCCACCACGGAAATTCTGGATATTCGACGCATGCATCTACCCCTGTCCATACCGCAGGGCTTCGGCCCCTCCGAAACATCTCTGCGGAAATTCCGGGCAAGGCTAGGCGTTGCCATGGCGGGAAGGTCAAGTCGCGCGCGAAAAAACACCGCGGCCGCCGCGGGCACGGCGCTTGCTGGTCCGGGCCGATTGCCCTCGGACTGGCGCCGGCCAGCCGATGCACGCGAACCGATGCAGGCAAACCGATGCCCGTGAACTGATACACCCAAGGAGATTGCCATGCCAGGCAGGAAATCCAGCAAGGCCCGGACGCAGGGCGCCGTCGATACCGCGTTCAACAATACGGACAGCGGACCCGCCGCGCCGCCCGCCCCGGATACCGGCTCTCCCGCCATGAAACGCGCGGCCGCCGTCGCGGCGACGGCGCAGGCGCAGCCGCAGCATGCCAACAAGGCGGACGAGTACGGCGAGGCGGGCGCGCGCTGTCCTTACCGGGGCGCCCAGGTTGCGCCGCCGGATGAATCGGTGGGGGCCAGCTCCCTGTCCGAACGCGAACGCAACGCCAAGACCGGCGAGCCGGCCGAGGCGGGCGTGAATGCGGTCGATGGGCAGCTTGGCCGGGTGCGGGCCGATGGGCAGGGCCAGGCGCTGACGACGAACCAGGGCGTGGCCGTGAGCGACAACCAGCATTCGCTCAAGGCCGGGTTGCGCGGCCCGGCGCTGCTCAAGGATTTCATCCTGCGTGAAAAGATTACGCACTTCGACCACGAGCGCATTCCGGAACGCATCGTCCACGCGCGCGGCTCGGCGGCCCACGGCTACTTCGAATGCTATGAGCCGCTGACGGACCTGACGCGGGCCTCGCTGTTCGCCGAGCAGGGCAAGCGCACGCCGGTCTTCGTGCGCTTTTCCACCGTCGCCGGCGAACGCGGGTCGAAGGACACCGCGCGCGACGTGCGCGGTTTCGCGGTCAAGTTCTATACGGACGAGGGCAACTGGGACCTGGTGGGCAACAATATGCCGGTTTTCTTCATCCAGGACGCGATGAAGTTCCCCGATCTGGTGCATGCCGTCAAGCCGGAGCCGCATCATGGCATGCCGCAGGCCGCCTCCGCGCACGATACTTTCTGGGATTTCGTGTCGCTGATGCCCGAATCGACCCACATGCTGATGTGGCTGATGTCCGATCGCGCCATCCCGCGCAGCTATCGCATGATGCAGGGCTTTGGCGTGCATACTTTTCGCTTCGTCAACGCCCGGGGCGAGTCGCGGTTGGTGAAATTCCATTGGAATCCTTTGCAGGGCACGCATTCCCAGGTCTGGGACGAAGCCGTGAAAGTGTCCGGCGCCGATCCGGATTTCCACCGGCGCGATCTGTGGGAAGCGATCGACGCGGGCCATGAGCCGCAATGGGAATTGGGCGTGCAGGTATTCACGGAAGAAGAGGCCGAGCGCTTCAGCTTCGACGTGCTCGACGCGACCAAGATCGTGCCCGAGGAACTGGTGCCGGTGCGGCCCATCGGCCGCATGGTGCTGGACCGCAATCCCGACAATTTCTTCGCGGAGACCGAGCAGGTGGCGTTCTGCGCCGCGCACGTGGTGCCGGGCGTCGATTTCACCAACGATCCCCTGCTGGCCGGACGCATCCATTCCTACGTCGATACGCAGATCTCGCGGCTGGGCGGACCCAACTTCCACGAGATCCCGATCAACGCGCCGCTGGCGCCGGTGCACAACAATCAGCGCGACGGCATGCACCGGCAGGCAGTCCACCGCGGCCGGGTGGCCTATGAACCCAATTCCCTGGCCGGCGGCTGTCCGTTCCAGGCCGGGATGGAAGGGTATGTGTCGTTTCCCGAGCCGGTTGGCGGCGACGAACTGCGCGGCCATCCCGAAAAGTTCGCCGAACACTACAACCAGGCCAGCCTGTTCTACCACAGCCAGGTGGATTGGGAGCGCCGGCATCTGGCCAGCGCCTTCGCCTTCGAATTGAGCAAGGTGACCGTGGCCGCGGTGCGGCAACGCATGGTGGCCTCGCTGCGCAATGTGTCCGATGAGCTGGCGCAGTCGGTCGCGGACAGGCTGGGCATGGCGCTGCCCGAGCCGATGCCCCGGGCCGTGCGGCAGGTGCCGCGTCCGGAGGTGGAGCAGTCGCCGTCATTGTCGCTGACGGCCCGCCCGGGCCATGCAGGCGTGGCGACGCGCAAGATCGCGATCCTGGTCGCCGAGGGCGTGGACGGCGCCGCGGTCTCGGCGGTGGCGCAAGCCTTGATCCAGGCCGGCACGGTGGTGCGCCTGGTGGGGCAGCGCATCGGCCCCGTGGCCACGGCCGAAGGCGATGCGCTCGACGCGGATGCCTCGCTGGACAACCAGCCCTCCGCCGTGTTCGATGGGGCCGTGGTGCCGGGCGGCGGCATGGCCGTCGACCGTTGGCGGCAGGATGGACGCGCATTGGAATTCGTCCGCGACACCTATCGCCATGGCAAGACGTTGCTGGCGATGGGCGAGGGCGCCGACTTGCTGGAGGCTGCCGGCATCGATCCGGCCTGGCGGGACGACGGGCTGGTCGTGGACCCGGCGCCGGCCCAGGCCGCGACGCTGTTCATCGATTCGCTGGCGCGGCACCGGCATCCGGAGCGCGAGACTTCTCCTCCGCGCGTGTGACGGCAGGCATGGCGGCACGGCGCCCCCGCCGTGCGCCGTTTCAGAAGCTGGCGGCCAGGCGCAGCGCCGCCGTGTAGCCCTCGGCCCGGTTGCGCGCGCCGAATTCCTTGTAGATATGGAACCACACGGGCGGCAGGCCCGGCTGGTAGAAGCTCACCGCGGGGCCGAGCGCCATCACCCGCGAGCGATTGCCGCCTTGCAGGCCCGGCGCGTCGTCATCGCTGAATTGTCGGCTGTAGTAACCGCCGACGCCGAGAGTCCAGGGGCCGGCGTGCTGGCCCAGTGCGAACTCATGCCGGTATTCGATGCCGTTGCGGTAGCGGGTCGCGCGGTTGCGGGTGCTGATGTCGACCTCGAAGCTGGACGACACCTCGAATCCGCCTTCCGTGAGATAAGTGAAGTTGAATATGGGGGAAAAGGCCCAGTGGTTCAGGCCGGGGTTCACCAGCCGCTTGCGGTCGTAGTCGCCGGTGGGGGCGAGCACCTGGAACTGCGCATTGAAATGCAGCCGGGGCGAGGCGTCCCATTGCAGGATCAGGGGCAGCAGCAGCGTGTCGGCGATGCGGAACGTTTCGCCCTTGAGCCGCAGCGGGCCGCCCGGCGTGGGCACGTCGAAGGCCGCGCTCATGTGGAAGAAGGGCTGCACCATGCCGAAACCGTAGCTGGCGCCGAACAGCCTGGTCTGCGTCATGCGCAGGTAGGCGGCGCTGACGGTATGCACGCGCAGCGAGAAATCGTTGTCCAGCTTCGTGCCGTATTGGTCCTTCTGCACCGACGCCGTGTTGTACGAAGTGCGGAACGACAGTGTGCCGAACGGTGTGGCGGGCGGCGACATGCCGGCGCCGAAATCATAGAAGCCGTTGACGGTGGTGGGTATGCCGTTTTCGGTGGCGCCGGCGACGCCGGGCGCCGTCATGCAAAGCAGCGCGCAGGCGGCCGCCCGCCAGGCATGGCGATGTCTCATGTTCTTCCCCTTGGATATTGGCATCGTCCGACGCGCGTGGCGCCGGCTTTGTGTTGTCGGCCGGCCTGCGTGGCCGCGCGTCTAGCGCGCGCTGGCCGGGCGCCAGTCGGTGGCGGCGATCGGCGACGAACCGGATGCCGCCGTGATCCTGGACAGCACCCAGGGTTCGCTGAACGCGCCCCGGACGATGCGCGCGCGCGCCTCGTTCGGGATGTTCGCCAGCTCGCCCCACAGACAGGCCCAGCGCTGGCATTCGTCCGTCAGCGGCCGGGTCGCGGCTTCCCAGGCGCCGAGCGCTTCGGGAACGTCGCGCGGATCGCGCACGTTGGCCATGTGGGCCGCCAACGCGAGACCGTTCTGCATGGCCATGCCGCCGCCCTGGCCCAGGTTGGGTGGTTGCGCATGGGCGGCATCGCCGAGGATGCAGGCGCGGCCGGCGGACCAGCGCTTGCTGTGCACGATCGTGTAGACGTTCCACAGCACTTGGGAGCGGTCGATGCGGTCCAGCAGGAACGACCATTCCGGGAAGCTCTCGCTCCAGCACGGCTGCACGCGGGTGTCGCGCGCCTGGTCGTCGTCCTCCCGGCAGGTCAGCGCCAGGTAGATTTCCTCCGTGTTGATCGGCGTGATGAGCAGTCGGCGCGTGCCGTTCCAGATCTCGATACAGCGTCCGCGCGCCGATGGCGGCAGCTCCTGCTGGGTGGCGCCGACGATGCTGCGCAAGGCGCCTTCCTGCGCGCGCTGACGGTGCAGTTCGAGTCCCAGCGCGCGCCGCACTGGCGAGGCGATGCCGTCGCAACCGATGACCAGGTCGGCGTGGGCGCGGTCGCCGTTGGCGAACACCAACGTGCCGTCGGCCTCGGCCGCCACCACTTCCGCGCCGGTGACGATGCGCGCGCCGGCGTCGCGCGCGGCGGCCTCCAGGCCCGCGAGCAGGTCGCTGCGCGCCACCGCCAGCACGCGCAGGCCCGGCGGCAACAGCGCGGGGACCAGCACCTGGCCCGTATGGTCGCGTTGTTCGATGCCTTCGGCCAGGAAGGCGTTGCGCATGGCGCGCTCATAAGCGCCGATCTCGGACAGCACGGCCAGGCCGTTGGACCACAGGTATATGCCCGAGCCCGCGACGCGCAGTCCGGGCCGGCTTTCGTACACGGTGACGCGCCAGCCGCGCCGGCCCAGCGCCGCCGCGGTGGCCAGGCCGCCGATACCGCCGCCGCTGATAATGGCTTCCAGTGTCATGTCGAATTCCTTTTGCGCCGGCCGTCTCGCCGGCGGCATGTTGAGAGATTGCCGAGGGGGGCGGGCGCGGCGGTTCAGGGCCGGGCCAGGCTCCTGGCGTAGCTGAGCAGCCCCACGCCGCCCATCCATTCCTGGACCGCCTCGTACATGACGATGTCTGCCGGTGCGTCGCGCATCGCGCCCATCAGCGCCGCCCACATGAGCATTTCGGCGCCCCCGGGTCCGGCGTCCTCGCGCACTTGCGCGTGGCGCAGCGCCAGCAGCGCCGCGCTGTCGCCGTCGGCCAGCCAGCGCAGCACCTGCCGGTCCCAGCCGACGTTGACCAGGTTCCGGCCGGAAGCGGCCATTTCGGCTTCACGCTGCAGGATCGCCAACGGCAGGTCCGGGTCTTGCGCGAACGCCGCCATGCCCTGGATCTGCCAGCGCAGCACGCGTTCCATGAGCGGATCGCCGGGGTGTTCCTCGTCCACCGTGATGGGCGGCCAATGGGACAGCCCGCCGCTGGCCATCAGTGCGATGCGCTCGCCGCGGCCCGCCAGCGCCTTGCGCACGGCCGCGCCCAGCGCGTGCGCCCGCCGCCAGGTGGGCAGCGGCGGCGCGAAACAGTTGATGAAGATCGGCACCACGGGAATGTCTGCGTCCGGCCACAGGTACTTGCGCGGCATGAGCACGTTGTGGACAAGTTCGGCCGATTCGCTACGGAACAGTTCGAACCCGTCATCCACCACGGACTGGTATATGGCTCGCGCCACGGCGGGGTGGCCTGGAATGGGCGCGCGCGGCATGCCCAGCCATGCCTCGGTGGCCAGCGTCGGGCCCCAGTGGGTGTCGCCCAGCGCGATGGCCATGCCCGGCATCGCGTGCAGCGTGTACATGTCGAAGTGATCGTTGACGAACGCCACGATCACGTCGGGGCGCGCCGCCGAGATCTGGCGCCTCACGGTCGCGAAGCCGTCCATCATGCGTTGCATCTGGTCGGCGGGCGGCTTGTCGGTCTGGCCGCCCAGTCCCGGCGTGTGGGTCATCGCGAACGCGGCCACGATCGGCGTATTCTGTTCTGGTGACATCGGTGGTCCTTGCTGTGCGTTGCCGCCGCGTCCCGCGGCGGGTAAGAGACGTGTCCGCCGCGCCGCCTGCTCCTCCTCAGGCGGCGCGGCTGGATGGACACGGTTCGGAGTATGGGCAGCGTGCCGGGGCCGGTCATCTCTCAAATTGCAGATGGCCGGGCCCGCCCGCGTTGCTGGCAAACCCCAGTTGCGCGGGGCCTGGAGTTGGCGGACGATTGGCGGCTTTCGGGTCGTTCGGTGCTCCGTCCATGGCCGTCAACGCGGTGTCTGATGCCTTTCTTCTCGATCTCTACGCGTGTTGCGCGGACGCGGGCCGGTGGACGCCGGTGCTGGACCGGCTATGCGGTGAAGTCGGCACCCTGTCCGCCGTGGTGCAGTGCATCGAACTCGATGGCGCGCGGGCGGTTCCCTATTGGGCCGCCTACGATTCGCGCATCGACATGGCCGCGTACCGCAGCGAGGTGTCGGACGCCAGCAACCCGCGGTTCGATTCCTGGCGCTTGCGCCGCGTGGCCTCGCGGCCCGGCCGCATCGCCACCGACCACGAATTGTTCCTGCCCGGGGAGACGGCCATCCGCGATCGGTTGCACGCGCAACTGCGCCGTGCCGGACTGGGGCGATTCATGGGAGCGATGGCGCCGCTGGGGGGCAACCGCTATGCTGCCCTGGTGCTGCATCGCGACCCGCGCGATGACCTGGATTTTTCGCCGCGCCACAAGGAGCGCCTGCGCAGGCTGATGCCGCATCTGCTGCAAGCGGCGGGACTGGCCCAGGCGGCGGCCACCAGCCGCTGCGCGTCGACGCTGGTCGAGCACTATCTCGGTGCCTGGCCCCGCGCCCTGGCGCTGAGCGACGGGCGCGGCCGCGTATGGTGGGCCAATCGGCAGGCCCGGGCGCTGGACCATAGGTCGGTCGTCAGTCTGCGCGGCCAGCAGTTCAGCGCGCCGCCGTCGGCGCAGACGGCGCTGGTGGACGCCTTGTCCCACGCGTCGCAGACCAGCGAACCCGTTTTCCTGAAACTGACCGGCATACACGGAGCAATGCAGCTGGCGCTGCAGAGGCTGGATGGGCGCGGCGCGTCCGGGGAAGGGCTGGTGCTGGTTTCGTTCGTGGACGCGACGCAGCAGCACGGCCATTTTCCGATCGCCGCGCTGCGCGCGCTGTTCGGCCTGACGGAAGCGGAAGCGCGGCTGGCGAGCGCGCTGGTCGCGGGCAAGACGGTCGAGGCCTATGCGCGCGATCGCGGCGTGACGGTGGGAACGGCGCGTTATCAGTTGAACCAGGTGCTGGGCAAGGTCGGCGCGCGGCGCCAGGCGGATCTGGTCCGCCAGGTATTGTGCTCGGCCGCCGCGCTGGTGGTGCCAGGGCCCGACTGAATTCCGCCCGCCCGCGGACCTCGGGATGCGGTCGGCGGGCGGGCCGCCATCACCCGGGGCGGCCGCTCAGCAGGAAGGCGCGCGCCCGCGCGATCCAGGGATGGCCATCGTCCACGCAGCGGCTGCTGGCGGTGAAATGATCGTGGCCGGCCAGCAGGTCGAGGGCAACGGGCACCCCCGCCGCCTGCAACCGCTGCCGCATGTCGACCGCTTCGGCCGCGAGATTGCCCAGATCGTGCTCGCCGGCGGCGATATAGAAGGGCGGCGCTTGCGGATGCGCGTGCGACACGGGACTGGCCGCCTCCACGTCGGCGTCATTGGGGATGAAGCGGCGGCGTATCGCCAGCGCCGCCGCGCCGAAAGGCTGGTCCGGGTCGCAGGTCAGGTCGTACAGGCCGCTGATTGGCAGCACGCCCTTCACGACGTCGCCGGGCAGGCCCCATTCGCCCAGCCAGCGGCGGTCCAGGGCGGCCAGGCTGGCCAGATGTGCGCCGGCCGAATGGCCTCCCAGGAACAAGCGGTCCGGATCACCGCCGTAGCGGGCGACATTGCGCCAGGCCCAATGCACCGCCGCGGCCACATCGCGCACGGCGGCGGGGTAGACGTGGCTCGGGGCCACCCGGTATTCGACCGAAATGAACAAGGCCGGCGTGGCGCATATTGCCGGCGCCATGAAGCCCATCCATTCCTTGTAGCCGGTGGCGAAGGCGCCACCGTGCACGAACAGCAGGGTGGGCAGCGCGGCCGGGCATGCATGGGCGGGGGCATACAGGTCCAGGCGTTGGGCGGGATCCGAACCATGGGCGAGGTCGGGATGAAAGCGCAGATCCGGGCTGGCCGCGGCGCGGCGCGAGCGTTCCAGCACTGATTCGGCATAGGCCTGGCCGCCCGGCAGTCCGGCGGCGGGGCGAGGGGGCAGGGAATCGAAAGCCATGGTAGTCCTCCTGGTCAAGCATCCATGGCCCCACGGACGCGGCGGTGCTGCGCGTCATGGCGGGGCGGGTTAGCAGGGATCCTTGCGGCAGGAGGAGGCCGGCCACCGGCCAGCCTTGCGCTGGATGGTGGCCGTGCCGCGGGGCAAAGCGCGCAAATGATAGGCCGACAAGCGGGCCAGGGCAAGGTCCAGGAAGAAATGCCCGGTGTGGCGTCATCAGCGACCAGTGCGGTTGCCCCAAGTCCGCAGCCAGCGATTCAAGGGCGTGGAATAGACGCGCGCGATCCATATGCCCAGAAGGCACGAACCGATGAAGTAGCCCGGCAGCAGGGCGAGCCTGGCGTCGCCCGCCAGTTGCGCGGGCGGCAGCGCGGTGCGCAGCAGCCCCAGCACCAGCAGGTGCAGCAGGTAGATCTCGTAGCAGTCGCGGCCGCAGCGCATCAGCAGGCGCCGCGCCGGGCCGGGCGCCGAGGGGCTGGCCGCCGGCCCGCCGAGCAGCAGCAGGGCCGTTCCCACGGCGATGGCGCTGGCGCCAAGGATATTGCTCTGGCTGATCGGCCATGCCAGGTAGAGCGCGGCCATGGCGATCCCCACGAGCGCGCGGACCAGGGGGCGCCGCAGCGCCGGCCATGCCCGCCGCCGCGCCAGCGCCGCGGCGCAGCAGCCGATGGCGATCGCGTCGAAGCACGCGGCATAGCCATACAGCCAGGCTTCGCCGGCGCCCTGATTGGCAAGGCGGTAGAGCGGGCCGGCCGCGATCAGCAGCATGGCCAGCGCCTGCAGCAGCCAGGCGCGCCGCAACAGCACGCAGGCCAGCGGAAACAGCAGGTAGAAGGCCATCTCGACCGACAGCGACCACATCACGCCCAGGGGATAGTTGATCCATCCTTCCCGGATGACCAGCGCGTTCATCCAGGCCCCGAGCGCGGCGGCGTTGACGGTCCAGAGCGATACCGCGCTGTCGGCGCGGTTGCCGAACAGCGGCAGGCCAGCCAGCGCCAGCGCGTCGACCAGCAGCAGCGTCAGCACCAGCGTGGGCACGATCCGCGCCAGGCGCAGCAGCCAGAACGACGCCGGCCGGATGGCGCCCAGCCGGCCCCAGCGTTCGAGCGCGTTGCGGGTGATGAGAAATCCCGAGATGACAAAGAAGATCGTCACCGCGTAATTGCCGTTGCGCGCGACGGCTTGCAGCAGCGGCCAGCCCGGCGGGCCGCCCAGCGCCGTA
The DNA here is from genome assembly GCF_054188005.1 of Achromobacter sp. KK8. Lineage (NCBI taxonomy): Bacteria > Pseudomonadati > Pseudomonadota > Betaproteobacteria > Burkholderiales > Alcaligenaceae > Achromobacter > Achromobacter sp. KK8. Next base: position 5,835,226 of record NZ_CM135178.1, on the reverse strand, counting down.
TCGCGCAGCGGATAGGCGATGTTGAAATGATGCAGCAGCACCAGCAGGATCGACAGGCCGCGCAGTGCGTCGATGCCGTCATCGCGCGTCGCGGCGTTCATGGCGGGGGCCGGCCGGATCACGGACGCCACGCGCCGGCCATGGCCGGCCAGTCGCGCACCAGCTCGTCGCGGGCGCGCAGGCCGGCGTTGGGCTGGGTGGCGCGCTCGTCCTGCAGCAGGCGGGCGTACACCAGCTGGCGGCCATCCTTGCGAGCCCAGCCGACGAACCAGCCGTAGGCATTGGCCGCCGTGTAGACGCCGTTGCTGCCGGGCGACCCGGTGCCGGTCTTGCCATACAGGCGCCAGCCATCGGCCTGGCCCACCTCGAAGAGGTTGTCCGCCAGCTCATAGGCGGCGGCCTTGACCGGCAATTGCCGGTTCACCAGCTTGCGCAGGAAAGCCAGATGTTCCAGCGGCGAAATGCGCAGCGACGAGATGATCCACGCGCCGTCGGTGCCGTTGTGCTTGCCGGGCTCGCCCGAGACGTCCGCATTGCCGTAGCCGAACGCGCTGGTGTAGCGCTGGAAGCGGTCCTGTCCCAGCGCCTTGGCCGTCAGCTGTGAATACCAGACCACCGAATACTTGATCCAGCGCGCCGGATCGGTGGGCTGGCGCCAGGCGTCGCCGCCCCAGTCGGGATAGGCGGGCTGGTAGTTCCAGACCGGCTCGTGCGGGCCTTGCAGGATGCCGGCGTCGGCGCCCATCAGGGCGATGGCCAGCTTGAAGGTCGAGGCCGGCGTGTAGCGCTCGGCGCAGGCCTGCTGCGTGCCTTGCTGGAACAGGATGCGGCCGTCGGCGGCGTCGGCCACCACGGTGCACAGGACGGCGGCCTGGACGGGGCCGCCGCCCAGCGCGGACAGGGAAAGGGCTGCGCCAAGGGCGCACGAAAGGCGTCGAACGGTCATGGTCGATGAAGCGGGATGGGCAGGAAGGGGAAAAGGGTTCAGGCGTGGCCGGGGCGGCCATTGAGCAGGACCAGCGTCAGGTCGCGGTCGTCGATATGCAGGCGCATCGCCAGGCAGCGTCCCGCTTCGGTCGAGTTGCCGGTCTTGGACAGGCGCACGTCCCAGTCCCGGGCGCCGACCAGCGGATTGGTGTTGCGATAGCTGAGCCGGCTGCCGGCCGCCTCGACCGTATCGGCAAGCGTGGTCGTGTCGCGCGCGATCTGCGGATAGGCGGCCGCCGCATTAATGATCCGGCCGACGTCGGCGGCGCTGGCGCGATTGGCGTTCGACAGGCCGGTCGCGTCCTGTAGCGTGGTGTGTTCCAGGCGCAGCGCGGTGGCCTTGCGTTGCAATGCCTCGGCGAACGCCGTTTCGCCGCCCGGATAGGCGCGGGCCAGGGCATGGGCGGCGCGGTTGTCCGATGCCATCAGCGCCAGCTTGAGCAGGGTGTCCAGCGTCACGCTGGCGCCAACCGGCAGCGGCGACGCGGCGCCCGAGGCGGTGGCCAAGGCATCGCGCTCGTCGATCCGGATGCGCCGCGACAGGTCTGGCGAAGTGTCCAGGACCACCATCGCGGTCACCAGCTTGGTGAGCGAGGCGATCGGCACGGCGTCGTTCTCGGCGCGGCCGAACAGCGTCGCGCCCGAGCGGCTGTCCAGCACCAGCACATGGGAAGCGCCACTGGCCTCGATCAGTGCCTGGACTCCCGGCATGCGTTCCATCAGTCGTTGCGCCTCTTGCGCCGACAGCGGCTGCGCCGGCCCGGCCGCCAGCGCCGACCAGGCGCCGAATCCAGCCAAGGCGCACGACATCGCCAGCGCCGGCAAGGCCACGGCGCGCCGGGCCGCGAGCGTGTCGGGACGCGCCAGGCGGCGGATGCGGTCGAGCAGGTCGCCGTCGCGCGCGGCGGGCGCCACCGGCGCCGGTGACTCGGTGGCGGCGCGCGCCAGGGCGTGCAGGGCCCGCGCCAGCGGCATGGGGCTGCCGATCAGGCTGGCCGCCATCTGGTCGGCGATGCGCTCGCGCTCGATCCGCAGGCGCCGCGACAGCCACCAGATCGACGGGTGGAAGAACAACAGCACCTCGGCCGCATGCTGCAGCAGGTTGACCAGATAATCATGGCGGCGCACGTGGGCCAGTTCATGCGCCAGCAACGCGGCCAGCAGGTCCGCCGGCATGCCGGTGACGAGCGAGGCCGGCACCAGGATCACAGGCTTGAGCCAACCAGCCGTTACCGGCGTGGACAGGTTGCGCACCACCCGCAGGCCGACCGCGCGCGACAGCCGCAGGCGGCCGGCCATCCCGGCCACGCGCGCCTGCCAGGCGGGATCGGCCCAGGGCTGGCTGGCGCGCAGCACGCCACGCAGCCAACCCAGCCCCAACAGCACCCGCAGGGCCGCGAGCGCGCTGCCGGCCAGCCAGGCCGCCGCCAGCCACAACGGCCAGAGCGTGGCGGCCGCGCTGGAGGCCGGCGCGGCCATGGGGGCGGGCAGGGCGCGCCAGGCGAGCGCCACGTCGGTTGCGCCGATGCCCACGCCGGCCAGCAGCGCCGCGCCCAGCAGCGCGTAGCGCAGCCGTGCATCGTCGCGACGGGTCAGGCACAGCAGCGCCAGCGTCGCCGCGTGCAGGCACAGGATCTTCCAGGCCAGCGCGGGCAGGCTGGCGCCGAGCGTCCAGGCCATGGCGAAGGCGACGTCGCTCACAGCTTGTCGTCGCGCAGCAGGGCCTCGATCTCGGCCCGGTCTTTCCTGCTGACGTGACCTTCGCGCAGGGCGGCCAGCACCAGGGCCTTGCCGGAGCCGGCGAAGGCCTTGCTGATCAGGTCCTTGACCAGGCCGCCCTGGGTCGCCTTCTGGCTCTGGGCGGCGGCATACACGTGCGAGCGCTCGGTTTCGTCGCGCGTCAGCAGGCCCTTGCCGTGCATGATCTGCATCAGCCGCAGCACGTTGGCATAGGTGAGGCTGTCGCGCCCGGCCGCCATGGTCGCGTGGACCTGCTTGACGGTGGCCGGGCCGGTGCGCCACAAGGTTTGCAGGATATCGAGCTCGGCGTTGGTGGGCTTGCCGCCCGCCGGGGATTTCGCGGTCATGAAGGGATGGGTCCTGCGCAGATATAGAAAAAATTTTCTATTGCCGGCAGGATAGGCGTTCTAGAAAATTTTGTCTAGATCCTAGAACATCATCCGGAAACCCACGGTGCCGGTGACGACGTAGCTGCCGGAGAAGTCCGCATCCGCGTCGACCTGGCCATAGACGGCATACCGCTTGCCCCAGGCGTAGTCGGCGCCCACGCCGAGATTGCCCCAGGTGCGCGACATGCGGCTTACCACCGGCACATCCGCGACCTGGATCCGCGTGCCGTCCAGGAACTCGTGTTTCAGGTTGATCACGCCATAGACGTTGGACCGGCGGTCGCTCCCCGTCCCCTGGCCGTTGCTCCTGTAGTCCAGCGCGACGCCCAGGCGGCCTTGCAGGCTGTCGCCCTTGTCGCTTTCGACCCGCGCGCCGAACCTGTCGCTGAAGCGGTCAAAGCGCGTGGAGACATACGTCAGCTGCGCCTGCGGGACCAGGGCCAGGCCTTCGCGCAACCCGAACGCCTTGCCGGCTTCCAGGCCGAGTCCATAGCTTTGCGCCTTGCGGCCGTCCTTCAGCTTGCCCGCCAGGCGGGATTTCAGGTCGCTGTCGAACCAGGTCGCCTGCGCCTGGGCGTCGACATAGACGCCGTCGCTGCCATACCAGGTCAGCGTGGGCGTCAGGCCGTAGCGGGTGGTGTCGATGGAGCCGTTGCCGTACACCGACGACACGCGGGTGTCGGAGGTGCCGTAGTGCAGGGCCAGCCCGCCCACCAGGCGCGAACCGTCCTCTTGGCCGGCCAGCACGCGGTCGACCCCGATCTGCATCTTCCAGTCGTCGATGTCCTGGCGCTGGCCGGTGGTGGACACGGCGGGTTCGAGGCGGCTGGTCGAGCCTTCCATGCGAGCCCACACCCCGTTGCGCCCGGCACCCTGCGGATCGTAGAGACGATCGCCGACCCGCTGGCGCAGCGTGGGCAGCTTGCTCAGTTGCATCAGGGTGTTGGCGTAGGCTTCATACACCGGTACGCCGGGCTGGTACAACGGGCCTGGCGCTGGGGTCGGCGAGCCGCCACCGGTTTGCGGCGATCCTGGGTCAGTCAGAGCCGACCGCAGATACCAACTGCCGTCGCCCGAGTCCTGTTGCAGCGTGTAGCCATAGGCGCCGGCCACCAGCGCCGGGCGTCCGCCGATCACGTAGTCACCGTTGGCAAGATTGAATTGCCCCGCGGAAAGGCCGTTGACCTGCACGACCTGGATGCCGCGCTGGGTCTGCGCGCCGGCGCCGCCGATGTTCGTCACCGTGACGGGCGTGGTGCCCGCGGTGGCGCCGGTGATCACCAGCTTGTCGGTCGGCGAGTCATCGCCGCCCAGCCGGGTGCGGACTTCCAGGTTGCCGCCCTGCGCGGCGTAGTCGCCGGCAATCGTCAGGGTGCCGAAGCCGCTGCGCGGGCCCGGCGCGATGGTGCCTTTGTTGGTCGTCGCGCCGACGCGTCCGGTCCCGGTCAGCCGCGCGCCGGCGAGCACGTCCACCGGTCCGCCGAGGACGCCATCGACCTGCAGCGTGCCGGCCTGCACCTGGGTGTTGCCGGTGAAGGCCGCGCTGTTGCCCGACAAGGTCAGCCTGCCGGCTCCCAGCTTGTTGAAGACGGACGTGCCCGAGAACGCGGTGCCCACGCCGACCTCGCGGCCGTTCGTGTCGAACCAGGCGCCGCCGGCAGCCACCGCCTGCGTGGCGAAGCCCTTGAGGAAATCGCCTTCGTCGCGGTTGGCGCGCAGGATGCCGCCATCCAGGTTGACGGTGACATTGCCCGCGCCCTTGATGACCGAACCGGTCTCGAGCACGCCACGACCGCTGGCGTCGCCTGTCAGGTTCAGCGTGCCGGTGGACGTGCCGTCAATGGCGACCCAGGTATCGCGGGCCGCGATGGCCAGCCCGCCTTTCGCCACGGTGAGCGCTCCCGTGCCAGCCCAGCCGACATTGATGCGGTCGGTGGCCGAGAGGGTCGAGATGTCGCCTGTCGTGCTCGATACGGTGACCGTGCCGATGCCCCCTGCGTTCTGGCCGATGTAGATCGATGCCGGGGCGCCGGGCGAGGTCGAGGCCTCGGTATGCACCGTGGCGCCATCCTGGACAAGCAGTTCCCCGGTGCCGTCGAAACCGACGTAGATGTTGTTGAACGGGTTCCAGGCCGATGCGCGGCCCGATACCGTGACGTTTCCTTCGCTGCCGGTGTTCCAGCCGATCATCCCCTGGCCGCTGTGCACGGCGCCGCCATTGTCGATCTGTAGCGTGCCTTTGCCGTCCGCACCGATAATGAAGGCGTTGGCCGCATTGAGATTCCAGGTCGATTTCGGCCCGGATACGATAGCCGTGCCGACACTGCCGGCACTGCTGCCAAGGGTGCCCGAGTAGCTTTGCGCCACGCCGCCGTCCAGAATCCGCAGTGTGCCGGTACTGCCCGGATCGGCGCCGATATACACGGGGCTGAGGCTGGTCCAGCTGGACGCCTTGCCGCTGCCGTCAACGCCCGTCACGGTCAGGGTGCCATCGCCGCCGTTGACATAGCCGATGAAGGCCCAATCGTTCCGCACAGACCCGCCATTGCTGATGGTCAGCGTGCCGGCGGCGGATTCTCCGACGGTCAGGTCTCCCCCTACCGTCCAGTCCGGCGAAACCAGTCCGGGCGTTACATCGCCGGTACCGGAGACGGACTGCGCGTTCGCGGGCTGCGCGAAGCTGGCCGCGGATGCGAGCAGGATTACCCACGTTGATAACACCGTACGATTGAAATTCTCTTCGACCACGACACATCCTCCCAGGTAGATTGCGCGCCGCACGCGAGCAGTACGGCATCCGACACGGTTTTTTTATAGGTGTTTACCCACGCTGGACGGCGGCGCGGGCTTCAAAGTCATGCGTGCTGCTTTCTCCACTCGCCGCGTCCCGGAACGCGGCCAGGCCCGGTCCGGCGTCCGCCTGCGCGTGACCCGCAACTGTGCAATTGCGTCCGCGTCGCTTCGCCGCGTAGAGCAGGTCGTCCGCGCGCTGGAGCGCGCTGGTGAAAGACTCGCCGGCCTGCGCCAGCGTCACCCCCATGCTGGCCGTGAAACGCGAATCGGGAGCCTGCGGCGCCCAGCGCTGCGCGACGAAATCCGCGCGGATCTCTTCGGCGATCGCGGCGGCGCTTGCCAGATCGGCCACGGGCAGCAGCAGCAGGAATTCTTCTCCTCCCAGCCGGGCGGCATGAGCCTGGGCGTGCGTCCGAGGCCGCAGCAGGGCGCCGAATCGCGCCAGCACCATGTCGCCAAACGGGTGGCCGAACCTATCGTTGATGCGCTTGAAGTTGTCGATGTCGGCCATGATCAGCGCGGTCGGCGTCGGGCCATCCGATAGCGGGCGCGCGGAACTGGAAGCGAGCAGGTTATCCAGGCCCTGCCGGTTCAGCAGGCCCGTCAGCGCGTCGGTATGGGCGTGGCGGCGGTATTTCTCTATGGCGTCGTAGCTCGTCGCGATGAACACCGCGAAGGTCAGCACGATGCTCCCGAGCAGCCCGGTGTACTGGATCAGGATGCCCCACACGGACGTGCGCCATTCTCCCGCCGCGAGCGCGGGCGTCGGCGCGGCGAGGTACAGGATGCACTGGCCCGTCAGCACCAGCGCGATGAAGAGGAAAGCGGCGGTGAGCACCCTGTCCGAGGTGGTCGCGGCGTGCCTGGCGAAGGACAGCGTGGCGCGCCAGGTCACCAGCGCGCAACAGGCCTGGACGAAGAACGTTTCCAGCTTCGCGCTGGCGAACAGCACCACCGAGACCACCACCATCGCCGTCGAGGCTAGCAGGATCGCAACGTCAAAGCAGGGCGGCGCCTGGCGGCCGCGGCGGCCCTGCAGCGCGCGACAGGCCAGGATGACACCGCCCAGGATGAAGGCATCCTCGACCACCTGCTTGTACGGCGCCAGCCCGCCGGCCTGCACCAGCATGATGGCGTAGCCCGCGCCCAGGCAAGCCAGGGCGCCGCCCCAGCGCAGCGTGTTGAAGCCGATGAAGCGCGCGGCGCAGAGGCCGGCTGCGCACATCAGGATCGCCGCGGGCACGGACCACTCGAGAAGGGTTGCGGGCATGGCAGGGATAGGTGAAACGAACCAGTCCGGCACATGCCTGACCGACACAATCTGTGTCGAAAAAGATTACAGTGTGTCGCAATGTATCGCCAGCATGCAACAGTCAAGGATTGTCAAGCGTGATGGCACACCGCTTCGACGTTGTAGCCGTCGGGATCCAGGATGAAGGCGCCGTAATAGTGCGGGTGGTATTGCGGACGCAGCCCGGGGCCGCCGTTGTCGCGCCCGCCGGCCGCCAGCGCCGCGCGATGGAACGCATCCACCTCGGCCCGGTTGCGGGCGCGAAACGCTACATGCACGCGCGGCGTGCTGGGCGTGCCCTGGTGGATCCAGAATTCGCCGCCCGGGTCGCCGGCGTCGTCCGCCTGGCCCACGCCGAAGCCCATGCCGGTGGCCAGCTGCTTGCGCGGCACGTGGCCCAAGGCCGCCAGCGCTTGCAGGTAGAAGGCGCGGCTGCGTTCGAAGTCGCTCACGTGCAATTCGACATGATCCAACATATCGCTTTCTCCGGAGGTTGGCCGCCAGGGGCCGGACCTGCCAGCATAGGCCCGGCGACAGGGCAGGGGCGCTTCGATTTGCAACCTGGGCGCCGCGCCCCGCGCGCTGACACGCTTCGGCGCGGATAACGCCGCGTCCGCGTCACGCCGCGGCGCCGCCCGTATCGCGCAGCACCTGTTCGAGCGGGACCAGGCCCGTCATGGCGCCGCTGCCGATCGCCGGCTTGCCGTCTTCGATCGCCAAGGCGAAGCGAAACGCGGGATCGGCCTCGATGCGCCGGCGCAGTTCCAGGATGCGCGGATAGTCCCGCGGCTCGATCGCCTGATGGAAGTCGGCCCAGCGCGCCACGCCCGCGAACACCGCGTCCGCCAGCGTCGGCCGGCCGCCCAGCAGATAGTCGCTGTCGCCCATCATCGCTTCGAGTTGCGCATGCCGCAGGGCGACGAATTGGCGGCCGAACTTGCGCAGGGTTTCCTTCTCGCCTTCGGTGGCTTCCTGCGCTTCCAGCGCGACCCACATGGGATAGAAGGCGCCGGTGAAGCCGGTGTTGAGAAAGGCCAGGTACTGGTGCAGCCGGTCGGCCTGCCGTGTGCCGGGCTCGAAGCTGATGCGTCTTTCGGTGTCGCGCGCCTCCAGCCACAGTGCGATCGCCATCGTTTCGGTGATGACCTGGCCTGCTTCGGTGATCAGCACCGGTGTTTCCACCCGGCCATTCAAGCGCTTGTAGGCGTCGGAGCGCATCTCGCCCAGCATGTCCACCCGGGTGATGCGATAAGGCTGGCCCAGCCATTCAAAGGCGGTCACGAGCCCGGCCGAGCTGCCCAGGGGAAAGCCGGCCGCGAGGATCGGTCCAGATGTGGGATTCATTTTCATTGCTCCGTTGGTTGACGCCTGGAAATATACGTTTGTGGACATTGATTGAATATATGGATAAATTGCGACTCAAAGTCCACAAATAGAGACCATGATGCTGAACCTGAACGATCTGCATTTTTTCGCCCAGGCGGTCGACAGCGGCGGTTTCGCCGCGGCCGCCCGGCGGCTGGGCTGCCCAAAGTCCACGGTCAGCAAACGGGTTGCGACGCTGGAAACAGCGCTTGGCGTGCAGCTGCTGCACCGCACGTCGCGCAGCTTCACGTTGACCGACGTCGGGCGCGACGTGTACGACCACGCCCGCGCGGTGATGATCGAGGCGCAGGCCGCCGAAACGGTGGTGCATCGGCGGCTGGCGGAGCCAAGCGGCACCGTGCGGATCACGGCATCGGTTCCCGTTGCGCAGTTTCAGCTCGCGAATCGCCTGCCCGTGCTGGCGCGGCGGTATCCGAAGCTGCGCATCCAGTTGCACGTCACCGACCGCCTCGTCGATCTGGTGCAAGAGGGCTTCGACATCGCCATCCGCAGTCATTTCGCGGCGCTGCCGGACTCGGACCTGGTGCAGCGGCGCATGGCCGAGGAGCCGATCACGCTGGTGGCCGCGCCGTCCTACGTCGCCGAGCGCGGCGCGCCGCAAGCGCCGCAGGCCTTGGGCGATCACGACGGACTGATGGCCGGCATGGCGACGAAGTCCTGGCGATTGGGCGACGCGAGCGGCCACATCGTGGAGGTCGCGCCGCGCCCGCGCTTGCATGCCGACGAATCCACGGCATTGATGCAGGCCGCGCAGGCGGGACTCGGCATCGTCTGCCTGCCGCGGACGATCTCGGCGCAGGCCGTGAGCGAGGGAACATTATTGCGGGTCTTGCCGGCCTGGACCGCCGGCCGTGTGACGACAACGATCTTGACGCCGCACAAACGTGGCCAGCTACCCGCCGTGCGTGCGGTGATCGATTTCCTGACGCAGGCAGAGGGTGCCGGCGATGGCGCGGTGGCCTGATCCTGACGGCTAAATACGCGCGAGGCAGGCCCTCGCCCCCCGGCATGGCGTTTGCTGGACAGGTTCGTCCCGATCAAACACAAGGAGGACACCATGCCTGGACATGACAAGGATATCGAGGCGTGTACGCGCCTTTGCCTCGACTGCTATCGGACCTGCCTGCAGACCGCGTCGCAGCATTGCCTGGAGGCCGGCGGCGAGCACGTCGAGCCAGGGCATTTTCGCCTGATGCTCGCATGCGCCGAAATCTGCCGGACGGCCGCCCACATCATGCTGATCGGCATCGAGCAGCATGGCAGGGTCTGCGCCGCGTGCGCGGAGATCTGCCGCGCCTGCGCGCAAAGCTGCGCCGGCCTGAGTGGCATGTCGGAGTGTGAGCAAGCCTGCAAGCGCTGCGCGCAGGCGTGCGAAAAAATGGGGTAGCGACCGGCGCCAAAGTCGCCATGCGGGCGCGGCGGGAGCCTCTTACCGGATGAGGCCGCGTCAATCTTCGATCCCGACCGCCAGTTCATGCAGGATGCGCGCCTTCAAGGCCAGCAAGGCCGGTGCATGGCGTTGTTCCACGGCGGCAAGCGGCTCGTCGGTGGCCAGGCTCAGGTTCAATGCCAGGGCCGGGCCGCCGATACCTTCCAACGGCGTCGCGAGCGCGATGACGCCCGGTTGCCACGAGGCCGCGCAATAGCCCCGGGTCGACACCTTGGCGATCGCGCGCTCGATGTCCAGGCGGATCGGCTGCCAGGAGGCGCTGCGGTAGCCGTGCATGATCCGCGCCAGCAGTTCGCCGCGCGCCGCGCCGTCCAGCGTGGCGAGGTAGGCGCGTCCCAGCGAGGTCAGTTCGATCGGCACGCGCTGGCCGGCGACGACGGTGCGCAGCGAGGCCTTGCGGTTGTAGCGGATCGATTCCAGGTAGACCATTTCGGCGCGGTCGGCGCTGGCCAGGCCCACGTTGACGTGGCGCTTGAGCGACAGCTCGCGCATCAGCGGTGTCGCGGTCCGTAAAACCGGCGAGGCCGCGCGCATCGCGTGCCCCAGGCTGAGTACCGGCGCGGCCAGGCGGTAGGCGCGCGCGCGCCGATCGTGTTCCAGGAAGCCGCTGGTCACCAGGGTCTGGGTCAGGCGACTGACCGTTGCCGCGGACAGGCCGGTGCGTTCGGCCAGTTCGCCGTTGCCGAGCAGGTTGGTGCCGGGCTTGAACGCGCGCAGGATTTCCAGCCCGCGCTCGAGCGACCGGTTCTGGCTGACGCCATCAAAGCGCGGGCGCCTGTCGGTGGGCGGTCGGGCGGGCTGTCTTGCGGTCATTCAATTCCACTCTATGGAAATAGGGGCGTGCCAGCCCCCCAATGTAGCGCCTACCGTGTCGTCATGCCAGAAGAAAGCTGCCCCGCCGGGCAGGACCGATCGAACAGCAACGGAGCGAGACGATGGCGGACTACGAATTCATCACACTGCAACGACATGAAGGGGTGGCGACGCTGACGCTGAACCGGCCCGAAAAGCGCAATGCGATCAGCGATGCCATGCGCACCGAACTGATCCACGCGCTGGAGGCGGTGGCGCAGGACCGCGCCGTCCGGGCATTGGTGCTGACGGGGGCGGGAAAGGGGTTCTGCGCCGGCGGCGACATCGCCGGCATGCAGCGTCGCATCGAGGCGCCTGCCGGCGAGGTGGCGTTCAACGGGTGGTCGCGGCAGCAGCGGGTCCATCACGCCGTCAGCCTGCTGTACCACATGCCCAAGCCCACCATTGCCGCCGTGAACGGCGCGGCGGCCGGCCTGGGCGCGGACACGGCGTTGAGCTGTGATTTCATCGTGGCGTCCGAGCAGGCCTCCTTTGCCTGGAGCTACATCGCGCGAGGCCTGATCCCCGACGGCGGCGGCATGTATTTCCTGCCGCGCCGCGTCGGCCTGGCGCGCGCCAAGGAGTTGATCTACTCGGGCCGCAGGGTGTCGGCGGACGAAGCGCTGAAGCTGGGCATTGCCGACCGGCTGGCGCGGCCAGGAGACGAACTGGCCATGGCCCAGGGCTGGGCCGCCGAACTGTCCCGGGGCTCGGCCACGGCGCTCGCGCTTGGCAAGTCCATCCTGGATCAAAGTTCCGAACTGTCGGCCGACCAGGTGTTCGCCATGGGCAGCCAGGCGCAGGGTATCTGCTATACCAGCACCGAACACCGTGAGTCGGTGGCGGCGTTCCTGGCCGGCATGGCGCAGGCCAGGGAGCAGGCCCGATGAACCGCGTATGGCAATTGCTGCGGCCCCGCAGCGTGGCGGTGGTGGGCGCGTCGGCCGATCCGGCCAAGACGGCGGGCAGGCCGATCGCCTATCTGCGCAAGCATGGCTTTGACGGGCGCATCTATCCCGTCAACCCGAAGGCGGCCGAGATCGAGGGCCTGCGCTGCTACCCCGATGTACGGTCGTTGCCGGAAGCGCCCGACGTGGCCATCGTGCTGCTCGGCGCGCAACGCACCCAGCAGGCCATCCGTGAACTAGCCGGGATCGGCGCGGGCGCCGCCATCGTCCTGGCCAGCGGCTATTCGGAGACCGGCGAGGAGGGCGCGCGGCGGCAACGCGAACTGCGCGACGCCGCCGGCGCGATGCGGATCCTGGGGCCGAACACGATCGGGCTGGTCAACCTGACCGACCGCATCACGTTGTCGGCCAGCGGCGCCCTGGCGGCGGATCAGCTGGTCAGCGGCGGGATCGGGCTGGTATCGCAGAGCGGGGGGATTCTGGGCGCGCTGCTGTCGCGCGCCACCGCCCGCGGCATCGGATTTTCCAAGCTGATCTCCACCAGCAACGAAGTCGACCTGGACCTGGCGGATTTCATCGGCGCGCTGGCCGATGATCCGGCGACCCGGGTGATTGCGCTCTATGTCGAGACCATCCGCCACCCCGCCGCGTTTCGCGCCGCGGCGCGCAAGGCGATCCGGGCCGGCAAGCCGATCGTGGCCTTCAAGATAGGCCGTTCCGACTCGGGCGCGCAGGCCGCGGCGTCGCACACCGGCGCGCTGGCGGGGGCCGACGCCATGTATGACGCGCTGTTCGAGGAAGCCGGCATCATCCGCGCGCAGGCGTTTTCCGATCTGCTCGATATTCCGGCGGCGCTGGCGAGCGGGAGCCGGCTGGCGGGGCGCCGTATCGCCGTCCTGACGTCGACGGGCGGGGCCGGCACGCTGGTGGCCGACTGCCTTGGGTTGGCGGGCTTCGAACTGCCCGCGCCCGACGCGCCCACCGGCGCGGCCCTGCGGGCGCTGCAGACGGGCGAGCACGCGGCGCTGGACCGCAATCCCATCGACGTGACGCTGGCCGGCCTGCAGCCCGATGTGCTGCGCGGCGCCGTGCGCGCCGTCCTCGAGAGCGACGGGTATGACGCGCTCGTCGCCATCGCGGGATCCTCCGCTGTCGCCCAGCCGGAGTTGCTGGCCAATGCGTTGAGGGATGCGCTTGTTCCCGGCGCCAAACCCGTGGTGGCCTATATCAGTCCGCATGCGCCGCGGGCGGCCGAGTTGCTCAGTCGCCAGGGGATTGCCGCGTTCCAGTCCCCGGAAAGCGTCAGTGCGGCACTGGCGGCGATGGGGCGGGTCCACGCGCCGGCGCGGCCGCCCGCGGCCGACTCCACGGCGCCGTCGCCGGCGCCGGTGTCGTGCCCCGAGCACGGCTCCCTGGACGAAGCCCAGGCCAAAGCCCTGTTCGCGCGGTTTGGCGTGCCCGGCGTGCGCGAGATCGCGGTGCGTTCACCGGCCGAGGCGGTCGAGGCCGCCAGGCAATTGGGACCGCGCGTGGTTCTGAAGTTGCTGTCCGGCGACATTCTGCACAAGAGCGAGGTCGGCGGGGTGGCGGTCAATCTGACGCCCGACGAGATCGGGCCGCGCCTGCGGCGGATGGCCGCGGACGTGCAGCGCCACACGGGGCGGGTGGCCGAGGCGTTCCTGGTGCAGGAGATGGTGGCGGGAGCGGCCGAAGTCATCCTGGGCGTTCATCGCGATCCGCTTGGCACGGCGATTCTGCTGGGAATGGGCGGCGTGGTGGCCGAGCTGATCCGTGACACCACGCTGTTGCTGCTGCCCGAGGATGGCGCGGCCCTGACGGCATGGCAGGTCGAGGCCGCCCTGCGGCGGCTGAAGACCTGGCCGTTGCTCGATGGCTACCGGGGGCGTGACCGCGCCGATGTGCCCGCCCTGGTCGACGCCGTGCTCGCGTTTGCGCGGATGGCGCAAGCCCTGGGCGACCGGCTGGTCGAGGCCGAGATCAACCCGCTGTTCGTCAGGCCGCTCGGTCAGGGCGTCCGCGCGGCCGACGCCATTGCGATCATCGGCGCGGGCGCGGCCTGATTTCGATGGATGGAATTGGCGGGATGGCAGGCGGCCCTGGCATCCCTACACTTTTTCAAGGCGCCGCGAGCAGATCGGCGCTGGACAATACCAGGAGACAAATCATGAAGAACCAATGGATCCGGGCGCGCGGCGCCAAGGGGCTTGCCGCCGCGTTGGCGGCGCTGACTGCGATGGCGATGCCCTTGCTGGCGCGGGCCGCCTTTCCGGAGCGGCCGCTGCGCATCGTCGTGCCGTTCACGCCGGGCGGCGGCACCGATATCATCGCGCGCCAGTTGGCCAAGGGCCTGACCGATGCGCTGGGCCAATCCGTCATTGTCGAGAACCGGCCGGGCGGCAGCACGATCATAGGCACCGAGAACGTGGCCAAAAGCCCGGCGGACGGCTATAGCCTGTTGATGGCGACCTTCGCGCATGCCGTGAATCCCGCCATCCACAAGAAGCTGCCCTATGACACCGACAAGGCGTTCGCGCCGGTCGCGCTGATCGGCAAGTCGCCCAACGTGCTGGTGGTGTCGCCGAAGTCCAGGTTCAAGAGCGTGCAGGACATCCTGGCGTATGCCCGCGCCCATCCCGGCAAGCTGACCTTCGGGTCCTATGGCAACGGCACGTCCGCGCACCTGGCCGGGGAAATGTTCAAGAGCCTGGGCAAGGTGGATATCCTGCATGTGCCCTACAAGGGCGCGGGACCGGGCATCAACGACTTGATGGGCGGGCAGATCGATATGATCTTCTCGACCTCGGCCAGTGTCAGCGGCCAGATCAAGAACGGCCAGTTGCGCGCGCTGGCGGTGACGACCAAGGATCGCTCGCCGTCCTATCCGGGCGTGCCGACGGTGGCGGAGTCGGGGGTGCCGGGGTATTTCGTCGACAGCTGGTATGGCGTGTTCGTGCCCGAGGGGACGCCCAAGGACGTCATCGATCGCTTGAATGGCGCCATCAAGACGGTGTCGGCAAATGCGGATTTCCAGGCGGCGCTGCAATTGGAGGGGCTGGTTGCCGAGGTGGGGACGCCGCAGGCGCTGGGCGGTTACGTCAAGGACGAAGAGGCGCGCTGGAACACGATCGTTCAGCAGGCGGGGATCCGCGACATGCCTTAACGGCATGGCGATTGCGCGCCCGGGCGGGACGCGCATTCCCTTTCAACCCGGCGGGAGATGGTCAAACGGCTTCCAGGTTGTGGCCGTCAGGCCCGATGACAAAGGCGGCGTAGTAGTGGGGATGATAGTGCGGGCGCAGCCCCGGGGGACCGTCAATCACAGCCATTGCAATGTGGCGCCATGCGGATCGGTCCAGGCGAGGGGATTTCCGGCAACGCATAGCAAGAACATGCCCGGGGGCTGTTGCGCCGTGTCGGGCAGGAATTGAGGGAAGACCAGCGGGCTTTCGTTGCTGATCCAAATGCAGCGTGACGCCAGCATTGCCCGCGCGAATTCATTGCGCCGCGCCTGATCGGTCACATAGTTGAGGACGGCTGAGTGATACACCACGACGGTGGCATCTGCTGGCGCTTGCGCGACCACAGAGGCAAGGTCGCGCAGCAGATCGCCTCTGATGATCCGGGGCGGTTCGCGCCGACAGATGCGCAGCGCTGACCGAAGCCGTGCGAGCCGATGCTCGTCCTCGGGCCAGACAAGGGTTTCGAGCCATTTCAAATCTGCGTCGAGGCGGACATCGATCGGGCTTAAGTCCAGCCCCGCCCGCCACACAATGTCTGGATACCTGCGGGGCAGCGGTGGCGTGCCGGTGACCGCGCAGGACAGGACGGGGTAGTCCGAAACGCCCACATCCGGTGTCAGGCGCTGCACGCCCCAGTCGTAGCCATACCTTTCCATCAGCAGGCATAGTCCCGCCGACGCGCCCACCTCGATCAACGCAATCTTGCCCGGGATCGTGGCGATGGCGGGCATCAGTACCGCGCAGCGCCCGGGTTCGTTGGTCTGGGTGGAGCGGGCCAGCATGAGCGCGCGAATTTCAGCGTCATGGCGCGCCAGCGCCGCATCGCATTCCGCAGGTGATCGAGGCAAGCCCGCCGTATGGCGCAGCGCCGCGAACAGCAGGTTGGGCTGCTGCTTATCGGCAGGCAATCCGCGGAGAAATGTCAATGCGGAAAACGACTTCGCCACATGGAATGCCCATTGTTCGTACAACGGCGATCGCCCAGCTGCTTCGATTTTGGCAAACCTCAGATAGCGGTCGGCTATTCGATCCATGCCATGTCCTCTCCGGATGAATCAGGGCAGATTAGCATCGTCCCGCAACATCGACTCAGGGGAAGAATTCGCCGGTATCGCTCCCCGGCGTCCCCGGCAGGACATCACGATGCAGCGCGACGAAACAGGCGAACATCACGGTGAACCGACCGGCGGCCGGGTTGCGATCCGCGACGGTCGCGACCCGGATGTCAGGTATCAGGATTCGCATGGCCAGGCGTATGAGGCGGGTTGGCCAGCGCCTGCGCGCGTAGCAATTCCCGCGTCCTCTGCGCGGTCCTCGGATGATCGGTACTGAGGCTTGCCCGGACTTGGAGCTTCAAGGACTTCTTGTGCAATCGTGCCGTCCGCAGGCGCGGCATGCACTCGCCGCGCTATGTCCGGGAGGCTGGTATCGCGGCATGCGGCGCCCGTGAGGAGCGTGTGCAATGGAGACGATGCCGAGGCGGCGCATTCCGCAATGAGTCTCCCAGATATTGATCGCCGCGGGCCGCCGGCTGCCGGCCATCGGAGAGATGCCACTGCCCGCCGATGTCGCGCCAAACCGGGGGCCACGCGGCTACCTTCGCGGCTATAGTGTTGTGCCGTTCCGACCTCCCGTCCTGGCGGCGGGCCGGGACTTGTCTTTTGATTCAGGAAACTTGCATGACCATGACCGCCGAACAGTTCCACAAACGCATATGGGAGATCCTGGACCCCGTGGACGCCGCGTATTTCGAGGTGGTGGCCGCGCCCGCGCCCGATGCGGCCGCGATCGCGAGCCTGGAGGCCGCTGTCGGGTTCGCGCTGCCGGCGGCGTTCGCGGCCTTTTGCCAGCGCACCAACGGCCTGTGCGTGATGGCGCGCGAGGAAGTCTGGCCGCGCGCCAAGGAGTTCGAAGTCGGCCCGGCCTGGACCTTCTGGCGCGGCGTGGTGCTGTTGGGCATCGATGCGCCGGAGTTGCCTGAATGGGCCAGCATTTCGGCGCAACAGCGTCAGCTTGCAGAGGCCGGTCTGCCCGGCATCCTGCCGGTGCTGAAGATCGTGGGCGACGGCAGCCGGATCTGGGGCGTGGACCAGGCGGGGGCCGTCGTGGCGATCGACGACGGGGCTGATCCGGAGCCGGTGGGCGGCGATCTCATCGATCTTTATGCCGAGCAGATCGCCGACCTGATGCAGCGCCAGCAGGACATGGCGCTGCGACTGGCCGAACGCGCCAAGCACAAGCACGGCAAGCTGCCGGGATAGCGGGGCAGCGGAGCGCGGGGTCAGCGCGCGGACGCTGCCGTTTGGGGCGGATCGAAGGCCCGGACCGACGGCAATGGTCCGTCATGGCGCTCAACCTGCACCGCCGTCAACTGGCCGCTGCAACCCTGCGCCAGCGACGCTGCCCACCGGCGCCTGGTGGCAAGTGGCGCGGGTGATCCCCCGCTGCGGGTCCAGCGTCCGCGCCTACCAGGTCCGAGGTGCCGCCCCGGCGCAGCCCTTTTTATACCGAGCGCAGGCTGCACTGCTCGCTGGCCGACAACGAGGCCTCAACGAGCGGCTTCGCCCAATCAGGCGTGTCCCGCATCTGCGCAAGCGAAGTGGGATAGTGCACCTGGCCCTCGTCCACGTAGAGGACCAGAGCCGGCTCAGGCACGGCCTCGCCAGGCTCTACGTCCACGCTGTTGTCGTAGATCCGCAAGCTGACCAGGTGCGGCATCAATTTCAGCAGATTGCGGCAGGACGTCTTGCAGCGTTCGCGGATGCGTTCTTCGGGGATGTCGTGGCCGCCGCGCGCCACCCGGGCCTGCACTCGCGCGATATGGTGCTCGGCGTCGCGCAGGCCGCAGTACCAGACCAGCACATTGTGTGTCGACGCCGCGGCGATGAGCTTTTCCACGATGGTCTGGCCGCCCAGGGTGGTTTCGAAGGCGAACGACCCGCCCGCCGCCACGGCCGCGTCCAGCCGCCGCACCCCTTCCGCCCAGGCCTCGGCATTGGCCTGTTCCTGGGATCGGCCCAAGCGCTGTACAAGCTCACGAGCGAAAGTGTCAGGGTTGAACCAGGCCATGCCGGCCTGAGTCAGGATATGGCCGCCCACTGAGCTTTTGCCGGCGCCATTCACTCCCGCCAGCACGTACAGAATCGGGCGTTCCATCAAAATGTGGATCCGGCCTTAACCCGGCCAGCCAACGGCCCGGGGTTGCGCATAACGCTTCGCAAGCGCTCGGCCGCGTCGGGGGCGGACAGCGCGGCAAGTCGTTGATCAAAGCTGCGGCGCAGGTCTTCGACCGGGTCCGGCACGGCGGCCTGGGCAGCGCTCAGCGCGTCCATGATCCGTGTGTACTCGGCCACCGTCATGATCACGGCCTCCGGCTCATCGTGGTTCGTGACGACGAGCCTTCCTTCGGCGGCGGCAAGACTGCGGACGACACCCCGCCAGCCGTCCTTCTTGACTGCCGAGGCGGGCTTCGCCGGCAGGCGGGTGATAGGTTCAGCGAGCAATGCGGAAGCAGCCATGATCGTTCTCCCTACAGCGGGTTTGGTTGAGCCTTAATAGGCATTTTGCCCATTTTACCCTTTTTCCCTTAATTGGCCTTATGGAACTGCACGGGGAGACTGTCCGCTTGAATCCACAGCCGAAAGCCGCCACTGGCAACAAGCGCCCCCCCGCTCAGGGATTCCCCCAATCACATTTCCCTTGCGGAAAATCAATGCTCTATAGGACACTTTGTGTCATAGCCGCGATCCAGCGGCGAACACAAGGGGAAACCTATGAAGCGCATGATCATGGCCGCCGCGCTGGCGGTGGCCGCAGGGGCGGGTAGCGGCGCGCAGGCCGCGTTTCCGGATCATCCGATCCGGCTGGTGGTGCCGTTCGGCGCCGGCGGCATCACCGATATCGTGGCGCGCCAGGTGGGCAAGGGCATGGGCGATGCGCTCGGCCAGAGCGTGGTGGTGGAGAACCGGCCCGGCGCGGGCGGCGTGATCGCCGCGCAGGTGGCGGCGACGGCGCCGGCCGACGGGTATACGATCTTCATGGGCACGGTGGGCACGCAGGTGGTGAATCCGCTGATCTACGCCAAGCTCAGCTACGACGCCGACAAGTTCGCGCCGGTCGGACTGGTGTCCGGCTCGCCCTATCTGCTGGCGGTGCGCGGCGACCTGCCGGCGGCGAACTTTGCCGACTTCGTGACGTACGCCAAGGCGCACCCGGCCAAGCTGAATTTCGGTTCGGCGGGCACGGCCAGTTCGCCGCACCTGGGGCTGGAACTGCTGAAGCTGACGGCGGGCGTGGATATCGTGCACGTGCCGTTCAAGAGCGGCAGCGAAGCGGTCAACGCAGCCATCGGCGGGCAAGTGGACGTGGTGATGGATGCCAGTCCGGTGATCATGCCGCACGTGGCGTCGGGCAAGCTGCGCGCGCTGGCGGTGGCGGCGGACCAGCGCCTGCCGTCGGCGCCGCAGGTGCCGGCCGCGGGCGAGGCTGGCGACGCGGGGCTGCAGATCAGCTCGTGGAATGCGTTCTTCGCGCCGGCCGGCACGCCGCCGGCGGTGCTGGAAAAACTCAACGCGGCGCTGCGCCAGACGCTGGCCTCGCCTGAATTGAAGGCGAGGCTGGCGGCACAGGGCACGCAGCTGTACACCGGCGCGCCGGACGAATACCAGCGTTTCATCGCGGCCGAAAAGAAGAAATGGGCCGAGATCGTCAAGCGCGCCGATATCAGGATGGATTGACGATGACCACGCATCCCTTGGCGGGACAGCCGCTGGAACTGGCCGATACGCTGCGTTCGGGCAATGCCTGGAAGATCCGGATGGCCTGCGGTTACATGGGGCTGGCGCTGACGCGCCGCACGTTCGACATCGTGCAGGGCGACCTGGAGACCGAGGCCTTCGGCCGCATCAATCCGTGGCGCCAGGTGCCCGCGCTGCGCACGCCCGAAGGCGTGTGGCTGGCGGAGTCGCAGGCGATCCTGTGGTATCTGGGCCGGGGCTCGCCGTGGCTGCCCGAGGGGCGGCTGGCGCAGGCGCAGGTGGCCAGCTGGCTGAGTTTCGAGCAGACCCAGCACATGCACGCCTTCGCGCAGCCGCGGCTGCTGATCCACCTGCGCGGCACGGCGCGGGTGGATGACCCGGCGATGGTCGAGTGGCGCCGCATCGGCATGCGCGCGGCGGCGTGGATGGAGGCGCATCTGGCGGGCCGCGCCTTCCTGGTGGGCGAGGCGCCAACCATCGCCGACATCGCGCTCTATCCCTACACCAGCATGGCGGAGCAGGGCGGCTACGACCTGTCCGCCTTTACCCACATCAACGCCTGGCTGGCGCGCATGCGCGCGCTGCCGGGCTTTACGCCGTTGTTGGAAACGGCATAGCAAGGAGTCAAAGATGGCCGATACGATGCATTTGGGCAAGGATGAACTGATCGCGCGGGCCAAGGCCGAGATGCAGCGCCAGTTCGACACGCCCGACTGGACGCTGCGCGAGCGCCTGGCGCTGACCTGCCGCATCCTGTTCGACGGCGGGCACGATTCGGGCCTGGCCGGCCAGATCACGGCGCGCGCGCCGGCACCGAACCGCTACTACACCCAGCGGCTGGGCCTGGGCTTCGACGAGATCACGGCCGGCAACCTGCTGCTGGTGGACGAGGACCTGCGGGTGCAGGAAGGCGGCGGCATGCCCAACCCGGCCAACCGTTTCCATTCCTGGATCTACCGGGCGCGGCCGGACGTCAACTGCATCATCCACACGCACCCGCTGCACGCGGCCTCGCTGTCGATGCTGGAGGTGCCGCTGGAGGTCTCGCACATGGACAACTGCCCGCTGTATGGCGACGTGGCGTTCCTGAAGGACTGGCCGGGCGTGCCGGTGGGCAACGAGGAAGGCGAGATCATCTCGGCGGCGCTGGGCGACAAGCGCGCCATCCTGCTGTCGCACCACGGCATGCTGGTGGCCGCGGGCACGGTGGAAGAGGCCTGCGTGCTGGCGCTGCAGTTCGAGCGCGCCGCGCGCATGCAGTTGCTGGCGATGGCGGCCGGCAAGATCCAGCCGATTCCGCCGGCGCTGGGGCGCGAGGCGCACGACTGGATCCTGACGCCCAAGCGCTCGCAGGTGGGTTTTTCGTACTACGCGCGGCGGGCGTTGCGCCAGCACCCGGACGTGCTGGGCGCGTAGCGCGATCCGCCCCGGGGCGCGGGCCGGTCATGGCGCCCCGGATGGGCAGGGGAGGCCGACTCGACGGCCGGACGGGTTTCGGGCATGCTTACCGGTCGTTTCCGCCATTTTCCCGCCCATGATCGACCTGCCTCACCGCCTGCGCGCGCTGCGCCGCCAACAATCCCTGTCCCTGGAACAGCTGGGCGAGCGCACGGGCCTGACCAAGAGCTATCTGTCCAAGCTGGAGCGGGGCCTGAGCGAGCCCTCGATCTCCACCGTGCTGCGGCTGGCCGAAGCCTATGGCGTGGGCGTGTCGCAATTGGTGGGCGGCGATGGCGCGGCGCAGGACGAGGTCGTCAGCCTGGTGCGGGTGGCCGATCGCGAAGCGCTGCAGCGGCGCGACCTGGGTACTGAATACCATTACGAATCGCTCGCCGGGCGCCGCAAGGTCAAGGCCATGGAACCCTTCATCGTGCACCCGCCGCGCGAGTTTCCCGACGCGGCCGCGGTGTTTCCGCACCCCGGCGAGGAATTCCTGCTGGTGCTCAAGGGCGCCATCGAGGTCCAGGTCGGCGAACGCGAGTTCCGCCTGGACGCCGGCGATTCGCTCTATTTCGATTCCGAACTGCCGCATCGCATGCGCACGGTCAGCCGCGGCGCGGCCGAGGTGCTCGTGGTGGCGGCGCATTGAACTCCAAGGAAAGCGCAGTGAAGCATGATCAATCGCGGCTGGTCCGCATCGACGCCGGCCCCATGAAGAATCCGGTGCCCGGCAAGCCCAAGCGTCCCCTCTCGGGCGACGCGGCGTTCCGTACCGTGACCGCGTTCGAAGGCAACGGCGGCCGCGCCGAGGCCGGCGTGTGGGAGAGCACGGCCGGCAGTTTCCAGTCCAATACCACCGGCTACATCGAATTCGGCTACATCGTCGAAGGCGCGGCGCGCCTGGTCGACCCGGATGGCACCGTGCACGAACTGACCGTGGGCGAGGCCTTCGTGATGCCGGAGGGCTATACCGGCCGCTGGGAAGTCGATACCTTCGTCAAGAAGATCTATTTCATCAGCCGCACGGCCTGAACGCGCGGCGCTGAAGACGCCCTACGGCGTTGGCCGCTGCGGATAGGCCGAGGTGCCGAAGGTGTTGCCCATGCGGTTGCCGATGGTGGCGGGCGTGGGAAGGCCCATCTGGTTGGGCGGCCGTTGCGTGATGGCTTCGGAGCCCAGCGCGGGCGGCGGCCTGGGCGCCGCGTCGGGCGCCATCTTCTGGTTCAGGCAGCCATACGACAGCGCGCGGTAGCCGTTGACCTCGGTCTCGATGCAGGCGCCGCCGGGCGCGGGCCCGGCCGTCGACGCGGGCGGCGGCACCGGCGTGGCCTGCGCGGCGGGCGCGGTCTGGGCGCCCGCCGTCAGGGGCGCGAGCGCCAGCGCGGCCAGCAACAGCAGACCGGCGCGGTGCGGAAAGGGGCAAGGGATGCGCATGCGGGCTCCTTGGAAAAGGCCCGGCGGCCAGTGGCCACCGTGCCATCAGTATAGGGACAGATGATCGCGCGCAGGTGACGATTGCGTGGCGGGCCGGCGCCGCGTGCATGTGGCGTGTCACGATTGCGTCATTCACGCGTCCTAGCATGGCGCCTTTCCTTCGAGGCGGGTGCGCCGGCACTCGCGACAACGGCAATGCCTGGCATTTTTCCTCCATGTTGGCGTCCATGACCTTTGCCTGTCCGCCGGGCGGGGGCTGGATGGGACGCGCCTGCCTGGCGTTGGGGATGTGGGCGCTGGCCGGCGCGGGCAGCGCCGGGGCGCCGCCGCGCGAGATGGCATTCGCCATTGCCGCGCAGCCGCTGGACCAGGCGCTGGCGGAGTACAGCCTGGCCAGCGGCCGCACGGTGCTGGTCGACACCGCCTTGACCGCCGGCCGACACGCGCCCGCGGTGATAGGCACCTATACCCCCGGGGATGCCCTGCGCAGGCTGCTGGCGGGGGCGCCGTTGGCGATCCGCTATGCCAGCACGCATTCGTTCACGCTGGTGGCCGCGCCGCACACGGCGCCGGCGGTGCGCGCGGCCAGCGCGGCGCGGTTGCGAGACACGCCCTACGCGGCCGCGCTGCAAGGCGCGCTCAAACAGGCGCTGTGCAGGGGCTCGCGGGCCGAGCCGGGCCGCTATCGCGCCCTCGCCAAGCTCTGGTTCGACAAGGCCTGGCGCGTTGACAGGGTGGATTGGGTCTCGGACACGGGATCGGCGCCATTGAATCGCCGGTTGGAGACCGCGCTGCGCGGGGTGACGGCCGGGCCATTGCCCGCCGGCATGCGGCAGCCGGTGACGATATTGCTGCGGGCCGGTGGCGCTGACGACTGCGCCGCGCCGCGAGGGGCGGGCCATGCGGGATGACAGGTCGCCGGGCTCGCTGCGCGCGCTGTTCCTGGAGCGCTACAACGATTTCCGCAGCCAGCTCAGGCGCCGACTGGGGTCCGATGACCTGGCCCATGACGCGATGCAGGAAGCCTTCCTGAAAGTGAACGACCTGCCGGCGAGTTCGTCGATCCAGCAGCCGGCGGCCTATCTGTTCCGGGTGGCGCTGAACATCGCCGAGGACCAGCGCCGCCGTGATTCACGTCTATTGACGGGGGTGGAGATCAGCGAGCTGATCGGCGGCACGGACGAAGCCGCCGATCCGGCACGCATCGCGCAAGGCCGCAGCCAGATCGACGCGTTCCGTCGCGCCTTGCGCCAGTTGCCCGAGCGCACCCAGCAGATGCTGTTGGCTGCCCGGGTGCACGACGTGCCGCATGCGGAGATCGCCAGGCGCTATGGCGTGTCGGAACGCATCGTGTCCAAGGAGCTCAAGCGCGCATTGGTCCATTGCGGCAAGGTGCTGCAAGCGCAGGAGGAGCCAGCGCGACGCGCCGGCGAGGAAGACGAAACATGACGCTGACGGGGCTGCCAGGAAGGCGCAGGGGCGAGGCGTCGGCGCATGACCGCGATGCGCGCGAATGGTTGTTGATGCTGACTTCGGGCGCCGCAACCGAGGCCGATGCGCAGGCATTCCGCGCCTGGCTGCGCCAGGACGCGCGCCACGAGGCCGCGTTCGCCGAACAGAAGCGCCTGTGGCAGGCGCTGGGACCGGCGGTGCGCGAAGAGGCGAAGGCATGGGCCGCGCCGCGTCGTCCGTCGCCGTCGGGCCGGCGCGCCTTCCTGGGGGGCGCGGTGGCGGCGTCGGTCGCGTATCTGGCCTGGCGTCCTCCGCTGGGACTGTGGCCCGGCCTGGGAGAATTCGGCGCCGATTACCGCACCGCCACCGGCGAGCAGCGGCGGGTGGCGCTGGGCGAGGCGCTGGAACTGGAGCTCAATACTCAGACGCGCATCAACGTGCGCTCGGCGCCCGACGCCGGCGCGGTGATCGAACTGGAGGCGGGCGAGGCCGAAGTCCGCGTTGGCCGGCCGCTGAATGCGCGTGGCGAAGCGGCGGCGCCGGCGACACAGGTGGTGGCCGGCGCCGGCCGCATCACCGCGCGCGAGGCGCGGTTCAACCTGCGCTATCTCGACGGCGAAGCCAGCTTGTGCTGCCTGTCCGGCAGTTTGCGGCTGGCGCACGCGCGGGGGGCGTATGACGTGGCCGCCGGGCAGGAGCTGCGCTACGACGGCCAGCGGGTGATGCCGCCGGTGGCGGCGGATACCGAGGCCGTAACGGCCTGGCGCCGCGGCTGGCTGGTGTTCGATCGGGTGCCGCTGGCGGACGTGGTGGGGGAACTGAACCGCTATCGTCGCGGCCGCCTGGTGCTGCTCAACAGCCGGCTGGGCCGGCGCCGGGTGCAGGCGCGCTTCGCGCTGGCGCAGGTGGCGGACGCCGAGCAGTTGATTCGTGACGCTTACGGCGCCGAGGTGACTCGATTGCCCGG
Organism: Achromobacter sp. KK8; assembly: GCF_054188005.1. NCBI lineage: Bacteria > Pseudomonadati > Pseudomonadota > Betaproteobacteria > Burkholderiales > Alcaligenaceae > Achromobacter > Achromobacter sp. KK8. The sequence goes on along the minus strand of NZ_CM135178.1, from coordinate 5,810,120 downwards.
AGGCGTGGTGTTGCTGTCCTGAGCTGCCACCAATGTCGGGCCGGGAAGCTGCATGAATTATTTATGACAGGGTTCCGGTCGGCATTTTTCCATCCGTCTGTCTTGTTCCAGGTGGCGACACCCCGATAGGAATGAGGAAGGACGATCATGCAGACACGGTTGGCGCAACGCGGCGGTAGGGCATTGAGGGCGCGTAAGGCGGGGCGCGGGCGTCCGCGCTGGCGTCCGACACAGGTGTCGCAGGCGTTGGCGGTGCTGCTGGTGGCGGGCGGCTGGAGCGGCGCGGCGCAGGCGCAGGCGCGCGCCTTCAGCCCGGCCTGGTTCGCGGACAAGGGCGCGGTGCAGTCGACCGCGCAGCGCACCGGCCGCATGCCCGACGGCAGCCTGGCCGGCATCGGCAACAGCGCCCGCCAGCAGGCGCAGTCGCGCCAGCAGTTGCAGCGCTCGCTGGACAACCTGAATCGCACCGCCGCGGCGGTGGCCGCGCAGCAGGCGGCGCAGGCGGCGGCGCGCGCGGCCGCGGCGGCCAACGGCGCCGCCGTGCCGGACGGACTGACGCAGGGCGGGCTGTGGATCGCCGAGGGCGCGCAGGCCAAATGGGAAGGCGCCAACAAGCCGCGCACCGGCACCGAGGGCGGGCGCCAACTGGTGACCATCGAGCAAACGCAGTCGCGGGCGATTCTGAACTGGGACACGTTCAACGTGGGCCGCAACACCACGCTGCGGTTCCAGCAGAAGGCCGACGACGCGGTGCTGAACCGGGTGGTGGGCGCGTCGGCCCGGCCCAGCCAGATCCAGGGCGCGATCCAGGCCGACGGCACGGTACTGGTGGTGAACCAGAACGGCGTGATCTTCAGCGGCACCAGCCAGGTCAATGCGCGCAACCTGGTGGTGGCCGCCGCCACCATGAGCGACGCGCAGTTCCGCGGCAATGGCCTGTATGGCGACAATGGCCAGCCGACTTTCCGCGACGCCGCCGGCCGCATCGAGGTGCAGGCGGGCGCGCGCCTCCAGACCTCGACGCCGGCCTCCTCGACCACGGGCGGCGGTTATGTGCTGCTGCTGGGCAAGGAGGCCGTCAACGCCGGCACGATCGATACCCCGGGGGGCCAGGCACAACTGGCGGCCGGCGACAGCTTCGTCATCAAGCGCGGGCAGGGGACGGCGGGCAATCAGTTGTCCACCACCCGGGGCAACGAGGTGACGCCCGCGGGCGCGACGGGCCGTGTCGAAAACACCGGCCTGATCCAGGCCGCCCTGGGCGACGTGACATTGACCGGCGCCGAGGTGGCGCAACGCGGTGTGCTGTTGTCGAGCACTTCGGTGAACGCCCGCGGCACCCTGCACTTGGCCGCGGCGGGCGCGGATGGCCGGATCACGCTGGCCGCAGGCAGCGCCACGGCGATCCTGCTGGATCGGGGCGGCGACCTGGCGCTGGACAGCCAGCGCGATGGCCTGCGCGTGCCCCTGGGCGCGCAGACCGATGCGCCCATGGCCGCGGCAGGCAGCGACCGGCGCGACCTGTCCCGCGTGGAAATCCGCAGCGGCGGCACGGTCGATTTCGCGGCGGATTCCATGACGCTGGCCACGGGCGGGCAGATCGTGGTCCACGCCGCCCGGCGCAGCCTGCTGCGCGACGGCGCGGTGCTGGACGTGGCCGGCGCGGTGGGCGTGCCCGTCGCCATGGAAAACAACAACATCAAAATCAACGTGCAGGGCAACGAGCAGCGCGACGCCCCGCTCAATCGCGACAGCGGCAAGCTCAACAGCAGCGATGTGTGGGTGGATCTGCGCGAGCTGGTGTGGGTGCCGGCGGGAACCAACGGCTATGCCACCGATCGCTGGTACACGGCGGGGGGGCTACTGGAAGTGAGCGGCTATCTCGGCACGCGGCCGCACGCGGTCGGCGAATGGATGGCGCAAGGCGGCAATGTCGAGTTCAGTGGCGGCGACGTGGTGACGCGCGCCGGTTCGTCCATCAATCTGTCCGGCGGCACCCTGGACGTGCAGGACGGCATGATCCGCCAGAGCTGGTTGCGAGGCGCGGACGGCCGCTTGTATGAGGTGTCGCGCGCGCCGGGCGACCTGGCCTATGCCGGCCTGTACCTGGGGTACGAGGCGCGCAGCGCGCGCTGGGGCCAGACGAGGTATTTCTACAACCCGCTGCTCGCCCCGCGCGAGCGATTCGAGACCGGCTATACCGTGGGCCGCGATGCGGGCAGGCTGCTGGTGGGCACCAGCGGCGCGGTGCTGGAGGGCGAACTGCTCGGCGCCACCTTCCTGGGCGAGCGCCAGAGCGTCGCCGCGCGCTCTGACCTGGATGGCTACCAGCAATCGCAACGCGCCGCGGCGCGCGGCGCGCAATTGGTGGTGGGCGCCTACACGCCCTATTACGACAAGCGCACCGGGGCGTTGCGGTACACATTGGAACGCAATCAGAACACCGCCGCGCGCGTCGTGCTGGACGGGTGGGTGGCAGCCATCGCCGGCGGCCTGGAACTGGACACCGCCCTGCCCGCGGACCGCGGCGCCAACCTCTTGCTCGACAGCGCACGGTTGAGCGCGTCGGGCCTGGGCGCCGTCAGGATCGCCGCCGCCGACATTGACGCGCGCGCCGACCTGACGGTGGCGCCCGGCGGCGAGATCACGCTGTTTGCCGAGCGGGTGTCGGTGGACGCCACGTTGAGCGCGCGCGGGGGCGCGCTGCGCCTGGGCAGCGTCATGACGCAGGCCACGCCGACCGGCATGCTCGACACCCTGGCGGGCGGCAACGGCGCGGACGAGCGCGTGGCGCTGGGCGCGAACGCCCGCCTGGACGCGTCGGGGCTGTGGCGCAATCTGGCGCCGGCGCAGGCCGGCGCCCTGGCTTATCTGGATGGCGGCAGCGTGTCGGTGCGAGGACGCGGCGATCTGCTGCTGGATGCGGGCAGCACGATCGACGTGGGCTCGGGCGCCGCATTGCGCGCGCCGGGCAAGCTGACCGGCGGCAGGGGCGGCGACATCACGCTGGAGACGCTGGCGGCCGACGGTTCGGCAGGCGGCCGCTTGCGCCTGGCGGCCGACTTGCGCGGCTATGGGGTGGAGGGCGGCGGCACCTTGGCGGTAACGGCGCCAAAGGTGGTGCTCGGCGATGCCGGCGCGGCGGGCGACGGCGCGCTAATGCTGGAGGCGGCGCTGTTCCAGCGCGGCTTTTCGCGCTACCAGATCGCGGGCAGCGAAGGCCTGGCCGTGGCCGACGACGCGCGCATCGACGTCGCGATGCCGGTCTACCGGCCCGGCGCCGATGCGGCCGAAGTGCCGACCGGCTCGCGGCCGGCCGTGGCGCTGCAAGCCTGGCTGCCGCCGGTCTATCAGCATGATCCGGTGGCGGCAACGATCACGCGCCGGCGCGGCGCCAGCCTGTCACTGCAGAGCGGCCGCAACCTGGCGACGGCCGGCGCCGACGTCGATGCGGCGCTGACGATCGGCCGCGGCGCGCGCGTCACCGTCGACCCCGGCCAGACCCTGCGGCTGCGGGGCGCGGGCCAGATCACGGTGCTGGGCGCATTGAGCGCCGCCGGCGGCAGGATCGACATCCGGCAATTGCGGCTGGGCGATATCGACGTGGCCGAGTCGGTGGAAACCGCCAGCGGACGGGTCCACGACCGGTCCATTCTGGTGGGAGAGCAGGCGCTGCTGGATGTCGCCGGCCGCGCCGAGGCTGGCGTGGACGCGCGCGGGCGCAGGTACGGCGTGGCGGATCAGGGCGGCGCCATCGTCATCGGCGGGGAAATCGACCACGAGCGCGCCACCGCGACCTCCTCCGATGCCTATGTGATCGTGCGGCCCGGGGCGCGGCTGGAGGCCTCGGGCGCCAGCGTGGATCTGGACGTGCAGGGCGTCGGGCCGCTGCGGCTGGACCGCGATGGCGGCCGGATTTCGCTCAGTTCGTACCTGGGCGTGCAGCTGGACGGCCAGTTGGCGGCGCGCGCGGGAGGCCCCGGGGCCGCTGGCGGCACGCTCGATATCGCGCTGGAAACGCCGTTGTATCGCCTATGGGGCGGTGATACGGCCACGGCCGCGGTGCAAGTGCCGCGCGAATTAGTGCTGACGAGCGGCGCCGCCGCGGGCGAGCCGCGTTATGGCCAGGCGCGACTGGACCTGGCGCGCGTGTTGGCCGGCGCGGGCTTCGATCACATCGGCCTGTTGTCCAACGGTCTGATGTCCTTTGACGGCGCGGTCGACCTGGCGGCCGCGGGCAGTCTGCGGCTTTATGCCGGCGCGTTTTCCCTGGCGACGGGGGCCGACGCGGCGGACAGCCGGGTGATGCTGTCGGCCCCGTATGTGCGCCTGTCGGGCCCGGGCAGATACTTCGCCACCAATGGCCTGACGCGGCCCCGGGTGCTGTTCGGCGATGCGGCCACGGTGGGGGCGGGCAACTTCACCGTGCGTGCCGGCGGCTTGCTGGAGGTCGGCAACAGCCTGTCCTTTGGCACCCAGGGCCAGATCCAAGTCGCCGGCGCCACGCCGCTCGTGGTGACGCGACCAGGCTTTGACCGTGTCGAGCTGCGCAGCGGCGGCGACATGCGCTTCCTGGCCCCCAACGATGATCAGCCGCGCACGCGCCTGTGGACGCGCGGCGACCTGGATCTGGTCGCCGCGCAACTCTATCCGGCCACGGGAGCTGATGCGGAGGTGCTGGCCGGCCACACCCGCGACCTCGCATCCGGCGCACTGGTGTTCGATCCGGCGCGGACCTTGCGCGTCGGCCGTGTGGACGCGGCCGCGGCATTGCCGCCCGTGCCGTATTCCGCGTTCGGCACGCTGCGCCTGGCCGCCGCCAGCGTCGAGCAGGGTGGCGTGCTGCGGGCCCCGTTGGGCGCGATCGTCCTGGGCGACCTGAGCGAACGGTTGGGGACACGGCGCCTGACCCTGCTGCCGGGCAGCGTCACGTCCGTCAGCGGCGCCGGCCTGGTGATGCCTTACGGCGGCACCTCGGATGGGGTGTCATACCGGTTCCAGGGCGAGGAGGTGGCGCTGGTCGGCGTGGGCGGGGCGACGGGCTTCGAGCAGGGCGCCTATCTGCGCACCGGCATCACGCTGGCGTTTCGCGACGTGGATGCGGCGCCGGGCGCGTTGCTGGATCTGTCGGGCGGCGGCGAACTGGCCGGCGCTGGCTTCGTGTCGGGCCGCGGCGGTTCAACCGATGCGCGCTACTTTCCGCTGGTGCGCAACACGCCCGACGGCGGTTTTTTCCTGCCGGCCCTGGCGGACCATCCGGTCTATGCCATCGTGCCGGGCGCGCAACCCGGCTATGCGCCCGCGGGCGGCGAGGCAGGCGCGTCGAGGCCGGGCGTGGGGCGCCAGATCACGGTGGGCGCGGGCGTGCCCGGCTTGCCGGCCGGCACCTATACCTTGATGCCTTCCACCTTCGCGCTGTTGCCGGGCGCCTTCCGCGTCGAGATCAACGGCGCCGCGGCCGCGGGGCCGGCCATCGCGCCGATGCGGCTGCGCAACCTGTCATGGGCGGCCAGCGGCACGTTGTCCACTGCCGGCACGGCCTTGGCCGACAGTTTGCCGAGCCAGGTGATCCTGACGCCGGCCGCCGTGCTGCGAACCTATTCGCAATACAACGAGACCAGCTACGCCAGCTTCGTGCGTGCCGACGCGGTCAGGCGGGGCGTGCCGCGCGCGATGTTGCCGGCCGACGCGCGCACGCTGCGGCTGACGATATTCCCGGGGACGTCCGACGGCCAGGCGCTGCGCTTTGACGGCGTTGCCGATTTCCGGGCGGCGGCGGGCGGTTTCGCCGGCACCGCGGCGCTCAACGGCGGCAGCAGCCAGGTGGAAATCCTGCCGGCCGGCCAGGCGCCGAGCGCCGGCTTTGGCGGCGCATCGGTGCAGGCGGATGCGCTGGCGGCCCTGGGTGCCAACCGGTTGGTGATCGGCGCCCTGCCGGTGGTCGAGTATGGACAGGGCGGCCGCTTCTACACCTTCCAGGGCGGCGCGCAGCGGGTGATCCTGCGGTCCGGTGCGCAGCTGGCCACGCCCGAGATCCTGGTCTCGTCGCGCGAGATCGAAGTCGAGGCCGGCGCGGGGCTGTCGACGCTGGGACGCGGCGCGCCGTCGGTGGATTCGACGCAGGGCTATGCCTTCCAGCCTGGCGCGGTGGCGCTGTTGGCGCTGTCCAATGGGCGCCTGGATGTGCTGGCGCCCGACGCGCAGGCCGCCGGGTCGATCCGCATCGGCACCTGCGCGGCGGTGCCGTGTCCCTCGGCAACGGGGCTGTACTCCGAAGGCACCATCGCCGCGGCGGTCAATGGCGTGTTCGACCTGGGCGAGGCGGTGCGCTACGGAACCCGCAACCTGACGCTGGCGGTCGGCGCAGTCAATGTCGGCACGGCCACCGCGCTGGAGCAGGCGGCGGCGCGTGGCGTGCTGCCGAGCGGCCTGACCTTGAACCAGGAAATTCTCGCCCGGCTCCTGCGTGGCGATGTCAGTAGCGGCGCGCCGGGGCTCGAAGTGCTGACGCTGACCGCGCGCGACGCCATCAATTTCTATGGCTCCGTGGCGCTCGATACGCGCGACCCGGCCAGCGGCCGCTACAGCCTGGCCACACTGGCGCTGGGCACGCCGGCCCTGTACGGCTACGGTGAAAGCGGCGACGAGGCCGCCATCCGCACCGGGCATCTGGTCTGGAACGGGGCCACGCAGGCGCCCGGCGCGGTGGCGGCGGGCGGCGCCGGCACCGGCCGGGGCACCCTGCGCATTGACGCCGAGCGCATCGAGTTCGGCTACGGCCAGGGGGCGCAGCCCAACGGCGTGGACGACAACGCCCGCCTGGCACTGGGCTTCGGCGCTGTCGTGCTCAATGCCAGCGAACGCGTCACCGCGAACCATCGTGGCAGCCTGGCGGTGTACCAGTCGCAAGGCGCCTATGGCAGCGGTGGCTACGCGTACAGCGGTGGCGACCTGACGGTGAACACGCCGCTGCTGACCGGTGTCGCCGGCTCCGTCAACCGTTTCATCGCGGGTGGCGACGTGCGGGTCGTGGCGCCGGCGGGCGCGCCGGTCGCGCCGGTTCAGGCGCTGGGCGCGGAGCTGAGCCTGACGGGGGCGAACGTGCGGATCGGCGGGGCCATTGTGCTGCCCAGCGGCAAGCTGACGCTGACGGGGCGCGACAGTGTGTTGTTAGGGGCGGGCTCCACGCTGGACCTGGCGGGCCGCGCCATCGCCTTCAACGACGTATGGCGCTACAGCTGGGGCGGCGAACTGATCCTGGAAAGCGGCCTGGGCGCCATCCGCCAGGAAAGCGGAGCGTTGATCGACCTGTCGGCGCGCGAGAACGACGCCGGCGCCCTGCGCGCGGTGGCGCTGTCCCCGACCGGCGGCGAGGTGGCCTTGCTCGGCCGCATACTGGGCGGCGCGTCGGGGCGCTACGACGCGGCAGGCACGCTGGTGCCGTATCGGGCCGGCAGCATCGACATTCGCGCGCAGCGCCTGGGCGCGGCGGGCTCGCTGGATGCCGATTTCGACGCCCTGAATCAACGCCTGAACGAGGGCGGCGTGAGCGGCGCGCGCAGTTTCCAGATCAAGCAGGGCAACCTGACGGTGGGCGACGCCTTGCGCGCCAACGATATCAATCTGTCGCTGGACGGCGGCCACCTGACCGTGGCGGGCCGTGTCGACGCCAGCGGCGAACGGGTCGGCCGCATCCGGCTGGCGGCGCGCGAAGGGCTGACGCTGGCGTCCGGCGCCGTGCTCGATGCGCACGGCACGCTGCTGCGCGTGGACAGCTACGGCAAGATCATCGACGCGCCCAACCGCGCCGTCGTCGAACTCAATGCCGGCCAGGGCGTGCTGACCCTGGCCGGGGGCGCGCGCATCGACTTGCGCCATGGCACGGCGGCCACCCAAGGCACGGCGGCGGGGCAGCACGATGGCGCCGCGCGCGGCACGCTGGAATTGCTGGCGCCGCGCGTCGATGCGGCCGGCAACGCCGGCATCAACGGGGGCGGCGCGCCGGATGCCGCCGCCACATATGGCGACATTGCCATCGAGGCGCGCGGACCTCTGGCCATCGAGGGCGCCAAGGCAATCACGCTGATCGCCACGCAGCGCTACGACGATGCCCGTCCCGGTGATCCCGCCGAGCGCAGCGGCGGGCGCGAATACCAGATCATCGACCAGGATTACCTGAACGAAAAGCATGCCGACAGTGCGGCTTTCATGGGCCGCGCGCTGGCCAACGGCAACCTGCTCGGCGGCAAGCTCGCCGGCCTGAACAATGCCGTCTATCGCGACGTGTTCCATCTGCGGCCCGGCGTCGAGATCGTCAGCCGCAGTGCGGACGGCGACCTGGTCGTGCAAGGCGACCTGGACCTGTCGGGCTATCGCTATGCCAGCCTGAATCCGCGCACGCCGCTGGGCGCCGCGTATGGCTCCGGCGAGGCGGGCGCGCTGGTGCTGCGGGCCAAGGGCAACCTGGATGTATATGGCAGCATCAACGACGGTTTCGCCCCGCCGCCGGCGTCGCCGGACGACGAGAACGGCTGGATCCTGACACCGGGGACGCAGCCCTTCGGCGGTGACGTGGTCCTGCCGCGCGGGGGAGTGGAGCTGGCCGAAGGCACCGAGTTCCCGGGCGGGCGCACCCTGAATTACCCCTTGCCCTTGCAGGCGACCACGCTGGCGGCGGGGACGCGCCTGCCGGTGGAGGCGGTGCTGGACCAGAGCCTGTCGCTGGCCCCGGGCACGGTGGTGTCCGGGGACGTGCGCGATGCGGCCGGACAGTTGCTGTACGGGGCCGGCACCGTGCTGGCGCAGGCCGTGGAACTGCCTGCGGGGACGCGCTTGGGCGCGGGCACGCTGCTGGCGCAGGGCACGGCCTTGCAGGCGTTCACCTGGCCGGCGGACGTGGCCCTGCCGAACCTGCACACCACCCAGGGCAATGAGGCCAACGTGCTGCGTCTGGCGGGCACGATCACGCTCAAGCTGGGCGCGCTGATCCCGTCGCAGGCCAAGCTGATGCTTCCGGCCGGCACCGAATACGTGCCATTGCGGCCGGACGCCACGGCGGCGCAGCGGCGCAATTGGGCGTTGGCGCCGATGCTGCCCGCCGGCAGCCAGTCGTGGTCGGTCCAGCTGGTGGCGGGCGCCGACCTGGAGGCGGCCGATCCGCGCCGCGTCCTGCCGGGCGCAGGCCACCTGACGCTGGCCGACAGCCATTACAACGTCAGTCTGGAGCAGGGCAACGCCCGGCTGGTGTGGGGGCCTGACGCGCCGGATTACGGCGCCGAACCGGGCAAACCGGTGCCGGACGAAATGCAGTGGCTGTGCGATGTCACGCCCGGCCTGTGCGTGCCGCCGCCGCCCTGGGTGTGGGCCGAGGACAACTGGCTGGGGTTCCCCGGAGGCGAGCCGGTGGCCGATGGCGACCTGGCGCTGTGCAAGACATTTCCCGATCAATGCGTCGCGAACAAGACCACCCTGACGATCGTTAACCATACGCAGAACTTCAGCGTGCTGCGCACGGGCACGGGCGATCTGGCGCTGGCGGCGGGGGGAGACATCAGCCTGCGGTCGGCCTATGGCGTCTACACGGCGGGCACGCAAGCGGCCGACGTGGCGCCGGCCTACCTGCTGTCGCGCGGCCGTTATGGCGGCACGGTGCTGGGGGATGCCTACGCCTCGACCTATGAGCCGTTCGTGGCGGACGGCGCCTACCAGGCCTGGTATCCCGAGGCGGGCGGCAATCTCGACCTGTATGCCGGCGGCGCGCTGCGCGGCGACGTATGGGGCAGGACCGTGCCCGCGTCCCTCGAGGGACGCGTGATCGATCCCAGCGTCGGCGTCGGCAACTGGCTGTGGCGCCAGGGCACGGGCAGCGCCAACGGCGGTGACACACCCACGGCATGGTGGATCAACTTCGGCAGCTATACGCAGGCCCCTGCCTCGTTCAAGGATGGCACGCCTTTGCTGGCCGGTTTCACCGGATTCGGCGCGCTGGGCGGCGGCAACGTCAGCGTGCGCGCCGACGGCGACGCCGGCAATATCGACGCGCGCGGCACCGCTTCGGACCCGCGCAGCCAGGGCCTGGTCGTTGCGGTGGGCAGCACCGGCCGCGTCGCTGCCGACGGCGCCCTCGCATTGACCGGCGGCGGGGATATCGACGTGCGCATCGGCGGCCGGCTGAATCCGACCCAGAACGCGCGCGGACTGGTGTCGACGACGACGGGCGCCAAGCCCTTCTATGGCGACCCGGCCCTGGACCTGCAGGGCGCCCTGATCAACCTGCGGGGCAGCGTGCGCCTCTCGGCGGGCGCGGTGGGCGGCCTGGCGCTGCAATATGGCAACAACGCGACCCTGCAGGACGCCAAGGAAAGCCGCGGCTACGATCCCTACACGTCCACCCTGGCCAGCGCCACGGGGGGGCTGGTGCTGATGCCTGGCGACGCGGTCATGCGCGTTGATACGCGCGGCGACCTGGTGCTGGGCGGGGCTGGCGACCCTGGCCGTGTCGCAGTGCCCAACAGCACGCCGTTCCGGCTGCCCGACGGCACCGCGCTGGCGGGCGGCGGCTACAGCTGGTTTTCGATGTGGACCGACAGCACCGCCATTGAACTGGCCAGCGCTGGCGGCAACCTCGCGCCCAGCCGCCAGACCGCGCACAGCGCCCGCAATTCACCGCTGCAGACGGGGCGCAACACGTCGGCCTCGGACGCGCGCTATCTGTATCCGTCGATACTGCGCGCCACCGCCTACGACGGCAGCGTCTACGCCGGCGCGTCCGCGGGCTACCTGAACAGCGAAATCGATGGCGTGCCGTATTCGCTTACCCTGGCGCCGGGCGCTCGCGGCCAACTGGAACTGCTGGCCGGCGACTCGATCTACGCTGGCGGCTACGCCATCAATCGATCCGGCGCCGATCCGACCGTGATGGCGAGCGTGCGCAACCCCGCCTTCGCCGGTTATGACTCCCTGGCCAGCGATGCGGTATTGCTGGGCAACCAGGGGGCCGGCGGTGGCGCCGCGACGCGCGGTATCCATTACCCACTGTTCCATTTCGGCGCACCGACCGCGGGCGCCGCCGGCTCCAACGCCGTGACGCGGCTATATGCGCGCGACGGCGACATCGTCGGGTTGCGCAGCGGCGAGCTGATCAGCGTGGCGCAGGGGCCGCAGGCCGGCCTGAACTGGTTCGAGGCCGCCGGCCCGGTCCGGATGATGGCGGGACGGGACATCGTGGCCTCGGGCACCGACATCGGCAAGCCCACCGCGGTGCCCACCAGCAACGGCTATACCTTCGGGATCGGCGACGGTGTGTCCAGCGGCAATCTGTTCCTGCATCGGGACGGGCTCGATGTTTCGCGGGTCGCGGCGGGCCGCGACATCCTGTACAGCACGTTCCAGGTGGCGGGGCCGGGCGTGCTGGAGGTCACGGCGGGCCGCCACGTGCTGATGGCCGACCGGGCCGCCATCGGCAGCCTCGGCCCGGTGCTGCCGGGCGATCCGCGGCCGGGAGCGTCGATCGCCGTGCAGGCGGGGGTGGGCGCGGCCGGGCCGGACTACGCCGGGTTCCTGGCGCGCTACCTGGATCCGGCGCGGCTGGCCGATGCCGGCCGGCCGCGTGAAGACCAGGGCCTGCCCTTCAAGACCTATGAGGCGGAACTGCTGCTGTGGTTGACGCAGCGCTACGGTTTCGCGGGCAGCGGCGAGCAGGCGCGCGCCTACTTCGACGCCTTGCCCGCCGAGCAGCAGCGGATCTTTGCGCGCCAGGTGTATTTTGCCGAACTGCGCGCAGGCGGCCGCGAATACAACGACAAGTCAGGTCCGCGCAGCGCCAGTTACCTGCGCGGCCGCCAGGCCATCGCGGCGCTGTTCCCGGATACCGCGCCCGGTGCCTACCAGGGCGATCTCACGCTGTATGGCGCGGCCGGTATCCGCACCGCTTTCGGCGGCGACATCCAGCTGCTGACGCCGGGCGGACAGCAGGTGTTCGGCGTGGAAGGCGCGGCGCCGCCCGCCACGGCCGGCATCATTACACAGGGCGAAGGCGATATCCAGCTGTATGCGCTGGGCAGCATCCTGTTGGGCCAGAGCCGCGTCATGACCACGTTCGGTGGCGGCATCACCGCCTGGTCCGCGCAGGGGGACATCAACGCGGGCCGTGGTTCCAAGACCAGTGTGCTGTACACACCTCCCAAACGTGTCTACGACAGCGTCGGCAATGTGACGCTGTCGCCCGCCGCGCCCAGCACGGGCGCGGGCATCGCGACGCTGGCGCCGCTGCCCGAGGTGCCAGCAGGCGATGTGGACCTGTACGCCCCGCTTGGCACCATTGACGCGGGGGAGGCTGGCATCCGGGTCTCGGGCAACGTCAACATCGCTGCCTTGCAGGTGGTCAACGCGGCCAACATCCAGGCCCAGGGCGACAGCCAGGGCGTCCCGGTGGCGGCTGCGGCCAACACAGGCGCGCTGGCGTCGGCCAGTGCCGCCGCCAGTTCCGCGGTCAACGCCGCGCAGGATTCCGTCCAGCGCGCCCAAAGCCAGGCACGCCGGAACCTGCCATCGGTGATCACCGTGCAGATCCTGGGACACGGCGATGAGCCGCTGGCGGGCGCGTCCCGGCCGGCGGCGCCGGGGCCGGCCACCGGCTACGACGCCGCCAGCGCGGTGCAGGTCCTGGGGGCCGGGACGCTGGACGACAGCGAGATGCGCGCGCTCAGCCCGATCGAGAAAAGTCGGCTGGCGATGTAAGGGCGGACGGCGCGCGGGTGACGCGCACATGACGATTGCCGGGCGATGCGGCCTCGATCGTCACGCGGGCGTCACCCGACCGTCACATGCGGCCGCTACCATGCCGCTTCCGCCCTGCGTCCGGCCGTCGCCGGCACGCAGTCGCCACGCCATCTTAGAGACATCGGGGTGTTATGACAGTCACGCAGGCGCCTGGGGCCGCTTGGGCGTTCGCATGGTGGTTCGCGCTCGGCCTGTCGATGCTGCCGCCGGCTGCGCTGGCCCAGCAACGGGCCGCCGAAACCGCGTTGATCCCGTTCGACATCGCCGCGCAGCCGCTGGATGCGGCGCTGGCCGCGTATACCCAGGCCACCGGCATGGCGGTGCTGGTCACCAGCCGCGTGACGGCGGGCCGACAAGGCGCCGCGGTGCGCGGCCGCCTGGCGCCGCGCGAGGCGCTGCGCCAGTTGCTGGCCGGCACCGGCCTGCAGGCGCGCTACACCAGCGCGTCGGCGTTCACGCTGGTGGAGGCCGCGGCTCCCGCGGCGGCGCGCGCGCCGGCCGCCGGCGCGCCAGCGGGCGCCGTGACGCGTTACGCCGGCGTGCTGCAGAACACCGTGACGCGCGCGCTGTGCCAATGGACCGGCGCGCAGTTCGGCCGCTACCGCGCCTCGCTGCAATTGTGGATCGGGCGCAATGGCGTGGTGCGCCAGGCCCGCGTGCTGGCGGGCACCGGCGACGCGCGCCGCGACGAGGCGCTGGCCGGGGTGCTGGCGGGATTGATCATGGACACGCCGCCGCCGGCCGACCTGCCGCAGCCGGTGACCATCGTGCTGGCGCCGCGCCCGGATCCGCGGGCCGATTGCCGCCTGGCCGGCGCGGCGGGTTGACGCGCATGGCCATGACCGGCGACGCCCTGCGCAACCTGTTCCTGTCCAAGTACCAGGAATTCCGCAAGCGCCTGCGCATCCGGCTGGGGTCGGAAGACCTGGCCAACGACGCCATGCAGGAAGCGTGGCTGCGGGTCGACAGCCTGGCCGAGACCGCGCCGGTGGAGTATCCAGCCGCCTATCTCTTCAAGATCGCCTCGAACATCGCCGAGGACCAGCGCCGCGCCAATGCGCGCATCCTGTCGATGGCCGAGATCGAGGAGCTGTACGACATGGCCGACGAGGCGGCCGGCCCGGCGCAGGTGGCGGAGGGCCGCCAGCAGGTCGAGGCGCTGGAAGCGGCGCTGGCCGAACTGCCGCGCCGGCGCCAGGCGATCGTGATCGCGGCGCGGGTGGACGACGTGCCGCACCGCGAGATCGCCGAACGTTTCGGCATCTCGGTGCGGACCGTGGAAAAGGAATTGCGCGCGGGGCTGGAGCACTGTTGCGAGAAATTGGAAAAAAAGTATGTCCAGCGCTACGGTCCCCAGGCCCGGGAAACGTCTTAGCTATATGACACCCCTGTTCAGACGCTCCCGCCCCGGTGGCGACCCCGCGGCCGCGCTCAAGCGCGAGGCCCAGGCCTGGGTCGTGCGCCTGGCTTCGGGCCAGGCCAGCGTGGCCGATGGCGAGGCCTTTCGCCGCTGGTGCGGACAGAGCGCCGAGCACGCCCGCATCTTCAAGGAAACGCGCAGCGCCTGGCAGCAATTGGCGCCGGCCGCGCGCCAGGTCCAGGCGGCGCAGGCGCGCCGCGGCCGCAGCGCGCGGCCGGCGCGGCGCGCCTTCCTGGGCGGCGCGGTGGCGGCCTGCGGCGCGTGGCTGGCGTTCAAGCCGCCGCTGGGCCTGTGGCCAGCCGTCGACGAACTGACCGCCGACGTGCGCAGCGGCACCGGCGAGCAGCGCCGGGTGGCGCTGGCGGGCGATGCCAGCGTGCAGTTGAACACGCAGACCCGCATCAACCTGTCGCGCAGCGGCCAGGCGCAGCAGATCGACCTGCTGGCCGGCGAGGTCGAGCTGGCGACGGCCGGCCAGCCCGTCAGCCTGACGGCGGGCGCCGGCCGGATCAACGCCACGTCGGGTTGCGTCAACGTGCGCTACACCGACGGCCAGGTCCGCGTGACCTGCCTGGAGGGCAGCGCCCGCGTCACATCGCGGCAGGACTCGCTGGAACTGACCGCCGCGCAGCAGGTGGTGCTGGGCGCGGCCGGCGCCAGCGGACCGCGGCGGGTGGACCTGGACGCGGTCACCGCCTGGCGCCGCGGGGTGCTGGAGTTCAACGGCGTGCCGCTGGCGCAGGTGGTCGACGAGATCAACCGCTATCGCCCCGGCCGCATCGTGCTGGTGGGCGACCGCCTGGCGGGCAGCCTGGTGCAGGCGCGCTTTTCGCTGGACCAGCTGGCCGATGCCGCGCTGCTGATCCGCGACGTGTACGGCGCCCAGGTCACGTCGCTGCCCGGCGGCATCGTGCTGCTGAGCTGAGTCCGCCGCAGGTCGCGGCCGCCGCGTCCAAAACCTGAAATATGAATTTTTTGTGAAAAAGCGCAGTCGATGACGCTTCAGACGGTCTAGGCACCCATGCGCAGAATCGCCCGGTCCGTGCCGCCGTTTTTTCCCGGCGAACCGGCCCCGGCGCTGCAGATGCCAGATCCGATTCCAGGAAGGAAAAGCCGTCATGCCCAGCCGTAATCACGCTCTTGTTTCCCGCAGTTCCCCGCGGCGTTCGCGCCGTCCCGCCTGGCGCCTGAGGCCGGTGACGCAGGCGTTGGCGGTGCTGCTGGTGGCGGGCGGCTGGAGCGGCGCGGCGCAGGCGCAGGCGCGCGCCTTCAGCCCGGGCTGGTTCGCGGACAAGGGCGCGGTGCAGTCGACCGCGCAGCGTACCGGCCGCATGCCCGACGGCAGCCTGGCCGGCATCGGCAACAGCGCCCGCCAGCAGGCGCAGTCGCGCCAGCAGTTGCAGCGCTCGCTGGACAACCTGAATCGCACCGCCGCTGCGGTGGCCGCGCAGCAGGCGGCGCAGGCGGCGGCGCGCGCGGCCGCGGCGGCCAACGGCGCCGCCGTGCCGGACGGACTGGCGCAGGGCGGGCTGTGGATCGCCGAGGGCGCGCAGGCCAAATGGGAAGGCGCCAACAAGCCGCGCACCGGCACCGAGGGCGGGCGCCAGCTGGTGACCATCGAGCAAACGCAGTCGCGGGCCATCCTGAATTGGGACACGTTCAACGTGGGCCGCAACACCACGCTACGGTTCCAACAAAAGGCCGACGACGCGGTGCTGAACCGGGTGGTGGGCGCGTCGGCGCGGCCCAGCCAGATCCAGGGCGCGATCCAGGCCGACGGCACGGTGCTGGTGGTGAACCAGAACGGCGTGATCTTCAGCGGCACCAGCCAGGTCAATGCGCGCAACCTGGTGGTGGCCGCCGCCACCATGAGCGACGCGCAGTTCCGCGAGCGCGGCATCTACGCCGACGCCGACGGGAAGATCGCCACTTTCCAGGACGCGCTCGGCAAGATCGAGGTGCAGCCCGGCGCGCGCCTGGCCACCGCCGCGCCCGGCAGCGCCACGCGGGGCGGCGGCTACGTGCTGCTGGCGGGCAAGGAAGTGCTCAATGCCGGCGAGATCAGCACGCCGCAGGGCCAGGCGCTGCTGGCTGCCGGCGACAATTTCATCATCCGCCGCGGCCAGGGATCGGACAGCAACATCGCGTCCACCACCCGCGGCAACGAGGTGCAGGTGGCCGGCGCCGGGCTGGCGCGCAACACCGGCCTGATCCAGGCGCCGCAAGGCGACGTCACCCTTACCGCCCAGCGCGTTGAGCAGGCCGGCGTGGTGGTGTCGACCACTTCGGTCGACGCGCGCGGCACCATCCATCTGGACGCGCGCGGCAATGGCGCCGCCGTGACGCTGGCCGAGAGCGCCGTCAGCGCCATCCTGGTGGACGCCGGCCTGGCGACGGCGCTGGACGGCCAGCGCGGCAGCCTGCTGCAACCGGCCGTGAGCGGCAATACCGCGCTGGTTCCCGGCGACGAATTCCGCCGCGACCTGTCGCTGCTGCGCATCAGCAGCCAGGGCACGGTGGATTTCCAGGGCGGCTCGCTGTCGCTGGCCACCGGCGGCCAGGTGGCGGTCAAGGCCGATGGCCGCGCGCTGGTGCGCGACGGCGCGCGCATCGACGTGAGCGGCGCGGTCGGCGTGAGCGTGTCGATGGAGTCCAACAACCTCAAGATCAACCTGCAGGGCAACGAACAGCGCGACGCTCCGGTCAACCGCGATAGCAAGCTGCTGAACAACAGCGAGGTGTGGCTCGACCGGCGCGACCTGGTGCGCCTGGCGGCGGGCAGCGGCGGCAACGACACCGACCGCTGGTACACGGCCGGCGGGTTGCTGGAAGTGGGCGGCTACCTGGGCACGCTGGGCGTGCCGGTGAGCCACTGGCTGGCGCAGGGCGGGGTGGTGCGCTTCGATGGCGCCGAGGTGGTCACGCAGGCCGGCTCGGCCATCAACCTGTCGGGCGGCACGCTCGACGTGCAGAGCGGCGAGATTCGCCAGAGCTGGCTGCGCGGCGAGGACGGCCGCCTGTACCTGGCCGACCGCGCGCCCGGCGATCTGCTCTACAGCGGCCTGTATCGGGGCTTCGAGGCCGTGTCGCGACGCTGGGGCGAGAACGCCACGCGGCGCTTCTACAACCCGCTGATCGCGCCGCCGACGCGCTACGAGTCGGGCTACACCGTGGGCCGCGACGCCGGCACGCTGGTGGTCTCGACCCGCAACGCGGTGCTGGACGGCGATCTGATCAGCGACACCTACCAGGGCGACCGCCAGACGCGCGCGCCGGTGGCCGGCCAGGACGGCTACAGCCAGTCGCACCGCAACGCGGCGCGCGCTGCGCAGTTCGTGGTGGGCAGCTACAAGCCGTACTACGACACCGCCGGCAATTTCCTGCGCTACCAGCTGGGCGCCACCGGCACGGCCGCCGAGGTGGCGGTGGGCAAGGACCTGGCGGGCCGTTCCGCCGGCCTGGACCTGGCCGCTGCGCTGCCCGTCGACCTGACGGGCAAGCTGTTCCTGGACGCCGACCGCCTGAACGGCTTCGGCCTGGGCGCCATCCGCATCGCCGCCAGCCGCGGCATCAGCGTCGACGCCGCCTTGCGCAGCGCCGATGGCGGCGAGATCACCCTGTACGCGCCCACCGTCGACATCAACGCCGACCTGGTCAGCCGCGGCGGCCTGATCCAGGCCGGCAACCTGCTGCGCCAGCCTGGCCAGACCGGTCGCGTCGAGGACGTCGCGCTGGCACCGGCGGCCGGCGCCAAGGCCGCGCTGCGCGTGGCGGGCGGGGTCGTGCTCGATACGCGCGGCGTGTGGAGCAACCTCAAGCAGGACCCGGCCGCGCAACGCGGCCTGGCCGTCATCGATGGCGGCCGCGTGTCGCTGCGCGGCACCGGCGACGTGGCGCTGGCGGCGGGCAGCCTCATCGATGTGTCGTCGGGCGCGGCGCTGCTGACCAGCGGCGCGGTGCAGGGCGGACGCGGCGGCAGTGTGACGCTGGAAGCCAACGCCGTCAGCACGCAGGCCGAGTCGGGCGGCAAGGTGTCGCTGGCCGGCGCGGTGCGCGGCTACGGCGTGAGCGGCGGCGGGGCCTTCAGCCTCGCCAGCGGCGGCACCGTCGTGCTGGGCGGCCCGGCCGACGGCCTGGCGGCCGACGCCGTGCGGCTGGATCCGTCCTTGTTCCAGGCCGGCTTCGCCAGCTATGACATCAACGGCCATGGCGGCCTGCGGGTCGCCGAGGGCGCCGACATCGCCGTCGCCATGCCGGCATGGCGCATGCGGCGCGAAGCCGGCGCGCTGCCGGTATCGGGCGCCGAACCGGCCCAGGCCCTGGCGCTGTGGACGCCGCCGCTCTACACGGAAGATCCCAAGCGCGCCAGGCTGAGCCAGCGTGGCGGCGCCAGCCTGACGCTGCGCTCGGATCGCGCCGCCCTGGGCGGCGTGCTCGAGGTGGGCGAGGGCGCGCGGGTCGCGGTGGATCCGGGCCAGTCGATCCGCCTGGTCGGGGGCGACCAGATCACGGTGCTGGGCCCGCTGGTGGCGCCCGGGGGCCTGATCTCGATCCTGGACACGCGCGTGAATTCGCAGCAGAACTACACCCCCAAGGCCAACGGCCGCTCGGTGTGGATCGGCGGGCGCGCGGTGCTGGACGTGGCCGGCGACAGCCACGTCGCGCTGGCCACCGACGGCCGCCGCTATGGCGTGGCGCGCGACGGCGGCAAGATCGAGATCGGCGGCATGCTGGACTGGGAAGCCGATGCCTACGCTCCGCGCCGGCCGATGGATCGGCACCTGATCCTGCGTCCCGGCTCGCTGCTGGACGCATCCGGATCACAGGCGCTGGTGGACCTGCCCGGCCGCGGCGCCACGCTGCTGGCCTACAACGGCGGCAGCATCGTGCTGGCGTCGGCCAACAGCCTGTACCTGGACGGCGACCTGCGCGCCGCCGCGGGGGGAGCGGGCGCGGTGGGTGGCACCCTGGGCGTGGCGCTGGCGCCCGCCTTCTACCTGAGAAGCCTGGCCGAGGCCGCGGTGCTGACGCCGCGCGTGCTGACGCTGTCGCAGCAGCGGGGCGCCCCGCTGCTGCCCGCCGACCTGCGTCCGGGCGAGCTTGCCGCGGACCTGCGCTATGGCGCCGGCGGCCTGGGCGTGGATCAGGTCCAGGCCGGCGGTTTCGGCAACCTGGCGTTGTTCGCGTCGGTAAGGGCCGAGAAGGGCCTGTCGCTGGCCATGCCCCAGAGCCTGCGCCTGTCGGGCCCGTTGATGCTGAGCGAGAACGCGCCCGCGGACAGCCTGGTGCACCTGGCGGCGCCCTATGTGTTCCTGAATCACGCGGCCTATGAGCCGCCGTTGGGGTCCGACAGCGTGGTGCAGGTCGGCATGGTGGCGCCGGATTGGCTCAAGCGCGGGCATCGCCTGGTGCTGGACGCCGGCATGATGGATCTGCGCGGCATGCGCGACTTGCGCAGCTTCGATGATGTCCAGATCAACCTGGCCGGCGACCTGCGCCTGGCGAGGGTGTCGGTGGGCCAGGACTTCAATGGCAATACGCTGCTTGGCGCGCCGAACCGCCTGACCATCACCGCGGCCCAGATCTATCCCACCACCGGCGGCGGCGGCGGGATCGCCGCGGGCGAATACTACGGGCAGGGGGGCGGCAATGTACTGAGAAATCCGGATGCGGTGCTGACGATCCGGCGCGCCACGGATGAATTGCCCGATATGCCGTATTCCGCCTTCGGTTCGGTGACGCTGTCGGGGCCCAATATCGTCCAGGGCGGCGTGGTGCGCGCGCCGCTTGGCTCGATTTTCTTCATGGGGCCTGAAGACGCGCCGTCCAGCGTGCGTTTCCTGGCCGGCAGCGTAACGTCGATCAGCGGCCAGGGGCTGGTAATGCCCTATGGAGGGACAACCGACGGGATCAAGTACCTGTACGGCGGGCAGGAGATCCGCACCACGGGCGTGGGGGGCAATGATCTGAACGGCGCGCCGCCCCGCATGATCCAGATCAACATGAAATCCATCGTGGCCGACGCCGGCTCGCTGCTGGACCTGTCAGGCGGCGGCGAACTGACCGGCGCCGCGTTCGTGCGCGGACGCGGCGGTTCCGTGGACGTGCTCAAGTACGCCATGGCCGACGCCAATCCCGGCTTCGGTTTCAGCAAGTCCGGCAATGCCGTCTATGCCATCGTGCCCGGCTTCGGCGGCGACTATGCGCCGGCCACGAAAGACGCCGCCATGCCTGCGTACGGCCAGCGCGTCACCATCGGCGCCGGCGTGCCGGGTTTGCCGCCCGGCACCTACACGCTGTTGCCCGCCAATTTCGCCATGCTGCCGGGCGCGTTCCGCGTCGAGGCTGGCGCGCCGGGCGTGTTCGACGCGGCGCAGGCCGCGCCGACCCGCGGCGGCTCCTGGGTGACCACGGGCCGGATGACGGCGCCGGGCGTCAACCCGGGCGCGGTGGCCGCCAGTCAGCTGCTGGTGACGCCGGGCGACGTGGTGCGCCGCCATGCGCAATACAACGAAACCTCGTACAGCGCCTTCCTGGTGGCGAACGCGGCGCGCACCGGCACGCCGTTGCCGATGCAGCTGGCC
The DNA here is from genome assembly GCF_054188005.1 of Achromobacter sp. KK8. Taxonomy (NCBI): domain Bacteria; kingdom Pseudomonadati; phylum Pseudomonadota; class Betaproteobacteria; order Burkholderiales; family Alcaligenaceae; genus Achromobacter; species Achromobacter sp. KK8. The sequence goes on along the minus strand of NZ_CM135178.1, from coordinate 5,789,336 downwards.
GACGCGGGCATGCTGCGCCTGAAACTGACGCCGGGCGCGGGCCGCGAAGGCACGCCGGCCCTGTCGTTCGGCGGGGTGGCGCGCTTCTCCGCGGCGCCGGGCAGCACCGGCGCGGGCGGCACCCTGGCCGTGGACGTGCGCGGCGGCGGCCTGGAAATCCTGGGTCCGGGGCAGGCGTCGGCCCTGGCCGGCCCTGGCGTGGCCGTTTCCGCGGACGCGCTCAACGCCCTGCGTCCGGCGCGCATGGTGCTGGGCGGCGTGATAGGCGCCTCCACCCAGGCCGATGCGCTCGGCGCGATCAGCCTGGGCGGCGACGCCCAGCGCGTGCTGGTGCGCGGCGGCGCCAGCCTGTACGCGCCGGAGATCGTGCTGTTCTCACCCCACAACGGCAATATCACCATCGAGCAGGGGGCCGTCCTGTCCACCGTCGGGCTGGGGCCGGCGCCGCAGGACGCGCGTGGCGGCTATTACTATTCGGTCCAGTCCAACGGCGCGCTGGTCCTGTCCAATGGGCTGGTCAACCTGCGACCGCCGACGCAGGACGGCCGTGTGGCCATCGACATCGGCGCCTGCGCGGGTGTCTGCTCGGGAACCACGCGCCTGGTGTCCGAAGGCACCATCGGCGCCGCCACCAACGGCGCCTTCACGCTGCGCGACAATGTCGAGTACGGCACGCGCAACCTGATGCTGAGCGTGTCCGGCCTGAATCTGGGCTCGCCGCAGGCGCTGGCCCAGGCCGCGGCGGCAGGACAATTGCCGCCCGGACTGGCGCTGGACCAGGATGCCCTGGCGCGGCTGCTGCGCGGCAATACGGCGTTGGGCGCGCCCGCGCTGGAAAGCCTGATCTTCAATGCCGCCGAATCCATCAACGTGTATGGCGCGGTGACGCTGGACACTCGCGCCGCGGCCGGCCCCTCGGCCTTGCGGCGGCTGGTGCTGGGCGCGCCGGCGGTGTATGGCTATGGCGCGGCGGGCGACACGGCGCGCATCAGTGCGTCGGAATTCGTCTGGGCCGGCTCGGTCAGGGCCGCGGTGGCCGGCAACGTGCCGTTGGGCTACGACCAGCCCGCGGCGCCGGGCGGCGCGGTGCTCGATCGCCTGGGCGACGGCAGCCTGACCATCGCGGCCGATGTCATCCGCTTCGACTACTCGCCCTACACGGTGCCGGCCTCGCTGGTGCCGGCCAACCGGCTGGCGCTGGGCTTTGCCGCGGTCAACCTGGAGGCGGCCCAGATGATCACGGGCGTGTCGACCGGCAGCCTGCACGTCTATCACAAGCAGAACGGCTATGTGGCGGAAGAAGGCTGGCGCTACCAGGGCGGCGATCTGACGCTGCGCACGCCGCTGTTGACGGGCGAGGCGGGCGCGACGCTGGCGTTGCGCGCCGGCGGCGCGCTGGCGCTGACGGGCACCGGCGCCGTGGCGCCCGCCCGCGACGTGCTGGGCGCCACGCTCGATCTGAAGGCGCAGCGCGTCACGCTGGATTCGACCGTGGCGCTGCCGTCGGGCAAGCTGGCCGTCAAGGCCGATGGCGACATCACGTTGGGCGCGGGGGCGCGCATCGACCTGGCGGGACGCGCCTTCACGGCGTTCGATGCCACCCGCTACAGCTGGGGCGGCGACCTTGAGCTCAATAGCGTGACGGGCAATATCGCGCAGGCGGCCGGGTCGGTCATCGACCTGTCGGCGCGCAACCAGCGCGGCGGCCGCATGCAGGCCTTGGCGCTGGGCGCGGCCGGCGGCCGCGTGGCGCTGGACGGCGTCATTCTGGGCGGGGCCAGCGGCGAGCACGATGCCGGCGGCACGCGCGTGCCCTATGACGGCGCCGAGATCACCCTGCGCGCGCAGACGCTGGCGGATTTCGCCGGCCTGAACCAACGGCTGAACCAGGGCGGCGTCACCGGCGCCCGCCGCTTCCAGCTCAAGCAGGGCGATCTGGTGGTGGGCGACGAGGTGCGCGCGCGCGTGGTCGAGATCAGCGTCGACGGCGGCAGCCTGACGGTCAATGGCCGCATCGACGCCAGCGGCCGCCAGGTCGGCAGCATCCGCCTGGCGGCGCGCGACGACCTGCGCATCAACGGCCTGCTGGACACGCATGGCACGCGCCTGCGCCTGGACAGCTATGGCAAGGTCATCGACGCCGCCAACCGCGCCATCATCGAACTGACCTCGCGCGACGGCACGTTGGCGCTGGACGCCGGCGCGCGCTTCGATCTGCGCGCCGGCACCGACGACGCCAGCCGCCTGGGCGGCCGCCAACTCGGCACGCTCGACCTGAACGCCCGCCGCCTGGGCGGCGGCGCGGAACGCGGCGCCATTGCCGGGTCGGGCGACGGCGCCAACGACGTGGCCATCCGCATCACGGGAACGCCGCAGATCCTGGGCGCCAAGACCGTGGCCGTGAATGCCTTCCGCCGCTACGACGACGCGCCGCTGGCGCCCAAGCCGGACGTCAGCGGCAAGACGCCGCAGCTGATCACGCAGGCCTACCTGGACGGCATCGACGGCGAAAGCGTGGCCTACATGAACGCCGCGCTCGGCAACGGCGCGCTGGCCGCCCGCCTGGCGGCCCTGGGGCCGTACCACCTGCGTCCCGGCGTCGAGATCGTCAGCGCCACGCCCGATGGCAACCTGACGGTGTCGGGCGACATCGACCTGTCGAACTACCGCTACGGCCCCAACGCCAACCGCGCGGTGGCCGCGCTGCGCGGCTACGGCGAGCCCGGCAAGCTGGTGCTGCGCGCCGGCGGCGACCTGGCCATCCACGGCAGCATCAACGACGGCTTCGCGCCGCCGCCCGAGACCCTCGACGACAGTGGCTGGAAGCTGGTCGAAGGGCGGTTCCTGGACAATGGCCAGACGCCGTTCGGGGAAGACCTGGTGGTGCCCATCGATGGCGTCCAGCTGGAAACGGGCACCATCTTCCCGGCCGGCCGCGCGCTGAACTACGACCTGCCGGCGCAGGCGGCCACGCTGCCGGCCGGCACCGTGCTGCCGATGGCGGCGACGCTGAACGGTCCGCTGGCGCTACCCGCCGGCCTGGTGCTGACCGGCGACCTGACGCTGGCCGACGGCCGCGTGCTGCGCGCCGGCTCGGTGCTGCAGGAGGCGCTGACGCTGGGCGCGGGCGCCCGCCTGGGCGTGGGCTTCACGCTGCGCAACGAGGCGGCGCTGCAGGCCTTCACCTGGCCCAAGGGCGTGCCGCTGCCGGCCGCGCTGAAGGCCAGCGCGCGCCTGGACCTGGCGCGCGGCTCGCTGATCCCGTCGCAGACCTTCATCGAACTGCCCGGCGACCAGCCCATCAACCTGCGTCCGGTCGGCCCGGACGGCAGGCAGGGCCGCAACTGGGCGCTGGCGCCGATGCTGGGCGAAGGCGCCAGCGCCTGGAGCCTGATGGCGGTGGCGGGCGCGGACCTGACCGCGGCCGACATGGCGGCGCGGCGCGCCGACGGGCAGGGCGACATCATCCTGGCCGACACGCACTACGGCCGGCTGGGCTTTGGCACCAAGACCATCACCAGCGTCTTCATCGGCGACCGTGTGCTGACGCAGCTCGCCATCACGGACCTTGGCTTGGACCCGTCGTTGCTCGGGACCTCGCCAAAGGCCATCGCCGAAAGCTTCTTCATGACCGAGGATGAGTTCTGCGCTGGCACGGGCTACTGCGAAACGGCCTCGCGCACGCTGACGCTGGCCGGGGCGATCATGTATTTCGGCGACCCTGCCTACGTCGGCTACTCCGTCAGGAAACTGGCGGAAGAGTGGTTCATCGATGAGAACGAGGTGTGCTTCGACGCCAGTTATTGCGAAGGCGGCGGCCGCATGGAGACCACCGTGAAGCGCGACTACCGCTACGCGGACCGCGCGCCGCTGTTCAGCGTGCTGCGCACCGGCACCGGCGACCTGTCGCTGCTGGCCGGGCGCGACGTCGGCATGGCCTCGGTCTACGGCGTGTACACGGCCGGCGCGCCCTCGTCGCTGGGGGCACCGCTGGACGCGCGCTTCAACCTGCCGCGCGGCACCACCGACGATGACGCCGTGCTGGGCACCATCCAGCACGATGGCAAGTACGACGCGGCGCTGGCCGCCTATCGCGCCTGGTACCCGGACCAGGGCGGCAACCTGACCGTGGCGGCGGGGCGTGACATCTACGGCGATGCATGGAGCGCGAATTCCATGAACGCCCAGCGCTATGGCACCCAGGATGTCGAATACACCAAATACCCCAGCGCCGCGCTTAGCAATTGGTTGTGGCGCCAGGGCAGCGTGGGCATGCCGGGCGTGAACGACATCGCGTCGAGCTGGTGGATCAACTTCGGCACGTACGCGGCCAATGCCTCGACCAACAGCCAGCAGCCGCGGGTCGTGGGCTTCACCGGCTTCGGCACTCTGGGCGGCGGCAATCTCAGCCTCAGCGCCGGACGCGATGCCGGCGTGCGCGATGCGCGCGGCGACGCGCTGCTCAACAACAATCTGGCATCCGGCCGTTCGCAGGCCCTGGTGGCCGTGGTGGCCGGCACCGGCCGGGTGGTCGACGGCGACCTGGTGTTGACCGGCGGCGGCGACATGGATCTGCGCATCGGTGGCGCGTACAACCCCAATCTGCGCGCGATGCAGCAGACCGACGGCAGCGCTGGCACCGGCACCGGCTATGCCGGCAACTTCGAGGATGTCGATCTGAACGGGCTGCTGGTCAATCTGCGCGGGCAACTGGCGTTGACGGCGGGCCGCGTCGGCGGCATCTCGCTGTTCTATGGCGACGGCGCTCAACTACGCGCGCCCGATATGTCCGCGGTGGGCGGCGGCAAGCCCATGGGCGGGCCGCGCCTGCTGCTGGGCGATGCGGTGGCCTCGCTGGATACGCGCGGCGACCTGGTGCTGGCCGACGCGCCGGACCCCGGCCGCGTGCGCCAGATCAACACCAGCCCCTACACCCAGGGCAGCCTGTCCAAGGGCGGCGGCGCCGAAAGCTGGTTCACATTGTGGACGCCGGCCACGGCCATCGACCTGTTCTCGGCGGGCGGCAACCTGACGCCGCTGACCACCAACAATACCTTCAAGCCGGGCACCGACCTGCAGATCGATGAAACGACCCGCGTCGGCGCGCAGCGGCAGGTGAGCTACCTCTACCCGTCCAAGCTTGGCGTGACGGCGGCCGGCGGCAATATCATCCTGGCCGCCACCACGCGCGACGCGGAAAGCGTCAATCACGTGCTGTTGCTGGCGCCGTCGTCCAGCGGTGAATTGTCGATGCTGGCCGGGGGGTCGATCTTCGCCGCGGGTGCTCACGCGGTGTCGATCTCCGGCGCGGACACGCCGCTGCCGACGCCGTGGCGCCCCGGTTTCATGGCCATCAATGCGGGCGAGAACAACGACCAGACCATCTTCAATGTCTCGGTCGAGGGCAACAAGGTCTGGCAGAACTCGCCCAAGCCGTTGTTCACGTTCGGTCCCAATACGCCATTGGATGCGTCGCCGCGCCAAGGGGGAACGGCAGTGGCGCGTTTCCATGCCGTGGATGGCGATATCGTCGGCCTGCGCGCCGGCGCCGAGACGCGGATCATGACGGATGCCTTGCAGGGGCGGCCGCGCACCGTGCTGACCTGGTACGAGGCCGCGTTGCCGGTCTCGGTGCGGGCGGGACGCGACATCCTCGGGATGAGCGCGCTGGGCCTGCACAGCAACGCCAACGACCTGTCGCAGGTGAGCGCCGGGCGTGACATCGTGCGGGCCGACCTGACGGTGGCCGGCCCCGGCACGCTGCTGGTGCAGGCAGGCCGCAACATTCGCCAGGACGACGTGGCCAGCATCGTCAGCGCCGGCGCCATCGTGCGCGGCGACGCGCGCCCCGGCGCCAGCGTTGCCGTGCTGGCGGGCGTCGGCCCGCAGGGGCCGGACTACGCCGGCCTGCTGGCGCGCTACCTGGATCCGGCGCGGGCGCTGGCCGCCGGCCAGACGCTGGGAGCCAATCCGGACCGCGTGGTGCAATCCTACGCCGGTGAACTGTCGCTGGCCGGCTGGCTGCGGCAGGTGTATGGCTACCAGGGCGACGAGGCCGGCGCGCCGGCGGAACTGTCGCAGCGCCAGGCGCAGCTGGATGCCGAGGTGGCGGCCGATCCGTCGCGCAAGCGCCGCGACCTGATGCAGGACTATCGCCAGGAAAGCGAGCTGCACCTGGTCAACTGGCTGCGCGCGCACCATGGCTACGACGGCGGCGAAGACGGCGCGCGCGCGGCGCTGGATGCCCTGGCGTCCGAGCAGCAGGGCATCTACGCGCGCCAGCTGTACTTCGCCGAACTGCGCAAGGGCGGCCGCGAGTACAACGAGCAGGGCGGCCCGCGCAGCGGCAGCTACCTGCGCGGCCGCCGCGTCATCGCGGCGCTGTTCCCGCAGACCGACGCCGAAGGCGCGCAGCGCTTGTACCAGGGCGACTTCACCATGTATGGCGGCGCCGGCCTGCGCACGCAGTTCGGCGGCAACATCCAGGTGCTGACCCCGGGCGGACAGCAGGTGCTGGGCATCGAAGGCGCGGCGCCGCCGGCGACTGCGGGCGTGGTGACGCAGGGGCAGGGCGACATCCAGCTGTACGCGCTGGGCAGCGTGCTGCTGGGACAGAGCCGCATCATGACCACCTTCGGCGGCCACATCCAGGCCTGGTCGGCCGAGGGCGACATCAACGCCGGCCGCGGCGCCAAGACCACCGTGCTGTATACGCCGCCCAAGCGCGTCTATGACGCCCTGGGCAACGTCACCCTGGCGCCGACGGCGCCGTCCACGGGCGCCGGCATCGCCACGCTGGCGCCGATCGCCGAGGTGCCGGCGGGCGACGTCGACCTGATCGCGCCGCTGGGCACCATCGACGCGGGCGAGGCCGGCATCCGCGTGTCGGGCAACGTCAACGTGGCGGCGCTGCATGTGGTCAATGCCGCCAACATCCAGGTGCAGGGCGACAGCAAGGGCATCCCGGTGACGGCGGTGGTCAACACCGGCGCGCTGTCGTCGGCCAGCGCGGCGTCCTCGGCCGCGTCCGGCGCGGCGCAGGAATCGGTGCAGCGCGCCCGCCAGCAGGCGCGCCAGAACCAGCCGTCCATCATCAGCGTGCAGGTCCTGGGCAACGGCAACGAACCGCTGACCGGCGTCGGCGCGGCGCCGCAACCGCGCGCGGCCGCGCCGTCCTATCGTCCCGACGGCGTGGTGCAGGTGCAGGGCGTGGACAACGGCGGTTGATGCCGGGGTTGCAACCGGTCGGAAAAAATCCGGCCGGTTGTCATGCCCGCGTCATGAAAGCACGGCGCAAAACGCGTGGCAGGGCCCGGTGAAAACCGGGCCCTGATTCTTTTCTGCGCACTTTTCCGCGGGCCGGCGCTGTTTCATGAAATTTTTCTTACAACGCGCAGTCCGCGCCGTCCGGGAACGTCTAGTAACAAGCAGAAGCTGTAGACGCGGGTATGCGGGCAGAAAGCCGTAACAGGATTGTCGCAAGCGCGCTGCACGGTAGCGGCCGGTGCCAGACCGGCTATCACACAAGGAACTGAGTGCATCGCTATGCATGATTTCGAGAGCAGGGGCGGCGCGCTGCGCGCCATGATGCGCGGCGCGCCGGGAGCGGTGGCGCTGGCGTTGGCCGTGAACGTGGCCTGGGCGCAGCCGGCGCCGGCCGCGCAGGAGGCGCGCCGCGTCAACATCAACGAGTACATCGTGCGCGGCAATACCGTGCTGGAAGCCCGCGACATCGAGAAGGCCGTCTATCCCTACCTGGGGCCCGACCGCACGCTGGCCGACATCGAGGCCGCGCGCGAAGCCTTGCAGGCCGTCTACCAGGAACGGGGCTACCAATCCGTGTACGTCGATCTGCCCGAGCAGCAGGTGGCCGACGGCATCGTGTTCCTGCAGGTGGCCGAAACCAAGGTCGGCCGCGTGCGCGTGGTGGGGGCCAAGCACTATTCGCCGCTGGCCATCCGCGACGAGGTGCCGGCGCTGCGGGAAGGCGAGGTGCCCAACTTCAACCAGGCGCAGGCCGAGCTGACAGACCTGAACAAGGGCGCCAGCCGCCAGGTGGTGCCGCTGGTCAAGGAAGGCCGCATCCCCGGCACCATGGATGTGGACCTCAAGGTCGAGGACAAGAATCCGTGGCACGCCAGCGTGGGCCTGAACAATGACTACAGCGCCGACACCTCGCGCCTGCGCAGCACCGCGTCGCTGGGCTATGACAACCTGTGGCAGCTGGGCCATTCGGTCAGCCTGACCTTCTTCACGGCGCCGCAGGAAACCGACAACGCCAAGGTCTGGTCCGGCTCGTACTCGATGCCGCTGGACAAGCAATGGAGCCTGCAGTTCACCGGCTACAAGAGCGACAGCAACGTTGCCACCATCGGCGGCACCAACGTGCTGGGCAAGGGCTATTCGTTCGGCATGAGCGCCATCTACACCCTGGCGCCGCAGGGCGATTGGTACAACTCGCTGTCGGTCGGCCTGGACTACAAGAAGTTCGACGAGACCACGCGCTTCGGCGGCAACGAAGACCTGATCCCGCTGAAGTACGTGCCGTTCACTTTCTCGTACAACGGCTACCGCTATTCCGAAGCGTCGCAGAGCAGCATCGGCCTGTCGCTCGTGGGCGCCAGCCGCTCGTTCTTCGGCCTGGGCAGCGACTGGAAGGAATTCGACGACAAGCGCTACCGCGCCAGCCCCAGCTTCGCGCTGCTGCGCGGCGACGGCACCCATACCCAGAACCTGTTCGGCGACTGGCAGCTGGGCCTGCGCGCCGGCTTCCAGCTGGCTTCGGGCGCGCTGGTGTCGAACGAGCAGTTCTCCGCCGGCGGCAGCACCAGCGTGCGCGGCTACCTGGCGGCCGAGCGCACCGGCGACGACGGCTTCCTGGGTTCGGTCGAGTGGCGCACGCCGTCGCTGGCGCGCTGGCTCGGCAGCAATGTCAACGAATGGCGCTTCTACGCCTTTGCCGATGCCGCCACGCTGCGCCTGCGCGATCCGCTGCCCGAGCAGGATTCGAGCTACTCGCTGGCCAGCGTGGGCCTGGGCACTCGCCTGCAGGTGCTGGACTGGCTGTCCGGCTCGCTGGACTGGGGTTATCCGCTCAAGGACGGCCCCAACACCAAGAAACACGATCCCCGATTGAACTTCAGCGTCCGCGCCAGCTTCTGAGCGCGCGCGAAACCGTATTTATCCCGGAGTCCTGACCATGCAACGCTTATTGATGCTCCTACTGACCGTGCTGGCCGGCGTGCTGCCGTCCGCCGCCAACGCCTGGTGGCAACCCGACTGGCAGTACCGCAAGCAGATCACCGTCGACAGCACGCCGCAGGGCGCGCCCTTGGGCGGGCCCGCTGGCCGCACGCCGCTGCTGGTGCGCCTGCACACCGGCAATTTCACCTTCGACGGCATCAACGAGAAGGGCGCCGACATCCGTTTCGTGGCCGGCGACGACCAGACCGTGCTGAACCACCAGCTGGAAGCCTTCGATCCGCTGCTGGGCATGGCGCTGGTGTGGGTCGACCTGCCGGACCTGGCCGATGGCCAGCGCCAGGACATCTGGATGTACTACGGCAACCAGAAGGCGCCGGCATCGGCCAACGGCCAGCTGACGTTCGATCCGAACTACACGCTGGTCTACCACTTCGACAATGCCGCCGGCGCCCCGCCGCGCGACACCACCGGCAACAGCAACAATGCCCAGACGCCCATGGCCGCCGCGGTCGACGGCGTGATCGGCCGCGCCGCGCAATTCGCCGGCGGCGCGCCGCTGATGCTGCCCGCCAGCCCCTCGCTGGCCGTGCCCGCCGCGGGCGCCTTCAGCTTCAGCGCCTGGGTGCGCGCCGACCAGCCGGCCGGTGAGCAGCTGGTGTATGCGCGCCGCGACGCCGGCAACGCGCTGCTGATCGGCATCAACCAGGGCGTGCCCTTCGTCGAAGTGAACGGCCAGCGCAGCCAGCCCGGCCAGTCGCTCACGCCGACCGCCTGGCAGCACCTGGCCGTGACGGCCGACGGCAGCCGCGTCACGCTGTACGTGAACGGCCGCGCCACGTCCTCGCTGGCCGCCAGCCTGCCGCCGCTGAACACGCCCGCCGCCTTGGGCGGCGACGTGCCGGCCCCGGCCGTGGCCGCCGCGCCGGCCGCGCCCGCCAGTGGCGAAGCCGGCGCCGCGCCGGCCGAAGCGGCCGCCGCCCCGGCGCCGCATGTGTACGCGCCGTTCGTCGGCGCCATCGACGAAGTGCGCCTGTCGCGCGTGGCCCGTCCGGCCGCGCTGCTGCTGGCCGACGCGACCTCGCAGGGCGCCGAGTCGCGCCTGGTGGCCTACGGCAACGACGAAGAACAGTCGGGCTTCGGTTTCGGCGGCCTGGGCTTCCTGCTCAAGGCCGTGCCGGTCGACGCCTGGGTCATCATCGCCATCCTGGTGCTGATGATGGTGCAGTCGTGGGTCATCATGATCAAGAAGAGCCGCAACGTGGCGCGCGTGGCCAGCGCCAACGAGACCTTCCGCGAGTCCTTCGCCAAGGTCGGCCAGCGCCTGGAACTGCTGGCCGACGACGCCGCCCTGGCCAAGCGCCTGGAGCACGCCTCGCTGTGGCGCCTGTACCGCGTGGCGGTCAATGAAATCCGCACCCGCCGCGAACAGGGCGCCGACACGAGTTCGATCTCGGCCGCCACCATCGAAGCGATCCGCGCCTCGATGGACGCCGTGCGCACCAAGGAAAACCAGGTGCTGGGCGCCAAGCTCGGCTCGCTCTCGAACGCCATTGCCGGCGGCCCGTACATCGGCCTGCTGGGCACGGTGCTGGGGATCATGGTGGTGTTCCTGGGCACCGCCATGGCCGGCGACGTCAACATCAACGCCATCGCCCCGGGCATGGCCGCCGCGCTGCTGGCCACCGCCATGGGCCTGTTCGTCGCCATCCCGGCGCTGTTTGGCTACAACCGCCTGGTCTCGCGCAACAAGGAAGTCAGCGCCGACATGCGCGTGTTCGTTGACGAGTTCGTGACGCGACTGGCCGAAGTGCATGGCGAAAGCCAGGCCCAGGAAGCCGCCCACCAAGGCGGCGCGCGCGCCGCGGCCGCCGCCCGCCCGACCGCGCGCGAGCCGCAGCCGGCCGCCGCCGAAGCATAAGGAGACGACCCCCATGGCTTCCGTATCCGCATCCCAGGACGACGATGACGACGCGCCCGTCGACGGCATCAACATCACGCCGCTGGTCGACGTGCTCATGGTCGTGCTGGTCATGTTCATCCTGACCGCCACGGCGCAGATCGCCGGCATCAAGGTCAACCTGCCCAAGGCCAGTTCGTCCATCGCCCTGTCGCAGCCCAAGACGAAGGCGATTTCCGTCAACGACGCGGGCCAGGTGTTCCTGGACGCCTATCCGGTGACCCTGCCCGAGCTGGAAGACCGGCTGCGCACGGAAAAAGCGTTGAACCCGGACTTTCCGGTGATCGTGCGCGGCGACTCCGCCGTGCAGTACCAGAAAGTGGTGGAAGTGCTGGACCTGCTGCGCCGGCTGGAACTGGCCCAGGTCGGGCTGGTCACCGGCAAGCCGCGATAGGAGCCGAGGCGACCGTCATGCCGCAACACGCATCCGAATCCCCGCGCACGCCGCACCCCGCGCGCCGCTGGCTCAAGCTGGCCGCGGTCGCGGTGGCGCTGATCGCGGCGGCCTACGCGCTATGGCGCTGGGCCAACGACATGGCCGGGGTGCGCCGCGAGGCGCCCAAGGCCACCGCGATCATCCCGCTGCCGCCGCCGCCTCCGCCGCCGCCCGAGCCGGAAAAGCCGCCCGAGCCCGAGCCGCCCAAGGAAGAGCCGGTGGCGCCGCCCGAGCCCGAGCCGCAGCCCACGCCCGAACCGCCCAAGCCGCAGGACGAGGCGCCGCCGCGCCCGGCCGACGACCTGGCCAACCCGATGCAGATCGATGGCGATGCCCAGGCCGGCACCGACGCGTTCAACATCGGCGCCGGCCAGGGCAAGGGCATGGCCGGCGGCGGAGGAGGGCGCGGTGGCAACGGCACCTACAACCAGTACGTCGCCTACGCGCTGCAGAAGATCCTGAGCCAGGACGACCGCACCCGCAATCTGAGTTTCCGCACGTACGTGGACATCTGGTTCGACGCCGACGGAAAGATCACGCGCGTGTCGCTGGGTCGCGCCGGCGCCGACGCCGAGATCGATGCCCGCGTGGTGGAGACGTTGCGCGCCGTGCCCCGTATCGACGAGCGGCCGCCCGCCTCCATGGGCATGCCGATGCGAATCCTGGTGACGGGTCGCCGTCCCTCTCCCTGAAGTGCTGAATTGAACCGATCCTGGAGTGCCAAGAGAATGAAGTTCCAATTGAACCGGTTGGCGGCATCGCTGGCCCTGGCCGCGGCGGGCGCCGCCGCCGCGTTGCCGGTCACGGCCAACGCCGCGCCCGCCCCGTCCGAAAACGCCACCATCAACCTGATCCGCCTGCTGGTGCAGCAGGGCGTGCTCAAGCCGGAGCAGGCCGACGCCCTGGTGGCCCAGGCCGAAGCCGAAGCCAAGGCCGCCCGCGCCGCGCCGCAGGATCGCGGCGCCGCCGTGGCCCAGGCGGGCGACGTGCGCGTGCCGTACATCCCGCAGACCGTGCGCGACCAGATCCGCGACGAGGTCAAGGCCGAAGTGATGGTGCAGGCCAAGGAAGAAAACTGGGCCCAGCCGAATACCTTCCCCGACTGGGTGTCGCGCATCACCATCGACGGCGACGTGCGCGTGCGCGACGAGTCGCGCCTGTACTCGGGCGGCAACAGCAACGAAATCGTCGATTTCGCCAAGCTCAACGCCAAGGGGCCGTACGACCTGAACCGCAACACCAACGGCAACTATCCGCCGATGCTGAACACGCGCGAGGACCGCCGCAACCAGCTGCGCGTGCGCGCCCGCCTGGGCGTGCGCGCCGACATCTCGGAAGCCTGGACGGCCGGCATCCGCCTGGCCACCGGCAGCGACGACAGCCCGGTCTCGACCACCCAGACGCTGGGCGGCGGCATGGGCAAGAAGGACATCTGGCTGGACCAGGCCTACCTGACCTACCGTCCCGCCAAGTGGGCCACGGTGACGGGTGGCCGCATCGCCAATCCGTTCGAGTCCACCGACATGCTGTTCTCGAACGACCTGAACTTCGACGGCGTCGCCGCGATCTTCAAGCACCCGCTGGAAGGCCGCGACGTGACCCTGTTCGGCACCCTGGGCGCGTTTTCGACCGAGTACGGCTCGAACGGCTGGAACTCGTCGTCGTTCTCGGAAGGCAAGAGCGAAGACAAGTGGCTGCTGGCCGCCCAGGCCGGCGCCGACTGGAAGATCGACAGCCGCAACAGCCTGCGCGGCGCGCTGGCCTACTACCACTTCGACAACATCGCCGGCAAGCGCTCCAGCCCCTGCTCGCCGTGGGCCGGCCAGGAAAACTGCGACACCGACTGGTCGCGCCCGGCCTTCATGCAGAAGGGCAACACCCTGTTCCTGCTGCGCGACATCACCTCCAACCCGCAGGATCCGGCCAACACGCCGCAGCCGCAGTACGTCGGCCTGGCGTCCAAGTTCGACCTGCTCGACGTGAACCTGCGCTGGGACACGCGCGTGTTCAACGGCCTGGGCCTGCGCGTGAACGCCAACTACATCCGCAACCTGGCCTACAGCAAGAACAAGATGATGAACCGCTCGCAAGGCAACATCGTCAACAACTTCGGCGAAAACGGCGATGTCGAGAGCGGTCCCAACGCCTGGATGCTGCAGGCCACGCTGGGCCGGTCGTACGACCTGAAGGAGAAGGGCGACTGGCTGGCCTTCGTCGGCTACAAGTACATCCAGCCGGATGCGCTGCCCGACGCCTTCAACGATTCGTCGTTCCACCAGGGCGGCACCAACGCCCGCGGCTACTACATCGGCGGCGGCTACGCCTTCGACAAGAACGTGTACGGCGTCCTGCGCTGGATGAGCACGCGCGAGATCTACGGCGCGCCGCTGTCCATCGACACCATGCAGTTCGAGATCAACGCCAGGTTCTGAGGCCATGGACATGCATACCTTGTGGGATGAATCGCGCCAGCCGCGGGCGCGGGAACGCGGCCGGCGGCTGGCCGCCGCCGCGGCCCTGTGCGCCGCGGGCCTGAGCGTGGCGCTGCCGGCGCAGGCCGAGAGCATGGAAGAGCGCCTGCGCGCCCAGTTGCGCAGCACCACCCAGCAACTGCAGCAGCTGCAAAGCGAGCAGGCCCAGGTCAACGCCGCCAAGGCCGCGGCCGAAGCGCAGCGCGACGCCGCCCAGAAAGAACTGGCCGCCTTGCGCAGCCAGCTGGCGAGCGCCAAGGGCCAGGCCGAGAAGCTGGCCGGGCAGCAGGAGGCCGTGATGGAAAGCGCCCAGGCGCAGGTGGCCGCCAGCCACGCCCAGCTGGGCAAGTTCAAGGGCGCCTACGACGAGCTGTTGACGCTGTCGCGCGCCAAGGAGGCGGAACGGCAGACGCTGGCCCGCACCCTAGCGCAGCGCGACACCGAGGCCAAGGCCTGCATCGCCAAGAACCGCGAGATGTACGAGGCCGGCAAGGAAATCCTGAACGCCTACGAACGCATTGGCACCGGCGGCATCCTGGCCATGAAACAGCCGTTCGCCGGCAGCGCGCGCGTCAAGTTCGAGGAGCAGGCGCAGGCGTATGGCGACAAGCTGTACGACGCGCAGGTCGGCGCGACAGCGCCGGCGGCGCCGGCGGCCCAACCCTGAGCGTCCAGGCGCTGTCTTATCTCTTTCATGCAGGGAGACTGTAATGAACGGCTTTGCTTGCGAACCGATCTCTCTGAATTGATCTCTCTGAATTGATCTCTTTTACCTAGGAATGACTGTAATGACCGACTCCAGCCTGATTCTCGACGTGAACGCCGAACGCCTGCAGGAACTGCTGCAATCCGCGGGCTATCGCGTCACCGTGTCCGAGCAGAACGGCATGGTGCAACTGCTGAGCGCCAGCCAGGGCGTGGGCTTTGCCGCGCGCATGGGCAACCCCGCCGTCGAACCCGGCAGCTACCTGGACTACACGCTGAGCTGCGCGCTGCGCGTGCAGGGCGAACTGCCGCCCGGACTGGCCGAGCGCTGGAACGTCGAAAAGCGCTTCGCCCGCCTGACGGTGCAGGGCGTGTTCCTGGTGCTGGAACTGGACGTGATCCTGGCCGGCGGCGTGTCCGAGAACTACCTGCGCGCCACCGCCGAACTGTGGGATCGCCTGCTGCAGGAATTCCTGTTGTTCCTGCGCGCCAACGCCAGCGCCGAAGCCGGCGCCGATACCGACGCCGTTGAACCGCGGCAGGACGCCGCCACCGAGGCGCTGAACTGATCCTTCCGCCAGGCCCGGCGCCTGGCGTTCGGGACGGCAACGTCCCCAACCCCCCAGGCCGCCGTGGCGGCGAATGGCGCATCCAAGCAAGCGAGGTTCCGACCATGAACATTCTTTCCAATCAGCCCGCGCGGCTGCGCGTGACCGCCGCGGTGCTGCTGATCGCGGTGCTGGCCGGCGCGGTGGCGCTGATGCGCGGCAGCCCGGCGCAGAGCAGCGAATCCAGTCCCGTGCCCGCCAAGGCGGCGGCCGCGCCGGAAAAGGGCGCGGCTCCGGCCGCCGCCGCCACCGCCCAGCCGGCCCCGGCCAAGGCGCCGGCCGTGGCCACCCTGGGCGCGGTGCAGGTGGACCGCGACGAACTGGTGCGCCAGCTGGAGGCGCTGCCGCCCGAGGCCCGCGCCCAGCTCAAGGGCAACCGCGCCGGGCTGGACCAGTGGCTGCGCGCCCGCCTGGCCGAGAAGGCGCTGGTCGAGCAGGCCCGCGCCCAGGGTTGGCAGGAGCGCCCCGAGCTCAAGCGCGCCTTCCAGGCGGCGCAGGAGCGCATCGTGCTGCAGACCTACCTGGATTCGGTCAGCCGCGCGCCCGACGACTACCCGGCCGAAGCCGACCTGCGGGCCGCCTACGAGCGCGCCAAGCCGCAGCTGGCGCAGCCGGCGTTGTACCGCGTCAGCCAGATCTTCCTGCCGGCCGCGCCGGGCGACGGCGACGCGGTGGCGGCCGCGCGCAAGCAGGCGCTGGACCTGGTCAAGCGCGCCCAGGCGCCCAAGGCCGATTTCGCCGCGCTGGCCAAGAGCCATTCGCAGGACGCCTCGACCCGCGCGCAGGGCGGCGACATCGGCTACGTGCCGCTGGCGCAGCTGACGCCGGAAATGCGGCCCGTGATCGAGCAGCTCAAGGCGGGCGAGGTCGCGGCGCCGGTGCAGTCGGCGGCGGGCTTCCATATTCTGAAACTGGTGGATCTGCGCGCGGCCAGTGTGGCGCCGTACGAGCAGGTCAAGGATGAGTTGCGTGCCGCGTTGCGGACCCAACGCCAGGAACTGGCGGCGAGGGCTTACCTGGAGGGGTTGCTGAATGCAGGAACCGTCAGCATTGATGGCGCGGCCCTCAATGCCGCCTTCGACCAAACCGCGGCTGCCACGGCGGCCCAGCCCGCCGTCGCCGCCCGCGCTCCCTGAGCCGGGCGGCATCGCGGCGGCGCTGGAGGCGCGGCTCAGCCAGGCCCTGGGCCAGTCCGGGCCGCCCGCCAGCCTGCAGTGCGCGGCCGCGCTGTTGCAGTCGTTGCGCGTTGCGTTCGCCGGCGAGCTGCTGCACTGGCTGGCGCTGGTGCCGCGGGTCGAACCCGGCCGGCCGCGCGATCCGCTGCGCGACCACAGCCTGGACCTGGCCGACCTGCGCGTGCTGTACCGGGCGTTGCGGGTGGCGTGGCTGGCCGAGCTGGTGTTCGGCGGCGTGGAAGATGCGCGGCGCTGGCTCTGCAGCCCCAAGCGCCGGCTGCATGGCCGGGTGCCATTGCTGCTGTGCCAGCACGGCCGCTACGCCGTGCTGATCGAACAGTGGCTGATCAACATCGATGAAGGAAACGGCCCATGACCGCGCTCTGGCGCTTGAGCAACAGCCAGGACCTGATGCCGCGCGCCCGCCCCGCGGGCCGCTGGCACGCCGCCGGCGCGGCGGTGGTGGTGCTGGACGCCACCCCCGCCGCCGCCGTGTTCGCGCGCCTGGCGCAGGCCGAGGTGGCGCATCCGCGCGCCCTGCCGCGCAACTACTTCCTGCTGGAAGTGCGGGTGCCGGCGGCCGCCGTGGCCGAACCGCGCCCGCCGGCCGGCTGGCAGACCGACCTGCAGGCCTCGCGCGCCTTCGGCAACGCCTGGCTGGCGCGCGGCGATACCTTGCTGCTGAAGGTGCCGTCGGCGGCCGGCAGTTGCCAGTACCTGCTGAACGCCGATCATCCACAGCTGGCGCAGTGCCAGATCGTCTCGTCGCTGGGCTACCCGTTCGCCCCGCACCTGGCCGGCATCGACGGCGCGGTGCTGGACGGGGCCGGCTGGCTGGCCGCCGCGCCGGACTGACGGGAAGGGCGGCGGCCCTGGCGGCGGTGGCGGGGCCTGCCGCCGGCAAGAGGGGGGCGGCTGGGCATAGAATAGGGCGCATCCCGTCTCTGTCCGCAGGAGCCTTCCGTATGACCGCCATTCCCGCTGCCCCGACGCCCGGCGCAGCGCTGCCCGCCGTGACCGCGCGGGTCGACGTCGTTTCCATCCAATCCCAGGTCGTCTATGGCTGCGTCGGCAACAACGCCGCCATGCCGATATTCCGCCAGGCCGGGCTGCGGGCCGTCGCGCTGCCCACGGTCATCCTGAGCAATACCCCGCACTATCCCACGCTGCACGGCGGCGCGGTGCCGCTGGACTGGTTCCAGGGCCTGCTGCGCGGGCTGGACGAGCGCGGCGTGACCGCGGTGGCGCGCGTCGTGGTCTGCGGCTACCTGGGCCAGCCCGGCCAGGCCGACCTGCTGGCGGACTGGCTGCGCGGGCTGCGGGCCACGCGGCCCGAGCTGCGGGTGCATATCGATCCGGTCATGGGCGACCGCAACGATGGCCTGTACGTGGACGCCGGGCTGGTGGCGCAGTATCGCCGCAAGCTGGTGCCGCACGCCCATGGCATGACCCCCAACCATTTCGAGCTGGAGCAGATGGTGGGACGGCCGCTGGCCTCGATCGACGAGGTGGCGGCGGCCGCGCGCGAACTGATCGCCGAAGGGCCGGAGTGGATCGTGGTGACCAGCGCCGCGCCGCAGACGGCCGCGCCCGGCACGCTGCGGCTGGCGGTGGTCACGCGCGACGACTGCGTGGTGCTGAGCCATCCCGAGATCGCCATCCCGCCGTCGGTGCACGGCACCGGCGACGTGTTCATGGCGGCCATCACCACCCGGCTGCTGGCCGGCGATGCGCTGGAAGACGCGGCGCGGGACGCGGCGGCGGCGGTGACCGGCGCCCTGGCCCGTACCCGCGACCTGGGCTGGGAAGAACTGGCGGTGGAAGGCTGACGCGGGCGGGCCGTTGCGCCCGCCCGGCCGCCTCAATACGTCTTGTAAGGCAGGAACTTGCCGCTCATCACGATCTGCACGCGGTCGCCCTTGGGGTCGGCCTCGCGCGTCAGGTCCATCTTGAAGTCGATGGCGCTCATGATGCCGTCGCCGAACTCCTCGTTGATGAGCGCCTTGAACGTGGTGCCGTAGACGTTGATCAGTTCATAGAAGCGGTAGATCAGCGGGTCGGTGGGCACCGTGGTGGGCAGCGAGCCCTTGTAGGGCACCACCTGTAGCTGCACCACCGCGTCGGCGGGCAGGTCCAGCAGGCGGGCGGCGGCCTGGGCCTGTTGTTCGGTCAGGGTCATCTGGCCCAGCAGCGCGGCGGTGGTCCATTCCTTGCTCTGGCCGACGGCCTCGGCGATGGCGGCCCAGGACAGCTTCTTTTCGAGGCGGCGGGTGACGATCAGTTCGGTGACTTCGGCGCGGGACATCATGGGGGTTCACTCCTTGTGGGAAGCCTTGTCGACCAGGAAGTCGACGAGATGGTTGCGGATTTCGTAGTAGCGCGGCTCGTGGTGCAGGCTGGCGCGAGTGCGGCCGCGCGGCAGGTCCACCTCGACCGACTCGGCGATGCGGGCATGGGGGCCCGCGCTCATCAGCAGGATGCGGTCCGACAGCAGGATGGCCTCGTCCACGTCGTGCGTGATCATGAAGACGGTCTGGCGCGTCTGCTGCACGATGGCGCGCAGTTCGTCCTGGATGGTGCCGCGCGTCAGTGCGTCGAGCGCGCCGAAGGGTTCGTCCAGCAGCAGCATGCGCGGCTGGATGGCGAAGGCGCGGGCGATGCCCACGCGCTGCTTCATGCCGCCCGACAGCTCGCACGGCTTCTTGTCGGCGGCGCGGGCCAGGCCGACCATGTCCAGGTAGCGCAGACTGTGCTCGCGCACCTGGGCGCGGGAATAGGCCGGCCAGCGCGAACGCACGCCGAATTCGACGTTCTGCAGCGCGCTCAGCCAGGGCAGCAGGGCGTGCGCCTGGAACACCACGCCGCGCGCCAGCGACGGGCCGGCGATCTCGCGGCCGTCCATGATGACGACGCCTTCGCTGGCCTCGTCGATGCCGGCCAGGATGTTCAGGATGGTGGTCTTGCCGCAGCCCGAATGGCCGATCACGCAGACGAACTGGCCTTGTTCGATGCCGAAGTCGATGTTCTCGAATACCGGCGCCGCCGGCCGGCCGTCGCGGCCCGGGTAGCGCTTGGCCAGCGCCTGCACTTGCAGAAAGGGTGGGCTCATGGCGTTCACTCCCGGTAGCTGACCAGCCGCGCGGCGCGCGCCAGCACGGTGTCCAGCAGCATGCCGATCAACCCGATGAAGAGGATGGCGCAGATGATGTTGGCGATGGACAGGTTGTTCCATTCGTTCCAGACGAAGTAGCCGATGCCGGTGCCGCCGATCAGCATTTCGGCCGCCACGATCACCAGCCAGGCGATGCCGACCGAGATGCGCATGCCGGTCATGATGGTGGGCGCGGCCGCCGGCAGGATCACCAGCAGGGCGGTGCGCAGCCGCGACACTTCCAGCGTGCGCGCTACGTTCAGCCAGTCTTGCCGCACGGCGCCCACGCCGAACGCCGTGTTCACCAGCATCGGCCAGAGCGAGCAGATGAAGATCACGAAGATGGCGGAGGTGTCGGCGTCCTTGATGGTGTACAGCGCCAACGGCATCCAGGCCAGCGGCGAGATCGGCTTGAGCACCTGGATGAATGGGTCGAAGGCGCGGTAGACGGTCCTGGACATGCCGATCAGGAATCCCAGCGGAATCGCCACCAGCGCCGCCAGCAGGAAGCCGGTCAGCACCCGCGCCACCGAATACGCCAGCTGGATGCCGATGCCCTTGTCGTTGGGGCCGCGGTCGTAGAACGGATCGCGCAGGTGCTGCCACAATCGGACGCCGACCTCGGCCGGGCCGGGGAAGGGCGTCTGCGAACCGCTGGCGGCGGCGTTGCCAACCAGCGCCGCATAGGCCGGATCGACGGTCGCCGCGCCGGCGGCGGGGCGGGTGGCGACGTGCCACAACAGCAGGAACAGCAGAAACAGGATGACGGACAGGAAGGTCGCCCGCCAGGGTTGCACGGCCCGCATCAGCTCCTCCGGATCTTGAAGCCGGCCAGGTAGGCCTCGGGCTGGGCCGGATCGAAGGGCTTGCCCATCACGCTGAAGGTCTTGGCTGCGTCGGCGGGCGGGGTCAGGCCGGCCTCGCGCATCAGGCGCAGCGCGTCGGTCGCCAGGAACACCTCGTTGGCGACTTTCTGATAGTCGACATCGCCTTTTATCTGGCCCCAACGCTTCATCTGCGTCAGGATCCACACCGCGAACGAGCCCCACGGCATGGGATCGAAGTCGATGCGCTGCGGGTCCTTGAGCACGTTGCCCAGGCCGTCGGCGTAGGTGCCGGTCAGCACCTGTTCCACCACCGTGACCGGCTGGTTCAGGTAGTTGGGCGCGGCGATGGCTGCGGCAATCTCCTTGCGGTGGGCCGGGTCGCGGGCGTAGGCGGTGGCCTCGATGATGGCCTTGAGCAGGGCCTGGTAGGTATTGGGCTGGGCGGTCACGAATTCGCGGCTGGCCGAGAACGCGCAGCACGGATGGCCGTCCCAGATGGCCTTGGACAGGGTGTGGATGAAGCCCACGCCGTCATAGACCGCGCGCTGGTTGACCGGGTCCGGCGCCAGGAAGCCGTCGATGTTGTCGGCGCGCAGGTTGGCCACCATTTCGGGCGGCGGCACGGAACGGATCTGCACGTCGGTGTCCGGATCCAGGCCATGTTCGGCCAGGTAGTAGCGCAACAGGTAGTTGTGCATGGAATAGTCGAACGGCACCGCGAACTTGAAGCCCTTCCAGTCCTTCGGATCGCGCCGGTCCTTGTGCTTCATGGACAGGGTGATGGCCTGGCCGTTGATGTTCTCCACGGCGGGCATGGTCCATGGCACGGCGCGGCTGGCGCCCACGCCCAGCGAGATGGCCAGCGGCATGGGCGACAGCATGTGCGCGGCGTCGTACTCGCCGGACATGGCCTTGTCGCGGATCAGCGCCCAGCCGGCGGTCTTGACCACTTCCACGTCCAGCCCCTGCTTGCCATAGAACCCCATCGGGTGCGCCATGATGATGGGCGTGGCGCAGGTGATGGGGATGAAGCCCACCTTCAGCTTCTGCTTCTCCAGCGGGCCGGCGGATTGGGCAAAGGCCTCCTTGGCGGCCGCCAGCGGGAACAGCGCGGCGACGGCGGCCATGGCCGTGCCCCCGCCGACCGCGCGCAGGAAGCGGCGGCGCAGCGCGTCCTGCGGGAACAGGGCGCGCATGACGGCGCCTTCAACGGCGCGGTCAAAGGCGGCGTCGCCGGACGCCGCGCCTGCGCGGGCCTCCTGGCCGCCCGCCGCCGCGCGCGCGTGCTCGGCCTGAGAGGCATGGCGGCCGCAGGCGCAGGCCAGGCGGCTGGCGGGATCGAACGGATTGCTGAACAGGGACATGGAGGCCTCCAGGGTTCGGAATGCCTCCATCTTGGGGCGCGCCGCCGGCGCCCGGTATCGCCGGTTCGACGATATCCGTGTAGGGGGCGCACTACACGGTGCGCGGCCGCGCCGGGCCGGTGCGCGTGGCGCTCAGCGCGCACCCAGGTGGTGCGCGCGGGCATAGTCCACCAGCTCGACCAGCGTGCGCACGCCCAGCTTCTCGAAGATGCGGGCGCGGTAGGTGGAAATGGTGTTCACCGACAGCGCCAGTTGCTCGCCGATGGCCGACACCGATTTGCCAGCCGCCAGCAACTGCAGCACCTGGAATTCGCGGTTGGACAGCAGCTCGTGCGGCGGCCGGGTGCTGTCCTGGCGCACGGTGTGCGCCAGCAGTTCGGCAACGGTCGGCGTCACGTACATCCGGCCGGCGGCGGCATTGATGAGCGCCGCCAGCAGCTCGTCCGGATCGCAGCCTTTGTTCAGATAGGCATGGGCGCCCGCGCGCAGGGCCCGCACCGCGAACTGCGATTCCGGATAGACCGACAGCATCACCACGCCCAGCGCCGGATGGTCGGCGCGCACCGTCTTGAGCACGTCCAGGCCGTCGCGCTCGCCCAGCGCCACGTCCAGCACCATCGCGTCGAAGGGCTCCTGGCGCAGCGCGCGCAGGGCGGCGGGGGCGTCGGCGGCCTCCCGCACCAGGCCCACGCGCGGGTCTTCCTGCAGGATGCGGGCCAGGCCGCGGCGGATGATGAGGTGGTCGTCGACGATCAGCAGGTTCAGAGGCATGGCGTCGTCTCCTCAGGCCGCTTGCGGGTTCAGGCGCAGGCGGGCGCACAGGCCGGCGCCGGGCGCGCTGTCCAGCTCCAGGTCGCCGCCGATGGCGCGGGCCCGTTCGCGCATGCCCAGGATGCCGAAGGTCTGGCGCGTCTCGGGCAACCGCATGCCCACGCCGTCGTCTTCTACTTCCAGCAGCAGGCCATCCTCGCCCCAGACCGCGCTGACGCTGACGCTGCGGGCCCGCGCGTGGCGCTGCACATTGGTCAGCAGTTCCTGCACGATGCGGTAGACGGCGATTTCCGCCGCCGGCTCCAGGCGGCGGCTTTCGGTGTCGGGCGGGCACAGGTATCGGCAGCGCAGCCCGCTGCGCGCCTGCAGGTCCTGCAGCAGCGTTTCCAGCGCCGCCCACAGGCCCAGGTGGTCCAGCACCACCGGTCGCAGGTCGTTGAGGATGCGGCGGGTGGCGTCCATGGCCGTCTGCGTCACCTCCAGCATGCGGTCCAGGTGGGCCTGCAGGGGCGGCTCGCCCGCCAGTTGCCGGCGCAGCCAGTTCAGGTCCAGCTGCAGCGCGGTGAACGAGGCGCCCAGGTCGTCGTGGATATTGCGGGCGATGTGGGCGCGTTCCTGCTCGCGCAGCGTGCTCAGGTGCGAGGCCAGCCGCCGCAGCGATTCATGGGCGGCGCTGAGTTCGGCGGTGCGCACCTGCACCCGCGCTTCCAGCTGCGCCCGGGTGGCTTGCAGCTCGCGCTCGATGCGCTTGCGCGCGCTGATGTCCGAAAACGTCACCACCGCGCCCACCACTTCCTGGTCGTTGCGGATCGGGTACGAGGCATACTGCGCGTCGAAGCAGGAGCCGTCGCGGCGCCACAGCACCTCGTCGTCGACCCGTTCGCCGCGGCCGTCGCGAAAGGCCTTGAAGATGCGGCAGTCGTGCACCGGCATCAGGCTGCGGTCGGCGTGGGAATGATGGATCAGGTAATGCATGTTGCGGCCCACCACCTCGTCGGGGGTGTAGCCCAGCATGGCGGCGCCGGCGCCGTTGATGAAGATGCAGCGGCCGCGCAGGTCGATGCCGTAGATACCCTCGCCGGCCGATTCCAGCAACATTTCCAGCTGGCGGCGCCAGGCCGCGTGGTGCGACAGATGTTTCAGATCCGCGAACATAGCCTTTCGACGGGCCTGGCCGGCCCGATTCCCCTGGTTCGGGCGATTTCCGCCCTGTTTTTCCTTTCCGGGCAGTGTACGGCAGGCCGGCGCGGTTATCGTATTTATCAAACACACCGTTCCACCAGGCCGAACAAGCCGCCTGCGGCAGGCAGGTAAAATCACTGGTTGTCCACCACGCTGGGAGCCAGAGTGCAGCCGGTCATTTCAGTTCAAGGCCTATCCAAGCGATACGCCTCGGGATTCCAGGCGCTCAAGAGCGTCGACCTGGAAATCCAACGCGGCGAGATCTTCGCCTTGCTCGGCCCCAACGGCGCCGGCAAGACCACGCTCATCAGCATCATCTGCGGCATCGTCAACCCGACCGAGGGCCGGGTGCTGGCCGACGGCCACGACATCCTCACCGACTACCGCGCCGCCCGCAGCGCCATCGGCCTGGTGCCGCAGGAGATCTCCACCGACGCCTTCGAAAGCGTGTGGAACACGGTCACCTTCAGCCGCGGCCTGTTCGGCAAGCCGGCCAATCCCGAGTACATCGAGAAGGTGCTGCGCGACCTGTCGCTGTGGGACAAGAAAGACAGCCGCATCATGGCCCTGTCCGGCGGCATGAAGCGGCGCGTGATGATCGCCAAGGCGCTGTCGCACGAACCCAAGATCTTGTTCCTGGACGAGCCCACCGCCGGCGTCGACGTCGAATTGCGGCGCGGCATGTGGGACATGGTGCGGCGCCTGCGCGAAAACGGCGTCACCATCATCCTCACCACCCATTACATCGAGGAAGCCCAGGAAATGGCCGACCGCGTGGGCGTGATCCGCAAGGGCGAGATCATCCTGGTCGAGGAAAAGAACGCGCTCATGACCAAGCTGGGCAAGCGCCGCCTGACGCTGACGCTGAAGGCGCCGCTGCCGGGCATCCCGACCGCGCTGGAGCCGTTCCACCTGGAAATGTCGGCCGACGGCCGCCAGCTGGTCTACACCTACGACAACCAGGGCGGCGGCGAGATCTCCGGCCTGCTGCGGCGCCTGACCGAGCTGGACATCGAATTCACCGACCTCAACTCCTCGGAAAGCTCGCTCGAAGAGATTTTCGTCAGCCTGGTGCACGGACAATCATGAATTTCTACGCAATCCGCGCCATCTACCGCTTCGAAATGGCCCGCGCCTGGCGCACGCTGATGCAGAGCGTGCTGTCGCCGGTGATTTCCACCTCGCTGTACTTCGTGGTGTTCGGCTCGGCCATCGGGTCGCACATGGTGCAGATCGACGGCGTCAGCTACGGCGCCTTCATCGTGCCGGGCCTGATCATGCTGTCGCTGCTGACCCAGAGCGTGGCCAACGCTTCGTTCGGCATCTACATGCCGCGCTTCTCGGGCACCATCTACGAAATCCATTCGGCGCCCATCTCGTACCTGGAGATCGTCGCCGGCTACGTCGGGGCGGCCGCCAGCAAGTCCATCATCCTGGGGCTGATCATGCTGGCCACGGCGCGCCTGTTCGTGCCGTTCGAGATCGCGCATCCGTTCTGGATGCTGGGGTTCCTGCTGCTCACCGCCGTCACCTTCAGCCTGTTCGGCTTCATCATCGGCGTGTGGGCCGACGGCTTCGAGAAGCTGCAGATCATTCCGCTGATGATCATCACGCCGCTGACCTTCCTGGGCGGCACCTTCTATTCCATCAAGATGCTGCCGCCGTTCTGGCAGGGCGTGACGCTGTTCAACCCGGTGGTGTACCTGGTCAGCGGCTTTCGCTGGGCCTTCTATGGCGTGGCCGACGTCAACGTCACGGTCAGCGTCGCCATGACGCTGGTGTTCCTGGCCGTCTGCCTGGTGGTGGTGCGCTGGATCTTCAAGACCGGCTATCGCCTGAAGACCTGAGCCTGTCCGTCGGCCGCCCGCCGGAGCAGGGGGGGCGGCCCGCGCCAGGCGCCCGCGTGTGCGCCTGGCGCCAGCGCCGGACCGGGCTACGCCGCCGCCACGGGCGCCTGGCGCGCCAGGCCGCCATGCGCATCGAGCAGCCGCTCGCGCCATGCCGCCACGGGGTCGTCGGCCGCCAGCAGTTCCAGCGCGCTGGTGCAGCGCGCCCACATGAAGAACCCGAACACCGCGTAATCCGCATAGGCCGGCTGCTGGCCGGCCAGGTACGGCTGGCGCGCCAGCATCTGGCGCAGCGGCAGCAGCGAGGCGCGCAGCGCCGCCAGTTGTTCCTCGCGCAGGGCGGGCAGGTCTTCCAGGGGGCCGAAGCGCTTTTCGCGCGTGTGGCGGAAATAATCCTGGTCCTTGGCGTCGATCAGGGCGTGGATTTCCGGCAGCAGCAGGCGCGCCAGCGTCGGCACCAGGGTGGTGTCGGCCCAGGTGTTGGCGAACAGGCTCAGCGCGCGGCCGGTGTCGCCGCCGAACAGCGACGGGCGGTCGGGAAAGGTGTCTTCCAGGTAGCAGGCGATCTGCCACGAATCGCTGATCACGTGGTCGCCGTGCACCAGCACCGGCACCAGCTTCTGGCCCGAGAACTCGATCACATCCTTGTCGGTGAAGCGCCACGGCACGGTGTTGGCGGACAGGCCCTTGTGGGCCAGCGCCATGTGCGTTTTCCAGCAATGGGGGCTGAAGCGCAGCGTCGGATCGGCGCCGGCCAGGTCATACAGGGTGAGATCGATGGTCAAGATGCCGCACTCCTTGGAAGTATCCCGGTAGGATACCGCCAAGGCGCGGCCAGCAGGGCAGGCGGGGAAAGACGGACGGACCTACTGCACCGTCGCGCCAGCCTTGCCCATCTTCATCAGGCGCTCCTTGAGCTGGGGATTTTGCTGCACGGCCTGGCCGATGCCATTGAATTCCTCCACGGACAGGCCATCGGCCTGCACCAGCTTGACCATCTTGGCGTCGGCTTCCTGGATCACTTTCTGTTTGTCCGCGTCGGTCTTGGCGGCGTCGACCTTGGGACGGTATTCGTCCACCACGCCCGACACCTTCTGCGACGCCGAGGCGAAGCGCTGCAGTTGCTGGTCGGTGGGTTGCACCGCTGCCGGCGCCATGGGCGTCTGGCTGGCGGGGGCGTTCTGCGCCAGGACGGGGGCACCGGACAGCGCGGCCGTCAACATGATGGCCGACAGGATTGCGGTTTTGGAATACGGCATGAAACCTCCTTGTTCCGGATGAATGTCCGACCATGATGGCAAGGCACCCCGGGAGGCTTCAAGTTTCGCAATGTGTTTTCCTGTGTCGGCAGGCCACGAGGGGCCGGCCGCGCGCAGCAGGGCGGCGCCCGGAGGCGCCGCGGAAACGTTTACGCGCAGTTCTGTGACGTCTTAAAACGAGGGCGTGACCCTTTTTTAGACCATTTCCAGCGCGATCGCGGTGGCCTCGCCGCCGCCGATGCACAACGTGGCGACGCCGCGCTTGCCCTGCGTGGCCTTCAATGCGCCCAGCAGCGACACCATGATGCGCGCGCCCGAGGCGCCGATGGGATGGCCGACCGCGCAGGCGCCGCCGTGGATGTTGACCTTGTCGCGCGGGATGTCGTGCTCCTTCATGGCCGCCATGGTCACCGCGGCGAAGGCCTCGTTGATCTCGAACAGGTCCACGTCGGCGGTCTTCCAGCCGGTCTTGTCGTAGAGCTTCTTGATCGCGCCCACGGGCGCGGTGGTGAACCACTCGGGTTCCTGCGCGAAGCTGGCGTGGCCGACGATGCGGGCGATCGGCTTGCAGCCGAGCTTGCTGGCGGTGGATTCGCGCATCAGCACCAGCGCGGCGGCGCCGTCGGCGTTGCCCGACGAGGACGCGGCGGTGATGGTGCCGTTGGCGGCGAAGGCGGGCTTGAGGGTCGGGATCTTCTCGACGTTGAGCTTCTGCGGACGCTCGTCCAGCTCGATCACCGTGTCGCCCTTCTTGGACTTGATGGTGACGGGCACGGTTTCCCATTTCAGCACGCCGTCGCGCGCGGCCTTCTGCGCCCGCGAGACCGATTCCACCGCGAAGGTGTCCTGTTCTTCGCGGGTGAAGCCGTATTTGGCGGCGCAGTCCTCGCCGAACGTGCCCATGGCGCGGCCCACCTGGTAGGCGTCTTCCAGGCCGTCGAGCATCATGTGGTCGTACATGGTGGCGTGGCCGGCGCGATAGCCGCCGCGCGCCTTGGTCAGCAGGTAGGGCGCGTTGGTCATGGATTCCATGCCGCCGGCCACCACCACGCCATAGGTGTCGGCGATGATGCCGTCGTGCGCCAGCATCGCGGCCTGCATGCCCGAACCGCACACCTTGGACACCGTGATGGCGCCCACCGACGACGGGATGCCCGCCTTGATCGAGGCCTGCCGCGCCGGCGCCTGGCCCTGGCCGGCCTGCAGCACATTGCCCATCAGCACCGCGTCGACCTGGTCGGGCTTGAGTCCGGCGCGCTCGAGCGCGGCGCCGATGGCGACGGCGCCCAGCTCGTTGGCGGAGAGGGTGGAAAATTCGCCCTGGAAGGCGGCCAGCGGGGTGCGCGCGGCACTCACGATAACGATGGGATCAGACATTTGAACGCTCCTTGTCGATGGGAACAACGTAAGGGGGGAGATGCTTCAATGGCCAATTTCCAAGGCAGTATAGACGTGGCCTTGTGCACTGCGATAGCCGCATTCAAACAGGCGACCCGGCCCGAATTCCGGCGTCGCGGCGCGCAGCAGGCGCAGTTCCAGGCACTGCCGCGCCGGATCGATCCGGGTGACGGAAACGTCGGCGAAATCGAACGCCACCCGCGTGAGCGGCTGCATGCATTTGTAGAACGCCTCCTTGGCCGAGAACAGCAGCGTGGCGAACTCGGCGCGGGTCAGCGCGCCGGCATCGAACGCGCGTTCCTCGGGCCGCATGCAGAGCGATTCGATCGCCTCCACGGAGGAGGGGTCGGCAATCGCTTCGATGTCGATGCCGACCGCGCGCACGTCGCTGTGACGCGCCACCGCCACGCCCACCAGCCGCCGGCTGTGGCTGATGGAGCCGACGTAGCCCGCGGGCCAGATGGGTGAGCGGTCCGCGGCCACGCCGACATCGGTGGCGGGCGCGCGCAGCGCCGCCAGCAGCGCCGCCGCCAGCCGCCGGCCGGCCTGGAACTCCGCCTGGCGGCGCTGTGTCGGCGGCAGGCCGCCGGCGGCGCTGGCGCCGGGCGTGATCCATTCCAGCCGCTGCGCCAGGCGGGCGCTCAGCGGCAGCGAGGGCAGGGCCTCGGTCGAGTCGCCGGTCATGGCCGGCCGCCGCGGACAAGCGGCGCGAAAAAAGAGGTGGCGCGCAGGTGCATGAAAAGGAATGAAACGGGGTGGAAAAACCCGCCTGAAACCGCTGGAAAAAGCCCATTCCAGGTGCCGGAAGCTTCTTATACACTGGCGCCTCGAAGCCCGCACGGACAAGATGCGGGCCGCCAGAAAAGCGCGGTGGATTCCGCCGCGCAACGGCAAGACCGGCACGCTATCCGGGGAGACAATATGAGTGACTTTCACCTGACATTGCTCGCCTTCAAGGAATCTCCCGCGCCGCAGGTCATCTGCAGCGCGCGCAAGATCTCGGAATGCAATCACTCCTTCGCAAATCTGTTCGGCTACACGCGCAGGGAACTGGTGGGCAAATCGATACTCCAGCTTTACCCCTCGCTTTCCGATTTTCACCAGATCGGCCAGCGCTGCCTCAAACACCTGGAAAGCAATTGCTACTACGAAGACGAGCGCTTCATGCAGCACCGCAGCCGCGAGGTGTTCTGGGCGCGCGCGCGCGGCATCACCCTGACCCCGGAAGACCCTTTCGACCTGATGATCTGGAGCTTCGAGCGCATCGCCGAAAACTGCCTGCGCACGGCCAACCTGACGCGGCGCGAACGCGAAATATCCGCTTACGTCGCCAACGGCCTGAGCTGTAAGGAGATCGCCATGCGGCTGGACATCTCCTATCGCACGGTGGAGGTGCATCGCGCCCGCATCATGCGCAAGCTGGACGCGAAGAACACCGCCGAACTGGTGTCCAAGATCATCCTGGTCGACAACATGGCCTGAGCGGGGCCGCGCGTCCCGCTTCATTTTCCGAGCATCATCTCAGGCAGGATCGTGACGATGACCGGGAAGAAGAACAGGATCAGCGTGGTCACCACCTCCATGATGACGAACCACCAGGCGCCGTGGAAGATCCGCGTCAACGGCGTCTGGCGGTCTATGCCCGCGATGACGAACACATTCAGCCCGACCGGCGGCGTGATCAGGCCGATCTCGCACATCTTCACGGCCAGGATGCCGAACCAGATCGGGTCAAAGCCCAGCGACACCACCGTGGGGAACATGATCGGCAGCGTGATCACCAGCATCGAGAAGGCATCCAGGAACATGCCCAGCGGGAAGTAGGCCAGCAGCATCAGCCCCACCACCAGCAGTGGCGGGATGTCCGAGGACACGATCACCTCGGCGATCTGCTGCGGGATCTGCACCAGGCTCAGGAACAGGCTGAACAGGCCCGCGCCCAGCATGGTGAACAGGATCATCACGGTGGTGGTGACGGCGTTGCGCAGGCTTTCGACCAGCTTGCCGCCCAGCTCGCCGCGCGCCTGCCGGGCGCACAGCAGCATCACGAACGCGGCGAACGCGCCGACCGCGGCGGCCTCGGTCGCCGTGACGAAACCCAGGTAGATGCCGCCCAGCACGATCAGGAACAGCACCAGCACCTGCCAGCCGTTGCGGATCGACAGCACGCGTTCGCGCCACGGGCTCTTGGGCAGCACCGTCGCGGCCATCTGCGGCGAAGCGCTGATGACGCGGATGCCCAGGATGAACACCAGCGTCGACAGCAGTCCGGGCAGCACCCCGGCCACCAGCATCTTGCCGGCCGAGACCTCGGTCAGGGCGGCATAGAAGATCAGCAGCACGCTGGGCGGGATCAGCACGCCCAGCACGCCGCCGGCCGCCACCGCGCCCGCCGACAGGCGCGCGTCGTAGCCGGCGCGCTTCATCTCGGGGATGGCGAC
Organism: Achromobacter sp. KK8; assembly: GCF_054188005.1. Taxonomy (NCBI): domain Bacteria; kingdom Pseudomonadati; phylum Pseudomonadota; class Betaproteobacteria; order Burkholderiales; family Alcaligenaceae; genus Achromobacter; species Achromobacter sp. KK8. Next base: position 5,758,540 of record NZ_CM135178.1, on the reverse strand, counting down.
CGCGCCCACGGTGGCCGCCGTGGCCACGCTGGAGCCCGACGTGGCGGCGAAGCCGGCGCAGGTCAGCACGCTGGCGATGGCCAGCCCGCCGGGCATGTGGCCGACCCACTTGCGCGCCATGTCGAACAGCCTGCGGCCCACGCCCGCGTGATGGGCGAAGGCGCCCATCAGGATGAAGAGCGGGATCACGGTCAGCAGGTACGAGGCCGACTGCGCATACGAATACGACTTTAGACGGTTCAGCACGAAAGCGCTGTCCTCGACCAGGACCAGGCCGGTGATGCCGGCCAGCGCCAGCGCGGCGAAGACCGGCGCGCCCAGCAGCAGGAATACGAAGATCAGGCCGGTGGCGACCAGGGTGATGGTGACGTCATCCATGGAGGGAATTCCCGCGAGAGGGTCAATGCGAGGCCAGCGCCGGGGTGGCGCGGGCGGCGGGTTCGGCGCGGCACAGGCTGCAGCCGGCCTGGGCCAGCATCTGCAGCGCGCCGAACCACAGGCCCAGGGCGACGATGGCCTTGGTCCACCAGATCGGCACCTCCACGTAGCCCCAGCGGAACTCGCGGATCTCGATCGATTCCAGCGCCTCGCCGGTGGCGGGATAGGCCAGCATCGCCAGCACCGCGGCGGCGGCCAGCCACGCCAGCGCGTCCATCCATTGCGCCACGCGCGGCGGCACCTTCTTGTGCAGCAGCGTGACGCGGATATGGGCGTCGTCCATCTGGGTCCAGCCCAGGCCGAAGAAGACGATCACGACCAGGCTCAGTTCGGACATCTCGAACAGGCCGGGAATGGAATGGCCGTAGATGGCCCGCACGATGGCGTCGAGCGTGATGCCGAACATCAGGAACAGCAGGAACAGCGTGGCGATGGCGCCGAACACGTTGGAGACGGCGCGCAGCGCCACGCCCAGTCGGGAGGAATAGTCCATGGGTCTCTGCCTGTGGCGGCCCGGCGCGCGCCGGGCCGCGGGGAAGGAAACGGCGTCAGGCCTCGGCGGCCAGTTCGTCGAAGCGTTTCAAGCTGCCCTGCGTGTCGTACTTGGCGATGGCCTGGTTGACCAGGGCCTGCATCGCCAGGCCGTCCAGGCCGGCGGGCTTGGCCACCCGCTCGACCCAGCCCTCGGTCTGCGCCGGCTGCACCAGGGTGCGCGCCCGGTCCTTCTCGGCCTGCGGCAGCGACGAGAACTTGGCGCCCTCGGCCTTGGCGGTCTTGACGTACTGGCGCGCGGCCGCCTCGTAGATGCGCGCGTATTCGCCGCCGTAGATTTCGCTGACGATCTGGTCGCTGACCTGCTTGACCGGATCGGGGAAGTTGTTCCACACGCGGGCGTTGATGATGGTCGCGGCCGGGCCGTGCGGGCCGTCGCCGATATCGGTGAAGTAGGGCGCGATCTCGTGCAGCTTGTAGGCCACGGCGGTGATGAAGTCAAAGCCGTACACGCCGTCCAGCACGCCGCGCTCCAGCGCGGTGTAGACCTCGGGCGCGGCCATCGGCACGGCGGTGCCGCCCAGGCGCTCGATGACCTCGTTGGCGGCGCCGTAGCCGCGGATGCGCTTGCCGCGGATGTCCGCGATCGAGTTGATCGGCTGGCGCGTCACCAGCGGCGCGTAGTACCAGTTGGTCCAGTACAGCACCTTGCTGTTGTAGCGCCGCTCCCATTCGTCGCGCAGCGGCTGGTACTCGGCGTAGACGTCGCGGCACAGCCATTGCAGCGCGTCCGAGCGGTGCATGCGGTAGTACCAGTCCAGCCCGCGCGTGACCGGCAGCTGGGCCTGGTAGTAGCCCGGCGAGATCAGCGACATTTCCGAGGTGCCGTCGCGCACGGCGGACAGGTGCTCGCCGACCTTGTTGAGCGACTGCGCCCAGTAGCGCCGCACCTTGACCGCGCCGTTGCTGCGGGTCTCCAGCTGTTTCAGGTACCACTCGTCCAGCCGCGAGGGGCCCGACGTCTCGCTGATGTAGCTGTCGAACTTCAGGGTGACCGGCTTGGCCGCGGCGGCCGCGCGGCCGGTCCAGATGGCCGGGGCCGATGCGCCGGCCAGCAGGCTGGCGGCCTTGATGAAATCGCGTCTTCTCATGCTCTCCTCCTTGGGGGATTCCGGCTTCTGATGCGCCGGTTCATCGGCCTGGGCTGGCATCTCCCTGGCCGCCTGGTTCCGCGCCGCGCAAGGCTTCGCGCAATGCGGTCTTGAGAATCTTGCCGTAGCTGTTCTTGGGCAGTTCTTCATGGAATACGTAGCGCTTGGGCTTCTTGAACGAGGCGATCTCGCCGCGGCACCAGGCGTCCAGTTCCTCGGGCGCCAGGGTCGCGCCGGGGCGCGACACCACGAAGGCCACCACCTCTTCGCCCCATTGCGCGCTGGGCGCGCCGACCACCGCCACCTCGCGCACGCCGGGATGCCGCGCCAGCGTTTCCTCGACTTCGCGCGGGTAGATGTTGGAGCCGCCGGAGATGATCACGTCCTTGCTGCGGTCGGTCAGCGTCAGGAAACCCGAATGGTCGAGCCGGCCGATGTCGCCCGTGCGCAGCCAGCCGTCCACCAGCGTTTCGGCGGTGGCGGGATCGTTGCGCCAGTAGCCCTGCATCACGGCGTTGCCGCGCACCAGCACCTCGCCCTCGGTGCAGGACGGCACGGCCCGCAGCGCGGCGTCGACCACGCGCAGCTCCATGCAGCTCTGCGCGGTGCCGACCGAAGCCAGCCGCGCGGCGCGCTCGGGGTGGGCGGCATCGGCGATCACCTCGCGCGACAGCGCGGTGATGGTCATCGGGCTTTCGCCCTGGCCGTAGATCTGCACGAAGCGCTGGCCCAGCACCGCCAGGGCTTCTTCCAGGTCGGCCAGGTACATCGGCGCGCCGCCGTAGATGATGGTCTTGATGCCGCGGCCGTCGCGGCCGCCGGCGCGCGCCTGCTCGACCAGGCGCTTGATCATGGTGGGCGCGGCGAAGAACGACAGCGGGCCGGTCTGTTCGGCCAGCGCCAGGATCTCGGCCGGCTCGAAGCCGCGCGATTCGGGCACGACGTGGCGCGCGGCCTTGCGCACGTACAGCACGTGGTACAGCCCGGCGCCGTGCGACATGGGCGCGGCGTACAGCATGCCGTCGCCGGGCTCCACGGTTTCCACGTCCACCGCATAGCACAGGCCCATGGCCACCAGATTGCGGTGGCTCAGCATCACGCCCTTGGGCCGGCCGGTGGTGCCGGAGGTATAGAACAGCCAGGCCAGCGCATCCGCGGCCAGCGGCGCCGGCGGCGCCCAGGGGCCGGTCCCGGCACAGGCCCGGGCGTAGTCGGCGCCGTCGATCTCCAGGTGGCGGCAGCCATCCGGCAGGCAGCCCGCCGGCAGATCGTCGAGCCGGTCGGTGAAGATCACGCTGGCGTCGGCGTTGGCGGCGATCCAGCCGACCTCCTTGGGATGCAGCTTGGGGTTGATCGGCACCGCCACCGCGCCCAGCCACCAGGCCGCGTACAGCAGCTCCAGGTATTCGACGCGGTTGCGCGCGAACAGCGCGACGCGATCGCCCGGGGCCAGGCCATGGTCGCGTTGCAGCCAATCGGCCAACGCCGCGGCGCGGCGGGCGAAGTCACGGTAGTTCGCATGCAGGCGCAGGCCCGTATGCAGGGCCGGCCGGCCTCCGTGCTCCAGCGCGGCCGCCTGCAACCAGTTCGCGATATTCATGCCATTACGCCCGCACCGCCTCGAGCACCGACGCGTAGTTCGCCACGGCCATGCCGCCCATGTTGAAAACCAGCCCGAGCTCGGCGCCGGGGCGCTGCATGTCGCCGGCGCGGCCGGTCAGCTGGCGGTAGGCCAGCGCGTGCATCGACACGCCGGTGGCGCCGACCGGGTGGCCCTTGGCCTTGAGTCCGCCCGACAGGTTGACCGGCAGGTCGCCGTCGCGGCGCACCGTGCCCTCGGTGAGCACGCGATGTCCTTCGCCGGGCGCGGCCAGGCCCATGGCCTCGTAGATCAGCAGTTCGGCGATGGTGAAGCAGTCGTGCACCTCGGCGAAATCCAGGTCCTGCAGCTGGATGCCGGCATCCGAGTAGGCGCGTTGCATGGCGCGGTGCGGACCCTCGAACGCCAGCAGGTCGCGGCCCTCCAGCGGCAGCATGTCGTTGACCTGGGTGGCGGCGCGAAAGCGCACCTGGCGCGCATAGCGCGGCGCGCGCCGCTCGCAGGTCAGGATGACGGCGGCGGCGCCGTCGCTGATGGGCGAACAGTCGGTCATGCGCAGCGGCGCCGCGATCATGGGATTGCGTTCCGAGATCGTGTTGCAGAAGTCGGCGTCCAGCTCGCGCCGCAGCTGCGCCAGCGGATTGCGCAGCGCATTGGCGTGGTTCTTGGCGGCGATGGCGGCCATGACCGGCAGCGGGTCCTCGTAGCGCTCGGCGTATTTCTCGGCCAGGCGCGCGAACTGCTGCGGAAAGCTCATGGCGCTTTCGCGCGGATCGTTCTTGTAGCCGGCGCAGGCCAGCGCCTCGGTCACCTCGGGCGTGCTGCGCGAGGTCATCTTCTCGACGCCGATCACCAGCACGGTGCCGGCCGCGCCCGACTGGATCGCGCGCAGGCCGGCGTGGATCGCGGCCGAGCCCGAGGCACAGGCGTTCTCGCAGCGCGTGGCGGGCTTGAAGCGCAAGGCCGGATGCGCCTGGTGCACCAGCGAGGCGGGGAAGGCATCGGGCACCAGCCCCGCGTTGAAATGCCCCAGGTAGATCGCGTCGATCTCGGCGGGATCGACGCCGGCGTCCTCGATCGCCTCGTTGGCCGCCATCACGATGAGTTGCTCAAGATTCAGAGCGTCCAATTTGCCGAACGGCGTATGGCCGCTGCCCACGATCGAAACGCCCGAATGATCGAACATGTCCCTCTCCCCATGCACGGTGATGTGCGGCGGTGGTGTGCTTGTGCGATCAAGTGTAGGACTGCGCCAATACGTATCTCTATACGTGCATCCACGTACGCGAATACGTAGTGGGGGGATGCGTATGTCGACCCGTACGTACCGGACGGGCCGCGCATCGATGCGCGAAATCGCGCCGTCGTGCAGCGGCGATATGACGTTCGAAATACGACGTAGAGGCGCGGATTCAGGCGCTTGCGAGCATGTTCACATGTGTTCCAAATGGCGTTTGACCGCGCCAGGCGCGAACGGCCGGGACATGTTTTTTTGCTCGAAGAAATGGGGGTGTACGTACGTGTTTGGAGGCAGTGACGCGTCTGGAATTTTCAAATCATCTGTATAAGAATTCGTCGACGCGAGCATGCGGGCGGCAGGCAACGCATTAGAAAAAAACGTGCTTCCGCCAGGGTCAGAATGTCTTTCATAGGAAGAACAGATCATGACGAGTTTCGTATCGCTTTTGGTTGGAGACGGCAGTGTCCTGGTTCGTTGCGGCGAACTGCTGATGGCAAAGGGACACCGCGTACAGGCAGTGATTTCCACCGATTTGACCGTGCGCGCGTGGGCCGCCAAGGCCGGCATCCCGCAGTACGCGCTGGACGACGCGGTCAAGCCGGAATCCCGGCTGTCGGCCGACATCCTCTTCAGTATCGGCAACTACTCGGTGATCCCCGATGCGCTGCTCGGGCGCGTGCGGCGCATGAGCATCAACTATCACTATGGCCCGTTGCCGGAATACTCGGGCCTGCACGTGCCGGCCTGGGCGGTGTACGACCGCGCCACCGACTACGCCATCACCTGGCATCGCATCGGCGAGATCATCGACGGCGGCGGCATTCTCAAGCGCGTCGCGGTGCCGATCGAATCGACCGACACGGCCCTGTCGCTGGGCCTGAAGTGCGACGAGACCGCCATCCAGAGCTTCGGCGCGCTGGTCGACGACCTGGCCGCCGGCCGCGAGCGCGAGACGCCGCAGGACCTGTCGCGGCGCCGCTATTTCTCGCGCCATTCGCAATTCTCGGCCGAAGGCCTGATCGACTGGAACCAGGACGCCGAGCAGATCGCCGCCATGGTGCGCGCCACCGACCACGGCCCCTTCAGCAGCCCGCTGGTGTGGCCCAAGGCCTTGATCGATGGCCGGGTGCTGGCCGTGCGCAAGGTCAGCGTCGAGGCGCGCGCCGCGGGCGCGGCGCCGGGCGATGTGGTGGCGGTGGATGCCTTCGGCGCCAGCATCGCCACCGGCAATCGCGCGCTGCGCCTGGAAGCGCTGTGCACGCTCGAGGGCGAGGACGTCGCCATCGCCGACCTGGCCAGCGCCGGCAGCCTGCGGGCGGGCGCGCGCCTGGCCTCGGCCAGCGAGCAGGTCCGCGCCCAGGTCACGGCCGCCGGCACCGCCGCGTCGGGTTCCGCCGCCTTCTGGCGCGGCCAGTGGGCCGCCTGGCAACCGTACCGCCTGCCGTATGCGCGGCCGACCGCCCCCGAGACCAACACGGCGCCTATCGTGGGCAAGCTGCCCGCCGCGCCGCAGGGCGCCGGGCGCGAGCAGGCCTTCATCGAGCAGGCCGCGGGCGGCCTGTGCACCTTCCTGGCGCGCGCCTCGGGCGCGGCCGACGTCCACCTGGCGGTGGCGCTGCCGCGCACCGATGTGGACCCGGAGTGCCGCGATGTGTTCTGCGCCTGGGCGCCGGTGCTGGCGCACATGGACCCGGCGGCGTCGGTGTCGCGCAACCTGGACGCCGTGGCCGGGGCCTTGGGCCAGGCGCGCGAGCATGGCCTGATCCGGCGCGACCTGATCGGCCGCGACGCGGCGCTGGCCGCCCGCCATGCGCGCGGTGAACTGACGCCGGACGTGCTCGTGTCCAGCCAGGTGCCCGCGGCCTACGCGGTGGACGAGGACCGTCCGGCGCTGGAGTTCGTGCTGCTGGCCGGCAGTGAAGCCTTCGAACTGCATTTCAATCCGCGCAAGATTACGCGCCGCGCCGCGGCGCAGCTGGCCGCGCAGGTGGCGGACTGGTGCCGCCGCCTGCCGGCGTCGACCGACCGCAAGCTGGGCGAGGTCGAGGCCCTGTCGGCCAGCGAACGGCAATCGCTGGTGGAGCAGTTCAACGCCACCGGCGATGCCGCCACGCTCGGCGCGGTGGTGCACGAACTGTTCGAGCACGCCGCCGCCCAGCACGAGGGCAGGGTGGCGTTGCGCTGCGCCGACCAGTCCATGTCGTATGGCGAACTGAACGCCGCCGCCAATCGCGTGGCCGGCGTGCTGCGCGGCAAGGGCATTGGCCGCGGCCAGCTGGTGGGCGTATGCCTGGACCGTTCCATCGACATGGTCGTGGCGCTGCTGGCCGTGCTCAAGACCGGCGCCGCCTACGTGCCGGTCGACATGGCGTTCCCGGCCGAGCGCATCCGCCAGATGCTGGAAGCGGCCCAGCCGGCGCTGCTGATCGCGCCGCCGGCGGCGCGCGACGCCAGCATGAGCGCCTGGGCCGAGCGCTGCCTGGATCTGGGCGCGGCCCTGGCCCAGGCCGGGGACGACAGCGCCAATGCGCCGTCCTCGGCGCAGGCCGACGACCTGGCCTACGTCATCTTCACCTCGGGGTCCACCGGCAAGCCCAAGGGCGTGGAAGTCACTCACGGGGCGCTGGGCAACTTCCTGCTGTCGATGCGCGCCGCGCCCGGCTGCGACGCCGGCGACAGCCTGCTCGCGGTGACCACAATTTCCTTCGACATCGCGGCGCTGGAGCTGTTCCTGCCGCTGATCAGCGGCGCCAGCGTGGTGATCGCGCGCCAGCAGGAAAGCCTGGACGGCCAGACGCTGCTGGACCTGATGCGCCGCCACGCCGTCACCATGATGCAGGCCACGCCCACCACCTGGCAGCTGTTGCTGCAATCGGGCTGGCCGCGCGCCGTGGCGCTCAAGCGCCTGCTGTGCGGCGGCGAAGCGCTGCCGCGCGCGCTGGCCGACGAGCTGCTGGCGCGCGCCGAGTCGGTGTGGAACATGTATGGCCCGACCGAGACCACCGTGTGGTCCAGCGTCTGGCAGGTGCGCCCGGGCGAGGACATCGTCATCGGCCAGCCCATCGCCAACACCCAGCTGTACGTGCTGGACGCCAACCTGGCGCCGGTGCCGGCCGGCTTTGCCGGCGAGCTGTGCATCGGCGGCGCCGGCGTGGCGCGCGGCTATCACAAGGACCCGGCGCAGACGGCGGCGCAATTCGGCGCCAACCCGTTCGCGCCCGGCGCCCTGTACCGCACCGGCGACCTGGCCTGCTTCAAGGAGCCGGGCAAGCTGGTGGTGCTGGGCCGCAACGACGGCCAGATCAAGCTGCGGGGCTTCCGCATCGAACTGGGCGAGGTCGAGGCCGCCGTGGCCAGCCACGAAGACATCGGCCGCGCCGTGGTGGTGGGCCGCAACGACCAGCTGGTCGCCTACTGCCTGCGCAACAGCGCGCCGGCCAGCGCGGCGCAGGACCGCCGCGCCGAGACCACCGCCGTGACCGAATGGCGCGATGTCTGGGACCGGGCCTACGAGCCCGGCGCGGCCGATCCCACCTTCAACACCGCCGGCTGGCACAACAGCTACGACGGCCTGCCGTTCGCCGCCGACGAAATGCGCGACTGGCAGCAACGCACCGTCGACCGCATCCTGGCCACCGGCCCCGAACGCGTCTTCGAGATCGGTTCGGGCACCGGCCTGGTGCTGTTCGGCGTCGCGCCCAAGGTCGCCCAGTACCGCGCCATCGACGCCTCCAGCCAGGCGGTCGAACAGATCAACCGCCACCTGGGCGGCCTGCCGCAGGCCTCGTGCGAACACCGCCTGGCCAACGATTTGCCGGAGGTGGAGCCGGGCAGCTTCGACACCGTGGTCATCAACTCGGTGGCGCAGTACTTCCCCAGCGCCGGCTATCTGCTGTCGGTGCTGGACTGGGCCACCGAGGCCGTGACCGAGGGCCGCATCTTCGTCGGCGACGTGCGCGACCTGGCGCTGCTCGAGGCATTCCATGCCGACGTGGCCAACTTCCAGGGCCTGTGCAGCCTGTCTCCCGACGAGCTGCGGCGGCGCGCGCAGCGCGGCCTGCGCTCGGAACGCGAGCTGGTGCTGGCGCCCGAGTTCTTCGCCAACCTGCCGGCGCTGTACCCGCAGATCTCGCGCGTTGAAATCCTGCTGCGCGACGGCGCCTACGTCAACGAGATGTCGCGCTTTCGCTTCGACGTGATCCTGCACGTCGGCGCGCCGGCTTCCGGCCGCGCCAGGCCGCGTGCCACGACGGCGCTCGATTGGGGCCGCGACGGACTCGATCTGCCGGAGCTGGCACGGCGCCTGGGCAAGGGCGGCAAGCCGCTGGCCATCGCCAATATTCCCAACGGCCGCCTGGCCGACGTGCACCAACGCGTGGGCCACGTGCTAGAGGCGCAGGCCACTACCGGCCCGGGCCAGTGGGTCGACCCGCGCGACCTGGCGCAGGCGGCCGAGGCGGCCGGCTATCGCATGGCCATGCTGCCGAGCCGCGCGCGCGACATCTGGGCGTTCGACGCGGTGTTCTGGCAGGCCGGCGAACAGCCCGACCTGGGCTGGCAGGCGCCCCAGGCGCTCGACCGCGATGCGCTGGCGCAATGGGCCAACCAGCCCGCGGCCGGCGCGCCGCCGCGCCCCGCGCTGCAACGCGTGCTGCGGCCCTGGCTGGAAGCGCGCCTGCCGGGCTACATGATTCCGGACTTCTTCGTCGAACTGGACGAGTTCCCGCTGACGCCGAACGGCAAGATCGACCGCAAGGCGCTGCCCGAACCCACCGAGGTGATGCTGGAGCCGGCGGTGCAGCCCACCAATGAGCTGGAACAGCAGTTGCAGGCGGTCTGGGCCGAAGTGCTGGGCCATGACCGCATCGGCATCCACGACAGCTTCTTCAAGATTGGCGGCAATTCGCTGCGGGTGGTGCGGGTGCAGGCCGAGCTGCAGAAGCTGCTGGGCCGCAACGTGTCGACCTCGACGCTGTACGAGCATTTCACCATCAAGGACCTGGCCGCGCATCTGGCCGGCAACAAGAAGGCCGCGCTCAACACGCCCAAGCGCCGCAATGCCCTGGCCGACGAACCCATCGCCATCGTCTCGATGGCCTGCCGCCTGCCGGGCAACGTCAACAGCCCCGAAGACCTGTGGAACCTGCTCGAGCGCGGCGGCGACGGCATCGTCGAAGTGCCCAGGGAACGTTGGGACGCGGCGGCCATCTATGACGCCGACCCGGACGCGCGCGGCAAGTCGTACTGCATGCGCGGCGGCTTCGTGACGCCGATCGACCTGTTCGACGCGCCATTCTTCGGCATCTCGCCGCGCGAGGCGCGGGCGCTCGACCCCGCCCAACGCATGATGCTCGAAGTCACCTCCGAGGCGATCGAGCTGGCCGGCTATTCGATGGACCAGTTGCGCGGCAGCCAGACCGGCGTGTTCGTCGGCATCGGCAAGGGCTACCACGAGTACGGCCTGGCGCTGGCCGGCGGCCTGGCCGACCTGGACGGCTACGTCGGCACCGGCTCGGCCGGCAGCACCATGTCCGGCCGGGTCTCGTACGTGCTGGGCCTGGAAGGGCCGAGCATGACGGTGGACACCGCCTGCTCGTCGTCGCTGGTCACCACCCACCTGGCCTGCAATGCCTTGCGCCAGGGCGAATGCGACCTGGCGGTGGCGGCCGGCGTGACGCTGATGCTGTCGCCGGACCTGCACGTGGAATTCAGCCGCCTGCGCGGCATGTCGCCGGACGGCCGCTGCAAGTCGTTTTCGTCCAGCACCGACGGCACCGGCTGGAGCGAAGGCGCCGCCGTGGTGGTGCTCAAGCGCCTGTCGGACGCGCAGCGCGACGGCGATCCGATCCTGGCCGTCCTGCGCGGCACCGCGGTCAACCACGCCGGCCATAGCGCCAGCCTGACCACGCCCAGCGGCCCGGCGCAGCAGCGCGTGATCCGCCAGGCGCTGGCCATGTCCGGATTGCAGCCTTCCGACATCGATTACCTGGAAGCGCATGGCACCGGCACCAAGCTCGGCGACCCGATCGAGGGCAATGGCCTGGCGGCGGTGTTCGGCGGCAGCCATACGCCCGAGCGGCCGTTGTGGGTCGGTTCGGTCAAGTCCAACCTGGGTCACACGCAGGCGGCGGCCGGCCTGGCGGGCGTCATGAAGGCGGTGCTGGCCATGCATCATGACAAGCTGCCCATCACGCTGCACGTGGTCGAGCCGACCCCGGCGGTGGACTGGGCCGCGGCGCAGATGGCGCTGGTGCAGCAGGAGCAGCCGTGGCCGGCGGGCGAACGGCCGCGCCGCGCCGGCGTCAGCTCGTTCGGCATCGGCGGCACCAATGCCCATGTCATCGTGGAAGAGCCGCCCAAGGCCGCCGCGCCGGCCCGCGCCGCCAAGCCTGCGGCCACGCCCGAGTCGCTGCCGTTCGTGCTGTCGGCCTTCACCGTGCCCGCGCTGCGGGCGCAGGCCGACAAGCTGCACCTGCACATGGGCATGAACATCCAGGACCGCTTCCTGGACGTGGCCTATTCGCTGGCCACCACCCGCACGCACTTCCGCAAGCGCCTGGTGGTGTTCGCCAAGGGCAAGTCCGACCTGCTGGACGCGCTGGCCTCGTACGGCCGCACCGGCGAGGTGCCGGCGGGCGCGGTCAGCATGGTCGATGACCGCGACCGCGAATGCCGCCTGGCCCTGCTGTTCACCGGCCAGGGCAGCCAGCTGCCGCGCATGGGTCACGGCCTGTACCAGTCCAACCCGGTCTTCCGCCAGGCGCTGGACGAGATCGCGCAGCGTTTCACCACGCTGGAAAAGCCGCTGCTGGAGGTGATGTTCGCCGAGGCCGGCAGCGACGAGGCCGCCTTGCTCAACCGCACCGACTTCACCCAGCCGGCCCTGTTCGCGCTGGAAGTGGCGTTGTGGCGGGTGTGGCAAAGCTGGGGCGTGCAGCCCGAGCTGCTGCTGGGCCACAGCATCGGCGAGATCGCCGCGGCCCATGCGGCCGGGGTGTTCGACCTGGACGACGCCTGCCGCCTGGTGGCTGCGCGCGGCCGCCTGATGCAGGCGCTGCCCGCCGGTGGCGGCATGGCCTCGCTGGAGGCCAGCGCCGACGAGGTCGAGACGGCGCTGGCCGCGCTCGGCCTGGCCGCCCGTGTCTCGCTGGCCGGCCTGAACGCGCCGCAGCAGACGGTGGTGTCCGGCGACATCGACAGCATCGAAAAGGTGGTGGCGCACTTCAAGCAGCAACAGCGCAAGGCCAAGCGGCTGGAGGTCTCGCACGCGTTCCACTCGCATCTGCTGGAGCCGATGCTGGGCGCCTTCCGCCAGGTGGCGCAGTCGCTCGACTACGCCACGCCGAAGCTGGCCCTGGTCAGCAGCCTGACCGGCGAGCTGGCCAGACGCGGCGAGATGACCCAGCCGGAATACTGGGTGCAGCAGGCGCGCCAGGCGGTGCGCTTCAACGCCGGCATGCGCACGCTCTACCAGCAGGGCATCAACGCCTTCCTGGAACTGGGTCCGCAGCCGGTGCTGTCCGGCATGGGCGCGGCCTGCCTGGCCGATGACGGCCCGGTGACCTGGGTGGCCTCGCTCAACCCGGCCAAGGACGAGACCCAGACCATGCAGAAAGGCCTGGCCGAGCTGCACGTGCTGGGCGCGCCGGTGGACTGGCGCGGCTTCTTCGCCCCGTATGGCGGCGAACGGGTCAAGCTGCCCACCTACGCCTTCCAGCGCGAGCGCTACTGGCTCGAACCCATGCCCACGCGCACGGTCGGCGCCGGCCTGAACGACGCCAATCACCAGTTGCTGGGCGGCGGCGTGCAGATCGCCGGCACCGACATGACGATGTTCACGACCGTGGTGGCGGCCGACGAGCCGGCCTGGGTGCAGGAGCACCAGGTGATGGACGCGGTGCTGATGCCGGGCACGGCGTTCTTCGAGGCCATGCGCGCCGCGGGCCGGCAGGTCAAGGGCCAGTGGGACCTGGCCGACGTGATCATCCTGGCGCCGATGGTGCTGGCGCCCGGCGTATCGCTGCGCATGCAGATCACCGTGGGCGCGGAATCGGGCGGCGCCCGCACCGTGCACGTCTACAGCGCGCCGGAGTCGGACGAGGACGGCGAATGGCAGCTGCATGCCGAAGGCAAGCTGGTGCCGGCCCAGGCCGCGCGCCAGGATTCGGTCGAGCTGCCGCCGCCGGATGGCGATCCGATCGACGTGACCGCGCTCTACCAGGACCTGCATGAACTGGGCTACGGCTACGGCCCGACGTTCCAGGGCATCAATGCCGCCTGGCACGTCGACGGCGACGTCTGGGCGCGGGTGGCGCTGCCGGAAGCGGCCGCGTCGTCGGCCATCCGCTATGGGCTGCATCCCGCGCTGCTGGACTCGTCGATGCATTCGCTGCTGCTGACCCAGCGCCTGAAAGCGCAGGTGGGCGATGACGTGTTCGTGCCGTTCGAGGCCGAGCGCCTGTCGGTCTGGAAAGACGGCCTGGCCGAAGTGTGGGTCAAGGTGGCGGAGTTCGAGCTGGGCGAGGGCGAGTTCTGGGCCTCGCTGGACCTGTACGACACCAGTGGCGAGCACGTGGGCCGGCTGCAGCGCCTGCATGCGCGGCGCATCGACCGCGCGGCGCTGCGGCGCCTGGCGGCGGCCGGGGTCGACCGCTTCCTGTTCCGCACCGAATGGCAGCCGGTCGAGGCGCCCGAGGCCGTGTTCGGCGGCACCTGGGGCCTGCTGGGCGGCGCCGACGCGCCCTGGGCCGATGAGGTCCGTTCGCGCCTCATGCAGGCCGGCGCGCAGGTCGTCGATATCGCCCGATTGAGCGAGGCCGAGGCCTGCGATGGCGTGATCCAGCTGTGGGGCGGCGATGGCCAGGTGGCCGAGTCGTCGCACCGCCAGGCCGCCAGCGCGCTGGTGCAGGTGCAGGAACTGGCGCTGGCCGGCTTCGCCAAGCCCGTCATCTGGCTGACGCGCGGCGCCGTCGGCACCAGCAGCGACGATCCGGTGTCCGACCTGGGCGCCAGCCCGTTGTGGGGCCTGCTGCGCACCGCGCGCAACGAGCATCCGGAACTGGCCCTGCGCATCGTCGACCTGGGCGAGACCGCGGCCGACCTGGACACGCTGGCGTCCGCGCTGGCGCTGGCGGACGAGCCCGAGTGCGCGCTACGCGGCGCCAAGGTGCTGGCGCCGCGCCTGAAGAAGGCGCCCGCCAACGCCGGCCTGGTGTTGCCGGCCGAGGGCAACTGGCGCCTGGAGATCGCCACCAAGGGCCGCCTGGATCAGCCGCTGTCGGTCAAGACGCTGGTGGACGAGCCGCTCGCGGCGGGCGAGATCCGCGCCGCGGTCAAGGCTACCGGCGTGAACTTCCTGGACGTGCTGAACGCCCTGGGCATGGTCGAGATTCCGGCGCTGGGCCTGGAGTTCGCCGGCGTGGTCACGGAAGTCGGCAGCGCCGTCAAACACCTCAAGCCGGGCGACCCGGTGCTGGGGCTGGCGCGCGGCGCCTTCGGTTCCTCCATCGTGGTGGACGCGCGCCAGGTCGTGGCCAAGCCCGACAATCTCAGCTTCGAGGAAGCGGCCACCATCCCCATGACCTTCCTGACGGCGTGGTACGGCCTGCACGTGCTGGGCAACATGCAGCCGGGCGAGCGCGTGCTGGTGCATGCCGCGGCCGGCGGCGTCGGCATGGCGGCGGTGCAACTGGCGCTGCTGCATGGCGCCGAGGTCTACGGCACCGCCAGCGAACCGAAGTGGCCGGCGCTGCGCAAGCTGGGCCTGGCCGATGATCACATCGGCACCTCGCGCAGCCTGGACTTCGCGCAGACCTTCGCCGAAACGGCGCCGGGCCGCGGCTTCGACATCGTGCTCAACTCGCTGGCGCGCGAGTTCATCGATGCCAGCTTCGCCATGCTCAAGCCGGGCGGCCGCTTCCTGGAGATGGGCAAGATCGACCTGCGCGACCAGGCCTGGGTCGAGGCCAATCATCCGGGCGTGACCTACCGCGTCTACAACCTGCCCGAGGCCGGCGTCGAGCGCATCCAGGAAATGCTGGGCGCGATCGCCGCGCTGTTCGCCGAAGGCAAGCTCAAGCCGCTGCCGCTGCGCACCTTCCCGCTGGACAGCGCGTCCGACGCGCTGCGCTTCATCGCGCAGGCCCGCCACGTGGGCAAGGTGGTGCTGGTGCCGACGCAGCGCCGCGGCATGGTCGATCCGGACGGCGCGGTGCTGGTCACCGGCGGCCTGGGCGGGCTGGGCCGCTACGTGTCCAAGTGGCTGGTGCAGAACCACCAGGTGCGTGAGCTGGTGCTGACCTCGCGCAGCGGCATGGGTTCGCCGGATGCCGAGGCTTTCGTCGCCGAATTGGCCGAACTGGGCGCCCGCGCCACCGTGGTGGCGTGCGACGCGGCCGACGCCGACGGCCTGCAACGGGTCATGGGCGAGTTCGGCGAAGACCGGCCGCTGCGCGGCGTGGTGCACGCGGCCGGGGTGCTGGATGACGGCATGCTCGCCGGCCAGACGCCGGAACGCTTCGACACCGTGTTCGCGCCCAAGGTCGACGGCGCCTGGCACCTGCATCGCCTGACGCAGGACCTGCCGCTGGACTTCTTCGTGCTGTTCTCGTCGATCTCCGGCGTGACCGGCGCGCCAGGCCAGGGCAACTACGCCGCCGCCAATACCTTCCTGGACGCGCTGGCGCACCATCGCCGCGCCAAGGGCCTGGCGGCGACTTCGGTGGCCTGGGGCGCCTGGGACGGGCAGGGCATGGCCGCGCGCCTGAGCGACGCCGACAAGACGCGCTTCAGCCGCCAGGGCATGGAGGCGCTGGGCCCCACCGAGGCGCTGGACCTGTTCGAGGCCGCCGTGATGAGCGACGCGCCGATGGCCGTGGCCGCCGCGCTCGACCTGGGCCGCCTGCAGCGCACGCTGGAGGACAACAACGGCGGCAGCGCGCCGGCCCTGTACCGCGAGCTGTTCAGCCGCGCGGCGGGCGGGCGCGGCGCGGGCGGTGGCGCGGGCGGCGGCGCCGGCCTGCGCAAGCTGCTGGTGGAGACCGCGGTCGAACAGCGCGAGGCCGCGGTGCTGGAGGCGGTGCGCGCCGAGGTGGCCAAGGCGCTGGAGTTCGCCTCGCCGGAGGACGTGGACGTCAGCCTGCCGCTGCAGGATATCGGCATCGACTCGCTCACCGCCGTGCTGCTGCGCAACCAGCTCTCGGACATGACCGGCCTGGCGCTGCCCGCCAAGATCGCCTTCGACCATCCCAACCTGCGGGCGCTGAGCCAGTTCCTGCTGGAGAAGCTGACCGAGGCGGGGCTGGACAGCCAGGAGGCCCCGGCCGAGGCCGGCGCGGCGGCGAAGGAGGCGGCCGGCGGCCGTCGCCTGGACGACCGCGTGGCGCGTCGCGGCTACCTGGAGCCGGAACTGCAGTTCGACAACGTGCTGGCGATGGAGGCGGAGCCCGAAGCCGTGTTCGTCACCGGCTCCACCGGCTTTGTCGGCGCCTTCCTGTTGCACGAGCTGCTGCGCGCCAACATCATCGCCTACTGCCTGGTGCGGGCCGACGACGCCGAGAAGGCCATGGCGCGGCAGGTGGAGATCCTGCAGAAATACGATCTCTGGAAGCCGGAGTACGCGGCGCTGCTGAACCCGGTGGTCGGCGACCTGACCCAGCCGCTGTTCGGCCTGTCCGAGCACGAGTTCGACCAGTTGGCGAACCAGGTGGATGCCATCTGCCATTCGGGCGCGCTGGTCGACTGGATGCTGCCGCTGGACAACTACCTGGCGCCCAACGTGGTGGGCACGCACGAGGTGCTGCGACTGGCCTCGCGCGGCCGCGGCAAGGCGGTGCACTTCGTCTCGACCGCCGCCACGCTGCCGCGCTACCTGGGCTACGAGGTGTCCAAGGACGAACGCGAGTACGGCTACCTCAGCTCCAAGTACATGGCCGAGCAGATGGTGGCGGCGGCGCGCTGGCGCGGGGCCAAGGCCTCGATCTACCGCCTGCCGTTCGTCGGCGCCAGCGCCAGCAGCGGCCATTTCCGGCTCGATCGCGGCGATTTCCTGCACAACCTGATCTCGGGCTGCATCGCCATGGGCAGTTTCCCGCTGCTGGGTTCGGACATCGGCGGCGTGCTGCCGGTGGACTACCTGGCGGGGGTCATCGCCCAGGTCATGATCCGCGACCAGGACCGCATCGGCCAGGACTACGACTTCGCCAACCCGCAGGCGCCTGGCTTCAACAGCCTGGTGCAGCACATCCGCGGCGCCGGCGCGCAGGTCGGCAGCCTGCCGTTCGAGCAGTGGCGGGAGGAAGCCCTGGCGTATGCGCAGGCCAACCCCAGGAGCGCCATCGCGCGCATCGCGGCGGTGCTGGACGGCCTGGGCGTGCAGAGCGACCTGGAGCAGATGTTCGACTGCTTCCCGGTGGGCCGGCAGGTGTTCGGCGGCGAGGTCTATCCCTGCCCGCCGGTCGATGCCCGGCACGTCCGGCCGTATGTGGAACGCATCCTGGCCGCCGCGCCGGCCGCCGCGCAAGCGCAGGAGTTGTCGCCGGTATCCCAGCCGGCTTGAGCAAGTTCGACCCGCCGCCGGGGCAGCGCCATGCAGGCGCTGCCCGCCGGGCGGCGTCCTCAGACCGATTTCCACGACCCGTGGAGGATTTGAATGACTACCCTCGAATTGCAAGAGCAACCACAAGCCGCCGTCCCCGAAGCCCAGGGCACCGGCATCTGGCAGAAGACCGGCACGTTCCTGAACGAGGCGGCCGGCGTGCACGCCCGCCACCTGGTGCGCGTGCTGGACCGCTACAGCGCCGACCCGGCCGCCGTGGCCTCGCGCCTGCCGCCGAACCGCGCGCTGAACGCCTGCTGCTTCTATCCCGAGCACCAGCCCACCCAGGTCATCCAGATGAACGTGGACGCCGACCTGGCCGGCAAGCTGCGCCGCGAACTGCGCCTGCAGGCCAAGGTGGCGGGCAGTTTCTCGGACACTTCGGTGGGCACCTATTTCCCGCTGTCCACCATGTTCGAGAACAGCGCGCTCTTCATCCCCTCGGCCAAGCGTTTCTACGACGACAACCAGGACAAGGTGATGGAGCACTTCCCGCAGGCGGCCACCACCGTGGTCAATGCCTTCGTGGTGCCGGCCGGCAAGAAGCCCTACGGCACCCACTCGGCCAGCGGCATCGCGCTGCAGATCCCGTCGCTGGTCAAGAAGGGTCTGGGCTTTCCCAAGCACTACAAGAGCTTCCACACCGCCCTGACGCCCACCCCGATCACGCGCCAGCCCTTCGTCATCTTCGAGGACGCCGAGGTCGAGGCCCCGAACCTGAACTTCGTCTACATGAAGATGCTGGAGATGGACCTGGACGCCGAGGAGCGCGCCGCCGTCGACAAGGCGCTGTACCTGTACACCGAAGGGCTGCTGTCGGAAATCGACCTGCCCACGGTGCGCGACTTCCTGATGGCCAAGTACTGGGAAAAGAAATACGCCGACAAGCCCTCGTCCGGCTGGTTCTGCGACTCCAAGGTGGGCCAGGCGCTGTTCTTCGACAACTACCGCGCCCACGCCGACAGCACCTTGCCGCAGGCCACCGAGGACCGCGTCACCATCGACTTTCGCTGCTTCTCCAAGGTGGAGTATCCGACGGGCATGACCAGCGGCCTGGACTTCATCGTCGACCCCAAGGAACGCGCCTACCAGACCAAGCGCAAGCGCGCCGGCATCGAGTTCCTGCTGACCGCGCTGGGCTACCACGACATCGACGAATTCCTGAAGATGATCTTCGGCACGCCCTACGGCCACATCAACCCCTTCGAACTGCTGACCGACCTGCAGTTCGGCGTCTACAACAAGACCAAACATCATCTGCTCGACCAGAACCTGGACGCGCACTACGAGCGGGTCGAGCGCCTGTACGAGCGGATCGAGCGCGACGGCGAATACGTGTTGCCGGAGCGCGCGCGCCAGTGCCTGGCGGCGATGGCGGGGAGTTGATGATGGCGGAAACCTCGCAAGATCCGGCCTTCGCCGCCATCCTGGAAAAGTACTTCGCCATCACCCGGGTGCCGTATGACGCCTTCACCCGCGCGTTCCTGGGACGCTGCCAGTCGTTCTCGGTGAAGGTCGACGGCGGCGTCTACAAGTACTACCGGCGCGGCGCCGGCCCCACCGTGGTGCTGGCGCATGGCATCCACAGCCACCTGGGCAGCATGGTGCCGATCGCCGAGCAGTTGCTGGACCTGGGCTACGAGGTGGTGCTGTTCGACATGCCGGCGCATGGCGAAGCCGCGGGCAGCGGCACCGACCCGGTGCAGGTGCGCGACTTCATCCGCAAGGTCTGCGCCCGGGTGGGCGACATCCACGCGGTGGTGAGCCATTCGCTGGGCGGGTTGTGGGCGCTGTCGGCCATGCACCAGGGGTTCCGCGCCGATGCCTTCGTCTCGATCTCGACGCCGTCCACCACGCGTTTCCTGGTCGAGAAGTTCGTCCGGCTCAACCAGCTCGACGCCGAGGTCGAGACCCGGCTCTGCGCCGAGCTGGAGCGGCGCTACGGCGCCTCGCTGTGGACCGACTATGCGCCCCGGCACATCGCCGGCGCGCTCGACGTGCCCGGCCTGGTCATCCACGGCGCCAAGGACGACTTCGTGCCGCCGGCGCACGCGCAAGCGCTGTATGACGCGTGGCCCGGCGCCACGCTGGAGATCGTCGATGGCGCGGGCCACTTCGAGATCCTGGGCCTGGCCGCCGTGGGCAAGCGGGTCGGCGCCTATCTGCGGGAGGTGCCGGTGGCCGCGGCGGCATGAGCGGCCCGCCCCGGCGCCGGCGGGGCCGGGGCGTCTTTTTCCATAAAACGCTTTTGACAGGACTTGGGATCTCAGATGAAACACGCGACGCAAGTAGAAACCCTGCGCAAGATGTTCAAGCTGCGCGAAGTGGACCGCGACGAGGACATGCTGGGCCGGGTGGTGCAAGTGCCGGCCAGCGTCTATATGGACAACGCCGTGCTGGAGCGCGAACTGGAAACGGCCTTCCGCGACTATCCCCTGGTGGTGGGCGCCTCGACCCAGGTGCGCGAGCCGGGCTCGTACCTGCTCAGCCCGTGGGACCGGCTGCCGTTCGTGGTGGTGCGCGACAAGGGCGGCGCGCTGCGCGCCTTCCTCAACGTCTGCCGCCATCGCGGCGCGCGCCTGGTGTCGGGCAATGAGAAGGAACTGAAGTTCTTCACCTGTCCCTTCCATGGCTGGGTCTACGGCCTGGACGGCGAACTGAAGGGCGTGACCAAGCCCTACAACTTCCCCGACCTGGACTGCGGCAAGCACAAGCTGGTGGAGCTGGCGGTGACCGAGCGCTCGGGGCTGGTCTGGCTGCATCCGACGCCGGGCGCGACCATCGACCTGGACGCCGGCCTGGGCGCCGACATGAGCGAGGAGATCGCCGGCTTCAAGCTCGACGAACTTTCCCTGCACAGCCGCAAGGTCAGCACCCTGAACGCCAACTGGAAGCTGCTGCTCAAGACTTACCTGGAGCGCTACCACGTGCCCATCCTGCACAAGAACACCATCGGCCCGGTGTTCGAGAAAGGGGTGATCGCGCACTTCGAACATGGCCTGCACATCCGCATCGCGGCGGCCAAGACCAACCTGATGGACGCGGCCGCCGCCGACCCGCAGTCGTGGCGCATCCTGGACTATGCGTCGGTGTTCTACACGCTGTTTCCCAATACCTTCCTGATCAACCACGCCAACATCGTCTCGCTCAATTCCTTCTATCCGATCGCGCCCGACAAGACCATCTGGACCCACGACATGCTGTACCGCGAGGCCGATTACGCCGGCGAGGAAGGGCAGGCGACGCTGGCGCAGCGCTTCGGCAACATCGACGCGGTGTTCCATCGCGAGGACTTCGGCATCGTCGAAGGCGTGCAGGCCGGCCTGCACTGCGGCGCCAACCCGCAGCACACGCTGGGGCTCGAAGAGGGGCTGCTGGGCATGTTCCAGCACAACATCGACCGCGTGACCGCCTGACGGAGCCGCGCCATGACCGGCATCGATTGGGTCTTCGTCCTGGGCACGGCCGCCATCCTGCTCACGCCCGGTCCGACCAACACCCTGCTGGCGGCCGCGGGGCTGGCGCAGGGCTTTCGCCGCGCCGCGCCGCTGGTGGGGTTCGAACTGGCCGGCTACCTGGTCGGCATCACGGCGTGGGGCCTGTTCCTGGCGTCGGCGCAGGCCGCCTATCCCTGGATAGGCATCGTGGTGCGCGTGGCCAGCAGTGTCTACCTGGCCCACGTCGCGGTCAGGATCTGGTGCGCGGCGGGCGAGGATGTGACGACGCGCAAAGAGCCCATCGGGCCCTACGCGCTGTTCATCGCCACGCTGCTCAACCCCAAGGGCCTGGTGTTCGCGTCGACGCTGTTCCCGCCGCATGCGTTCGAGCACATGCCGGGCTACCTGGCCGCGATGGCGCAGTTCATCTGCCTGCTGGCGCCGATCGCGTTCCTGTGGATCAAGTTCGGCGCCGTGCTCGCCGGGCAGCGCATCGGCTTCATCAACCCGGAACGATTGCAGCGCACCGCCGCGCTGGTAATCGGGGTATTCTCTGTATCGATTGTTGGGTCCGCCGTTCGCTTGTCTCTGCTACCAGGATGAAACGACGTATGACGACTGAAAACAAGCTCTCCGCCGTTGCCGCCGCCGACACGGGCGCCGCGCGCAAGCCTCGCAAGAAACCCTTCCTCGCCAGCGCCATCGGCGCCGTGTTCGGCTTTGCCGGCACCGTGGCGCCGGGCGCCACCGCCAAGGTGGTGCAGAAGTTGCTGTTCACGCCCACAAGGCTCAAACCCTCCGAACCCGGACGCAGCGTGCTGGCGCAGGCGCGCGCCGAGCCGCACGAGATCGACGGCCAGACCGTCTACTACTACGTCTGGGGCGACAGCGGCCCGCGCGTGCTGCTGGTGCATGGCTGGGGCGGCGACGCCGCGCAGATGACGGCCTACGTCGAACCGCTGCGCCAGCGCGGCTACCAGGTCGTGGCCATCGACATGCCGGCCCATGGCCGCTCCACTGGCAAGCAGGCCTCGGTGCGCCACTTCGAACCCTGCGTGGCCCACGCCGCCCAGGCCTACGGACCGTTCCATGGCGTGATCGCGCATTCGCTGGGCGCGGCCGCCGTCACCTTTGCGCTGTCGCGTGGCTTTACCGTCGAGCGCGCGGTGTTCCTGGGGCCGGTCAGCCGCTACGACAGCGTCTGGGAATATTCGCGGCGCATGATGAACCTGCCGCCCAAGGTCATGCCGCTGGTGCTCAAGCGCGCCCAGGACTGGCTCGGCATCACCTTTCCCGAGATGGAGCCGGCGCGGCTGGCGCCGTCCATGACGACGCCGCTGCTGATCGTCCACGACCGTGCGGACCGCGAGAGCCCCTACGAGGATGCCGCCGTGCTGGCGCAGGCCTGGCCGGGCGCCGAACTGGTGGCCACCGAGAAGATGGGGCACACCCGCGCGTTGCGCGATCCCGCGCTGGTGGCGCAGGTGGCGGCTTTCGTCGCGCAATAGCGTCGCCCTGGCGCTTGGCGGAGCGCCGGGGCGCGCCGGCCCGCGGCACG
This sequence comes from Achromobacter sp. KK8, assembly GCF_054188005.1. Lineage (NCBI taxonomy): Bacteria > Pseudomonadati > Pseudomonadota > Betaproteobacteria > Burkholderiales > Alcaligenaceae > Achromobacter > Achromobacter sp. KK8. The sequence continues at coordinate 5,736,029 of NZ_CM135178.1, read as the reverse complement.
GTGCGTCGGGCGGGCCGCGCGGTCGTTCAGGCCAGCGCCATGCTCAGCAGCACCAGCGCCAGCAGCGCCACGTACACCCGCGCATGCAGCCGGTCCGGGATGCGCGGGATCAGCGGCGCCGCCAGGCGGATCCCCGCCAGCGACCCCAGCGCCAATGCCGCGAAGGCCAGCAGGTCCACGTAGCCGATGATCCACGGCGCCAGCGGCGCGGGCAGCGCGCGCGCCGCCGCCATGTAGGCCAGCGTGCCGACAATGGCCACCGGCAGCGTCAGCGGATTGGCCATGGCCGCGGCCTTGGCCATGGCCAGGCCGCGCCGCCGCAGCAGCGGCACCGTCATCACGCTGCCGCCCACGCCCAGGAAGGTGGCGATCACGCCGATCACCACGCCGCCGCCCACGGTCACGCCCTGGCCCAGCGGCCGAGCCGCCTGCGCCTCGTGGCGCGCCATGAAGCCCTGGCGCAGCAGGCAGTCGAGGATGGTCACGGCCAGGTAGGCGATGAAGGCATAGCGCACCACGTCGCCGCTGGCGCGGGTGGCGGCCCAGGCGCCTAGCAAGGCGCCCACGCCGATGAAGCCGGCCAGCGGCCAGACATAGGCGCGCACGATGTTGCCGGCGCGCTGGTGCTTGCGGGTGGCGGCCACCGAGTTGACGATCATCACGCAGGTCGAGGTCGCCACCGCGATGTGCATCGCCGCCTGGCCGATGGCGTCCTGCGCGCCGTGGGTGGCGGTCAGCACGCCATACAGCACCGGCACCACCACGAAGCCGCCGCCGAAGCCGAACAGCACCGTGGTCACGCCGCTCAGGGCGCCAAACAGCGCCAGGGTCACATACAACATCGCAAACGTCCTTTCCGGGCAAAACGCCACGATAGGGCGGGGCGCGGTGGCTCGCTTTCGAGGATTGGACAATAATGTTCGCATTCCGGCCAATCCCGCCATGCGCAACACTCACATCGACCTGCACGACCGCCTGGACCGCGAGGTGGTCGCCATCGGCAACGACTATCCGCCCGGCCATCTGCTGCCGGCGCACACGCATCGCCGCGCCCAGCTGCTGTACGGCGCCACCGGCGTCATGCACGTGGCCACGCGCGACGGCAACTGGGTGGTGCCGCCGCAGCGCGCCGTCTGGATTCCCGCCGGGCTGACGCACCAGGTGCGGATGCAGGACGTCAGCACCCGCAGCGCCTACATCGAGCCGGGCGCGGCGCGTGCCGCCAGCACGGCCTGCGAAGTGGTGGAAGTGTCGCCGCTGCTGCGCCAGCTGCTGCTGGCCGCGGTGGACATGCCGGCGCGCTACGACGTGGCCGGCCGCGACGGCGCGCTGGCGGCGCTGCTGCTGCACGAAGTGGCGCGCGCGCCGGTGCTGCCGCTGCACATCCCGCTGCCGCGCGACAAGCGCCTGGCGCCGCTGTGCCGCGCCTTCATCGCCGCGCCCGACGTGCGCCAGTCGCCCGAGGCCTGGGCCGAGCGCCTGCACATGAGCCCGCGCACCTTCAGCCGCCACTTCCGCCAGCAGACCGGCATGGCGTTCTCGGCCTGGCGCCAGCGCGCCTGCGTGGTGCTGGCGCTGGCGCGGCTGGCGGCGGGCACGCCGGTGACGGCCATCGCGCTGGATTTCGGCTACCAGAGCCCGGCGGCATTCTCGACCATGTTCCGGCGCGTGCTGGGCCGTCCGCCCACCGGCTACCTGCAACAGCCCGAGTGAATGACGCGGACGCTAGCGCCGCAGCTTCATCGACACGTCGGTGTGCGTGCCACGGTCCAGGTCCGCGCCCAGGGATTGGCTCCAGTCTGGTAGCTTGAGCAATTCGTTGCCGGTTTCGCCCGCTTCGATGCGCCGCGCGATGTCATCGAGCAACTGCGTGCGGTTGGCAAATCCGCGTCCCTGCAGGCCGCGCGCGAACAACCGGTAGGTCAGGTTGGGTTCGACCCCCTTCATCACCCCGAGATCGAGGATGCGGCCATGTTCGTCGCGCAGCAGCAAGTGGCCTGGGCGGGCGTAGATGCGGTAGATGCGCCAAGGCGAGGCCACTGCGGCATGGTCGCGCGGCGCGGCCGGCCGCGTGGCGGGGTCCGGCGGCGTCGCGGGCGGGAGCAGTTTCACGCAGGCGTTGGCGAATCTGGCGATGGACCTTCTGATGACGCTCACGTGCGCTCCGCGACAGGCGCGCGCGGCGGTTGGAACGATTGCGCCGGGGAGCGCGGGGGGGTGCGATGCGCGGCGGGCGCCGCGTGTTTGCTGTGGTCATGGCGCATGGGCGTCGTCCTCCTGTATGGCGATACGGCGAGGTGACGCGCGTTCAAGCACCATGTCCGCAGGATACGCGCTTTCTCGCGCGCTGACGGCGTCTCCCGCCACGAAAGTGATTCAGGACATCACGGCCGCCCTAATTGGAAACACCCGTTGACTTTCCGGGGCTGGGCACCCATAGTCGATTGAAGCTGTTCGAGCATCGTGATTTTCGTCCGGTATCGCACCCTCCCAGGGGCGCCTCATTGTTCGCTATCCTTTCCTTGACTGGCTCTTTCTCGGGCAGCGCCCGTCATGCAAGGAGTGGAAATATGGAAACCGGAATCGTGAAGTGGTTCAACGACGCCAAGGGCTTTGGCTTCATCATGCCCGAAAATGGCGGCAAGGATCTGTTCGCGCATTTTTCTGAAATCGTCGGCGACGGCCATAGGGCTCTGGTCGAGAATCAGCGCGTCAGCTACGTCACCGCGCAAGGCGCGAAAGGCCCTCACGCAACGCAGATTCGCGCAATGTGAGCGCAGGCCCCCACGGCCCGTATCTCGGATGGGAGCGAACATGTTTCATAACAACATGGTCTACAAGGGTTACCGGCTGACCGCCAATGTTTCCCGCATTTCCGTGGATGGCAGCGGCAGGCCCGCTTTCACCGCGACCGTGGCGGTGGAGCTGGCCGCCGAACAGGATCGCCGCAACGACCACCACGTCGTGGTGCCCTTGTTCGCATCAGGCGGCTCTGTCTCCAGCCCCGTCATGGCGGTGGATGCGGCCATCCACCATGGCCGCTTGCTGGTGGACAGCCACGCGCGCTCCGCCAGCGCGGCGCTGCAACGGTAGGCCCGCCTTCGTAACCAGCCGCGATCGCGCCGACCGGCGCGGCGGGGCCGCGCTGCCTACGCCGCGTACCACAGCACCGCGAAGAAATGGCACACCGTGCCCGTCAGCACGAACAAGTGCCAGACGAAATGCGCATAGCGCCAGCGGTTGTCGAACACGAAGAACACCACGCCGCCGGTGTAGGCCAGTCCGCCCGCCACCAGCCACCACAGGCCGCCCTCGGGCACCCGTTCCAGCAGCGGCTTGACGGCGATGATGACCAGCCAGCCCATGGCCAGGTACAGTCCGGTGGAGATCGCCGGCCGGTTGAGCCGCTTGCTGGCTTTCAGGCCCACGCCCAGCAGGGCCAGCCCCCACACCAGCCCGAACAGCGTCCAGCCCCACGGCCCGCGCAGCGCGCCCAGCGCGAACGGCGTATAGGTGCCGGCGATCAACAGGTAGATGGCCGAGTGGTCGAGCACGTTGAAGAGGCGCTTGGCGCGGTTTTCGGGCAGCGCGTGGTAGATGGTGGAGGCCAGGTACAGCAGGCACATGCTGGCGGCGAACACCGCCGCGCCGGCGATGAAGGCGGCGTCGCCCTGGCGCGCGGCGGCGACGATCAGGATGGGGGCGGCGGCCAGCGCGCCGGCCGCGCCCAGGCCGTGGCTGATGGTGTTGGCGATTTCTTCGCCCAGGGTCTGGCGGCGGTCGTTCGGGAACATGGTTTGCTGGCGGCGCGTGGCTTGGATTCTCAGGGTTTCCACCATAAGGGTTTTGGGCCGCCACCTCAAGCCGGACCGCCGCGCGCGGGGGGATGGCTTGATTTTCTGCAAACCGCATCGCCGCCGGCATGCCTCAGGAGCATCGATGGAAAGTTACTGTGTGATACATTTCACACGCTCGATCAGCCGCCCGCAGAGGCGGCGCTTTTGCTGCATGGCGTTATCGAGGGCAGCGCATCCGGCGGGCCCGCAAGACTCTTCAAGGGGAGGCTCTTCTATGATTCCGGCAATCGGCCTGATGGTTGGGGCGTATATCATCACGCGCATGACCGCGATGTTGACCCAGCCTGGCACCAGCAAAGTCCTCAAGGTACTTTCCCTCATCACGATCGCGGTGGCGCTGGTGTCCTGTCTGGACCTGTTGACCGGCAGCGCGGCGGTCCCGCCGGGCCGGTTCTGACGGGATTTCCAGCCCGAACCATGGCGCGCAGTCTGACCCATCTCTTTTTCAATGCCGCAAAGAAGCTGAGCAAGATCCAGCGCGCGGCCTTGCGCATGGCCGCGCCCCGGCGCGCCCGCAAGCGGTCCGCCCCGGCGCGCCAGGCCGTGGTCCGTTCCAGCGCGGCCAGCCCCGCGGCAGCCAACCTGGGCGGTGGCCGCTGGGAGGCCTCGCGGCAGTTTTCCGACGCCCATGGGCGGCGCCTCACGTTCGCCCGCTATACCCCGCCGGCCGCGCCGCGCCAGGGCATGCCGCTGGTGGTGATGCTGCATGGTTGCCGCCAGACCGCGCTGGCGTTCGCGCGCGGCTCGCGCATGAATCAATGGGCCGACGCGGGCGGCTTCATGGTGCTGTATCCGCAGCAGTCGATGACGCGCCAGGTGCAGCGCTGCTGGCGCTGGTTCCAGCCTGATGCCCTGCATGGCGGCGCCGAGGCCGACCTGATCGCCGCCTTGATCCGGGCCGAGGTGGCGCGCCATGGCCTGGATCCGCAACGTGTCTACATCGCCGGCCTGTCGGCGGGCGCCGGCATGGCGGCGCTGGTGGCGCTGCGCCATCCCGCGCTGATCGCCGCGCTGGCCATGCATTCCGGGCCGGTGGTGGGAGACGCGCACAGCGCCACGGCGGGGCTGCACACGATGCGCCGCGGCACGCTCAGGCCGCTGCTGCCGCTGGTGCAGGCCGTGGCCGACCCGGCGCTGTTCCAGTTGGGCATGCCGACCATGATCCTGCACGGGCAGATGGATCCGGCGGTGGCGCCGCGCAACGCCCGGCAGTTGTTCGAGCAGTTCCGCGCGGTCAATGGCCTGGCGCCGGACGAGCCCACCGTCGAGCGCGTGCTCGGCCTGGGGACCGAAAAGGCCTACCGCCGCGTCGACCTGCTGCGCGACCGCAAGGTGGTGCTGCGGTTGTGCGAGATCACGCGGGTCGAGCATGGATGGAGCGGCGGCGATGCCTCGGTGCGCTATCACGCGCGCAGCGGGCCGGATGCCTCGGCGCTGGCCTGGCGTTTCTTCCAGGGCCAGCGGCGCGTGCTCGTGTCTTCCTAGGACCTGTTGGCGCCATTGTTCAGGAAACGGAAACAGACATGTCGCCTCGCCCGTCGCGCGCGTGCCATGGCGCGGCGGTAACATCGCGGCACGCCCGCGATCCCCGGCGCCGTTCCGGTCGCCGGCCAGGCAAGCCTATTCGGAACTTCCCATCATGTCCCTGTCCATTTACCAGGCCTCGGTGCCTGTCTTCATTCGCGGCCTGAGCGTCCTGGCCACATTGCTGGAAAAAGGCGCGGCGCACGCGGCCGCCAATGGCATCGATCCCGCCGAGCTGGTCAATGCCCGGTTGGCGCCGGACATGTATCCCTTGTCCGGCCAGGTGCAACGCGCCAGCGACGCGTCCAAGTTCGCCGTGCAGCGCCTGTCGCAGGTCGAGTCGCCGCGCTTTCCGGACGAGGAAACCACCTTCGAGCAGCTGCGGCAGCGCGTCGCCGACACGATTGCCTACCTGCGTTCGGTGCCGGCCGACAAGCTCGACGGCGCCGAAGACCGCAGGATCACGCTCAGCTTCGGCGAGTTCAAGCCCGAATTCCAGGGCGACGCCTACTTGCTGACGTTCGCGCTGCCGAATTTCTACTTCCACGTCACTACCGCCTACGACATCCTGCGCCACGCCGGCGTGCCGATCGGCAAGCTGGACTACCTGGGTCCATACCCGGCCTGACGCCGGGCGCGCGCGCCGGCGGCGCGCCGCCGACCGCGCATTGCCATTCAACCCGGCTTGCGGGCCGGATCGCCGCAGCCTTCCATCGGGCCCATCTTGGCCATGTTCGCCTGGATCTCCTCGGGCGTCAGGTCTTCCTTGTGGGTGGCGATGGACCAGCGGTGGCCGAACGGGTCCACCACCTGGCCGTAGCGGTCGCCCCAGAACATGTCGGCCGCCGGCATGGTGACCTGCGCGCCCGCCGCCACCGCCTGCTTGATTGCCGCGTCGACGTCTTCCACGTACAGGTGCAGGGTCACCGGCGTGCCCTTGAGCGCCTTGGGTCCCAGGCTGCCCCACTCGGGAAAATCGTCCATCAGCATCACCACCGAATCGCCGATGCGGATGGCCGCGTGCATCACCTTGCCGCCTGGACCGGGCAGGCGCGCCAGTTCCTGCGCGTCGAAGGCCTTGCGATAGAACGCGATCGCGTCCGAGGCGCCTTCGCACACGATGTGCGGGGTCAGGGTGTGCATGCCGTCGGGAATCGCCTGCTTTGCGGGGGTCGCCATGATGTGTCTCCGAAATTCCTGGATGAAAGTTGCTCGTGGAAGGGGCGGCGCGCTCGCGCGAACCTGCCCGTCCTTGCCCTACGACGAACGGAGGCCGCCGGGATCGACACGCCGTCCGGTTTTTTTTACTGGGCGCGGGCCGATTTGCCGACCAGCGTGGTGAATCCGCCCCAGCACATGCGTTTGAAGTCGAACACGCCTTCGCACGACACGCTGTTCAGGCGCGGGTCGGCCATGACCTTGGCGTTGATGCGGTCGCGCTCGGCCTTGCTGGTGAACACGATCCACGAGAACACCACCGTCTCGCCTTCGCGCGCGCTGGCCGCGGCGCTGAACGAGCCGAAGCCTTCGCCGTCGATGTCGTCCGCCACGCATTCGCGATATTCCAGCGCGCCGTTCTCCAGCCAGATCGAGCCGGCCAGATCGGCCATCTTGCGGTAGGCCTCGAGGTTGGCCTTGGGGACGCTCAACAGGTAACCGTCTATGTACTGTTCCATCTGATGCTCCTTGATTTGGTGTTGTTGTGGGCCCGGCGCGGAACCCGCCAGTCCGCGCGGGCCATGTCGGCAGCGATGCCGGCAGATGTCACTGTATCGGGATCGGCGGCGCTTTCAGATAGGCGTTTGCGACATTCTTGAGGGTGGATTGCGACAGGCCGCAGGCGTATGCTTGGCGGCATGAAAAACATCGCGTTCCTGCTGCCCAGCGGCGCCAATATCGCTTCGCTGGAAACCGCCCGGCACGGCTTTCTGGTGGCCAACGAATACCTGGCCGCGCAGGGGCGGCCGGCACGCTTCACGGTGCGCACGCTGGCCGCCACGCGCCAGGTCAGCCTGGACGACGGCCGCATCACCGTGCAGGCCGACCTGGTGCTGGACGAGGCCCGCGATATCGACATCTGCATCGCGCCGCCATTGCTGGGCGCGGTGTCCGACGCGGTGCTGTCGAACCGCGATCTCATCGAGTGGTTGTCCCGCCACTACCGCGGCGGCGGCGAAGTGGCCAGCCTGTGCCTGGGCGCGGCCTTGCTGGCCGCCGGGGGCCTGCTGGACGGCCAGCAGGCGGTGGTGCATTGGGCCGCGCGCAATCTGTACGCCAACCTGTTTCCGTCGGTCGACTGGAGCTGCGACCGCGTGGTCCAGTCCGGCAACGGCATCTACACCAGCGGCGGCGCCTTCTCGGCGGCGCACCTGGTGCTGCACCTGATCGAGAAATACACCGATCGCGACACCGCCATCTGGTGCGCCAAGTACTTCCAGCTGGACTGGAGCCGCCAGAGCCAGCTGCCGTTCTCGGTGTTCATGGGCCAGAAGTCGCACGCCGACCAGGTGGTGCGGGCGGTGCAGGATTTCATCGAAAGCCGCTACACCGAGAAGATCACCGTCGAGGACCTGGCCGACCGCCACGCCATGGGCCGCCGCACGCTGGAGCGGCGCTTTCGCCAGGCCACCGGCAACAGCATCGTCGAATACGTGCAGCGGGTGCGGGTCGAGGCCGCCAAGAAACGCCTGGAAAGCTCGCGCAAAAGCGTGGCCGAAGTGATGTACGAGGTCGGCTACAACGACACCAAGGCCTTTCGCGACATCTTCAACAAGTACTGCGGCATGTCGCCGGTGGGCTACCGCGAACGCTATCAATGACGGCGGGCGGCGTTGCCGCAAGCCGGAGGCCGCGCGGTTCGCCGGAACGCGCGGCGCCCGGCCTGGGCCTGGCCGCTACGAGGCGGCCAGGGCCTGGCGGGTCCGCCGCGCCAGGCGTTCGAGCAGGGCGCTGCTCAGGCAACCGGCCAGCGCGAACGCCACCGCCACCCACAAGGCCCAGGTGGCGCCGCCGCGGGCATTGAAGGCAAAGCATGCCGCCACGAACGCCGCGCCCATGGTCTGGCCCAGCAGCCGCGCCAGGCCGGACAGGCCGCTGGCCACGCTGGCGCGGTGCGCCGGCACGCTGAACATGATGAAGCGCTGGTTGGGCGACAGGAACAGCCCGAACCCCGTGCCGCACAACGCCATGGGCAGCATCACCGCCCATATCGGCGCGCCAGCGGGCAGCCCGCTCACGATCAGCAGGCCGGCGGCCAGCAGCGCCAGGCCGACCGCGCCCAGCAGGCTGGCGGACATGCGGTCCGACCACTTGCCCGAGAACGGCGCCAGGCAAGCCCCCATCACCGGCCAGGGCGCGATCAGCATCCCGACTTCGGCGATGCCGCGGCCGAGCGTCTGGTTCAGCAGGAACGGCAGCGCCACCATGGCCGCGCCCTGCGCCGCGAAGGCCAGCACGCACACCAGCACGGCCATCGAGAAGGGCGCCAGGCGCAGCAGGTCCAGCGGCACGATCGCGTGCGCGCTCAGGCGTTCGCGGCGCAGCAGCAGTGCCCAGCTCAGCGCGCAGCATGCCCAGATCAGGGCGGTGCCCCAGTCCGGTTGCGCCGCGCGTTCCAGGCCCTGCACGGCCAGCCCGAACGCCAGCGCGCACAACACGGCCGCGCCGGCGTCGAGCGCCTTGCCATCGCCGGGCAAGCGTGGCAGGTGCCGGCCGGCCAGCATCAACGCCACCAGGCAGAAGGGCACGTTCACATAGAACAGCCAGTGCCAACTCAGCACCGTCAGCATCGCCGACGCCAGCACCGGCCCGCCGGCCAGCGACGCCGCCGCGATCATCGCGTTCAGGCCCATGCCGCGGCCCAGTTCCTCCTTGCGATAGATGGCGCTCACCAGCGCCATGTTGCAGCCCATCAGCGCCGCGGCAGCCAGGCCCTGGGCTGCCCGCGCCGCTTCCAGCGACCACAGCGACTGCGCCGCGCCGCACCAGACCGAGGCGGCCAGGAACAGCCACAGCGCCGGCAGGAACACCCGCCGGTGCCCGATCTTGCCCGCCAGCGCGGCAAGCGGCAGCATCGTCGCCACCATGACCAGCTGATAGACGGTGACCACGCCGATCACGTCGGCCGCGCCGACGCCCAACTGCGACGCCATCGACGGCAACGCCGTGTTGGTCATGGAGGTATCGAGCGTCGCCATCGAGATCGACAGGGACACGGCCAGCATCGCGTAGCGGCGCGCGGCGGGAGTCAGGGGGGCGGGGGAGGAAGCGGGGGAAGCTGGCATCGCGGACTGAAGGGGGAGACAGAAAACGGGAGGCGGAAAAGACGGTGGCAGGTGGAACAGACGGTCCCAGTATGAAAGCCGCGCTTCTTGCGGTGAATAGCAAAATCCGGAAAGCAGCCTTGCAGATATGAAATACTGGAATCGTTTAGGATCGCCGCGGAACGCGTCGAAAGCGAGGGCAGGGTGAACCGATCGGAAGGCATGGCGCTGCTGGTGGCGGCCGTGGACCAGGGCAGTCTCAGCGGCGCTTCGCGCGTCAGCGGGATTTCATTGGCGTCCGTCAGCCGGCGCATCAGCGCGCTGGAGGAGCGCGTGGGCACCCGCTTGCTGGTGCGCTCGACCCGCGCCCTGCGCCTGACCGAGGCGGGGCAGCGCTATTACGCCGAGGCCAAGCGCCTGCTGGCCGAGATGGACGAACTGGAAAGCAGCATGCGGATCGACGCCGCCGAGCCCTCGGGCCGGCTGCGCGTCACGGCGCCGACGCTGTATGGGCGGGTGCACCTGCAGCCCTTGCTGGCGAAGTTCCTGATGCAGCACCCCAAGGTCGCGCTCGACCTGCATTTGCTGGACCGCCCCGTCAACCTGCTGGAGGAGGGCATCGACCTGGCCGTGCTGGTCGGCGAACAGCCCAGCTCCAGTCTCGTCGCCCGGCGCCTGGGGTCCATCCGCTGGGTGCTGAGCGCCTCGCCCGATTACCTGGCGCGGCGCGGCATCCCTCACAGCCTGCAGGACCTGGCGCAACACGATGGCCTGGTGTACAGCCACCTGGCGACGGAGGATGCGTGGACGCTGATCGACAAGGGCAAGCCGGTGACCGTGCGGGTGCGCACCCGCATGCGCTCGAACACCGTGGACGGCGTCGTCACGGCCGCGGCGGCCGGCGCCGGCATCGTCTATGCGCCCGCCTGGGCGATCGCGGACCACGTCGCGGCGGGGCGCCTGCAGCCGTTGCTGGTGGCGTCGGAAACCCCGCCCCGGCCGGTGTTCGCGTTGATGACCCACCAGCGGCTGATGGCGGGCAAGGTGCGGTCACTGGTGGAGTTCCTCGCCCGGCACCTGCGCGAGAAATCCTTGAATGATCTGTGACGCCGGGCCAGGGCGCGAGGCGCCCGGCCCTGGCTGAGAGAAGATCAGAATCCGTTCACCAGCGCCTTGCCGGTCTCGTTCAGCGGCTTGCCCTGGTTGACCACGTCGGTCAGCTCCGTCACGAACCACGGCAGCACCAGCTTGGTGTCGCTCTCGGTCAGGCCGATGCGCAGGCGTTCTTGCGGCGCGGCCGGGGCCCGCGGTTGGGCCTGGCCTTGCGTCGCGGCCGTTCCGAGCGCGGCGGGGGCGACCGGTTCGGCCATTGCCGCGGTGGCGGTGGCGCTCAGCAGCAGCGTGGCGGCGAGGGGGACAACGCGTTGGAAGAAGGACATTTGAGACTCCGGAGGCGGGTATCGATTCATGGTCCGTCCGTCAATTCGTGCTGACGCCATGGCAATCGTTGTCAGCATTGTGCGGTGGAGGGGGGCGCTTGGATGCCTGGGAGTTGTGATCGTGTGTGAAGATCTGTCCGTGGGATCAGTTTGGTGCAAATCGGACGCGAGCCTCATCCAGGGCTGACCGACTTGGCCCTGACGCGCGTTCGTTGGATGCGAGCGGTTTGCCGAATACTGCATCGAAGCCCCATTCGGCACAGTTGCGAAAGGCGCTTGTGCTGTTGGGTAGTGGTAGTACCAGGACGACCCAGCGAAAGGCTTGAAATGGAACGGCATCGAAATCAATCCCGCCGTTTCCTCGCGTTTTGTCGAGTTTGATGCATCGCGTCCAGGGGCTCTGGTTTTTCTCGCGCTTCAATTGGACGTATCTCGTGTTGTCCAAATGACTCTTGACGCGTTCACGTACCAGGTCGGCTTGGCCGCGGTAAATGACGGGAAGTCCTTCGATCCTGAGACTGCATTCGTCGCGCCTGTCCAGATTCGGAACGAAGTCTGAAGCGATCATGTAGAGACCTTTGCCGCGATGAACATGATTGAGGCTCTCGGGCGAGCTTATTTCGACGAACTCATACCCGGGTGCTTTTGCGCCGGGAGTGTGCAGCCTGAAGAGATTTTCGAAACCAAGGACCGACTTGAGCCTGATGTCGTCATGTATCTCGGTATAGTCGGTGAACATTTTCTTCGTAAGTGCTTGGAAGGGCATGTTTTCTTCTCGTGATCCGGGGGCTGGATGCTGATTCCGGTGTTGGTGCGGGCCGATCGATGGCTCGATTTCAGCATATGTTTCATAATGTGTAAACTGATAAAAAAGTTATCACAGGAGTGAGGCATGGCCCTATTCGGAAAGCAGTTCGGCGTCAGCGCTTTGAAGAATGTGCTTGATTCGGCAAAAGGAAAAATCGAGGACGGCGCCAGCTCATTGAAAGATGCAGCGGGGGCTTTGGGTGATAAAGCCGCGGACGTTTCGAGAGCCGCCTTGAGTGCCGTAAAGGCGGTTGACTATGAAGAGACCAAGCGCAAATCCTTGGCCACCGCAAGCGGGCTTGTCAACAATGCCAAGGATATGGGCAGTAGAGTGGCGGATTCTGTACGAGAATTCGATTTCGATGAAGCCAAGGAGTCCGCATCCAGCTTTTCCAAAAGGTCCATTGACAAGCTGCATAAGTACTTTCGCACTACTTTCGAGGTGGACAAATCCACCTTCGAAATGGTCAATGACATTCGCCGCAGATTACCGACCCCGGTGAGTTCGATCGACGATATTTACGACCAATGTCGTAAAGAGGCTGCGCGCCGCGCGATCGCCGCCTTCATGCTGGGAGGTATCCTCGACCAGCAGAGTCAGGCCAAGTACGACAAGCTCACCGACAGCTACGACTTCTATCGCAAAGACCGCCAGAAGTACATGGGAGATTATGGGGGAATGGCTCCCAAAGCCGGTACGCCGGACGGCGCGGTCTTCGAGAACGGCTACAACCCGGACGAACCTCTCATTTTCGCTCGCGATAAGGCCAACACCGTCACGGTCGATCATGTCACGTCGCGTCAGGAAATTTTCCAGAACACGCTGCTCAAGATTGGGCTGACGGACGAACAGTTTGGCGCCGTCGTCAATGACCCGCGCAATTTGAAGTACATGCATCGCAGCCTCAATAGCCAAAAGAATGGCCACGATATGTACGACTGGTTGGCCAACAACAGTCGGCCGCATCCGACCGATGATGGCAAGTTGATCGTTACGATCAAAGGCTCCAAGACGGAACACGTCGTCGATAAGAAGGCCGTGGACGCAGCGTATGCGGAGAGCAAGGAGGCCATTCGGGCTGGCCAGATTCAAGCGGTTAAGGAAATATCGACTACGGTGGCATTGACCGGCGCGACCATGGCAGCTCAGCAGGTCGTCGGCCTGATAGTCGTCGAAACCATTGATGTATTCATGGATGAACTGAAGCGAGTGAAGCTCGTCTCCGGTGACGGCCTGCTCAACGAACTGGCACAGAGCAAAGAACGGATATCGGCAGCGTTGAATCAACGGTTTGAGGAGCGAAATCTCTGGGATCGTGCCAAGTCGCTGGGACTGGAAGCGGGTGTGGCCGGTGCGCTCAGCGTGATACCGCAGATTTTGATTTCACTTATTGTGAAGATGCCGGCTTTTGTCTACGCGATCATTCGTGAAAGCACCCTCAGTGTGGTGCGTTGCATCCGTGTGTTGGCCAGTAACGAGTCCGACAAGCTCGCAGCGCTTCAGGTAATCATGCTTGGGACCGCATCCGCCGTCGCGGGTGTTTATGTTGAACGAGTGATCAGCCAAGGCATATCGTCGGTTCCGTTGCTCAATAGATTTAATTCGCAAGTGTCCGGGATCTTGTCTGGGATGATGATTACGGCGATCCCACTGGCGGCGATTTATACATTTGAGCAAAACAAAAACGCGCTGGTTTTGAAGCTCAGGGGTCATGGAGATTTGCCGGCTTGTTGAGGGCATCGTCGCGCCACGCGACGCAGGGGTATTGGCCGTCGCGGCCCCAACTTTTGCGACGGCCGCTGCGGCGCCCGGCCTGCCTGTTCCAGCGTCGAATGCCGCCATCGCGCGGTTGACGGTGCTCGGCTGGTAACGTATCGTTTTGCGCAGTTACCGGCCACCCCGCCCATGCATTCCCGTTTCGACCGATTCCGCGCCACCCCTCTCGGGCAGCAGCTCGAGGCCCTGATTGACGAGCCCGGCCGCTACCTCGAGTACGCGGCGCTGTCGCGGGTCGGCGTGGCCGCCGTCGCCGCCATCAGCGACGACGTCGAAACGATGTTCCCCGAAGTCGCGGCGGACACCACCGCGCGGCAGTTCTGCGGCGCGCTCGTGGCCGACCTGATGCGGCGCCATGGGCATGAGGTGGTGCAGGCGCGCGGCCGCGTGGCGGGCGCGATCTTCAGCTATGGCGCGGTGTTCAGCCCGCGGCCCGTGGCGCTGCCGTTCGCCGGGGTCATCGACGGGCTGGCGCGCATGCCGGACGCCGTGGCCAGCCTGATGGCGCGCGTGCCGGCGCCGTGGCGTACCCGCCGGCCCGACGGAACCGGGTTTTCGGCCACCGAACACGTCTGCCTCCTGCGCGGCCTGGATACCGTGTTCGTCCAGCGCATCGAGGCCATTCTCGCCGCGCCGCTGCCGCGCATCGATTCCGTCGACGGCAGCGCCCTGGCGGCCGAGCGCGATTACCAGGAGCAGGACCCGGACGCCGCGCTGGCCTCGTTCCGCCGCGGCCGGGCGCAGTTGTGCGCCTCGCTGCGCAAGCTGGACGCGACGGCGCTGGCGCGGTGCGGCCTGCGCGACGGCCTGCACCGCATGACGCTCGAACAGATCGTGCGCGAGCTGCTCGAGCACGACCGCACCCATTGCCAGGAACTGGAAGAACTGCTCGCCGAACTGGCCCCGCCGACCGCTCGTGGCGAACGCGGCGCCGCATGAGCCGCGGCGCCCGCCGCCACGCCCGTGCCGCGGGTCCGCGACCGCATCGGCTATATTGCCAGCGCCCCTTTTCTTTCTCGCGGGCCGCCGCCGGCCCCATCGAATCCCATGCCTGAAAAACCCGTAGAACCGCAAGCCGTCCTCAGCCCCAACGCCCGCTACGCGATCTTCATCGTCGCCACGCTGAACCCCGGCGCCGACAACGCCGCCGCCGTGCGCGCCTGGTGTGAAGACGTCGGCAACCTGGTGCGCACCGTCGGCACGCGCGCGGTGGCCGCCGACCTGTCCTGTGTCTGTGGCTTCGGCTCGGCCGCCTGGGACGCGCTGTTCGGCGCGCCGCGGCCCGCCGGCCTGCATCCGTTCCGCGAGATCGGCACGGGCGAGCGCGTCGCCGTGTCGACGCCGGGCGACATCCTGCTGCACATCCGCGCCGAAGCCATGGACGCCTGTTTCGAGCTGGCCACCTTGCTGGTGGCCGCGCTGGGCTCGGCGGCCACGGTGGTCGATGAAGTGCACGGCTTCCGCTACTTCGACCGGCGCGCCATCATCGGCTTCGTCGACGGCACCGAGAACCCGCAGGGGTTCGAACTGCCCGGCTACACCCTGATCGGCGACGAGGACGAAGCCTTCGCCGGCGGCAGCTACGTGCTGGTGCAGAAGTATCTGCACGACATGAGCGCCTGGGAAAAGCTGTCCACCGAACAGCAGGAACTCATCATCGGCCGCCGCAAGCTCACCAACGTCGAGCTGCCCGACGACGTCAAGCCGTCGTACTCGCACAGCGCCCTGACCACGCTGGAAGAAGATGGCCAGGAGATCAAGATCCTGCGCGACAACATGCCGTTCGGCCGCGCCGGCGCCGGCGAATTCGGCACCTATTTCATCGGCTACGCGCGTTCGCCCAAGCCGATCGAACAGATGCTCGAGAACATGTTCGTGGGCCGTCCTGCCGGCAACTACGACCGCCTGCTCGACTACAGCCGCGCCGTCACCGGCAGCCTGTTCTTCGTGCCGTCGGCCGAGCTGCTGGACGAGCTGGCCGAACGCGCAGGCTGATCGGCCTCAGTCGGGGATCTGCGGCTCGACCAGCCGCATCAGCTGGGCCAGCGATTCCTGCCAGCCCAGGTAGCACATCTCCGTCGGGATCACCGCGGGGATGTTCTCCTGCACCACGGTCATCTCCGTGCCGCAGGACACCTTGCGCAAGGTGATCGTGGTCTGCATGCGGCCCGGCAGATTCGGGTCGTCGAACTCGTCGGTGTAGCGGATCTTCTCGCCCGGCACCAGTTCCAGGTATTCGCCGCCGAAGCCGTGGGCGTGGCCGGTGCCGAAATTGCGGAACGCCATGCGGTGCCTGCCGCCGACCTTGGCATCAAGCTCGAAGACCTCGCAGGTGAAGCCATACGGGGGCAGCCAGCGCACGACCGCGTCCGGCTCGAGGAAGGCGCGGTAAACGGTGTCGGGTGATGCGCGCAGGACGCGATGCAGGGTAACAGTGCCAGTCGTCATGATGAATCCGCCTTTGAAGGAAGTGGTGCGTATCGGGACGACGTATGAGCTTGGGGCGGATCGACAGGCCGGGCATTGGGACAAACCCTGAGTCCGGTCAAGCTGCCGCGTCCGCCATCTCCCGCAACAGCACGTCCTCGTAGAACGCGCCGATCGGCAGCGTCCGGTCGCGCACCTGGATCTCCAGCACCCAGATGCCGTCTGCCGGCACGAATTCGGCCTGCGCCAGCCGGTGCCGGCCGTACAGCGCGTGCGGAAAATCCGCCACCCGGTGGCCCGGCACCTCGCGCACCAGCTCGCAGCCATAGTCGCGCGCGTAGGCCTCGGCGCGGTCGTACAGGGCCGCGCCGGTCAGCCCGCGCAGCCAGTCCTCGCGGGTGCGCCGGAACACCTGGCGCGCGGCTTCGGCGCAGCGCCGGCGGTCGGCATCCGCGCCCAGCACGAAGGTGTCGCCATAGTCGCCCTCGTAGCCGTCCCATACCGGGCCGATGTCCACCACGAACACGTCATCGTCGCGCAGCCGGCGCTGGAAGTCGGTAGGCTGCACCGCCGGCGACTGCGAGTCGGGGCCGAAGCGCACGTAGGTCGGATGCCAGTTGTGCGACGCGCCCATGCGGCGCAGGTGGGCATCGGCCGCCGTGACCGCCTCGCGCGTGGTCATGCCGGGCCGCAGCAGCGCGGCAATCTCGCGCACCGCCTCGCGCGACCGACGGCGGGCGTCGAGGATGCCGTCCAGGCTGAAGCGCTGGCCGACCTGTTCCCACGGGTGGGCCGGGGCCGGCGCGACGCGCGTGGCGGGCCGATCCCGCGCCGGCACGAAGGCCTCGGACACGAAGCGGTCCGGCGGCAGGCCGGCCGCGCACAATCGATCCCGCGCCGCGCGCACCATGGCCGGGTTGCCGCAGGCGTAGGCCACCGTGCGCGGCCAGTCGTGGTCCGCGGCCAGGGCGGCGTCCTGCACGTGCCAGGCGGGCGCGGCGGATGCCCGCGACAGCACCGCCTGCCATTGGAACCCGCTGTGCTTGCCCTGCAGCGCGTTGAGCAGCGGGCCCGCGTAGCAGTCGTCCTCGTCGCGGCCGCCCCAGTAGAGCGTGACGCGCCTGATGCGCGGGTCCTGCAATGCCGCCATCATGATCGCGTGGACGCCGGCATAGCCGGTGCCGGTGGCCAGCAGCACCAGCTCCTGGACCGCCTCGGCCCAGCCCCGCGCCGGCCAGACGCAGGCGCCGTGCGGGCCCGCCAGGGTGAGCGTGTCGCCGGGCATCAGGCGCGGCAGCACCCGTTCGGTGAAACCGCCGCCGGGCATGCGCCGGATGTGGAATTCGAGTCGGGCGGGGCCGGCCGCGGCTGGCACGCTGGCGATGGAGAACGGGCGCTCGCCGCCATCTTCCATCTGGAAGCGCACATGCTGCCCGGCCTGCCAGGTGAAGGCCCCGGCGGCGTCGTGGGGCGCCACGATCAGCCGGGTCACGTCGGCGGTCAGCGGTACCCGCGACAGCACCGTCACCGGGTAGTGGCGCGCCGGTTGCGCCGGCGCCTGCCAGTGCGCAAAGCGCAGCGCCAGGTCGCCGGTCGCCCGGCACTGGCACATCAGCAATTCGTCGGCGGCGGTGACATAGGTGCGCTCGGTGGGCGGCGCGATGCGGGCGTAGGCGCCGCCGGTCACCTGGGCCCGGCATGAACCGCACTCGCCGCGCTGACAGGAAAACGGCACGGCCACGCCCTGGGCCAGCGCGGCTTCCAGGATCGAGGTGCTGCCATCGCTGGTGAAGCGGCCGTGCTCGAGGATGATGGCGTGGGCGGGCGTGGACATGGCGCGATTCCGGTGGCGTGCCCCGGGGGGGGGGCGATGAGGCAATGTAGCGATAGAATGGCTCGATGAAATAGGGCCATTTTCATGAACCAGACCAAGCCACTTTCGCGCGATACCCGCCAGGAGGCCAGCCTGGACCTGCCGGTCGATCCGCCGCGCCCGGACGAATCCAAGCAGTCCTGGGTGTACCGGCAGATCCGCGAGCGCATCCTGCGCGGCGTCCTGCCCTCGGGCGGGCGGCTGCCGTCCACCCGCAGCCTGGCGGCGCGCTGGCATGTTGCCCGTTCCACCGTCGAGGCCGCCTACGACCAGTTGCGCGGCGAAGGCTATACCGCCGGCGCGGTCGGGTCCGGCACCTATGTGGCGGCGGTCATC
This sequence comes from Achromobacter sp. KK8, assembly GCF_054188005.1. NCBI lineage: Bacteria > Pseudomonadati > Pseudomonadota > Betaproteobacteria > Burkholderiales > Alcaligenaceae > Achromobacter > Achromobacter sp. KK8. Next base: position 5,717,727 of record NZ_CM135178.1, on the reverse strand, counting down.
CCGGACAATTTCTTTCGCCACGGACTGCCGGGCGATACGGCCACGGCGCCCGCTGCCGCCACGCGCGCCGCGCCGCGCTCGGCCCCGCGGGATGCCGACCGTTCGGTTCCTCCCTTGCGGCACGAACCGCCTTTCACCGCGCGCGGCGCCGACGCCTCGCTGTTCCCCATGGCGGCCTGGCGCCAGGGCCTGCTGGCCAGCGCCCGGCGGGTGACGGCGGCGCAACTGGCGCGCGAGGATCCGCAGGGCTGGTATCCCCTGCGCGAACAGATCGCGCGCTATCTCGGCGCGGCGCGCGGCATTGCCTGCGATGCCGACCAGGTGGTGGTGCTGACCGGCATCCGCGACGGCCTCGATCTCAGCGGGCGCCTTCTGCTCACGCCGCGCGACAAGGTGCTGGTGGAAGACCCCGGCTACCTCAATGCCATGCCGCTGTTCAGCCAGTACACGCGCCGCGTGGTGCCGGTGGCCATCGACCAGCACGGCTTCTCGGTGGCCCGCGCCCGCCGCCATCGCGGCGTCAGGCTGGTGCATGTGACGCCGGCGCACCAGTCGCCCACCGGCGTCACCATGCCGGTGTCGCGCCGCCTGGAGCTGCTGGACTGGGCCGAGCAGGCCGGTTGCTGGATCCTGGACGACGACTACGACAGCGAATTCAACTACGACGGCGCGCCGCTGGCGGCCCTGAAAAGCCTGGACCGCGCCGACCGCGTGATCCACTGCGGCAGCTTCAACAAGACCCTGTTCAACGCCCTGCGCATCGGCTACGCGGTGCTGCCCCGGCCGCTGGTGGCGGACTTCGCCCGCGCCCGCTACCTGACGGGCCGCTCCGGCAGCATCGTCGAGCAGATGACGCTGGCGGCGTTCCTGGAGAACGGCGGCTTCGCGCGCCACGTGCGACGAGCGCGGCCGGTCTATGCGCAGCGGCGCGATCGGGTGCTGCGCATGTTGCGCCAGGCGGTGGGCGCGGCGCCGCTGCAAGTCAGCGGCGAACACGCGGGCTTTCACCTGGTGTGGTGGCCGCCGCCCGGCATCGACGTGGCGGCATTGCTGGCGCGGGCGCGCGCGCTGGGCGTGGGGCTGCAGCCGGTCGCGGAATTCTGCCGGCGCGTGTCCTGGCCGGCGGGCGTGGTGATCGGCTACAGCGCGCGCCAGGAGGCGGAACTGGACAGCCTGGAGGCGCTGCTGCGGGAAGTCGCGGGCGTTTCGTAGCAAAATGCGGCATGGCGCCGCCGCGTCCCCTTCACCGTTTTTTCCAGGATTCCTCATGCCGCAACTCGATCTCTACCAGGTGGACGCTTTTTCCGCCGCGCCCTTTGGCGGCAACCCCGCCGCGGTGGTGCCGCTGGAGGCATGGCTGCCGGATGCCACGCTGCAACGCATCGCCGAAGAGAACAACCTGTCCGAGACCGCCTACGTGGTGCGCCGCGGCGACATCCACGAGCTGCGCTGGTTCACGCCCGCGGTCGAGGTCGACCTGTGCGGCCATGCGACCCTGGCGACCGCCTGGGTGCTGTTCGAGCAATTGGGCGCCAGCGAAGAGGTGCTGCGCTTTGCCACCCGCAGCGGCGAACTGCGGGTGCGGCGCGCCGGCGACGGGCTGGCGATGGACTTTCCCGCCAGGCGCCCGGTGGCCGAAGCCATCCCCGACGGCCTGCTGCGGGCGCTCGGCCTGCCGGCGGCGCGCGCGCTGTACCGCACCGACGACTACCTGGTTGTGATCGACGACGAAAGCCTGATCGACGGCCTCGCGCCCGACTTCGCCGCGCTGGCGGCGTTCGACGTGCGCGGCGTGGCGGTGACGGCGCCGTCCACCCGCTACGACTTCGTGTCGCGCTGGTTCGGGCCGCGCGTCGGCGTCAACGAAGACCCGGTCACGGGGTCGGCGCACACCTCGCTGGCGCCTTATTGGGGCGAGCGGCTGGGCAAGACCCGGCTCACCGCCGAGCAGGGCGGGGCGCGCAAGGGCCAGCTGCGCTGCGAGCTGCGCGACAACGGCCGCGTCATCATCAGCGGCCAGGCCGCGTTGTACCTGCGCGGCACGATCTTCCTGTGAACCGCGCCGCCATCACCGAAAACCTATTGCCTCATCAACACTTCAAATAAGGCCGCCGCGACACGCGCCTAGAATCTGCCGTCACGAGAGCCGGACGGAACGATCCTTCCGCCGCCGGACACGACAACAAGGAGACGCAGGGCAATGGATGCGGTGTGGATAGTCGCCCTCGGGGCGGCCGTGGCGGGATTCGTGCAGGGCCTGTCGGGCTTTGCCTTCGGCATGGTGGCCATGTCGTTCTGGGCCTGGGTGCTGGATCCGCGGCTGGCGGCGGCGCTGGCCGTGTTCGGCGCGCTCACCGGCCAGCTGCTGGCGGTATTCTCGGTGCGGCGCGGCTTCAACTGGCCCTTGCTGTGGCCCTTCCTGCTCGGTGGCCTGGCGGGTATTCCGCTGGGCGTCCTGATCCTGCCGCACCTGGACATGGACTGGTTCAAGGCGGTGCTGGGCGCGCTGCTGGCGCTGTGGTGTCCGGTCATGCTGATGGCGCAGCGCCTGCCGCGCATCGGCGGCAATCGCTGGGGGGACGGCGCGGTCGGGCTGGTGGGCGGCGTGATGGGCGGCATCGGCGGCTTCGCCGGCAGCGTGCCGACGCTGTGGTGCACGCTGCGCGGTTTCGGCAAGGACACGCAGCGCGCCGTGATCCAGAATTTCAATCTGTCGATGCTGGCCGTGACCATGGCCACCTACCTGGCCACGGGCATCGTCACGCGCGACATGGCGCCCATGTTCGCCGTGGTGGCGCCGGCCATGCTGATCCCCACGCTGCTGGGCACGCGCCTGTACATCGGCATATCGGAAGTCGCGTTCCGCCGCCTGGTGCTGGGGCTGCTGACCTGCTCGGGACTGACACTGCTGGCCTCCTCGGTGCCGCGGCTGCTGGGGTATTGAGGGCCGATCCGCGTCCGGCCCGCTCCCGGCCTGTGCTCTGCCGCAATGGCTTCACGACAGTCCCACTCCTTCCCGCACGCTCGCCGCCAGCATCTGCGCCGTGGCCGCCGACAGCGTCCAGCCCAGGTGCCCATGGCCGGTGTTGTAGAACACGCCGGGCCGCTTGCCGGGGCCGACGCGCGGCATCATGTCGGGCATCATCGGCCGCAACCCGCACCAGGGCACCACGCGCGCCGTGCGCACGCCGGGAAAGTGGCGGCGGGTCCAGTCCACCAGCGGCTGGATGCGTTCGGCGCGGATGTCCAGGTTGAAGCCGTTGAACTCGGCCGTGCCGGCCACGCGGAAACGGTCGCCCAGGCGGCTGGTGACGATCTTGGCGGCCTCGTCCAGCAGGCTCACGCTGGGCGCGGCGGCCTGGCTGGCGGCGTCGTCCAGGTGCACGCTGATCGAATAGCCCTTGACCGGATAGATGTTCAGCCTGTCGCCCAATTGCCGCGCGAACTGGCGGCTGGCGGCGCCGGCGCAGACCACGATGGCGTCGGTCTCGTGCTGTTCGCGCCGCGTGCCGTCCTCGCGCGCCAGGTCCAGCACGTAGGGCAGGCCGTCGCGGCTGATGGCGCGGATGTCGGCATCCTGTTCGAAGCGCACGCCGCGGCGCGCGCAGGCCCGCGCCAGGCCGCTGGTGAACTTGTGGATGTCGCCGGTGGCATCGGACGGCGTGTAGAAGCCGCCGTGGCAGGGCGTTTGCAGCGTCGGCTCGATGCCGCGGATTTCCTCCGGCGTGACCGCGTGCCGCTCCAGCCCGCCTTCGCGCAGCAGCGCGTTGGCGCGGCGCGCGGTCTCGAAGCTGGCGGCATCGTGGTAGATGTGCAGGATGCCGCGGCGCTCCAGGTCGAAATCGATGCCTTCCTCCTCGGCCATGGCGTACAGGTGCTGGCGCGCCTCGATCGCCATGCGCGTGGTGGCGATGGTGTTCTGGCGATAGTTGCGGATCTGCCCCATGAACTGGGCCAGCCATGAATACTTGTGCCAGCTCGGACGCGGATTGAGCAGCAGCGGCGCGTCGTGGCGGCCGAGCCAGCGCAGGCCTTTCAGGATGGTGGCGGCGCTGTTCCAGACTTCGGCATTGCTGGCGGACAACTGGCCGCCGTTGGCGTAGGACGTCTCCATGGCGGGATAGCGCTGACGGTCGTAGACGGTGACGTCGTAGCCCAGTTTGCTCAAGGCGTAGGCGGACGTGACGCCGGTGATACCGGCGCCGATGATGGCGATGCGGGGCATGATGGCTCCAGATGGCGTGGCCACGATCCGATGATCGCGGCACCCCATCTGTCTCTGTACCTGAGAGCTTCACCCGGGCGCGAGGGCGCGGGTTCCCCTTCGGTGGGCGCCAGGCGCCTCTCTCCAGATTGTCTAGACCGCGCAGTCCTGTTGCCTGAGAGTTTCCGGGGCGGTTGCTCCGTCGGCGCCCGCCACGGGGGACGGGACTCTTCTGCGGGGTTTTGAATCGACGCAGTGAGAATAGCCAAAATCTGCCGCGAGCGGGACTCAGGGTTAATACCAGGAAGGAGGCGGATAGGCTCTACACTGGGCGCCAACCCGCGCGGCACGCGCCGGTCAGAAAACGAAAGGACGATCCCGCATGCGCGCTCCGGCAATGTTCCGTATTTCCCTGCTATCCACGACGTTGGCGCTGGCCCTGGCCGGCACCGCCTCGGCCAGCCCGGCCGTTGCGCAAGCGCCCGCCGCCAAGGCAGCCACGGCATCGGCCTCCGCATCCACGCCCGCCAAGGCCGATCGCGCCACCGCCGCCGTCGACGCCGCGGTGGCCGAGGTCATGCGCCAATACGGCATCGACGGCATGGCCATCGGCGTCAGCCACAACGGCGAGCAGCGCTTCTTCAACTATGGCGACGCCTTGCGCCAGCCGCGCCGCGCCGTTTCCAGCGACACCCTGTTCGAACTGGGTTCGATCAGCAAGACCTTCACCGTCACGCTGGCCGCCTACGCGCAGGCCACGGGCCGCCTGTCGCTGGCCGACAGTCCGGCCAAGTGGGTGCCCGAGCTGCAGGGCAGCGAATTCGCCAAGCTGACGCTGGTGAACCTGGCCACGCACACCGCCGGCGGCTTTCCCTTGCAGGTGCCGGACGCGGTCCAGAACACGGCGCAACTGATGGACTACCTCAAGGCCTGGACCCCGCGGTATGCGCCCGGCACGAAGCGCACCTATGCCAACCCTAGCATCGGCATGCTGGGCGTGGTGGCGGCGCGCGCGCTGGGCGAGTCCTACGTGGCGGCGATGGAGCAGCAGCTGTTTCCCAAGCTGGGCCTGCGCGACACCTGGCTGGAAGTGCCGCCGCGCAAGATGCCCGACTACGCCCAGGGCTACGACAAGCAGGACGCGCCGGTGCGCCTGAACCCGGGCGTGCTGGCCGACGAGGCCTACGGCGTGAAGTCCAGCGCCCGCGACATGCTGCGTTTCATCGAGATCAACCTGGGCGCCGCGCCGGTCGACGCCACGCTGCAGCGCGCCATCGCCGAGACCCACACCGGCTATTACCAGTTGGGCGCGATGACGCAGGACCTGATCTGGGAACAGTATCGCTACCCGGTGTCGGTGGACGACCTGGTGCGCGGCAACTCCGCCCAGGTCGCGTTCGAGACCCTGCCGGTCAAGGCCCAGCAACCGCCGCTGGCGCCGCAGCAGGCGGTGTGGGTCAACAAGACCGGCGCCACCAACGGCTTTGGCGCCTACGTGGCGTTCGTGCCGTCGCGCAAGCTCGGCATCGTGATCCTGGCCAACCGCAACTATCCCAACGAGGCGCGGGTGCGGTTGGCGCTGCGGGTGCTCGAGGCGCTGGCGCCGTGAATGCCGCCGCCCGGCGCGCGGCGGCCTTCAGGATCGGGCCGCAGGGGGCGCCTGGCCGGCCGCCCTGGCGCCATCGAACCTCGGCAGCAACCCCATGATCTCCAGCCGCGCGCACAACTCGCCCAGCCGCCGCAGCTTGTACGCTTCGACATCCATGCCGCCATAGTCGTAGAAGCCTTGCCCTTCGCGCAGGCCGTTGCGCCCCTGTTCCATGTTGCGTTCGATGATGGCCGGGGCCGCGAAGCGCGCATCGAGCGCGCCGGACAGGTAGCGCGAGGCGTAGTAGAGGATGTCGCCGCCGCCCCAGTCGATGAACTCCAGCAGGCCCAGCACCGAGAAGCGCAGGCCGAAGCCCAGCCGCACGGCGGTGTCGATGTCCTCGGCGCTGGCCACGCCTTCCTCGACCATGCGGGCCGCCTCGTTCATGGCCAGCGCCTGGATGCGCGGCACGATGTAGCCGGCGGCGGGCGCGCACCGCACCGGCGTCTTGCCGGCCAGGCGCAGCACCGCCAGCAGGTCCTGCAACGCCGCGTCGCTGGTCCGCGGGCCGGGGCTCACCTCCACCAGCGGGATCAGGTAGGCGGGATTGAGCCAGTGCGCGTTCAGGAAGCGGCCGGGCGCGCGCACCATGTCGGCCAGTTCGGTGACCAGGAAGGTCGAGGTGGTGGAGGCGATGACGCTGTCCGGCGCGCAGGCCTCGCCGAGCCAGTCGAAGGTGTCGCGCTTGATGTCCAGTTGCTCGGGCACCGCCTCGAACACCACGCGGGCGCGGGCCAGGTCGGCCAGGGCGTCCTCGCGCGCCACCAGGCGCACGCGGCCCAGCGCGGTGTCGGCCTGGGCCTCGTCCAGCAGGCCCAACCGCACGAGCGTGCCCAGTTCGCGCCGCAGGCCGCCCAGCACGCGGGCGAAGGTTTCGGCGCGCTCGCCGCGCGCGCGCGGCTTGATGTCGATCAGCGTAACGTCCAGTCCGGCATGGATGTATGACAGGGCGATGCCCATGCCCATGCGGCCGGCGCCGACCACGCACAAGGTCCGTTCCATGGTCAGCATCCTTGCGCGAGCAGCGCGACCATGTCGGCGCGCGACAGGGCGTCCAGCCCCAGCGCCTCCAGCGTGCGGCCTTCGGCGTACAGGTCGCGGCCGGTCACGGCCGAGGCCACGCTCAACAGGCCCTGCGCCACCGGCGTGGGCACGCCGGCCCAGCGGCCGGTCGACACCAGGAACGACAGGCCCAGGCGCGTGTCTTCCAGCATGTAGCGGTGCGTGCCCAGGTCGATGGTTTCGCGCCAGTCGCCGCTGTCGGTCAGCTTGCCGTGGGCGCCGCGGCCATACATCCATTCGTCGCCCTCGCTGGCATAGTGGTCGGCCAGCGGAAAATGCGGCGCGGCGTAGCCCAGCGCGGCGCGGATGGCGATGCGTTCGGCGTCCAGCGCGTCGGTCACGCGGCGGATCGACGGCTGCGTGCCCTCGTTGTGGATGTCCCAGCGTTCGAAGTGTTCGAGCGGACCGGCGTTCATCAGGATCAGCGGCGGGTGGATCACCGGGCCGGCGTTCATCAGCGCCCCGGACAGGGCGTCCTCGATCGGTTCGACGCTCGGATAGGCCTGCGCCAGCGTTGCCAGCGCGGAGCCGGCCAGGCGACTAGGGAACACGCCGGTGGGCAGGCGCGTGGCGTAGGCGCTGATGACGACGCGGTCGCCGTGCTTGCGCGCCAGATAGGGCAGGGTGCCGGTCTCGGCAAAGGCGACCTCGGCCGGGTTGCCGGCCTGGCGCAGGGCGCGGGCAAACAGATAGCTGCCGAAGGTGCCGGGCGGCAGGAACACCACCTGGCCGTCGCGCAGGTGCGGCGCCAGCTCGGGCGCCAGCGCCGCATGCGAGGTGGACGGCAGCGGAATCACCAGCAGTTGCGCGCCCGCGGCGGCGGCGGCCAGGTCGGCCGTCAGCTCGATCTGGCCGGGCGCCTCGCCCAGGGCGATACGGCGGGTGCCGCGATAGTCGGTGACTTCCAGGGCGCCGGCGCGGCGCGGGCTGTCGAACGCCGCCGCGTCGCGGCGCCACAGGCGCACCCGATGTCCTTTTTCCGCCAGGTCGGCGGCCGCCGCGTAGCAGCCGTGGCCGCCTCCAATAACGCCGATGCGCATGATCGAGCTCCTTCGTGAGAGCTTCGATCCTAGCGATGGCCGGCACGGCGGACTGCGCCGCAGGCGCAAGCGGAATACGGAATCGGCAAGGGAATGCGCGGCGGGGCGCGGCCCGCTGCGTCGGCAGGCGCGACCCGCCACCGCAATGGGCCTGGCGCCCCGCGCTTGAACAGACCTCGCGCGCCGCCCTTCAACAGGCGCGGGCGCGGCCCTGCCGGAGCGTGTCGGACGGCAGGCAGCCGTAGCGCTTGCGGTAGTGCGTGGCGAAATGGCCGAAGCTGGTCACGCCGCAGCGCAGCAGGATGTCGGTGACGCTGTCGCCGTCGCCGGCGTTGCCCAGCGCCGCGTGCGCCAGCGCCAGGCGGCGGTTGCGCAGGTAGTCGCTGGGGCTCTGCTGCAGGAACTGGGTGAAGCCGTTCTGCAAGGTGCGGATCGAGACGCCGCAATGCGCGGCCAGGTCGGGCAGGGCGATGGGCGCGTCGATGTGGTCTTCGATGTAGTCGCGCGCGCGCCGCACGTGCAGCGGCAGCGGCTGGCGCCGATCGGCGCGCAGCGCCTCGGAATAGTTGTGCGGCAGCTGCATCAGCAGCAGCGAGACCAGGTAGTCGGAAAAGCCCGCCGCCAATGTCTGCGTCACGCCTTCGATGGCGGGGTGCTGGTACAGCCTGCACAGGTAGTCCAGCGTTTCCTGCACCGCCGCCAGGCCGGCCGAACCGGGCGCCGCCTCCAGGTCGAACACCAGCGCCTGGCGCAGCGGACGGTCCAGCAACTGTTGCAGCTGGCGTTCCAGCGCCTGCCGCTCGACCCGCAGGATCAGGCTGCGGCAATCCGGGCCGATGCGCAGCACGCTGCGCTCGGAGGGCGACGAAATGGTCAGGCCGCCTTCGCGCAGGGCCGCGCTGCGCTTGCCCAGCGTGACCTGTCCGGCGCCTTGCAGCGTGACGCGCACCAGGTAGTAGCGGGCGATGTCGCCGGCGTCGATCTCGACCTCGGCGCCATAGTGCAGGTCGAACAGCGCGGCGCTGCCGAAGAACACGCCATACAGGCGCGATTGCAGGGGATCGCCGCGCGCCACGCACATGCGGTGCGACCACAGGTGCTGGCTGACCTGGTAGGTGATCTCGGAAAGATTGCCCGAATCCAGCAGGCAATGGCGTTGCAGCGGATAGGTATCGTGGAACATGCTTTCCTGCGCCCCGGGAATAGCCGTTGCGCGCCCGGTATAGAGCCGGCCGGCGCAAAGGCCTACAACAGATGCAGCCATCGGAATGGCGAACCAGACAGCGGGACGCCGCCACCGCCTCGATGCGGCCGGCGCGATCCCATTGCGATACAAGGGAAGAACATGACGGGCGATACCGGAACCGACGCGGCGCAGAAACGCTATGCCTATGAATGGTATGTCGTCCTGATCTGCATGCTAGCGTACATATTTTCGTTCGTCGACAGGCAGATCCTGGCCCTGATGATCGAACCCATCAAGCGCGACCTGCAGCTCTCGGACACCCAGTTCAGCCTGCTGCACGGGCTGGCCTTCTCGCTGTTCTACGCCTTCATGGGCATCCCCATCGCGCTGCTGGCCGACCGCTATTCGCGGCCCCGCATCATCGCCATCGGCGTGGCCTTCTGGAGCCTGGCGACCGCCGCCTGCGGCCTGTCGAAGAACTTCGGCCAGATGTTCCTGGCGCGCATCGGCGTGGGGGTGGGCGAGGCGGCGCTGTCGCCGGCCACGTATTCGATGCTCAGCGACATGTTCCCGCGCCACAAGCTCGGGCGCGCCGTGGGCATCTATTCGATCGGCTCGTTCATCGGCGGCGGCCTGGCTTTCCTGATCGGCGGCTATGTCATCGACCTGCTCAAGAGCGTGGATAGCGTGCGCCTGCCCGGCGTGGGCGAACTGCGGCCGTGGCAGGTGACGTTCTTCATCGTCGGCCTGCCCGGCGTGCTGGTGGCGCTGCTGATCCTGCTGACCGTGCGCGATCCGCAACGCAAGGGCCTGCGCCACGACGCCGACGGGCGGGTGCAGAAGCCCACCGCGGGCGCATTGTTCCGCTTCCTGGGCCGCCATCGCGGCACCTTCTGCTGCCATTACCTGGGGTTCTCGTTCTACGCCATGATCCTGTTCTGCCTGCTGGGCTGGACGCCGGCCTTCTACATGCGCAAGTTCGGCCTGTCGCCGGTGGAGGCGGGCTACATGCTGGGCACCGTGGTGCTGGTGGCCAACACCGCGGGCGTGTTCTGCGGCGGCTGGCTGATGGACTGGCTGGCGCGGCGCGGCTACAGCGACGCGCCTCTGCGCGCCGGCGTCATCGGCGCGATCGGCATGGCGCTGCCGGCCGTGGCCTTCACCCAGGCGAACGGGTTGTGGCTGTCGGTGGGCCTGCTGCTGCCGGCGATGTTCTTCGCCTCGTTCCCCATGCCGACGTCCACGGCGGCCATGCAGATCCTGCCGCCGAACCAGCTGCGCGCCCAGGTGTCGGCGCTGTTCCTGCTGATCTCCAACCTGGTCGGGTTGGGGCTGGGCACCACGGCGGTGGCGCTGCTGACCGACCGCCTGTTCCGCGACCCGGCGGCGGTGGGGCATTCCATGTCGCTGCTGATCGGCGTGGCCACGCTGCTGTGCATCGGCCTGCTGGCGGCAGGCTGCGGCAAGTACCGGCGCAGCCTGGCGCGGGAAGAAGGCGAGCGCGCCGCACCCGCCGCGCAGGTTGCGGCGCCAGCGCGCGCGCCTGCCGGGCAGACGCCGTGACGCGCGCGATGCCGCAAGCCCGGTGAGGCGGCATACGGCTGCCGCGCCCGCGCCGGGGCGCGGCGGTCAGGCCGGGCCATCCCGGACCGGCGTCCGCCTTTGTCCTGGCGCAAACCTCCAGGCCCCGTCCAGCCCCCCGCGATTCGCCACTGCGGCGATAATCGCGCGCATGACCTACCAATTACTCAAAATGCTGCATGTCGCCGCCGTGGTCGCATGGCTGGGCGGCTCCCTGTTCGTGTCGCTGTTCCTGCTGTCGTCGCAGCCGCCCGACAGCGACGAGGCGCCCAAGGAACGCAAGATGCTGGGCGCCCTGCGCCGCTGGACGCTGTTCGTCACCACGCCGGCGATGGTGCTGGCCTGGCTGGTCGGCCTGCACCTGGCCGTGACCTTCGGCTGGTTCGCCATGACCTGGATCTGGATCAAGATCGCGCTGGCGCTGGTCCTGTCGGGCCTGCTGGGCGTGCAGAGCGCGGCCTTGCGCCGCCAGGCCCAGGGCGGCGCGAAGCGCGCGCCGCTGGTCGACCTGTACGCGCCGCTCACGGTGGTCGCCGCGGCGGTCATCGTGACCCTGGTGGTGGTCAAGCCGTTCTGAGGCCCGGCCTGCGGCGTGGCCACGCGGCGCCGGCATGCCGGGCCGGCGCGCGCCGTCGGCGCGGGGCGCGGCCGCTTATGCGCCGGCGCCATATCCAAACACCCCCGTAATAACGACTCAACGAAGTATTCGTTCGTGGCCGCGGGGGCCATCCCTAGAATCGTCTCCTCATAACCGTATCGACTGAGAGGCGATTTCCATATGACTCCCCGTACTTACAGCGCCCGCGCGGGCACGTTGGCCAAGGCCCTGCTGGGCGCCGTGCTGGCCGCCGCCGCCATGTTCCACGGGCCGGCGTTCTCCGCCGATCCCAAGCCGCTCAAGGTCGGCGTGCGCGGCGGCGTCGACGAACAGATCTGGGAAGTGGTGGCGCAGGTCGCCAAGAGGAACGGCCTGGCGGTCGAGCCGGTGGTCATCACCGGCACCGCCAGCCCCAACGAGGCGCTCAACAACGGCGACCTGGACGCCAATGCGTTCCAGCACATCCCGTTCCTGAACGACCAGATCAAGCAGCGCGGCTACAAGCTGGTGTCGGTCGCCAATACGCTGATCTCGCCCATCGCCTTCTATTCGAAGAAATACAAGTCGCTGCAGGCCCTGCCCGAGGGCGCCAAGGTCGGCATTCCCAACGATCCCAGCAACCAGACCCGCGCGCTGGTGATCCTGCGCGACCAGGGCCTGATCACGCTCAAGGACGGCTTCGATCCGGCCACCGGCACCGCCACGCTGGCCGACGTGACCTCCAACCCGCGCAAGCTCGACTTCGTCGAAAGCGCCTCGGTGGTGCTGGCGCGTTCGCTGCCCGACGTCGACACCGCGGCCATCGTCAACAGCTTCGCCTACCAGGCCGGGCTGATCGCCACCCGCGACGGCATCGCGGTCGAGAAGAAAGAGAACAACCCCTACGTCAACATCATCGCCGTGCGCGAGAAAGACAGGAACGCGCCCTGGGTGCCCGAGCTGGTCAAGGCCTACCACTCCGAGGAAGTGCGCCAGTTCATCCTGAGCAAATACGAAGGCTCGGTGATCCCGGTCTTCTGAGCCGGAAGGCGCGGCGGCTCCATCCGGCGCCGCCGCCAATCCCGTCCGCGCCATGGCATGAGCCGGGCGCGCGGGCGGCTCGGGAACACAGCATGATGCAACACGACATTCCCCTGGCGGATCCGGCCCTGCGGCCCGCCGCCGACGCGGCGCGCGACGCCCACATCGTTTTCGACGGACTGCAGAAACGCTACCAGGGCCCGCGGGGCACGGTAACGGCGCTGTCCGATATCTCCTTTGCCATCGGGCGCGGCGAGGTGTTCGGCATCATCGGCCGCAGCGGCGCCGGCAAGTCGACCCTGCTGCGCTCGATCAACATGCTGGAGCGGCCCAGCGCCGGCCAGGTGCGGGTCGACGGCGTCGACGTCGGCGGCCTGGACGAGGACGCGCTGGTCGGCCTGCGGCGCCGCATCGGCATGATCTTCCAGCACTTCAACCTGCTGTCGGCCAAGACGGTGGCGCAGAACGTGGCCCTGCCGCTGCGCGTCGCGGGCGTCAGGCCGGCCGAGGCGCGCGCCAAGGTCGACGCGCTGCTGGACCTGGTCGGATTGCGCGACAAGGCCGACACCTATCCGTCCAAGCTGTCCGGCGGCCAGAAGCAGCGCGTGGGCATCGCCCGCGCCCTGGTGCACGACCCCGAAATCCTGCTGTGCGACGAAGCCACCTCGGCGCTCGACCCCGAAACCACCCAGTCGATCCTGGCGCTGCTGCGCGACATCAACCGCAAGCTGGGCCTGACGGTGGTGCTGATCACGCACGACATGGCGGTGATCCGCGAGGTCTGCCACAAGGTGCTGGTGCTGGACGGCGGCCGCAAGGTCGAGCACGGCGAGGTCTGGCGCGTGTTCGGCAATCCGCAGGCCGACGCCACCCGCGCGCTGTTGCGGCCCTTGCAGCATGACCTGCCGGCCGACCTGGCGGCGCGGCTGGCGCCGGACCTGGCGGGCCTGTCGGGCAGGGCCGGCGTGGCGGTGCTGCGCCTGCGCTTCACCGGCCAGGGCCGCCCCGACGGCGTGTCGCTGCAGGCGCTGGCGGCGCTGGGCCCGGGCGCGACGTTGCTGCACGGCGGGCTGGACCGCCTGCGCGGCCACGCCCAGGGCAGCCTGCTGGTGTCGGTGCCGGCCGCCGTTCTACAGGAAGAGGCCGCGCGCGCCGCGCTGGTGGCCGATCAGATCGAGGTACTGGGCTATGTCGCTGCCGATGCTTGATAAATACCTGCAGGCCTTCCTGCAGACGCTGACCATGGTGGGCGTGTCCGCGCTCATCGCGATCGCCGCGGGCCTGACGCTGGCGGTGGTGCTGACCGTCACCGCGCCGGGCAACCTGTATCCGCGGCCGCGCCTGAACAAGGCGCTGTCGATCACCGTGAACACGTTCCGCGCCATCCCCTTCATCATCCTGCTGGTGGCGATGCTGCCGTTCACGCGCATGCTGGTCGGCACCACGCTCGGCACCTGGGCCGCGATCGTGCCGCTGTCTGCCAACCTGGTGCCGTTCTTCGCGCGCATCGCCCAGGTCAGCCTGAACGACGTCGACCATGGCCTGGTGGAAGCCGCGCGCGCCATGGGCTGCCGCCGCTGGCACATCGTGCGCCACGTGCTGCTGCCCGAGGCGCTGCCCGGCATCATCGGCGGCATGACCGTCAGCGTCATCGCCATGATCAACGCCTCGGCCATGGCCGGCGCGGTGGGCGCCGGCGGCCTGGGCGACCTGGCGATCCGCTACGGCTACGAACGCTATGAAACCCGCGTGATGTTCGAAGTGATCGTGATCCTGATCGCGCTGGTCTCGATCGTGCAATTCACCGGCGAATGGCTGTCGCGCCGCGCCGACCACAAGCGTTGACGGCGCCGCGCCGTCCGCTTTCCTGAACCGATTTCCGGAGACTCCCATGTCCGACACGCAACACCACGGCTTCGCCACCCGCGCCATCCACCTGGGCTACGACCCGCTGGACGAACAGGGGGCGCTGTCGCCGCCCCTTTACCTGACGTCCACCTATACCCAGGACAGCATCGAGGCCTTCGACCGCATCCGCCTGGGCGAACAATCGGGCTACGTCTACGGCCGCACCCGCAACCCGACCCAGGCCTTGCTGGAAGAGCGGCTGGCCTCGCTCGAAGGGGCCGAGGCCGGCGTGGTCACGGCCTCCGGCATGGCGGCGATCTCGGCCACGCTGCTGTCGCTGCTGCAAAGCGGCGACGAGATCGTGGTCGACCAGATCGTCTACGGCACTGCCTTCACGCTGTTCGCGCAGGGGTTGCCGCGCCTGGGCATCAACGCCGTGTTCGCCGACTTCACGCGCCCGGAAACGGTGGCCGCCGCCATCGGCCCCAAGACCCGCGCGGTCTATTTCGAGACGCCGGCCAACCCCAACCTGCGGCTGGTCGACATTGCCGCCATCTCGGCCATCGCGCGCGGCAAGGGCCTCTTGACCATCGTCGACAACACCTTCGCCACGCCGGTGCTGCAACGGCCACTGCAGCACGGCGCCGACATCGTGCTGCACTCTGCCACCAAGTACCTGGGCGGCCACGGCGACCTGCTCGCCGGCGCGGTGGTCGGCCGCAAGCAGCACATCGACGCGATCCGCCTGCAAGGCCTGCGCTACTTCACCGGCGCGACGCTGTCGCCGTTCACCGCCTTCCTGGTGTTGCGCGGCCTGAAGACGCTGGAATTGCGGGTCGAGCGCCACAGCGAATCGGCATTGAAGGTGGCGAAGTTCCTGCGCGAGCACGCGGCGGTAGCCGACGTGTTCTACCCGGGCCTGCCCGGCACGGCCGGCGCCGAGATCGCGCGGCGCCAGCAGGCGGCCGGCGGCGGCCTGGTGGCGTTCGAACTGAAGGGCGGGCTGGCCGCCGGCCGGCGCCTGCTCGACAGCCTGAGGCTGGCGCGCATCGCCGTCAGCCTGGGCGACCCGGAAACCCTGATCCAGCATCCGGCCACCATGACGCACGCCAGCTACACCGCCGAGGACCGTGAGAAATACGGCTTGTCGGAGGGGCTGCTGCGATTGTCCGTGGGCCTGGAAACCGCCGCGGACATCCTGGCCGACCTCAAGCAGGGACTGGACCGCGCGGCGCGGTGACGGCGAGCCGCCCGGCTCCACAAAGGTTCGAGTGCCGGCCCCTCAGCGCAGCACCGAGGTCAGGCTGTCGAACTGCTGCGCCTCCAGCCGCGCGCGTTCCTCGGTCAGCTGGCGCACGGCCAGCTGGTGCGCGCGGAAGCGGTTCAACAGGCTGTCGCGGTCGAACACGATCTCGTTCTGTTCCACGCGCCAGGAACGGCGGTTGTCGTCGAGCAGATTGATCATCTTCTCGAACTCGGCCAGCGTCTGGCGCTCCAGGTCCCAGTTGCGGGCCAGCATTGCGCGTTGCTGCGGGCGCGCCTTGATCGCGCCCTCGACCATCTGGTTCTTCTGCTGCTCGCTCAGATCGAGCGAACGGATGGTGGCGGGCACGTCCACCAGCAACCGCTGATTCTGCTGGCTGTATTTCTGCACCACGCGCTGCGATTGCTCCAGGATCAGTCGGCTTTCCACCAGCCCTCGGTCGCGCGCCAGTCGGTTGGGAATGAACAGGTCGGACAGCCGCACTTCGTCCAGTTCCCGCATGTAGGCGCGGTACTGCGCCACCCGTTGTCCCAGCATGATCTTGACACCGCGTTCGATCTCGCCATACACGCCGCGCGCCTTGGGTGTGGCGTCGATGTCCGGCACGTCGCCGGGCGGATGGTCGGGGGCGTTGATCGCCGCGCGCATCCACTCGCCGGTGCGGCGGATCTCGGCCAGGGCAGTGGCTTTTTGCGCCTCGCGATAGGCCGAGAGGCTGGCCAGCGCGGCGACCGCCACCGCCAGCACCACGCCGATGGCGAATGCGGCGCGCATGCGGTGCAACGGGGTGCGAAAACGCTTGAACAACGACAGCACGCCGATCGCGATGGCGGCGGGCAGCAGCAGCAGGAGCGCGCAGCCCAATGCGCTGCCGACGCGGTAGCCCAGCGATTCGGCCGCGCTGGCCGCGCCGGGCGCGTCGTCGCGCTTGATGGCCAGCAGCGCCAGCCACAAGCCGATGTACAGGACCCAGGTCCAGGCGCGCAGCGCCGCGCTGGGCAAGGGCCGCGCGGCAGTGGCCGGCGGCGGGGGCGGCGGCGTGTCGGCGCCTTGCAGGGTGGGTTCTCTACGCGTGTCCACGGCGGCGCCGGTCATGAAATATTCTGCATCAGATGTTACCGTGCGGCCCGGTCAGGCGCAACGCGGCTCGCGCCGCCAGCCCACCCATTCGCCCTCGCCGGCAAAGTGCCGCGGGCCTCGGGCGGCCTGCGCCAGGCCCTCGCGCAGCGGCCGCAGGTCCAGCCCCGGCAGATGGCGCAGCAGGGCGGGCGGCAGCGCGTCGGCGTCGAGATGCTCCTGGCCGAACTCCACCGCCATCGGCGTGCCGTCTTCGATGACGCGCAGGTACCACAGGCCTTCCATGTAGTCGCCGTACCAGGGATCGGGGAATAGCGCCGGCGTGAAACGAAAGCCGAACTCGCACACGGCCTCCCAGGGCCAGGACTGCCGCCGGCCCGTGCCGTCGGGCACGCCCAGCGCGCGCGTGAAGCCCGCGTCATCGAAGCGGATGGTCTCGGCGTAGGGATCCGGGGCGGCGGGCGGGCGAACGAAAAGCCGTTTGAGGCGTGACCACATGCTGGCGGCAAGGCGATGGCGATGGCGGCAGTGTAGCGGGGCGATCGGGCGAGGAATGCTGCAAGAATGTTACAAGCATTGATTCACATCAACTCCGCGCCCCACCGCGCGGGGTAGGGTAGATGTTTTTTCCTGACGGCTCGCCGGCGACCGGCCGGCCGCGTCGGATCGCTCGACACGCATAGCAAGGACTGTATTGATGACGGACAAGATCGCGCCAGCCTCCGAACCTCCCGAAACCGGCAAGGACGACCCCCGCGCCGCCAAGCGCACCGCCGCGCCGCGGCGCGCGCGCACGGCTGCCAAGCCGGCCGCCAGGCAAGCCACCTCCAGGCAAGCCACTTCCAGGCAAGCCGCCGCCGAACGGTCCACCGCCAAACCGCCTGCCTCCAAACGCTCCACCGCCAGGCCGTCCTCGCCGCAGCCGCCCGCCTTGCCTGCCCTGGAGCCCGCGCTGCGGGCGCGCAAGCGTGTCAGCGCGCGCGAAGTCGCGGCGCGCCAGGAAACCACCGCGGTGTTGGCGGACATCGCCCGCCGCTACCAGGTGGGGCAGTCCGGCGAAGCCCACGAAGCGCTGCGGGCGGTCATCGAGGAACTGTCGCCGGACGATGCCGTGGCGGTGCATCGCGCGCTGCTGCAGGCCAACACCCAGGCCCCGGCCGCCCGGCGCAATCCCGACGAGGAACTGGCCACCGACTGGCGCGAAGGCATCTATCCCTATCGTCACCGCATGCTGCGGCGCAATTACGAAAAGCAGAAGTACGCCCTGCAGGTCGAGCTGCTGAAATTGCAGGCCTGGGTCAAGGCCACCGGCCAGCGCGTGGTGATTCTGTTCGAGGGCCGCGACGCGGCAGGCAAGGGCGGCACCATCAAGCGCATGATGGAACATCTCAATCCGCGCGGCGCGCGCGTGGTGGCGCTGGAAAAACCGTCCGATACCGAGCGCGGCCAGTGGTACTTCCAGCGCTACGTGCAGCACCTGCCGACCGCCGGCGAGATCGTCATGTTCGACCGCTCCTGGTACAACCGCGCCGGCGTCGAGCGCGTGATGGGTTTTTGCTCGGAAGAGGAATACCTGCAATTCCTGCACCAGGTGCCCGACTTCGAACGGCACCTGGTCACCAGCGGCATCCACCTGATCAAGTTCTGGTTCTCGGTCAGCCAGGAGGAGCAACGCCGCCGTTTCCTGCAGCGCAAGGTGCATCCGCTCAAGCAGTGGAAACTCAGCCCGGTGGACCTGGCGTCGCTCGACAAGTGGGACGACTACACCCGCGCCAAGGAAGCCATGTTCGCGCACACCGACACCGCCGATGCGCCGTGGATCGTGGTCAAGTCCGACTGCAAGAAGCGCGCGCGCCTGAACGCCATGCGCTACGTGCTGACCCGCTTGCCGTACGAAGGCAAGAGCGGCGCGCCGGAACTGGCGCTGGATCCATTGATCGTGGGGCGGGCGCTGTAGCCGCGCCGCATGCGGGCGCGGCCTACTTGCCGCGCATCTGGTCGATCAGGCGCCTGTCGCGCTTGGTCGGCCGCCCCGCCGCGATGTCCAGCGCCGGCTCGGGCGCCAGGCGCCGCATCTCGGCCGCGCGTTCGCGCGCGGCCACGCTCTCGGGGGTTTCCTCGTACAGCTGGCGCGCCGCCGGCGCCGGGCCGCGCACGCCGCTGACCGCCACCACCCGCACGTGCACCGCGGGATCTTCCTTGCGGATGCTGACCACGTCGCCGGCGCCGACCTCGCGCGCCGGCTTGGCCGGCTGGCCGTTGACCTGCACGCGGCCCTTGCCGATCTCGTCCACCGCCAGGCTGCGCGTCTTGTAGAACCGCGCCGCCCACAGCCATTTGTCGATCCGTATCTTGTCCATCGTCGTCATCGCGAAATTGCGCCATCAAGCGCACATGATAGCGGCTGGCGTCACGGTCCCTCGCGCAGCAGCGCGGCGAAGGCGCTGGCGGGCAGGGCGCGGCTGAAGAGAAAGCCCTGCATCGCATCGCAGCCTTCCTCGATCAGCATCTGGCGCTGCGCCTCGGTCTCCACGCCTTCGGCCAGCGTGCGCATGCCCAGCGAATGGGCCAGTCGCACCACGCCGCGGATCACGGCCGTGGCGGTCGGCACCTTGCCCAGCGCCCACACGAACGACTGGTCGATCTTGAGCGTGTCGATCGGCAGCCGCACCAGGTAGGCTAGGCTCGAATAGCCCGACCCGAAATCGTCCAGCGACGCCGAAATGCCGGCCTCGCGCAGCGCCGCCAGAATGCCGGAGGCTTTCTCCACGTCGCTCATCAGCGAGTTCTCGGTGACTTCCACGTCCAGCAGCGTCGGCGGCACGCCATGCACCGTCGCCAGGCGCACGATGGTCTTGGGCAGGTCGGGCGCGACCAGCTGGCGCGCCGACAGGTTGAACGAGATGCGCGGCACCGGCAGGCCTTCGGCCAGCCATTCGCTGATGTGCAGGCAGGTGGCGTTGGCCACCCATTCGGTCAGCGCCGATTCCAGCGGTGAATCCAGGATCACATCCAGAAATGCCGCTGGCCCGAGCAGGCCGCGGGTCGGGTGGCGCCAGCGCAGCAACGCCTCGGCGCCGCACAGCGAACCGTCGTGCATGCTGACCTGCGGCTGGAAGTGCAGTTCGAACTGGTTGTTGGTCAGTGCGCCCTGGATGTCGCCACGCAGCGACAGGCGCGCGCCCAGGCCCTGCATCAGCTCGCGGTGATAGGCGCGCACCTGGAAGCGGCCGGCCGACTTGGCGGCATACATCGCGGCGTCGGCGTAGTTCAACAGCGTTTCGGCGGACTCGCCGGGCGAGTTCAGCAGCGCGATGCCGATGCTGGCGCCCAGCGACAGCGAGCGTCCGTGCACATCGCTGGGACGCGACAGGGAATTCAGGATTGAATTGGCCAGGGCTTCGGCCGCGCGTTCGTTGGTGTCGCGCAGCACCAGCAGGAATTCGTCGCCGCCAACGCGGGCGCAGAAGATCGACGGCGTCAGGAATTTGCGCAGGCGATCCGCCACGTCGCACAGCAGCAGGTCGCCCTCGGCGTGGCCGAAGGCGTCATTGACTTCCTTGAAGCGGTCCAGGTCCAGGAACAGCACGGCCAGCGTGGCGCCCCGCGCGGCCAGCGCGGGTTCGGCCTCGGCAATCGCCGCCGACAGCGTCTCCATGCACTGGCGCCGGTTGGGCAGGCCGGTGAGGTAATCGTGGGTGGCCTGGTACTTGAGCTGCGCGGTCTCTTCGCGTTCGCGCGAGACGTCGCGCAACAGGATCGCCAGGCCGCCTTCATGGGGAAAGGCGCGCGCTTCGAACCAGGTGGCCAGGGGCGCGTAATAGCCGGTGTGATGAGCGGGGCGGCCGGTCTGCGCGGCCGCGCGACAGGCATCGTAATAGCCGGTGCCGACCAGGTCCGGACAGCTGTCCCACAGGCCGTGGCCCACCAGGTCCTGCCTGCTGCGCCGCAGCAGCCGTTCGGCGCCCGGATTGAGATAAGCGACGCGCCAGTCGCGGTCCAGCGACAGGAAACCGTCGGCCAGGGCATCGAGCGTGGCGCCGTCGACGCCGGCCGCCAGGCGCGCCGCCGCGTCGGGGGAGGGGGATGAGTCGTCGCTTGCCTGGTTCATCACGTTCCGGATTTCCCTGAGCACGATCAATGTGCTGTTTTATCGCATCGGCGAGTCGGCGTAAAAGCAAAAAAAACGGCGCCCCGAAGGGCGCCCAAGACCGGCAAACCGGTATGCGGGCGCAGGGCGCCCGCCAGTACTCAATCCTCAATCCAGCTTCAGGCCGGCTTCCTTGACCACGCGCTGCCACTTGTCGATCTCGGCGCGGCGGAAGGTGTCCAGCTCGGCCGGCGTGGAGCCGATCGGCTCGGCGCCGATGCCTTCGAGCTGTTCGGCGATCTGCGGGTCCTTCAGCACCTTGGCCAGCGCCTGCGACACTTTGTTGACGATTTCCGGCGGCGTGCCGGCGGGCGCGAACACCGCGTTCCATTCGTAGGTTTCATAGCCGGGCACGCCGGATTCGGCGATGGTGGGCAGGTCCGGCGCGGCCTTGGAGCGTTGCGCGCCGCCGACGGCCACCGCGCGCAGCTTGCCGTTCTTCACGTGCTGCCAGGCCGAGCCCATGCTCGCGAACATCACCGGCACCTGGCCGGACATCACGTCGATCATGGCCGGGCCGCCGCCCTTGTAGGCGACGTGCTGCAGCTGGGTCTTGGCCAGCAGGTTGAACAGTTCGCCGGCCAGGTGCTGGGCCGAGCCGGGACCGGCCGAGGCGAAGTAGACCTGTTCCTTGCCGCCGGGCTGGCCCAGGCGGATCAGGTCGGCCACCGTCTTCACTTCGTACGACGGCGTCACCACCAGCACGTTGGGCACGCGCAACAGCAGCGACACCGGCGCGAAGGCGGTCAGGGTGTCGAACTGCATCTTGGGGTGCAGGGCCGGGTTCTGCGCGTGGTTGGAGGCGTCCAGCATCAGCGTGTAGCCGTCGGGCTGGGCCTTGGCGACCACCGCCCCGCCGATCATGCCGCCGGCGCCGCCACGGTTTTCAATGACCACCGGCTGGCCCAGTTCGGCCGCCAGCTTGGGGCCCAGCAGGCGGGCCACCACGTCCACCGTGCCGCCGGGCGGGTAGGTCACGACCAGCGTGACGGCGCGCTCGGGATAGGCGGCGGATGCCGCGCCGGCGGCGCTGGCCAACAGGCCGGCGGCGGCCAGCAGGCTGGCGCGGCGCGCGAGGCGTTTGAACAGAGGGGTCATTGGAATTCTCCTTGGAATTGGAACAGCCGCAACGGTGTGTCGGCGAGTACGGCGCGCCGTTGCGCGGGGTCATCGATCCAGTCGTCCAGCCACTGCGTGGCAGCGGCATACGACGCCAGGTGGCGATGCTCGGTATGGGGCCAGTCGCTGCCCCACATCAGGTGGGCCGGCGTGTAGGCGTCCAGCAGTTGCCGCGCGGCCTCGCGGCCCGACGTGGCACAGGCGGGGCCGGTCCAGTTGCGGTAGGGGGCCGACAGCTTGACCCAGACGCGGCCGCTGCCGGCTTGCCGCAGCAGGTACTGGAAGCCGGGGTCGGCGATGCCTTGCGCCGGATCGGGGCGGCCGAAATGGTCGACCACCACGCGGCATCCTGCCTGCAGCAAGGCCGGCATGATATCGGCCAGGCGCGCGGCCTGCACGTGGATCTCGACGTGCCAGCCGAGCGCGTTGACGCGCTCGAGCAGGTGGCGCCAGGCGGGCGCCGCCAGGTCGGGCAGGTCCAGGCCGATCAGGTTCAGGCGGATGCCGACCACGCCGGCCGCGGCCAGGGCCTGCAGCCCGGCGTCGTCGATGGCGGGGTCCACCACCGCCACGCCACGCAGCCGCGCCGGCGCGGCGCGCAGCGCCTGGAGCAGATGGCTGTTGTCGGTGCCCAGGAAGCTGGGCTGCACCAGCACTCCATGCGACAACCCATGCCCGTCCAGCAGCGCCAGGTACTGGGCCAGCGTGGCGTCGTAGTCGGGCGTGTGGCGGCGCGTGTCCGCCAGGGCCAGTCCCTGGTGGAAGACGTGGGCGTGGGTGTCGACGGCGGCGGTGGCCGGTAGGGGCAAGGCTGTCTCCTGCGATTTGCGGTGCATGCCCCAAGGGGGTGCACATCTGTAAGGTTCTGTAAGCGGGATTCTAGGCAGACAAGGTATAGTTTTCTATTCTGTAAAACTGCTTTATTCATATTGGATTGATATGGAAACCCGGCACCTGCGCTATTTCCTGGCCGTGGTCGACCACGGCAGCGTGAGCCGCGCCTCGGAATGGCTGGGCATCGCCCAGCCCGCCCTGAGCCAGGCCCTGGGCCGCATGGAAAAGGACCTGGGCGTGCGCCTGTTCGAACGCTCGCGCCAGGGTTCCACGCCGACGCCGGCGGCCCTGGCCATCCTGGAGGACGTGCGCGCCAGCATCGCCCGCATCGATGCCGCCGCGCGGCGCGCCCGGGAGATCGGCCGCGGCAGCGCCGGTCAGCTGACGGTGGGGCTGGTGTCGTCGGCGCTGTTCAACACCTTGCCGCGGGCGTTGCGCGAGATGCGGCGGCAGGCGCCCGGCGTGCGCGTGATCCTGCGCGAGATGAGCAACGCCGAGCAGGCCGAGGCCCTGCAGACCGGCGAGATCGATATCGGCCTGATGCACACGCCGGTGGCGGTGGGCGGCCGCATGCGCGAACGCCAGCTGCTGCGCGACCGGCTGGTGGCGGCGGTGCCGGACGAGTTCGACGTCGCCGCCGACGGCCAGGTGTCGATGGCGCAGATCGCCCAGGCCGGCCTGGTGATGTACCCGCAGTCGCAGCTGCCGGCGTTCTACGCCGACATCCTCGATGCCATGCGCAAGGGCGGCCATGACGCCCAGGTGGCGCAGGAGGCCAACCGTACGCTGACCGTGCTTGCCTGCGTGGCGGGCGGCTGCGGCGTGGCGCTGCTGCCCAGCTGGATCCGTTCCATGGATTTCCGCGGCGTGCGCTTTTGCGAGGTGCGCGACGGCGAACGCCTGCCCAGCTTCGACCTGAGCGCCATCTGGCCGGCCCGTTCGGTGCCGACGCTGGCTGACCTGTTCGCCAACCTCGACCTGGGCGGCGACTGAGCTTTCAATCCGCCCGGAGAATGCCTTTCAATTCGTCCGAAGAACGCTTAAGCCACGCTTAAGACGGCATTTTCGCCGGAACTGCGACATCCCCGCCGCTCTAAACAGAAACGGCTTCGACGGGATGATTCATGGACCTGGACTGGCAGCAACAGTTGTGGGAAAGCGCGTGGTGGATGGCGCGCGCATTCGGCATCAGCGCCATCGCGCTGGCGCTGGTCGCGTGGGCGCTGTCGCGCTGGACCGATTGGGGACGCAAGTTCTGGCGCCTGGCCTGGCCCTACCTGACGCCGCGGCGCAGCTGGCGGCCGCTGCTGACGCTGGCCGCGCTGCTGTTCCTGGCGATGTTCTCGGTCCGCATGACCGTGCTGTTCTCGTTCTGGTACAACGGCTTCTACAGCGCATTGCAGGCGCTCGACCCGAGCGCGTTCTGGCGCTTGCTGGGCATTTTCTCGATCCTGGCCACGGTGCACGTGGTGCGCGCGCTGATCGACAGCTACGCCGGCCAGGCCTTCGACATCCATTGGCGCGTCTGGCTCAACGATCGGCTGACGGGCGATTGGCTGGACGCGCGCGCCTACTATCGCGGCCATTTCATCGAAGAACCGGTGGACAACCCCGACCAGCGCATCGAGCAGGACATCGCGGCGTTCGTGACCGGCTCGCGCACGCTGGCGATCGGCGCCCTCAGCGCCGTGGTGTCGCTGGTGGCGTTCACCGCGATCCTGTGGAACCTGTCCGGCGCGCTGGACGTGGCGGGGGTGGAGATCCCGCGCGCCATGGTGTTCATGGTGTACCTGTACGTCATCGTGGCCACGCTGTTCGCCTTTCGCATCGGCCGGCCGCTGATCCGCCTGAACTTCCTGTCCGAACGGCTGACCGCCAACTTCCGCTACGCGCTGCTGCGACTGCGCGAGAACGCCGAGAACGTGGCCTTCTACCAGGGCGAGGCGGTCGAGCGTGCGGCGCTCTGGACGCGCTTTTCGGCCTACATCGCCAACCTGTGGGCGCGCGTGTACCGGGGTTTGAAGTTCGACGGCTTCAACCTGGTCGTGAGCCAGGTGGCGGTGGTGTTTCCGTTCCTGCTGCAGGCGCAGCGCTTTTTCAGCGGCGCGATCAAGCTGGGCGACGTGATGCAGACCTCGCAGGCGTTCGGCCAGGTGCAGGATTCGCTGTCGTTCTTTCGCACCTCGTACGACGCGTTCGCGCAGTACCGCGCCACCCTCAACCGCCTGGCCGGCTTCCTCGATGCCAACGCGGCGGCGCGCGCGCTGCCGGCGATCGAGGCGCAGCCGCTGCCGGACGCGCTGCAGATCACCGGACTGGACGTGTCGCGTCCCGATGGCCGGGCGTTGCTGGGGAGCCTGGATCTTTCGCTGCGTCCGGGGCAGGCGCTGCTGATCAAGGGGCCGTCCGGCAGCGGCAAGACCACCTTGCTGCGCGCCCTGGCGGGCCTGTGGCCCCATGCGCGCGGAACGGTGCGGCGGCCGCAGGGCGCGGCGGCGCTGTTCCTGTCGCAGCGTCCCTATCTGCCGCTGGGCAAGCTGCGCGATGCCCTGGCCTATCCCGGGCATGCGCGGCCGGGGGACGATGCGCGCCTTGCGTTGGCACTGCGCGCGGTGAACCTGGGGCACCTGGCCGGCCGGCTGGATCACGAGGCCGACTGGTCGCGCATCCTCTCGATCGGCGAACAGCAGCGCGTGGCATTCGCCCGCGTGCTGTTCAACCGGCCGGCCATCGTGTTTCTGGACGAGGCCACCTCGGCCACCGACGAAGGGCTGGAACACATGCTGTACGGCTTGCTGCGCGAGCAACTGCCCGGCGCCATGCTGGTCAGCGTCGGCCATCGCAGCACGCTCGATGCGTTCCATACCCACCGGCTGGATCTGGATGGCAAAGGCGGCTGGAACACCGGCTCGCTGGCCGCGGGGCCCGTGCCGGCGTTGGCGTGTGCGGCGGCCTAGTGCGCTGTCCCGCAGATACGCCCGGCGCCTGTCAGGTGCCCACCCGCAGCGGACCGGTCAGCTTGCGCAGCGCCGCGATCACGCTCTGCGCGGTGATGCGGCCGGTCTTGGGATTGGCCGACGGGATGTTCTGGATTTCCATCGAGAACGAGGCGGAATCGGACACCACTTCGACGCGGTGCACGTTGCGTTCCAACGACGGGTCGGCCCAGATCTCCAGCGTGGTGCGGTCCGGGCCGATGCCGGCCAGCGACACGCTCACGGCCACGTTCAGGTTGGCCGGGAAACCCACCGCCGCTTCGCGCGGCGAGCCGCGGAAGATCAGGCGCGGTTCGGTGATGCCGTCGATGTCGATGTTGTTGTCGGTCAGGTAGGGCGCGCCCAGCAGGCCGCGCACCGGCTTGCGCGTGATCATCGTGACCGAGTGGATCTCGCCCTCGGCCGCGGCGGTGATGGCGTCCATCCCCAGGATGGCGCCGGACGGCACCAGGATCTGGCCCTGGTGGCGCCGCGCCAGTTCGATCAGGTCGTCGTGGCGCAGCAGCGCGCCGGAACTCAGCACCACCAGCTTCTTGCCGGCCTTGAGCACCGGCTCGGCCAGTTCGCGGAACACGGCGGCGGGAGCGCATTCGACCACCACGTCGCAATGCCCGGCCAGTTCGCCGATGGTGGTGAAAACCGGCGTGGCGTTCTGCCAGGCCACCGCGGGCGCGGCCTTGGGATCGCGCACCGCCACGGCGGCCAGGGTCAGGCCGGGCAGGCCGGCGTCCAGGGATTGCGCCACGGCCTGGCCGATGGCGCCGAAGCCGGCGATGCCGACGCGGTAGCTGTTCATGGAGTTTTCCGGAAGGTGGGGCGCGGCGCGCCGCGCAAGCTTGGAAGCCGGCCGGCGGCAGCTGATCCGGCCAGGGTCGGCGGTCACTGTAGCGATGGCCCGGGCAGGCGTCAATCGGATGCCGGTGGCGCGGGCCGCGCGGCGTACACTCGCCCTTCGTGTCCCACCATCACCAGGAGCAGGGCCATGCGGATTTCCGCTGAAACCCCCGACGAGATCGCGGCCATCTTCGCCTTGACCCAGGAGGCCTTTCGCGACCACCCGCACAGCCAGCATACCGAGGGCTACATCATCGACGCCCTGCGCGCGGCCGGCGCGTTGACGCTGTCGCTGGTGGCGCATGAAGCGGGCATGGCGGTGGGGCACGCGGCCTTTTCGCCGGTCGCCATCGGCGACGGCGCGGCCGGCTGGTACGGGTTGGGGCCGGTGGCGGTGCTGCCGGCCATGCAGGGCCGTGGCATCGGCGCGGCGTTGATCGAGGCGGGCCTGGCCGAGCTCGAAGCGCGCGGCGCGGCCGGCTGCGTGGTGCTGGGCGAGCCGGCGTACTACACGCGCTTCGGCTTTGCGCGGATGCCGGCGCTGACCTATCCCGGCGTGCCGCCGGAGTACTTCATGGCGCGGGTTTTCACGCGCCAGGCGGCCGGCGAAGTGGCGTATCACGCGGCGTTCGCGGCCACCGGGCCGGTCGCCGCGGGCTGAGCCCGCCAGCGCGTCGCGGCGTGGCGGCCGCCGCTCCGGCCGGCAGGTTCAGGCCAATCCGCCCGGCGGCGTGAACTCGGGCCCGGTGTAATCGTGCGCGACCTCGATCTCGCCGCGCGCCAGCCGCGCCGACCACTCGTCCAGCAGGCGCCGTTCCTCCGCCGACACCTGCGCGCCCAGCACCAGCCGCAGCGCCGCGCCAGTCTCCAGGCCGAAACGCGTGACGCCGCCCACCCGCAGCGCGCCGGCGGCGTGATCGGCGGCGGCGCGTTCCACGCACAACCCCGAATCCGCCAGTGCCGACGCCAGGTACACGGCCGGATCGCGTGCCACCCAGTCGAGCACATTGCCGATCTGCCACAGGCGGTGGCGGCGGCAGGCGCGCGTGATGCCCTCGCGGCCTCCATCCATCATCGCGAACACCACGCCGGCGCCCGCGGCGGCCAGCGCATCGGTCCAGGTCTCGGCCAGGGCGGGTTCGTGCTGATTGCCGCAGAAACCCGTCAGCGGATCCTGCCCGCGCACGCGCCGCACGCCATCGGCATAAGCGGCGCGGCCCTTCAGGCCGGGCCGCACGCGCTCTCCCGACAGGTGCGCGGCGCCGCCGCGCGCGCCGGCCAGCACGCCGGCCAGGAAAGCGCTGTGCTCTTGCAGGATTTCGTACGACGCGACGTTGCTGCCGTGATGGCTGCCCTGGGTGATGGCGAACTGGATGCGCGGAAAACGCGGCGCCACCCGCGCCACCGGCGCGTCGCCCTGGCCGCCATGCACGATGACCAAGTCGGGCGCCGTGGCGCACAGCGCCGCCAAGCGCTCGGCGCGCACGGCGGGATCGTTGGCGGCGATCCACTCCAGCGCAAGCGCATGGCCCGCGCGCGCGGCGCGGGCGGCGCCCTCGACAGCGGCCTCGTTGAAGCCGCCGCGACCCGGCTGGCCGAACAGCACCAGCAGTCGGCGCGCGCTCACAGGCTGGCTCCGGTGGCCCTTACCACCGGCTCCCAGTCCTCGGCCTGGCGCCGCACGAAGTCGGTGAATTCGCTGGACGATTTATGCGCCAGCACGAAACCCTGGCCTTCCAGCTTGGCGCGGATCTCCGGCGTTTGCAGCACTTGCGCCAGCGCCGCGTGCAGGCGTTCGCTGACGCCGTCGGGCAGGCCCGCCGGACCGGACAGGCCGACGAAATTCTCGGCCACCAGGCCCGGATAGCCCAGTTCTCCCACCGCGGGAATCCCGGGCGCCTGCGGCACGCGCTGCTGCGTGGTCACCGCCAGCAGCCGCAGTTGGCCGTTGCGCAGGAACGGCAGGTTCTGCGGCAGGGCGTCGACCGCCATGCGGATCTGTCCGCCCAGCAGGTCGTTGCGCATCGCGCCCGAGCCTTTGTAGGGAATGTGCTCGAGCCGCGCGCCGGTCTGGCGCGCATACAGTTCACCGACGATCTGCCCTACCGAGGCCAGGCCGCCGCTGCCGTACTGCACCGGCGCGGGCTGCGCCTTGATCCACTCGGTCAACTGCGCGAACGTCTCGACCGGCACCGAGGGATGCACCACGAAGGCCGTTGGCACCGCGCCGATATAGGCCACGTGGCGGAAGCTGGCCAGCGGATCGTATTGGTGCCGCGGCATGAGCGCGGGCGAGATCGACAGCGGCGCCGAGTTCGACATCAGCAGGGTGTAGCCATCGGCGGCAGCCTGCGCCACTTGCGTCGCGCCGATGGTGGAGCCGGCGCCAGGTCGGTTGTCGATGACGATGGACTGGCCCAGCAGGTCGCCCAGCGCGGGCGCGATGACGCGCGCGGCGATATCGCTGGCGCCGCCCGGCGGAAAGGTCACCACCAGGCGGATGGGCCGGTCGGGCCAGTTGGCGGCGCGCGCCCGGCGCGGCCGCGCCAGGGGCAGGGCCAGCGTGCTGGCAAGCAGGAATCGGCGGCGGGAGATCGGCATGGCGGGTCGGCGCTTTGGTGGCAAAGGGCCGTACTGTAGGAAACCGCGCCGCGTCCCACAAAGACTTTGTGGCGGTTTGCTTATGCCCACCGCGGGGCGCGGCGCGCATTGCGCGCGCCGCCTGCGTGCGCCGCCGGCTGCGTGCCGGCGGCACGTGCTCAGCTGCCTTTCTTGGCCTTGGCCATGTAGTCCACCGTCAGGTTCGACAGCGCCCGCACGCCGTTGATCAGCCCCGACTCGTCCACGTAGAAGCGCGGCGAATGGTTGGGCGCGGCGGTCTCGGGATTGACGTCCTTGGGCGTGACGCCCAGATAGAAGAACATGCCCGGCACCTTCTCCTGGTAGAACGAGAAGTCCTCCGACGCCGTCGACTTGGGCTGCAGGCCGTAGTTGCCTTCGCCCGCCACGCGCCGCAGCGTCGCGCCCATTTCCTCGGTCAGGCCTGGGTTGTTGACGGTGGCGTTGTACAGCTCCACCACGCGCACGTCGGCCTTGGCCCCGGCGCTTTGCGCGATCTGCGTGGCGGTGCGTTCGATGCGCTGGTGGATGTCCTTCTTCATGCCTTCGTCATACGTGCGGATGGTGCCCGTCATGGCGACGCTGTCCGGCACGATGTTCATGCGGTTGCCGCCGTGGATCGCGCCCACGGTGATGACGGCCGGCTCCAGCATGCTGTTGATCTGGCGGCTGGGAATGGTCTGCAGGCCCAGGATGATCTGCGAACTGACCACGATCGGGTCGATGCCCGACCACGGCCGCGCGCCATGCGTCTGCTTGCCGGTCACGTCGATCCAGAACTGGTCGGCCGCGGCCATCGCCGGGCCGCTGCGCCACGACAGCTTGCCCACCGGATAGCTGCTGGACACGTGCAGGCCGAAGATCGCGTCGACCTTGGGATTGTCCAGCACGCCTTCCTGCACCATCATCTTGGCGCCCCAGATCTTCTTGCCGTCCGGCTCGAAGTCGGCCGGGCTTTCCTCGGCCGGCTGGAAGATGAACTTGACGCTGCCGGGCAATTGGTCCTTCATGCCGGCAAGCACTTCGGCGGTGGCCATCAGGATGGCGGTGTGGGCGTCATGGCCGCAGGCGTGCATCACGTCCACTTCCTTGCCCAGGTAGGTGCCCTTGGCCTTGGAGGCGAACGGCACGTCCACCTGTTCCTTCACCGGCAGCGCGTCCATGTCGGCGCGCAGCGCCACCACCGGGCCGGGCTTGCCGCCCTTGAGCAGCGCCACCACGCCGGTGCCGGCCACGCCGGTCTTCACTTCCATGCCGAGCGCGCGCAGATGGTCGGCCACCAGCTTGGACGTGCGCGTTTCCTGGTTGCCCAGTTCGGGGTGCTGGTGGATGTCGCGGCGCCAGGCGATGAGCTTGTCTTCGATGGCCTTGGCGCGCTGGTCGATCTGCGTGGCCAGTTCGGGGGCGGGCGCGGGCGCCAGCGGCCCCTGCGTGCCGGGCGCGCTTTGCGCGGCGGCCGGGCCGCTGAACGCCAGGTGCGCGGCCAGCGCCAGCGGGGCCAGCCGGAACAGGATCTTGCGGTGTTGCATGGCATGTCTCCTCTTGGTTGTTAACCTGTTATTGGGCTGAGATATTACCGGAGCGCACCCGCGATGGCGCGCTTGTTACGCCTGCTTAAAAACGCGGGTGTTTGATTCCGGGCGCTGGAATTCCGCGCCTTGGAATTGCGCGTCCCGCCCGGGTTTCGGCGGCTCGCCGCGAGGCCCGCGCAGCGTCGTCGTATCCATGCGGCGGCGGTTCGCGCGGCGGCGTCCGGCGTCGCCGCGACGATGCGCGCGCCTGTCGCCTACGCGGCCCGCAGCACCGGCCGCGCGCCGCGCGTGACCCACAACAGCAGCAGCGCCGCCAGCAGCGAGGCCACGCCGGCGCCGGCCATGGCGGCATGGAAACCGTCGGCCAATGCGTCGGCGAACAACGCCGCCACGCCATCGGGTTGCGCCGGCAGCACGTGCTGGGTGACCGCCACGCGCGCCACCGCCCGCGCATCCGCCTGGCCCAGCCGCGCCAGCGCCGCGGCCAGGTGGTCGACCGCGCGGCCGCTCATCAGCGCGCCCAGCAGCGCGATGCCGATGGTCATGCCGGTCTGGCGCAGCGCGTTCATGGTGGCCGAAGCCATGCCCGAGCGCTCGCGCGGCACCGTCGCCATCACCGCCATGCTGGTGGCCGGCACCGCCAATCCCATGCCCAGGCCCAGCAGCACCATCAACGATCCGGAAAGCGCGTAGGGCGTGTGCGCGTCGAAACTCATCATGCCCAGCATGGCCGCGCCGACCATGCCGTAGCCGGCGATCATCAGCCGCGGCAGGCCGAAGCGCGGGTTCAGGCGGCCGAACACCGTCGACACGATCCCGGTGGCCACGAATTGCGGCGCCAGTTGCCAGCCTGCCTCCAGCGGCGACAGGCCGCGCACGTGCTGCAGGTAGAGCGAGAAGAAGAACAGGCTGCTGTAGGCGCCGAATCCCATCACGAACGAGGCGAAGTTGGTGCTGGCGAAGCCGGCGTCGCGGAACAGGCCCAGCGGCAGGATGGGGCGCGCCACGGTGTGCTCGACCCACAGGAAGGCGATCAGCCCGATCGCGGCCACGGCCAGCGCGGCGATAGTGGCCGGCGCCTGCCAGCCGTGTTCGCCGGCGGTGATCAGGCCATAGGTCAGCGCGCCCAGCCAGACCACGCTCAGGGCCTGGCCGGCGGGATCGAAGGCGGCATGTTCGGGATGCGCGCTTTCCTGGATGCCCCAGGCGCCCAGCGCGATCGCCAGCGCCCCCACCGGCAGGTTGATCAGGAAGATGCTCTGCCAACTGAAGTGCGCCACCAGCAGGCCGCCCAGCATGGGTCCCACGATCAGCGAGATGGCATTGCACGAGGCCCACAGGCCGATGGCGCGGGCGCGCTCGGCGGGGTCGGGAAAGGCCTGGGTCAGCAGCGACATCGCGCCCGGTATCAGCAGTGCGCCGGCCACGCCCTGCACCGCGCGGCCCGCCAGCAGCAGCGGCAGGTTGTCGGCCAGCCCGCAGAACGCCGAGCCGATCGTGAACAGCACCACGCCCGCCAGCCACGAACGCTTGCGGCCATAGCGGTCGCCCAGCGGCCCGGCCGACAGCATGAACGCCGACAGGAACAGCGCGTAGGCGTCCACCACCCATTGCAGGCCGGCCATGTCGATGCGCAGCGCCGCCTGCATGGTGGGCAGGGCGACGTTGACGATGCTGATGTCCAGGATGGTGATGAAACTGCCCAGGTTGACGGCGAACACCAGGGCGCGGCGGCGGGAGGCAAGCATGCGGAAGGGCCGTGAAGGGGATGGAAAATCGTATTCTAGTAATCGACTGACCGTCGGTCAATAAATAAAAAGACGCATTCCCGATTGTTCCCGGACCGCGCGCCAGGCGCGTCCTCTACACTGGAGATCGTTGAAAATGAAAGGATTCCCGCCCGCGATGGCCTCCGCTTCCGCCAAGTCCGCCGCCAGGACGCCCACGTCCGCCGAGCCCGCGCCGCGCACCAAACCCGCGCCGGTGCGCCTGGACGAATTGATGGCGGCCGCCGAAGACCTGTTCGTGCGCCAGGGCGTCGAAGCCACCACCATCGACCAGATCGTGGCGCGGGCCGGCGTGGCCAAGGGCACCTTCTATCACTACTTTTCGTCCAAGGCGGATGTGCTGGCGGCGCTGCGCGCCAAGTTCTCGCAGGGGTTCCTGGACCGCATCGACGCGGCCATGGCGGCCTGTGCGCCGGACGACGGCGTGGCGCGGCTGCGGGCCTGGACGCGCGCCGGCGTGCACGCCTATTTCGACGGCTATGCCTTGCACGACGTTGTGTTTCACGACGTCAACCACCCGCATCGCGGCGCCGCCGAGCGCGCGGCGGTGCTGGCGCAGGCCGAGGCCATGTTGCGCGCCGGCCAGCAATCCGGCTGCTGGCGGCTGACGCAGCCGGGGTTGACCGCGATCCTGCTGTACCACGGCATGCATGGCGCGGTCGATGACGCCATCGCGCGCGGCGCGGCCGACGCCGACGCGCTGGCCGCCAGCCTGATCCCCCCGTTTCTGCGGCTGGTGGGCGCGCCTACTGCAGCTTGATCCCCAGTTCCTTGATCAACGGCCCCATCTCGGCGCGATCGGCGGCGATGGTGTCGGCCAGCTCCCGCGCGCTGCCGCCGATCGGAATCATGCCCAGCGTTTCCATCTGCGCCTTCATCGCGGGTTCCTTGAGGATGTCCGCCACCGATTGCTGGATCCGCGCCACGCGCTCGGCCGGCACGCCGGCTGGCGCCATCAGGCCGATCCACGGCTGCGGCGCATAGTCGCCCATGCCCGATTCGCGCAGGGTCGGCGTGTCGGGCAGGCCGGCGAAGCGGGTCGGGCTGGTGATGGCCAGCGCGCGCAGGCGGCCGCTGTCGATCAGGCCCTTGGAGCTTGAAGGCGCGTCCAGCCCCACGTCGAGTTGTCCGCCGATCAGGTCGTTCTGCGTCTTGCCGGACGAGGACGACGGGATATACAACGCCTTGATGCCGGCGCGCCGCGCGGTCTGTTCCCACACCAGGTGGAAGGCCGTGCCGATGGAGAACGAGCCCACCGCCAGGCTGCGCGTCTTGCTCTCGCGCACGAAATCCTGCCAGGTCCTGATCGGGCTGTCGCTGGGCACGATGAAGATGAACGGCGTGCGCGCCACCAGCGCCACCGGCTGCAGGTCTTTCTGCGGATCGAACGGCAGGCTGTCGACCGCGAACGGCACGATGGTCACCGACGACGCCACCACCATGCCCAGCGTGTAGCCGTCGGGCGCCGACTTCACCAGCGCGCCGGTGCTGATGATGCCCGACGCGCCCGGCTTGTTCTCCACCACCACCGGCTGGCCCCAGGCGGTGGACAGCTTGCTGGCGAGCACGCGCAGCATCACGTCCACCGGGCCGCCTGGCGGGTTGGAAACGATGATCTTGACCGGCTTGTCCGGATAGGCCGCGCCGGCGGCCGCGGGCAGCAGCAGGGCGAGCGCGAAGGCGAGTTGCTTGAGCATTGGTATTCCCCTTGTCGGTGTTGGATGCGCCGGGTCTTGCGCCCGGCGTCCGGCTTCAGGCCAGGACTTGCAGGTGCGGCGCGGGCGCCCAGTCGGGCGCCTCGCCGCGGATGAATGCGATCCAGGCGCGTTGCGTCGCCCGGGCCAGCGTGGCGGCCTGCGTGGGCGGCAGGCCGCGCAGCATGGGCGCGGCGGCAAAGGCCGCGAGCGTGTCGAAGACGAACGGCAGCTCGATGCAATGGCAGGCCCGGAAGCGAGGCGTGGGCGCCACGTCGAAGCGCGCCAGCCAGGCCTGGCGGCCCTGCGCGGCGGCATCCGCGGCCCATTGCCGCGAGGGCGCGCCGAACACGGCTTCGCTGGCCAGCGCGCAGTCGGGGCCGTCGCCGTCCGGGAAGGCCGCCATTTCGTCGCGGGTGTAGCTGACCAGCACGTCCGCGCGGCCGGCCGCCGATTTCAAGGCGGGCGCGATGTCGGCGGGCAGCACCTGGCCGTCCAGCACCGGCCCGAACAGGCTGCGGCGGCTGCCTTCGGCCTCGAGGGCGGCAATCACCTGGGGCGCCCGCTGCGCGCTCAGCAGGCGCTCGACCGGCAGGGCGCGGGCCTGTTCAAGATCGCCGGCGCCGGCGGCGTCCAGAAACACCTGCCCCAATGCCGCGGCCTGCGCGCTGCTGCGAAAGCCGCGGCCAAGCGCCGCGCTTTGCAGGATGGCGCGGCCAAAGCGCGGGCGCCGCGCCAGCATGGCGCAGATCGACGACGCGCCGGCCGACTGGCCCATCAGCGTGACGCGGGCGGGGTCGCCGCCCAGGTCCTGGATGTTGCCGAGCACCCAGTCGATGGCGCATTCCTGGTCCAGCAGTCCCACGTTGGCGGTCTGGCCGGGCACGTGCAGCCAGCCCAGCGCGGCCAGCCGGTAGTTCACCGCCACCACCACCAGGTCGCCGCGCGCCGCCAGGGCGGCGCCGTCATACCAGTCGAGCGCGCCGCCACCGCTTTGCCAGGCGCCGCCATGCAGCCACACCACTACCGGCCGGCGGCGCTCATCGGCGGCGGGCGTCCACACCGTCAGGTGCAGGCAGTCTTCGGCCTGCGGCGCCTCGAAGTCACCCATGGCGCCGCGCAGGCGCGACGGCAGTTGCGGCGCCACGCTGCCCGGGTGGGTGGCGTCGCGCGGACCTTGCCAGCGGGCCGGCTCGGGCGGCGCGAAGCGCAGCGCTCCGACGGGCGGCTCGGCGTAGGGAATGGCGCTGAAGCGGCACACGCCGCCGTCGCGCAAACCGGTCAACATGCCGGCGCGCAGCCGGGCCTGGACGGTGTCAGTCATGTGGTCTTGCCCCTTGTCGTCATGGTCTCTGGCGGGCGGCGTGCAGGGCCGCCGTCCGCTCGGGACTATGGTAGGGACGAAAGGGGCCGGGCGGGCATGCCGGTTTCGAACCGGGTCATGCGCAACCCGCATGGCCGGGCCGCGGGCGCGGACCGGCCCATTCGGACCGGCCTACTGGACCGGCCTACTTCAGGATGCGCGCATCCATGCTGTTGTCGGCCAGCGCCTGGGCCTGCGCCTGGCTCATGCCCAGGTGCTCGTAGAGCGCGTGGAAATTCTCGGTGACGTAGCCGCCGAAATAGGCCGGATCGTCGGAGTTGACCGTGACCTTCACGCCAGCGTCCAGCAGCGACAGGATGTTGTGCTGCGACATGTGTTCGAACACGCGCAGGCGGGTGTTCGACAGCGGACACACGGTCAGCGGGATCTGTTCGTCGATCAGGCGCGCCATCAGGCGCGGGTCCTCGGCGGCGCGCACGC
Source organism: Achromobacter sp. KK8 (assembly GCF_054188005.1). Classification (NCBI taxonomy): domain Bacteria; kingdom Pseudomonadati; phylum Pseudomonadota; class Betaproteobacteria; order Burkholderiales; family Alcaligenaceae; genus Achromobacter; species Achromobacter sp. KK8. The sequence goes on along the minus strand of NZ_CM135178.1, from coordinate 5,681,830 downwards.
CATGGTCGATGCGCAGCACCTTCAACAGGTCCAGCGCCTCCCAGATGTATTCGGGCGGGCCTTCCTCGCCGGCATGGGCCACGGCCGGCAGGCCCTCGGCGCGGGCGCGGTCGAAGACGCGTTGGAACAGGCGCGGCGGAAAGCCCTTTTCGCTGCTGTCCAGGCCCACGGCGATGAAAGCGTCGCGGTAGGGCAGCGCTTCTTCCAGCGTGCGCATGGCCTGTTCCTCGGGCAGGTGGCGCAGGAAGCTGAGGATCAGCCCGCTGCTGATGCCGAGCTTCTTGCGGCCGTCCTCCAGTGCCTGGCTGATGCCGTCCAGCACCACCTTGAACGGCACGCCGCGGTCGGTGTGGGTCTGCGGATCGAAGAAGGGCTCGGTGTGCACCACGTTCTGCTCGTGGCACTTGACCAGGTAGTCCCAGGTCAGGTCGTAGAAGTCCTGCTCGGTGCGCAGCACGTCGGCGCCGCGGTAGTACAGGTCGAGGAATTCCTGCAGGTTGCCGTAGTCATAGGCCGCGCGCAGGGCATCCATATCGGGCCACGGCAGCGCCACGCCGTTGCGGTGGGCCAGCCGGAACAGCAGCTCGGGTTCGAGCGTGCCTTCCAGATGCAGGTGCAGTTCCGCCTTGGGCAAGGTGTTGAGCCAGTCGTACATGGGCGCTCCTAAGTAGGGGTATTGATGGCCAGCGCCACGGTGTCGGCGAAGGCGCGGGCCTGGCGGGTGCTGGGACGGTCGCGGCGCCAGATGGCCGCCAGCGGCGATCTGCGCAGCGCCGGCCGTGCCGCCAGCACCAGCACTTCGCCGCGCGCCGCGCGCACCGCCGCGACGCTGCCCGGCAGCATCCACAGGTAAGGACCGACCGTGAGCATCTCGCGGCCGAATTCCAGCGACAGGGCGCCGATCATATCCGGAATCGGCAGGCCTTCGCGGTGCAGCACCATTTCCAGTTCGCCGCGGATGCGGCTGCCGGGCAGGGCGGTGATCCACGGATAGGCCACGCAGTCGGCCAGCGTGGCGTCGGCGCGGTCCGCCAGCGGATGATCGGGGGCGCATACCAGCACCACCGGGTCGTCCAGCAGGTTGGCCGAGCGGTAGATGCGCGGATCCACCGTGGACGAGAAACGGCTGATCAGCACGTCCAGCGCGCCCGCGTCCAGATCGTCGATCAGCCGCTCGTGGGTGCCGATCTCCAGCGTCAGCGTGATGCGCGGATAGGCCTGGCGAAAACGCGTGGCCGCCTGCGCCACCGGCCAGCCGGCGAACATCGAGAAACAGCCCACGGTCAGGCTGCCCTCGTCGCCGCGCGACAGCGCCGCCAGGTCGATCTCGGCCTTGCGGAACCCGGTCAGCAACTGGCGCGCGTGGCGGCACATGGCCTCGCCCAGCGGCGTGCAACTGGTGCCGCGGGCGGTGCGCTCGAACAGCCGCGCGCCCACCAGCTCCTCGATCTCGGCGATGGCGCGCGACAGGCCGGACTGCGTGCTGTGCAGCTGCGCCGCCGCCTTGGACAGGTTGCCCAGCTCGGCCACCGTCAGCACGATTTCCAGGTGCCGGGTGCGGAGTTTTCCTTTGAAGGGCGTCATGGCGGGCAGGGCAGTGGCAATGCGCCGATTATTCTCCCGCGCCGGGTCCTTGGCAACGCGGCCCTGGCGTTTCGGTATAGTTCGTCGCCAGGGAGGCGGCTGTGCGATGCGCATGATGACAAGATGGGAATCCGGGCAGCCCAGGGCCGCGCCAAGATGGCTGATGGCGGCGCTGGCGCTGGCGACGCTGGCCGGCTGCGGCGTGTCGACCGTGGACGAGGTGCGCGTGGCCTGGCCGCCGTTCAAGGACGGCACGGCGCTGGTGTTGCCGTCGGACCCCGCGCAATGTCCGGACCTGTCCGGCACCTACCGCGTCGCGGGCGAACCGCGCGCGGGCGAGGCGGCCGCCGGGGTTGGCGACCTGCGCCGTTTCCTGGCCTACACGCTGGACCTGCCGGGCCTGCCGGATACCGCGGAGCACGCCTGGCGCCCCACGCCGGCCGCCAGCGTCACCTTCAACGCGGCGCCGCAAGGCTGGCAAGTGGTGGCCGACGACGGCCAAGGGGGCCGGTTCACGGGCCTGCTGCCCCTGCGCGACGCCACGGCCGGCGTTGACCGCCCGGCCGACGGCCCGCTGGCGGCCCTGCCCGGCGTCCAGCATTTCGGCGGCTGCACCCAGGGCCGTTTCTGGATCAGTGCCCGGCGCGACTGGCGCCAGTACGAATCCATGGGCGTGTTCCGCACCGTGGCGCTGCTGCGGCCACAGGCGGGCGGGCTGCTGGTGAGCGTGCAGCGCGAGTCGCACAGCATCGGCCTGCTGCCGTGGTATTCGTCGGATGAGGTGCGGTCGCAGTATTGGTTCGGGCCGCGCCAGCCATGACGGCTGCCGCCGCCGTTCCCGCGCGCTTTGTGTCCGGACCCCTGCGCGGCCATGTGCTCGAAATGGTGCTGACCGGCTGGGCCAGCATGCTGGCCGTGTTCGCCGTGGAATTCCTGACGCTGCTGTACCTGGGCACGCTGCGTGACGAGGCCGTGCTAGCGGCGGTGGGTTTCGGCTCGATGACGCTCTTCACGATCACGTCGATATGCATCGGCGTGACCGTCGGCGGCGCGGCGCAGGTCTCGCGCGCCCTGGGCGCGGGCGATGCGCCGGGCGCGCGTCGCCTGGCGGCGGCATCGCTGGTCCTGATGGTGGCGGCCACGGTGCTGGCCGTCGCGGTGTTCCTGCTTGCGATCGGCCCGTTCACCCGGGCGATAGGGCTGGCGCCGGACGTGCGCGCATTGGTGCTCTCGTACGTGGCCATCACCGCGCCGTTTTCGGTGGTGATGGGCCTGGGCATGATGCTGTCCAACCTGTTGCGTGCCGCAGGCCACGGCCGCCAGTCGATGTGGGTGCTGCTGGCCGGAATCGCCACCGTAGCGGTCCTGGATCCCGTGGTGATCTTCGTGTTCGAAGGCGGCATGCCCGGCGTTGCCTGGGCCGGCGGCGCGGGGCGGGCGGCAACGGTGGCGCTAGGGGCGTGGCTGGTTTTCCGGCGCCATCGCCTGGTGGCGCGGCCGGCGCGGCACGACCTGCGCGCCGATCTGGCGGCGGTCGGCGGCATTGCCCTGCCCGCCGCGTTGAGCGCGCTGGCGACCCCGGCCGCGGTGGTCTTCACCGCTTCGACCTACGCGGGATTCGGCTCCAGCACCATGGCGGGCGCCACCGTGGTGGACCGGGTGCTGCAACTGTCGTATTCGCTGTTTTTCGTGTTGCCTGGCGCCATCGGACCGATCCTGGGCCAGAACCTCGGGGCAGGGCATTGGCAGCGTGTCCGGCAGACCGTGGGTTTTACCGCCAGGATGGCCCTGGCTTATGGCGCCGGCGTGGCGATCCTGCTGGCCGCGCTGGCGCCATGGATCGCTGACGCGTTCCAGGTCAGTGGCCCGGGGCGCGAGCTCGTCATGGTGTTCTGCCGCTACGCCAGCTTCATCTGGGCGCTGAACAGCATCTTCTTCGTTTCGGTCGCGGTCTTCAATAACCTGGGTTATGCCGCCTACGCGACCGCGGTCGGCTGGCTGCGCGCCACCGTCAGCACGCTGCCGTTCGTCTGGCTGGGCGCTCGCTATGGCGGCGCCGAAGGCGTGCTGTTGGGGCAGACCATCGGTTTTGGGCTGTCGAGCCTGTTGGCGCTGATGCTCTGCCTGCGCGTGTTGCGCCGACCGCCGCCGGACCTGGCGACACTGCGCCGCGCCGCCTGACGGGCACGCGGTCGCGCCGTCAGGCATCCCGCCGGCGACCGAGCCTCGCGACGGCCGCCGCCAACGGCAATGCGCCGGTTCGATTTCGGCGCCCGCTCGCGGTACGATCCGGGCTGACTTCGATTTTTCAGGATAACCATGCGACAGAATGCGCTTCGCACCCGAATCGATCCCCTGGCGCGCGCGGTGCTGGCCGCCGCGCTGAGCGTTGCCGCCCTGGGCACGGCCCAGGCCCAGTCGCCTGCTTCGGCCACCGGCACGCGCAGTCCCGGCGCGCAGCCCGCCACGTCCGGGCCGGTGCTGACGCCAAAGCGCAGCTTCGACGATCCGGCCACGCCGGCCGCCGCGCCCGCCGCCGCGCCCGTGGCGATGCCCGACGATACGCGAGCCGCCCCGCCGACGAACGCGCACGCACCGGCCCCGGCGGCTGCTCCCGCCGCCGCCCCGGCCGCCGCGCCTCCCGTGGCGCCTGCCGTGGCGCCGGCCCAGGTTCCCGCCGCGACCGCCACGCCGGCCGCGCCCACGGTCATCATCCCGACCGAACTCGACACCAAGGCGTGTATCGCCAAGCTGCGCAAGGGCGCCACCGCCAACGGCCTGACCGTGGCCGACTGGGACAAGTACACCGCCAAGGCCAAGCTGCTGCCCACCACCGTGGCATCCGCCCAGGGCCAGCCCGAGGGCCGTGAAAGCTGGTGGGACTACATCGCCAAGACGGTCGACGAAGAACGCGTCAGCGACGGCCGCGCCGTGCTCGCCAAGTACGGCAAGCAATTGGGCGACATCAGCCAGCAGTACCAGGTGGACCCGGCCACGCTGGTCGCCATTTTCGGCATCGAGACCAACTACGGCCGCCAGGTCGGCAAGACCGACGTGCTCAATGCCTGGCTGACCCGCGCCTGCACCGAGAACAAGACACTGTGGGAAAAGAACGCCTACGCCTCCGTGCGCCTGCTGCGCGACGGCGTGGTGCCGGCCGACAACTTCGTCGGCTCCTGGAGCGGCGCCTTCGGCATGACGCAGTTCATCCCCACCTCGTTCTACGAGCTGGCGGCGGACGGCGACGGCGACGGCAAGATCGACCTGTACAACTCGCTGCCCGACGCCCTGGCCTCGACCGCCAACCACCTGCGCAAGCGCCGCGCCAAATGGACCCACGGCCTGCCGGCGGTGGTGGAGGTGCGCGTGCCGGCCGACGTGGCCGCCGCCATCCCGCCCGCGCCCGACGCCGAGTACGTCGGCTCGCAGGACCGCCGCAGCATCGCGCAGTGGGCCCAGGCCGGCCTCAAGCAGGGCGACGGCTCGGCGCTCAAGCTGGCCGCCGGCAACGACCAGCAGGCCTACCTGTTCGCCCCCACCGGCGCCAAGGGCCCGGTGTTCCTGGCCACCGTCAATTTCGACGCGATCCTGCACTACAACCAGTCGCGCCGCTATGGGCTGGCGGTGGCGTTGCTGCTGAACCGCCTGCAGGGCGGCCCGGCGCTGGCCACGGCCTGGCCGACGGACGACCCCGGCCTGTCGCGCGCGCAGATCAAGGAAGTGCAGGAGATGCTCAACGCCCGCGGCTATGACGTCGGCACCGCCGACGGCATCCCCGGCGCCAAGACCCGCGACGCGGTGCGCGCCGAGCAGGAAAAGCGCAACCTGCCGCAGGACGGCCGCGTCGGCAAGCGCATCTACGACGCGCTCAAGGCCAAATGAGCGCCGCCGATCCCGCGCAAGCTGTCGACGGCGGCGGGGCCGTGGTCTCGGGCACCCAGGGCTACGGCGAAAACGCCGCGGCCCTGGCCGAGCAGTATGAGAGCATCGCCTTCGCCGACGTCCACCGCGACGTGGCGCACCTGATCCCGGCGACGCCGTCGCGCATCGCCGACATCGGCGCCGGCTCGGGCCGCGATGCCGCCGCGCTGGCCCGCATGGGCCACCAGGTGGTGGCGGCCGAGCCCACGCCCGAGCTGCGGCGCGAGGGCCAGCGCCGCCACGCGCTGCCCAACCTGGAATGGGTCGATGACGCCTTGCCCGAACTTGCGGGCCTGCAAGGGCGCGAATTCGACGTCATCATGCTGACCGCCGTCTGGATGCACCTGGACGCGCACGAGCGCGCCCGCGGCATGGCGGCGCTGGCGGCCCTGCTGGCGCCCGGCGGCCAGATCCTGATGTCGCTGCGCCACGGCCCGGTGCCGCCCGGCCGCCGCATGTTCGACGTGTCGGCCGAGGAGACCATCGCGCTGGCGGCCGGGCATGGCCTGTCGGCGCATCACCTCGTCAGGCGCGAAGACATGCTGGACCGCGCCGACGTGCACTGGAGCTTCCTGGGCCTGAAGCGCGGCTAGCGGGGAAGGCCCGCCCAGGCCGCCGCGCCGGCGCGACCGGAACCCGCCGCGATTGCCGCGCTTTGCGCCGCGTACCGCGACGCCAGCGGTGTGTCCACGGTGCGAAAGTGCGATGGCATGCAGGGGCGGGCATGGATATGATGCAAGGCACCGTGTGTGTCCATGCTTCGAGATCATGCCGTCCGCCCTGCTGCCCGAATCCTTCGTCACCCGGCGCCTGCGCGCCGAGCGCATGTCGTCGACCCATTTGCCCTTCATCACCGCGATGCACGCCGACGCTGCCCTGATGGCCTCCATGGGCGGCACCCGCGACGCCACGGCCAGCCGGCGCTACGTCGAGCACAACATGCTGCATTGGGCCGAACATGGCTATGGCATGTATGTGCTGAGCGAGCGCGACAGCGGCGCACTGGCCGGCCGAGCCGGCCTCAAGCTGGCGCTGTCGGGCAAGATCGAGCGGGTCGAGATCGCCTACGCGTTCCTGCCCACCTGTTGGGGCCGGGGCTACGCCTCGGAAATCACCCGCGCCCTGCTGGTGCTGGGATTCGAACGCCTGCCGGTGGACGCGCTGAGCGCCGTGGCCATACAGGCCAACGCCGCGTCGCTGCGCGTCATGGAAAAATGCGGGATGCGCTGGATCGAGACCACCGGCGAAGGGGAGGCGCGCAAGCTGCGCTACGAGATCCGGCGCCAGCAATGGCGGGCGCTGGCGGACGAAGCGGCGCCGATCGGCGCTAACATGCGGCCATGAGTCCCGCGAATACCCCCGATACCCCGAACACCACTCCGCCCGTCGACGACGATCCGCCGCCCGTCCCGCCGGAGGCCCCGGCGCCCGAGGAATGCTGCAACAGCGGCTGTATCCCCTGCGTCTACGATACCTACAACGAAGCCATGGACGAATACCGCGCCGCGCTCAAGGCGTGGCGGGCTCGGCATGGCGAGGCGGGGTAGGGGGCGGGCAACCGCCGTTTGGGCGCGGCTTTGCCGTACCGCGAGATTCAACGATTGCCCGGCGATGAATCCGGCGTTGGCCACTGCCGAGCCGCATGCAGCACACGCAGCATGCGCACCAGATCGTTCGTCACGTCGTAGATCAATAGATAGTTCGGGTGCGCCACCAGCTCCCGGGTGCCAGCGACACGGCCCGGACGACCCAGGCCGGGATGATCGGCCAGGCGTCCCGCCTGCTGTTCAAGCAGCTCATCAAGCGTCAGCGCCGCAACGGGGCTGTCGGCCTCGATGAAATCGTAGATCGCTTCCCGGTCCTGGATCGCTTCGGGCGTCCAGCGCAATGCCCTCACTTGGGTGTTGCAAGCCGGCGACGGGTCGCGGCGCGACGGGCCGCGAATTTGGTTTCGACCTCGGCGGCCGGCGCCAGGCGGCCGGCGTTGGCGGAATCCAGGCCCGCTTGCACCTGGCGGCGGAACCAGGCGTCATGCTGGGCGGCTTCCTGTTGTTGCTGCACGTACTCCCGCATGAAGTCACGCAGAAGCTGCGCGCCGGTGCGGTCTCGGGCCTTGGCGGCCATGGCGAACTCGTTTTTCAAGGCTTCATCCACTCGAAAGGTAAAGGTAGCGTCGCTCATGGTGCGGTTCTCATGTGTTACACGATAAGTGCAGCGTAGCACACCGTGCCCATGGCGCTTGTGTGGAGCATTCTCCACTCCTGCGGGAAAGGCAATCTGGTAAGCCGTCAGTCGAGTGATATATCCAGCACGCCCATCGGACCGGTGTCCGTGCGGCCTTACCCGCGTCGGAGTCCTCTCGCCGGCTAGTAAGGATGATCGCGGCCCAGGGCGGGCGCAGGGCTTCCTGGTGGCGCTCCGGGGGCGTGACCCTGACGTCCGCCTCAGCCCGCCAGCTTCATATGGATGATCGGCCGCGGCCGCCCCGCGTCGTCGGTTTCCGAACGGCCCACGTCCTCGAAGCCATAGTGCTTGTAGAAGCCATGCGCCTGCGGGTTCTGCTCGTTGACGTCGACCCGCAGGCTGCCGTGCAGCGACAGCGCGAAATTCAGCAGGCGCCGCCCGGCGCCCTTGCCGCGCTTGTTGGCGTCGACGAACAGCATCTCGACCTTGTTGCCGTTCAGGCCCATGAAGCCGGCGACTTCGCCGGCATCGTCCTCACAGACCCAGACGCGCACCGACGGCAGGTGGGTGTTGAGCACCTGCGGGTACATGGCCTGGATTTCCTTTTCGGACAGGAACGTATGGGTGGCCCGTACCGAACGGAGCCAGATGTCCACCAGGGCGAGGTCGTCGCCGTGGTTGCGTTCTCGGATGTTCATGTCGGGCGCTTGCTAATGTCCGGAGCGGTGGATATCGGTCGCCGCCAGGACGGTTTCCATTTGCACAGTATGCGCGAAAACGAAGCGGTCTCCGTACACGGTTTCATCCGGAAACTCGGAGATCAGCGCCATCGGCAGCTCTTCCCGGTCGGTCTCCGTGACCTGCACGGGAATGCCGTTCAGCACATCGAATCCGGTTTCGAGCGCGTGCGCGTGGAATAGTTCAAGCTGGCGCGCATTGAATTCGACCAGGCCGGGCACGTTGCGGGCCAGCCGCGCCGTCACGCCCTCGATCAGGCGGCGGGCGCGCTCGCTCCAGCCCGGGTGGTGGCGCAGCACCAGGAAGAAGCCCTTGGGGATGGTCCACAGCTCGAAATTGCGCGGCAGGTAGCCCGACAGGGGGCGGGTCCACTCGTGGGCCGGGTAGCCGTGCAGGTTGATGTGCAACTGCGCGCCGCTGATGGCGTGGGCCTGGTGGCGGCCTTCGCGTTCGAAGAATGGCGCGTGCTCGCGGTAGGCGATGTCGTCGCCCAGCGCGCTGTAGCGCGAGGCGTGCAGCATGTGGCGCGGATGCTGTTCGCGCAGGCGGTTAAAGAGCGCGTAGCCGTCCGGATTCTCGGCCGCGATCAGCGCGAAATGGGCGTCGCCGCGCGCCTTCAGCGCTTGCGCCGCGCGCAGCGCGCCGACCACGCCGGAGGTCTCGTTGGCGTGCTGCGCGCCCGAGATGAAGACCGCCGGGCCGGGCCCGCGCAGGTAGGTGCCCAGCACCGGGCGTCCCTGGCGCGAAACGGCCTGGAAGGTGTCGCCGCCCAGCGCGGCCATGCAGCCGGCGATCTGCGCGGCGGCCAGCGGCTGGCGCAGTTCGGCCAGCGGCGCGTCCAGCGCCACGGGCGCCACCGGCGCCGGCGGCGCGAAGGGTTCCAGCGTCACCTGCACGCGCGCCGCGCCGTCGTGGCGGCGGATGTCGGGAATGATCTGGCCGGGTTGCAGGCCGCGGTCGCCGGAGGGGCGGCCGGAATGGTGCTGGAAGTGTTCGAGCAGCGTGAAGTACAGGTCTTCGTGCAGCGCCTCGAAGGTGCTGACGATTTCCTCGTCGACCGGCAGCGCGAAGTCCATGCCGGGCAGGTCGACGCGGATCTCCAGCCGGTCGAAATACGGCTCGTGCGCGCCCCAGGGATGGTTGCGCACCGTGTCGACGATGCTGCGGAAGGCCTGCTGGTATTCGGTGGCCTGGGCCGCGTCGGTCTGGATGGCGCCGTCGGCGTCGCGCACGCGCAGCCACCCGGTGGGCGACAGTTCGGGCTTGCCGTCCTGCGCCTGGCCAAGCTGGTTGGGCGCGAACACGCGCGCCTCGCGGCGCGTGCCATCGGCGTAGGCCAGGGCGACGTCGTAGTGCAGGTCCGACGCGCCCGGCTTCATCGTCACGCGCACGCCTTGCAACAGCGCCACCAGCGGGTAGGCTTCGAGGGTGAAGCGCTTGGCCTGGGCGTGCTCGTGCAGCGGGTAGCGCAGCTCGACCGCCACCAGGCCGTCGCGCTCGACCTCTTCCAGGAAGTAGTGCAGCAGCGGCTTGTAGGCGCTGCGAAAGCGCGCCGTCACGCCGGCCTGCGCCAGCCGCGCCTCGGCCTCGCGGCGCGCATCGACGCCCTCGAACAGCCAGCCTTCGACGGCCGCGCCGCGCCAGGCCGGGGCCTTGTAGGCATGGATCCAGGCGTCCAGCGTGCGGTCGAATGTCTTTTCCAGCAATGCCATCGTCAGTAGTCCTCAAGTGCCTGCCGCAGCAGGCCGCCCCAAGGCGGGGGCATACATTTACACCTTGCCGGTGGGGTCCAGGCGGTCGCGCAGCCAGTCGCCCAGCAGGTTCAGCCCCAGCACGGTCAGCATGATCGCCAGGCCGGGGAATACGCTCACCCACCACGCCGTCTGCATGTAGGTGCGGCCATCGGCCAGCATACCGCCCCAGCTCGGGATCATGGGATCCACGCCCAGGCCCAGGAAGGTCAGGCTGCTTTCCAGCAGGATGTTGTTGGCGACGTTCAGCGTCATCAGGATCACCAGCGGGCCCAGCAGGTTGGGCACGATGTGGTGGCGGATCATGGCCAGGTCGCGCACGCCGAAGGCGCGCGCCGCCAGCACGAATTCGCGTTCGCGCAGCGCCAGCACCTGGGCCCGCACCACGCGCGCGTATTGCACCCACTGCGAGATGATCATGAAGAAGATCACGTTGAACAGGCCGCCGCCCAGGATGGCGATGAAGGTGATGGCCACCAGGATGAACGGCAGCGCCAGTTGCACGTCGGCAAAGCGCATCACGATCATGTCCCAGAAGCCGCGGTAGTAGCCGGCGATCAGGCCCATGATGATGCCGAGCAGGGCGCCGCCCAGCACCGACGCGAAGCCCACCAGCAGCGAGATCTTGCCGCCGACGATGACGCGCGCCAGCACGTCGCGGCCCAGCGGGTCGGTGCCGAACAGGTGGGCGGCGCTGGTGAAGGGCGCCATCAGGCGGGCGGTCAGGTCCATGGACTCGCCGCCATCGGGGAACAGCCAGCCCGAGGCCAGCACCAGGACGATCATGATGCCGGTCAGCATGGCGCCCAGCACGAACTCCAGCGAGCGGTAGCGGCTGCGCGGCTTGATTGCCTTGGGGGCGGCGGGGGAAGTAGTGGTCTGCATGGGGCTCACCGCGTGCGGATACGGGGATCGACGATGCCGTAGGCGATGTCGACGATCAGGTTGACCAGGACGATGACGGCGGCCAGCACGGTGACCGTGCCTTGCAGCACCGGGTAGTCGCGGCCGGAGATGGCGTCGAACGCCAGCGTGCCCAGGCCGGGCCAGTTGAACACCATCTCGATGACGACGATGCCGCCGATCAGGCCGCCGAATTGCAGGCCCAGGTAGGTGATGAGCGGAATGGCGCAGTTGCGCAGCGCGTGCTTGTACAGCACGATGCGTTCCTTCAGGCCCTTGCTGCGCGCCACCATGATGTACTGGGCCGACAGCGTCTCCAGCATGGTGGTGCGCACCAGGCGGATGTTGGTGGCCGACAGGATGATGGCCATGGTCAGCGACGGCAGCACCAGACTGGCCGGACCGCTCCAGCCCGACGGCGGCAGCAGCGGGAAGGTGATCGACAGCAGCAGCACCAGCATCAGCGCCAGCCAGAAGTTGGGGAACGACAGCCCCACCAGCGACAGGATGCGGATGGCCTGGTCGGTGGGCTTGCCGCGCTTGATGGCGGCCTGGATGCCCAGCGGCAGCGAAATCAGGATCGAGGCGATCAGCGAGGTGAACGCCAGCATCAGCGTGGCCGGCAACGCGTCGCCGATCAGCTTGGCGACCGAGGTGCCGCCCATGAAGCTGCGGCCGAAGTCGCCGTGCAGCAGGCCTTGCATGTAGCTCAGGTATTGCTCGTGGAACGGCCGGTTCAGGCCCAGCGCCTGGCGGATGTTGGCCAGGTCCTGCTCGGTGACGCTGCCCGAGCCCTGGCTGAGCATCAGCGCGGGGTCGCCGGTTAGGCGCACGGCATAGGAGACGAGCAGCGTCACGGCCACGATCACGAAGACCGCCTGCAACACGCGTTTAATCAAAAATCCGGTCATGAGGCTCCGCCCGGGCTTTCGCCCCGGCGAATCAGTAGGGTTAATGCGTCAAATGCTTCAAGTGCTACACAGACATCACGACGCCCAATCAGGCATCGCCCCCCCCTAGCGGGATGCCGGGGAGCCGGCTTTGCCGGTCCCCTGGCATGCCCCCTCGAGGGGGAAGCGCGCAGCGCTTCGGGGGTGGGCTCTACCGTCTACTCCACCGCAGTTTCCAGGAACCGGAAGCGGATGTCGCCCGGCACCTCCAGGCCCTTCACGCGCTTGTTCACGCCGACGATGGTGTTCAGGCTGTACAGCGGCAGTTCCAGCGCCTGGTCGGCCACGTAGCCGGCGATCTCCTGCAGCATGGCTTCGCGCTTTTTCACGTCATAGACGGTGCGCTGCGCTTCCAGCATGGCGTTCAGCTTGGGATCGTTGTCGTACGGATTCCACTTCTGGCCCGAGTGGTACATCAGGTAGGCCGTGTTGTCGTAGTCGTAGGTCCAGCCGCCCCATTGGTTCTGCCACATCTCGCCGGTCTTGCCGCCGGGGATGATGTCGTTGAGCAGCACGCCGGTCTCATACGGCTTGATGGTGGCGCGCACGCCCACCGCCTGCAGATAGCCCGACACCGCCTGGGCCACTTCGCGGAAGTTCGAATCGCTGCCGCGCACGTCGATCTGCACCGTCGCGCCCGGCTTGATGCCGGCGCCGGCCAGCAGCTTCTTGGCTTCGGCGGGGTTGAAGGGCAGGGGTTTCTGCTCGGGGTTGTAGCCGAACGACTGCGGACCCTGGAAGCTGGCGATGGTCTTGGCCTGGCCCAGCAGGAGTTGCTTGACGATGGTGTCGCGGTCCACCGCCATGATCAGCGCGCGGCGCACGTCGCGGTTCTGGGTGATGCCGTTCTTGGTGTTGTAGCGCAGCGCGAAGGCCACCGGGCCGCCGGTCGAGATGACGTCGGCGTTGCCCGACTTCTTGACCGTCTCGATCAGGCCCAGCGGGATCAGCGTGGCGATGTCCACGCGCCCGGCCTGCAGTTCGGCGACCTGGGTGCCGGGCTCGCTGATGAAGCGGTACACCACCTTGTCCAGCTTGGGCTTGCCGCCCCAGTAGTCGTCATTGCGCGCCAGGGTCACGTTGACCTTGGGCTGGTAGCTCTCGAACTTGAACGGGCCGGTGCCGACCGGGTGGGTGTTGAAGTTCTCTTCGCCCTTTTCCTGAATGTACTTGGGCGGCACGATCATGGCGCCGTAGCCGGCCAGCTTGGTCAGCAGCACCGGATCGGGTTGCTTGAGGATGAAGTCGACGGTGTACTCGTCCACCACCTTGACCTCGCCGATCGAGTCGTAGTTCGACTTCTGCGGGCCTTTGGCCCCTTCCGCGCCCAGCAGGCGCTCGAACGTGAACTTGACGGCCTCGGCGTTGAACGGCTCGCCATTGTGGAACTTGACGCCCTGGCGCAGCGTGAAGCGCAGGCGCTTGTTGTCGTCCAGGTATTCCCACTTGGTGGCCAGGCCGGGTTGCAGCTTCAGGTCGGCGCCGCGCATGGTCAGGCCGTCGTACAGGTTGCTGCCGACCGAACCCCAGAACGTCACGAAGGTGTCGATCGGATCCCAGCTGCCCGGATCCTGGTTGATGGCGACGTTGAGCGTGCCGGCGGCCTGGGCGGTCGACAGGACCGCGGGCAGCGCGCCGCCCAGCGCCAGGGCCAGGGCGGTGGCGGTGAAGGTTTTGCGTAGGGAGAGCATGTTCAACTCCAGGACGGGAAATCGGCCGGGCCGACGTGTAGAAAACGGAAGGTTCAGGCGGCGCGGGCCACGCGGTGGCCGGGCGCGAATTCAACCAGGGGAATGATCGCCGGCTCGTCGCCCACGCGCCGCACCGGGCTGGGGATTTCGCCCTCGATCAGCGAGGTGTCGATGTGGCGGCCGGGCTCGGCCACCGGCACGGCGGCCAGCAGCTTGCGGGTGTAGGCATGCTGCGGCGATTCGAAGATCTGGCGGCGCGTGCCCAGTTCCACGATCTGGCCCAGGTACAGCACCGCCACGCGGTGGCTGACCTTCTCCACCACCGCCATGTCGTGGGTGATGAACAGGTACGACAGGCCGCGGTCCTTCTGCAGGTCCATCAGCAGGTTCAGGATCTGCGCCTGGATCGACACGTCCAGCGCCGACACCGATTCGTCGGCGATGATCAGCTTGGGGTCGCTGGCCAGGGCGCGGGCGATGCAGACGCGCTGGCGCTGGCCGCCGGAGAATTCATGCGGATAGCGGCGCGCGTGCTCGGGTTTCAGGCCCACCTGTTCCAGCAGCTCGCCGACGCGGCGCGCGATGGCGGCCTCGTCGGTCAGCAGGCGATGGGTGCGGATCGGCTCGGCGATGCTGAAGGCCACGGTCTTGCGCGGGTCCAGCGAGGCATACGGATCCTGGAAGATGTACTGGATCTCCTGGCGCAGGCGCTGGCGGCCGGCGGCGTCCATCGAGAAGATGTCCTGGCCGTTGTAGCGCACCGCGCCCGAGGTCGGCGCCACCAGCTGCTGCAGGGTCTTGCCGATGGTCGACTTGCCGCTGCCCGATTCGCCCACCAGCGCCAGCGTTTCGCCGGGGTAGACGTCGAAGCTGACTTCCTCGACCGCGTGCACGCGGTGGGTGACACGGCCGAACAGGTTGTGGCCGACGTCAAAGCGCGTGGTCAGCTTCTCGACGCGCAGCACCGGCTCGTCGTAGCGGGCCGTGTCCTGCTCGCGGGTCTCGCCCACTTCGCGCAGCGTGTCGCCTTCCAGCACCGTCTGCGGCGTGCGCAGCGGCAGGTCGCGGCCGGTCAGGCTGCCCAGGCGCGGCACGGCGGCCAGCAGGGCGCGGGTATAGGGATGCTTGGGCGCGCGGAAGATCTCTTCCACCGGGCCCTGCTCGACCTTCCTGCCGCGCAGCATCACCACCACGTCGTCGGCCATCTCGGCCACCACGCCCATGTCGTGGGTGATGAAGATCACGGCGGTGCCCAGGTCGCGCTGCAATTCGCGGATGGTGTTCAGGATCTGCGCCTGGATGGTCACGTCCAGCGCGGTGGTGGGTTCGTCGGCGATCAGCAGGCGCGGCTGGCACGACAGCGCCATCGCGATCATCACGCGCTGGCGCATGCCGCCCGACAATTGGTGCGGATAGCGGTCCAGCAATTGCTCGGCGTCCGGCAGGCGCACCTTCTCCAGCAGCGCGCGCGCCGCCTTGCGGGCGGCCGAGCGCGACAACTGCTGGTGCAGCATGATGGCCTCGATGATCTGGTCGCCGATGGTGAATACCGGGTTCAGCGAGGTCATCGGCTCCTGGAAGATCATGGCGATGTCGTTGCCTCGGATCGCGCGCATCCGCTCGTCGGACGCGGCCGTCAGGTCGACCTCGCGGTCGTCGCCGTCGCGGAACAGGATCTGGCCGGTGGCGATGCGGCCGTTGTTGTAGTCCGTCAGCCGCATGATGGCCATGGACGTCACCGACTTGCCCGAGCCGGACTCGCCGACGATGGCCAGCGTCTTGCCCGGCCGCACGTCGAAGTCCAGGTTCTCGACGGCGCGGAACACGCCGTTTTCGGTATTGAAGTCCACCGAGATGCCGCGCACGGAGAGCAGCGGCTGGGGGCAAGAGGCGGGAATGCTAGACAACGTGGATTCTCACAGCGAGGTGGCGGCGCGCGCGGCCTGGTCGTACAGGCCCGACAGGGCGCGCAGGGTATTGGCCAGCTGGTGGCTGGCATCGTCCGCGGCGGGGGAGTCGATGAAGGGTTTCACCAGGCATTGCTCGCGCACTTCGGCGTAGCGCTGGATCGCGGCGGCGCCGGCATCGGTGGTGGTGTAGATCACTTCCTTGCCGGTCTTGGCGCTTTGCACCACGCCCAGCCGCTCCAGCTTCTTGAGCGAATAGTTCACCAGGTGGGTGTCTTCGACATTGAGCGTGAAGCAGATGTCCGCCAGTTTCTTGCCGCGGCCGCGATGGAACACGTGGTTCAGCACCAGGATGTCCAGCGAGGTCAGCTCGGGCAGCCCGGCACAGGCCATGCAGCGGACCATCCAGCGGTTGAAGGCGTGCGAGGCGATGATCAGGCCGAACTCCACCTCGGACAGCTCCGGGGCGGACGAGGCGAGATGGGAGGAGGAAACAATGGCGTCCCGGACGGAAACGGACATGGGCGGCGGTGGGGACGGATCGACGACAAAACGTTGGCGAATTATTGACGATTTGTGGATATGGAGGCATCCGGGATAACCCGTGGATATAAGCCGCCCCGGGCGATCATGACCGCCGGTTATTCAAGCCGCCGCGCCGCCCGCGGCCAACCGTGGGCGCTACGCGTTGCCCACGGACTCCTGCAGCAGCCCCAGGTCGGGCGGCCGGTTCTCGATGATGGCTTCCATGCTGAAGAACCCCGTCACCGTGGACAGCTCGAAATCGGTGATCAGCTTCTGGTAGAAGCGGTCGTACCCCGCGATGCCGCGGCAGACCACCTGGATCAGGTAGTCCCAGTCGCCGCCGATGCGGTAGAACCCGGTCACTTCGGGCAGGCGTTCCACGTGCTTGCGGAAACCGTCGGCCCATTCCTTGGCATGGTGGCTGGTGCGGATCATCACGAACACCGTCAGGTCCAGCCCGAGTTCCGCCAGGTTCACCTCGGCGCGGGTGCCGCGGATGATGCCGCAGGCGTTCAGCCGCTGCAGCCGCCGCCAGCACGCGTTCTGCGACAACCCCACCCGATCGGCCAGCTCGCGCTGCGACAGCGAACCCTCGCGTTGCAGGCAGGAAATGATATTCAGATCAAACTTGTCTATTTTTTCCATATATTCGTTCAAACGATCGAATTTTGACGATTTTAAGGAAAATTTAGGTGAGGTTTCAAATTTCCTTCCATCGTATGATATTTCGCTAACTTTCCTGCCAGCCGTTTCATCGAATCCACACCATGTCCACCCAAGCGACCCCGGCCGCCACAGGGCCGTTGCGCCAGTTCCAGCAATCCCTGCAATCCCCCGACATCATCGCCAGCCTGGCCGACGGCCTGATCGGCAAGGACACCGTCATCGAAGGCCCGTTCGGCCTCAAGCCGCTGGTCTACGCCGATTACGTGGCCTCCGGCCGCGCGCTCATGCAGGTCGAGCGCTTCGTGCTCGAGCACGTGCTGCCGTACTACGCCAATTCGCACACCGAGGCCTCGTTCTGCGGCGGTTTCATCACGCGCCTGCGGCGCGAGGCGCGCGCCGTGGTCGGCCGCTGCTGCGGCGCGGGCGACGAGCATGCCGTGATCTTCTCCGGCTCGGGCGCCACCATGGGCATCAACCGCCTGGTGCACCTGCTGGGCGTGCCGGCCGCGCTGGCGACGGGCCGCAAGGTGCGCGTCGTCATGGGCCCCTACGAGCATCACTCGAACATCCTGCCGTGGCGTGAATGCGGCGCCGATATCGTGGTGTTGGCCGAAAGTGCGCAGGGCGGGCCGGACCTGGACGAACTCGATGCCGCGCTGCAAGCGCCGGCGGGCACGCTGGTCATCTGCGCGCTGTCGGCCGCCTCCAATGTCACCGGCATCGTCGCCGACGTCGAAGCGATCACGCGCCGCGTCAAGCGCGCCGGCGCCCGGATAATCTGGGACTACGCCGGCGGCGCGCCGTACCTGGACATCCGCATGACGCCCGCGGCCGACGCGCCCATCGACGCCATCGTGTTCTCGCCGCACAAGTTCATCGGCGGGCCCGGCGCCTCGGGCATCCTGATCGTGCGGCGCGACGCGGTCGTGCCGACCACGCCCACTTTCCCGGGCGGCGGCACCGTCAAGTTCGTCTCGCCCATGAACCACGACTACAGCGCCAGCCTGGAAGCGCGCGAAGAGGCCGGCACCCCCAACGTGGTCGGCGACATCCGCGCCGCGCTGGTGCTGCTGGTCAAGGAGGCGCTGGGCGCCGACCTGATGGCGCGGCGCAACGCCGCCTTCGTGCGGCACGCGCTGGCCCGCTGGCAGGACCAGCCCCGCCTGGAACTGCTGGGTTCATTGAGCGCGCCGCGCCTGCCGATCTTCTCGTTCCGCGTGCGCAACGGCCAGGGCGGCTACGTCCACCAGCAACTGGTCACGCGCATGCTGAGCGACCGCTTCGGCATCCAGGCCCGCGGCGGCTGCGCCTGCGCCGGTCCCTACGTGCATCATCTGCTGGAGATCGACGAGGCCGAATCGGCGCGCATGCGCCAAGCCATCCTCGACGGCCGCGAGATCGAAAAGCCGGGTTTCATCCGCCTGAACTTCAGCGTGCTGCTGTCGGACGCCAAGGCCGATTTCATCCTCGATTCGGTGCTGGCCCTGGCCGCGGACGCCACCGAGTTCGAAGACCGCTACGACTTCGACCCCGCCCGCGCCATCTTCTTCCCGCGGCCCGCGGCGGCGGCAACGGCCGCCTGACGCGCCTGGCCGTTGCGAAGCGCGCGGAGCCCGCCCGCGCGTTGCGGCGGCCGCGCTATTGCTTCATGTAGGGGCCGCAGGTGTCGATCCACGCGCTCTTGCGCGCGGCCAGGTTGTCCGAGCGGTCCTGCATCGCGCGCGCGGTCTGCTCGGGAAACTTCCCGCCGTGGCGCGCGCATTGTTCGTAGTCGTCGACCAGCGCGAACTCCATGTCCAGCAGGTCCAGCCGCCCCTGGCACAGCAGTCCGTTCAGTTCCTGCCAGTTGGCCGTCTCGCGCCCCTTCTGCACGCCCACGGCTTCCTGGTAGCGGGCCACGCCCGCGTCGAACCGCGCCACGCATTCCTCGGCCGCGTGGGCCGGCAGGGTACAGGCGAACAGGAAAAGGGCGGACAGGGGGCGAAGCGGGAACATGGACTGGGACTTCCGTTGCGGGCCGGCCGCGAATGCGATGGACGCATCATAACTGTCGTGCAATATCGGACCAGTCCAATAGGCAGGTCCGCGCGCGCAAAGCATATTGCTTTCCCTCGGAGCAGGAGGGAATGTGATGCGCAAGTTGCGCAAGTTGAAATATATCGCCAATCGGGCGCTGTTCAGGCTGTCGCCTGTTCTGGCCGAACGCGTGGGAATCGATTTCAGGCTGGATACGCCCAGCCGGGTATTTCTCGAGACGCGCGTGTTCGCCTATCTGAACCGGCTGGCCGCCTTCCAGCGCGAACCGCAACAGTTGCTGTTCCTCGGCCTGGATAAGCACAACTGGCACTATCCCAGGCTGCTGCGCGCGACCTTCCATTCGTTGGATATCTCGCCGCGCAATGCGGTCTACGGCCGGCCGGGGCTGCACCGGATCGGCGATGCGCTCGACATGGCGGAACACTATGGCGCGGACGCCTTCGATGTGGTGGTCGCCAATGGCCTGCTCGGCTTCGGCATTGACGGCGAGGCCGGCCTGCGCCGCCTGCTGGCGCAATGCCACGCGGTGCTCAGGTCTGGCGGCGTGCTGGTGCTGGGCTACAACGATCTGCCGGAGCGCACGCCGTTTCCGGTCGAAGTGGGCCCGGAATTCGAAGAGTTCGTGCCCGCCATCGATGGGGTCATCGCTTCGCGCCACATGGTCGACGATCCCTATCGGCACGTTTACTGCTTTTGCCGCAAGAGTGGCTGAGGCTCGGACCGGGGCCGGGTGTCGAAGGGGCGTGTGACGGCTTCACTGTGAAAAAACCCAGTTTACCGTCGCCCGAAACTGTCCTACCGTGCATGACGAATCAGTCGCTGGCGACGCGCCCCGGCACGTTGGGCACCTTGGCCGGCCTCTGATGGCAAGTTCTGTTTTATCAACACGTTGCGTTGGAGATGAAAGAGAATGGCAAACACCCTCATCCAGGTCGACCTGGCCCAGTCCCCCTACGAAAACAAGCAGATCCACAACCGCTGGCATCCGGATATCCCGATGGCTGTCTGGGTCAAGCCCGGCGACGATTTCATCCTGGAAACCTACGACTGGACCGGCGGCGCCATCAAGAACGACGACAGCGCCGATGACGTGCGCGACGTCGATCTTTCCACCGTGCACTTCCTGTCCGGCCCCGTCGGCGTCGAAGGCGCCGAGCCCGGCGACCTGCTGGTGGTGGACCTGCTGGACATCGGCGCCAAGCCCGACAGCCTGTGGGGCTTCAACGGCTTCTTCAGCCGCAACAATGGCGGCGGCTTCCTCACCGACCATTTCCCCCATGCGCAGAAATCCATCTGGGATTTCCATGGCATGTTCACCTCGTCGCGCCACATCCCGGGCGTCAGCTTCGCCGGGCTGATCCATCCCGGCCTGATCGGCTGCCTGCCCGACAAGAAGCTGCTGGACACCTGGAACCAGCGCGAGCAGGCGCTGATCGACACCAACCCGAACCGCGTGCCGCCGCTGGCCAATCCGCCCGCGCCCAAGACGGCGCACATGGGCGCGCTGCAAGGGGCCGACCGCGACCGCGCGGCGGCCGAGGGCGCGCGCACCGTGCCGCCGCGCGAGCATGGCGGCAACTGCGACATCAAGGACCTGTCGCGCGGCGCGCGGGTGTTCTTTCCGGTCTACGTCAAGGGCGGCGGCCTGTCGGTGGGCGACCTGCACTTCTCGCAGGGCGACGGCGAGATCACCTTCTGCGGCGCCATCGAAATGGCCGGCTGGGTGCACATGCGCGTCACGTTGATCAAGGGCGGCATGGACAAGTACGCTATCCGCAACCCGATCTTCAAGCCCAGCCCGATCACGCCGGCCTACAAGGACTTCCTGATCTTCGAAGGCATCTCGGTGGACGAGGGCGGCAAGCAGCACTACCTGGACGTGAACGTGGCCTATCGCCAGGCCTGCCTGAATGCCATCGAATACCTGAAGAAGTTCGGCTATTCGGGCGCGCAGGCGTACTCGATACTGGGCACGGCGCCGGTGCAGGGGCACATCAGCGGGGTGGTGGACATTCCCAACTCCTGCGCCACGCTGTGGCTGCCGACCGAGATCTTCGATTTCGACATCCAGCCGTCGGCCTCCGGTCCGGTCAAGCACATCAAGGGCGGCATCGACATGCCCTTGTCGCGCGACCGCTAGGCCTTGCGCAGGAGACCGACATGCCCATGTATGACTACGCCTGCGCCGATTGCGGCGAATTCACGGCGCTGCGGCCGTTGGCGCAGTGGCGCGACCCGGCCGACTGTCCGCGATGCGGCGCCGCCTCGAACCGCATCGTCGGCGGCGCGCCCGCGATCTCGGCGCTGTCGTCGGCCGTCAATCGCGCCCATGCCGCCAACGAACGCAGCGCCAACGAACCGCGCAGCGCGCGTTCGGGCCACGGCATGAACTGCGGTTGCTGTTCGGGCGCCCGCCGGTCCGGCAAGACCCGCGCCACGCCCGACGGCGCCAAGTCCTTCGCCGGTTCGCGGCCCTGGATGATCAGCCACTGACGGCGGTTGCGATCCCTGTCGCTGGCGGCCCGCGCTGCGGGCCGCCAGCGACGGTTCACAGCAGGCGGCGGCGCGGCCGGCAAGGCGCGTGATGCCACCGCGTGCAAGGCTCGCGGCGAGCAATCGAGCGGGGTGGCGGCTACGCTGCCTTTTATTGCGGCGCCGCTTCCAATGGCGCCACGGCGGCGCCCTGGATCTTGTGGCGCGCCAGCGCCTCGGCCACGAAGCCGCTTTTCTTCATCGCTTCGACAAAGGCGGCCAGGTACGCGCTGGCCTTGGCGCCGCGGCTCTTGGGCACGCCCATGGCCTGGCGGATCAGCATGAAGTGGCCGTCCAGCAGGCGCAGGCCGCCCAGGCGGTGCGCGTCGGCCTCCAACTGTTGCCTGACGCCGGCCGCCACTTCCATGTTTTCCTTCACGAAGGTGTCGACCACGGCGGGCGAGGTGGGCGCGCGAAAGAGTTCGGCGTGCTTGATCTCGCGCGTCAGGTACAGGTCATAGGCGCTGCCCTTGCCGACCACCACGCGCTGGCCGGCTCGGTCCACTTCTTCCATGCGGGTGATGGGGGAATCGTCGCGCACCAGGTAGGCGCCTTCGATCACCACGTAGGGCGCGGTGAAGGCGATCTGTTCGCCCCGCAGCGGATCGATCGCGAAGAAGCCCACGTCAGCCTGTTCGGCGGCGACCGCGTTGACCGATTCGCCGGCGGACTTGAACACCACCAGCTCCAGTTTCACGTCGAGCCGGCGCGCCAGTTCGGTGGCCAGGTCGACCGACACGCCGCCGGGCGCGCCGGTGTCGGGATGGGTGTTGGCAAGGATGGGATTGCCCAGGTTGATGGAGGCGCGCAGCGCGCCGGTCGGGGCAAACGCGTCGAGCAGTTCGTGATCGGTCTTCATGGATCTTCCTTCCTTGGGGGGCATTTTCCGGCGCGGCGGCGCTATTGCGCGCGCCGCAGCACGTAGTGCGGCGCCAGCGGGCCGGTGGGCCGGGTGCCGTCGCGGTACAGCATGATCACCTGGTTCTCGGCGATGAAATAGCGCTGGCTGTCGCCCGAGGCGTCCAGGCGGATGGTGCTGCCATCGGATTCCCAGCTGAAGGTGCCGGCGACCGTTTCAGGCTGCGGCTCGCGGTCCAGGTACTGGGTGGCGCGCTCGTAGCGGCCGTCCTGCATCAAGGTCAGGCGGGTGCGGATGCCGGGGCAATCGGCGCAAGGCAGGGTGCCTTCGTAGCTGCCCGGCCAGTCGAGCGAATCGCGCGCCGTGTGATTGTCCACGGGCACGGAACGCGCGCTGATCGGTTTGGAGGGGGCGCAGCCGGCAAGCAGGGCGACTGTCAGGGTGCAGGTCAAGGTGGTTCTCATCATGGCGAGCTCCTGTGTTGCGGTGCGCCCACGATACGGACGCATGCCCATCCTTGCTGAAACGGGATGTAAAGGCAAGCGCGGCGCGCCCGTCGTGGATGCGTGGGATCCCGCCGGGTCCGTCGCCCGGAGCGCGTCAGCGCGGGGCCGCGGCCAGCAGGCCCGGATGGGGCGCGCGGGCGATGAGGATGGTGCCCGTCACCGACTCGGTGCAGAACAGGGTGCGGCCGTCCTCGCCGCCAAAGGCCAGGTTGGTGGTCGACATGCCGTTGGGGCTGCGCCAGACGATCACCGGCTCGGCGCGATGGTTCAGCAGCCACACGTAGCCCAGGCCGGGATTGCAGACCAGCAGATTGCCTTCGCGGTCCACCGCCAGTCCGTCCGGGCCGCTGGGACCGTACGAGGTGAAGAACTGGCTCACCTTGCTGACGCTGCCGTCCGCCATCAGCGGCACGCGCCAGACGCAGTTGCCGCGCGTCACCGCCAGGTACAGCACCTTGCCGTCCGGCGACAGCGCCACGCCGTTGGGGCTGGGCACGTTGTCGAGCAGGCAATCCAGCCGGCCGTCGGGGCGCAGGCGGTACAGCCGGCCGCTGGGATCGTGCAGGCCGCTCTGGCCCTGGTCCGTGAAGTAGATATTGCCGTGCGCATCGAAGATCAGGTCGTTCACGCCCTTGAAGCGCTCGCTGTTGCGGCGGGCCAGGTAGGGCGCGACCTGGCCGCTGGCCACGTCCAGGACCATCAGGCCATTCTTGTAGTCCGTGATCAGCAGTCGGCCGTCGTCCAGGAACTTCATGCCGTTGGGCTCGCCGTCGTATTCTGTCACCAACGACCATTGGCCGTCGGGTCCGATGCGGAACACCCGCCCCCACGGAATGTCGGTGACGTACAGGTTGCCGTGGCGATCGAACACCGGGCCTTCCAGGAACGAATCGACCGGCGCGCCGCCGCGGTTGGCGTCGGCCCAGTCGCTGCGCTGGGGGCGGCGGAAGTGGTCGGGCATGGCGCTCCATGCGTCCAATTGCGCCACCTGGGGCGGTTGCGGGAAAAACATGGCGTCTCCTCGGTGTCTATTTGGCGTCGTAGCCGATGCTGCGGGCCACGTTGCCCCACATCACGTTGCTGTCGGCCAGGATGCGGCCGAATTCCGCCGCGTCGGCGGCGCGCGGCTCGGCGCCCATCTTGGTGGCGAAGGTCTGCATTTCCTCCGACGCCATGGCCTTGGCGACTTCGCGTTGCAGGCGTTCGGTGACTTCCGGCGGCGTGCCCTTGGGCGCCCACAGGCCGGTCCAGTTGACCACGCCGAAATCCTTCACGCCAGCCTGCGCGAATGTCGGCACGTCGGGAAGTACCGCCAGCCGCTTGGCGCCGCTCACGGCCAGCAGGCGCAACTGTCCGCCCTGCGCCGGCCCCATCAGGCCGGTGGTCGAGGCGAACTGGAAGTCGATCACCTTGCCCAGCACCGCCTGCGTGGCTTCGGCGGCGCCCTTGAACGGCACGTGCATGAATTTCACGCCCGTCGCCCGCGCCAGCCCTTCGGCGGCAAAGTGCGGCGTGGTGCCGGCGCCGCCCGAGCCGTACGTCACCGAGTCGGGCTTGGCGCGCGCCCGCGCCAGCAGGTCGTCGAGCGTGCGATAGGGGCTGTCGGCCGCCACCGCCAGCGCCATGGGCGCGAAGATGAAGGCCGTGACCGGCTGCAGGTCCGCCGCCGGATCGAAAGGCAGTTTCTTGAAGATGTGCGGCAGCAGCGAATAGGTGGTGTCGTTGGCCACCAGCGTGTAGCCATCGGCCGGCGCGCGGGCCACCTGGCTGACGCCGATGGTGCCGGTCGCGCCGGGCTTGTTCTCCACCACGAAACTCTGGCCGGTCTGCGTCGACAGCATCTGCGCGACCTTGCGCGTGGCCACGTCGACCGCGCCGCCCGGGCCGTAGGGCACCACGATCCGCACGGGGCGGTTGGGCCAGGCGTCGGCGGCATGGGCCACGCCGCCCGCCAGGAGTGTCGCGGCGGCCGCGACGAGCAGCGCGGCGCGCCGGGGCGAGAAGCGGGTTCGATTACGGTGATTCATTTGTCGTCCTCTGTTTTTATGCGGGAATGTCATTCGGCCTTGAGCCCTCGCTGGCCGCGTCATTCCTTGTGGATGCCGGCCTCGGCCAGAATACGGGCCGAGCGTTCCATCTGGTCGTCGATGAAGGCGCGGAATTCGGCGGCGGTCGAGCCCACCGGCTGCGCGCCGAGTTCCTGCAGGCTGTGGCGCAGCGCCGGGTCCTGCAGCGTGGCGCGCAACGCCTGCTCGATGCGCGCGGCCACCTCGGGCGGCACGCCGGCCGGCGCCAGCACGCCATTCCACTCGTACACCGAATACTGCGGCACGCCGCTCTCCGCGACGGTGGGCAGGTCGGGCAGCGCCGCGATGCGCTCGGGCGACGTGATCGCCAGCGCGCGCAGCTTGCCGCTCTTGACCAGTGGGTAGGACGCCGCCATGTTGCTGAACATCATGTCGATCTGGCCGCCCATCAGGTCGGTCAGCGCTGGCGCGCCGCCCTTGTAGGGGACGTGGGTGAGTTCCAGCTTGTTGCCCTGCGCGTACCAGGCGGCGGCGATGTGTTGGGCGGTGCCCTGGCCGGGCGTGCCGAACGTCAGGTGGCCCTTGCGCGCGGCGGTCGTGAGGTCTTCGATGCGCTGGTAGGGCGACTGCGCCGGCACCACCAGGAGGTTGGGCGTCAGGCTGATCAGCGAGATCGGCAGGAAATCCCGCCGGCTGTCGTAGCTGAGTTTCTTGTAGAGCGAGGGATTGATGGCGAACGCCGTGGCGTCGTAGAGCAGCGTGTAGCCGTCGGCGGCGGCGTGCGCCACGCTGGCCGCGCCGATGGTGCCGCTGGCGCCGGGCTTGTTCTCGACCACGACGGTCTGGCCCAGGCGCGCGCCCAGTTTCTGGGCCACCAGGCGGGCCTGGGCATCGGCGGCGCCGCCGGCGGAATAGGGCACCACCAGCTTGAGCGCGCGGTCGGGGTAGTCGGCGGCGGCCACGCTGGCGCAGAACGCAAGCGCCAGGGGTAAAAGGCGGAACAGTTTCACGAGATCGTCTCCTTGTGGAAAGCGCGCCGCCTGTGCCGGCGGCTGCGCCTGGTTTGCGGTTTTCAGCGTTTCAGACCGTGGCGATGGGCGTGGCTGGCGAGCCGGCCGCGCCTGGCAGGCGCAGCGGGGGCGCGGTCAGCAGGAAGCGGTGGCGCCCGTTGGCGCGCAGCCAGCGCGCCAGCGGCGTCAGCCACCACAGTTCACCCAGGTGGATGCCGTTCTTGAACAGGCAGTGCTCGTGCAGCGGCAGGCGCGGGCGGCGCAGCGGCGTGGCCGCGCCCCCCAGGGCTACCGGCCGCACCAGCTCGACGGCGGGGTTGTCGGCAATCAGGCACGCCAGGCGCGTGTCGACGATCCAGCGCAGCAGGCGCGCATCGTCGCCGTCCAGGCCGCTGCCGGTGGCGTGCAGGCGCGCGACGTCGGGCTGGCGGTTCATCGACATCAGCGTGTCGCCGAAGCCGGTGTGCAGGCACACCATGTCGCCCGGCTCGATGGCCACGCCGTCGGCCTCCAGGATGCGCATCAGCGCGTCGTAGCCCACGGCGGTGCGCGTGCGGCCGACATGGGCCTCCAGGTCGATCAGCACGGCGCGGCCCTGCACGCCATGTTCGGCCAGTTGCTCGATGCCGAGCGCCCCGGCGCGGGGGCCGGGAAAGCGGGCCCAGTCCGCCACGGCTTGCGGATCCTCCGCGGCCGCCAGGATTTCGGCGCCGGCCCGAAAGCCGTTGTAGAACACCGCCTCGGCCTGCCCGTCGCCATCGGCATCGAACCGGCTGCCCATGTGCGCCAGGCTGTCCCACTGGGTGGAATACTGTGTGTTCATCAGCAGCACGTCGTCGCACACCACGTCCGTGAGCAGCGGGTCTTCCGACGCGTAGGACCAGCAAAAGCCCTGGGCTCCGGCGCTCTTGCCATCGCGCAGCGTGGCGTAGCGCTGCGGCGGCAGGCGCCGCGGGTTCAGCGCCATGCCGCCCGGCACGTCCAGCGGCAGCGACAGGCAGAACGTCAGGCCCTCGCGGACCTCCGCGATGCCCTGCAGCACCTTGGCGCGGTCCACCAGATTCATGCGGCCGCGCTGGTCGTCGGGGCCGAATTCGCCCCAGTTGCTGTCCGGCGGCGCATGCTTCCATCGTTGCGGCATGGCGCGGCTCCTCAGGCGGGGGCGGCCGCGCGGGCCAGCACGTCCAGCGCATTGCGCGCGGCGGCCACGCCCATGTTGACGTAGGCGGCGCTGGTCACTCCGCCGACGTGCGGACTGAGGAGAATGCGCGGCTCCTGCTGGAAGGGGTGGCCGGCCGTCATCGGCTCGACGGCGAAGCTGTCCAGGCCGGCGGCGCGCACCTGGCCCGAGCGCACCGCCTGCAGCAACGCGTCTTCGTCGACCAGGCCGCCGCGCGCGGTGTTGACCAGGACCACGCCGGGCTTGCACTGCGCCAGCGTCGCCGCATTGACCAAGCCGCGGTTCTCGTCGGTCAGCGGGCAATGCAGCGACACCACGTCGGCCTCGCGCCAGATCGCGTCCAGCGGCACGCTGGCGATGTATTCGGGCAGATCGCGCGCGTAGGGATCGAAGCCGATCACGCGCATGTTCATGCCGTGCGCCATGGCGGCCATGCGCCGGCCGATGGCGCCCAGGCCCACCAGGCCGATGGTCTTGCCGTCCAGCTCCAGGCTCTTGTGCGTCGACTTGTCCCAGTGTCCGGCGCGCATGCGCCCATCCAGGCCCACGACCGATTTGGCGCAGGCCAGAAGCAGCGCCAGGGCATGTTCGGCCACGGCGGCGGCGTTCACGCCCACGGCGGCCACGACCTGGATGCCGCGCTGGGCGGCGGCGGCCTTGTCGATGGTGTCGGTGCCGCTGCCGTGCTTGGAAATCACGCGCAGCGCGGGCGCGGCGTCCATGGCGGCGGCGCCCACCTTGCTGTAGCGCACGATGATGGCAACCGGGTTGTGCTCGCGGCACAAGGACACGATGCCCTCTTCGCTGGGCGTCTTGCCGGCAAACACCAGATTGAAATCCTGCAGCAGCGCGACGGCTTCCGGGGCCAGGTCGGCCGCGGTCACGACGATGGCGGCCTTGCCTGTGGCGATGTTGTTCACAGCGCTTCCCCTTCCTTGAGCACGCCGGCGGCGCGCAGCGCGGCCGTCAGCCACTTGGCCTCGGTGTCGCCGGCCTGGATCGCGGCGATGCGCGCGGCCTCGTCGCGCACCTTCTTTTCGGCGGCCGGCAGCAGGCCTTCGATTTTCTCGCGTTCGACCACCACCACGCCGTCGGCGTCGCCGATGACGAAGTCGCCGGGATGCACGGTCACGCCGCCGACCGACACGGGATGGCCGATGCGGCCGGGCACGTTCTTGGTGGGGCCGTTCGGGTTGGTGCCGGCGGCGAACACCGGATAGTCCATTTCGATGATCTCCACGCTATCGCGCGCCGCGCCATCCATCACCACGCCGGCGATGCCCAGCTTGCGGCAGGCGTTCATCATGATGGTGCCCATCAGCGCCGAGCTGAGGTCGCCCTTGCCGTCGATCACCAGCACGTCGCCCGGCTTGGCCAGCGAAATCGCGGCATGGATCATGAGGTTGTCACCGGGGCGCACTTCCACCGTCAGCGCCGTGCCGGCCAGCTTCATGCCGGGGTGCAGCGGGCGGATGCGGCCGCTGAGCGCGCCGCGGCGGCCGGCCACGTCGGCCAGGATGGCCGGTTGCAGTGCCGCCGCGCGGCGCACGATGTCGGCGCCGACGCGCGGGAAGTCCTTGATGATGTCCTGGTTTGCCATGAGTGTTCCTGTGGAGGTGAGAGTCGGAAGGGCAGGGTCAGGCCGGCTTGATGCCGGCGTCGCGGATGACCTTGCCCCATTTGTCGAAGTCCGCCCTGCGGGTGGTGTCCAGGGCCTGCGGCGTGCCGCCGGCCAGCGTGATGCCGAACTGCTCGGCCAGCGCCGTCAGCGCCGGGCTCTGCAAGGCGCGTCCGATCCCGGCGTTGAGCCGGGCGATGACGGACGCGGGCGTGGCGGCGGGGGCGAACACGGCCTGCCATTGCTCCACCACGAAATCGCTGAAGCCGGCCTCGGCCATGGTTGGCACCTGCGGCAAGGCCTGCAGGCGCCGCGCCGACGTGGCGGCGAGCGCGCGCAGCGCGCCGGTCTGCACGTGCGGCAGCGCGGCCGCCGCGGGAATGAAGGCGAATTGCACCTGCCCGGCCAGCGTGTCCTGCAGCGCGGGCGTGTCGCCCTTGTAGGGCACGTGCAGGAACCGCGCGCCGCTCTTTTGCTGCAGCAGCTCGCCCTGCATGTGCAGGATCGTGCCCGTGCCGCCCGAGGCATACGCCAGGCTCTGCGGGGCCTTTTTCGCGGCCGCGATCAGGTCGGCGACCGTGTGGAACGGCTGCTCCCTGCCCACCACCAGAAGATGGGGAATGGTGCCGATCATGATGACGGGCGCGAAGTCCGCCACCGGGTCATAGGTCAGCTTGCCGAGCACGTGCGGCGCGATCGCCTGGGGTCCGATCGAGGTGCCCAGCAGCGTCAGGCCGTCCGGCTCGGCGCGCGCCACGCGGGCTGCGCCAATGGTGCCGGTGGCGCCGGGACGGTTGTCGACGATCACGCGCGTGGCCAGCAGCGCGTCCAGTTGCTGCGCGATGGCGCGGCCCAGCACGTCGGTGCTGCCGCCGGCCGGATAGGGCACCACCCAGGTGATGGCCTTGCCGCCGGGCCAATCCTGCGCGGCGCGCGCGCCGAAGGCCGCGCCGGCCGCCACGGCCGCGCCCAGCGCGAGGAAGCGCCGGCGCGAGAGGAAGTAAGAGGTCTGCATGCGTTGTCTCCGTGTTGTTCTGGTATTCATGCCGCAAAGCCGTACAGGGTCGCCGGGTTGTGCACCAGGACCTGGCGCAGCCGGGCGCTGCCGGCCCAGTCGGCCAGCCGATCGAGCTGGCGCGCGTCGTCGGGCATGGGCTGCATGCCGGCCGACGCCGAGGCGTGGGGCCAGTCGCTGCCCCAGACGATGCGTTCGGGATTGGCGTCGAGATAGCCGCGGGCCAGCGCGTCCAGCGCGGGATCCTCGACGCTGTGGCGCGGGCTGACGAGGTAGCCGCCCGACAGCTTGAGCCAGGCGCGGCCCTGGCAGAGCAGGCGCAGCACCAGGGCATGGGCCGGATGCGCGCCGGCCTGCGCCGGACTGATGCGGGCCATGTGATCGAACACGATCGGCGCCGGCAGGGCCGACAGCAGGCCATCCAGTTGCGCCAGCCGATCGGGCGGCATCAGCAACTGCACATGCCACCCGAGCGGGGCGACCCGCGCCGCCAGCGGCAGCACCTGGTCGATGGTGCTCGTCACCCCCAGCGAAAGGTTGAGCCGGATGCCGCGCACGCCAGCGTCGTGCAAGGCTTGCAGTTGCGCGTCACTTTCGCTGCCATCGATCACCGCCACCCCGCGCGCCTGCTCGCCCAGTTGCGCCAAGGCGTCGAGCATGGGGCGGTTGTCGGCGCCATAGGTCGACGGCGTGACCAGCACCGCGCGCTGGATGCCAAGGCGGGCCTGGATCGCGCGGTACTGCGCCATGGACGCGTCCGGCGGTAGCAGCCTTGCGCCCTTCACCGTCGGGTAGCGGGCGTCATACGCGTGGAGGTGGCAGTCGCACGCCCCGGGCGGGGCGGCGGTGGCCGGCCTGGCGTCGCCGCTGGAGTAGGCGTAAAGGGCAGCCACGGCCGAATCACTCCACCTTCGCGCCCGAGTCCTTGACGATCTTGCCCCAGCGGATGCGGTCGTCGTGGATCAGCCTGGCGAACGCTTCCGGGGTGTCAGTGAGCACGCGCGCGCCCTGTTCCTGGTACTTGACGCGCAGCTCCGGCGTCTGGAGCGCCTTGTTGAACTCGGCATTCAGGCGCTGCACGATGTCCTTGGGCGTGCCGGCCGGCGCGGCCAGGCCGAACCAGGTCACGGCCTCGAAGCCGGGGAAGCCGCGCTCGGCGATGGTGGGCACGTCGGGCATGTCGGGCACGCGCTGCGCCGAGGTCACCGCCAGCGCCCGCATCTTGCCGTTGCGCACGTGGCCGATGAGCGTCGGCACGGAAGACAGATACATGTCGATCTGCCCGCCGATCAGGTCGTTGGACGCCTGCGCCGCGCCCTTGTAGGGGATGTGCGTGAGCTGGATGCCCGCCGCGTTCTGCAACTGCACCGCCGCCAGGTGGGCCACCGTGCCATTGCCGGAGCTGGCGAAGTTCAATGTCCCCGGCTTGGCCTTGGCCGCCGCGATCATGTCCTCGAAGGTCTTGAGCGGCGAGTTGGCCGGCACCACGATCACCAGCGGCGCATCGGCGACCAGGCCGATGGCGGTGAGGTCCTTCTCGGGGTCGTAGGGCAGCTTGGCGTACAGGGTCGGGTTGATCGCCAGGTTGCTGGTCTGGCCCAGCACCAGGGAATACCCGTCCGGCGCCGACTTGGCGACGGCGTCCACGCCGATGTTGCCGCCCGAGCCGGGCCGGTTTTCGGTGACGATGTTCCAGCCGGTGTTGCCGGCCACCTTGATCGCCGCTTCGCGGGCCAGCACGTCGGTGCCGCCCCCGGGCGGGAACGGCACGATCAGCCGGATGGGTTTGTCGGGGTAGCCCTGGGCCGCGCCCAGGCTGCTCATGCACACAAGGGCCAGGCCCGACAGCAAGCGTGCGAACGGCTTCATGTTTTGTCTCCGATGTTTGTTTTTGATGGGAGGAATTGTCGAGGGATGTTCCACCTAATACAATACGAGTTCATACAGCGGAACATGTTTCATATGACGAACGATGACCTGACCCCGGAATCCCCCGACGCGCCGGGCGAAGAGGGCGTAGTGGCGGTGCGCCGCGCGATGCGGATCCTCGAAGCCTTTGGCGTGGAGGACCCCCATCTGTCGCTGGCGGAACTGAGCCGGCGCACCGGCTGCCATCGCTCCACCGTGCTGCGGCTGGCGCGCACGCTGGCCATGGACGATTACCTGGCGCAGCGGCCCGACGGCACCTGGCGCCTGGCGCGCGCCGCCGGCTGGCTGGGCGCGTGTTACCAGGCCACCTTCAACATCGTCGAGGTGGTCCAGCCGATCCTGCGCGAGCTGTCGGCGGCAACCGGCGAAAGCGCGACGTTCTACGTGCGCGAAGGCAAGCAGCGCATCTGCATGGCGCGGGTCGAGGGCCCCAAGTCGATCCGGCACCACGTGCGCGTCGGCGCGGCCCTGCCGCTGGAACTGGGCAGCCCGGGCCGCGTGCTGCTCGCCTTTTCCGGCGAACCGGGCGAACCGTATGAATCGGTGCGCCGCGCCGGCTACATGGTGTCGCTGGGGGAGCGCGATCCCGAGGTCTCCAGCATCTCCGCGCCGGTCTATGGCATCAACTGGACGCTGCAAGGAGCTGTCTGTATTTCGGGGCCGATTTCTCGCCTGGGCGAAAGCGTGCTGCATGAGTTGAAGGAACCGATCCTCGCCGCGGCCAGCCGCCTGTCGCGCTCGCTGATGGGGGCGCGGCAAGGGCAGGGGGCCTGACGCCGCTGCGGCGACCGGCCAGGCCTTGCGCCGAGGCCCGCATGTCCGCCGCCGCCCGCCATCCTGGCCGTATCGGCGCGGCGCGCCGAGGCGGCCCGCGCTACGCTCATCGGCGGTAGCGCTCGTCGCCGTCCCCCGCCCGGCGCATGCGCTACGCTATCTATCTTTGCGCGCCGGCGTGGCGCGCCGCGAGGAAGCCGCAATGAAAGGCGAACACCATTACGACGTCGGCGTGACCTGGACCGGCAATACCGGCAAGGGCACCGCCAGCTACACCGCTTATGCCCGCGACCACGTGATCCAGTCGCCGGGCAAGCCCGATATCGCCGGTTCGGCCGATCCCGCATTCCGCGGCGACGCGGCGCGCTGGAATCCGGAGGACCTGCTGGTGGCCTCGCTGTCGGCCTGCCACAAGCTCTGGTATCTGCACCTTTGCGCGGTCGAGAACATCATCGTCACGGCCTACCGCGATGACGCGCAAGGTGTCATGCGCGAAGATCCGCAGCGCGGCGGCGCCTTCGTCTCGGTCACGCTACGGCCCGAGGTCACCATCGCCGCGGGCGGCGACGCCGGCCTGGCCGAGGCCCTGCATGCCCGCGCGCATCATTTCTGCTTCATCGCCAATTCGGTCAACTTTCCCGTGCTGTGCGAGCCGCGCATCGTCGTGGCCGGCTGACGCGCCACTCGAAGGGGGCTTGCGATGCTGACGATCTGGGGCCGGCGCAGTTCCTTCAACGTGCAGAAGGTCCTGTGGCTGGCGGGCGAACTGGGCCTGGCGTATGAGCACGTGCCGGCCGGCGGCCAGTTCGGGCTGCTCGATACGCCCGACTTCCTGCGGATGAATCCCCATGGCCGGGTGCCGCTGCTGCGCGACGGCGACACGGTGGTGTGGGAGTCGCACGCGATCCTGCGCTACCTGGCCGCGCGCCATGGCGCCGACGCCTTCTGGTCGGCCGATCCGGCGCGACGCGCGCGCGCCGATGGCTGGATGGACTGGGCCCAGACCGCGTTGCAGCCGGCCTTCCTGGCCGGCGTGTTCTGGGGCTATTACCGCACCCCCGAAGCGCAGCGCGACCTGCCGGCCATCGCGCGCAGCCTGGCCGCCACCCATGCCTGCCTGCGCCAGCT
Source organism: Achromobacter sp. KK8 (assembly GCF_054188005.1). Lineage (NCBI taxonomy): Bacteria > Pseudomonadati > Pseudomonadota > Betaproteobacteria > Burkholderiales > Alcaligenaceae > Achromobacter > Achromobacter sp. KK8. Next base: position 5,648,395 of record NZ_CM135178.1, on the reverse strand, counting down.
CGATGCGGTGCTGGCCGCGCAGCCCTACCTGGACGGCCAGGCGCTGACACTGGCCGACATTCCCGCGGCCACCGCGCTGTACCGCTACTACGAGCTGGACATCGACCACGAGCCCCTGGCCCACGTGCGGGCGTGGTACGAGCGCCTGCGCGAACGCCCCGCCTACCGCGAACACGTCATGGTGCCGTTCGGCGAGTTGAAGGGCCGGCTGGATTTCTGAGGGCGCGCTGGCCTGTTAAGCTGTCCCATGGCCGGCGCGAAGGCGCGCCGGCACTATCTTTGCGACGTGGCTTCCCCATGCTCCTGCCTCTTGCCGACTGGCCGCAACGCGCGCCTGACCTGGGTATCTCCGGCCTGCGCCTGCGTCCCTTGCGCGACACCGACGCGACACACTGGTATGCCTATCTGCGCGACGACAACGTGACCCGCCACACCAGTTGGCAGCTGGACGGCCCGGACGCGCTGGCGCCATTGATCCGCGGCTATGCCGACCCTGCCGCCAGCCACTGCGTGCGCCTGGCCATCGTCGAGGCCGACGACCGCCTGATCGGCACGATCGGGTTCAACGAGATCACGCCGGGCGCGCGTCGCGCCGAAATCGCCTACGACCTCGCGCCTTCGCACTGGCGCCGCGGCATCGCGTCGCGGGCCTGCGAGGCCATGACCGCGTGGGCCCTGCAGACGCTGGGCCTGGCGCGGGTGCAGGCCACGGTGCTGGACACCAATACCGCCTCGGCCGGCGTGCTGGAACGCTGCCATTTCCACCGCGAAGGGCTGCTGCACCATTACCGGCAGGTGCGCGGCGAGCCGCGCCATTTCTGGATGTACGCGCGCATCTGGCCGCCCGCGCTGGTCGGCGCCGAATGCGGTTAGCCCGCCTTTCCGTTCCGGTGGGCCCGGCCTTGCCGGGCCGCGACCCACTTTTTCCGAGAGAACCATGACGTCCGCCCTGATCGTGATCGACGTGCAACGCGCCCTGTTCGAGACCACGCCTGAACCCGCCGATGCCAGCGCCGTGCTGGCGCGCATCAACGACCTGGCCGAGCGCGCCCGCGCCGCCGCCGCGCCCGTGGTCTACGTGCAGCACGAGGCGGCCGGCAGCCCGCTGGCGCAAGGCGAACCCGGATGGCAGCTGGATACGCGCCTGCGGCCGGCCGACGGCGACATCCGGATACGCAAGACCACCCCCGATTCGTTCCTGCGCACCGGCCTGGGCGAGGCCTTGTCGCAGGCGGGCGTCACGCAGCTGGTGGTGTGCGGCTACGCCAGCGAATTCTGCGTCGACACCACCGTGCGCCGCGCCGCGGCGCTGGGCTATCCGGTCACCTTGGCGGCCGACGCCCACACCACCCAGGACAAGCCGCACGCGCCAGGCGCGCAGATCCGCGCGCACCACAACACCACGCTCTCGTCGATGACCAGCTTCGGCGTGAAGATCGCCGCCGTGCCGGCGGCCGACATTGCCTTCGGCCAGGCGAGGTAGCGGCCCATGGATCCCGAACTGCTGCAGCTGCTGGTGACGCGCACCATGCCTTTCGGCAAGTACCAGGGGCGCCTCATCGCCGACCTGCCGGGGCCGTACCTGGCCTGGTTCGCGCGCAAGGGTTTTCCGCCGGGCGAACTGGGGCGCCTGCTGGCGTTGATGCACGAGCTGGACCACAACGGCCTGTCGTCCTTGCTGGCGCCCTTGCGCCAGCCGCCGGCGGCGCGCTGAACGGCGCCGGGGAAACCGCAAGAAACAAATCTCGCGGCTGGCGTAGCGTCTTGGCACGCCCCGCGGGCGCGCGTGGGGCTACGATAGACCGGCGCGTCACCGGGCGGGGTATCTGGCCCGGGCGCGACCAACAAAGAGAGGTCGTCATGAAGAAACTCCCGCTCACCGCCGTCCTGCTGGCCCTGGCCTGCCTGGGCGGCGCGGCCCAGGCGCAGAACGCGGCGCCGGTCACGCAGGAATTCCAATATCCCAGCCAGCGCTCCAAGGACGGCAGCCTGTCGCCGCCTTCCACCTTGCGCATGACCGTCACGCCCGATCCGAACTCGGCGCCGGCCGTGATCCGCGACACGCCCGAGAGCCAGGCGCAATACGTGCGCTGCCGCGAGGTCTCGGACCGCGCCGCCGTCTCCAACGCCCAGATGCAGGCCGGGGTCGCCCAGTGCCTGCGCGAACTGGAGCAGCGCCGCCAGCAGCAGTAAGCGCCGGGCCCGCGGGGCTTGGCCCGGCCGGCCCGCTGCACGTCGGGCTCGGTCAGGTCAGCCCGCTTCAGGTCAGCCCGCTTCAGGTCGGACCTGGTCAGGCCGGGCCGGCCGCCGTGGCGGCCCGGGCCGAGCCGCGCGCCCAGTGCCAGGTCATCAGGCCGGCCGCCAGCACCACCGGCAGCATGGCGGCGTTCAGGACCTCCCAGCCGAACGCGTCCAGCGCCGGCCCGGCGGCCAGCGTCGCCACCGCGGTGGCGGCATAGCGCAGCATCTCGGCCGCGCCCTGGGCGCGGGCGCGCTCGGATGGGCGGTACGACTGCGCCAGCAGCGTGGTGCCGCCCACGAACATGAAATTCCATCCCACTCCCAGGCAGAACAGCGCCGCGTAGAACGCTGGCAGCGACGGCGAGGCCATCGCGATCAGCGCGCAGGCCACGTTCAGCAGCATGCCCGCGCCCAGCACCTTGGCCAGACCGAAGCGCTGGATCAGCGCGCCCGCGAAAAAAGCCGGCGCGTACATGCCGACCAGATGCCACTGCATGATGTTGGCGCCGTCGCCGATGCTGTGGCTGCACGCCACCGCCGCCAGCGGCGCGGCCGTCATGATGAACATCATCGACACCGATCCCACCACGTTGTTGGCCAGCGCGGCGATGAACACCGGCTGGCGCGCCACCGCGCGCAGCGGCCGCGGCGGCAGCCCGGCCTGCGCCTCGCCCGCGGCCACGGACGTTTCGGTATCGCGATAGAAACCGAACAGCAGGGCGGCGGACAACAGCGCCAGCAGCGCCACCATCAGGTAGGCGCCGGCGAACGCCACCGGCGCGAACAGGTCGCGGCTCCAGGCCGCCAGCGCCGGCCCGGCGATCGCGGCGATGACGCCGCCGGTCATCACCACCGAAATCGCGCGGCTCTTGGCGGCCGGTTCCACCGCGTCCGCCGCGGCCAGCCGGTAGTACTGCGCGAACGCCTGGAACACGCCCACCAGCGCGGTGCCCGCGCAGAAGGCCCAGAAGTGGTCGTGGAACACCGCCCACACCGAGATGCCGCCGCCCGCCGCGCCGGCCAGGGCGCCCAGCGCGAAGCCGTTGCGGCGGCCGATGCGCTGCATCAGCAGCGAAGCGAACCAGGTCACGACAGCGCCGGCGACGGTGATCAGCGCGAACGGCAGCGTCGACAGCGCCTTGTCCGGCGCCAGCATGTGGCCGGTCAGCGCGGTCAGCGTCAGATCGATGGAAATCGCGGCGATGAACAGGCCCTGGCACACGGCCAGGATACGGGCGTTGCGGCGGCCCGTGGCGGGCGAGGGCGAGGAGGGCATGGGAAAGGAAGGGGCGGACAGGTCGGGTTTGACAGGCCCCACTGTATCGACGCACACTTTGGCGTGAATGACATAATTCCCTCAAAAAACGCCAATCCGTCATGACCCACCACGTCGCCTTCCTGCTGGTGCCCGATTTCCAGCTGCTGGACATGTCCGGCCCCGCGGCCGTGTTCCAGACCGCCGGCCGTTTCGCGCGGACGGCGGCTGGCCCGGCATACCGGGTCCACGTCGTGTCCGAGCATGGCGGCGAAGTGCGCAGTTCCTGCGGCATTGGCGTGCAGACGCGACCGTGGCGCGGCACGCCGGCCGATACCCTGGTGGTGCCGGGCGGCGAGGGCGCGCGCGAAACCGCCGTCACCGCCGCCTTGCGCGCCCGCCTGCTGGCCCAGCGCCACCAGGGCCGGCGGCTGGCCAGCGTGTGCACCGGCGCGCTGGTGCTGGCCGCCGCCGGCCTGCTCGATGGGCTGCGCGCCACCACCCATTGGCGCCATGCCGCGGCGCTGGCGCGCAACCATCCCACGGTCCGGGTCGAGCCCGACCGCATCCATGTGCGCGACGGCGACACCTGGACGTCGGCCGGCATCACCGCCGGCATCGACCTGGCGCTGGCCATGGTCGAGGCCGACCTGGGGGTGGACGTGGCGGCCGAGACCGCGCGCGAAATGGTGGTCTACCACCGGCGTTCGGGCGGGCAGTCGCAGTTCTCGGCCCTGCAGGACCTGGCGCCCGACAGCGAACGCATGCGCGCCGTGCTGGAGCATATCCGCGGCAACCTGGGCACGGCGCTGACGGTGGAACAACTGGCTGGGGTCGCCTGCGTCAGCCCGCGCCAGTTCCTGCGCAGCTTCAAGGCCGAGACCGGCGAAACGCCCGCCAAGGCGGTCGAGCGCATTCGCGCCGAGACCGCGCGCGCGCAGATCGAACAGGGCGATGGCAGTATCGACAGCGTCGCCCGGCGGGTCGGCTTCACCGACAGCGAACGCATGCGCCGCGCCTTTCTGCGGGTCTACGGCCAGCCGCCACAGGCGCTGCGGCGCGCGGCGCGCAATGCCGCGTTGGCATGAAACGGGTGAAACGGTAATAATAGTCACTCTCAATAAAGCGTCGGATCCCGCCCGGGCCCGCCACCGTGACCGCTTCGCATCCTGAACTCGACTGGGCCGTTCCGGCCGCCACGCCAGCCATGTCCCTGGCCGGCGGCACGTTGCGCTTCGAGCGCGGCGAGCGGGTGCTCGAAGACCTGACACCCGGCCTGAAGCTGGTGCTGGTGCTGGAAGGGGAACTGCGCTACCGCGTGCCGGGCGCGCCGACCGCGCAAGTCAGCGGACCGCTGCTGCACCTGAGCCTGTGCCGCGACCCGCTGCGCATGGAGCACGAGTTCGGCGCGCGCCGGTCGCTGCGCTTTGTCTCGCTGCGCACCTCGCTGGACCACCTGCGCGACTCCCTGTCGCTGGATCCCGCCGACATCGTCCGCCTGCTGCGCGCGCCGTGCCACGATGATTCCTACGCCGAGGCCAACCTGCGGCTGGCGCCGCCGCTGCAGGCCCTGGGCCGGCAGATGCTGGCCTGTCCCATGCAGGGCGCGCTCAAGCGCATGTACCTGTCCGCCAAGGCCCTCGAACTGACCGCGCTGGCGCTGGGCGCCCTGCAGCCGGCACAGGCCGCGGCGCCGCCGCCCGGCCTGTCGCGCGCCGATACCGAACGCCTGCACCACGCGCGCGACCTGCTGCTGGCCGATCTTCAGCATCCCCCCACCTTGCCCGAGCTGGCGCGCCGCGCCGGCGTCAACGTCAACAAGCTCACCACGGGCTTTCGCCGCGTGTTCGGATGCAGTGTCTACGCCTTCGTGCGCGAGCAGCGCATGGCCCAGGCGCACGCGCTACTCGCCGCCGGCGAGATGAGCGTGTCGCAGGCCGCCTATGCCTGCGGCTATACCGATTCGCACTTCACCAAGGCCTTCCAGCGGCGCTACGGGGTGCTGCCCAGCGCGCTGGTTCCTGGTCGCTGAACATAGCAAGAGTCTTACAAACGCTTGCGCGCTGCGGATTCTCCTTCAAATTGTATGAGAATAATTCTCAGTATCAAAGAAGGAGAAGTACCCATGCGTTCAATGTCCAGGAACAAGGCGCGGCGCGCGCGGGCGGCGCGCCATTGGCCGCTCTGGCTGGCGGTGGCGGCGGGGCCGGCGCTGGCCGGCGACGCCAGGGATGCCAAGGACGCGGCCACGCTGCCGGCAGTCACCGTCAGCGGCGAACGCGAGGCCGCCAGTGCGCAACAGCCGACATTGGGCAAGCTGCCCTTGAGCGTGCGCGAGACGCCGCAATCGATCTCCGTGATCGGGCCGGAGCAGATGCGCCAGCAGAACCTGCAAACCCTGGACGACGTCATGCGGCACGCCACGGGCATCACGGTGCAGCCGCACAGTCGCCTGACCACGGCGTACTACTCCCGCGGTTTCAAGATCGACTCTTTCGAGCAGGACGGCGTGCCGACCATGATGGGCAATGTCGCCGCTACGCCCGAAGACGTGGCGGTGTTCGAGCGCGTCGAAATTCTGCGCGGCGCCAATGGCCTGCTGCACGGCGCGGGCAATCCGGCGGCCACCATCAACCTGGTGCGCAAGCGCCCGCAACGCGAGACCACTTTCGGTGGCGAACTCAGCGCCGGCAGCTGGGATCGCTATCGCGCCATGGCGGACCTCGGCGGTCCGCTCAACGACAGCGGCAGCGTGCGTGGTCGTGTCGTCGGCGTCCTGGAGGATCGTGGTTTCTTCTATCAGGCGGCAAACCAGAAGACCGGTCTTTTCTACGGCGTCGGCGAGGTCGACCTGGGTCCGGGCACCGTCCTGTCGGCCGGACTGCAATATCAACGGGTGCGTTCCAATCCGCCGCCCAGCATGGGCGGCGTGCCGCGCTACAAGGACGGCAGTCCGCTCGGTCTGAAGCGCTCGACCAACCTGGAATCCATCGACAGCCATTCCAATTGGAACACCACGCGCTTGTTTGCCGACCTGGAACACCGCTTCGGCCCGGGCTGGACCGCGAAGCTCAGCTTCAATCATCTGAAGTCCGATTCCGAAATGAAGTACCTCACCGGCATGGGCGGCGTCGACCCGAAGACGGGCACCGGTACGACGCTGTACGGCCAGGGCATCCGCTACGACAACAGCCAGACCAGTTTCGACGCCTATGTCAGCGGGCCGATCGAATTGTTCGGCCGGCGCCACGAACTGCTGATCGGGGCCAATTCACTGCGCACCACCTGGGAGAACTCCAACGCGGTCGCGCTCGGGACCGTCCATGGCACGCCCATCGATGTGTTCAACTGGAACCCCCATGATGTGCCGAGTTATGACGTCGGCCCCTACAAGTCCGATGGCAGGAATCCCGAGCGCGAACAGGGCATCTACGGCATGGGCCGTTTCTCGCTCGCCGATCCCGTGACCCTGGTGCTGGGTGGTCGCTTCGACTGGAGCCGTCTGGCGTCGCCGACTGCCGAAAAGCGCGTCAATGCGAAATTCACGCCCTACGGCGGGCTGATCGTCGACCTGAATCGCCAATGGTCGCTTTATGGCAGCTATGCGCAAGTGTTCAAGCCGCAGAGCGACAAGGACCGCGATGGCAAGATGCTCGACCCGATGACGGGCACCAACTACGAGGTTGGCGTCAAGGGCGAACTGGCGGAGGCGTTGAACGTGTCGCTCGCGCTGTTCCAGATCGACCAGAAGGATCGGGCCCAGGTCGCGCCTTCGCCGGTGCCTTGCCGGGGCAGGAATTGCCCTTCGATCCCGGGCGGCAAAGTGCGCAGCCGGGGATTCGAAATCGAGGCCGCGGGCAACATCACGCCCTATTGGAACCTGGCGGCCGGCTATACCTTCAATACCACCCGCTACCTGACCGACACCCGCTCGGCGGGCCTGGCCCTCGCCAGCTTCACGCCCAGGCACATCTTCCGCCTGTGGACCGAGTACGCCTTGCCGGGACTGGGGCGGCGCCTGAGCGTGGGCGGGGGCATGCAGGTGCAATCGGGCTTCTACAACGTGGCCGGACCGATCACGCTGCGCCAGGGCGGCTACGCGCTGGCCGATATGCGCGTGGCCTACCGCGTCGACAAGCACGTGACGGTGGCGCTCAACGCCAACAACCTGTTCGACCGCGTCTACTACCAGCGCCTGAACGATGCCAGCTGGACCAACTACTACGGCGAGCCGCGCAATTTCATGCTGACGGTGCGCGCCGAGTATTGACCGTCGTCATCGGCTGAGGCGGCCGCGCGCGTCGCATGGCGCGTCCCGGCCGCCTCGGCCCGCCCGGTAAAAACTTCCGCAATCGCCAGCGAGACTTCCGCAATCGCCAGTGGCGCGCCGGGCCGCTCTCTAGAATGGTTTGAGAATAATTCTCAGTAACCAGGAAAGAGGAACGGCGGTGCGATCAAGGTTCAGGAACAGGGCGGCACGGCCGCGCAAGGGCGCGGCGCGCCATTGGCCGGTGTGGCTGGCGTTGACGGCGGTGGGGCCAGCGCAGGCCCAGCAGGCGGGCGATGCGGCAACGTTGCCGGCGGTGACGGTCAGCGGCGAATCCGCCGCGACCGCGCCGACGCCCACCATGGGCAAGCTGCCTTTGACGGTGCGCGAGACGCCGCAATCGATCACGGTGATCGGCCAGGAACAGATGCGGCAGCAGAACCTGCAGAGCCTGGACGAGGTGATGCAGCACGCCACCGGCATCACGGTGCAGCCCTACCAACTGCTGACCACCGCCTACTACGCCCGCGGCTTCAAGGTCGATTCGTACGAGCAGGATGGGGTGCCGGTGCTGATGGGCAACATGGCCGCGTCGCCCCAGGACATGGCGGTGTACGAGCGCGTCGAGATCCTGCGCGGCGCCAACGGCCTGTTGCACGGCGCCGGCAACCCCGCCGCCACCGTCAACCTGGTGCGCAAGCGTCCGCAGCGCGAATTCGCCTTCAGCGGCGCGCTCAGCGCCGGCAGCTGGGACCGCTACCGCGTCGAGGCCGACCTCGGCGGCCCGCTCAACGACAGCGGCAGCGTGCGCGGCCGCATCGTCACGGCGCTCGAGGACCGCGGCTATTTCTACGACGTGGCGGACCAGAAGTCGGCGCTGTTCTACGGCATCGGCGAGGTCGACCTGGGCCCGGACACCGTGCTCTCGGCCGGCCTGCAATACCAGCGCACCCGCTCCACTACCAACATGGCGGGCGTGCCGCGCTACAAGGACGGCGGCGATATCGGCCTGAAGCGCTCGACCTACCTGGACGCCGCCTGGGACCGCTTCAACTGGAACACGACGCGGGTATTCGCCGACCTGGAGCACCGCTTCGGCCAGGGGTGGAGCGCCAAGGTCAGCGCCAACTATCTGACCGCCGACAGCAACCTGAAGTACGCCGGCGCCTATGGCGCCATCGACCGCCAGACCGGCCTGGGGTCGGCGCTGATGGGCGGCGCCTACAAGTTCGACAACACCCAGGCCAGCGTCGATGCCTACGTCAGCGGCCCGGTGCAACTGTTCGGCCGCCGCCACGAACTGCTGCTGGGCGGCAACGCCCAGCGCACCACGACCGAGCAGTACACCGGCCAGTTGTTGCCGGCGCTGCGCGTGCCGGTCAACGTGTTCGACTGGGACCCGCGCAGCGTGCCGGAGCCGGGCGTGGGACCCTATACCTCGCCGGGCGAGACGCGCGCGCGCCAGCAGGGCGTCTACGGCATGGGCCGCTTCTCGCTGGCCGACCCGCTGACGCTGGTGCTGGGCGGACGCATGAGCTGGTGGAACCAGGACGCGCCCGCTTCGCGCCAGCGCATCGATCCCGAATTCACGCCCTACGGCGGGCTGATCGTCGACCTGGACCGCCAATGGTCGCTGTACGGCAGTTATGCCGAGGTGTTCCAGCCGCAGACCCAGCTGACGCGCGACGGCCAGGGGCTGGACCCGGTCACCGGCACCAACTACGAGGCCGGCATCAAGGGCGAACTGATGGACGGCGCGCTGAACGTATCGCTGGCCGTGTTCCAGATCCGCCAGAAGAATCGCGCGCAGCAGGATCCCGCCTGGCCCTGCGTCGGCCAGAACTGCTACTACGTGGCTGGCGGCGAGGTGCGCAGCCGCGGCTTCGAGGCCGAGGCCAGCGGCAACATCACGCCGTACTGGACGGTGGCCGCGGGCTACACCTTCAACACCAGCAAGTACCTGACCGACACGCAGGCGGGCGGCCAGCCGTTCGCCAGCTTCACGCCCAAGCACATCTTCCGGCTGTGGACGAACTATGCGCTGCCGACGATGCAGCGGCGCCTGAGCGTGGGCGGCGGCCTGCAGGTGCAGTCCGGCTACTCGACCGAGTCGGGCCCGGTCACGCTGCGCCAGGGCGGCTACGCGCTGGTGGACCTGCGCCTCGCCTACCGCGTCGACAAGCACCTGACCGCCGCGCTGAACGTCAACAACGTGTTCGACCGCGGCTATTACCAGAGCCTGTCGGGCACGGCCTGGAACAACCGCTACGGCGAACCGCGCAACCTCATGCTGACCCTGCGCGCCGAGTATTGAACGGCGCGCCCCACACGGGCGGCGCGCGCCGCCCGGCCATCATTCGAAGGAGTAAACGGATTGGCCACGCTCATCCCCCCGCCAGTGTTCGACTGGCTCGATCATTTCATGGCGCTCGGCGCCGACGGCGCCATGCGCGATATCGGCAAGCTGCGCCGCTTGGCGCCGCACGAAGGCTGGCTGGTCGGCGTCAAGGCCGCGGCCTGCGACGCCGACGTGCATGGCGACGTCTGGGAACGCCATCCCGCGGGCGAGGAAATGCTCTGCGTGCTGGAGGGCCGCGTGGTGCTGACGCTGATGGACGCGACCGGCGCCGAGACCGACGTGCTGCTGGACGCGCGGCGCAGCGTGGTGGTGCCGCGCGGCGTGTGGCACCGGCTGCACGTGGCCTGTCCGGCCCGCATCCTGTTCGTCACGCCCGGGCATGGCAGTGAACACCGCCGCGCCGGCGCGGCCTCGCAAGCTTGAAGGAAATCGACGTGAAGCCTATCGCCAATGCGCGCCTGTTCGTCATGATCGGCGCGCTGTATTTTTCCCAGGGCATTCCGCTGGGCGTGGCCATGGAGGCGCTGCCCACGCTGCTGCGGCGCGATGGCGCGCCCCTGCATGCGCTGGCCTGGCTGCCGCTGGTGGGGCTGCCCTGGGTGCTGAAGTTCCTGTGGGCGCCGCTGGTCGACAACCGCTGGCGCGCCACGCTCGGCCGGCGCCGCAGCTGGATCCTGCCGATGCAGGCCGTGGTGCTGGCCTGCCTGGCGGCGGTGGCCATGACCGGCATCGCCGCAGCCAGCGCGCCCTGGGTGGTGGGCCTGATGGCATTGGCCTCGCTGGCCAGCGCAACGCAGGACATCGCCACCGATGGCCTGACCGCCGAGCGCTTCCAGGGCCAGGCCCTGGCGCGCGCCAACGCCGTGCAGGTGGGCGGCACCATGGTCGGCTTCTTCGCCGGCGGGCCCGGTTGCCTGGTGCTGGCCGGCCGGCTGGGGCAGGGCGGCGCGCTGGCGCTGCTGGCCGCGGTGGTGGCGTTCAGCCTGCTGATGGCGCTGGGGTGGCGGGAAACCGCGCTGCCCGAACCCGCGGCCGCGCCGCGGCGCGCCTCGCTGGCCGGTTTCGCGCGCCGGCCCGGCGCCTGGGCGCTGGTACTGGCGGCGTTCCTGTCGGCGATGACGGCGGTGGCGGGCTATGGATTGTCCAAATTGTTCCTGGTCGATGCGGGCTGGCCGGTGGACGCGGTGGGGCAGCTCGGCATGGCCGGCGGCGCGGTGACGGTGCTGCTGGGGTGCGGCGGCGGCGCCTGGCTGGTCGGGCGCCTGGGCGCGCGCGGCGCATTGGCCCTGGGGCTGGCGGCCTCGGGCGCGGCCGCGGTGGCCTGGCTGGCGCAGGCGCGGGGCTGGGCCGCGCAGCCCGCGCTGATGGCCTACCTGGCCCAGGCGCTGGGTTCGTTCGGCGCCGGCGCCGCCTCGGTGGCGCTGATGACGCTGGCGATGCGCTTTGCCGCCCGCGGCACGCAGGCCGGCACCGACATGACGGCGGTGCAGAGCGCGCGCGACCTGGGCGAAATCCTGACCTCGTCGCTCATCACCGCGCTGGCCGCCCAGCTCGGCTACGCCGCCGGTTTCGGCGGCGGGCTGCTGGCGGCCGTGGTCACGCTGGTTTTCGTGGCGCTGGCGCTGCGCCGCCCCGGGTGACATGGCGTTTCGGGCGGTTGCGGCTACACTTGTGCGCCGTTTTGCTTTCAGCCCCCGAATTTCCATGATTTCCACCGCATGCGGCGTCGACTTCGGCACGTCGAACTCCACCGTCGGCTGGAGCCGCCCCGACCAGCGCGCGCTCCTGGCTCTTGAAGACGGCAAGACCACCTTGCCCTCGGCCATCTTCTTTCACGATGAAGACGCCGAGGTCAGCTACGGCCGCGCGGCCATCTCCGACTACCTGGCGGGCTACGACGGGCGCCTGATGCGCTCGATGAAGAGCCTGCTGGGCAGCTCGCTGATCGACGGTTCCACCGAGGTGCAGGGCCGCTCGATCCCGTTCCGCGTGCTGCTGACGCGTTTCATCGCCGAGCTCAAGCGCCGCGCCGAAACGGCCGCCGGCCGCGACTTCTCGCGCGCCGTGCTGGGCCGGCCGGTGTTCTTCGTCGACGACAACCCCGCCGCCGACCAGACCGCCCAGGACACCCTGGGCGAAATCGCGCGCAGCGTCGGCTTCACCGACATCGAATTCCAGTTCGAGCCGCTGGCCGCGGCCTTCGACTACGAGTCGCAGATCGACCGCGAGGAACTGGTGCTGGTCATCGACATTGGCGGCGGCACATCGGACTTTTCGCTTATCCGCCTGGGGCCCGGCCGTGCCGCCAAGCCGGACCGGCGCGACGACATCCTGGCCTACGGCGGCGTGCACATCGGCGGCGTGGACTTCGACAAGCAGCTCAGCCTGGCGCACGTCATGCCGCTGCTGGGCCTGGGCAGCCAGTTGCGCAGCGGCAAGGACGTGCCGTCCACGCAGTACGGCAACCTGGCCTGCTGGCACACCATCAACCAGGCCTACACCCGCAAGGCCGCCGAGCACTTCGCCTACATCCGTGCCGAGGCTGGCGACCGCGACAAGATCGACCTGCTGCTGAACCTGGTCAAGCAGCGCGCCGGCCACTGGGTGGCGGTGCAGGTGGAAGAGGCCAAGATCGCGCTGTCCGAGGCGCCGGCGGCGCGCATCGACCTGTCGCGCATCGCGCCCGAACTTGGCGTGGACGTGAGCCGGCCGTCGTTCGACAACAGCGTGGCGCGGCTGATCGAGAAGATCGAGCAGACCGTCGGCACCCTGCTGCGCGACGCGGGCGTCGCGCCCTCCGATGTGGACACGGTGTTCTTCACCGGCGGTTCGAGTCGCGTGCCGCGACTGCGCGAATGCGTCTCGGCGCTGGTGCCGCAGGCGCGCAGCGTCGAGGGCGACCTGTTCGGCAGCATCGGCGCCGGCCTGGCGCTGGACGCGCGCCGCAAGTTCGACTGAGGCTCGGGCGGCGCTTGCCGCCCACACCGCGCGGCCGCCGCGCCGCGCGCTTTCGTCACCACGTCGCCAGCATCGCCGGCACCCGTTCGGCCAGCGCGTCGATCGCGGTGCGCGTCTTCGACGGCAGGTAGCGCGCCTGGGGCCACACCGCATGCACCGGCTGCGCCGCCATGCGGTCGCCGTGCATCAGCACATCCAGTTCGCCGGTGCGCACGTAGTGCGACAGCATCCAGCAAGGCAGCCAGGCCAGTCCGACGCCCGCGATGGCCGCGTCGGCGATGGCTTGCAGATCGTCCATGCGCAGGCGCGGCGGCACGCGCAGCTGCACCACCTCGCCGTCCGCCTCCATCAACGACCAGCCCTTTTCGACGCCGCCACGGGCGTAGGCCACGCCCACGTGCTGGCGCATTTCATCCAGCGTTTGCGGGCGCCCATGCGCCGCAATGTAGGCCGGCGACGCGCCTATGCCCATGGTCTGCAGGCCCAGGCGCCGCGCCACCAGGCTCGCGCTGTCGGGTAGCGCGCCGATGCGGATGCCCAGGTCGTAGCCTTCCTCGATCAGGTCGACCACGCGGTCGTTGAACGAAATCTCGATCTGCAACTGCGGATGCCGCGCCGCCAGTTCGCGCAGTACCGGGGCCACGCAATGGCGGCCGAACACCACCGGCGCGCTGACGCGCAGGCGGCCCTGTGGCGAGCGGCGGCCGCTGTCCAGCTCCGCCTCGGCGTCGTACAGCTCGGCAAGCGCGCGCACGCAGCGGTCGTAATAGGCCTGGCCGGCGTCGGTCAGGCTCTGCTGGCGCGTGGTGCGATGAAACAGCCGCGCGCCCAGCCGGGCCTCGAGCCGCGCGATGGACTTGCCGACCGCCGAACGGGTCAGGTTCAGGCGCTCGGCCGCCAGCGCGAAACTGCCGGCTTCGGCGGCCTGCACGAAAACCTCGATGCCGCCGAGCCGGTCGTGGGGGAGGGGTGTAGCCATCATGCCTTCCTGGGCGTCGCCGCCTGCGATTGAATTGGTTCCTTAAAGGCAACATTGGTGAGAATGAATGCCGCCACTGGATCGTGTGGTTCCCATATATCGTACTGGCGCCAGGCCACGGCGTGAGGCTTTTTTTGCCGCCGGGCCGCCCCAAGGCAAAAACGCCCCCTCGGGGGGCAGCGACCCGCGCAGCGGCGAGCGTGGGGGGCTTTTTTTCCGCCGGGCCGCCCCAAGGCAAAAACGCCCCCTCGGGGGGCAGCGACCCGCGCAGCGGCGAGCGTGGGGGGCTTTCTCTGCCGCCGGCCGCGCCCGTGCCGGCCGCGTTCGAGCGCCTGGCCTCGGGCCGTCACTTCGGCAAGATCGTGATCCGCGTCGACGCCTGGACGGCGCGGAGCCGATGGTAAGCTGCAAGCTCTTCGCGCGCGGGCCGGCACGGTTTCGCGCTGCCCCCGCGCTGAACTCCATCACGCCCGCCATGACCGACAAGCCCGATTCCCATCTGTACGAAGAACGCGTCTCCAGCGAGGCCGCCTACGACGGCCGTTTCCTCAAGATCCGCAACGACGTGGTGCGCCTGCCCAACGGCAACACCTCCACCCGCGAATACGTGGTGCATCCGGGCGCGGTGGTGGTGATCCCGCTGCTCGACGACGGCCGCGTGCTGCTCGAGCGCCAGTATCGCTATCCGATCGGCCGCGTCATGACGGAATTTCCGGCCGGCAAGCTCGATCCCGGCGAGGACCCGCTGGCCTGCGGCAAGCGCGAACTGCTCGAGGAAACCGGCTATACCGCCACGCAGTGGGCCCGCGCCGGCGCCCTGCACCTGGCCATCGCCTATTCCACCGAGATCATCCACATCTACTTCGCGCGCGGGCTGCGCGCCGGGCCCCGGCAACTGGACCAGGATGAATTCCTGGACGTATTCAGCGCCGACCCCGCCGATCTGTACGCCGCCTGCGCCAAGGGCGAGGTCACCGACGCCAAGACGCTGACCTGCACGCTGTGGCTGCAGAACGTGCTGTCCGGCGCCTGGCAGCTGGACTGGCAGGAACACGCCGCCTGAGCGCCGGGGACAACGCCCATGCCGTCCTTTGCCGTGCTGTTGCAGCCGTCCGGGTGGCGCTTCGCCGCCGATGCCGACACCTCCGTGCTGGCCGCGGCGCAGGCGGCCGGCATCAAGCTGCCCAGTTCCTGTCGCAACGGCACCTGCCGCGCGTGCATGTGCCAGCTGCGCGCGGGCGCGGTGCGCTACCGCATCGAGTGGCCCGGCCTGTCGCGCGACGAAAAGGACGAAGGCTGGATCCTGCCTTGCGTGGCCCACGCCACGGCGCCGCTCGAGATCCTGTCGCCACACGCCGAACGCATCACGGCCGCGCCCGAGGCGCCGGCGCGGCCCTTGACGGGCGCGCGCCGTTAGCGGGGCCGGGAGGGCGCCTACGCCGCGCCGGCCAGGTCGGCCGCCAGCCGGTCCATCGCGCCGGCCCAGCCGCTGCCATGGCTGTCGCGGGTGGCCTCGTCGACGAACGGGGTCTGCAGGAAGTCCAGGTCGGTGCCGTGGTCCGCGGGCGTAAATGTCAGCGTGATCAACGACGTTTCCTGCGGCGCGTCGCGCCAGGTCCAGGTGAAGACCAGTTTGCGCTGCGGCTGCACTTCCCGGTATTGGCCCCGGGCGTAGTGCGCCAGCCCGTCTTCGGTCGCAAAGCCGATGTGGTAGGCGCCGCCGACCCGCAGGTCGGTTTCGGCCAGCAGCACTTCGCGTGTTTCGGCGGGGCCGAACCAGCGCATCAGCGCTTGCGGTTCGGTCCAGGCTCGCCAGACGCGTTCGACGGGGGCGTTGAAGCGCCGCCGGAGGCGCAATTGGAGTTCGGTGTCGGTGGACATGGGTGGGTCTCCTCTTCGTGGTAAAGGTAGCGGGCCAGCGAGTCGAGCTGCCCGTTCCAGAATTTCTCGTAGCGCGCCAGCCAGTCGGACGCCGACCGCATCGGCCCGGCCGACAAGGTGCAGCGGACTACCCGGCCATCCTTGGCCCGGGCAATCAGGCCGGCGTCCTCCAGCACCCGCAAGTGCTTCATGAAGGCAGGCAGCGACATTGCATGGGGCCGGGCCAGCGTGCCGACGGAAGCCGGGCCCGGCTCCAGGTCGGCCAGCACCCGGCGCCGGGTGGCATCCGCCAGGGCGGAGAACACACGGTCCAGTTGAGCGTCGTCGAGCGGGGAATTCATTAACTTAACCATAAGGTTAAGTATTGGCCGAAGCGGCTGCCACCGCAAGCCCCCGGGCCGCACGCTTACACTTTTTTTCAAGGGACCCCGGCGCGACGGGCGAATTGCCGCGCCGCGCCGTGGGAAGCCGGATCACTCGTGCCGGTGCATCGCCGACTGGTGCTTGGTGTCGCGCATGGTGGCGTACACCAGCAGCGAAATGAAGATCACGCCCGCCAGGTAGTAGTAGAACCACTGCTCGTGGCCCTGCTGCTTGAACCACAGGGCGATGGCCGGCGCGGTGCCGCCGAAGATGGACACGGTGATCGCGTATGGCACCGCCACGCCGGTGGCGCGGATGTTGGTGGGAAAGAGCTCGGCCTTCACCACCGCGTTGATCGAGGTGTAGCCGGCGGTGAAGAGCCAGGCCGCGCAGATCAGCAGGAAGGCGATGAACGGCGAGCGGGTATGCGACAACGTCATCAGCAACGGCACCGTGAGCAGCGCGCCCGCGATGCCGAAGAACACCAGCAGCGGCTTGCGCCCGATCTTGTCGGACAGCGCGCCGTACAGCGGCTGCAGGATCAGCGCGAAGATCAGCGACGCGGCGATCACGTAGGTGGTGACGATGTCGGAGAACCCGGCCGTCTGCCGCACGAAGGTCTGCATGTAGGTGGTGAAGGTGTAGAACGCCGCCGTGCCGCCGGCCGTCAGGCCGACCACGATCGCGACCTCGCGCGGATAGCGCAGCAGGCCGCGCAGCGAGCTGGTCTGCGGCTTGTGCTGGCTGGCCTGCTTGTAGGAATCGGTTTCCGGCATGTCGCGCCGCATGACGGCGGTGATGATGGCCAGCATGGCGCCGATCACGAAGGGAATGCGCCAGCCCCATTGCACCAGCTGCTCGTGCGTCAGGAACACGTTCTGCAGCAACAGCAGCACCAGGATGGCGCAGAGCTGCCCGCCGATCAGCGTGACGTACTGGAAGCTGGAATAGAAGCCGCGGTGGTTCGGATCGGCGATCTCGGTGAGATAGGTGGCGCTGGCGCCGTATTCGCCGCCCAGGCTCAGGCCTTCGATGACCCGCGCCAGCGCCAGCAGCGCCGGCGCCGCCAGCCCGATCGAGGCATAGGTGGGCGTGACCGCGATGATCAGCGACCCCACGCACATCATGCCCACCGACACCATCAGCGACAATCGTCGCCCGTGGCGGTCGGCCAGGTGGCCGAACAGCCAGCCGCCCAGCGGCCGCACGATGAAGCCGGCGGCGAACAGCGTGGCGGCGTTCAGTTGCTGCACGACCGGGTCGTGCGAGGGGAAGAAGGCGGGGGCGAAATACAGGGCGAAGGCGGTATAGGCGTAGAAGTCATACCATTCGACCAGGTTGCCCATGGAGCCGACGAAGATCGCCTTGATGCGGCGTTTGGCGTCGGGCATGTCGAGATACGCTTGGCTCATATCTGTCTTCCACGGAGACGGTACCCGCCTATGTTGCGCCTGTCGGCGCCAAAATGCACCCCTGCGTCCGTCCGGGATATTCGTTCAGTTTCGCGTCAATAACCAGCACATGGCTTTCCGGGCTATTTGCGCGGCGGCTCGATCACCGTGCAGGCGGCCGCGCCGGCTGGCGCGATCGCGTTTTCACCCAGCAGCGCGCGCGCGCCGCAGACCGAGCTGAACATGCCCTTGTTGTCGTGGCCGACGCCGGTCACTTCGAAGCCGGCCCGGTGCAGCGTCACGGGGTGGTTGCCGCGCGCCGCGACGATGCGCTCGTATTGCAGGTAGGCCGTGCCGCGCGCCAGCCGCGTGGCGCCTTGCGCTTCGGCGCCGCAGGTCTTGTCCAGCAGGCGGTGCTCGGGGTTGTTGTCCGCGCCGCCCAGCAGGTAGGTCACGTCGCGCTCCGCGTAGCGGATGAACAGGCGCGTGTCGTCGGTTTCCTGCGCGTACGCCGGCAACTTGTCGGTGCCGTACTTGTACTGGTTATAGGTGGGGCAGATGCCGCGTTCGTAGGGCGCGTAGCCCTTGCCGTCGGGGCGCGGGCGCTCGTGGGTCAGGTACAGGTAGGAGGAAGGATTCGCGATCACGTAGCGGATGGCGATGCCGTCGCGCCGCAGCGGGCCGTCGACGGGATTGAGCACCGCATAGCGCTGCACCAGCTGGCCGCCGCCGGAGTGGCCGGCCAGCACGATGCCGGCCAGTATCGGCAGGCGCTTGCGGTCGTCCAGGCTGCGCAGCAGGTCGTCGATCACCTGGAACGAGCTGACCGGCGCCGGTCGGCCGCTGGCCTGCACGCTGTCCTCGCCGTCCTCCCAGCTGGCCTTGCGCCACGCGGCCATGCCGGCGAAGCCCGAGTCGATCGAGCCGACGAAGCGCGGCGCCAGGATCAGCGTGTCATTGGCGCGGGCGGGATTGGCGGCCAGCAGCGTGGCGACGGTTTCGTAATAGGCGTCGGCGTTGCGCTTGACGCCGTGGAACACGATCACGATTTGCTTGATATCGCGCAGGTCGGCGCGCGCCAGGTTCCGGTTAGCATAGACCGGTACCTTGTAGCGATGGCCGGGCCTGCCCAGTTCGAGCGCCTGCCAGCGCGGCACCGCCACCCGCTTGGGCGCGGGCACGGGTTCGTCGTAATCGTAGGGATCGGGCAGCGGCGTCTGCGCATGCGCCGCCAGAGGTAGCAGGGCCGCCAGGGCCAGCGCCGCCGCGCACCAGGCCCGGGGCGAGCGCGACAGGCGCGGCGCCGGGCAGGGCTGTGAGGCGCCGGGTGCGGCGGTGCGGCGCATGGCGCGGGCGGGCGTCAGCAGCCCTCGTGGCCCAGCAGTTGCTTGAGCGCGGGCTGGTCCAGGATGCGGACTTCGCGCTGGTTGATGCGGATCAGGCCGTCGCGCGCGAAACGCGAGAACAGCCGGCTGACCGTCTCCAGCGTCAGGCCCAGGAAGTTGCCGATTTCCTCGCGGCTCATGCGCAGCACGAACTCGGTGGACGAGTAGCCCAGCGAGGCATAGCGCTGCGACAGGTTCAGCAGGAACGCGGCCAGGCGCTGTTCGGAACGCATCGAGCCCAGCGACGCCAGCATCTGGTGCGAGCGCGTGATCTCGCGGCTCATCAGGCGGCGGAACTGCTGCTGCAGCGAGGGCAGGTGGGCGGCCACGCGGTCGACTTCGTTCAAGCGGATCACGCAGACTTCGGAGTCTTCCAGCGCGACGGCGGCCGAGACGTGCTTGCCGTCGAGCATGCCGTCCATGCCGACGATCTCGCCGGGCAGGTGGAAACCGGTGATCTGGATCTGGCCGGTGGCGTCCTCGAGCTGCGTTTTCAGGCTGCCGAAGCGCACGCCGTAGACGGCGTCCAGGGGGTGATCCAGCGAATACAGCGTCTTGCCCTTTTCAAGGCGCACACGCTCTTTCACCAGCTCGTCCAGCTTTTCCACTTCGGCGGCTGCCATCCCGACCGGGACACACACGTGGCCCAACATACACGTGGAACAGTGGGCGGCATCAGGGGCAACGGGAACCCGTTTTTGCATACGATGACCTTTATAGTGCCCGGACCCGGCGGGTGGCCTGGACGGGCTTAAAGCGTGAAGACAGGTACCCATTGTAGTCCGTTGTTACTACGGGTGTCTTACGGGGCGGTTTTGCAGTAGAACCTTACGGCGATACGGGGTGTCCGCGGGCCTGGCGGTAGGCGATCCAGTCGTCCGCGGCGACGTCCGGCGCCGCCCCGCGCCAGGCCGGATCGATGGGGTAGTACTGGCAGGCCACCGCGGCGGCGCCGGGCGGCGCCAGCGGGCGGGCCAGCACTGGCCGGCGCACGAAGCAGCCGGGCCGGCCGGGCGCGTATTCCTCGATCTCGTCCATCAGGGCGAGCAGGGCCGGGCAGACCGCGTAGATGTCGCCGCGCACGCGGCGGCCGTCCCGCACCGGGACCAGTCCGGGCCAGTCGCCGAAGTCCACCAGCGCGCCCGGCACGGTGGCCGCGCCGAGATGGCGGGCGGGCGGCAGCGCGCGCCGCGCGGCCGCTTGCGTCAGGTCGTTGATTTCGCCCGCGCGTAGCGTGCCGTAGACAAAAACGTATATGCTCATAGTTCAGATTGTTGCTGCACGCGGATGTGTCCACGGACATAAAGCCATGAGGCCGGCGAGGTATTGAAATTCTCGCATCCGGCCGCATATTCAGGTCATCGAGCCCGCCGGCGCGTATCGGTCAGGCTCACCAACAAGCCACAACGACCATTATGCGATTCGACAAACTGACCACCAAGTTCCAGCAAGCCCTGGCCGACGCTCAGAGTCTGGCCGCCCGCAACGATCACCCCTACATCGAGCCCGTCCACGTGCTGTCGGCGTTGCTGTCCGACCCCGACAGCGGCGCCGGCAGCCTGCTGGCGCGTGCCGGCGTGGCCGTCAACCGGCTGCAGCCGGCCCTGGATGCCGCGCTCAAGGCGCTGCCCCAGGTGCAGGGCGATGACAACGTCCAGGTCGGCCGCGACCTGCAGGGCGTGCTGACCCGCACCGACAAGGAAGCCGCGCGCCGCGGCGACACCTACATTGCCAGCGAACTTTTCCTGCTGGCCCTGGCCGACGACAAGGGCGAGGCCGGCCGCATCCTGCGCGAGGCGGGCCTGCAGAAAAAGGCCCTCGAAGCCGCCATCGACGCCGTGCGCGGCGGCGAGAACGTCTCCGGCGCCGAAGGCGAATCCAACCGCGAGGCGCTGGCCAAGTACACCCTGGACCTGACCGAGCGCGCCCGCCAGGGCAAGCTCGACCCGGTGATCGGCCGCGACGACGAAATCCGCCGCACCATCCAGATCCTGCAGCGCCGCACCAAGAACAACCCGGTGCTCATCGGCGAACCCGGCGTGGGCAAGACCGCCATCGTCGAGGGCCTGGCGCAGCGCATCGTCAACGACGAAGTGCCCGAGACCCTGCGCGGCAAGCGCGTGCTGTCGCTCGACCTGGCCGCGCTGCTGGCCGGCGCCAAGTTCCGCGGCGAATTCGAAGAGCGCCTGAAGGCCGTGCTCAAGGAACTGTCGCAGGACGACGGCAGCAACATCGTCTTCATCGACGAGCTGCACACCATGGTCGGCGCCGGCAAGGCCGAAGGCGCGATGGACGCCGGCAACATGCTCAAGCCGGCGCTGGCGCGCGGCGAGCTGCACTGCATCGGCGCCACCACGCTGGACGAATACCGCAAGTACATCGAAAAGGACGCCGCGCTCGAGCGCCGCTTCCAGAAGGTGCTGGTCGACGAACCCGATGTCGAGTCCACCATCGCCATCCTGCGCGGCCTGCAGGAACGCTATGAGATCCACCACGGCGTCGAGATCACCGACCCGGCCATCGTGGCCGCGGCCGAACTCTCGCACCGCTACATCACCGACCGCTTCCTGCCCGACAAGGCCATCGACCTGATCGACGAGGCCGGCGCCCGCATCCGCATGGAAATCGATTCCAAGCCGGAAGTGATGGACAAGCTCGACCGCCGCATCATCCAGCTCAAGATCGAGCGCGAGGCCGTCAAGAAGGAAACCGACGACGCTTCCAAGCGCCGCCTGGGCGTGATCGAGGACGAGCTTGAAAAGCTGCAACGCGAATACAACGACTTCGAGGAAATCTGGAAGGCCGAGAAGGCCGCGGTGCAGGGCACCCAGGCCATCAAGGAAGAGATCGACAGCGTGCGCGCCGAAATGGCCGAGCTGCAGCGCAAGGGCCAGTTCGACAAGCTGGCCGAGCTGCAGTACGGCAAGCTGCCCGACCTGGAAGCGCGCCTGAAGGCCGCCGAGGTCGGCGCCGCTGAAGCGGCCGAGGAGGCCGAGGGCGGCGAAGGTCGTCCGCGCCTCTTGCGCACCCGTGTCGGCGCCGAGGAAATCGCCGAGGTCGTGTCGCGCGCCACCGGCATCCCGGTATCCAAGATGATGCAGGGCGAACGCGAGAAGCTGCTGCACATGGAGGAATACCTGCACAAGCGCGTGGTTGGCCAGGACGAGGCCGTGCGCCTGGTGTCCGATGCCATCCGCCGTTCGCGCGCGGGCCTGGCGGATCCGTCGCGCCCGTACGGTTCGTTCCTGTTCCTGGGCCCCACCGGCGTGGGCAAGACCGAGCTGACGCGCGCGCTGGCCGAGTTCCTGTTCGACTCCGAAGAGCACATGATCCGCATCGACATGAGCGAATTCATGGAGAAGCACTCGGTGGCGCGGCTGATCGGCGCGCCGCCTGGATACGTGGGCTACGAAGAGGGCGGCTACCTGACCGAGGCCGTGCGCCGCAAGCCTTACAGCGTGGTGCTGCTCGATGAAGTCGAGAAGGCCCACCCGGACGTCTTCAACGTGCTGCTGCAAGTGCTGGACGATGGCCGCCTGACCGACGGCCAGGGCCGCACGGTGGACTTCCGCAACACGGTCATCGTGATGACCTCCAACCTGGGTTCGCAGCATATCCAGACGCTGGCCGGCCAGCCGTACGACGTGGTCAAGGAAGTGGTCTGGGGCGAACTCAAGCAGACGCTGCGGCCCGAGTTCCTGAACCGCATCGACGAAGTGGTGGTGTTCCACGGACTGGAAGCGCAGCACATCGAGTCCATCGCCCGCATCCAGCTGCGCCGCCTGGCCGAGCGGCTGGAAAAGCAGGAGATGCGGCTGGAAGTGACCGAGCCCGCGCTGGCCGAACTGGCACGCGATGGCTTCGATCCGGTGTTCGGCGCGCGTCCGCTCAAGCGCGCGATCCAGCAGCAGATCGAGAACCCGGTCGCCAAGCTGATCCTGGAAGGCCAGTTCGGGCCGCGCGACGTGGTGCCGGTGGATTGGCGCGACGGCAAGTTCGTCTTCACGCGCACATTGCAATAAGCGCCTACGCGCCGCCCGTCCAGGCGGCGTGTACAGAAAGCCCCGCAGGCGATCGCTTGCGGGGCTTTGTTTTGCCGGGCCGGGACCCGGGGGGCGGTGCCGGCCTACCGCATCAGGAGGCGGCGTAGTCCTGCCGCTGATCACCCAATTGCCGGCCCAGCCCTTGCAGCGTCCGCAGCACCAGCGCCAGCCCGCGCCGCGTATCCTCGTCGCGCGAGAGCTGGAACAGTCCGCCCAGGCCCGGCGGGCGCGCCTCTTGCAACCCTTGCGCCTGGGCCGCGCGCCAGGCGTTGGACAGGGTCCAGGCGGCGCCCGTGGCCTGCTCCGACAGCGCGCCCAGTTTTTCCACCATCGACGCATCGAGCAGGTCGACCAGGTCGGACGCCAGCGCCAGCAGGTCGACGATATTGTCCAGGCGTCCGCTGTCGGCCAGCGGTTGCAGCTTGTCCGCCAGTTGCGCCAGCGCATCGTTGCCGCCGGCCGCGGGCGGCGCGTCGAACACGGCGGCGCATTGCCCGGCCGCGGGCAGGCTGTTGTCGTGCGGAGCGTTCATAGCATTCCCCTGGCGACGGACCAGTACAGGCCCCGGTTGAAACCATGGCGCAGCAACCCGCCCAGCTTGGTCGGCGGTGTCGGCCGCACGTCATGGGTGTAGTCGTACCAGAGCGGCATGCCGGCGTTCAGGCCCATCTGCGCCACGGCCTGCACCCGGCCGTCGTACGCGCTGCAGGGATGGCCCAGCCGGATCTCGCCGGCGATGTTGTTGGCGATGACGGGCGCCTGGTTGTGGCACGAGCCGCCGGCCTTGCTGACCGGCAGGTCCACGGTGTCGCCGATCACGTAGACGTTGCGCAGGCCGTAGACCTGCATGGTCTCGTGATCGGTCGGCAGCCAGCCTTCGTTGTCGGGCGCCTGCGAGGCGCCCGATTCCAGCACCGCATCGACCGCGCGGATCGGCGGCGTGGCCATGAGGATGTCGAAGGGTTGCTCGACGCCTTCTTCCGAATAGGCGATGCGCCGGTCGGGGTCCACCTTCGCCAGCGTGAAGCCGCGCTGGAACCGGATGCCGCGCTGTTCGAAGATGGCCGGCAGCACTTCGCAGGTGGGCTTTTGCAGGAACAGGCAGTTACGCAGCAGTTGCGAGGTGGTCGGGTAGGTGTAGACGATCTCGACGCGGTCGCGCACGCCGCGGCGGCGCAGATAGTCATCCAGCATCAGCGTGGTCTCGATCGGCGCGATGCCGCACTGGTGCGGCACGTTCGGCGTCTTGGGAAAGGTGACGCTGACGAATACGCGGCCGCGCTCGATCGTGGCCAGGCGGCTGGCCAGTTGCCGCGCCGGCTCGTACTGGTAGAAATGATCGCCCGCTTCGCGCAGTCCCTCGATGCGCTCGGGGGCGGGCACGCAGCCCGTGGCGATGACGAGGTAGTCGTAGCCGTGGCGCTTGCCGCCGCGGGTGTGCAGTTGCTGGGCATCGAAATCGAAGCGCGTCACCTTGTCGACGCGGAACTCGATCTCGGGCCGCAGCAGGGAACGTTCGGGGCGTTTGAGTTCTTCCTGAAAGAACAGATTGAACGCCACATACATGAAGGCCGGCTTGTAGTAATGATCCGGCGAATCGGACAGCAGCATGATGCTGACCTTGCCGGCCGTCACTTCGGGGTAGAGCTTGTGCACCAGTTGGTTGGCCAGCATGGTGCCGCCGACCCCGCCTCCCACGACAACAATTCGCTTGCTCATAAAAATCCTCCGATGAGAATAATCAGGAACCAAGTGCAGTTGCGCCCTCATATGTAGCAAGAGAGGGGTTGGTGGTCAACAAAATAACTGTGACTTATAAAAGAGAATCCGTGCCGCTCGCGTTTCGGGCCGGGCCGGCGCGGCTCGACATGCCGCGCCGGCGCGAGCCGTCCTACTGTTTGACGGTGACGAACACCGGATTCGAATAGAACCACAGGTCGTTGTAGTTGCGCGCGTTGATGGCGTTGAAGCGGGCCGCGTTGTCGGCCAGGTCGATCTTGGCGTCCGCCAGCGGTTCGCCGTTGGCGGTTTCACCGGCCACGTCGGGCGCCAGGTTGGTGCCGCGCAGGCGCAGGTACTGGCTCTTGTCCGCGGTCAGCTTGACCTTGATGACGCTGTAGCCGTCCTGGTCCACCGTCCAGTCCTTGCTGGTGTAGCGGCCCAGCACCCGGGTGCTCGGATTGGTGGCATTGTCATAGGCCGGGGTGCCGGCGGCGGCGCGGGCGCCGACGTCGCCCACGATCAGGTCGACGTGATGCACGGTCGGCTTGACGTAGGTCGGGTTGCCGCTTTCGATCGGGTATTCGTAATGGTTGCTGCCGGGGCTGCGGAAGCGGATGGTCACTTCCACCTGCTCGCCCTTGGCCGCCACCAGTTCGCCGCCCATCTGCGCGGTGCCCGAGGCGCCGCGCGCCTGGAATTCGAGCGCGTCGATCAGGTCGCCGAACACGCCGAACAGGCGGCCGCTCTTGAGGCCCGCGACCACCGCCGCCATGTCCTTGCCGTCCTTCCAGACATAGGTCTTGGCGTATTCGCCCGGCGCGTAGCCGCTGCTGTACTGGCCGGGGGCGTTGACGCGGAAATGGAAGTCCGAATCGGCCACGGTCCAGATGCGGCGGCCTTCGCCCAGCAGCGCGTCCCAGGTGCCGCCGAGCTTGGCCACCAGGTAGTCGACGCCGCCGTAGGTGCGGTTGGGCAGTTTGTCGGCCGTGTAGGCCTCGGCGTAGCCGCCGCGGTCGGGTTCCATCTGGTTGCCCACCATGCCTTCGATGGCGAAGAAGATCGACGGCGCCAGGTCGTGCATCTCACGCAATTGGCCGATGGTGTACTTGCCGGCGTAGCGCGACGGGTGATTCAGCAGCATGTAGCTGTCGGGGTGCCTGTCGCGCAGCCACTTGAGCGCCGTCAGCGAATCGGCGTGGGTGGTGTAGGCGCGCGCCTGGCCGGCCAGGTCCGATACCAGCTGCGGATCGAACAGGTTGGCGGCCTTGTTGGTGTAGAGGTATTCGAACTCGGCCACGGCGCGCAGCGACTTCTCGGACATCGGGTCGTTGGTGCCGATGCCGATGTTGACGTGATCGTGCGTGGGCATGTCCCACTCGAACGACGAGAAGATGATCTTGCCGGCGTAGCGGCCCGCGGCCTGTGCCTGCTTGATGAACGGCACTTCGTAGCGCGCCATGCCGGTCGAGAACGGAATCGATCCGCCCGGGATCGCCAGGCCGGTGTGGTCGCGCCCGGACATGCGCAGGTGGTTAGAGAGCGCGGCCCAGTCCAGTTTGTAGCGGTCGAAGGCCTGGTCCAGCACGCTTTCCAGCGTGGTCTGCGCGTCGTCGGACTGGATGGTGTGCACGTGCAGATCGCCGGCGCTCCAGGCGCCCGTGCGGACCGGCGGCGTGGGGTCGGTCACGACCGGGGGCGGCGTGACGGCGGGGGGCTCATCGTCGTCATCGCTGCCGCCACAGGCGCTCAACAGGGTTACGCAAGCCAGCGACAGCGGCATCAGGGTCCGCCGCAGGCGGGTTACTTCGAACTGCATTCAATGCTCCAGCGTCATGCGGGCCGCTAGGAGGCGCGGCGCCGCGAAGGCCCGCACTATGAGGCGCGCGGGTGACGTGGCAATGACAGGGTATGCGGGGCGAGGCCGTGGCTGCGCCTCGGGCGGCGCGCGCGGCGCTCAGCGCCTGCGCGGATCGGCCGCCGGCGCGTCGGCGACGTCGGCCAGCGCCTGCCGGATGATGGCATTGGCGGTCCAGCGGGCGACCTCGGTGACCTCGGCCTGGCCGAGGCCCCAGATGTCCTTGAGCACCAGGAACACTTCGGTGCCGTAGACCAGCGACAGCGCCTGCGCCACGCGATCCTGCTGCGCCGGCGTCAGCACGCCGGCCAGCGGCGCGATGGCGCGCCTGAGGATGTCGACGCGATGGCCGCGCACCAGCCGGGGTTCGTTGCCGGCGCGGCCGGCGCTGGCATCCGCATGCTGCTGCAACGACACCTGGATGGCGGCGCGCAGCGGCGCTTCGTGCGCTTGCAGGCGCGGATAGGCGAAACGCAGCAGTTCATCCACGCGGGTGGCGGCGTCCGGCGCGGCCGAGTCCCACGCCAGGATCGGGCCCAGGCTCTCGTCGACCACGGCGGCGATCAGCGCGCTCTGGCTGGGAAAGTAGCGGTAGGCGGTGGCGCGCGACACCTGGGCATGCTCGGCCAGCTCCGCCACCGACGGCGTGATGCCTTGCGCCATCAGCCGCTGCGCGGCGTCCAGCAGGATCTTGCGCATGCGCGCGCGCGGCCCGTGCGGCGGCTCGCCGCTGGCTGCGGCCTGGCGGCTGGCGGGCGCGATCAGGCGCGCGGGCGCGGCCGGCGGCTTGGGGGCGGGTGTCGTGGTTTGACGTGAGACAGGTGTCTCAGTATGATTCTTTCGTCTCATTTCTTGATTCTACAGGCCCTGGGCGGCCCCAGACATATCGAGGCGCGCACCGAGTGTAGCCGCCCGCGGAGGAGTCATGACGCATTCGAATCGGCGGGTCTTCGTGGCCGCCACCTACGATACCAAGGGCCACGAGGCCGAGTACGTGGTTGCGCTGCTCAAGCGCGAAGGCCTGGACGTGGTCTCGGTGGACGTGTCCACCACGGGCGCGGCCAGCGCGGCGCAGGTACAGGCGCGGGAAGTGGCCCGCAGCCATCCGCGGGGCGAGCAGGCCGTCTTCACCGGCGACCGCGGCACCGCCATCGCGGCCATGGCGCTGGCGTTCGAACGCTACGCGGCCGCCAACCCCGATATCGGCGCCTTGCTGGGCCTGGGCGGTTCCGGCGGCACCGCGCTCATCACGCCAGCCATGCGCGCGCTGCCCATCGGCGTGCCCAAGCTGATGGTATCGACCATGGCGTCGGGCAACGTCGCGCCCTATGTCGGGCCGTCGGACATCGCCATGATGTATTCCGTGACTGACGTGGCCGGCCTGAACCGCATCTCGCGCCGCGTGCTGGCCAATGCCGCCGGCGCCATCGGCGGCGCCTTCCGCCTGGCCGCCAGCGTGGCCGGCGACGACAGCCGTCCGGCCGTCGGCATCACCATGTTCGGCGTCACCACCGCCTGCGTGCAGCAGGTGACGCCGCTGCTCGAATCGCGCTACGACTGCCTGGTGTTTCACGCCACCGGCACCGGCGGCCAGTCGATGGAAAAGCTGCTCGACAGCCATCTGTTGTCCGGCGTGCTGGACCTGACCACCACCGAGGTCTGCGACTTCCTGTTCGGCGGCGTGCTGGCCTGCACCGAGGACCGCTTCGGCGCCGTGGCGCGCACCCGGGCGCCGTACGTGGGTTCCTGCGGCGCGCTCGACATGGTCAATTTCGGCGCCATGGATTCGGTGCCCGAGCGCTACCAGGGCCGCACCTTCTATCCCCACAACCCGCAGGTGACGCTGATGCGCACCACGGCGGAAGAGAACCGCCGCCAGGGCGAATGGATCGCTGAGCGGCTGAACCGCTGCGACGGCCCCGTGCGCTTCCTGATCCCCGAAGGCGGCGTGTCGGCGCTGGACGCGCCGGGCCAGGCATTCTGGGACCCGCAGGCCGACGCGGCCTTGTTCGAGGCGCTGCAGGCCAATCTGGTGCAGACCGCCGACCGCCGCCTGGTGCGCGTGCCCTGCCACATCAACGACCCGCTGTTCGCCCGCACCGCGGTTGAACAGTTTCTCGACATCGCCACACACTGAGGATTGCCGCCATGCCGCGCTTTGACCGTAACCAACTGCTGGACAAGTTCCGCGCCATGGTGCGCGACCGCACCCCCATCGTGGGCGGCGGCGCCGGCACCGGACTGTCCGCCAAGTGCGAGGAAGCGGGCGGCATCGACCTGATCGTGATCTACAACTCGGGCCGCTACCGCATGGCCGGGCGCGGCTCGCTGGCCGGCCTGCTGGCCTACGGCAACGCCAACGAGATCGTGGTCGACATGGGCCGCGAAGTGCTGCCGGTGGTCAAGCGCACGCCGGTGCTGGCCGGCGTCAACGGCACCGATCCGTTCTGCGACTTCGACGTGTTCCTGGACGATCTCAAGCGCCAGGGTTTTGCCGGCGTGCAGAATTTCCCCACCGTGGGCCTGATCGACGGCACCTTCCGCGCCAACCTGGAAGAGACCGGCATGGGCTACGCGCTGGAAGTGGACATGATCCGCCTGGCGCACGAAAAGGGCATGCTGACCACGCCCTACGTGTTCAACGAGGACGACGCCGTGGCGATGACGCAGGCCGGCGCCGACATCATCGTCGCGCACATGGGCCTGACCACCGGCGGCTCGATCGGCGCCGAGACCGCGCTGACGCTGGATGACTGCGTCGCCGCCATCGACCGCATCGCCGCGGCCGCGCTGGCCGTGCGTCCGGACGTGATCGTGCTGTGCCACGGCGGCCCCATCGCCACGCCCGAGGACGCCGCCCACATCCTGCGCCACTGCCGGCATTGCCATGGCTTCTACGGCGCCAGCTCGATGGAGCGCCTGCCCACCGAACAGGCGCTGACCGCCGCCACCCGCGAGTTCAAGCAACTGACATTCTGAGTTTTCCCCTTCATCCGTTTCCGCCGGGGCGCTGCGCGCCCGTCAGGAGTCCGCATGCCGCATACCGTCTACACCAGCGCCATCGTCCAGGCGCCGCTGGCCAAGGTCTGGCCGCTGTTTCGTGATTTCAACGGCCTGGCGGGATGGCATCCCGGCATCGCGCAAAGCCGTCTGGAAGAAGGCGGCCGCCATGATGCCATCGGCTCGGTGCGCTACCTGTCGCTCAAGCCCTCGGGCTTCGTGCGCGAGCAATTGCTGATGCTGGACGATCCGGGCACGGCGCTGCGCTATTCGATCATCGAGACCGACCTGCCGATGCGCGACTATGTCGCCGGCGTCGCCTTGCGCGCGATCACCGAGAGCGGTGCCACGCTGGTCGAATGGTGGGCCGACTTCCGCGTCGAGGATGGCGCCGACCTGCAGGCGGTGGCAACCGCCGTGGGGCAGGGCGTGTTCGCCGCCGGACTGGCGGCGCTGGACGAAAAGCTGCGCGCCTGAGCGGCGCGTATCGTCGCGGCGGGGCGGGCGCATGCCCCGCCGGCGTTGCCGTGGCGACGCCGATCCGCCTCAGGCGCGCCGGCGGGTCGCGCCCGCGGCCAGCTTGCAGCCGGCCGGCAACGGCGCGCCGCGCAGGTAGTCGCGGATGGCGCGGATCAGCGCTTCGGCCGCCGGGCTCAGCGCGTGCTCCTTGTGGCGGATGATGCACAGCGTGCGCACCACCGTGGGCCGCGCCAGCAGCGCGTAGTCCAGTCCGGGTTCCAGCACGCGTTGCGCCGCCAGCGCCGGCAGCAGCGCTACGCCCATGCCGGCCTTCACCAACGCTGCCTGGGAAGTGGTGCTGGAGGCCTCGTAGAACGGCGCGGCGGCTTCGATCGGCAGGTCCGCGCGGGCCCGCAGCAGTGCCATGATGCCGGTCTCGTCCACCACCCCCACCAGCTTGCGGCCCGCCAGGTCGGACCAGCGCATGGCGCCGTCGCGCCCCGGCCGCAGGCTGGCGTCGTCGCGCCGGTACAGCACGCCGAAGCGATCCTCCAGCAGCGCGTCGAACTGCAGGCCGGGCGCGTCGGCCCAGCGGCTGGTCAGGCCGAAATCGACTTCGCGCGCGGCCACCTTGCGCTGGATGCGGCCGGAGTTGTCGTCGCTCAGGTACAGGCGGATGGCGGGGTACTGCGCCGCGAATGCCGCCGCCGCCGGCGCGATCACCTGGGTGATGGCCGAGGGCGCGGCCGCCACGCCGACACGGCCGCGCTCCAGCGCGCCGAAGCGCACCACGTCCTCGATCGCGCCGTCGAAATCGGCCAACAGGCGCATCACGCGCGGCAGGAATTCCTCGCCCGCCGCGGTCAGCAGCACGCGCCGGCTGGTGCGCGCGAACAGCCGGGTGGCCAGCGCTTCCTCCAGCTGGCGCACCAGGCTGGTGACCGACGACTGGGTCTGGAACAGGCGCTTGCCGGCGTGGGTGAAACTGGACTCCTGCGCCACCGCGACGAACGCGGTCAGGTGCTTGAGGGTGACGTGCTTGGGCAGGCGATACATTTCAAATCACGATAGATGGATCAATAAAAACAATTTTTCCAGATTGATCGGCCGGACGATACTAGGGGCTTCATCAAGCACCAGGGCCGTCCACGGGCGGGCCGCACAAGCGGCCGGCGTCATCGCCGGCCCCATCAAGGCGGAAGTTGCATGCAGGAAAAACTGGATCTGGTCATCGAAGGCGGCTGGGTGATCGACGGGCTGGGCGGGCCGCGCCGCCGCGCCGACGTCGGCATCCGTGGCGAGCGCATCGCCGCCATCGGCGACCTGTCGGCCGCGCCAGCGGACCGGCGCCTCGATGCCGGCGGCAGGATCGTCGCGCCCGGCTTCATCGATACCCATGGCCACGATGACCTGATGTTCGTGGAAAAACCGGGCCTGGAATGGAAGACCAGCCAGGGCATCACGTCGGTGGTGGTCGGCAACTGCGGCATCAGCGGCGCGCCGGCGCCGCTGCCGGGCAATACCGCCGCGGCGTTGGCCCTGCTGGGCGACTCGCCGCTGTTCGCGGACATGGCCACGTACTTCGGCGCGCTGGAGGCGCAGCGGCCGATGATCAACGTGGCCGCCCTGGTGGGCCACGCCAACCTGCGCCTGGCCGCCATGCGCGATCCGGCGGCACGGCCCAGCGCCAAGGAGCAGCGGGCGATGGAGCGCATGCTGGCCGACGCGCTGGAGGCCGGCGCGGTGGGATTCAGCACGGGCCTGGCCTACCAGCCCGGCGGCGTCGCCGAGCAAGCCGAACTGGACGGCCTGGCGCGCGTCGCGGCGGCGCGCGGCGCGCTGCACACCAGCCACATCCGCAACGAGGGCGACGCAGTTGAGGCCGCCGTCGACGAGGTGCTGGCGGTCGGTCGCCGCACCGGCTGCGCCACGGTGCTGTCGCACCACAAATGCATGATGCCGGCCAACTGGGGCAAGAGCGCCGCCACGCTGGCCAACATCGACCGCGCCCGCGCCGCCGGCGTCGACGTGGCGCTGGATATCTACCCGTATCCGGGCAGCTCCACCATCCTGATACCCGAGCGCGCCGACCAGATCGACGACATCCGCATCACCTGGTCGACCCCGCATCCCGAATGCGGCGGCCAGTCGCTGGCCGAGATCGCCGCGCGCTGGGGCTGCGACGCGGTCACGGCGGCGCGCCGCCTGTGCCCGGCGGGCGCGATCTACTTCGCCATGGACGAGAACGAGGTGCGCCGCATCTTCCAGCACGAATGCTGCATGGTCGGCTCGGATGGCCTGCCCAACGACGCCCATCCGCACCCCCGCCTGTGGGGCAGTTTCACGCGCGTGCTGGGCCGCTACGTGCGCGAAGCCGAACTGCTGACGCTGGAGGCCGCCGTGGCCAAGATGACCGCGCTGCCGGCGCGCGTGTTCGGCCTGGCCGATCGCGGCCGGCTGGCCGTGGGCGCCTGGGCCGACGTGGTCGTGTTCGACGCCGACACGGTGTGCGACCGCGCCACCTGGGACGCGCCGACGCTGGCCTCGGCCGGCATCGAGCACGTGCTGGTCAACGGCTGCGCGGTGTTCCCGCAAGCCCCCCCGGCGCATCGCCCCGGCAGGATCCTGCGCCGCGACGCCAGCATCGCGGGCGCGCCGGAATTTTCCCGATAACAAGCAGAACCGATCCCCACAGGAGACAACCCCATGATCCGCAAGACTTGCGCCGCCCTGGCGCTGGCCGCCCTGTTGCCCGCGGCGCACGCCGAATTCCCCGACCGTCCCATCACCTTGATCGTGCCGTTCCCGGCCGGCGGCCCCACCGATATCGTCGGCCGCCTGGCCGCCGCCAAGGCGGGCGAGATCCTGGGGCAGCAGGTGGTGGTAGAGAACCGCACCGGCGCCTCCGGCACCATCGGCATGGCCGCCACCGCGCGCGCCAAGCCGGACGGCTACACCGTGGGGCTGGCGACCGTCAGCACCCATGGCACCGCGCCGCACTTGTTCCCCAAGCTGGCCTACGACCCGGTCAAGGACTTCACGCCCATCAGCAACCTGGTGACCAGCCCCAACATCCTCAGCGTCAACCCGCAATACCCGGCGAAGACGCTGGCCGAGTTCGTGTCGCACGTGCGCGCCAATCCGGGCAAGGACGGCTACGCCAATGCCGGCGCCGGCGGCGTCAATGACCTGGGCATGATCTGGTTCCTGCAGATCACCGGGGGCAAGATGAACAGCATCTCGTACCGCGGCTCGGCGCCGGCCTTGACCGACACGGTGGGCGGCGTGGTGCCGGTGATCTTCGACAACTTCCCGTCGTCGCTGCCCTACATCAAGAGCAATCACCTGCGGGCGCTGGCCATCACCGGGACCGCGCGCAACCCGCGCCTGCCGGACGTGCCGACCTTCGCCGAGCAGGGCTACAAGGATTACGACGTCACCGCCTGGTACGGCGTGGTGGGGCCGGCGGGCATGCCGGCGGACGTGCGCGACAAGCTCGCGCAGGCCTTCGCCCAGGCGGTGCGCGACCCCGCCACCGCCGCCAAGATGGAGGAGACCGGCGCCTTCCCGCTCGGCAATACGCCGGCCGAGTTCGGCGAACAGATCCGCGCCGAACGCGATCGCTGGAAGTCGGTGATCGAGCGCGCGCAGATCAAGCTGCAATAAGCCGGGTTGCGCGAGCCGCTTGCAACGGGCGGCCCGGCGCTCGCGCGCGCGACGCCGGCGCGGCCTCAGTACACGTCGCGCCGGTAGCGGCCGTCGTGCTGCAGGGCTTGCAGGCGTTCGGCGCCCAGGATGTCGCGCAGGGCGGCATCCACGCCGCCGGCCATGCCTTGCAGGCTGCCGCAGACATAGATCGCGGCGCCCTCGTCGATCCAGGCGCGCACGTCGGCGGCCTGCTCCAGCAGGCAATGCTGCACGTAGCGGCGCCCGGGCTGGTCGCGCGAATACACGCTGTCCACGCGCGCCAGCGTGCCGTCCCGGCGCCAGGCCGCGATCTCGTCGCCGCAGAAGTTGTCGTGCGCCGCGTGCCGTTCGCCGAACACCAGCCAGTTGCGCTCGTGCCCGGCGGCGCGGCGCGCCTTGATCAGGGCGCGCAGGCCGGCCAGGCCGGTGCCGTTGCCGATGAGGATCATTGGCCGGCCGTCGACGGGCGCATGGAAGTTGCGGTTGCCGCGGATGCGCAGCGCGATGCTGTCGCCTGGCTGCGCGATGTGCGTCAGCCAGCCGCTGCCCACGCCCAGCGTGCCATCGGGCTTGCGCATCTGGCGCACCAGCAACTGCAGCACGCCATCGGCCGGCAGCGATGCGATCGAATACTCGCGATGCGGTTGCAGCGCGCCGCCGCGCGCCAGGCGCGGGCCGATTTCGGCGATGTCGCCCGCCAGCCAGACGGGCGCGCCGCTCGCGGGCGGGGCCAGCGTCAGCAGGTAGCAGGGGCCGCCTTCGCTGCCGGGATTGAGCAGTTCGCGGCCGGCGAGCCGCCAGGCTTCGTAGGCAGGCGTCTCCCAGTCGGGCAGGTCGGCGCGGCCGGCCAGCAGGCCCAGGTGATGTTGCCAATGGCGCAGGTCCGCCGGATCGCCGCCGTCCACCTCGACCCGGTCGAACAGCGGCGTGGCGCCCTGTTGCCGCAGCCATTCATCGAGGCGGCGGCCGAAGCCGCAGAAATGCGCGTAGTCGCTGTCGCCCAGCGCCAGCACCGCGTAGCGCAGGCCGTCCAGCGGCGGCGTCGCGGCCTGCATCGTCTGGCTGGCGAAGGCCGCGGCCGCGTCGGGCGCATCGCCTTCGCCGTAGGTGCTGGCGATGAACAGGATGCGGCCGCTGGCGGCCAGGCGCGCGCCATCCAGTTGCGCCAGGGGCGCGACACGCACCGCCAGGCCGCCGGTCCGCAGCGATTGCGCGGTCTGCGCCGCCAGCGCTTCGGCCTGGCCGGTCTGGCTGGCGTAGGCCACCAGGATGGCGTCGTCCGCCTGGGGGGCGTCCAGGTCCCGCAGGGCCTGCGCCGCCTGCGCCTGACGTCGCCGCGCGCGACGCCAGGCCCAGCCGCACAGCAGCAGCCAGGCCAGCACCACGCACGCGGCGGCGATCCAGCGGGACGTCATGACTCAGCGCGCGGCCAGGGCCTGGAAGGCCGCGCTGGCGCCGACGCGGTAGCCATCGGCGTCGCGCACGATGAACAGCGCCGCCAGGCGGTGGCGCTCGGCGTAGGCCAGTCCATCGCGCTCGCCGAGCACCGTCAGCGCGGTGGCCAGCGCATCGGCCT
Source organism: Achromobacter sp. KK8 (assembly GCF_054188005.1). Lineage (NCBI taxonomy): Bacteria > Pseudomonadati > Pseudomonadota > Betaproteobacteria > Burkholderiales > Alcaligenaceae > Achromobacter > Achromobacter sp. KK8. The sequence continues at coordinate 5,612,974 of NZ_CM135178.1, read as the reverse complement.
GCATGCAGCCGGCATGCAGCACCGTGACCGAGGCGACGCCGTTGCGCACCGGCTGGCCGCTGCGCGGGTCGATGGTGTGGGCATAGCGGGCCGCGCCTTCGCCGGCGAAACGGCGGTAGTCGCCCGAGGTGGCGATGGCGAGGTCGCGCAGCGGCAGGGCCAGCGCGTGCGCGTCGCTGCCATCCGGCACTTCCACCGCCACGCGCCAGGGCTGGCCGTCGGGGCGCTGGCCGCGCGCGCGCAGCTCGCCGCCCACTTCGACCAAGTAGTCGGTGATGCCAAGCGCGTCCAGCGCCTGCGCGGCGCGATCCACGCCGTAGCCCTTGGCGATGGAAGACAGGTCCAGGTAGACGCCGCCCGGCTGGAAGGCGGCGCCGCGCGCCGCGTCCAGCGCCACCCGACGCCAGCCGCAGCGCTGGCGCGCGGCGTCGATCGCGGCGGGAGAGGGCGGTTCGAAGGCGCGCTGCCAGGGGCCGAAACCCCAGGCATTGACCAGCGGACCGACGGTGGGGTCGTAGGCGCCGCCGCTGTCCTCGGCCAGCGCCAGCGCGTGTTGCAGCACGTGGAAGAAGGCCGCCGGCAGCGCGCGCCAGCCGGGGCCGGCGCGGTTGTAGCGGCTGATGTCGGACTCGGTCTCCCAGGTGCTCATCTGCGCCACCACCTCGTCCAGGGCTGCCTGGATCGCCTGGCGCGCGGCGCCGTCGCCCAGGCCGGCGGGCAGGGACAGCCGCGCCGACCAGGTGGTGCCCATGGTGGCGCCCGCCAGCGCGGCGGGGCGCGCCGGCAGGCCGCCGAAGCTGACCCGCGGCGTTGCCGCGACCGCGCCGCGCGGCGCGTAGGAGGGCGTGTCCGGCATGCGGTCGGCGGCTGTCAGGGTTGCAGCACTTCGACGGTGCCGGCGTACGACAGGCGGCGCTTCTTGGCCTGGGCCACCGTCACCTTGGCGTCCTCGGCGCCGGCTTCGACCCAGTACAGGCCGGGTTGCGGCCACTTCACCGAGAACTTGCCGTCCTTGTCGGTCTTGACGGCGATCTCGCCGACCTTGTCGCGGTAGCGGGCGCCGCCCGGCACGATGGTGACGTCCAGGTCGGCGGCGGGCTTGCCGTCCAGCAGCATCTGGAAGCTGGCCGCTTCGCCGGCGTAGAGATCGTTCGGGTGCGTCACCGGCGCCAGTTCCAGGCCGCGGCCGACGGGCTTGACCGCGCTGGGCTTGCCGGCGGTGACGAAGGTCTCGACGCGGCCCAGGCTTTGCGTGACCTCCAGGTCGGCGGCGTTGGCCGGCACGGCCTGCGCCAGGCCCTCGGGCTTGCCGAAGTAGCGCTTGGGCTTGCCGTCTTCCTTCCAGCGCGCGAACACGCCGTCGTTGACCACGGCGATGCGGTAGGTGCCGGTCTGCTTGAGCTGCAGGTCGAAGGTGCTGCGCAGCTTGCCGCGGTTCAGGTTCTCGGCGTCGGCGGCGGAGCCGTCCGGCGCCACCACGGCCAGGCCGTCCAGGCGCAGCGGCGCGTGGTTGAAGTAGAACTTGTCGTTGCCGACGGCGGCGTCCACGGTGATCCAGCTGTCGGTGCCGGACAGCACCGTCGAGGACGGCACCATCCAGACGTCGTGGGCCTGGGCGGCGAAAGGCAGGCTCAGGGCCAGGGCGGCGGCCAGTTTGGCGGCGGATTTCATGGTGGCGTTCCTCAGGGTCAGGGTTTCAGTTCCAGGGCGATGGCGCCCAGCTCGTGTTCACCGCGAGCGGTCAATTGCTCGGCCTTCTGCGGCGGCCACTGGAAGGGGATGCGCAGCAGCTCGCGGCCGCCGACTTCGCGTGCCGCTTCCACCACCACCGCATACTGGCCGGGCTTCAGGCCGGCCAGCGGCTTGGCGGCGGCATCGAAGCGCAGGGCATGCTTGCCCACCGGCTTGGTGGCGCCACTGACGCCGTCGACCGGGAAGGTCTGGTTGCGGCCGCTGCGGCGCCACCACTGGCGCATGTCCTTGAGCCATTCGGTGCCTTCGTTGTTCTTCTTGGCCACGTCGTACCAGACGGCCAGGTCGGCGGCCACGCTCTGGTCGGGGTTCTCGATCCAGATGGCGACGTAGGGGCGGTGGTACTCGGCCACGTCCAGCCGCGGCACTTCGATGGACAGGCCGATGTCGGCCGCGTGGGCCGTTCGGGCGATCAGGCCGGCCAGCATGGCCGACAGCAACAGCTTGCGCATGGATATCTCCAGGGCGGATCGGATGGATCAGTGAATGAAAAGCAGCGCCAGTACCAGCGGGATCACGACGCCCAGGCCGACCATGGGCCAGGTGGCGCCGCGGTTGCCCGCGTGCATCTTGAGCAGTACCAGCCCGGTCAGGGCAAAGACCAGACAGGCGATGGCGAAGATGTCGAGGAACCAGCTCCAGGCCAGGCCGGTGTTGCGCCCCTTGTGCAGGTCATTCAGATAGGCGATCCAGCCGCGCTCGGTGCGTTCGTATTCGATGTCGCCGCTGGCGCGATCGATGGACAGCCAGGCGTCGCCGCCGGCGCGCGGCAGCGACAGGTAGACCTCGTCGGCCGACCATTCGGCCGGCCTGCCGCCGGTGGCCGCGCCCAGTTCGCGGTCGAGCCAGTCGGCCACGGCGACGGGCAGCGGGGCCTTTTTCTGTCCATCGGGCGCCGTCAGTTGCGCCCGCACGGTGTCGGGCAAGCGGGCCTCGCGCGTGGTGACGACGGCCTTCGATTCGATGTGGGAGGCGTTGTTCAGCGTCAGCCCGGTGATGGCGAACAGCAGCATGCCCAGCAGGCACAGCGCCGAGCTGATCCAATGCCATTGGTGCAGCGTCTTGAGCCAATAGGCCCGGCGGCGGGAGGAGGCGTGACTGTCCATGGGGGGCTGGAATTCAAGGGCCGGAGTCTAACATCCAATGAGAATGAATCTTATAAAACACATCGTTAATGTGCGAAGGAGATTTCAATCGGTTTCGGACGGATCGGGGCGGGGCTAAGATAAAGCACCCGTTACACACCACCGGAGGTCGTCATGCTTGACTCGCAAGTCGTGGATCAGATCGGTCGTCACTGGGGTTGGGTGGCATTGCGCGGCGTCGTCGCCATCCTGTTCGGCCTGATGGCCATGTTCATGCCGGCGATCACCTTGTCGGCGCTGGTGCTGGTGTGGGGCGCGTTCGCGCTGGCCGACGGCGTGCTGGCGCTGATCGCCGGCATCCGCATCCGCGAGCGCGGCAAGCCGCTGTGGGCGCTGATCATCGTCGGCCTGTTGGGCGTGGCGGCCGGCATCGTCACCTTCCTGTGGCCAGGCCTGACGGCGTTGATCCTGCTCTACATCATCGCCATCTGGGCGCTGGTGGCGGGTGTGTTCCAGATCGTCGCCGCAATCCGCTTTCGCAAGGAAATCCGCAACGAGTGGTTCCTGGCGCTGTCCGGCCTGGTATCTATCCTGTTCGGCGCCATGCTGGTGTTGCAGCCGGGCGCCGGCGCACTGGCCCTGGTGTGGGTCATCGGCATCTACGCCGTGTTCTTTGGCATACTGCTGCTGGTCTTTTCCTTGCGCCTGAAGCAGCACCGCGCGCCCTGAGTCCATGTCCGCCTACCAGACCCTGATTCCCCTGAACTTCCTGGCCGTGGGCCTGGGCGCCATGTTCGGCGCCTGGGCGCGCTGGCTGGTCAGCCTGTGGCTCAACACCGAGTCGTGGCCCTGGGGCACGCTGGCGGTCAATCTGGCCGGGGGATATCTGGTGGGACTGGCGCTGGCGCTGGTGGCCGGCCATCCCGAATGGCCGGCCTGGGTGCGGCTGGGGGCCATCACCGGTTTCATGGGCGGGCTGACCACGTTTTCGACTTTCTCGGCCGAAACCGTGGCGATGCTCGAGCGCGGCGCCTATGGCGGCGCGCTGGGCTACGCCGGCTTCAGCCTGTTCGGGTCCCTGTTGCTGACGGGCCTGGGACTGGCGACGGCCAACCTGTTGCGCTGAATCTGCCGCTGCCCGCGCCAAGGCGGCGCGGCGCGCGCGCCGATATGCGCCGGCGCATTGCCATGGGCGCTGCGCGCCTCAGTCGTCCGCCCGCGGATTCAGCACCCGCGCCGCGTCCAGGCCGCTGCGCACCGCGCCTTCCAGCACGCCGGGGTAGCCGGTGTCGGTCCAGTCGCCTGCCAGCGCCAGCGTCGGCCACGGCGTGCTGTTCAACGGCCGGGTCAGGCCCGGCACGGCCGCAAAGGTGGCGCGCTTTTCGATGAACAGTTCCGCCGCCGCGACTTCCGGCATCGGCGGCAGCCGCTGCGGATAACCGGCGGCCTGCTCGGCCACCTGGTCGATGAGGGCCTCGATGGCCTGCTGGCGGTTGCGTTCGGCCAGACCGGTGGCCGCGCTCGCCACCACCGCCAATTCACCGGCCTGGGCGTCGCCGGCCAGTTGCGCGCGGTCGAACAGCCATTGGCCGATATGGCCGCGGCCCGGTTCCTCGCGCAGCATCATCATGGGTTCGGGCAGGCGCCACGGGCCGGCCAGGCGCAGGTTGAGGGTGGCGATCGGCAGATAGTCGAAGGCCCGCAGCGCGTCCAGCAGGCCGGTCGCGCCCACTGCGCGCAGCGGCGCATCCAGCAGGCGCGCGGCGAACGCCGGCGGCACCGCCAGCACGGCGGCGTCGAAACGTTCCTGGTTGATGTCGATGCCGTCTTGCGAGGGCCGCAGCTGGCGCACCGTGCTGCCGTAGCGCATCGTGACCTGGCGCGCGGCGGCGTCGGGCCACAGCGCAGACAGGTCGGTGCAGGGCAGCAGCAGGTCGCTGTCTTCACGGCGGCCGGCCAGGCTGTCGCGCAGCACGCGGGCGAACAGCGCGGCGCTGGCGCTGGCCACCGGCGTGTTTAGCGCGGCCAGGCACAGCGGTTCCCAGACCTGGCGGATCAGGGCGTCGGACTGCGCGTGATAGTGCAGCAGCTGCTGCACGGTCCAGTCGCGCGGCGGGGTCCAGGACATGGCGCGCAGGCCGCGCATCAGGCGCAGCGTGGCGTAGCGGTCGGCCCACGACAGGCCGCGCGCGCCCAGGATCGCCACCGCCATGTGCAGGGGCGCGGGCAGGCGCGGCGCCGACAGGCGGAAGCGCCCATCCAGGCTGGCCAGCCGCAGCGGGCGGCGCATCAGCAGGGCATCGGGATTGCGGCCCACGCGGCGCATCAGCGCCAGCGTGTGCTTGTAGGCGCCCGACAGCAGGTGCTGGCCGTTGTCCAGCGGCGATTCGAAGCCATCATGGAATACGCGCCGGGCGCGGCCGCCGGGCGTGTGGCCGGCTTCGAACACGGTGACCTTGGCGCCGGCCTCGCGCAGGGCGACGCTGGCCGCCAGGCCCGCCCAGCCGGCGCCGATGACCGCGGCCTTCACCGCGCCAACCGGCGGACCAGCCCGCGTCCGCCGCCCACCCAGGTTTTCCACGCCAGCCACAGCTTGCGCAGCGGCGTCAGCGAGATGCGCTGGTGCAGCACCTGCCAGTTGTCGCGCTCGATCTCGTCGAGCAGGGCATGGTAGATCGCCGCCATCATCAGGCCGGGGCGCTGCGCGCGCCGGTCGGCTTCGGGCAGGCTGCGCATCGCCTCGCGGTACAGCTCGCGGGCGCGCTCGGCCTGGAACTTCATCAGCGCCGAGAAGCGTTCGGAATATTCGCCGTTCAGGATGTCCGAGGCCTTGACCTCGAACTGCTGCATGTCGTTGACCGGGATGTAGATGCGGCCGCGGCGGGCATCGTCGCCGACGTCGCGGATGATGTTGGTCATCTGGAACGCCAGGCCGAGCTTCTCGGCGTAGACCAGCGTGGCCGGATCGGTGTAGCCGAAGACGCCGGCCGACAGTTCGCCGACCACGCCGGCGGCGTGCCAGCAATACTTGCGCAGGCCGGGCCAGTCCAGGTAGCGGGTCTGGTCCAGGTCCATTTCCATGCCGTCGACCACCGCCAGCAGGCGCTCGCGGGTGATCGAACAGCTTTGCAGGTGCGGCTGCAGCGCGCGGGTCACGGGATGGTCGGGCTTGCCGTCGAACATCTGGTCGACCTGCGTGCGCCACCAGGCCAGCTTGATGCGCGCCAGCGACGGGTCGGTGCATTCGTCCACCACGTCGTCGACCTCGCGGCAATAGGCGTACAGCGCCGTGATGGCGCGACGCCGCTCGGGCGGCAGGAACAGGAAGGAATAGTAGAAGCTGGAACCGCTCTTGGCGGCTTTCTCCTGGCAGTACTCGTCAGGGGTCATAGTTGGCAGGGCCGGTTGCTTACTTGATGGAGCGCCAGAGCATGATGGCCCAGTCCTTGGCGCCCAATTCGGGTCGGTTCATGAATACATCGTAGCCGCTCGCCTCGATCCGCTCCAGCACGCGCAGCCCGCCTTGCACCACCAGGCGCAGCTCCAGGCCGATGCGGCCCGGCAGGCGGCGCGCCAGCGGAGCGCCGAAGTGTAGCAGTGCGCGGGCGCGTTCCACCTCGAACGCCATCAGGGCGCGCCAGCCCGGCGTCAGGCGGCAGGCGGCCAGGTCCTCTTCCGAGACGTCGAAGCGGTTCAGGTCTTCCTGCGGCAGGTAGACGCGGTGCTTGTGCCAATCGACCCGCACGTCCTGCCAGAAGTTCACCAATTGCAGCCCGGTGCAGATGGCGTCCGATTGTTCCACGTCGCGCGGATCGGTGGCGTCGAACAGGTGCAGCATCAGCCGCCCGACGGGGTTGGCCGAGCGGGTGCAGTAGTCGGCCAGCGTGGCGTAATCGTCGTAGCGCTTGACGCTGATGTCCTGCTCGAAGGCCGACAGCAGGTCGTAGAAGGGCGTGATGGGCAACTGGTGGCGGGCGATGGTGGCCGCCAGCGGCACGAAAATGCCGGCCAGTTCGGGGGCGCCGGGGGCCGGCACCGCGCCCGGTTCGGCGCCGATACGATGCAGCTCGGCGCGGAATGCGGCCAATTGGGCCAACCGTTCGTCGTCGCTGGCCGCGCCTTCGTCGGCGATATCGTCGGCGGCGCGGGCGAACCGGTACAGATCGGTCACGGCGCCACGCAGCCGACGCGGCAACAGCAGCGAGGCGACGGGAAAATTCTCGTAGTGATCGATGGGCATGGGTCTGGTCCTGCGGGGTTGCTTTTTTGCGCGGCGCTCCGGCCGCGCCGGCGCAAGTGCGGCCCAGGCGGGAGGCCGACCCATTTTAGATGACCGGCGCGCCCGCGGCCCCGCGCCGCCGCCGCGCCGATCAGTTAGACTTAAGCGCCACAGGATCTCATACCATGCCCCGCCCAATTTCCGCCACCGTTTCCGTTTCCGCCCTGGCCCACAATCTGGCCGCCGTGCGCCGCCACCTCGACCAGACCGCCGCCGCCGCGTCCGGCGTGGCGCCGTCGATCTGGGCGGTGATCAAGGCCAATGCCTACGGCCACGGCATCGAGCAGGCGGTCGCCGGCTTCTCCAAGGCGCAGGGCCTGGCCATGCTCGACCTGGACGAAGCGGTGCGCTGCCGCGAGGCCGGCTGGGGCGGGCCGATCCTGCTGCTCGAAGGCTTCTTCAATCCGTCCGATCTCGACATCGTCGACCGCTACCACCTGAGCGTCACGGTGCACCAGCGCGAGCAGCTCGACATGCTGGCCCGCGCGCGCCTGTCGCGGCGGGTCGACATCATGCTCAAGCTCAACAGCGGCATGAACCGGCTGGGTTTTTCCCCGGCCGCCTATCCCGCCGCCCACGAGCGCGCGCTGCTGCTGCAACAGCAGGGCGTGATCGGCTCGCTCGGCAAGATGACCCATTTCGCCTGCGCCGACGGTCCCCAGGGCATCACCGAGCAACTGGCCGTGTTCAATTCGGTGACGCATAAGATGGCGGCGGGACCCATCAGCGTCTGCAACTCCGCGGCCACGCTGCGCTTTGCCGAGATCGCCGTGGGGTCCGAGGCCCAGGCGCACTGGGTCCGCCCCGGCATCTGCCTGTACGGCGCCTCGCCATTCGCCGACGCCGAGGCCGCCGCCTTCGGCCTCAAGCCGGCCATGTCGCTGCGCTCCGAGATCATCGCGGTGCAGGAATTGAAGGCCGGCGATTCGGTTGGCTACGGCGCGCTGTTCCGGGCCGACCGGCCCATGCGGGTCGGCATCGTGGCCTGCGGCTACGCCGACGGCTATCCGCGCCACGCCGCCACCGGCACCCCGGTGGTCGTGGCCGGCATCCGCACCCGGTTGGTGGGCCGGGTTTCGATGGATATGCTGATCGTCGACCTGGACCCGATTCCGGCCGCGGGCGTCGGCGCCCCGGTTTCGCTGTGGGGCGAAGAGGGGCCGTCGGTGGACGAAGTCGCGCTGGCGGCCGGCACCATTGGTTACGAGCTGCTCTGCGCCCTGGCGCCCCGCGTCCCGGTCACCCGGGACGCCTGATGCGTTCCGGCGCGGTCGCTGGCCACCCCTTGATCGTTTTTTGAGCACTCCAGGCGCGTTTTTCCGGCGCCTGGGCAGCGGGCGCCTTCCAAGCGCCTGATTTTTCTCCGGAAAGCCGCGCGCCCGATCCGAGGCGGAGGGTGCCCGGCACGCAAGAATTGCTACGCAATTTACAAGACAGGTAACGCCGGATGGTGTCTACTTGAAGACCGGGCGCCCAAGCGCCCGTTTTCGCCCCAGTAACGAACAACGAGGTTTCGATCCATGAAGGACAAATGCGTGCTCATCACGGGCGCCACCAAAGGCATAGGCTGGGCCCTTACTCAGCGGCTGTCCGACATGGGTTGTCATGTGGTCGGTATCGCGCGCAATACCGGCGATGTGGACTTTCCCGGCTACCTCTATGCCTGTGACCTGGCCGACGCCGGCCGCACCGAGGAAGTGCTGCGCGAGATCCGCGAGAAATTCCCGGTCGATGCCGTGGTCAACAACGTCGGCATCGCCTCGCCCCAGCCGCTGGGCGAGATCGACCTGGCCACCCTCTACAACGTGCTGGACCTGAACGTGCGCGTCGCCGTGCAGGTCACCCAGGCCTTCATCGAATCGATGAAAGCGCGCCGTGCCGGCCGTATCGTCAACGTCTGCAGCCGCGCCATCCACGGCGGCCTGGAACGCACCGCCTATTCGGCCGCCAAGAGCGCGCTGGTCGGCTGCACCCGCACCTGGGCGCTGGAGCTGGCCGAATACGGCGTGACCGCCAACGCGGTGGCGCCGGGCCCCATCGAAACCGAGATGTTCCGCGCCACCCGCCCGGCGGGCAGCGAAGGCGAAAAGCGCGCGCTGGCCTCGGTGCCGATGAAGCGCCTGGGCACGCCGGCCGAAGTGGCCGCCGCCATCGCCTTCCTGCTGTCGGACGACGCCGGCTTCATCACCGGCCAGGTGCTGGGCGTGGATGGCGGCGGCAGCCTGGGCGGCCGCTCCTGATCGCCCGGATGGGGCCAGGCGGCACGGCCCATCTGGCTACACCGTTCCTGGCCTCCGATGGAAAAACCGGCGCCCGTGGGCGCCGGTTTTTTCTGTTGCTTCCCGCCGGGCTCAGTACGGCCCGCCGGCCTTGCCGACCGGCTTGAGGTCCTTGAACTCGCCGGCCAGCTTTTCGGCCGCGCGCGCCAGCAGCACCGCGTCCACGCCCACCGCGACGAAGGTCGCGCCCAGCGACAGATAGTGCCTGGCCTGCGCCACGCCGCTGTGCAGGATGCCGGCCGCCTTGCCCGACTTGACGATGCGGCCGATGGCCGCGTCGATGGCGCGGGTGACTTCGGGATGCTCGGGCTGGCCCAGGTAGCCCATGCTGGCCGACAGGTCGGCCGGGCCGATGAAGGCGCCGTCGACGCCGTCCACCGCCAGGATGGCTTCCAGCGCATCGACGCCGCGCGGCGTCTCGATCTGCACCAGCACGCACATCTCGTCGTTGGCGCGCTCCAGGTAGTTGGGGATGCGGTTCCAGCGCGACGAACGCGCCAGCGCGCTGCCCACGCCACGGATGCCGGCGGGTGGATAACGCACCGCGGCCACGGCGGCGGCGGCCTCTTCGGCCGACTGCACCATCGGCACCAGCAGCGTCTGGGCGCCCGTGTCGAGGATCTGCTTGATCTGCACCGGGTCGTTCCAGGCCGGGCGCACCACCGGCGCCACCGGATAGGCGGCCACCGATTGCAGCTGCGCCAGCGTGGTCTGCAGCGTGTTGGGGGCGTGCTCGCCGTCGATCAGCAGCCAGTCGAAGCCGGCGCCGGCGAGGATCTCGGAGGTGTAGGCGCTGGCCAGCCCGGCCCACAGGCCGATCTGGGGCGTGCCGGCGCGCAGCGCGCGCTTGAACTGATTGGTCAGGATATCCATGGGCCGCGTTGAGGTCAGATGAAATGGCAGTTGACGGAGCCGAGCACGCCGTAGTCGACGTTGAAGGTGTCGCCGGGGCGCGCGGCCACCGGACGGGTGAAGGACCCCGACAGGATGATCTCGCCCGCTTCCAGCGCCACGTCGTGCGCGGCCAGCTTGTTCGCCAGCCATACTACGCCATTGGCGGGATGGTTCAAGACGCCGGCGGCCACGCCGGTTTCTTCGATCACAGCGTTGCGCGACAGGATCGCGCCGATCCAGCGCAGGTCCAGTTCGCCGATCTTCACCGGCCGGCCGCCCATCACCACGCCGGCGTTGGCCGCGTTGTCGGCGATGGTGTCGAACACCTTGCGCGGGCGCTTGCTGTCGGGGTCGATGCCGTGCGAGCGGGCATCGATGATCTCCAGCGCCGGGATCACGTAGTCGACCGCGTCGTACACCTGGAACAGCGTCACGTTCGGGCCTTGCAGGCGCTTGCCCAGCACGAAGGCCAGCTCCACTTCCAGGCGCGGCAGGATGAAGCGGCCGGCGGGAATGTCGCCGCCGTCCTCGAAGAACATGTCATCGAGCAACATGCCGAAATCGGGCTCGTCGATCTGCGACGACAGCTGCATGGCGCGCGAGGTCAGGCCGATCTTGTGGCCGCGCTTGACGCGGCCTTCGCCCAGCTTGATGTCCATCCAGGCGCGCTGGATGGCGTAGGCGTCGGCGATGGTGATGTCGGGGTGCTCCAGCGAGATCTGGCGGATCTGCTGGCGGCTGCGTTCGGCGTCGTGCAGGCGCGCCGCCAGGGCGCGCACGGTGGAAGTGTCAAGCATGCGGGGAATATCCAGGTAAGGGAAATCAGGCGGGGCAGGGCACCAGCGTGTTGACGAGCCGGCCGATGCCGTCGATTTCGGTCACGACCTCGTCGCCCGGCTGCACGTTGACGATGCCGTCGGGCGTGCCAGTCAGGATCAGGTCGCCGGGCGACAGCGTCATGAAGCCGCTGAAGTAAGCGATCAGGGCGGGGATGTCGAACACCATGTCGCGGGTGTTGCCGCGCTGGGTCTCGACACCGTTGACTGTGGTGCGCAGGTCCAGGTTCATCGGGTCGGCCACGTCGTCGCGGTCCACCAGCCACGGCCCCAGCGGCGTGCAGGTGTCGCGGCTCTTGACGCGCAGGTTGGGGCGATACCAGTTTTCCAGGTAGTCGCGCAGCGCGTAGTCGTTGGCCACGGTGTAGCCGGCCACGTAGTCGTAGGCCTGCGCGCGCGTCACGTTGCGGGCGGTCTTGCCGATCACCACGGCCAGTTCGCATTCGTAGTGCATGAAGCCCACGTCGGCCGGCCGCAGCGTGCGCGCGCGATGGCCGACGAAGGTGTTGGCGGCCTTGAGAAAACCCAGCGGTTCGGCCGGCGCCTTGAACGCCAGTTCCTTGGCGTGGTCGGCATAGTTGATGGCCAGCGTGAAGGTGGTGCGCGGCTCGATCGGCGGCAGCCAGGTCACCGCGTCCTCGGCCAGCAGGCGGCCGTCCGCCAGGCGGATCTGGCCGTTGCCAGCGTCGGTGGCGGCGTGGATGGCGCCTTCGTAGGCGATGCGTGCGTGTTTCATGGCGGGTTCCGTGAGGGCGCCTCAGGCGCCGGCGATGAGCGTGTTGCCGAGCGCGCCGACCTGGGCGATGCGGATTTCGTAGCGTTGCCCGGCGTGCGCCAGCGGGGCGTCGGCGCGGGCGCCGGCCAGCAGGATGTCGCCGGGTTCGAAGCTCATGAATTCGGTGACGTCGGCGATCAGGCGCGCCACCGGCCGCACCAGGTCGGCGGTGCTGGCGCGCTGTGCCAGCGCGCCGTCGACCCAGACCTCGATGCCGAGCGCGTCGGGATCCGGCACCGCCGCGACCGGCGCCAGTTCGCGGCCGATCGGGCAGAAGCCGTCGCGGCACTGCTGCTTGAGCGCGGGCCGGAAATAGCTGTCGTGCGGCGCCGACAGGTCGGCCACCACGCGATAGCCGGCCACGTGGGCCAGGGCCTCGGCTTCGCTGACGCGGCTGGCGCGGCGGCCGAACACGATGCCCAGGCTGGCGCCGATGCGCACCTCGGGCACGTCGGCCGGCAACGCGATCGCATCGCCGTCGGCGGCATAGGTGTTGGCCGGCTTGATGTACAGCACCGGCGCGCGCGGCGCGGCCTGGTAGGGCGGCGCATTCATCGCCTCGCCCAGCGCGGCCAGCGCCTGGCGCGTATTGAGCGCCGCGCCCGCAACGGTGCGCGGCAGCGCGGCGGCGCGGGCCGCCAGGTATTCGCGATAGTTGCTGTGCTTGTAGTTGAGCACCGCGTCGGCTTCCTCGACCTGCAGCGACAGGCCCAGCGGCCGGCGCGCCATTTCCGGCGCCAGCGCGTCGCGCAGGGCCTGGAACGTGCGCTCGCCCAATGCCGCCTGCTGCGCGGCGCTGCGGCCGTGGCCGATGCGCAGCAGCACGTGCACGAAAGCGTTGTCGGGATGGCCGTCGGCGATCAGGTAGTCATCGATCCGCACGGCGCGGCTGCGGGCGCCCGCCAGCGGATACAGGCTGCCGTCGCCCACGGCGGCGTCCTGGACCGCGCGCATCAGGGCGCGGGTGTCCAGGTCGAGGTTGGCGGAATACTCAATCCAGATATGGGGCATGGCAGGCGCGGGACCGGGCCGATATAGTTAGCATGTTAATCATAATAGTGAAAAACCGAGGCCGCGGCAATCGACGCGGCTGGCGCGCGACAGGGGTTTTCCGCCGTTGACAGGGGCGCGAAGGCAAGCATAAAGTTAACTCGTTAACTAAATTTTCGCATCGCCGCCGGATTCCCTCCGGCGGCCATCGCGGGACCCGAGGAGACGCACGTGAGCATCAAGCACTGGATCAACGGCAGGCAGGTCGATAGCGCCGACCGCTTCACCACCTTCAACCCGGCCACGGGCGAGGCCATCGACGAAGTGGCCGCCGGCGGCCAGGCCGAGATCGATGCCGCCGTTGCGGCCGCGGCCGAGGCCTTTCCCAGGTGGGCCGGCACGCCCGCCAAGGAGCGCGCGCGCCTCATGCGGCGGCTGGGCGAACTGATCGACCGCAATGTGCCGCACTTGGCCGAGCTGGAAACGCGGGACACCGGCCTGCCGATCTCGCAGACGCGCAAGCAGCTGATCCCGCGCGCCTCCGAGAACTTCACCTTCTTCGCCGAAGTCTGCACCCGCATGAACGGCCACACCTACCCGGTGGACGACCAGATGCTGAACTACACGCTCTACCAGCCGGTGGGCGTGTGCGCGCTGGTATCGCCCTGGAACGTGCCTTTCATGACCGCGACCTGGAAGACCGCGCCCTGCCTGGCGCTGGGCAATACCGCCGTGCTGAAGATGTCGGAGCTGTCGCCGCTGACGGCCGACCAGCTCGGCCTGCTGGCGCTGGAAGCCGGCATTCCGCCCGGCGTGCTGAATGTGGTGCAGGGCTATGGCGCCACCGCCGGCGACGCGCTGGTGCGCCATCCCGGCGTGCGCGCGATCTCGTTCACCGGCGGCACCGTCACCGGCAAGAAGATCATGGCGAGCGCGGGCGGCATCAAGAAGTTCTCGATGGAGCTGGGCGGCAAGTCGCCGGTGCTGGTGTTCGACGACGCCGACGTCGAGCGCGCGCTGGACGCCGCGCTGTTCACCATCTTCTCGCTCAACGGCGAGCGCTGCACCGCGGGCTCGCGCATCTTCGTGCAGGAATCGATCTACGATGACTTCGTGCGCCGCTTCGCCGAGCGCGCCAACCGCCTGGTGGTGGGCGACCCGACCGATGAAAAGACAAACGTGGGCGCGATGATCACGCGCCAGCACTGGGAAAAGGTCACCGGCTACATCCGCCTGGCCGGCGAAGAGGGCGCGCGCATCCTGGCCGGCGGCGCCGACGCGCCGCAGGGCATGCCGGCGCACCTGGCGGGCGGCAACTTCGTGCGTCCCACCGTGCTGGCCGACGTCGACAACCGCATGCGCTGCGCCCAGGAAGAGATCTTCGGCCCCGTCGCCTGCCTGATTCCGTTCAAGGACGAGGCCCATGGCCTGGCGCTGGCCAACGACGTCAAGTATGGCCTTGCCTCTTACATCTGGACCAGCGACATCGGCCGCGCCCACCGGCTGGCGCGCGGCATCGAGGCCGGCATGGTGTTCATCAACAGCCAGAACGTGCGCGACCTGCGCCAGCCGTTCGGCGGCACCAAGGAGTCCGGCACCGGCCGCGAGGGTGGTGAATACAGTTATGAAGTGTTTGCCGAGATCAAGAACGTCTGCGTCTCGATGGGCAGCCACCACATTCCGAAGTGGGGCGTCTGAAGGACGCCCGGATACCGAGAACAACAGGAGACAAGCATCATGGGCAAGCTCGCGCTGGCGGCCAAGGTAACGCATGTGCCGTCCATGTATCTATCTGAAATGCCCGGCCGCCATCACGGTTGCCGCGAGGCCGCCATCGAGGGCCATCGCCGCATTGGCCAGCGTTGCCGCGACCTGGACGTCGACACGCTGGTGGTGCTGGACGTGCACTGGCTGGTGAACGCCGGCTACCACATCAACTGCAACGAACGCTTCGCCGGCCGCTACACCAGCAACGAACTGCCGCACTTCATAAAGGACATGGACTACGCCTACCGCGGCGATCCGGCGCTGGGGCGGCGCATCGCCGAATGCGCCGGCGCCGCCGGCGTGCCTGCCCGCGCGCACGAGATCGCCAGCCTCGAACTGGAATACGGCACGCTGGTGCCGATGCGCTACATGAATGGCGACGACCGCTTCAAGGTGGTGTCGGTGGCGGCCTGGTGCGCCTGGCACGCGTTGGACGACAGCCGTCGCTTCGGCGCGGCCCTGCGGCAAGCCATCGAGCAGAGCGACAGCCGCGTGGCGGTGCTGGCCAGCGGCTCGTTGTCGCACCGCTTCAACGATAACGGCAGCCCCGAGGCCGCCATGCACCAGATCAGCCGCGAGTTCTACCGCCAGGTCGACCTGCGCGTGGTGGACCTGTGGCGCCAGGGCGACTGGAAGACCTTCTGCGCCATGCTGCCGGAATACGCCGAGCTGTGCGTGGGCGAGGGCGGCATGCATGACACCGCCATGCTGCTGGGATTGCTGGGCTGGGACGCCTACGACCGGCCGGCCGAGATCGTCACCGACTACTTCACCAGTTCGGGCACGGGGCAGATCAACGCCATCCTGCCCGTGCCCGACTGATTCATTCCGAGGCGGGGTCGCGCTTGATCAGCTCGACCATCGCGTCGACGTCGGTGTACAGGCGCTCGAGCAATTCCTTGCCGATCCGGTCTTCGATTTCCTGGTACTTGGCGTCCACTTGCGGACGCATGCGGTCGATCAGCTTGTTGCTCTTGGGCGTCAGGGAAATCTCCTGGCGCCGCTGGTCCGCGCTCGAACGCACCCGCTTGATCAGGCCCTGTTCCTCCATGCCCGCCAGCATGCGCGTTAGGCTGGGGCTGAGGATCTGGCAACTGCGGGCGATCTGGTTGGGCTCCATCGCGCCCACTTCGCTCAGGGTGCGCAACACCCGCCATTGCTGCTCGGTGACGCCGGCGGCATGCAGGATGGGCCGGAAATGCGCCATCAGGGTTTCGCGCGCGTAAAGCAGCAGGTGGGGGAGGTTGCGGTGGTGGAAGCTGGGACTCATGGCGGCTATGTTAGCAAGAAGCCGTTCTTTTTCTGTTTGATTTCCGGGGACATCAACGTCCAGGCCCGCGACGGGCGCGGGCCTGGCAAACGAACGGGGGAAGGAAAAAAGGGTCAGGAAGCCGGGTTCTGCTGCGCCAGTTCCTGCAGGTCGTCGGGCAGCGTCAGGTCTGGCGCGCCTTGCTGCAGTTCACGCAGCGCGGCCACGGCGTCTTCCTGCTGATCGTCCTGCATCAAGGCACGGATGTGCGCCACGCGCGCCTCGATGTCCTGGTCGCTGAAGGCAACGGGCTCGGCGCTGGCGGTTTGTTCGGCCGCGGGCTCCAGCGCCGCCGCCTGGGGCGCCGGCTCGGCCGTGGCCAGCTGGGGCGGGACGTTGGCTTGCGACTCGGCCGGCGGTTGCGCGGCGCGCTGGATTTCCGGGGCGGCCGCCTGCTGCGGCGCGGGCGCGTCGGTGCCCACCAGGCGCGGTGCCGGCGCGCGTTCGGGGCTGGCCTCGGCTTCCTGCGACACGGCCAGTTGCGGCGTCATGTCGATCATCTCGGCGTTTTCGCGCATGTCGGTCCAAGCGAACAGGCCGGCCACCAGCGCCGCGCAGGCGGCCGCGGCCCAGCCCGGGTGCCAACTGTGGCCGGGATGCCAGGTGCGGCGCACGGCCGCGTCCAGTTCGGGGCTGCCGCCGGTCCTGGGCTTGCGATACACGGCGCGCAAATCCAGTTCGTCGTCTTCGTCGAAGGGGGGGCGATAGGCAATGCTCATGCGCGTACTCCTCGCGCAGACGCCTGGTGGCAGGGCGCATGCGCGTTTGACCTTTGCCCGCGCCGCGCCGGTGGTCCGGCGATCTCGTCCAGGCTGGGGGTCGTGTTCCGGTTTAGGTGGCCGCATGCACGGCCGACAGCTTGCAATGCGCCGCGATTTCCGTCGTGCCGTCGGGGTGGACGGCGGCGCCGGGTATGCCGCCATATAACCGACGGTTCAACATTGCGCATCACCCGGTGATTATGCGCGATTTGCAGAAATCTGCCAGTGAATTTCTTGTGTTTGCATGGTGTAACTGCATGGTGTCCCTGTTTCTGCAAGCAGATTGAAAGCGGTATGCACCGGCATGGGGCCAAATGGGCTGGAAAAGCGGTGTCGCGGCCGCGCGCTGGCGACCCCGCGGCCCGCCTGCTGCCGGTAAACTTGCGCCCATGGCCAAGACCCGAACCGTATACGTGTGCGCCGAATGCGGCGGCACCACCCCGAAATGGCAAGGCAAGTGTCCGCACTGCAATGCCTGGAACACCCTGGAAGAAACCGTCGAATCGTCCGCGCCCGCGGCGGCCGCCTCGCACCGCTACGCGCCGCTGGCCTCCAGCAGCCCCGTGCGCAGCCTGTCCGAGATCGAGGCGCGCGAAACCCCGCGCACCCCCACCGGGCTGGAGGAATTCGACCGCGTGCTGGGCGGCGGCCTGGTGGCCGGCGCCGTGGTGCTGATCGGCGGCGATCCCGGCATCGGCAAGTCGACCCTGCTGCTGCAGGCGCTGGCGTCGCTCTCGGAAAGCACCAACGTGCTTTATGTCACGGGCGAGGAATCGGCCGAGCAAGTGGCGTTGCGCGCGCGCCGGCTGGGTTTGCAGACCGGCAACGTCAACCTGCTGGCGGAAATCCGCCTGGAGGCGATCCAGGCGGCGGTGTCCGAGCAGAAGCCCAGCGTAGCCGTGATCGACTCGATCCAGACCCTCTACAGCGGCGAACTGACCGCCGCGCCCGGCTCGGTGTCGCAGGTGCGCGAGTGCGCCGCGCAATTGACGCGCCTGGCCAAGCAGACCGGCATCGCCATCGTCATGATCGGCCACGTCACCAAGGACGGCGCGCTGGCCGGACCGCGCGTGCTCGAACACATCGTTGATACGGTGCTGTACTTCGAGGGCGACACGCACTCGTCGTTCCGCCTGGTGCGCGCCTTCAAGAACCGCTTCGGCGCGGTCAACGAGCTGGGCGTGTTCGCCATGACCGACCGCGGCCTGCGCGGCGTGGCCAACCCGTCGGCGCTGTTCCTGTCGCAGCACGAGCAGCAGGTGGCCGGCTCCTGCGTAATGGCCACGCAGGAGGGCACCCGTCCGCTGCTGGTCGAGATCCAGGCGCTGGTGGACAGTTCCCACGCGCCCAATCCGCGCCGCCTGACGGTCGGCCTGGAGGGCAACCGCCTGGCGATGCTGCTGGCGGTGCTGCACCGCCATGCCGGCGTCTCGACCTTCGACCAGGACGTGTTCGTCAACGCCGTGGGCGGGGTGCGCATCACCGAGCCCGCGGCCGACCTGCCGGTGCTGCTGGCCATCATGTCATCGCTGCGCGACCGGCCCCTGCCGCGCGGGCTGATCGCCTTCGGCGAAGTCGGCCTGGCGGGCGAGATCCGGCCCGCGCCGCGCGGCCAGGAACGCCTGCGCGAAGCCGCCAAGCTGGGCTTCTCGATCGCGCTCATCCCCAAGGCCAATGCGCCGCGCCAGCCCATCGAGGGGCTGGAGATCTGGGCGGTGGACCGGCTCGACGCCGCGCTCGACAAGCTGCGCTGACGGGAGCCTCACGTGAGTCTGTTGCTGATCGCCCTGTGCCTGGGCGCGGGGTGCCTCATTGGCTTCATGGGCGGCGTGCTGGGCATCGGCGGCGGCATGATCGCGATTCCGGCGCTGGTGCTGCTGATGGGCATGTCGCAGCAGCTGGCGCAGGGCACCGCGCTGATCATGGTGCTGCCCACCATCATGATGGCGGTGCGCAAGTACAACCAGCAGACCCGCATCGACCGCCGCGTGGCGCTGGCGGGCGCGGGCGGCGCGGTGGTGTTCACCTGGGTCGGCGCGCGGCTGGCGCTGGGCATCGATTCGGGCGTGTTGCGCCTGAGCTTCGCCGTGTTCCTGTTCTTCATCGCGCTGTTCTACGCCTGGCAGACTTGGCGCGCCGGCCGCGCCCGGCGCGCGCCCAGGGCCGGCGGCAACGCCCCGGTGTTCACGCCGCGCCGCGCCACCGCGCTGGGCGTGCTGTGCGGCACGCTGGGCGGCTTCTTCGGCGTCGGTGGCGCGGTGTTGGCGGTGCCCATCATCACCACGGTGTTCCGGCTGCCGCAGACCACCGCGCAGGCGCTGGCGCTGTGCATGGTGATCCCGGGTTCCGCGGTGGCGCTGGTGACGTACTCATGGGCCGGCCAGGCCGACTGGCTGGTGGGCCTGCCGCTGGCGGCGGGCAGCCTGCTGTTCGTGCCGGTCGGCGTGCGGCTGGCCTATCGTCTGCCTGAACGCAAGCTGAGAGCCAGCTTCGCGGCGATGCTGTTCGCCACCGTGGCGCTGCTGGTATTTGAAAGCTGAGCGCCGCTCGCCGGGAGTCGATTGTCACGATCCCATGACGAAGCGTTAACGTCGGAAAGGGCGCGAAAATTTCCCACGGCGCGCTGAACCTTCGGCGGGGGGCCGGTTCCAACGGAGTACGGGTCATGCGGCGATGTTGCCGCCCCGTGTCGGAAAGGCCAGGGGCCAGCCCCGGGCTTTCACCATTAGGAGTTCATGTAATGACGACCCACTCCCGTATCGCTGCGTTCCTGTCCACTTCGGCCTTGTGCCTCGGCCTTGCCGCCGCGCCTTCGGCGTTCGCGGCGGGCGCCGATGCCACGACCAAGTCGGGCGAAACCAAGACCCAGGCGCAGCACAAGCATCACAAGTCCGACAAAACGTCCGCCAAGCAGGGCACCGAGAAATCGGGCGCCGCCAAGATGGACAAATCGGGCACCGCCACGGCGCCCGCGAAGTAAGGCAGTCACGCAGCATCGGACCGCGAGGTCCGGCAGTTCCTTTGCACGACGGACGGGTTTTCGGGCCTGGAAGTCGAAAGCCTCTCGGTATGGGCGCCGGGAGGCTTTTTCGTTTGTATTGCCTGCGTTTGTGTTGCCCGTATTCGAGCCACTTGCGTGGGCGCCGACGGCGCTGGCCGCGCCGCCGTTCCCGCCCGCGTCGTCAGTCCACCGGGGTGATCACGCGGCCGGTGTCGAAATACGCCGCCAGGTTTTCCAGCATCAGGTCTTCCATCGCCTGGCGCGTCTCCAGCGTGGCGCTGCCGATGTGCGGCAGCAGCACCGCCTGGTCGCTCTTGATCAGCGCCTCGGGCACCTTGGGTTCATGCTCGAACACGTCGAGCGCGGCGAAGCCGAGCTTGCCGGCCTCAAGCGCGGCCACCAGCGCGGCCTCGTCGATGACCGGACCGCGCGCGATGTTGACGATGATGCCGCGCGGGCCAAGCGCTTCCAGCACCTCGCGGTTGACCAGGTGGCGCGTGGCGGGACCGCCCACGGTGGCCACGACCAGGAAATCGGCCCAGGCCGCCAGGTCGGTCAGCGAGGCCTCGTAGCCGTAGTCGACGTCGTCGCGCTTCCTGCGATTGTGATAGCGCACCTGCATGTCGAAGCCGAGGCCGCGGCGGGCGATGGCTTCGCCGATGCGGCCCAGGCCGACGATGCCGAGCTTCTTGCCGCTGACGCGCTGGCCCAGTGGAATGCTGCCGTGCACCTGGCCCCACTGGCCGGCGCGCACGAAGCGTTCGCCCTGGCCCATGCGGCGGGCGCCGGCGATCATCAGGCCCCAGGCCAGGTCCGCCACGCAGTCGGTCAGCACGTCGGGCGTGTTGCTGACCTGCACGCCACGCGCATGCGCCGCCTGCACGTCGATGGTCTCGTAGCCCACGCCCCAGCTGCAGATGGCCTTCAGGTCGGGCAGGGCGTTGATGAGCTCGGCATTGGCGCCGAAGTTGGCCGAGGTGACGACGGCGGTGACGCCCTTGCCCAGTTCGGCCAGGGCGGCCTTGCGGTCGGGCTGCTTCCAGAGCTCGATGACGTCGTAGCGCTCCGCGAGGCGCTGGTTGGCGGAGGGCGAGCCGGCCAGCGAGCCGACCTGGATGATGCGATGCTTGGTGGTCATGTTGTCGTACAGGTGGGTGGCGAAACCTTCATGCTACTTGATCCGGCCTTGAATCCGGCTGAGAGGGGGCGGGCGGCGCGGCAGGCCGCCGGCCGCGCCGCCCGGCGGCCTTATTCCAGCTGGATGTTGGCCTTCTGGATCACGTCCTTCCAGCGCTTGACCTCGGCCTGCTGGAACGCGCTGAACTGCTGCGGCGTGTTGGCCACCACTTCGAAGCCCAGCCCCTGCAGCGTCTTTTCGGTCTGCGGGTCGCGCAGGGCGGCCTGCAGGGCCTTGGTCAGCTGTTGCACCACGTCCGGCGGGGTGCCCTTGGGCACCGCGAAGCCCTGCCACGAATACACCACCATGTCCTTGATGCCGGCCTCGGCCAGCGTCGGCACGTCCGGCAGATCGGCCGCGCGCGCATCGCCGGTGATGGCCAGCGCCTTGAGCTTGCCGGCCTTGATGTGGGTCTGCACCGCGCCCAGGTTCTGGAACGACACGTTGACCTGGCCGCCGATCAGGTCGGCGATGGCGGCGCCGCCGCCGCGGTACGGCACGTCCACGCCCGAGGTCTGCGTGCGCTGGCGGAACATCACCGCCGACAGGTGGTCGGACGAACCCGTGCCGGACGAAGCGTACGACACTTTGCCCGGATTCTTGTTCGCATAGTCCACCAGCTCGGCCACCGTGCTGGCCGGGAACGACGGCGAGGCCACCAGCACGTTGGGGTTGCGCACGGCCTGCGTCAGGTATTCGAAGTCCTTGCTGGGGTTGTACGAAAGATTCTTGTACAGCGCCTCGTTGATGGCGAAGGTGCCGATCGAGCCGACCATCATGGTGTAGCCATCGGGCGTGGAGCGGGCCAGCGCCTGCGCGCCGATGGCGCTGTTGGCGCCCGGCTTGTTCTCGACCACGAAGGTCTGGCCGAGCGCCTTCGTCAGCCCGGGCGTGACGCTGCGCGCGGTGATGTCGGACGAGCCGCCCGGCACGAACGGCACGATCATCGTGACGGGCTTGGTGGGATAGCCGGCGGCGTGGACCGCCGGCCCGGCAAGCAGGGCGGCGGCGGACAGCGCGACCGCGCATATCGATCTGTTCATGGTGTCTCCTGGTTCGCGTGATGATGAAGAACCCGGCGCCCACGCGTGGCGGCCGGGTCCGGACCGGCGCCGGTCAGTCGACCTTGGCGCCCGATTGCTTCACGACCGCGGCCCACTTGACGGTTTCCCGCGCCATGAACTGGGTGAACTGTGCCGGCGTGTTGCCCGACGGCGTGGCGCCCTGGGCCTGCAGCTGGGCGCGTACCGGCGCCTGCTGCAGCGCCGCGGCGACATCGCGCTGGATCTTGTCGACGATCTCGCGCGGCGTGCCGGCGGGGGCCAGCAGGCCGAACCAGCTGGAGGCCTCGTAGCCCGTCACGCCCGCCTCGGCCAACGTCGGCACGTCCGGCAGCGCCGGCGAGCGCGTGGCGGTGGTGACCGCCAGCGGCCGCAACTTGCCGCCCTTGATGAAGCCCATCGACGAGGGCAGGTTGTCGAAGATCAGGTCGGCCGAGCCCGCCATCACGTCGGTCAGCGCCGGGCTGCTGCCCTTGTAGGGCACGTGCGTCATGCGGGTGCCGGTCATGGCCTGGAACAGCTCGCCGGACAGGTGGGTCGAGGTGCCGTTGCCGGTCGAGGCCATGTTGACGCTGCCGGGATTGGCCTTCAGGTACTTGATCAGGTCCGCCACGTTGCGGATGCCGTGCTTGTCGGCGAAACCGGGATTCAGTTCGAGCACGTTGGGCACCGGGATCACCAGCGTGACCGGCGTGAAGTCCTTGACCGGATCGTAGGGCAGCTTGGCGTAGACGGACTGGTTGATGGCATGGGTGCTGACGGTGCCCATCAGCAGGGTGTAGCCATCGGGCGTGGCGCGGGCGGCTTCGGCGGTGCCGACGTTGCCGCCCGCGCCCGCCTTGTTGTCCACCACCACCGCCTTGCCCCAGGCCTTGCCCAGTTCGGCGGCCACCACGCGCGCGGCAATGTCGGCCGTGCCGCCGGCCGGGAAGGGCACGACGATCCTGACGTCGCGCGCCGGGTAATCGGTGCTGGCGCCGGCCGCGCACGGCAGCAGGGCTGCGGCGGCCAGGCAGGCGGCAAGGGCCAGGCGGCCGCGCAAAGGGGCTGCAAGCATGGAAATCGTCTCCTCGTGTGCGCGTGGCCGCGCATCGTTTGTGGGGTGTTCCTGCCGGGCCGGAGCCCGCTTGAATGCTGCCGGCGTCTGTCGCGCCCTGCCGTCGTGATGCCGATGACTTGTAAAACGAATATAGGTATTGAGGGTCTACTTGTCAACCAAGTATACTTTTTGGAAGCCACTCATCTAACAACTGGATTCCGCCGCGGAATCCACCAGGAGACCCGCCATGAAAACCTCCCCGGTCACCGTCCAGGACCTGCAGCGTTCCGTCATCGCGGTGCCGCCGCTGGCGCGCCACGCGGACCTGTCCCTGAACGAAGCCGCCAACCAGGCCCTGCTGTGGCACCTGGAGGCGGGCGGGGTGCGCAACGTGATGTACGGCGGCAATGCCAACTTCTACAACGTCGGCGTGGGCGAGTACGCGCGCATCGTCGACCTGCTGGCGTCGCTGGCCGGGCCGGACACCTGGATCCTGCCGTCGGTCGGTCCGGATTTCGGCAAGATGATGGATCAGGCGGCAATCCTGCGCAGCCGCGCCTTTCCGACGGCCATGCTGCTGCCCATGTCGTTTCCCTACACCGATGCCGGCCTGGCCGATGGCGTGCGCCGCTTCACCGATGCGCTGGGCAAGCCCGCCGTGGTCTACATCAAGTCGGCCGATTACCTGGCGCCGGCAACGGCGGCGCGCCTGGTCGAGGAAGGCCGCATCGTCGCGTTCAAGTACGCCGTGGTGCGCGAGAATCCGGCGCGCGACGCCTACCTGTCGGCGTTGCTGCAAAGCGTGGACAGCAACCGCGTGGTCAGCGGCATTGGCGAACGCCCGGCCATCGTCCACTACCGCGACTTCGGGCTGAAGAGCTTCACCTCGGGCTCGGTCTGCGTTGCGCCGCGTGGTTCGATGCGCCTGCTTCAGCTGCTCAAGGAAGGCCGCTATGACGAAGCCGAAACGGTGCGCGCCAGCTACCTGGGCCTGGAGGATTGCCGCGATTCGATCAGCCCGATCCGCGTGCTGCACGACGCCGTGACCCTGTCCGGCGTGGCCGACATGGGGCCGATGCTGCCGCTGCTGACCGGCATCTCCAGCGCCGAGCGCGAACGGGTGGCGCCGGTGGCGCGCGCGCTGGCCGCCTGGGACCGCGACGCCGTGGCGGCCTGATGGCCGCGCGCGCGGCATTGACGGTACGATGAGCGCTGCCGATACGCCCCAGGAGATTTCGTGGCCCGACCCAAAGCATCGCCCCCATCCGCGCCGCCCGCGTCCGCCGAGCCGGACGCCATGGGCGCGCTGGTGCTGGAACGCGGCCACCGCGTGCGGCTGGCCGACCAGTTGTACGGGCAGATCTTCGAGCAGATCGTCGCCGGCAATCTCAACGTCGGCGACAAGCTGCCTTCCGAGAACGAGATCTCCGAACGCTTCGGCGTATCGCGGCCGGTGGTGCGCGAAGCCTTGCTGCGCCTGCGCGCGGATGGCCTCATCACCGCCCACCAGGGCCTGGGCACCTTCGTCAGTCACCAGCCGGCGCCGCGCCTGACCGCCTTCAGCGACGTCGGCAACGTCGGCGCCTACCTGCGCGCGCAGGAACTGCGCGTGGCGCTCGAAGGCGATGCCGCGCGGCTGGCGGCGCTGCGCCGCACCGACGAGCAATTGCAAAAGATCGAAGCCGCGCACGCCGCCTTCGCCGACAGCCTGGCGCGCGGCCAGATGTCGGCCGAGGCCGACCTGGCGTTCCACGCCAGCATCACCGAGGCCACTGGCAACGACTTCTATCTCGGGGTGCTGGAAAGCATCCACGAGTCCATCAACGGCTTCATGCGCCTGACGCTCAACCTGACCCGCACCGGGTCGCGCCAGCGCGCCCAGCGCGTCCTCGACGAGCACGCCACCATCCTGGACGCGATCCGCGCCCAGGACGGCGAGCGCGCCCGGGTCGCCATGCAATTCCACCTGGGCCAGGCCCGCCACCGGCTGGTCGACCGCGAACGCGATTGACCGGCCGCTCGCGCCGTCCGGGAGCTTCACACTGACAACAGCAGGAGACATCGCGTGCAAGGCAATGGTTCGGCAGGAACAGCGGCATCGGCGGGGCAGGTGCGTGAACAGATTCTGATCGTGTTGCAGGCCTGGGGCATGGCGCCCGACCTGGCCGCCATCACCGCCGGCCTGATGGCCGAGACGGATCTGCTGGGCATCGATTCGCACGGCATCTCGATGCTGCCTTCATACGAGGAAAAGCTGCGCGCGGGCACGCTCAGGCTCGACGCGCGGCCGCGCCTGGTGCGCGACGGCGGCGCCAGCGCATTGCTGGACGGCATGGGCGGCCTGGGCTACCCGGTGTCGGCGCAGGCCATGAACCTGGCCGTCGACAAGGCGCTGGAACACGGCGTGGGCGCGGTGTCGGTGTGCAATTCCCACCACTTCGGCGCGGCCGGCGTCTATGCGCGCATCGCGGTCGAACGCGGCGTGGTCGGGCTGGTCACCAGCAGCGCCAACGGCGTCATCATGGTGCCCACGCGCGGCGCCATGCCGATGCTGGGCACCAATCCCATCGCTTTCGGCGCGCCGGCCGCGCACAACGAGCCGTTCGTGCTCGACATGGCCACCACCACCGTGGCGGCCAACAAGGTCAAGGTGTACGACTTCCTCGGCAAGCCGCTGCCGCCGGGCTGGGCGGTGGACGGGCGGGGCGAGCCGGTCATCGCGGCCGATACCGCCATGCAGTTCATCTTCAAGCATCCCGAAGGCGGGCTGACGCCGCTGGGCGGCACGCCGGCCATGAGCAGCCACAAGGGCTACGGCCTGGCGATGATGGTGCAGATCCTGGGCGGCACGCTCAGCGGCAGCGCGCTGGCGGCGCGCCGCAACGTCACCCGGCGGCCGGGCGAGCCGGACGACGTCGGCCATTTCTTCCTGGCGCTCAATCCCGACGCGTTCCGCGCCAGCGGCTCATTTGAATCGGACATGGACGACCTGATCGACACGCTGCACGACACCCCGCCGGCGCGGCCCGACGAGCCGGTGCTGGTGGCCGGCGAGCCCGAGGCCGCCGAGCGCGCGCGCCGCCGGATCGACGGCATCCCGATCCCGCCCGCGCTGGCCGTGCGCCTGCGCGAGATCTGCCAGCGCGCTTCGGTGCCTTATCTGCTGGACTGAATGCGCCGTCCGGTCGCATGACGTTTTCCCCGCCGCGCGGCAACGACCGCGCGGTGATCCACCGACCCGGCCCACCGGGCGGCAAGCATTAGAAAAACACGACAAGGAGACAACCATGCAACACAAGACATCGCCGGCGCGCCGCCGGCTGGGACTGGCCGCCATCGCATTGGGCGCGGCCGCCGCGCTGGCGCCGGGCCTGCTGCTGGCGCAGGACTGGCCGACGCGGACGGTCAAGCTGATCGTGCCGTTCCCCGCAGGCGGCAGCACCGACGCGGTCGGGCGCCTGCTGGCCGCCGAACTGTCCAGGGAACTGGGCCAGAGCGTGGTGGTCGAGAACAAGGGCGGCGCCAACGGCAACATCGGTTCCGACGTGGTCGCCAAGGCCGAGCCCGACGGCTACACGCTGCTGCTGTCGGGGGTGGGCTCGAACGCCATCAGCTATTCGCTCTACCAGAGCATGCCGTACCGCGACAGCGACTTCGCCCATATCTCGCTGCTGGCCACCGGGCCCAACGTGCTGGTGGCCAACATGGATTTCCCGGCCACCAACTTCGCCGACTTCATCAAGCTGGTGCGCGCCAATCCCGGCAAGTACACCCACGCCAGCTCGGGCAACGGGTCGTCGGGCCACCTGGCCATGGAAATGCTCAAGCAGGTCGCCAAGCTCGACCTGGTGCACGTGCCCTACAAGGGCGGCGCCGCGGCCATCACCGACATGATCGGCGGGCGCGTGTCGGTGATGTTCCTGAACCAGGACTCGCTGCTGCCGCAGGTCAAGTCGGGCAAGCTGCGCGCGCTGGCGGTGGCCAGCGCCCAGCGCAACCCGGCCTATCCGGACACGCCCACGGTGGCGGAATCGGGCTATCCGGGCTTTGCCGCCGAATCGTGGTTCGGTCTGTCCGCGCCCGCCAAGACGCCGCCGGCCATCATCCAGCGCCTGAACCAGGCCACCGTCAAGGCCCTGGCTTCACCGGATATCCGGCAGAAGCTGGAAAGCGTAGGCTTCGTGGTGGTGGGCGACGACCCCAAGGCGTTCTCGGCCTTCGTCCAATCCGAAATCACCAAGTGGGGCGCGGCGGCCAAGGCCTCCGGCGCCCGCATGGACTGAGGAATCGGTATCAACACACCCCGCGCGCCGGGCGGCGCCCGGGGTTCATTCGATGGGAAACACGCAGCGATGACTTCACCCTTGCCCAACCGCTTTCGCCAACGCATCCTGGCGCGCGAACGCCTGATCGGTTTCTGGATGTGCATGTCCAGCCACGTCACCGCTGAACTGGCGGGCCTGGCCGACTTCGACTGGCTGCTGCTGGACGGCGAGCATTCACCCAATACCGTGCCGATGTTCCTGCAGCAGTTGCAGGCCCTGCAGGGCAGCGCCAGCGCCGCCATCGGCCGACCCACCTGGAACGACCCGGTCGAAATCAAGCGCCTGCTGGACATCGGCTTCTACAACCTGCTGATCCCCTTCATCGAATCCGAGGACGACGCGCGCCGCGCGGTGGCCGCGACCCGCTATCCGCCGCAGGGCATCCGCGGCGTGGCCGGCATGCAGCGCAGCAACCGCTACGGCACCGTGCCGGATTACCTCAAGACCATCAACGACAACATCTGCGTGCTGCTGCAGATCGAGAGCCGTCCGGGCATCGAGGCGGTCGACGAAATCGCCGCGGTCGAGGGCGTGGATGGGGTCTTCATCGGCCCATCCGACCTGGCCGCGGCCCTGGGCCACCTGGGCAATCCGGGCCATCCGGAAGTGCAGGAAGCCATCCGCCACCTGTACCAGCGCGTCACCGCGCAGGGCAAGGCGGTGGGCATCCTGGCGCCGGTGCAGGCCGATGCGCGCCGCTACCTGGACATGGGCATGCACTTCGTCGCGGTCGGCACCGATCTGGGCGTGTTCAAGCAGGCCACCTTCGCCTTGCGCGAGGCCTTTCCCACCTGATCCTGCCTGATCGCGCGGCCGTCGCGTTCGCCACGGCCGCGCCTTGCCTTATTGTTCCAGCGCCAGCAGGTCGGCGACCGTCTGGCGGCGGCGGATCAGGCGCGCCTCGTTGCGGTCCAGCAGCACTTCGGCCGCCAGCGGCCGGGTGTTGTAGTTCGAGGACATCGACGCGCCGTAGGCGCCGGCGTTGTGGAACACCAGGAAATCACCGATGCGCGGCCGCGGCAGCGACTGGTCCGACACCACGCCGCCGGCATCTTGCGTGAACACGTCGCCCGATTCGCACAGCGGGCCGGCCACGGCGATGCGGGTCTCGGCCGTGGGCGGCGTGGCGCCGTCCGGCGCGTGCACCGAGATGCGGTGGTAGCTGCCGTACATGGCCGGGCGCATCAGGTCGTTGAAGCCGGCGTCCACCAGCGCGAAATTGCGCTCGGGGCGGCGGTTGATCGCGTGCACTTCGGCCACCAGCGCGCCGGCCTCGGCCACCAGGAAGCGGCCCGGTTCGATCTCCAGGCGCACCGCGTGGCCCAGGCGCTGTTCGATGCGCTTGCGGGCCGCGTCCCATTGCTCGAAGTAGTGGTCGCAGTCGATGCGCGGCTCGCCTTCGCGATACGGAATCGACAGGCCGCCGCCGGCCGAGATGGCCTCGATGTCGTGGTCCAGCGAAGCGACCACGTCGACCATCGCGTCGCACACGCTGGACAGGTGGCCGTAGTCCACGCCCGAGCCGATGTGCATGTGGATGCCGACCAGCTTCAGGCCGTAGCGGCGCACGATGCCGATGGCGGCGGCGACGTCGTCGATCCAGATGCCGTGCTTGCTCTGCGGGCCGCCGGTGTTGGTCTTGTTGCTGTGGCCGTGGCCGAAGCCCGGGTTGATGCGCAGCCACACGCGGTGCCCCGGCGCGTGCTGGCCGACGCGTTCGAGCATGTCGAGCGAGCCGGCATTGACCGTGATGCCGTGCTTGACGACGGTGGCCAGGGTGGCGTGGTCGATCAGGTCGGCCGTGAACACCACGCCGGCCGGCTCGCCCGCGGGCTCGAAGCCGGCGGCCAGGCTGCGCTCGATCTCGCCCAGCGACACCGCGTCCACCATCACGCCCTCGGCGCGCATCAGGCGCAGGATGTGCAGGTTGGAGCAGGCCTTCTGCGCGTAGCGGATGACGTCGAAGCGGCGCAGCTGGGCGATGCGTTCGCGGATGACGGCGGCATCGTAGACCCACAGCGGGGTGCCGTGCTCGGCGGCGAGTTGAGTGAGCTGGCGCGGATCGAAAGCCATCGCGGGTGAACCTTGTAGCGGGGGGAAAGGGAAATCAGGCCGGCATCATGCCCCAGTCAGGTCATCCAGTAAAATGCTTATATTTTCCACATCGATTCATTCCTGATATGGATAGGGCATGCTGACCCATCGCCACATCGAAGTGTTCCGCGCCCTGATGATCGCCGGCAGCGTCACCAAGGCCGCCGACCTGTTGTTCACCTCGCAACCCACCGTGAGCCGCGAGCTGGCGCGCATGGAACAGGCCATCGGCTTCGCGCTGTTCGAGCGCGTGCGCGGCCGCCTGCGGCCCACCATGCCGGCGCTGGCGCTGTATGACGAGGTCCGGCAGTCCTATGCCGGGCTGGAGCGGGTCGCATCGACCGCCGCGCGCCTGCGGGCATTCCAGGATGGCCAACTGGCCGTGATCGCGCTGCCGGCGTTTTCCCATTCGCTGCTGCCGGGCGCGTTCCGTCGCTTCAGCCAGGCCCATCCGGGCGTGAGCCTGGCGCTGGAGGCGCAGGAATCGCCGTTCCTGGAGGAGTGGCTCACGGCGCAGCGCTACGACCTGGGATTGACCGAACACGACCTGGAGCCGGCCGGCACGCGCCTGGAGCTTCTGGTGGAGGTCGACGAGGTCGCGGTGCTGCCCGACAGCCATCCGCTGCTGGCGCGGCAGGCGCTAGACCTGGCCGATTTCGCTGGCGAGCCCTTCGTCAGCCTGTCGGCCAGCGACCCTTACCGGATCCAGATCGACGAAGCCTTCGCGGCCCAGGGCGTCCTGCGGCGCGCCATCATCGAGACGCCGACGGCGGTCTCGGTGTGCGCGTTCGTGCGCCAGGGGCTGGGCCTGGCCATCGTCAATCCGCTCACCGCGCTCGATTTCGCCGGGCGTGGCCTGCATATCCGGCCGCTGCGGCGGTCGTTTCCGTTCCGGGTCAACCTGGTGTTTCCGGAGCATCGTCCCAGGAACCCGCTGGTTGATCCCTTCACCGCCATGCTGCGGGACGAAGCCGCGCAGATGCGCGCCCGGCTGGCGGCCCGGCCGCAGTGAGGGGCTGCTCAAAAACGGGTGGCTCAAAAACGGGCTGCTCAAAAACGGGCGGCCCAAAATCAAGAACGGGCAAAAGCGCCAGGCAACAAAAAAGGATGCCCGTGGGCATCCTTCTTCATTTGCCGTATTCATGACGCCCCGCATGGCGGGGCGGCAGAATGGCTTAGGCCAGCGCCTTGATGGCGGCGGCCAGGCGGCTCTTGTGGCGAGCGGCCTTGTTCTTGTGGATGATGTTCTTGTCGGCCACGCGATCGATCACGCTGCTGGCCTTTTGGAACACTTCGCCAGCCGCAGCCTTGTCGCCAGCGGCGATGGATTGGCGAACGCGCTTGATGGCGGTGCGCAGCATCGAGCGCAGGCTGGAATTGTGCTTGTTGCGCTCAACGGATTGGCGAGCGCGCTTGCGGGCTTGGGCGGTATTGGCCATGTTGCTATGTAAGTTGAATTCGGCAAAGTCGAACATTTTAGCAAGTCCCCGAGGGATTGCAAGCTTTAAATGCCGTGTCTGCCGATGGAGCGCCCGTCAACCGGGCGGGGGGCGCTGCGAGGAAAACCCCTCGGGCTGCAGAACCCGGGTGATATACCCGGGCTGAGACCTGATGGGCGTCGATGGGATCGATCCATGGAACTGCCCATGGAATATCCGTGGAAAACCTCCGCGGGAAAAATCCCTGGAATGGAACCATCGGATAAATCCCGGGCATCGACGCCTGACGGCGGTCCTGCCGCGCCTACTGGATAAAAATACGGTACTGAGTATACAACGAAGCGGCTTTTCGTTACAGCGCGGTGTCGGTGGCCGTGGTCAGGCCGCGACGTTGATCGAGACGAACCAGGGCGTATAGCGCCGCACGTGGATGGGCATCTGGTCCTGCAGCGCATCCAGCGCCGCGTCGGTGTCGTCCAGCGGGAAGTGGCCGGATACCGGCAGGCCGCCGGCGGCCATGGAGACGCGCAGCGTGCCGCTGCGGTAGGGGCGCAGGGCGGCGATGACTTCGGCCAGAGGGCGGCCGCGGGCGTCGACCCAGCCGGCTTCCCAGGCGGCTTCGGCCACCAGTTCGGCGCGTGGCGTGTCGATGCGCGAGACGTCGAAGCGCGCGCCGGTGCCGGCGCGGACGATGCCGTGGGCGCCGGCCATGGTTTCCACCACGACTTCGTGTTCATGCACCACCACCACCGTGCGCTGGGCCTGCTGGCGCACCATGTAGCGGGTGCCCAGGGCGCGCACGGTGCCCTCGGCGGTCTGCACCAGGAAGGGACGGCGCGCATCGGGCGCCACCGACACGGTGACGGCGCCATCCAGCAGGCGCACCTGGCGGTAGGCCGGGGTGAAATCGAGGTTGACGCGGCTGCGCGCGTCCAGCAGCAGCTGGCTGCCGTCGGACAGGATGTAGCGCCGGCGCTCGCCGGTGGCCGTGGCGGCATCGGCCGCGACATTGCTCAGGGGGTAGAAGGCATTGCCCACGTAGGCGGCGCAGGCGCCCGCGCTGGCGAGCGCCAGCGAGCCGGCCAGGAAGCGTCGGCGCGGCGGCACGCCGACGGCTGCGGGGGCCGGCGCAGGGGGAATCAACGGTGGCGGGGGCGCCGTGGCATAGCCGGCCGGATAGGCGTCGCCCAGTCGGCCGAAATTCGATCCCGTCAGAGTGCCGGTCAATTGCTGCCAGGCATTCTCATGAAGAGGATCTGCTGCTCGCCACGCCAGGAAATCGTTGTAGTCCTGCGCTGTCGCTTTACCGGAGCGCAGCAGCAGCAACCAATTGATTACTTGGTCCGCCATGGGGTGTCCTTGGGCGTACTTCACTTCATCACGCCGCCTGCGAAAGCGTCAGGCGGGAATCCTTTCGATGGCAATTTGTAAATAATAAAGGTTTTTTACCAAAGATTACCGCCTCCTTGTCAATTCTTGACGGATCAAATGCAAAAAAAGCCGGCGGGTAGCCGGCTTTTTGCGGAGGTTGTGGCGAGAATGCCCGAAATCAGCCCGCCGCCCGGCGTCCGAAATCTCGGGGACGGAACCCAAACAGTAACAACATGCCGAAGTAGACCGCGCCGCTGGCCGCCAGCACGCCGCCCAGCCAGAGCGCGCGGTATCCGGTATGGGCCTGCAGGCCGATCCAGTCAATACGGCCGTCGGCGTAGACCAGCAGGGCCGCCAGCGCCGCCAGGGCCGGAATCAGCCGCAGGGCGAAACGGCCCCAGCCCGTGCCGGGCTGGTAGACGCCACGGCGCCGCAGCCCGATCAGCAGCGCCAGCGCGTTCAGGCAGGCGCCCAGGCCGATGGCGAGCGCCAGGCCGGCGTGGGCCAGCAGCGGCACCAGCGCCAGGTTCATCAACTGGGTCAGGACCAGCACGCCGATGGCGATCTTCACGGGCGTGCGGATGTCCTGCTTGGCGTAGAAGCCGGGCGCCAGGATCTTCACCGCCAGCAGCCCGATCAGGCCGGCCGAATAGGAAATCACGGCCAGCCGGGTCTGCAGCACGTCCTGCGCCGAAAACGCGCCGTAGTGGAACAGCGTGGCCACCAGGCCGTCCGACAGCAGCGCCATGCCCACCGCCGCCGGCAGGCCCAGCAGCAGCACCAGCCGCAGGCCCCAATCCAGCAGGGCGCTGTAGCCGCCATGGTCGTCGCGGGCATGGGCCGCCGACAGGCTGGGCAGCAGCACGGTGCCCAGCGCCACGCCCAGCAGCGCGGTCGGGAATTCCATCAGGCGGTCGGCGAACGACAGCCAGGTGACGCTGCCGGGCGTGAGCCAGGTGGCGATGTTGGTATTGATCAGCAGCGAGATCTGCGCCACCGATACGCCGAGCGTGGCCGGCGCCATCTGCTTGAGGATGCGCTGCACCGTCGGGTCGGCCCAGGCCTGGCGAAAGCGCAGCGAGAAGCGCGGCGTCAGGCCCAGCCGCGCCAGCGCCACCCACTGCACGGCCAGTTGCGCCACGCCGCCTATCATCACCCCGATCGCCAGGGCGTAGACCGGCACGTCCATGCGCGGCGCAAGCCAGAGGCAGGCGCCGATCATGGACAGGTTCAGCAGGACGGGCGTGAACGCCGGCACCGCGAAGCGCCGCCAGGTGTTTAGCACGCCCGAGGCGAACGCGATCAGCGACATGCAGAAGATGTAGGGGAACATCACCCGCGTCATCCAGACGGCGGCGCCGAATTCGGTATCGCGGGCCGCGCCGCGCAGGCCGCTGGCCATGGCCGACACCACCCACGGCGCGGCCACGATGCCGATCAGCGTGATCGCCATCAGGGCCGCGGTCAGCAGCAGGGCCACGCGGTCGAGCAGGGCGCGGACCTCGGTTTCGGAACGGTTGTTGCGGGCATGCCCCAGGATCGGCACGAAGGCCTGGGCGAAGGCGCCCTCGGCGAACAGCCGGCGCAACAGGTTGGGAATGCGGAAGGCGACCCAGAAGGCGTCGGTGATGGGGCCGGCGCCGAAGGCGCGCGCCACCAGGATGTCGCGGACCAGCCCGGAAATACGGGACAGCAGGGTGAAGCTGCTGACGGTGGCCGCGGAACGGAACAGGCTCATGGAGTGACTGGATGGAGGCGGGCGGCCGTCAATAGGAAGTTGCCTTCCTCGAAGGGAAGAACCGTTGCATGCCTGGGCGCTTCAAAGGATGGCTTTTCCCCGCCGGGCCGCCCCAAGGGGAAAAAGCCCCCTCGGGGGGCAGAGAGCCCCCGCAGGGGGCGAAGCGTGGGGGCATTTTTACTTCGGGGGCATCCGGATGGCGCCATCCAGGCGGATGGTCTCGCCATTCAGCATGTCATTGGTGATGATGGCGTGCACCAGCTTGGCGTAGTCCTCCGGACGGCCCAGGCGGGCGGGGAAGGGGATGCTGGCGGCCAGCGAATCCTGCACTTCCTGCGGCATGCCGAAGATCATCGGGGTGCCGAAGATGCCGGGGGCGATGGTCATGCAGCGGATGCCGGTCTTGGCCAGGTCGCGGGCGATCGGCAGCGTCATGCCAGCCACGCCCGCCTTCGATGCGGCGTAGGCCGCCTGGCCGATCTGGCCGTCGAACGCGGCGACCGACGCGGTGTTGATCATCACGCCGCGTTCGCCGGTGGGCTCGGGCGTGTTGCCGCTCATGGCCTCGGCGGCCAGGCGCATCATGTTGAAGCTGCCGATCAGGTTGATCGAAACGACCTTCTGGAACAGATCCAGCGGATGCGCGCCGTTCTTGCCGACGATCTTGGCGGCGGGGGCCACGCCGGCGCAGTTGACCAGACCGAACAGGGTGCCGAGTTCCTTGGCGGCGGCAACGGCGCGCTGGCCGTCGGCCTCTTGCGTCACGTCGCAGTGCACGTAGCGCTGGCCGAGTTCCTTGGCCAGTTCCTCGCCGGGACCATCCTGCAGGTCGGCGATGACCACCTTGGCGCCGTTGGCCACCAGCATGCGCACGGTGCCGGCGCCCAGGCCGGATGCGCCGCCGGTAACGATGAATACCTTGTTCGCGATTTCCATGTCTCTACCACCAGATCAATTCAAGGGATGAAAACGGCGCGCCGGGCGCCGGATGCGACAAGGCCTTCGGGCCGGGGCCGGAACGCGTTGCGTCCGGCCGGCGCCGAAGGCCTGGGCCTGCGAAGCGCCGATCAGCTCTTGACGGCTTCGAACAGGCGCGACTTGATTTCCTCGACCGCGCCGACGCCGGAGATCTTGCGATATTTCGGCGCGTCGGCGGGGCTCTGCTGCGCCCACGACGAGTAGTAGTCGACCAGCGGACGGGTCTGCTGGCGATACACGTTCAGGCGGTTGCGCACCGTTTCCTCGCGATCGTCGTCGCGCTGGATCAGGTCTTCGCCAGTGATGTCGTCCTTGCCTTCGACCTTGGGCGGGTTGAAGCGCACGTGGTAGCTGCGGCCGCTGGGCTGGTGCACGCGGCGCCCGCTCATGCGTTCGATGATGTCTTCTTCGGGGACTTCGATCTCGACCACGTAGTCCAGCTTGACGCCGGCGCTCTTGAGCGCGTCGGCCTGCGGGATGGTGCGGGGGAAGCCGTCGAACAGGTAGCCGTTGGCGCAGTCGGGCTGCTTCAGGCGATCCTGGACCAGGCCGATGATGATCTCATCCGAGACCAGGCCGCCGGCGTCCATGACCTTCTTGGCTTCGATGCCCAGGGGCGTGCCGGCCTTGACCGCCGCGCGCAGCATGTCGCCGGTGGAGATCTGCGGAATGCCGAAATGCTGGGTGAGAAACGCGGCCTGAGTGCCTTTGCCGGCGCCGGGAGGTCCGAGCAAGATGAGACGCATGAGTGCTCCTGAATGGGGTTTATTTTTTGTGATCCGAGCGATTATGCCGCAATGCAACAGCCTCTGCGGGGCCGCGCCATGCGAAATAACCCTTATATACGATTGCTGTAGATCAAGCGAACGCGTTCCAGGTCGGCCGGGGTATCTACGCCAGCGGCCGGAGGATGCGACGCCTGGTGGACGACGATGACGTGGCCGTGCTCCATGGCACGCAACTGTTCCAGCGATTCGAACCGTTCCAGCGCGCCTTGCGGCAGGGTGGGGAAGCGGCGCAGGAATGACACGCGGTAGGCGTACAGGCCGATGTGGTGCCAGGCCGGCAGCCCCTCGGCCAGCACGCGCTCGCCGCCGGCCAGCGCATCACGCGCCCACGGGATCGGCGCGCGCGAGAAATACAGCGCGCGGCCGTCGGTGGCGCAGACCAGCTTGACCACGTTGGGATTGAACAGCGCCTGGGCGTCCGCCAGCGGACAGGCGCAGGTGGCGATGTCCGCCTGCGGGCTGTCGGCCAGGCGCGCGGCCACGGCGTCGATGAGTTCGGGTTCGATCAGCGGCTCGTCGCCCTGCACGTTGACCACGATGGCGTCGTCGGGCAGGCCGAGTTGTTCGACCGCCTCGGCCAGCCGGTCGGTGCCGGTGAGATGGTCGCCGCGCGTCATCAGCGCCCGCACGCCATGGGCCTGGGCGGCCTGCTGCACGCGCGCGTCGTCGGTCGCGACATAGACCTGCGCGGCGCCGGACTGCGCGGCGCGTTCGGCGGTGCGCACCACCATCGGCTTGCCGGCGATGTCGGCCAGCGGCTTGTCGGGCAGGCGGGTCGAGGCGGCCCGCGCCGGAATCAGGGCGATGAAGCTCACGATAGGGACGGGTCAGGAAGAAGCGGGGGCGTCGTCCAGCGAGCGCGCCTCGGATTCAAGCATGACGGGAATGCCGTCGCGCAGCGGGAAGGCCAGGCGGTCGGCGCGGCAGACCAGTTCGGCCTGGGTCCGGTCGTGTTCGAGGCGGCCCTTGCACAGGGGGCAGACGAGGATGTCGAGAAGGCGGGATTCCATGAGCGCGATTCTAAAACAGTTTGGGCGCGGGCAGCCCGCGAGCAGCCGCCCGGCACGCCGGAAAGGGCGGACGCCGGGCCGCCGGATTACTTGTTCTGTTAATTATTGTCATATTTTGATGCGGCCGTAAGAAATTGCGGGACGGATAGTGGCCTATGATCCGCCGCGACGTGAGGAAAGAGGAAAAACAGGACAATGGATTCCAACACCATACGCATCGGCCTGATGCTCATCATCCTGGTCTGGTCGGTCATCAGCGCCATCACCTACATGGCGCGCCGCAGCGGCAACAAGGGCGCGCTGCGCGAACTCAAGCAGGAAGGCCAGCCGCTGCGGCGCCTGAGCGCGCAGGAGCAGGCGCTGGTGCAGCCGTTCCTGGTGCGGCCCGCCAAGCCCACCCAAAGCGTCGCGCTGCTGAATGACGGCGTGTTCCCGCTGCGCGGCGCCTTCGTGCGCCACGGGCTGGAATCGGGCCACGGCGCGGCCACCATGCACGACACCCTGGGCGGCGTCGACGTGGTGCTGCCTTATGACGCCCGCGACTATCTGCGCGAGGACAACCAGGCCGAAGTCGTGATGACGGAGAAATTCGCCATCGTGGTGGCGCTGAACGGCGAATTCGACCTGGCCGGCGGCCGCGAGCGCGAGGCGCGCCGGCAGAAACAGAACCAGCAATGGTCCAGCGGCAAGCTGGGGGCGATGCAGAACGTGGTCGATGCCGACGCCGTCACCGCGGATGGCGCGGGCCAGGCGCCAGACGCCCAGGCCGAGCACGAGTTCGCCGAGGCCATGCGGGTCGAGATCCTGAGCCAGCGCGAGGAAACGCCCGCCGAAATCGCCTGGCGCCGTCCGGCCGGCATCGCCTTCTGGCCCGCCATGCTGTGGCTGGCCGCGTTCGTCTGCCTGGGCGTCGCCGCGGCGGGCGGCGGCATGGCGTGGCTGGCCTCGGCCGCCGCGCCCGCGCTGCTGGCGATCTGGCTGACCTGGCGCCGCCGGCCGCTGGGCGCGGCGCAGAAGGTGAACCGGGTGCGCGGCGAACTGAACGCGATCGTGCTGACCAATCCGGCCAACGCGCAGGCGGTGTCGACCCGGTTGTTCCTGGGCGACAAGGTGCCGGTGTCGCTGCCCGACCATTGGCGCGCCAACCTGGAGTTGCCGGACGACGGCCGCGTCGACGTGGACCTGCGGGTGGAAGACTATGCCGTGCTGCGCCTGGGCAATCGTTTTTCCGTGGATGAAGAGCAGCGCCTGTTCCCGCGGGTGGCCTGGGGCCGGCACGTGACGCTGGCGCTCGCCGGCCTGCTTGCCGGCGCGGCGCTGGGCCTGATCGGCGGCGGCGATCTGCATGGCGACATCGCGCTGGCGTCGGCCTGGGCGCGCGGCGCGCAGCCGCGGGTCTACGACACGGCCGCGGCGCTGGCCCAGGATCCGCCCGCGCCCGGCGACGTGGTGGCCTTGAAGGGCATGGGCCGCTGCCAGTTCCAGCCCGATGCGTACCGTCAGGACGAGGTGCGCTTCGACTGCGAGCGGATCCGTTGGCAGGGCGATGCGATCCAGGCCGACGAGCTGCGGGTGGCTCCGGCCGCGCTGGCGCTGTATTCCGGCGGTTTCCTCAAGACCCGGCCCAATCCGATGATGGACCTGCTGGTCCGCAACCAGATCTACGGCAGCATGGCCGGCAATCCGCTGGCCGCCTACAACGCCCGCAATGTGTCGGCGGTGACCGTGAACCGCGTGACCGACCTGGTGCTGACGATCGAACTGGCCTGCGAGGCCGCCACCGGCCAGGCCATTGCCGAGTGCGACCGCCTCAAGGCCGAGACGGCCGACAGCCTGATGCTGGCGCGCGACGAGCCGGACAGCTGGCTGGCACTGCTGCGGCTGGCACAGGGCGGGGCCCTGAAGCAGCGGGGCAATGCCGATGATGGCGTCATCATCACACGTGCCGCCAACCTGCTGCGCGGCCTGGCCAGGAGCAGCATGGAGCCGCAGGTGCGCGAGGCCCTGGCGCGCGCGGGCAATGACCTGATGGCGCGCCAGCGCGGCGGCGTGGTCCTGCAAGTGTGGCCGGGCCGCTACGCCGATCTGCCGCAATTGTCGCCGCGCGACGACATGCCTGATCTGTTGCAGTCGTGGGTCCACCAGACCGCGATGCTGGCGGCCGATGGGGCCCGGCCGTTCCAGGCAGGCGGCGTGGTCACCGCGGTCGGGCGCGAGGCGTCCGGCGCCACCGTCGTCGACATCGATGCGCGGCGTTCGCTGGACGATCCGTGGCCGTCGCTGGCGCGCGTGCTATGGCTGGCGTTGGCACTGCTGCTGGTGGCCGTGCACGTGCCCCTGGCGGCGCTGCGGCTGCGCGCGGCGGCGGCCCGCAAGCGCGGCCTGGCGGAATACGCGCGGCGTCCGGTCGCGGCGCGGCCCGCCTTCTTCTAGGACCGGCGCGGGGCGCGCTGGCGCAGCGCCTGCGCCAGCCAATCGAACAGTTGCGGGTCGGAAAAACCGGCCCGCACCGGCACTTCCCACAGGCGCGCATCGTGCAACGCGGCGCACTTGATCGCGTCCTTGGACGTGACCAGGATGGTCTGCGCGGCCAGCGCCTGGAACGGCGAACTGGCGTAGTCGTGGTGGTCGGGCAGCGGCAACGTCGCCGCCAGTGTGATGCCCTGCGAGCGCAGGGTGGTGAAGAAACGTTCGGGATTGCCGATGCCGGCGGCCGCTGCCACGTCCGGCTGGCCGGCGAAGGTGGCCAGCGGCCGGCGCGAGCCGCCCTCGATCTGGCGCGCCTCTCCAGGTTCCAGCCACATGTCGGCCTGGCGCGGCCCCGCGCCGGTCGGCGCCGCCGCGCGGCCGTCGGGCACGCCGATATTGGTGATCACCGCGTCCACTTCGCGCAGCCGGCTGGCCGGTTCGCGCAGGGGGCCGGCGGGCAGCAGCCGGCCATTGCCGACGCCGCGCCGGTCCTGCACCACGATTTCCACGTCCCGCGCCAACGCCAGGTGCTGCAGGCCATCGTCGGAGACGATCACGTCCACCCGCGGATGCGTCTGCAGCAGCGCCTGGGCCGCCAGCGCGCGGCGCGGGTGCACCGAGATGGGCGCGCCGGTGACGCGCGCGATCAGCGCGGGTTCATCGCCGAACCGGGCGGCGTCCAGCTCGCCCTGGCCGACCCGCGCCTGGGGCCCCAGCTTCACGCCGTAGCCGCGGCTGACCACGCCCGGCGTGTAGCCGCGGGCGCGCAGGCCCTCCACGGTGGCGATGACCATCGGGGTCTTGCCGGTGCCGCCGACGTAGATGTTGCCGATCACCACGACCGGCACGGGCGCGCGGTAGGCCGGCTTGCGGCCGTCGCGATAATCGGCGCGCTTGCGCGCCACGACGCGGGCGGTCAGCGCGGCCAGCGGCCGCAGCAGGGTGGAGAGCCAGCCGCCGTGCTGCCATTGGCGCGCAAGCAGCGAGGCCTTGGGGGACGGCGCGCTCACCGGGCGGTCTGGGCAGCGAAGTTGACGCGGCCGATGCCGGCCAGGCGGGCTGCTTCCATCACGTTGATCACGGACTGGTGCGTGGCCTGGGCATCGGCGTTGATGATCACCAGCGGTTCGGTCTTGCCGGCGGCGGCCTGGCGCAGCAGGTCGGCGATCTCGGGCGGCGTGGACACGTCGATCAGGGTGCCGTTGAGGGCGTAGCGCCCGTCCTGGCTGATGGCCACTTCCAGGGCCGGCGGGGTTTCCTGCTCGGCCGACGCCTGCGGCAGCGTGACCTTCAACTGGGTGTAGCGGGCGAACGAGGTGGTGGCCGCCAGGAAGATCAGAATGACCAGCAGGACGTCGATGAGCGGGATCAGGTTGATGTCCAGCTCGTCGCGGTCGCCCCGGACGCCACGGAAATTCATGGGCGGTCCTCGCGCGAGGCGGGCGAGACGGCGCGCGCCAGGCGCGCCGCGGCGATTTCCATGGTGTTCAGGTAACCCTCGACCCGGCCGCGCAGGTAGCGGTGGGCGATCATGGCGGGAATGGCGATGAGGATGCCGAAGCCGGTGTTGTACAACGCGATGGAGATGCCGCGCGCCAGCTGCGCCGGATCGCCGCCTTCCGGCGTGTACGAGCCGAAGATCTCGATCATGCCGACCACGGTGCCGAACAGGCCCATCAGCGGCGCCACCACGGCGATGGTGCCGATGGCCGGGATGTAGCGGCTCAGGTCATGGGCGACGGCGCGGCCGGTGTCCTCGACCACGCTGCGCAGTTCCTCGCGCGGCAGGTGGCGGTGGCGCATGACCTCGGCCAGCACGCGGCCCAGCGGGGAATTGCGTTCCAGGCGGTTCAGCGCGTCGGGGCTGTCCTGGCGGTTGCGCAGCATCTCGGCCACCTGCTCGTTCAGGCCGCGTGGCATGACCTGGCTGCGGCGCAGGGACAGGAAGCGCTCGAAGATCAGCGCCAGGCCCAGCACGGAAGTCGCCAGCAGGGGCCAGATCGGCCAGCCGGCCTCGCGCAAGATGGAAAGCAAAACGGTTAACTCCAGGGGAGGGCCGAAGGGCGCGAAGGGGGCCGCGCGTCGGCATCTGATCAAGCCGAAACTGTAACGGCGCGACGGGGATGTGGCAAGGGCGGCCGGCCGCCAAGCTATCCACAGAATTTGTGGATAATTCTGTGCAAAACTTCGCCGGAACGCTTGCGGGCACAGGGCTTGCGCTTGTTTGCGCTTATTTCGAGCAGCCGGTGTTGGGTAAAAATTCCATAAAAATCATATCCTTAGGTCGAATTTGCTGGCTTTCGGGCCAGCCGCGGCAAAAATGCCCGGACGCGGTATCATTGCGGCCCGCTACGTATGCCCTGTGGACAGGTACGCATCGGAAAGCCTTATGACAATTGAACTTGCAGTCACAAACAACGTATTCACGCGGGATATCCTGACAGTTGCCCAGCTGAACCAAGCAGTGGGGCAGTTGTTGGAGCGCAGCATCCCGGCGCTGTGGGTGCGCGGCGAGATTTCGAACTTCACGCAGGCGGCTTCCGGGCATTGGTACTTCACGCTCAAGGACAGCCGCGCCGCGGTGCGGGCCGTCATGTTCCGGGGGCGCGCCAGCGCGGTGGGTTTCGTGCCGCGTGCCGGGGACCAGGTTGAAATCAGGGTCAGGGTGTCGCTGTACGAGCCGCGCGGCGACTACCAACTGCAGGTCGACGCCATGCGCCGCGCCGGTATCGGCAACCTCTACGAGGCCTTCCTGCGCCTGAAGGAGCAGCTCAACGCGGAAGGCCTGTTCGATCCCGCCCGCAAGCGCGAACCGGTGCCGCTGCCACGCGCCATCGGCGTGGTCACCTCGCTGCACGCCGCCGCGCTGCGCGACGTGCTGTCGGCGTTGGCCCGGCGCGCGCCGCAGGTGCCCGTCATCATCTATCCGGCGCCGGTGCAGGGCGCCGACGCCGCCGGCCGGCTGGCGGCGCAGATCCGCCTGGCGAACGCCCGTTGCGAGGTCGACACGCTGTTGCTGGTGCGCGGCGGCGGCAGCATCGAGGATCTCTGGAGCTTCAATGACGAGGCCCTGGCGCGCGAGATCGACGCCAGCGCCATCACCACCATCAGCGGCGTCGGCCATGAAACCGACTTCACCATCGCCGACTTCGTCGCCGACGTGCGCGCGCCGACCCCGACCGCGGCCGCCGAGCTGGCCTGCGTGCCGCGTTCGGAACTGCTCGGTCGCGTCATGTATGCGGCCGAGACCCTGGCGCGCGGCCAACAGCGTCGACTGGAGCGGGCGGCGCAGCGGCTGGACCGCGCCGCCGCGCAACTGGTGTCGCCGGCCCAGCGCCTGGAGCACCAGCGCGAACGCCTGAACAGCCTGAGCTACCGCCTGGCCTCGGCCTGGGCCGGTCCGCAGGCCCGCCGCGGCGCCCGCGTCAATCTGCTGGCGCAGCGCCTGGCACACCGCGTGCCCGACGTCCGGCGCGGCGCCGAACGGCTGGCCGCAGTGACGCGTCAATTGGGCCAGGCGCACGCGCGCCTGCTGGCGCGTCGGCGTGACCAGCTGGCCGCGGCCGGCGCGCAACTGCGCGCGCTCGATCCCGGCAATACGCTGGCGCGCGGCTATGCCATCGCCCGCGACGCCGACGGCCGCATCGTGCGCGATGCGGCCGGCCTGGCGGCGGGGCAGGGCCTGGACCTGAGCTTCGCGCAGGGCGGCGCCCGCGTCGAGGTCAAAGAGGTCCGCGAAACGCGGGAGCCCTGACGCCGGCGCGGCAGGGCGGTGCAAGGTCAACTCGGCCCGCGCAATGGCCGGCCGGCGAGGTGGAACAATGCGGTTGAACACACGCAAGTCGGCGCGCGCGGCGCGCCCCGTTGCCCGGCGAGCGGCCCTGTGGGCGGCTCTGCTCGCCACCTCCATCGTGACGGCGCAACCGGCGCAAGCCGACGGCGCCCCGACCAGGACGGCAAAGGCCGCCACGCGCGCCGCGGCCGTCTCGGCGCCCGATATCCCGCTGGATCCGCCACCGCCGCCCGCCGCGCCCGTCACCGGGCCGGCATCCAAGGCCGATTGCGATTGCACCTCGCCCTATCGCGACTACCGCGCGGCCGAAACGTCCGACACCCGCGCCCTGTTCAGCGCGGTGGCCGCCGGCGACGAAGCCGCGTTCAGCGCCGCGTTGGGCAAGGTGGAGCGGCCGGGCGACTATGCCCTTGACGGCGTGCCGCTCCTGCACGCGCTGTTGACCCCAGCGGGCAAGCGCGGCAAACACGTGTATTGGGACATGCCGGCGCAAGAGGCCGCGCGCTTGCGCCAGGCCTATCGCGACGCGCTGCCAGCGCGCACGCGCATGCTCCAGGCCCTGCTGGCCACCAGGCCGGCGCTCGACGACATCACCTACGAATCGCGCCGCCCGTCGCTGCAACTGGCGCTGCTGTATGGCTCGCCCGAGATGATGGACATGCTGCTGGCCGCCGGCGCGCGGCCCGACCAGCGTGGCGACGAGAACAAGACCCCGCTGGAATTCCTGCTCAACCGCGACTTCGAATTCGCGGTGCGCATGACCTACCTGCCCAGGCTGCCCGATCGCCAGGAAACCACCCGCATGGTGCTGGCGCTGCTCAAGGCCGGCGCGGCGCGGCCGTTTGCCTACATCGACGAACATGCCGATGACGCCACGCGGCGCGCGTTCAAGGACGCGGACGGCCAGCCGCGCAAGGCCGCGGATTATCTCGCGTGGGGACCGCTGGTCGAACTGACCGAGGGCGCCGAGGTGGTGCGGGCTCTGGCCGCCACCGGCACCCGGCCGGCCTACGACGATGGCGCCAGCCCGTTGGCGCTGGCGGCCTACACAGGCAACGCCGGCGCGACCGCGGCGCTGGCCGAAATGGGCCCGCGCACCACGCCGGACAAAGCCTACGGCGCCACCGGCGACCTGGATCTTTGGCTGGACGCCGCGCAGGCCGCGGTCGTGGCGGGCCATGGCGACATCGCCGCGCCGCTGTTGCGCTCGGGCATGCCGTTCAGCCAGCGCGGCCCGCGCAACGGCACCGATCCCGCCGTCTTCGTCAGGATGCAGGCCGAGGAACAGCCCATCATGAACCTGGCCGCGGCCAAGGGCGACACGGCGACGCTGCAACGCCTGCTGGCATTGGGCGCCCCGGTCGACGGCGACGCCGGCGACGCGCATGGCGACACGCCGCTGGCGGACGCCGTGCGCGCGGGCCAGACCGATGCGGCGCGCGCGCTGCTGGCCGGGGGCGCGAATCCGGCCGCGTGGCGGCAAGGGTATGAGCGCAAATCGGCCATCGAGCGCGCCATCGAG
Organism: Achromobacter sp. KK8; assembly: GCF_054188005.1. NCBI lineage: Bacteria > Pseudomonadati > Pseudomonadota > Betaproteobacteria > Burkholderiales > Alcaligenaceae > Achromobacter > Achromobacter sp. KK8. The sequence continues at coordinate 5,568,442 of NZ_CM135178.1, read as the reverse complement.
GCGGACAACGCGGCGCTGCTGCGCGAACTGCTCGCGGCCACGCCGCGCGAGGCCTTGCAGGCTCTGCTGGCCGACTCCGCGCATTCGCCGCTGGCGCTGGCCCTGCGCCAGCCCGGCAGGCAGGGCGCTGCCATGTTGCGGCTGCTGGCCGATGCCGGGCTGGACCTGAAAACGCTCGATGCGGACGCCATACGCCAGGCGCTGGAGAATCGCGATGCGGCAATGGCCACGTACCTGATCGAGGCCGGCGTGCCCGTCAATCCGGCGCCCGCCGCCGCCACGTCGAACGATGCGTTCGACGGCAAGGGAATGCCGCCGCTGCTGGCGGCGGTGACTTCGGGCCAGGCCGCGATGGTCGACCTGCTGCTGGCCAGGGGCGCCGACCCGCTGGGCCTCGCGCCGGACGGTCGCAGCGCCTTGTACTGGGCCATTGCCGGTGGCGACGATGCGATGCTCGAGCGCCTGCTGCGCGCCGGCGCCAGGATGGACGATCCGCGCCTGCCTCGCGCGCCCGCGCCTCACGCCTTGCTGAATGCGGCGCTGCTCTCCGGCGACATGGCGCGGGTCGCGCGCGTGGCGCAAGGCAGCGGGCAATCCGCCGAGGCCGCGTGCCTGCCGTCGGGCGGCGAATATGTCCTGCTGGACTGGCCGGGCTATTTCGCGCAACTGCAGGCGGCCGGCTATCGCGGCGCGCGCGATGATTGCGCGCGCCAGGAAGGGGGGCTGCCGCAACGCCTGCTGTCGGCGTTGCTGCGCGACCGGCAACTGGCGGTCGCGCGACGCGACACCGTGGTCGACGTATTGCGGCGCGTGAAGGAAATGGGCGCGGACCTGGACGCGCCGCAAGGCGAGCGCGGCGTCACGCCGCTGGGCGCGGCCATCGAGCTGGGCCGCGCCGACCTGGCCGAAGCCCTGCTGGCCGCGGGCGCCAGCGCGGACGCGGCCGATGCGCAGGGGCGCAGCCCCGCCTGGTTGGCGCTGGCCAGCGGCCAGCCACGGATGCTGGCGTTGCTGGCGCGGCACCAGGCGCGCTTCGACGGCGCGGCCGCGCCGTCGGGGCAGTCCTTCAACCAGACGCTGGCATGCCAGGCGGCGCCGGACTTCGCGGCGGTGTTGCAGGCGGCCGGCGTCGTGCTTGAACAGGCCTGCCCGCGCGCGCGGGCTGCTGGCAAGGCGACGGCCAAGTCGGCCGCCCGTATCCCCGGCCATTACTATCTGCGCGGCGTGCGTGAAGTGGGCAGCGAGCTGCTGCTGTCGGCCGACGGCAGCTTCGATTACCTGATGAGCTACGGCGCCACGGACATCCAGGCCAGCGGCACCTGGCGCAGCGATGGCAAGCAGGTGATCCTGGACACGCCGCCGATCCAGCCGTTTTCGGCGATCGGCAAGGTCGGCGCGGATGCGCGCGCGGCCGATGGCGACCAATTGACGGTGCGCGTGTACTACCAGGGGCGGCCCGTGAAGGTCGACGTGGCCATGTCCTCGGCCAGCGCCGATTACGCCGGCACGCCCAAGCAGTCGGAAGGGGCCGATGGCGTCAGCGCGCCGATCGCGCCGGGTGACCTGAAGGCCCTGGCCGTGTTCGTGCCCTTGCCCTCCGGCGCGCGTTGGCACAGCGTGGATGTGAGCAAGTCCGATATCACGGCGCGTGCCTTGCGCATCGATCTGGAATTGCCAGAATCCGCCAGTCGCACGCCGTTGCATATGACATTGGCATTGCGCGCCGATGGCGCGCTGGTGGCCGCGCAGGGCGGGCGCGAGCTGCGCTATGAGAAAGAGTAGCGTTTACGCGCGCGGTCATAAACACATACCTGTTAACCCCGCGTCGCCGCGGGGTTAACGCGGTATCCTCGTAGAGTTGCCGATACAATTGAACGGCTTGATCGTGCACTCAACAGAAGGAACCGACACATGGCACATACTCTTCCCCCCCTGCCTTACGAACTGGACGCGCTGGCTCCGCACATCTCGAAAGAGACGCTGGAGTTCCACTACGGCAAGCACCACCAGACCTACGTCACGAACCTGAACAACCTGATCCCGGGCACCGAGTTCGAGAACCTGTCGCTGGAAGACATCGTCAAGAAGTCCTCGGGTGGCATCTTCAACAACGCCGCGCAGATCTGGAACCACACCTTCTACTGGAACAGCCTGGCTCCCAAGGCCGGCGGCGCGCCGACCGGCAAGCTGGCCGACGCCATCAACGCCAAGTGGGGCAGCTTCGACGCCTTCAAGGAAGCCTTCAACAAGTCGGCCGCCGGCAACTTCGGTTCGGGCTGGACCTGGCTGGTCAAGAAGGCCGACGGCTCGGTCGACATCGTCAACACCAGCAACGCCGCCACCCCGCTGACCACGGCCGACAAGCCGCTGCTGACCTGTGATGTCTGGGAACACGCGTACTACATCGACTACCGCAATGCCCGTCCCAAGTACCTGGAAAACTTCTGGGCCCTGGTGAACTGGGACTTCGCGGCCAAGAATTTCGCCTGATTCCGCTGCGCGCCCGTCGCGCATCGCCAAGGCCGAGGCCCCTCGCATCGCGAGGGGCCTTTTTGTTTTCCGTGCCGTGGAAATGCCGCCGTAATTCTGTATTACATGGTCAAATTTTGTATATTGTCGAATCCATTTTGTCGAAAATGAGAATGAATCTCCCGTTCCTCCGGCCTAACCCGGGGAAAGGCAGCCGCTATTGTTGATGGCAGTCTGCGGCTGAGCCATGGGGCCAAGGACCGCGGCATGGCCGCCCGGTACCGTGGTGTCTGACGGGAAGGCAAGCATGTTGCGGTTTTTTTCGAGATTGCATATCGGCGCGCGCATCGGCGTGCGCCTGTCGGGCGCGTTCCTGCTGGTGGCCTTGCTGGGCGGCATCATCGGCGCGTTCGGGGTGTGGGGGCTGGCCCGCATCAACGACATGAATGATCAGATCGCCCAGATCGAATTTCGCGGACTGTCCGACATCAAGGAAGCCAACATCAGCCTGATCGCGGCTGGCCGGGCGCGCAAGAGTTTCCTGGCGGCCACGTCCCAGGAGGAACGCCAGGCGCTGCGCGCCGAATTCGACCGCGATGTCGAAAACCTGGAGCGCCTGCGCGCCAAGGCCGCGCAGAACTTCATCCGCGAAAGCGGCAAACGCCTGCTGGCGCAATTCACCGAAGCCGAGGAGCTCTGGAAGCGCGAGGCCATCGAATTCTTCGACAACGCGCAATCGCTGCCCCTGGCGCAGGTCGATCCCGCCATTGCCAGCATCACCAAGCGCGCGGCGGCGTCGTCGGGCAAGGCCGAGAGCCTGATGAGCGAGTTGGCGCAGGCCAAGGAAGAAGCCGCCGATCAGGCGGTGCACGAAGTCACCGATCTGTATCGCAGCACCCGTCTCATCATGATCCTGCTGTCGCTGGCCGGCGTGGCCCTCGGCCTGCTGCTCGGCTGGCTGGTGACGCGCGGCATCACGCGGCCCCTGGGGCTGGCGGTGGACGCCGCGCGTCGTGTCGCCAATGGTGACCTGAGCGGCAACATCCAGGTCACTTCGCGCGACGAGACCGGCGACCTGATGGCCGCGCTCAAGGCCATGAACGAGAGCCTGTCGCGCATCGTGCGCGACGTGCGCGACGGCTGCGAAAGCATCGCCTCGGCCTCGTCGCAGATCGCGCAGGGCAACGCCGACCTGTCGCAGCGCACCGAGGAACAGGCCGCGTCGCTGGAACAGACCGCGGCCTCCATGGAACAGCTCACCAGCACCGTGCAGCAGAACGCCAGCAATGCCGGCGAAGCCGAGAAGCTGGTCACCCAGGCCTCCGAGGTGGCGATCCGTGGCGGCGAGGTGGTCGACGTGGTGGTGCAGACCATGAGCGCCATCTCCGAAAGCTCGCGCCGCATCGCCGATATCACCAGCGTGATCGACGGCATCGCGTTCCAGACCAACATCCTGGCGCTCAATGCCGCGGTCGAGGCCGCGCGCGCCGGCGAGCAGGGCCGCGGTTTCGCCGTGGTGGCGGGCGAAGTCCGCACCCTGGCACAGCGTTCCGCCGTGGCCGCCAAGGAAATCAAGGCCCTGATCGACGAATCCGTCCATCGCGTCGAAGGCGGCACGCGCCAGGCCGACGAAGCCGGCAGCACCATGCGCGAGGTGGTCGATAGCGTGCGCCAGGCGGCGATCCTGGTGCACGAAATCGCCAGCGCCTCGGCCGAGCAATCGACCGGCATCGGCCAGGTCAACCAGGCCGTGGCGCAAATGGACACCGTGACCCAGCAGAATGCCGCGCTGGTGGAGCAGGCCGCCGCCGCGGCCGGCAGCATGCAGGATCAGGCGGGCCGGCTGTCGCAACAGGTGCGCCGCTTCAAGATCGATGCCGGCGTGGTGACGATGGGCGCGGAGCCGCAGGCCCGCCTGATCCAGGCCGGTCGCGCCACGCCGCATCCGGCGCCGGTGGCGCCGCGCCAAGAACCGGTGGTGGCGCGCCCGGCGCTCAAGCACAGCCCGGACGAGGACGACTGGTCGTCGTTCTGAAGCGCGGATGCCGCGGTTTGTGGGCTGGCCGTCAGGCGGCGATGGTAAGGTGTAGCCACTTCCGGTTCAGCCTTGTCCTGCCGCCTGGCTTCGCTCATGTCCCTGCCCACACCTTTGCGCCGCGTCGCCACCGGCTCGCGCCATCTCCTGCGCCGCAAGCTGCGCCAAACCAACCGTCTGTCGCGCAAGAGCCTGCCGATGGCCCTGTTGCTCGGCGGCGCGGCATTGGTGGCGCTGGTGTCGCTGGGCTTTGCCTATCTGGCCGACCTGGCGTTGGAGTGGAATCGCGAATGGGTCGGCCGCGCCGGCTGGCTGGCCTTGCTGGTGCTGCCTTGCGCGCTGGCCGTCCTGCGCTGGGCCACGCTGCGGTTCGCGCCCAATGCCGCGGGCAGCGGCATTCCGCAGGTCATCGGCGCCTTGTCGCTGCCGCCCGGGCCAAGCCAGCGCAGCCTGGTGTCGCTGGCGCAGGTGTTGTGGAAGATCCCGCTGGCTTTTTGCGGCATGCTGGCCGGCGCCTCGATCGGACGCGAAGGGCCGTCGGTGCAGGTCGGCGCGGCCGTGATGCTGGCCTGGGGCGACTTCTGGAAACGCCGCGGCCTGCAGCTGCGCGGCTTCCATGCCAACGAATTGCTGGCGGCAGGCGCGGCCGGGGGGCTGGCCGCGGCATTCAATGCGCCGCTGGCCGGCGTCATCTTCGCCATCGAGGAACTGGGGCGCGGCACCGTGCTGCGCTGGCAGCGGCTGGTGCTGATCGGCGTGCTGGCCGCCGGCTTCCTGGTGGTCGCCGTGCAAGGCAACAACCCCTATTTCGGCACCTTTGCCGGCGCGCCGCTGGCCCACGGCATGCTGTGGTGGGTACTGATCTGCGCCGCGCTCAACGGCGCGCTGGGCGGCATCTTCGCGCGCCTGCTGGGCAAGGGGCCGGCGGCGATGGCGCCCGCGTCGTGGCGCGCCTGGATCCGCGCGCACCCCATCTGGACCGCCTTCGCCATGGGCCTGGCCCTGGCGCTGATCGGCCTGGCCACGGCCGGCAGCGTCTACGGCACCGGCTACGGCGCGGCGGCCGACCTGCTGTCGGGCGAAACCCAGCACGCGCTGCCCGCCGGCTTTGGCCTGGCCAAGCTGGCCGCCACCGTGGCGTCGTATTGGGCCGGCATTCCGGGCGGCATCTTCACCCCCGCGCTCACCACCGGCGCGGGCATTGGCCATCACATCTGGGAGCTGGCGGGCGAGGGCGTGGACCAGCGCGTGCTGGTGCTGGTGTCGATGGCCGCATTCCTGGCCGCCGCCACCCAGGCGCCGCTCACGGCGAGCGTGGTGGTCATGGAGATGACCGGCAGCCAGCCGATGCTGTTCTGGCTGCTGGTCGGCTCGCTGCTGGCCTCGGGCGTGTCGCGCCAGTTCTGCCCGCAGCCGTTCTATCACCTGGCCGCCGGGCGCTTTCGGCGCCAGGCCATCGTCGAGGCGGGGCGCGCGGCGCGCACGGGCACATCAGCCGTACGGTGAGTGAACAGCTGCTGGACACCGTCCGTGCAGCGGACATCCGGGGAATGCACCAACTTGGCGCGAAAACCGCTGCGTTAAGATCGACCGCATTCCATTTTTCCACTTCAATCCGAGCATCCCATGACCGTGCATGCCTTTATCTGTGACGCGATCCGCACCCCCTTCGGCCGCTATGGCGGCGCGCTGGCTTCCGTGCGCCCCGACGACCTCGCGGCCGTCGCCATCAAGGCGCTGGTGGCGCGCAACCCCGGCGTGCGCTGGGAAGAGCTCGACGATGCCATCATGGGCTGCGCCAACCAGGCCGGCGAAGACAACCGCAACGTCGCTCGCATGGCCACGCTGCTGGCCGGCCTGCCGGTCGAAGTGCCCGGCGCCACCGTCAACCGCCTGTGCGGTTCGGGCCTGGACGCCATCGGCAGCGCCGCGCGCGCCATCCGCGCCGGCGAAGCCGGCCTGATGCTGGCTGGCGGCGTCGAAAGCATGAGCCGCGCGCCGTTCGTCATGGGCAAGGCCGACAGCGCCTTCTCGCGCAACGCCGCCATCTACGACACCACCATCGGCTGGCGCTTCATCAACAAGCTGATGAAGGCCCAGTACGGCGTCGATTCCATGCCGGAAACCGCCGAGAACGTCGCCGACGATTTCAAGATCAACCGCGAAGACCAGGACCTGTTCGCGCTGGCCAGCCAGCAGAAGACGGCCCGCGCCCAGCAGGAAGGCTTCTTCGACGCCGAAATCGTGCCGGTCTCGATCGCCCAGAAGAAGGGCGATCCGATCATCGTCGCCAAGGATGAACACCCGCGCGAGACCAGCATCGAGGCGCTGGCCAAGCTCAAGGGCGTGGTGCGCGAGGGCGGCACGGTCACGGCCGGCAACGCCTCGGGTGTCAACGACGGCGCCGCCGCGCTGCTGCTGGCCGACGAAAAGGGCGCTGCCCGCCACGGCCTGACCCCGCGCGCCCGCGTCGTCGGCATGGCCACCGCCGGCGTCGCGCCGCGCATCATGGGCATCGGTCCGGCGCCTGCCACCCGCAAGGTGCTGGCCCAGACCGGCCTGACGCTGGACCAGATGGACGTGATCGAACTGAACGAGGCGTTCGCCGCCCAGGGCCTGGCCGTGCTGCGCCAGCTGGGCATCGCCGACAACGATCCGCGCGTCAATCCCAATGGCGGCGCCATCGCCCTGGGCCATCCGCTGGGCGCCAGCGGCGCGCGCCTGGCCACCACCGCGATCAACCAGTTGCATCGCACCGGCGGCCGCTATGCGCTTTGCACCATGTGCATCGGCGTGGGCCAGGGCATTGCCCTGATCATCGAACGCGTCTGATTTTGCGGCGGCCTCCGCCCGGGCCGCGTCCGCCGGCGCAAGCCGCCCGGCGCGCCGGGCGGACATGCAAAAAAGGGAGCCCGCGGGCTCCCTTTTTTGCATGTCTCGCGGCGGCCGTCTCAGGGCAGGCCGTCGATCTTGCGGCCAGACTTGATGCCGTGCGCCTCGTACCAGCCCTGCGCCATTTCCAGCGCGTAGCGCACCGGTTTCTTGGAACAATGGGCGTCGTCGGTCTGCGGGGCCATGTCTTCGATGTTGACGATCGTGCCGTCGTCGGCGATAAAAGCGATCGACAGGGGCAGCAGGGTATTGCGCATCCAGAAGCACTGCACGTCGGGCTGTTCGAACACGAACAGCATGCCGTCGTTGCCGGGCAGTTCCTTGCGGAACATGAGGCCATCGCGGCGGGTGGCTTCCGTGTTGGCGACTTCTGCGCGGATAATATGGATACCGGCCGCCAGTTGCGTGGTGGGCAGCGGCGCCTGCGGACCCGACGGGACCTGCGCGCCGGCCGCCAGCGGCAGGGCCAGCGCGGCGGCGCTCAGCAGTGCCGTTGCCGTCCTGCGCGATGCCGCTTTAATGAACGCCGTCTTGAACAACGTACGACCGACATGAAACAAAGCAGCATTCTTCAGCATAACCCGACGCAGTAATAAGAAAATAACAAGGCGGGGCCCGAAAGCCCCGCCTGATAATGGCGCAACCTTACCGTTGCGCTGTAAAGGGTAACTCAGGCAGCGGTGATATTGAGCGCCTGTTTGCCTTTGGGCCCCTGGATTATCTCGAAAGCCACTTTCTGGCCTTCTTTCAGGGTTTTAAAACCATTCATCTGGATGGACGAGAAGTGGGCGAACAGATCTTCACCGCCGTCGTCGGGCGTAATGAAGCCGAACCCCTTTGCATCGTTGAACCATTTGACGGTACCCGTCGATTTGGGATTGTCCCCTTGGACGGCGGTTGCGGTCGTATCAGACATGCGGACTGCCTCATTGAATCGTATGTTGACAGAAGGGCATCGCGGCCTAGACCCCTGTCCCCCCTCCGGCTTCCTGGCAGATTTTCGATGAGTTGAAAACCCCAGAATGCGTGGATAATGCGCCGCTTTTCTTTGCGGAGTCAAGTATGGAAACTACGCATTTCTACGTGTAATTTTGCGTAAGTTACATGCAAGCCGTCCCCTGATTAAATAGAATAGCCGCCCTATGAGTTCTACCTTGGATACCCAGCACGATTTGGCCGTCGAAAAGGCACCGGCCCGCGCCGCGCCGCCTCCGATGTACCAGGTCCTGTTGCTCAATGACGACTACACCCCGATGGAGTTCGTCGTGAAGGTGCTGCAGAAGTTCTTCAATAAGAATCATGAAGAGGCCACGCGCATCATGTTGCAGGTGCATCACGAAGGCCGCGGCGTTTGCGGCGTCTATCCGCGCGACCTCGCCGCCACCCGGATCGCCCAGGTGGCGCAGTATGCGCGGGCCCGCCAGCATCCCTTGCAGTGCGTGATGGAACCGGTCTGAACTCGCAGGAACAGCGCCGCCACGACTGGCGGCGTTCTGCTGTACAGGGTTGCAAAAGCAGGAACCGCGCACCGAGAAGCGCGCGGCATTATCAGGTCGGCAGCTCCGCCGCAAAGGAGCATTGCATTCGAGTAGGCGGGGAGGTTTGCCGTGAGTGGAAAGAACAGCAAGACCTGGCTGGCGGTAGCCGGCGCGATCGTGGTGGCCGGCGCCATCGGCGTGGGATGGTGGATGGGCAAGGGCGGCCAACCGTCCGCGCCCGCAACGCCGCAGACGGCTACGCCGGCGGCGACCACGGCCGCGCCCGCCGCGACGGGCGGCGCCGCCAAGCCCGAGGCCCTGCCGGCCACGGCCACGGTTGGCACTGCCGACGCCTTCGCGGTGCTCAATTGCCAGCCGCGCCAGTACAACGATTCGCTGGCGCTGGCGGTCACCTTCACGCAGCCGGTCGAGGCCAAGGCCGACCTGAGCAAGTTCCTGCAGGTCACCGACACGGGCGCCGCCTCGGGCAAACCCGACCAGGACACCGAGCGCAGCGCCAACGGCCAGCAGCCGAGCTCCGTCCAGCCGGGCGACGCCGCGCCCAAGGGCAAGATCGTCCAGGGCAACTGGGTGGTCGGCTCCAATCCGCGCATGGTGTATTTCCCCTACGTCCAGCCGCAACGCTCGTATTCGGTTTCGGTGCGCGCGGGCCTGCCGGGCCAGGGCGACAAGGTTGCGCTGGCCACGGGCTCGCACTGCGACGTGGTGACCGACGCCATGCCGCCTTCGTTCTATTTCGCCAGCCGCGGCGTGGTGCTGCCGGCCGGCCAGAACGGCGGCCTGCCGGTGGCGACCGTCAACATGCCCGAAGTCGACGTGCAATTCCTGCGCGTCGCGCCCGAGCGCGTGCCGGAACTGTTCGAGTCGGTGCTGGGCATCGGCCGCAGCACGGCCTCGTCGGATGAAGAGGAATCCGGCGGCTACGACGAAGACGATTGGCGCTATGCCGGCAACCGCAGCCTGAAGGGCTCGGTCAGCAACTGGGACCTGGACCGCCTGAACACGCTGACCACCAGCGTCTACCAGGGCCGCTTCCTGACGGACGACAAGCCGAACCGCCGCCACGTCACCTTCCTGCCGGTCGAAGGCATCAAGGAATTGCAGGAACCCGGCATCTACGTCGCGGTGATGAGCCAGCCCGGCCGTTTCCGCTATGAGTACCAGGTCACCTATTTTTATGTCAGCGACATCGGCCTGCACGCGCGCCGCTACAGCGATCGCATCGAGGCCTACTCGGTGTCGCTCAAGAGCGGCCAGGCGATCTCCGGCGCGCTGTTCGAACTGGTGGACGGCGCCGGCAAGGTGCTGGCCAAGGCCCAGGCCGACGGCCAGGGCCACGTGCGCTTTGACGGCAGCTTCACCAACGCCCGCGTCATCCGCGCCTCGCGCGACAAGGAAATGACCGTGCTGGCGCTGGCCGAACCGGCGCTGGACCTGTCCGAATTCGATACCGGCGGCCACATTTCCCGCCCCAACAACCTGTTCGTCTACGCCGGCCGCAACCTCTATCGCCCCGGTGAAACCTTCCACGTGTCGGTGCTGCCGCGCGACCTCGACGGCCGCGTGATGCCGCCGTCGCCGCTGACAGCGACCCTCAAGCGCCCCGACGGCCGCGTGGTCTCGACCAATCTGTGGCAGCCCGCCAAGGACCTGCAGGGCTACGTCGAACGCGCCATCGATCTGCCGCCGGACGCCCAGACCGGCGCCTGGATGCTGGAATTGCGCGTTGATCCCGCTTCGCGCGCGCCGGATGCCTCTTGGAAGTTCCAGGTCGAGGAATTCCTGCCCGAACGCATGAAGATGGCGCTGACCTCCGACCAGGACGTGTTGTCGCCGGACGACACCCTGACCGTCGACGTGCAGGGCGACTATCTGTATGGCGCGCCGGCCGCCGGCAACCGCCTGCTGTCCAGCTTCCAGGTCAAGCGCGACCGCTACGCGTTGCCGCAGCAATGGCCCGGCTTCATTTTCGGCGACGTGGACGATGATTCCCGCCGCCATTTCGAGGAACTGCCGGAAGCGGCGCTGGATTCGACCGGCGCCGCGCAACTGGAGGTCGAACCGCGCACCGAAGGCACCCATTCGCCGATGAAAGTGCGGGTTTCGGCCAGCCTGCTGGAATCGGGCGGCCGCCCGGTGGTGCGCTCGATCGAGCGCAGCGTCTGGCCCGCCGACAAGCTGATTGCCGTGCGTCCGCAGTTCGACAGCGATGTCGCGCGCGAAGGCGCCCCGGCCGCCTTCGAAGTGCTGCGCGTGGACGCGCAGGGCAAGATCGCGCCGCTGGCGCAGGCCCAGATGCGCCTGTACCGCGAGGAACGCCAGTACTACTGGCGCTTCGACGACCAGCGCGGCTGGAACAGCGGCTACACCGAAACCGAGGAACTGCTGGACTCGCGCGAGATCGCGCTGAAGGACCGCAGCCAGTTCACGGTGCCGGTCAAGTGGGGCCGCTACCGCCTGGAAATCGCCGATCCCGAGACCGGCGAAACCCTGCGCTACCGCTTCTACGCGGGCTGGGACGCCCAGGACGCCGACGCCATGGGCAACCGCCCCGATCGCGTCCAGATGAAGCTGGAAGGCGTGCCCGCCAAGCCGGGCGACAGCGTCAAGCTGACCCTGACGCCGCCGCACGACGGCCAGGCCCTGATCACCGTCGAAGGCGACCGCATGCTGTGGTCGACCTGGGTGGCCGTGAAGGCGACCGGCACGCAAGTGGAAATCCCGATCGACAAGAGCTGGAAGCGCCATGACCTGTACGTGGCCGCGGCGGTGTTCCGCCCCGGCAGCGAAGGCGACCGCGTGACGCCGGCGCGCGCGCTGGGCCTGACGTTCCTGCCGATCGCCAGCGCCGACCGCAAGCTCGACGTCAAGCTGAGCGCCGCCGCCAAGACCGAACCCGAGACCAAGACCACGGTCCGCGTGAAGGTCGATGGCGCGCAGGGCAAGCAGGCCATGGTGACGCTGTCGGCGGTCGACGTCGGCATCCTCAACATCAACCAGTACCGCACGCCCGATCCGCTGGACTTCTTCTTCGGCAAGCACCGCTACGCGCCCGAACTGCTGGACATGTACGGCAAGCTGATCGAGAAGATGGACGGCACCAAGGGCAAGCTGAAGTGGGGCGGCGACGCCGCCATGCGCGGCGACAGCAAGAGCCTGCCCAAGAAGGTCAAGCTGGTCGACCTGTTCTCGGGTCCGGTCAAGCTCAACGACAAGGGCGAGGCCGACATCCCGCTGGACCTGCCCGACTTCAACGGCACGCTGCGCCTGATGGCCGTCGCGTTCACCGCCGACAACTACGGCAGCACCGACGCCGAAATGGTGGTGGCGGCGCCGATCGTGGCCGAGCTGAACACGCCGCGCTTCATCACCCCGGGCGACCAGGCCGCCATCGCGCTGGACGTGACCAACCTGAGCGGCTCCGACCAGAAGGTGACGGTCAAGCTGGAAGCGCTGGATCCGGTCGGCATCGTCGACGGCACCCGCACCGTGACGCTCAAGGACAAGCAACGCACCACGCTGCGCTTCACCGCCAGCACCACCGGCTCGTATGGCCTGGGCCTGATGCGCCTGACCGTGGACGGGCAGGGCGGCGCCAAGCCGATCCACATCGTGCGCGAATCAGTGCTGCAGGTGCAGCCGGCCTACGCGGCCGAGCGCCAGGTGCGCCGCCTGCGCCTGAACCCGGGCGAGTCGAACACGCCGCAGGCGTCGTGGGTGGCGTCCTACTATCCGGACTCCACCACGGTCAGCATGACGGTCTCGAACCGTCCGCCGATCAACGTCAACCGCGTGGTCGAAGGCCTGCTCAACTACCCCTATGGTTGCACCGAGCAGACCATCAGCGCGACCCTGCCGTGGGTGCTGATCGACGAAGAAGCGGCCAAGCAGTTCGGCCTCAAGCCGCGCACCCAGGCCGAGCGCGAAGCCAAGGTGGCTGGCGCCATCGGCCGCCTGTCCGGCATGCGCAACGCCGTCGGCTCCTACAATCTGTGGAGCAGTTCTTCGGCGCGCGACGTGTGGCTGACGGCCTACGCCGTGGGCTTCCTGCAGGATGCGCGCGACAAGGGCTTCACCATCCCCGAGGCCTCGCTGGACCGTTCGCGCCAGTGGCTGCTGGAGCAGGTGCAGCAGAGCAGCGGTTCGTTCGGCACCTGGTCGGCCAACCTGAAGCGCGACTTCGAGTCGGGCCGCCTGGACAGCAGCGGGCTGAGCGTGCTGCGCGAAGACCATCGCCGCTTCGCCGGCCTGGCCACGGCCGCCCTGGCGCTGGCGCGTGACAAGAAGGCGCCGCTGTCGACGGTTCGCCAGCTGTTCGACAACTACCAGGACCGCGCGCGTTCGCCGCTGCCCCTGATCCAGCTGGCCGCCGCGTTCAAGCTGATGGGCGACGAAGGGCGCATGAAGAGCGCGCTCGACCTGGCCATGACGCGCGAATACGGCATCACCCGCCGCGCCAACAGCTACTACGACGACTGGCTCGGCGACTACGGCAGCGCCGTGCGCGACTACGCGCTGGCGTACGCGCTGGCCAACCAGTACGAGCTGCGCCATGACCGCGTCGAGAACCTGATGACGCAACTGGCCGCGCGCATGGGCAACCGTTCGTACCTGTCGACGCAGGAACAGATGGCCCTGCTGCTGGCCGCGCGCGCCGCCGGCGGCGACAAGTCGACTCCGTGGCAGGCCGCGCTGACCGTCAACGGCGTGCGTAAGGAGCTGGAAGGCGGCAGGTCCGACCGCACCGTGTCGCTGAGCGCGGCCGAGCTGGCCGGCACGCAGTTGCTCAACACCGGCAGCCAGTCGCTCTTCATCGAGTACGACATCCAGGGCAGCCCGACCACGGTGCCCGCGCCGCGCAACGACGTGATCCAGCTCAAGCGCGGCTGGTACCGTCCGGACGGCAAGCCGTGGGATGGCGGCACGCTGCAGACCGGCGACATGCTGGTGGTGTGGGTCCAGGCCAGCGCCAACCAGAACATCCCGGATGGCCTGCTGGTGGACCGCGTGCCCGCCGGCTTCGAGGTCGAGAACCTGAACCTGTCGCAAAGCCCCGAAATGCAGGACTGGAGCATCGGCGGGCGCCGCGTGGCCGACGCAATGGCCGACCCCAACATCAAGCACCGCGAATTCCGCGATGATCGTTATGTTGCGGCGGTTTCGCTGGGTCGCGGCAAGGTGGACGTGTTCTACCTGGTGCGGGTCGTGACGCCGGGCCGCTACGCGGTGCCGTCGACCGTGGCCGAAGACATGTACCGGCCCGAGATCCGTGGCGTAGGCGAGCAATGGAGCACGGTCGAGATCCGCGATCGCAGCGCCAAGCAGCGTCCTTGAACACCGCCGCCACCCCGCCGGCGGGCGCCTCGCGCGCCCGCCGCTGGCGGCGGCGCGGACTCTTCGCGGCCAGCGTGTTGTCAGCGCTGGCCGCGTTGTTATTCGTGCTCGACCGCCTCTATCCCTTGCCGACCATCGACTCCGGCGGCGCGGCCGTGGTGGTCGCCGCCGACGGCACGCCGCTGCGCAACTATCCCAGCCGCGACGGCATCTGGCGCTACCCGGTCAAGCCTGACCAGGTGTCGCCGCACTACCTCGATACGCTGCTGACCTACGAGGACCGCTGGTTCTACTGGCACCCCGGCGTCAACCCGGTGTCGCTGGCGCGCGCCGGCTGGCAATGGGCCACCAACCGCCGCATCGTTTCGGGCGGTTCGACCCTGACGATGCAGGTGGCGCGCCTGATCGACCCGCAACTGGCCGGCAAGCCGTCGCGCTCGATGAGCGCCAAGCTGCGCCAGGCCTGGCGCGCGGTGCAGCTGGAAATGCACTACAGCAAGGATGAGATCCTGTCGCTGTACCTGACCCACGCGCCCATGGGCGGCATTGTCGAGGGCGTGGAAATGGGCTCGCGCCTGTGGCTGGGCAAGCCGGCGCGCGATCTCAGCCCGGCCGAGGCCGCCATGCTGACCGCCTTGCCGCAGGCCCCGTCGCGGCTGCGGCCGGACCGCCATCCCCAGGCCGCGCAGGCGGCGCGCGACAAGGTCCTGGATCGCATGGTGGAGCTTGGCCGCTGGACGCCGGCCGAGGTGGCTGACGCCAAGATCGAGCAGGTGGTGGCGCCGCCGCTGCGGGCCCGCTGGCTGGCGCCGCTGGCGGCGCAGCGCCTGTTGCAGGAGGCCGGCCGGCCGCAGGCGGGTTCGCGCCGTCCCGGCAGCCGTCCGCCGCTGCTGACCTCGACGCTGGACGCCGACATGCAGGCCGCGGTCGAGCGCATGCTGCTGGACCGCGTCGACAACCTGCCGCCCAAGGTTTCGATGGCGGTGCTGGTGATGGACAACGACACGCTGGAGGTCAAGGCCTACGCCGGTTCCGCCGATTTTTCCGATGATTCCCGCTACGCCCACGTGGATATGGTGCGCGGCGTGCGCTCGCCCGGCTCGACGCTCAAGCCGTTCCTGTACGCCCAGGCGCTGGACGACGGCCTGATCCACTCGGAAAGCCTGCTGATCGATGCGCCGCTGTCGTTTGGCGGCTACGCGCCGGGCAATTTCCAGGCGTCGTTCTCGGGGCCGGTCAGCGTGGCGCAGGCGCTGCAGCGCTCGCTCAACGTGCCGGCGGTGGACCTGCTGGACCGCGTCGGGCCGACCCGCTTTGCGTCGGTTATGCTGACGGGCGGGGTCTGGTTACGTTTGCCCGCCGGGGCCGAACCGAATCTGAGCTTGATTTTGGGCGGGGGCGGCACCACATTGGAAGAACTGGTGGGTGCTTATCGGGCCCTGGCCCGTGGCGGCATTTCCGGGCGCGCGCGCCTGCGGCCGGAGCAGCCCCGGGTCGAGTCCCGTATGATGAGTGCTGGCGCGGCCTGGATTGTGCGTGACATCCTGGAAGGCGGCGGCCACCCGGACCGGCCCTTTTATCAGTCGGGCAGCCCGGCGCGGCAACTGGCCTGGAAAACCGGGACGAGTTTCGGATTCCGGGATGCCTGGGCGGTCGGTGTGACCGACAGCTGGACGATCGGCGTGTGGGTAGGCCGGCCGGACGGCACCCCCAACCCCGGATTTTTCGGGGCGAATGTGGCGGCGCCGCTACTACAGGATATCGTGGCGGCCCTGCCGGAAGGCGCCCAGCACGTGCGCGTGCGGCCCGCCACGGTGCAGCCGGTCGTGACCTGCTGGCCGCTGGGTTACCGGCTGGGCAGCGTGCCGTCGGGCGAATGCCCCGAGCAGCGCGCGGCCTGGGCCTTGAATGACACGGTGCCGCCGTCGTTCGCCGGCTATGCCGATGCCACCCAAGGGCCGTTGCGCCTGGGGGGCGTGGCCACCGGGTCGGTATTGCGGCCGGTGCCTGGCAGCGCGCAGGTGGCGGTGGATGTGGATGTGCAGGGCGCCGAAGGCGAAGTTTGGTGGATGCTCGATGGTCGCGTGGTGGGTCATGCCGCGTCGGGTCGTCCGTTTAATCTGGTGCTGACGCGGGACGGACGGTATACGCTTACCGTCATGGACGCGCAAGGCCGTCATGACAGCGTGGTTTTTGAAATCGCTGGCGTTACGCCCTGATCGGCATAGAATATGAATCGTGTATTTGCCCGCTTCGATGCGTTACGGAGGAAGCGTGATTTCCCAAGAGCTTGAAGTCAGCCTGCATATGGCTTTTGTCGAGGCCCGTTCGGCCCGGCACGAATTTATTACCGTCGAGCACCTGTTGCTCGCGCTGCTCGATAACGCTTCCGCCGTCGAAGTGTTGCGCGCCTGCGCCGCCAACCTGGATGACCTGCGCCGCAACCTGCGTCAGTTCGTTTCGGAAAACACGCCGGTGATCCCCAGCGGCGCGGAAGTCGACACCCAGCCCACGCTGGGTTTCCAGCGCGTCATCCAGCGCGCGATCATGCACGTGTCCGCGGGCGGCACCGGCAAGAAGCCGGTCACCGGCGCGAACGTGCTCGTGGCCATTTTCGGCGAAAAGGATTCGCACGCCGTGTACTACCTGCAACAGCAGGGCGTGACGCGGCTGGACGTGGTGAATTTCCTGTCGCATGGCATTACCAAACAGCCACAGGTGGAGTCCGCCGCCGTGCAGAAAGAGCAGCAAACCAATGGTGAAGAACAGGGCGAATCGCGCCAGTCGCCGCTGGACCAGTATGCGACCGACCTGAACGCCGCGGCGTTGGCCGGGCGCATCGACCCGCTGATCGGGCGCGAGCACGAAGTCGAGCGCGTGATCCAGGTGTTGTGCCGCCGCCGCAAGAACAACCCGCTGCTGGTCGGCGAGGCCGGCGTGGGCAAGACCGCCATCGCCGAGGGCCTGGCCTGGCGCATCACGCGCGGCGAGGTTCCCGAGATCCTGCAGGCCGCGCAAGTGTTCGCGCTGGACATGGGCGCGCTGCTGGCGGGCACCAAGTACCGCGGCGATTTCGAGCAACGCCTGAAGGGCGTGCTCAAGCAGATCCGCGGCAATCCCGACGCCATCCTGTTCATCGACGAAATCCACACGCTGATCGGCGCCGGCTCGGCGTCGGGCGGCACGCTGGACGCGTCCAACCTGCTCAAGCCGGCCCTGTCCTCGGGTCAGCTCAAGTGCATCGGCGCCACCACGTACACCGAATACCGCGGTGTCTTCGAGAAAGACCACGCGCTGTCGCGCCGCTTCCAGAAGATCGACGTGGCCGAGCCCAGCGTCGAGCAGACCGTGCAGATCCTGCGCGGCCTGAAGAGCCGCTTCGAGGAACACCACAACGTGCGCTATTCGGCCGCGGCGCTGTCGGCCGCCGCCGAGCTGTCGGCGCGCTTCATCAACGACCGCCACCTGCCCGACAAGGCCATCGACGTGATCGACGAGGCCGGCGCCGCGCAGCGCCTGTTGCCGCGTTCGCGCCAGAAGAAGGTGATCGGCAAGGTCGACATCGAGAACATCGTTTCCAAGATCGCGCGCATTCCGCCGCAGTCGGTTTCCAACGACGACCGCAGCAAGCTCGCCACGCTCGACCGCGACCTCAAGACCGTCGTGTTCGGCCAGGACAACGCCATCGAGGCCTTGTCCGCCGCCATCAAGATGGCGCGCTCGGGCCTGGGCAAGCCGGAAAAGCCGATCGGCGCCTTCCTGTTCTCCGGCCCCACCGGCGTCGGCAAGACCGAAGTCGCGCGCCAGCTGGCCTTCACGCTGGGCGTGGAGCTGCTGCGCTTCGACATGTCCGAGTACATGGAACGCCATGCGGTGTCGCGCCTGATCGGCGCGCCGCCGGGATACGTCGGTTTCGACCAGGGGGGCTTGCTGACCGAGGCCATCACCAAGCAGCCGCATTGCGTGCTGCTGCTCGATGAAATCGAAAAGGCCCACCCGGACGTCTTCAACATCCTGCTGCAGGTCATGGACCATGGCACGCTGACGGACAACAACGGCCGCAAGGCGGACTTCCGCAACGTCATCCTCATCATGACGACCAACGCGGGCGCCGAGACCTTGAACCGTCCGTCCATCGGCTTCGCCAATTCGCGTGTGGTGGGCGACGAAATGGCGGAAATCCGCCGCATGTTCACGCCCGAGTTCCGCAACCGGCTGGATGCGATCATCCCGTTCGCGCCGCTGGATCGCGAGATCATCCTGCGCGTGGTCGACAAGTTCCTGATGCAGCTCGAAGACCAGTTGCACGAGCGCCGCGTCGAAGCCGTGTTCACCACGGCCCTGCGCGAGCACCTGGCCAAGGAAGGCTTCGACCCGCTGATGGGCGCCAGGCCGATGCAGCGCCTGATCCAGGACACCATCCGGCGCGCGCTGGCCGACGAGCTGCTGTTCGGCAAGCTGGTCGATGGCGGCACCGTCACGGTGGACCTGGACGAGGCCGGCAAGGTCACGCTGGACTTCGACGACCACGGCAAGCCGCCGTCGGCCGCCCCGGACAAGCAGGAAGTCGAACTCGTCGAATGAGGGCCTGCTCCCCCTAAAAGAAGCCTCGCATGAGTACCCAAATGAGTGACTATCAAGGCGCGAAGCGCAGTCGTGGCGGCCCCCCGGCGAGCATTCGCAACGCTGAGAGGCGCTCATTTGGGTACTCACCCTTCGGGCAGGCCTGTAATCGGCTGCCAGGCGTCGTTGCGCTCACCTTGCGTGGCGGAGCCACGCGGCGGCGATCACGCCTAGCCTGGCAGCCGATTACAGGCCTGTGCGAGGCTTCTTTTAGGGGGAGCAGGCCCTGCCTATGACGACCGCGGAGAGCCAGCCGCTGATCGAGTGCGAGCACTGCGCAAGCATCTATCGCCGACATCAGCTCGAACCTGGCGAGACCGCCAATTGCGCCCGCTGCGGTGCCACCCTGTGGCGCTACAGCGGGCTTACTTTGTCCAATTGGCTGGCGCTTGCCATCGCCGCGCTGATCATCTTCGGCGTGGCCAATGCCTATCCGGTCGCCTCGATGTCGGTGCAGGGCATGGTGCAGCAGGCCTCGCTGCTCGATGCCATCGACATCACCTGGCGCCAGGGGCATTACACCGTGGCCGTCATGACCGGGCTGGCGGGCTTCGTGCTGCCGCTGGTCCAGCTGGCGGTGTTGTTGTGGGTGCTGGGCCCGCTGTCGCGCGGCGTCGAGCCGGCGGCGTTCCGGAGCGCGATGCGATTGCTGGGCCTGTTGCGGCCATGGTGCATGGTGCCGGTGTTCCTGCTCGGCGTGCTGGTGGCGGTGGTCAAGCTGGCCGGCATGGCGGCCGTTTCGCCCGGCATCGGCCTGTTCGCCTTTGGCGTGCTCACCATCTTCCTGACCATGCTGGGCCGCCTGACGCCGCACGTGCTGTGGCGCTACGCCGAAAGCGAGGGCGTGGTGCCGGTGCACGTGCCCGAGGCCGGCCCCGACGTGGTGCTGACAGGCTGTCATGTCTGTGGCCAGGTGCAGGCCGTGCCGCGCGACGCCGATCCCGAGGAAGAACACCACTGCGTGCGTTGCCACGCCGTGGTCCATTACCGCAAGCCTGATCACCTGAATCGCACCTGGGCCCTGTTGCTGGCGGCCGTGGTGTTCTATATTCCCGCCAACGTGCTGCCGGTGATGAAAGTCAGTTCGGTGCTGGGCGACAGCGCCCACACCATCCTGGGCGGCGTGGTGGAACTGTGGGACATGGGCTCCTGGGACATCGCGCTGATCGTCTTCATCGCCAGCGTGGCGGTGCCGCTGACCAAGTTGCTGGCGCTGATCCTGTTATTGTTGACCGAGCAGTGGCGCAGCACCACCAACCTGCGCCCGCGCACGCGGCTGTACCAGATGGTCGAATTCATCGGCCAATGGTCGATGCTGGACGTGTTCGTCGTGATCCTGCTGGCGGCCCTGGCCGATTTCCAGGGCCTGATGGAAATCAGTGCCGGCGCGGGCGCCGCGGCCTTCGGCGTGGTGGTCATCCTGACCATGCTGTCAGCCATGAGCTTCGACCTGCGCCGCAGTTGGGACCTGGAAGCGGTAAGTGAGTTGGACGCCACGGAGCCGGCAGCGGGCCGGCGCCCGGCGTCCGCTGGCGTGGAAGCGGGCTGAGTCCGGCGCGGCGCTGTCTGCCGCCTGGCGTTGTTCAAGAAGAAAAGGAAAAACCGATGTCCGACCAAGCACCTGGATCTGGTGAAGGGAAGTACGCGTCACCCACGATCTCGCGCAAGCGCAAGAGCCGGATTTCATGGATCTGGCTGGTGCCCGTCGTTGCGGCGCTGATGGGCCTGTCGCTGGTGGTGCGCACCTGGATGCAGGCCGGCCCCGACCTGTCGATCGAATTCAATACGGCCGAGGGGCTGGAAGTCGGCAAGACCCAGCTGCGCTACAAGGACGTGAACGTCGGCACCGTCAGGTCCATCGGTTTCAACGCCGATCGCAGCAAGGTGGTGGTGCAGGCCGAGCTGTCCAAGGATGTGGCCGATCTGGCGCGCGAGGGCACCAACTTCTGGGTGGTGCGCCCGCGCCTGGACGTCAGCGGCGTGTCGGGCCTGGGCACCTTGTTGTCCGGCGCCTACATCGGCGTCGATGCGGTCGAGGGCAAGGACTCGTCCAAGAAGGCGACCAAGTTGCATTTCGTCGGCCTGGAAACCCCGCCCGCCGTGACGCATGACCGCGCCGGCAAGCGCTTCAAGCTCAAGGCGGCGGACCTGGGGTCGCTGGACATCGGTTCGCCGGTGTATTTCCGCCGCATCAACGTGGGCCGCGTGATCGGCTACGAACTCGACAAGACCGGCAATGCCGTCAATGTCGAGGTATTCGTCGACGCGCCCAACGACAAGTTCGTGACCAATGGCACCCGTTTCTGGAACGCCAGCGGCGTGGACTTCAGCGTCAACGCCGAAGGCCTGAAGGTCCGCACCCAGTCGCTGGTGTCGATGGCGGTGGGCGGCGTGGCGTTCGAGCCGGTCTACAGCGCGCGCGACGCCAACACGCCGGCGGCGGCCGATACGCACTTCGAGCTGTATGCCACGGAGGCGGCGGCCAAGGCCAACCCGGACGGCGAAGCCTTCCCGATCCGCATGCGCTTTGATCAGTCGATCCGCGGTCTGGCGGTGGGCGCGGCGATCGACTTCTCGGGCATCACGCTGGGCAACGTCACCCAGATCAACATGGATTTCGATCCCGTCAGCAAGCGCTTCTTCGCGCTGGTGGACGCCACGCTGTATCCGGAACGCCTGGGCCGGGTCTACGACGAGGTGCGCGAGCACGCCATCAAGGACGGCGACGAGGCCGGCGGACGCCTGCTGGGCATCATGATCAAGCATGGCCTGCGCGCCCAGTTGCGTACCGCCAACCTGCTGACCGGCCAGCTGTACGTGGTGCTGGACGAGTTCCCCAACGTCAAGCCGGTGGAATTCAAGATGACCACGCCGGCCATGATCCCGACCGTGCCGGGCCAGCTCGACCAATTGCAGCAGCAGGTCAGCAACATCGTCGCCAAGATCGACAAGATTCCGTTCGACAAGATCGGCGAGGACCTGCGGACCACGCTGGCCAGCACCTCCAAGCTGATGAACCGCCTGGACAAGCAGGTCGCGCCCGAGGCCCAGGGCGTGCTCAAGCAGGCGCGCGACTCCATGGCCAACCTCAATGCGCTGCTGGCCTCGGATGCCTCGCTGCCGGTCAACGCCGAGAAGGCCATGCAGGAATTGAGCCGCGCCGCCCGTTCGCTGCGGGCGCTGGCCGACTTCCTGCAATCGAATCCCGAATCGCTGCTGCGCGGCCGCGGCCAGGACCCGATCCCCGGCGCCGGCCCCGTCAGGAACTGAACCCATGACCCGACTCCGTTTCCGCCCCTTCCCGACTTCCCGTCCCGGCGCGTTTGGCCGCGGCCTGGCGTTGCTGGCCCTGCCGCTGCTGCTGGCCGCCTGCGCCTCATCGCCGCCCGTGCATTACTACACGCTGCAAGGGCCGGCGCCGAAGCCCCCGGCCGTGCCTCGCGCCGCCGCGCCGTTCCTGCTGGAAGTGCAGGGTGTCAACGTCGCGTCGCAGGCGGATCAGCCGCAATTGATGGTGCGCACGGGCGACGGCAGCGTGGCGGCGATGTATTCCGAGCGCTGGAGTTCGCCCTTGGGTGACGAGATCCGCGGCGCGCTGTCCGACGCGCTCAAGCACGACCTGGGCGCGCTGGACGTGCAGGTGGTCAAGCCTGGTCCCGCCGCGCCGGTGTGGCGGGTCCAGACCGACGTGCAGCGGTTTGACCTGGTGTCGGGCAGCATGGCGCAACTGGACGCAACCTGGCGGGTGCGGCCGGTAAACCTCAAGGGCCAGGGTCTGCTGTGCCGCAGCGTCGTCACCGAAACCGTGACGCAGGCCGGCATACCGGCGCTGGTCGCCGCGCAGCAGCGCGCGGTGGCCGCGCTGGCGGGCGCCATGGCGTCCGCCATGCGCGGGCAGACGCCGGATAGCGGCGGCGCGGTACAGATGCTGGGCTGCTCGCCGCTGCCCGATGCGGACAAGTCATAAACGGGGACGGGCAGGGCGCCAAAACCTGCCGTGATCTCAAACGGTTAACCCCTAGGGTTAACCTTAATACAAACCAGGTTGCAACCTGACTAGCATACGGTCCTACCGATGCCGGGCCCCTTTGCGTGCCCGGTGTGACCTCTGCCATGCGACAGGAAGCAATCTCTTATGGCCAGCACCACCCTCGGCGTCAAGGTCGATGACGCGCTGCGCGACCGCCTGAAGGCCGCCGCGCAAAAACTCAATTGCACGCCGCACTGGCTGCACAAGCAGGCGATTCTCGCCTACCTGGACAAGATCGAGCGTGGCCACCTGCCGGCCGAGATGTCCCACCTGGGCGGCGACGAGGGAGGCGATGAAGACGGCGGTGAGCACCAGGCCGCCGCCACGCCGCCGTTCTACGAGTTCGGCCAGGACGTGCAGCCGCAATCGGTGCTGCGCGCGGCCATCACGGCGGCCTATCGCCGGCCCGAGCCCGAGTGCGTGCCGCTGTTGCTGGGCCAGGCTCGCATGCCGAACCTGGAAAAAGTGCATGCCATGGCCAGCGACCTGGTCAAGAAGCTGCGCGGCAAGCGCAGCGGCGGCGGCGTCGAGGGACTGATCCAGGAATTCTCGCTGTCCAGCCAGGAGGGCGTGGCGCTGATGTGCCTGGCCGAGGCGCTGCTGCGCATTCCCGACCGCGCCACGCGCGATGCGCTGATCCGCGACAAGGTCTCGCGCGGCGACTGGAAATCGCACATGGGCGGTTCGCAGTCGCTGTTCGTCAACGCCGCCACCTGGGGCCTGATGATCACCGGCAAGCTGGTGGCCGTGAGCAGCGAGCAGTCGCTGTCCAAGGCGCTGACGCGCCTGATCGGCAAGGGCGGCGAGCCGCTGGTGCGCAAGGGCGTGAACATCGCCATGCGCATGATGGGCGAGCAGTTCGTGTCGGGCCAGACCATTTCCGAGGCGCTGGCCAACAACCGCAAGATGGAAGGCCGCGGCTTCCGCTATTCGTACGACATGCTGGGCGAAGCGGCCACCACGGCCGAGGACGCCGAGCGCTATTACGCTTCGTACGAGCAGGCCATCCACGCCATCGGCAAGGCCGCCGCCGGCCGCGGCATCTATGAAGGCCCCGGCATCTCCATCAAGCTGTCGGCGCTGCACCCGCGCTATTCGCGCGCCCAGCGCGAACGCGTCATGGCCGAGCTGCTGCCGCGCGTGAAGGCGCTGACCATCCTGGCGCGCAGCTACGACATCGGCCTGAACATCGATGCCGAAGAAGCCGACCGCCTGGAAATCTCGCTGGATCTGCTGGAGGCGCTGTGCTTCACGCCCGAGCTGGAAGGCTGGAATGGCATCGGCTTCGTGATCCAGGCCTACCAGAAGCGCGCGCCGTTCGTCATCGACTACGTCATCGACCTGGCGCGCCGCAGCCGTCATCGCGTGATGGTGCGCCTGGTCAAGGGCGCCTACTGGGACAGCGAGATCAAGCGCGCCCAGGTCGATGGCCTGGAGGGCTATCCGGTCTACACCCGCAAGGTCTACACCGACGTGGCCTACCTGGCCTGCGCCCGCAAGCTGCTGGGCGCGCCGGAAGCCGTATATCCGCAGTTCGCCACCCACAACGCCTACACGCTGTCGGCGATCTACCAGCTGGCTGGCCAGAACTACTACCCGGGCCAGTATGAATTCCAGTGCCTGCACGGCATGGGCGAACCGCTGTATGACGAGGTGGTCGGGCCGCTGGCGCAGGGCAAGCTGAACCGTCCGTGCCGCATCTACGCCCCGGTCGGCACGCACGAAACGCTGCTGGCCTACCTGGTGCGCCGCCTGCTGGAAAACGGCGCCAATACCTCGTTCGTCAACCTGATCGGCGACGAGAGCATTCCGGTCGAGACCCTGGTGGCCGACCCGGTCGAGGCCGCCTCGCGCATCGTGCCGCTGGGCGCGCCGCACGAGAAGATTCCGCTGCCGCGCGAGCTTTACGGCAATCCGCAACAGGGCGCGCGCGCCAACTCCGCGGGCCTGGACCTGAGCAACGAACACCGCCTGGGCTCGCTGTCGGCCGCGCTGCTGGCCAGCGCCGCCACGCCCTGGCGCGCCGCGCCCATGCTGGGCGAGGGCGACGGCGCCTGGGACGCGGCGCGCGCCATCGAGGTGCGCAACCCCGCCAACCTGCGCGACGTGGTCGGCCATGTCATCGAGGCCAATGGCGAAGAGGCCGAGGCCGCCCTGCGCGCCGCGGCCAATGCCGCGCCCATCTGGCAGTCGACCCCGGTGGCCGAGCGCGCGCAATGCCTGCGCCGCGCCGCGCAACTGCTGGAAGAGCAGATGCAGACCCTGCTGGGCCTGATCGTGCGCGAGGCCGGCAAGTCGCTGCCCAACGCCATCGCCGAAGTGCGCGAGGCGGTGGACTTCCTGCGCTACTACGCCGACCAGGCCGACCGCGAATTCAGCAACGACACGCACCGCCCGCTGGGCACGGTGCTGTGCATCAGCCCCTGGAATTTCCCGCTGGCCATCTTCACCGGCCAGGTCGCGGCCGCGCTGGCCGCCGGCAACACCGTGCTGGCCAAGCCCGCCGAGCAGACGCCGCTGATCGCGGCGCAGGCGGTGGCGATCCTGCGCGCCGCCGGCGTGCCGGCCGGCGCGGTGCAACTGTTGCCCGGCCGTGGCGAGACCGTGGGCGCGCAACTGGTGGCCAGCCCCGGCGTGCGTGGCGTGATGTTCACCGGCTCGACCGACGTGGCGCGCATCATCGCGCGCACGCTGGCCGATCGGCTGGACGACGACGGCCATACCATTCCGCTGATCGCCGAGACCGGCGGCCAGAACGCCATGGTGGTGGATTCGTCGGCGCTGTCCGAGCAGGTGGTATTCGACGTGCTCAGCTCGGCCTTCGATTCGGCCGGCCAGCGCTGTTCCGCGCTGCGCGTGCTATGCGTGCAGGAAGACAACGCCGATCACGTCCTGACCATGCTGCGCGGCGCGATGCGCGAACTGAGCGTGGGCAACCCGGACCGCCTGTCGGTCGACGTCGGCCCGGTCATCGACACCGAGGCGCGCAACGGCATCCAGCGCCACATCGACGCGATGCGCACGGCCGGCCACCGGGTGGACCAGGTCGAGCTGAACGGCGAATGCCGCCACGGCACCTTCGTGGCGCCCACCATCATCGAGATCGACCACATCAGCGAACTGACGCGCGAAGTGTTCGGCCCGGTGCTGCACGTGGTGCGCTACGCCCGCGATGAGCTGGACGCGTTGCTGGACGCCATCAATGGCACCGGCTACGGCCTGACCTTCGGCGTGCACACCCGCATCGACGAAACCATTGCCCACGTGACCGGCCAGGTCCATGCCGGCAACGTCTACGTCAACCGCAACATCGTCGGCGCGGTGGTCGGGGTGCAGCCCTTTGGCGGCGAGTGCCTGTCGGGCACCGGCCCCAAGGCCGGCGGCCCGCTGTATATGTACCGCCTGCTGGGCACGCGGCCCGAGGGCCTGCCGCCGGCGCTGGACGCGGCGGCGCCGCTGCCGCAGCGCATCGCGCTGCCGGGTCCCACGGGCGAGACCAACACCTATATGGTGGAACCGCGCGGCGCGGTCTACTGCGTGGCGGCCACCGAGGCCGGCGCGCGCGCCCAGTGGGCCGCGGCGCGCCTGACGGGCAACCACGCCTGGTTCGCCGACACGCCGGCGGCGCAGGCGCTGCTGGCCACGCTGGATGCCGAGCAGCAGGGCCAGGCGGGTATCCTGGCCGATGCCGAGGTCGACCAGGCCGACTACCACGCGGTGCTGTTCGAGGGCGACGGCGACACGCTGCGCGCCCTGAACCAGCGCATCGCGCAGCGTCCGGGCGCGATCCTGGCGGTGCATGGGCTGACCTCGGACGCGTTGGCGGCCGGCGCCGCGTATGTGCCGGAACGCCTGCTTACCGAACGTTCCATCAGCGTCAATACGGCCGCGGCCGGCGGCAACGCCAGCCTCATGACCATCGGCTGAGCGTGACCGAGGGGTAACCCTTGGGAAACCAAGGGTTATCTCCAATATCTAGCGAGGTTGCACTGGAAGCAAAATCCGGTCGCACCTGAAGTTCGATTGTGGCAACCCGGCAATCGCACTCAAATAGATCACCTGGCCCAAAAGCCCAGGTATAACAAAGCCACATCCGACATACCGGAGGATTCCAATGAAGTTTCGCACCACTTTGAAGCTTGTCGCCGCCAGCATCGCCGCCGTCGGCATGGCCGCGGCCGCGCAGGCCGCCGACGTCAAGTTCGGCTTTGCCGCGCCCCTGACCGGTCCCCAGTCGCACTATGGCGAGGACATGCAGAACGGCCTGAACCTGGCGCTGGAAGAAGCCAACAAGAAGGGCGTGAAGGTCGACGGCCAGCCCGCCAAGTTCGTGCTGGTGTCGCGCGACGACCAGGCCGACCCGCGCGTCGGCGTGCAGGTGGCGCAGCAGCTGGTCGACGAGAACGTCGTCGGCATCCTGGGCCACTTCAACTCGGGCACCACGATTCCCGCTTCGCGCGTCTACCACGAAGCCGGCCTGCCGCAGATCGCCATGGCGACCTCGCCCGAGTACACCAAGCAGGGCTACGAAACCACCTTCCGCATGATGACCAGCGACACCCAGCAGGGCGCCGCGGTCGGCAAGTTCATGGTGCAGAGCCTGAAGGCCAAGAAGGTCGCCATCATCGACGACCGCACCGCCTACGGCCAGGGCCTGGCCGACGAGGTCGAGAAGGCCGTCAAGGCCGCCGGCGGCCAGGTGGTGCGCCGCGAGTACACGACCGACAAGGCCAACGACTTCACGGCCATCCTGACCAACATCAAGGGCTCGGCGCCCGACGCCATCTTCTACGGCGGCCTGGACGCGCAGTCCGGCCCGATGAAGCGCCAGTTGGCCACGCTCGGCCTGAAGGCGCCGCTGGTCTCGGGTGAAATGACCCGCAGCGACACCTTCATCAAGCTGGCCGGCGACGCCGCCGACGGCACCTACGCCTCGCTGGCCGGCGTGCCGCTGGACAAGATGGCCGCGGGCAAGGACTTCGAGCAGCGCTACCAGGCCCGCTTCAAGAAGGCCCCCGGCGTCTACGCGCCGTACGCCTATGACGGCGCCTGGAACATGATCGCGGCGATCGAAGCGGCCGGTTCGGCCAAGCCCGAGAAGTACCTGCCGGAACTGGCCAAGCTGAACCGCAAGGGCGCCACCAGCGAGCACATCGCCTACGACAAGAACGGCGACCTGAAGGAAATCTCGGTCACCATCTACGAAGTCAAGAATGGCAAGTGGGAGATGGTTGAAACGATGGTCAGCCAGGCCAACTAAGGCTGCCTGACCCGGCCAGGACGCGGCGCCGCCGCGCCTGGCCATCTTGATTGACCCCGCGCGCGCCGCCCGGCGCGGCGGCGATTTGCGCGAAGGCGGCCCCCGGGGCCGCGCCGCATCCGATCCTCGCGCGATTTTTCCAGGCTTATTTCCACGGCCCCTATGGATATCTTCATTCAACAACTGATTAACGGCGTCACGCTCGGCAGCGTGTACGCCCTGGTCGCCCTTGGCTACACCATGGTGTACGGCATCATCGGGCTGATCAACTTCGCGCATGGCGACGTCGTCATGATCGGCGCGATGGCGGCCACCACGATCGCCATCTCGCTGGTCGGCGGCGACCCGTCCGCGTCCGCCTTCATGGTGCTGGGCCTGGGCCTGCTGGTGTCCGTGCCGCTGTGCATGGCCGTGGGCTGGACCGCCGAGCGCGTGGCCTACCGGCCGCTGCGCCGCGCGCCGCGCCTGGCCGCCCTGATCACCGCCATCGGCGTGTCCATCATCCTGCAGAACGTGGCGATGATGGGCTGGGGCCGCAACTATCTGAACTTCCCGCAGGTGCTGACGCCGCAGGTGTTCGAGATCTTCGGCGCCCGCATGAGCACGCTGCAGATCGCCATCGTCGCGATCGCCGCGCTCATCATGGGCGGGCTGCTGGCCGTGGTGCACAAGACGCGCCTGGGCACTGCCATGCGCGCCACCGCGCAGAACCGCGAAGTGGCCGGCCTGATGGGCGTGAACATCAACACCGTGATCTCGGCGGCGTTCCTGATCGGCTCGGCGCTGGCCGCGGTGGCCGGCATGATGGTCGCCACCTACTACGGCGTGTCGCAGTACACCATGGGCTTCATGCTGGGCCTGAAGGCCTTCACGGCCGCGGTGCTGGGCGGCATCGGCAACCTGGTCGGCGCCATGGCGGGCGGCCTGCTGCTGGGCATCATCGAATCGCTGGGCGCCGGCTACATCGGCGACCTGACCGGCGGCTTCCTGGGCAGCCACTACCAGGACGTGTTCGCGTTCTTCGTGCTGGTGCTGGTGCTGATTTTCCGTCCGTCCGGCCTGCTGGGCGAGCGTGTGGGGGACCGCGCATGAGCACCACCCTGAAAAACAGCGGGCTGTCGACCCGCAACCTGATCGGCATCGCGCTGATCGGCATCGTGCTGGCGGTGCTGCCGTTCGTGATCGGCATGGCCGGCCAGAGCTGGGTCCGCATCCTGAACTTCGCGCTGCTGTACGTGATGCTGTCGCTGGGCCTGAACATCGTGGTGGGCTTTGCCGGCCTGCTGGACCTGGGCTACATCGCGTTCTACGCGGTGGGCGCCTACACCTGGGCGCTGCTGGCTTCGCCGCACTTCGGGCTGCATCTGCCGTTCTGGGCGATCCTGCCGATCGCGCTGGCGGTGGCGTGCCTGTTCGGGGTGCTGCTGGGGGCGCCGACGCTGAAATTGCGCGGTGACTACCTGGCCATCGTGACGCTGGGCTTCGGCGAGATCATCCGCATCTTCCTGAACAACCTGAACGCGCCGGTCAACATCACCAACGGCCCGCAGGGCATCAACCGCATCGACACCTTCAAGGTGGGCGAGTTCGCCTTTGGCCGCACCGAGAGCCTGCTGGGCATCCGCGTGACCGGGCCGGAGAAGTACTACTACCTGCTGCTGGCGCTGACGCTGATCATCATCCTGGTGTGCGTGCGCCTGCAGAACTCGCGCATCGGCCGCGCCTGGGAAGCCATCCGCGAAGACGAGAT
Source organism: Achromobacter sp. KK8 (assembly GCF_054188005.1). Lineage (NCBI taxonomy): Bacteria > Pseudomonadati > Pseudomonadota > Betaproteobacteria > Burkholderiales > Alcaligenaceae > Achromobacter > Achromobacter sp. KK8. The sequence goes on along the minus strand of NZ_CM135178.1, from coordinate 5,538,550 downwards.
CGCCGCCAAGGCGATGGGCATCAACACCCGCAACATCAAGCTGCTGGCCTTCGCCATGGGTGCCTCGTTCGGCGGCGTGGCGGGCGCGCTGTTCGCGTCGATGCAGGGTTTCGTCAGCCCCGAGAGCTTCTCGCTGATGGAGTCCATTTCCATCCTGTGCATGGTGGTGCTGGGCGGCATGGGCCACATCCCGGGCGTGATCCTGGGCGCGCTGATCCTGGCCGCGTTGCCGGAATTCCTGCGCGCCGTGGTCGAGCCGGTGCAGCAGATGGTGTTCGGCGCGGTGGTGCTGGATCCCGAGGGCATCCGCATGCTGCTGTTCGGCCTGGCGATGGTGTGCGTGATGCTGTTCCGTCCCGCCGGCCTGTGGCCGTCGGCCGTGCGCAAGCGCGAGCTGGCCACCAAGACGCAGGGAGGCGCGGCATGAGCAAACTGCTGCAAGCCCAGGGACTGGGCAAGCGCTTCGGCGGCCTGCAGGCCCTGTCGGACGTCAGTTTCGACATCGAGCAGGGCGAGATCTACGGCCTGATCGGCCCCAACGGCGCCGGCAAGACCACGCTGTTCAACGTGCTTACGGGCCTGTACATCCCGGAAGACGGCAGCTGCACCTTCAACGGCGCCTCGATGTCGGGGAAGAAACCGCACGAGGTGGCGCACGCCGGCCTGGCGCGGACCTTCCAGAACATCCGTCTGTTCGCCAACCTGAGCGCGATCGAGAACGTCATGATCGGCCGCCACATGCGCACCCGCGCCGGCGTGCTGGGCGCCGTGTTCCGCACCCGCGGCACGCGCGCCGAGGAAGCGGCCATCGAGGCCCGCGCCCAGGAGCTGCTGGACTACGTCGGCATCGGCCACCGCGCCAACGACGTGGCGCGTTCGCTTCCCTATGGCGACCAGCGCCGCCTGGAGATCGCGCGCGCCTTGGCCACCGATCCCAAGCTGCTGGCGCTGGACGAGCCGGCCGCCGGCATGAACGCCTCGGAAACCGTGGTGCTGCGCAAGCTGATCGAGAAGATCCGCGACGATGGCGTCACGGTGCTGCTGATCGAGCACGACATGAAGCTGGTCATGGGCCTGTGCGATCGCGTGCTGGTGCTGGAATACGGCAAGGTGCTGGCCATGGGCAAACCCGCCCAGGTGCAGCGCGACCCCAAGGTCATTGAAGCGTATCTGGGCGCGGGCGCCGCCCAGGATCCGCTGATTCATCAGGAGCGCCCGGCATGACGACGGCAAGCAAACCCCTACTGGAACTGCGCGGCCTGCAGGTCGCGTACGGCGGCATCCGCGCGGTGCGCGGCATCGACCTGCGCGTGGACGAAGGCGAACTGGTGTGCCTGATCGGCGCCAACGGCGCTGGCAAGAGCACGACGCTGCGCGCCATCTGCGGCCTAGTGCCGCTGGCCGGCGGCGAAGTGGTCTACGGCGGCCAGTCCATCGGCGGCCAGAAGTCGCACGAGCTGGTGCGCCAGGGCCTGGTGATGGTGCCCGAGGGACGCGGCATCTTTGGCCAGCTCACCATCGAGGAAAACCTGGCGATGGGCGCCTACATCCGGCGCGACGCCGCGCAGGTGCGGCAGGACACCGACCGCGTGTTCACGCTGTTCCCGCGCCTGGCCGAACGCCGCAAGCAGGCGGCGGGCACGCTCTCGGGTGGCGAGCAGCAGATGGTGGCCATGGGCCGCGCGATGATCGCGCGTCCGAAGCTGCTGTTGCTGGACGAACCCTCGATGGGGCTGGCGCCGCTGATGGTCGAGAAGGTCTTCGAGGTGGTGCGCACCATCGCCAGCGAAGGCGTCACGATCCTCTTGATCGAGCAGAACGCGCGCCTGGCGCTGGAGAACAGCCACCGCGGCTACGTGATGGAATCCGGCGAGATCACGCTGTCCGGTCCTGCCGCCGACATGCTGCACGATCCCAAGGTGCGCGCCGCGTACCTGGGGGAAGTGGAAGAGGCGTAGCCGCGTTCCGCTTGCCGCATGAGAAAAGCCCGGCCGCCAGGCCGGGCTTTTTTTTGTGCCGCGCTGGCGGGCTACGCGGGTTGCGCCACGACCCGCTCGCGCCCGATCAGCAGGGCGATGACGGCGGCGACGAGACCTGTGGCGCCGGCCGCGACGAAGGCCATCAGGTAGCTGCCTTGCGACTCGCGCACCACGCCCGCCATCCAGGCCGCGCTGGCCGCGCCCAACTGGTGGCCGGCGACGATCCAGCCGAACACGATGGGCGCCTCGCGATCGCCGAAGGCTTCAGTGGCCAGGCGCAGCGTGGGCGGCACGGTGGCGATCCAGTCCAGGCCGAAGAACACCGCGAAGATCGCCAGGCCGTAGAACGAGAAGTCGGAATAGGGCAGATAGATCAGCGCCAGGCCGCGCAGCCCGTAGTAGACGAACAGCAGCTTGCGCGGATCGTAGCGGTCGGTCAGCCAGCCGGAGGCGGTGGTGCCGAACAGGTCGAAGATGCCCATGATCGCCAGCAGCCCCGCCGCCTGCACTTCGGGCATGCCATGGTCGCCGCACAGCGCGATCAGGTGCGTGCCGACCAGCCCATTGGTGGTGAAGCCGCAGATGAAGAAGGTGGCGAACAGGAACCAGAAGGTGCGGGTGCGGGCGGCGCGGGACAGGGCGCCGAAGGTGGCGGCGATCATGCCGGTGCGCGGCGTGGCGGGCGCGGGCGGTTCATGCGGGTCGCTGCCGAAAGGAACCAGGCCGACGCTGGCGGGGCGGTCGGGCACCAGCCACCAGGCCACCGGCACCAGCGCGGCGGCGGCGCCCGCCACGGTCCAGACCACCCGGGTCCAGTCGCCGGACGACGCCAGCGCCGCGAGGATGGGCAGGAAGATCAGCGTGCCGGTGGCGGTGCTGGCGGTCAGCAAGCCCATCATCAGGCCGCGATGCTTCGTGAACCAGCGGTTGACCACCGTGGCGCCCATGACCACGGCGACCGCGCCCGAGCCGACGCCGGAGAACACGCCCCAGGTCAGCAGCAGGTGCCACGGCTGGGTCATGTAGGCGCTGGCGGCGGTCGAGAGGGACATCACCGAGAGCGCCGCGATCAGCACGCGGCGCACGCCGAAGCGTTCCATCGCGGCCGCCGCGAACGGCCCCACCAGTCCATACAGGAAGATGCCGACGGCGGCCGAGAACGAAGTGGTGCTGCGATTCCAGCCAAAGCTTTGCTCCAGCGGCACCAGCAGCACGCTGGGAGATGCGCGCAGGCCGGCCGAGACCAGGAGCGCCAGGAAGATCACGCCGACGACCACGAAAGCGTACTTCTGTCCCGCGCGGCGGAAGGGGATGGGGGGGTGGGCTATACTCATGTTACTGACCGGTACGTAATTGGGTTTGCGAATGGTACGTACCGGTCAGTAACGCCGTCAAGCGATATTTTCTGACGGCCGGTTTTCAGGGCTGCCGGCGTATGACGACCGGTCTCAGCAAGGAGTTTTCGAATGGCCAGCAAATCCCCCGCGGGCGGCAACGACGTCAAATCTGCCGCCACACCCGCCGCCAAGCCGCCCCTGGCGGCCGACCGCATCCGCCAGACGGCGCGCGAGATGTTCTACCGCGACGGCATCCGCGCGGTGGGGGTGGACGCCATCGTCAACCAGGCCGGCGTCACCAAGCCCAGCCTGTATCGCAGCTTCTCGTCCAAGGACGAGTTGGCGGCGGCCTATCTGCGCGACTACGACGCCGAATTCTGGGCGCGTTTCAACGCCGCCTGCGATGCCCACCCGGGCGACCCGCAGGCGCAACTGCGCGCCTACCTGTCGGGCCTGAGCGTGCGGGCGGTGCAAAGCGGCTATCGGGGCTGCGGCCTGACCAACGCGGCGGTCGAGTATCCGGAGGCCGGCCACCCGGCGCGGGAAGTCGCCGTCGCGCACAAGCTGGAACTGCGCCGCCGCCTGACCGCGATGGCGGCCGAAATGGGCGCGCCCGATGCCCAGGCCCTGGGCGACGGCTTGCTGCTCCTGATCGAAGGGGCCTTCGTGTCGAGCCAGTTGTTCGGCGAGGGCGGGCCGGCCGGCCGGGTGGCGGACATGGCGGACATGATGATCGACGCTCATCTCGGCCGCCGTTGATTGTTGCGATGCACAATAATGGTGCCGGATACGGTGCCGGATGCACCGATGTGGTGGTGTTTGTACCCATTTCGCAACGCCGAAAATAATGCTAGGCATTTTTATTGCAACGCAGCAACCACGGATCTAAGATGAATTCGTGTTGTTCCCCATCGCGCTTTCTCAAGGAGAGAATCATGAGCGATACCGCGTTGAAAAATGCCCGCATGTCGGATGCGCTGGAGCAGTCCTTGATCCGCGAGGCCATCAAGGCGGAAACCCTGTCCGGGCCGTTCTCGCGCTCGGGTTGGCGCCGGCTCAAGCTGCGCATGCGCCGGTTCGGCGGCGCCATCGGTGAAGTGCTGCACGACATGGACGCCGGCCGCCGCCAGCATCCTGTGATTTCCGCCCACCGTTGAGCGGCGCATCCGCGCCAGGAGAAAAACGCCAGCTTTCGCTGGCGTTTTTTTATGCCCGACAGCCTTCAGGCCGTGCCCGCCGCGGCGTCGATGATCCAATCCAGGAAGGCCCTGACTTCCGGCCGTTCGGCCGCGCCCGGCACGGTGACGGCGTAGTAGGCGAATCGCGCCGGCCACGGCTTGTCCAGCACCTGCGCCAGCCGGCCGGCGGCGATCTCCTGCTGCGCGTACTGCTGCGGCACCAAGGCCAGCCCCTGGCCGGACTCCGCCGCGCGGATCAGCAGGAAGTCATCCTCGAAGGCATTGCCGCGTTCGGCGCGCGCATCCGCCGCCACGCCGCTGGCCGCCAGCCACAGCGGCCAGTCGGCGCGGTCCGAGTCATGCAATAGCGGGTAATCCAGGCAGTCGGCGGGTTCGCGGATCGCGCCCGGCGGTACCAGTTGTGGACTGGCCACGGGCACCAGCACCGGCGCCATCAGGCGCACGCTTTCCAGTCCCGGGTAGTCGCCCAGGCCGTGGCGCAGGGCGACATCGACCCGGTCGCGGCGCAGGTCGGTCAATGCCGAGGTCGCCTCCACGCGGATCTCGATTCCCGGATGCAATTGCTTGAACGCGCCCAGCCGCGGCACCAGCCACGAGGCGGCGAAGGTGGCGACCGTGCTGATGGTCAAGGTGTGTTGCCCCTTGCTGGCCTCCAGCGCCGCCATGGCCTGGTCGATCTGCGCGAAGGCCTGCAACAGGGCGGGATGCAGCGTGGCGCCGGCCGGCGTCAGGCGCAGGCCCTGGCGTTCGCGGGTGAACAGCGCCAGGCCGACGCGGTCTTCCAGCAGGCGGATCTGCTGGCTGATCGCGCCCGGGGTGACGTGCAGCGCCTGGGCCGCGGCCTTGATGCTGCCGCGTTGGCCGACTTCGACGAAGGTGCGCAGGGTCTGGAGCGGGACGGAGGACATCGAGTTTAGTTTTTCTAAAGCATGAGGGCAGAAATCATCGCTTCTGATTATAGGAGCTTGTTGCCATCATGGCGCGGTCGGTTTGAATTTCCGACGCCACGAAAACTAAACCGAGAGGATCGCTTTGATGACCCCTGCAACCCGTGTCCGGCAGCCTGTCCAGGTCGGGGCACAGCCATGATCGACCTGTATACCGACAGCTCCCCCAATGGTTTCAAGATCACCATCGCGCTGGAGGAACTGGGCCTGCCCTATACCCTCAGGCACGTGCATATCGACGCGGGGGAAAACCGGCGGCCGGCATTCCTGCGGCTCAATCCGCACGGCCGCATCCCGGTGCTGGTCGACCATGCCACCGGCATCACCCTGTTCGAGTCGGCGGCGATCCTGCTGTACCTGGCCGACAAGACGCGCCAGTTGTTGCCGATCGATCCCCCGGCGCGCTGGCAAGCGATCCAGTGGCTGATGTTCCATGCGGCCAGCGTCGGCCCCATCATCGGCCAGCGCGTGCACTTCGAGATTTTCTCCGCCACCCCGCAGCCCGAGGCGATCGAACGCTACCGCGGCCTGTGCGACGCCGCGTTCGGTGTGCTCGACGGGCAGCTGGCGCGGCATTCCCATGTCGCGGGCGAAGACTATTCGATTGCCGATATCGCGCACTTCGGCTGGACCCATATCGCCCGCATCGTCGGCTTCGATTTCAGCGCCCACGCCCATTTGAGCGCGTGGCATGAACGCATCGCCGCCCGGCCGGCGGTCCAGCGTGGCGTCACCTTGCCCGCGCCGGCCGTCGGCGCCTGAACCTGCTCAATCATGGAAACGCAAAATGCTTGAATCCACCACGACGTCCTCCGTATCCATCCCCACCGGCGCTTCCGCGCCGGCGTTCGCCGCCCATCCGGGTTATTGCCGCATGTTCGCGCCCGGCCAGCTCACCCTCGGCATGTTCCTGCCGCTGCGCTTCTACAACGGCGACATGCAGGTGCTGGCGGGGCAGTCGGAGCTCGTGACCGAGATCGACCGGCTCGGCTTTGCCGCCGTCTGGGTACGGGACGTGCCCTTGATGGACCTGGGCTTCGGCGATGCCGGACAGGTGTTCGATCCCTTCACCTACCTGTCGTTCCTGGCGGCCCGGACCCGTTCGATCGCGCTGGCCACCGGCAGCGCCATTTTCTCGTTGCGCCATCCGATCGACCTGGCCAAGGCCGCCGCCACCATCGACCAGTTGTCGGGCGGCCGGCTGGTGATGGGCATCGCCTCGGGCGACCGGCCCTCGGAGTTTCCGGCCTATGGCATCGAACACGAGCAGCGGGCCGAGCGCTTCCGCGATGCGGTGGCGTACTTCCGGCGGCTGCTGGGTAGCGCGGGCGGCGCCATCGAATCGCCGTTGGGCCGCACCCTGAGCGGCACGCTGTTGCTGCCCAAGCCGGCAACGGGCGTGATCCCGCTGATGGTGACGGGCGGCTCCGGCCAGTCGCCGGCGTGGATCAGCGAACATGCGGACGGCTGGTTGAGCTATCCCGGCCCGTCGCACGACAAGAGCGGGCCGGCGCGGCTTGCCGACAAGATCCGCATCTGGCGCCAGGGTATACCGGACGGCGGTTTCCGGCCGCACATGACCAACGAGTGGCTGGATCTGGTCGACGACCCCGACCATCCGCGCACGCCGCTGCAGGGCGGCTTCGTGTTGCGCACGGGCAGGAACGGCTTGATCGCGTTGTTGCGGGAGTGGCAGGCCGCCGGGGTGAACCACGTGGCCCTGGGCATCCAGTTCTCGGAACGGCCGGCGGCCGAGATCATCCATGAGCTGGCCGAGGAGGTACTGCCGCATTTTCCGTCGCTGCCGGGGCCGGCCCCGCGCGACGGCCGCTGGTGAGGATCACAGCACCATGTCCACCAGCAGGTAGCCGTCCAGCAGGATGATGCCAACGGTGGCGACCACGGCCGCCCAGGCCCAGGCGCCGCGCAAGACGTGGCGGCCCATCACCTGCCTGCGGCGGGCCAGCACCACCAGCGGACCCAGCGCGAAAGGCAGGGCCAGGCTCAGGATGACCTGGCTCAGCACCAGCAACTGGTCCGGGTCCTGGCCGCCGGTGAAGGCCAGCAGGGCGGCGGCCACGGCGCCGGCGATCAGCCGCGTGGCCAGCGCGCGGCGGCGGTCGGACCAGCCGCTGTTGATCTGGAAGCCTTGCGACAGCATGCGGCCGGCCAGCACGCCGGTGATGGTGGAGCTTTGGCCCGCCGCGTACAGCGCGATCGCGAACACGATGGCGGCGCCGATGCCGAAAGTCTGGCCGATCACGGCATGGGCGTCGTCCAGGCTGGAGACGATGATGCCGGAGCCGGACAGCGAGGCCGCGGCGACGATCATGATGGCCGAGTTGATCAGCATGGCCACGCCCAGCGACAGCACGGTGTCGTTGCGCGCCACGCGCATGGCCAGGTCGCGCGCGTCGGCCGGCAGCACGCGGGCGCGTTGCGCCAGCGAACCGGAGTGCAGGTAGAGGTTGTGCGGCATCAGGGTCGCGCCCAGGATGCCCAGCGCGATCAGGAAGCCCTGCGGATCGCGCAGTGCCTGGCCGGTGCGCGCCATGCCGTGGGCGACGTCGGTCCAGGCGGGATTGGCCTTGAACAGGAGGAACACGAACGAGGCCGCCACGATCGACAGCAGCACGGCGATGACGCGCTCGTGGCGGTCGGCGTTGCCGCGCGTCAGGGCCAGCACGGCGAAGGTGCCGACGCCGGTGACGGCCACGCCGCCCAGCAGCGGCAGGTTGAACAGCAGGCGCAGCGCGATGGCGCCGCCGATGAGTTCGGCCAGCGCGGTGGCCAGGATGGCGGCCTCGCCGGCCAGCCAGGCCGCCTTGGCGGTGCGCGGCGACAGGTGGCGGGCGGTGAGGGTGGCCAGGTCTTCGCCGGTGGCCAGCGCCAGGCGCGAGACCAGCACCTGGAAGCCCAGCGCCAGGATCGCCGATGCGATCACCACCAGCAGCAGGCCATAGCCGAAGCCGCTGCCGCCGGCGATGTCGGTGGCCCAGTTGCCCGGATCGATGTAGCCCACCGCCACCAGGATGCCGGAGCCGACCACGCGGCGCAGGTTGGCGGTGACCTGGGCGTCCTGGCCGTAGGCCGCATTGCCGCCTGAAATCGCGTAGATGAATCGGGTCATGGTTATTTCCTGAGAATGGTTCTCATTTTCCATTTCTCGGGCATGACCGTCAAATTGATTTTCAGCAAGCGCGGGATAGGGCGGGCCAATGGCGCCGCCCGTGCCGCGGGCCGGCCGCGGCCGTTCAGGCCTTGAGCTTGGCGTCCATGGTGATCTTGGCGTTGAGCACCTTGGAGACCGGGCAACCCTTTTCGGCCTTGCGCGCGGCATCCTCGAAGGCCTGGGCGCTGGCGCCGGGAATCACTGCTTCCACGGTCAGGTGGACGGCGGTGATGGCAAAGCCCCCCTCGACCTTGTCGAGCGTGACCTCGGCCTTGGTGTCCAGGCTTTGCGCCGTCAGGCCGGCTTCGCCCAGGATGTTGGACAGCGCCATGGTGAAGCAGCCGGCGTGCGCGGCGCCGAGCAGTTCTTCGGGATTGGTGCCCGGGGTGTCGCCGAAGCGCGTATTGAAGCCGTAGGGCTGGTTCTTGAGCGCGCCGCTCTGCGTGGAAATCGTACCCTTGCCCGTTTTCAGATCGCCCGACCAGGCGGCGGTTGCGGTTTTCTTCATGCGTGACTCCTGTTGAGGGAACGCGCCCGCGACGGACGCGTCCGGTTGGGGGAGAGCGCGGCCCGCCTGGCGGCGGCGCGCGTTGCCGGAAGGGGCACGGACCATGATACGGCGCGCGCGCCGGGGCGTCGCCTGCCTGGCGCCCGCATCCGGCAAGCCGATGTAACCGCCGCTTGCGCCGCCTTGCCAGCGCCGCGTGGCGCCGTCACACTTCGCCCCTGGATCAACCCGAACAGGCATTGGATACAGATGGTAGTGATCGACACCGAACAAACCCGCCGCGCATTGTCGTTCGACGCGGCGATCCCGGCCTTGCGCGAGGCGTTCCGCCAGGGCGCCCACGTGCCCCCGCGCCACGTCCACGCCATCGAGTCGGGCGGCGCGCACGGCACCACGCTGATCATGCCGGCCTGGAACGAGCAGGGGTATTTCGGCGTCAAGGTCATCAACATCTTTCCCGAGAACACGCGCCAGTCGCTGCCCGGGCTGCATGCCACCTACAACCTGTACAGCGCCCGCACCGGCGTGCCGCTGGCGCAGGTGGACGGCGACCTGGTGACGGTGTTTCGCACCGCCGGCGCGGCGGCGCTGGGCGCGTCCTACCTGGCGCGCGAGGATGCGCGGGTGCTGACCATCGTCGGCTCGGGACGCATTGCCGGGCTGGTGGCGCAGGCCATGCGCACGGTGCGGCCGATCGACAAGGTGTGGGTCTGGAACGTGCGTCCGGCCGGCGCCGAAGCGCTGGCGGCGGCGCTGCGCGAGCAGGGCTTCGACGCCAGCAGCACCGTCGACCTGGAACAGGCCGTGCGCCAGGCCGACATCGTCAGCTGCGCGACGTTGTCGACCGTGCCGCTGGTGCGCGGCGACTGGCTGCGCCCGGGCACGCACCTGGACCTGATCGGCAGCTTCAAGCCCGACATGATCGAGACCGACACCGCCTGCTTCGACGGCACCACGGTCTACGTGGACACGGACGAGGCGCCCACCAAGGCGGGCGACCTGCTGGCCGCGTTCGAGGCCGGCGTGCTGGCCCGCGACGAGATCCGCGGCAATCTCACCGACCTGGTGCTGGGACGCGCGCCCGGCCGCACGCAGGCGAGCGAAGTGACGGTGTTCAAGGCCGTCGGCAGCGCGCTGGAGGACCTGACGCTGGCCGCGCTGGTCTACGAGGCCTGCAGCGGTCAGGCAAAATAACGCCATCCGCTGTTTTTCCATCCTGCGAGCTGTCGTCATGTCCCGTTTCTTCCTTCGCTACGCCTGCGCTGTCGCGCTGGCGGTTCCCGCCCTGTCCGTCCAAGCCGAGATCGTGATCGGCGTGGATGTCTCCACCACCGGCCCGGCCGCGGCGATCGGCATCCAGACCAACAACGCCATCCGCCTGTGGCCCAGCACGCTGGGCGGCGAGCCGGCGCGCTACGTGGTGCTGGACGACGGCACGGACGTCAGCCGCGCGGTCAAGAACCTGCGCAAGCTGACCTCGGAAGACAAGGTCGACGCCATCGTCGGTCCCAACACCACCGCCGCGGCGTTGGCCGCGCTGGACGTGCTGGCCGAGACCCGCACGCCGATGATCGCGCTGGCGGCCTCCAGCGTGATCGTCGAGCCGCTGTCCGACCCCAAGCGCGCCTGGGCCTTCAAGATGCCGCAGAACGATTCGCTGATGGCGACCGTGCTGGTCGAGGACATGAAGAAAAAGGGCTTCAAGAATGTGGCCTTCATCGGCTTCGCCGATTCCTACGGCGACAGCTGGTGGAAGGAGTTCTCCGCGGCCGCCGGCAACGACGTCAAGGTCGTGGCGCAGGAACGCTTCCAGCGCACCGACGCGTCGGTGGTGGGCCAGGTGCTCAAGGTGATCGCCGCCAAGCCCGATGCCGTGCTGATCGCCGGCGCCGGCACGCCGTCGGCGCTGCCGCAGAAGACGCTGCTCGAACGGGGCTACACCGGCGCCATCTACCAGACCCACGGCATCGGCACGCTGGAATTCCTGCAGGTGGGCGGGCGCGATGTCGAAGGCACGCTGTTCCCCACGGGCCCGGGCGTGGTGGCGCGCGAGCTGCCCGACTCGAACCCGGTCAAGAAGGTGGCGGTGGACTTCGCCGACAAGTACGAGCGTCAGTACGGCGCCAACACCCTGACGCAGTTCGCCGGCGACGCCTACGGCGCCTGGATGCTGCTGGATTCGGCCGTGGCGCGCGCCCTCAAGACCGGCGCCAAGCCCGGCACCCCGGAGTTCCGCGCCGCGCTGCGCGACGCCCTGGAAAGCACCCGCGACCTGGTCGTGCCCAACGGCGTGCTCAATATTTCCAAGGACAACCACCAGGGCTTCGACGAACGGGCCCGCGTCATGGGCGTGGTGCGCAACGGCAAATTCTCGTATGCGGAGGCGGCCCCGGCGCAGAAATAGGGGACGACATAGTCGTCTACCCTTCGTAACGAGTTTTCACCCGCCATAGGGTGGAGATAGGGAAAAGCAGGCTTCGGCCTGCTTTTTTTCGTCCATATCATTAGAGGTGAAATGATTTAATGTCGTATCATTTTTAGCGAAGCGATGTACCTAGAAATAAATCAGGGAGAAAAAACCATGATCGTCCAACGCACCCGCCGCGTCCTGCTGGCCCTGGGCCTGGGCCTGCTGGCAGCCTGCTCAGACTCCGGTTCGGACAAGCCCGTCCAGGGGGCCAGCGCGCCCGCCGCCAGCGCCAGCACGCTGGAAGCCGCCAAGGCGGCCGGCAAGATCCGTATCGGTTACGCCAACGAAGCGCCGTTCGCCTTCATGGACAGCAAGGAGGCCAAGGTCACCGGTGAATCGGTGGAAATCGCCCGGGTAGTGCTCAAGCGCATGGGCATCAACGAGGTCGAAGGCGTGCTGACCGAATTCGGCTCGCTGATCCCCGGCCTGCAGGCCAAGCGCTTCGACATCATCGCGGCCGGCATGTACGTCACGCCGGAGCGCTGCGGCCAGGTGGCGTTCTCGAACCCGACCTATGGCGTGGGCCAGGCGTTCCTGGTCAAGCAGGGCAACCCGAAGAACCTGCACAGCTACGAGGACGTGGTGAAGAACCCCGACGCCAAGCTGGGCGTGGTGGTCGGCGCCATCGAGGCCGAATACGCCGCCAAGGTCAAGGTGCCCGCCGGCCAGATCGTGGTGTTCCCGGATGCGGTCAGCGCGCTGTCCGGCGTGCAGGCCGGCCGCGCCGACGCCTACGCGGCCACGGCATTGACGGTCAACGACCTGATGGGCAAGACCGACGCCGGCAGCGGCCTGGAGAAGGCCGAGCCGTTCACCGATCCGGTGATCGACGGCAAGGGCGTGCGCGGCTACGGCGCCTATGCCTTCCGCACGGACGACAAGGCCTTTGCAGATGCCTTCAATGCCGAGCTGGCCAAGTTCATCGGCACCGAGGAACACAAGAAACTGGTGGCGCCGTTCGGCTTCACGCCCGAGGAACTGCCCAAGGACGTCACGGCCGCCAAGCTCTGCGCCGCGAACTAGGGGGCGCCGATGCAGCTCATATCCGAACATATCGCCGAGCTGGTGCCGCCACTGCTGGAAGGCCTGGCGGTGACGCTGGAGATCATGGCGGGCGCCGTGGTGCTGGCGGTGCCGCTGGCGCTGGTGGCCGGGGTGGGGCGCCTGTCGACCGTGCGCCCCGTGCGCTGGCTGGCGTCGATCTACGTCGAGGTGTTTCGCGGCACCTCGGCGCTGGTGCAGCTGTTCTGGTTCTATTTCGTGCTGCCGCTGTTCGGCGTGCAACTGCCGGCCATGCTGGTGGGCATCGTTGTGCTGGCGCTCAATGCCGGCGCCTATGGCGCCGAGGTGGTGCGCGGCGCGATCCGCGCGGTGCCGCCGGGCCAGCGCGAGGCCGGCGTGGCCCTGAACCTGACGCGTGGCCAGATCATGCGCCGCATCGTGGTGCCGCAAGCCATTCCGGCCATGCTGCCGCCGGCCGGCAACCTGCTGATCGAACTGCTCAAGAACACCGCGCTGGTGTCGCTCATCACCATCACCGACCTGACCTTCCGCGGTCAACTGCTGCGCAGCGAAACCCTGCGCACCACCGAGATCTTCACGCTCATGCTGCTGCTGTACTTCGCGGTGGCGCTGCTCATCACCGCCGGCGTGCGCCTGCTTGAACGGAGGGTCCGCGTCCGATGAAACCGATATTCGACTGGTCCTTCGCGCTGGAGATCCTGCCCACGTTGGGTTCGGCGCTGGTCATCACCATCCAGGCCACGGTGCTGGGCATGCTGGTGGCCGTGACGCTTGGCTTGGCGCTGGCGCTGCTGCGGCGTTCGCGCCTGGCGCTGCTGTCCTTGCCCACGGCCTTCGTGATCGAGTTCGTGCGCAGCACGCCGCTGCTGGTGCAGATGTATTTCCTGTTCTACGTGCTGCCCCTGACCGGGGTGCAGATGTCGCCGCTGGCGACCGGCATCGTGGCGCTCGGGCTGCACTACGCCACCTATTGCGCCGAAGTCTACCGCGCCGGCATCGAGGCGGTGCCGCGCGGCCAGCTGGAGGCGGCGCGGGCGCTGAACATGTCGCCGTGGCGCACCGCCGTGGGCGTGGTGCTGCCGCAGGCGATCCCGCCGGTGGTGCCGGCGCTGGGCAACTACCTGGTGGCGATGTTCAAGGACACGCCGCTGCTGTCGGCGATCACGGTGGTCGAGCTGCTGCAACAGAGCAAGATGATCGGCTCCACCACCTTCCGCTACACCGAGCCCCTGACGCTGGTCGGCGTGCTGTTCCTGGCGCTGAGCCTGATCGCGGCCTGGGGCGTGCGCGGCCTGGAGGCCCGCCTGCAACGATATGGAGGAAAGCGATGAGTTCCAGCATCACCATCAAGAACCTGCACAAGCGCTATGGCGAGCTGGAGGTGCTAAAGGGCATCAACCTGGAGATTCCGGCAGGCCAGACCGTGGCCGTGATCGGGCCGTCGGGTTCGGGCAAATCGACCCTGCTGCGCGTGCTGATGACGCTGGACCGGCCGACCAGCGGCGAGATCGAGATCGACGGCGAGCCGATGTGGACCGACGCCCAGGGCCGCCCGGCCGGCCCCAATTCCGAGCACCTGCGCAAGGTGCGCGGCAAGATCGGCATGGTGTTCCAGCACTTCAACCTGTTCCCGCACATGACGGCGCTGGGCAACGCCATGGAGGCGCCGGTGCACGTGCTGGGCCTGCCGCGCGACCAGGCGCGCGAGCGCGCGGTGGAATACCTGGAGATGGTGGGGCTGGGCGACAAGCTCGACGTCTACCCGGCGCAGTTGTCGGGCGGCCAGAAGCAGCGCGTCGGCATCGCCCGCGCGCTGGCGATGTGCCCGGAGATCATGCTGTTCGACGAGGTCACCTCGGCGCTCGACCCGGAGCTGGTGGGCGGCATCCTGCAGATCCTGCGCGACCTGTCGGCGCGCAAGAGCATGACCATGATCATCGTCACCCACCAGATGAAGTTCGCCGAACGCAGTTCCGACCGCACGCTGTTCTTCGACGAGGGCAACATCGTCGAGGACGCCGAGTCGCAGACGCTGTTCAGCGCGCCCAAGGAAGCGCGCACGCGCCAGTTCCTGGACAGCGTGATCGAGGGGCAATAAGCCGCGGTAATAAAGGGCGGGCCTCGTCCCGCCCTAAACCCCCACGCGGGCGTCGGGATTGGCGGCGCGGGCGGCTGCCGGCGCTATGCTGTGCATCCGCGTCCATCGCCCGGAGCCTTACGCATGAGTCATCTTTTCAGTCCCACGTCAGTCGGCAATGTCCAACTGGCCAACCGCATCGTCATCGCGCCCATGTGCGAGTACTCGGCCGACGAGGGCCGCGCCACCGATTGGCACATGATCCACCTGGGCCACTTGGCGCTGTCGGGCGCGGCGCTGCTGTTCACCGAAGCCACCGCGGTCGAGGCCGACGGCCGCATCTCCCCGGGTGACCTGGGCCTCTGGTCCGACGAGACCGAGGCCGCGCTGGGCCGCGTGGTGCAGGCGGTGCGCCGTTATTCGCCCATCAAGCTCGGCATCCAGCTTGGTCACGCCGGCCGCAAGGCGTCGAGCCATGCGCCCTGGGAGGGCGGCCAACTGGTGCCGCCGGAGCAGGGCGGCTGGCAGGGCTGGGCGCCGTCGGCGCTGCCGCACAAGGCGTCCGAGCCGGCGCCGCGCGCGCTCGACGCGGCCGGCCTGGCGCGGGTGCGCGACGCCTTCGTCGACAGCGCTCGCCGCGCCATCCGCCTGGGTTTCGACGCCATCGAGCTGCATGCGGCCCATGGCTATCTGCTGCACCAGTTCCTGTCGCCGCTGGCCAACCAGCGCGACGACAACTACGGCGGCTCGCTGGAGAACCGCATGCGCTTCCCGCTGGAAGTGTTCCGCGCGGTGCGCGAGGTGACGCCTTCGTCGGTGGCGCTGGGCGTGCGGGTATCGGCCACGGATTGGGTCGAGGGCGGCTGGGATCCGGCGCAGACCGAAGCGTTCGCGCTGCGGCTCAAGGAATTGGGCTGTGAGTTCATCGACGTCTCCAGCGGCGGCGTTTCGCCATTGCAGAAGATCCCGGTGGCGCCGAACTACCAGGTGCCGTTCGCCGACGCCATCAAGCGCGCGGTCGGCCTGCCCACCATCACGGTGGGCCTGATCACCGAGGCGCAACAGGCCGAGGACATCCTGGCGCAAGGCCAGGCCGACATGGTGGCGCTGGCGCGCGGCATGCTGTACGACCCGCGCTGGCCCTGGCATGCCGCCGCGCAACTGGGCGGGCAGGTCGCCGCGCCGCGCCAGTACTGGCGGTCGCAGCCGCGCGAGCTGAAGGAACTGTTCGGCGAGACGCGCTTCGGCCAGCGCTAGCGCGCGACCGTCGTCCAAGCAAAAAACGCCGCGTGATGCGGCGTTTTTCATGGGAGGACCGTGCGCGCTTACAGGCGCGAATAGGCCGCTTCCAGTTCGCGGTGCAGGACGTCAGCGAAGTCGGCGCGGGCGGCGTCGTGCTGCGCCAGCAGGCGCGCCAGCACCACGTTGTCTTCCTCGCCGTTCCAGATCTTGATGTAGGTGCCTTCCTTGTAGCCATGTTGCTGGCGGAAGATGTTCAGCACGTTCTTGGAAACGTACTGGGTATAGGCATCGTTCCAGCTCATTTCGCAGGCGGTCATGCTCTGCTCGAGCAGCTTGAAGCTGGCGCGGCCGCACACCGCCAGGCCGCCGATCAGTTCGAGCAGTTCGGGCACGTTCAGGCTGGCCAGCGCGTAGCTCTTGCCGTCCAGCGTGATCGAGGCGGGGCCGGCCAGGTCGGCCACCAGCGCCGCAGCGGCGGCGTTGACATCGCCCTTGGCCTGCACGATGGTGTGCGACAGGTAGAAATGCAGGATGTCGACCAGTTCCATCTGCACCTGGGGCAGGTCGATGGTCTGCTTCTTCCACCACTTCCAGCCGTAGTGTTCCAGGGCCTCGGCCGATTCGACGAAGGCGGCGCGCAGGAAGCGGGCGCCGCCGTTGATCCAGTCCGGATTGATCATGCTGTTCAGGTCGCCTTGCAGCTTCAGCATCGTGGCCGCCTGGGCCTGGTTCAATCCGACAACGTTATTCACTTTCACTCCGGGTATTCATGGGGTCTATGCGAGGGCGGCGGAAATGTTAGCACCATTGCCGCCGAGGCCGGGCCGCTTCAGCCGTCCTTGCGGTACGACGAGGTCTTGAGCGGCGGCAGCTTTTCCAGCGGTCGCTTGCGCGGGTCGCGCGCGCCGCTGGCCGCCTTGAACAGCATCAGCGCGAAAAAGCCCAGGAACACCGCCGGCATGAAGTCGTCCAGGTCGAAGCGCGGCGCGTGCAGCGCCTTGAAGGCGACGTTGACGGCGGCCCAGCCGGCCACGGCGCCGGCGATGGTCAGGAAGATGCCCTGCTTGCGCTGGCGCGCGCGCTTGGCCAGCGAGACCGCTTCGGCTTCGGTCTGGCCCGGGGCGACGGTGGACGGCACGCTGTCGGCGCGGTGCGATTGCGGCGGCGCCGTCTTGCCCCAGGCCAGGTCATTCAGGGATCCCGGGCTCGGGGCGGGCGCCGGCGTGGGCGTGGCGACCGGCGCGGTCGCTTGGCGCCTGGTCTCGGCCTTGCTCGGCACCCGTCCGGGCGTGGCGCCGCCCGCGCGCGACAGGTTTTCGATGTAGCGCGCGAAGTCGCCGTTCTTCGGCTCCATGTCGATGGCCATGCTGTTCTCCGCTAATTGCCGCGACGGATGCGCGCCGGCTGCCGGCGTTTGCGCATCATCGCGACCAGGAGTCCGCATCCTAGCAGCACCGAGAGTCCCGCGCCGATCATCATGGCGATCTGTTGCGCGTTTTCGGCCGCGCCCAGGCTGCGCGCGGTGATGTAGCCGGGCGCCAGCATCAGCGGCATCCACAGGATCGCCGACAGCACGTTGGCCATCTGGAAGCGGCCGTGGGCCATGCCCATGACGCCGGCCACCGTGGGGATGGTCGAGCGGATCGGTCCCAGGAAGCGGCCGACCAGCACCGAGGCGAAGCCATAGCGGTAGAAGAACAGGCGCGCCCGTGCCACGGCGGTACGCTGCTGCTTGAGCGGCCAGCGCCGCAGCACGTTGGGGCCGGCCCAGCGCCCCAGCCCGTAGGACAGCGCATCGCCGACGATGGCGCCGGCGATGCCCCATGCCATGATGCTCCACGGATCCAGCGTGCCGGCGCCGATCAGGCCGCCGGTCAGCAGCATCAGCGCGGTGGCGGGAATGAACAGGCCCAGCAGCACCATCGATTCTCCCAGCGTCAGCAGGAAGGTGATGGGGCCGGCCCAGGCCTGGTTGGTCTCGATCAGCACGCCGATCTTGTCGATGTATTGGTCCATGAGGCAGAAGTTGAAAATTAGCTGAACGCAATCGGGTATCTTAACGCCTGCATTGTGGACGCCGCGTGAAAGCGGCGCGCCACAGAAGGCTATCGTCGGAGTTCTATGGATTCGGTTACACAAGCCGTGCTGGGCGCGGGCATACAGGGGGCGCTGCTGGGGCGCGTGCAGGGGCGGAGGGCGCTCATCTACGGCGCGGCGCTGGCCACCGTGCCGGACCTGGACGTACTGATGCGCTACCCGGATCCGGTCTCGCTGATGACCTACCACCGGGGCTTCTCGCATTCGATCTTCGTGTTGACCGGCCTGGCGGCGCTGCTGGCATGGTTGATACGCAAGTACTGGCCGCAAGCGCAATACAGCGCGGGGCGGCTGTTCCTGACCCTGTGGCTGGTATTGGTGACGCATCCGCTGCTGGATGCTTTCACCGTCTATGGCACGCAGCTGTTCTGGCCATTGCCATCGATCCCGGAAAGCTGGTCGGCCATCTTCATCATCGACCCCGTCTATACCGTGCCATTGCTGTTGGGGGCGGTGTACGCGGTGATCGTCGGCATGACCCGCAACGCCCGCCGCTTCCTGGCCGGGGCGCTGATCTTCAGCACCGCCTACCTCGGGTTCGGGCTCGCCGGCCGCATCGCCGCCGAACACCGGGTGCGCGATGCGATGCAGGCGCAGGGCATCGCCATTACCGAGCTGCGGGCTATTCCCATGCCGCTCAATACCTTGCTGTGGCGCGTCGTCGCCAAGACGCCCGACGGCCATTACTACGAGGCCGTCAGCAGCTGGTTCGACCGCGAGCCACCGGAATGGCTGCGCCTGCCGCTCAACCCGGAACTGGGACAGGCGCTGGCCGATATGCCGCTGCTGCAGCGCCTGCGTTGGTTCACCGATGATTGGCTGCGTTATGACGCCGTGGGCGATGCGCTGGTGGTGACCGACCTGCGCATGGGCGTGGCCGGGCACTACAACTTCCGCTTCAAGATGGCCGAGCGGCAGGCCGACGGCGGCTGGCGGCCGGTGACCCCGTCCAGTTGGCCGGGCGACCGTGGCGGCTGGGCGGAGTTCAAACTGGTGCTGGGACGCATCCTGCACGCGCAACCGCCGCTGCCGCTGGCGCAATGGGCCGAGACCGCGACGCGCTAGAGCGCGCCGATCGGCGCCATCGGGAAGGCCCGCCCGACATGGCGGGCTTTTTTTCGTCCCGTCGGCATGGGGCCTGGTGAGAGGCCGCGCTTCGCGGACGGTGCTGCCGCCAACCCGAGGGACCGCCCGTATTGACCGGAAATCCGCCGTTGCATTATTCTTGTTCCCTATTAAGGAACAGTAGTTCCGATTTTTGGAACAATAATGAGCATTCTCGATGGCGTCCAGCGGGTGTTGGCGCTTTACGCGCAGGGCGAGGCGGAACTGAGCTTCACCGACGTGGCGCAGCGCCTGGCCATGCCCAAGAGCACGGCTTCGCGCCTGTTGAACCAGATGCAGCACTACGGCCTGCTGGACCAGGACACCGCCACGCGCCGCTATCGTGCCGGCGCCTTGCTGTCGCAGGCGGTGCGCGCCGGGCAGGCCGCGACGCCGCTGGACGAGGCCTGCCGCAAGGTGCTGGCGCGCCTGTCCGACGACAGCGGCCTGACCGCCTACCTGTCCACCTTGAACCAGCGCGAAACCGTGGTGCTGCAACGCCTGAATGGCTCGCATCCGGTGCAGGTGCTGTCGCCGCCGGGTTCGCGCCGCGCCGCCTCGGACACGGCCATGGGACGCGCGCTGCTGTCGCGCCTGACCCAGGACGAGTTCGACGCGCTGTACGGCACCGATCCAGCCCGCCCCCTGCCGATGGAGGGCAAGGATTGCCCGGCCACCGTGGGCGAACTGGCGCAGCGCGTGGCGCAGATCCGCGCTGACCATTACGGCGTCGCCATCGACCAGGCCATGCCTGGCATCGGCGCCGTGGCGGCGGCGGTGCGCGATCCCTCCAGCGGCGAACTGCGCGGCCTGTGCCTGTCCTTCGTGTCGTTCCAGGTCGACGCCGCCCGCGTGGCGGCGCTGCGCGAGTCGCTGACGCGGCAGGTCGCGGCGCTGGGCCGCGAATTGAACGATCCCTATTGGCTGGCCTGACGCGCCGGCGCGAACCCGATTGACCGTATTGCCCTATCCAGCCGCGCGTGCGCGACACCCCGACTTTCCCGATTCCACGGAACTCCACTCATGAACCTTCTGCTTCTCAGCAATTCCAGCAGCGACGCCGGCTACCTGGTGCACGCGTTGCCCGACATCCGCGAACTGATCGCCGCGCTGCCGGCCGGCGCGCCGGCGGTGTTCGTGCCGTACGCGGGCGTCACCCGCAACTGGGACGACTACACCACCTTGGTCACCACGGCGCTGGCCGACACCGGCCTGGACATCCAGCCGCTGCATCGCGCCGCCGATCCCGTGGCCGCGCTGGAGAATGCCGCCGTCATCATCGTCGGCGGCGGCAACACCTTCAACCTGCTCGGCCAATTGCGCCGCCAGGGCCTGCTGAGCGTGGTGGCGCGCCGCGTGCGCGAAGGCGCCGCCTACCTGGGCTGGAGCGCCGGTTCCAACCTGGCGTGCCCCAGCATCTGCACCACCAACGACATGCCGATCACCGACCCCGAAGGCTTCGATGCGCTCGGCCTGCTGTCCTTCCAGATCAACCCGCACTACACCAATGCCCATCCTCCCGGCCATCGCGGCGAAACGCGCGCGCAGCGCCTGGCCGAGTTCTGCACGCTGAACCCGACCATGCCGGTGCTGGGCCTGCCCGAAGGCGCCGGGCTGCGCGTGCGCGGGGCCGCCATCACGCTTGTCGGCCCGCACGATGCGCCGCTGTTCATCGGCGCCGCCGAGCCGCGCGTGTTCACGCCCGGCCCGCTGGAGATCCCGGCATGAAGCAGGTCATCGACACCATCGAACTGCTGTCTTCGGCCCACATCACGGGCGATGCGGTGGCACAGGCGCTGCGCGCGGCCGGCGACTGCGAGGTCGAGGTCACGCCGCTGGAGCGCGACGGCGCGGCCACCGAGTTCCTCTCCATCGTCATCCCGGGCGCCGACCCCGCCGCGCCGCAATTGGGCATCGTCGGCCGCCTGGGCGGCATCGGCGCGCGTCCGGCCGTCACCGGCCTGGTGTCCGACAGCGACGGCGCCGTGGTCGCCATTGCCGCCGCGCTCAAGATCATGGCCATGGCGCGCCAGGGCGACGTGCTGCCCGGCACCGTGCGCATCCGCACCCACATCTGCCCGCGCGCCGGCACCCGTCCGCACCATCCCGTGCCGATGATGCGTTCGCCGTTCCCGATGCGCGAAATGATGTCGCACGAAGTCGATCCGCGCATGGACGCGATCCTGTCCGTCGACACCACCCGCGGCAACCGCCTGGTGAACCGCCGCGGCGTGGCGCTGACGCCGGTGGCCAAACAGGGCTATCTGCTGCGCATTCCGGAGACCATGCTGGACGTGATGGGCTGGGTCAGCGGCGAGCTGCCCCTGACGCTGCCGCTGACCACGCAGGACATCACGCCCTACGAAAACGGCCTGTGGCATGTCAATTCGCTGATGCAGCCGGCCATCGTCACCGGCGCGCCGGTGGTCGGCGTGGCGCTGACCGCGCAGACCACCGTGCCGGGTTGCGCCACCGGCGTGACCAACGCCGTCGACGCCGACGTGGCGATGCGTTTCTGCATCGAGATCGCCAAGCTCTTCGGGCAGGGCGCCATGACCTTCTTCGACGCCGCTGAATGGGACGCGCTGCAGGGCCGCTATGGCTCGATGGCGCATCTGCAGACCACCGGCCGCGAACCGGGCGCCGCGCAATGAGCGCGCGTCGCCCGCGCCGCGTGGCGTTCTTCACCATCGGCCAGTCGCCGCGCAGCGACGTGGTGCCGGAAATGGCGCCGCTGCTGGGCGAACACGTGCGCATCGACGAGTTCGGCGCGCTCGACGGCCTGGATGCGGCGGCGCTGGCCGCGCTGGCGCCGCGCCTGGGCGAGTATCGCTTCGCCACGCGCATGCGCGACGGCGCCCAGGTCGAACTGGACGCCGCCGCCGCCGAGGCGCGGCTGGCAGAGGTGATGCGCGAGGCCGACGCCGCCGGCTACGACGTGCTGGTGCCGCTGTGCACTGGCACCGCGATCGCGCCGATGCGCACGCTGGTGGTCGAGCCGCAGCAGGTCGTCGACCACCTGGTCGCCGGTTTGGCGCAGCACTGCCGCAAGGTTGGCCTGGTGGTGCCGCTGCAAGCCCAGGTCGACGCCTTCCACATGGCCGTGCCGCTGGAATGCGCGACCACGGTGGTGCACGCCTCGCCCTACGAGGCCGACGCGGGACGCGCGGCGGCCAGTTTCAAGCAGGCCGGCCAGGACCTGGCCGACTGTGATTTTGTCGTCATGCATTGCATGGGTTACGCCGAGCGCATGCGGCAGGCGGTGGCACAGGCATCGGGTCGCCCGGTGCTGTTGTCCAACCGCCTGGTCGCGCAGGCGCTCGCGCAAATATTGGAATAAGGGAATCGACTTCATGTTCAGCCGTACTTTGCAACGCGCCGCGGGCGCACTGTTCGCCGCCAGCACCCTGGCGGCCGCGCCGGCCCTGGCCGCCGACGCCTGGAAACCGACCAAGCCGGTGCGCTTGCTGGTGGGCTTTGCGCCCGGCGGTTCGGCCGACACGCTGGCGCGCCTGCTGGCCGAGCCGCTGTCGCAGCGCCTGGGCCAGACCGTGGTGGTGGAAAACCTGGCGGGCGCCGGCGGCAACATCATGGCCTTCCGCCTGTCGCAATCGCAGCCTGACGGCTACACCATCGGCATCGCCGCGGCCGGTTCCATGGCCATCACCCACGTGCTCAACGCCAAGGGCACCAGCTACAAGCCGACCGACTTCACGCCCATCACGCTGGCGGCGGTGCAGCCCAACGTGGTCATTGTCAACAAGGACGTGCCGGCCAACAACCTGGCCGAATTGAAGGACTACTTCCAGAAGACGCCGACCGCCACCTACGGCACCGCCGGCGTGGGCATCTCCAATCACCTGATCGCCGAAACCATGCTGTACAAGCTGGGCGTGAAGGTGCCGCACGCGGCCTATCGCGGCGCGGCGCCGGTCATCACCGACCTGCTGGGCGGCCATATCGCGATGACGATGGACAACATCTCCACCGCCGCGCCGCTGGCGCTGCAGGGCAAGGTCAAGGCCATCGGCGTGGCTTCGCTCAAGCGCTCGGCGCAGTTGCCCAACGTGCCCACGCTCGACGAGCAGGGCCTGAAGGGCTTCGATATGCCGACCTGGCAGGGCGTGTTCGCCCCGGCCGGCCTGCCGGCGGACGTGCTGGCCGCCTATTACGCGGCGCTGCAGGACGTGCTCAAGCAGCCCGCCGTGAAGGAAAAGATGGCCGGCCTGGGTTCGGAACCCGTCACCGGCATGACGCCCGAGCAGTTCGGCCAGTTCCTGGAGAACGACCGCAAGCAGTGGGCCGACATTGTGCGCGCCGCCAACATCAGCCTGGAGCAATAAGCAGGCTGTCGCGTCCGCCGTTGCCGGCAGGCGCGGCGCGCGCCGCAAACAAAAACGCCAGACTCGCGTCTGGCGTTTTTTTTTGGCGGTTCGCGGATGGGCGGGATCAGGCCGGCAGCCGCGCCGCGATCTCGGCGATCAGGCGGCGCGCGGCGTCCAATTTGTCAGCCGCCGGCAGCGGGTGCGCGCCCTGCGCGTCGAACAGCACCAGTTCGGTGGTGTCCGCGTCCATCACCTTGTGCGCCAGGTTGCCCACCAGCAGCGGGATGCCCTTGCGCTGGCGCTTGGCCTCGGCGTGCTCGGCCAGTTTTTCGGTCTCTGCCGCAAAACCCACGCACCACGGCCCGTCCTTCAGTTTGGCCACTTCGGCCAGGATGTCCGGGTTGGGCTCGAACTCCATCTGCGGCGCGCCGCCGCCTTCGCTGGTCTTCTTCAGCTTCTGGTTGCTGACGTTCTTCACGCGCCAGTCGGCCACCGCGGCCACGGCGATGAAGATGTCGGCATCGGCGGCGCTGGCCATCACCGCGTCGTGCATCTGGCGTGCCGTCATGACCGACAGCGCGGTGACGCCGCGCGGCACCGGCAGGGCGGTGGCGCCGGTGATCAGCGTGACGCGGGCGCCGGCCTCGCGCGCGGCGCGGGCCAGGGCGTAGCCGGTCTTGCCCGACGAGCGGTTGCTCAGCACGCGCACCGGATCGACCGGCTCGGAGGTGGGGCCGGCGGTCAGCAGCACGTGGCGGCCGGCCAGCAGCTTGGGCTGGAAGAACGCGATCAGGTCGGCCAGGATCTCGTGGGCTTCGAGCATGCGGCCGTCGCCGGTCTCGCCACAGGCCTGTTCGCCGGCGGCCGGGCCCAGGATGCTGATGCCGTCGGCGCGCAGTTGCGCCACGTTGCGCTGGGTGGCCGGGTTGGCCCACATCTCGCGGTTCATGGCGGGCGCCACCAGCAGCGGGCAGGCGCGCGCCACGCACAGCGTCGACAGCAGGTCGTCGGCCATGCCGTGGGCCAGCTTGGCCATGAAGTCGGTGCTGGCCGGCGCGATCAGCACGGCGTCGGCGCCGCGCGTCAGGTCGATGTGCGCCATGTTGTTGGGCACCCGCGGGTCCCACGCATCCACGAACACCGGGCGGCCGGACAGGGCCTGCATGGTCACGGGCGTGATGAAGTGCGTGGCGGCTTCGGTCATTACCACGTCGACGATGGCGCCTTGTTCGGTCATGCGCCGCACCAGCTCGGCGATTTTGTAGCAGGCGATGCCGCCGGTCAGGCCGAGGACGATGCGTTTGCGGGCGAGGTCGAGCATGGGCGTCGGACGGCGTTTGGATACCGTCGAATCAGGGAACGGACAGTGATTTTATTCCGCATTGCCGCATCGCGCCGTTCGCCATGCATGCAGGGGGGCTCAAATAGACAAAAACCCGGCCGAGGGCCGGGTTTCGAAGGGGCGGGGAGGGCGCGTCAGGCGCGCGGCTTGCGGGCCCACAGCAGCTCGTCCAGCACCAGCAGCACGGCGCCGCAGCTGATGCCCACGTCCGCCAGGTTGAAGGCCGGAAAATACCAGTCGCGCCAGTAGAACAGCAGGAAGTCCACCACGTGGCCATACACCACGCGGTCGATCACGTTGCCGATGGCGCCGCCCAGGATCATCGCCAGCGCCAGGCAGAAGCGCGGCTGGCCGCGGGTGCGGCGCAGGATCACGGTGATGACCACGGCGGCAACGATGCCCAGGCCGGTGAACAGCCAGCGCTGCCAGCCTTCCTCGGACGCCAGGAAGCTGAACGCCGCGCCGCGGTTGTACAGCAGCGTGAAGTCGAAGAACGGCAGCAGGTTCAGGCGCTCGCCATACTGGTACGAGGTGTTGAAGTACACCTTGGTCAGCTGGTCCAGCACGATGATGGCCAGCGCGATGCCCAGCCAGCGGCCCACCCTTGCGGGGGGCGCGCCGGCGGACGCCGCGGTGGCCGTGCCTTGAGGGCCGGCCATGCTCAGGCCTTGTCGCGGGCTTCGCCCGAGCCGAACAGGTTGGACACGCAGCGGCCGCAGATCTCGGGGTGGTCCGGGTCCTGGCCGACGTCCAGGCGCCAGTGCCAGCAGCGCTCGCACTTCTTGTGCTTGGAGGGCGTCACCTCGATGCGCGTCTCGCCTTCGCCGGCGTGCACGGTGGCGCGCGAGACGATCAGCACGAAGCGCAGGTCGTCGCCCAGGCTGGCCAGCAGTTGCTGGTCTTCGCCGCTGGCGTAAAGGTCGACCTCGGCCTGCAGCGACGAACCGATGTCGCCGGCCGTGCGCACTTCTTCCAGCTTGCGCTGGACCTCGGCGCGGATGGCGCGCAGGCGCGCCCACTTGGCCGACAGGGCCTCGGCGTCCGCGAACGGCGGCAGCGCGTGGTAGACCTCGGTGAAGATGGTGACGCGGGCCGCGTCGGCCTGGTGCTTCAGGGCCGAGCCGACCAGTTCCTTCCAGGCCTCTTCGGCCGTGAACGACAGGATCGGCGCCATCAGCTTGAGCAGCGTCTGGGTGATGTCCAGCAGCGCGGTCTGGGCCGAGCGGCGGGCCGCGCTGTCCACCTTCGAGGTGTACAGGCGGTCTTTCAGGATATCCAGGTAGAACGCGCCCAGGTCTTCCGAGCAGAACGTCTGCAGGCGCGAGACCGCCGGGTGGAAGTCATAGCGCTCGTAGTGGCCCTGCACCTCGGCCTGCATCTGCGCGGTCATGGCCAGCGCATAGCGGTCGATCTCGAACAGCTCGCCGTAGGGCACGGACTGCGACACGGCGTCGAAGTCGGCCAGGTTGGCCAGCAGGAAGCGCAGCGTGTTGCGGATGCGGCGGTAGCCCTCGACCACGCGCTTGAGGATCTCGTCGGAGATCGACAATTCGCCCGAATAGTCGGTGGAGGCGACCCACAGGCGCAGGATCTCGGCGCCCAGCGAATCGGACACCTTCTGCGGCGCGATCACGTTGCCGACCGACTTGCTCATCTTGCGGCCCTGGCCGTCCACCACGAAGCCGTGCGTGAGCAGCGCCTTGTAGGGCGGCTGGCCATACAGCATGCAGCCGGTCAGCAGCGACGAATGGAACCAGCCGCGGTGCTGGTCGGAGCCTTCCAGGTAGAGGTCGGCGGGCCAGCCCAGTTCGGCGCCGTGCGAGCCGGCGAAATCGCCGTCCTTGCCGCCCAACACGGTGGCGTGGGTGCTGCCCGAGTCGAACCACACGTCCAGCGTGTCGCGGTTCTTTTCGTATTGATCGGCTTCGTCGCCCAGCAGCTCGCGCGGGTCCAGCGTCTGCCAGGCCTCGATGCCGCCTTGCTCGACGCGTTGCGCGACCTGTTCCAGCAGCTCGGAAGTGCGCGGGTGCAGCGCGCCGGTTTCCCTGTGCACGAAGAAAGCCATCGGCGTGCCCCACTGGCGCTGGCGCGACAGGGTCCAGTCCGGACGGTTGGCGATCATGGCGTGCAGGCGGGCGCGGCCCCAGGCCGGGTAGAAGGCGGTGGCGTCGATGCCGGCCAGCGCCGATTCGCGCAGGGTCGGGCCGCCGTCCTTGGGCTTGATGTCCATGCCGGCGAACCATTGGCTGGTGGCGCGGTAGATGATGGGCGTCTTGTGGCGCCAGCAGTGCATGTAGCTGTGCTTGTGCTTTTCCACGTGCATCAGCGCGCCGGCTTCCTGCAGGGCCTCGACGATCTTGGGGTTGGCGTCCCAGATCGACAGGCCGCCGAACAGCGCCAGGCTGTCGACGTACTTGCCGTCGCCCATGACGGGGCTGATGAAGTCGGTGTCCTTCATGCCGTGCTCCTTGCACGAGATGAAGTCCTCGATACCGTAGGCGGGGGCCGAGTGCACCACGCCGGTGCCGGAGTCGGCCGTGACGTAGTCGCCCAGGTAGACCGGGGCCTTGCGGTCGTAGGCGGCTTCGAACTGCGCCAGCGGATGCCGGAATTCGATGCCCGACAGCGCCGCGCCGGGGGCGGTGGCGATGACTTCGCCTTCCAGGTTCCAGGCCTTCAGGCAGGCTTCGACGCGTTCGCGCGCGATCAGCAGCAGCGGGCCGAACTTGGGCGCGGGCGACACGCGCACCAGCGCGTATTCGATTTCGGGGTGCAGGTTCAGCGCCTGGTTGGACGGGATGGTCCAGGGCGTGGTGGTCCAGATGACGATGGCGCCATCGTCGACCTTGTCCAGGCCGAAGGCCTTGGCCAGCTTGCCGTGCTCGGCGAACGGGAAGGCCACGTCCACCGCCGGATCGACACGATCGGCGTATTCGACCTCGGCCTCGGCCAGCGCGGAACCACAGTCGAAACACCAGTTCACGGGCTTGAGGCCGCGGAACACGTAGCCCTTGTCCAGGATGCGGCCCAGGGCGCGGATCTCGTCGGCTTCATTGCTGAAGTTCATCGTCATGTAGGGACGATCCCACTCGCCCAGCACGCCCAGGCGCTTGAAGTCCTTGCGCTGGCGGTCGATCTGCTCGAGCGCGTAGGCGCGCGCCTTGGACTGCACCTCGGCCACGGGCAGGTGCTTGCCGTACTTCTTTTCGATCTGGATCTCGATCGGCATGCCGTGGCAATCCCAGCCCGGCACGTAGTGCGCGTCGTAGCCGGCCATGTTGCGGCTCTTGACGATGATGTCCTTCAGGATCTTGTTGACCGCGTGGCCGATGTGGATGTCGCCGTTGGCGTAGGGCGGGCCGTCGTGCAGCACGAAGCGCGGACGGCCGCGGCTGGCGGCGCGGATCGCCTGGTAGACGTGGTTTTCCTCCCACTGCGCAATCCAGGCGGGCTCGCGCTTGGCGAGGTCGCCCCGCATGGGGAAGGGGGTATCGGGCAGGTTGAGGGTCTTTTTATAGTCCATGAACGGCAAAATAGGCGCGCGCGTTTCGCGCGTCTTCGGCGATGGCGGCAGTCAGGGAAGGGAGATCAGGAAATTTTTCTTCGTCCCGCAGCTTTTGCAGGAATTCGACACGCACGAGTTTACCGTATGCGTTGACGGTCTCGTCGAGCAGGTGCGCTTCCAGCAGCACGCGGCCGCGGTCCTCGACCGTCGGGCGCACGCCCAGGCTGGCCACCGCGGGCAGGGCGCGTTCGGCCAGGCCGTAGACCTGCACCACGTAGATGCCGGAACGGGCCGCGCAGCGTTCGGCCACCCGCAGGTTCATGGTTGGAAAGCCCAGGGTGCGGCCCAGTTTCTGGCCGTGGATCACGTGGCCGCTGATATGGAAGGGGTGGCCCAGCAGGTGGCGGGCGCGGTCCAGGTCGCCCACGGCCAGGGCGGTGCGCACCTCGGAACTGGAAATGCGGTGGCCGTGGCGGTCGGTGACGTCGGCCAGGGTCTGCACCTCGAAGCCATGGCGCAGGCCGGCTTCGCGCAGCAGGTCGATGTCGCCGCTGCGCTTGTGGCCGAAGCGGAAGTCCTCGCCCACCAGCAGCCACTTGGTATCCATCCCCCGCACCAGCAGGTTCTCGATGAAGGCGTTGGCCGACATTTCGGCCAGGCGGGCGTTGAAGCGCTCGACCACGACCTGGGAAATGCCGTAGCGCGCCAGCGCCGCCAGCTTGTCGCGCAAGCCGGAAATGCGGGTCGGCGCCAGTTCGGGGCGCTGGTTGAGCGTGGCGAAGTACTCGCGCGGGTGCGGCTCGAAGGTCATCACGGCAGGCGTCAGGCCCCGGTCGCGCGCGACCTGGCAGACGCGCGCCAGCATGGCCTGGTGTCCTCGGTGGACGCCGTCGAAATTGCCGATGGTCAGCGCGCTGGGAGCGCGCTGGGCGGGCGGCGGAAGGGATCGGTGGATGCGCAGCGGTGGTTTCACGAGCGAGAGTTTACAATTTTGGATTACGGGATTGTTCGTCATCCCCAATTTGGATCGCTCATCTTGCCGGAAACCTCTACACCACCGCGTCGCATCGTCATCCTGATCTCGGGACGAGGCAGCAACATGCAGGCGCTGGTCCAGGCCTGTCGCCAACAGGGCTGGCCCGCCACGATCGCCGCCGTGATCGCCAGCCGCCCGGACGCCGCCGGCCTGGAATGGGCCGCGGCGCAGGGCATCGCCACCGCGGCCCTTTACCACAAGGACTACGCCAGCCGCGAGGCCTTCGACGCAGCACTGGCCGCTGAAATCGACCTGCACGCGCCGGATTACGTCATTCTGGCCGGCTTCATGCGGGTGCTGACCCCGGGCTTCGTCAACCGCTACAGCGGCCGGCTCGTCAACATCCATCCGTCGCTGCTGCCGGCGTTTCCGGGGCTGCACACCCACGCGCAGGCGCTGGCCACCGGCGTGCGCGTGCATGGCTGCACCGTGCATTTCGTGACGCCGGTGCTGGACCACGGCCCCATCATCGCCCAGGGCTGCGTGCCGATCCTGGCCGGCGATACGCCGGAAAGGCTGGCCGAGCGCGTGCTGGAAGTCGAACACCAGGCTTTTCCGGCCGCCGTGCGCTGGCTGGCCGAAGGCCGGGTTACCCTGACGAATGACCACCGGGTGGACGTGCAGGGCGATCCCGACCGCCTGTTCACCTGGTCCGCGGCGGCCTGAGCCGACGCCCGCCGCGCAGCCGGGCCGCCGACGGCCCTGAATCGCATTTATCGGGCGGCATGTGTCCGCCCCACTGGAATACACCATGAGCAAACCCCAATCTCCGCGTTCCCGCCCGGCAGCCGCCGGAGAGCGTGACGGCCGGTCCTTCTTCTCGCGCCCCAAGGGCGAGGCCCGCGCCGCCCAGGAGCGGGCGCCGCGCCCCGAGCGCGCCGCCGGTGGCCGGGAAGGCCGCGAAGGCCGTTCGGACGAGCGCCGCGACAGCCGTCCGACCCCGCGTCCGTCCTATGACGCGCCGCGTGGCGAGCGTGGCGCGTACGGCTCGGACCGCCGCGAAGGCCAAGGCCGTGGCGGTGAACGGGGTTCCTTTGGCTCGGACCGCCGTGAAGGCCAGGGCCGCCCGGATTCACGTCCCTCCTATGGCTCCCCGCGTGGCGAAGGCCGTGGCGGCGAGCGCGGTTCCTTCGGTTCGGACCGTCGCGAAGGCCAGGGCCGCCCGGATTCACGTCCCTCCTATGGCTCCCCGCGTGGCGAAGGCCGTGGCGGCGAGCGCGGTTCCTTCGGTTCGGACCGCCGTGAAGGCCAGGGCCGCCCGGATTCGCGCCCGTCCTACGGCGCTCCGCGTGGCGAAGGCCGTGGCGGCGAGCGCGGCTCCTTCGGTTCGGACCGCCGTGAAGGCTTCGGCCGTCCGGATTCGCGTCCCTCCTATGGCGCTTCGCGTGGCGAAGGCCGTGGCGGCGAGCGTGGTTCCTTCGGTTCGGACCGCCGTGAAGGCCAGGGCCGTTCGGATTCACGTCCTTCCTATGGCTCCCCGCGTGGCGAAGGCCGCGATGGCGAGCGTGGGTTCCACGGTTCCGACCGCCGCGAAGGCCAGGGCCAGCGTGACGCCGCCCCGCAGAAGCCGCAATTCAACCGGCCGCGCCTGTCGTATGCCGCCAGCCGCATCGACCAGGTGCAGCGCGTGCTGGGCGAGATCCTGCAATGGACCTACCCGGCCGACGCGGCCCTGTCGCACTGGCTGCGTGGCCATCCCGGCCTGGGCGCGCGTGACCGCTCGGAAGTGGCCGAAGCCGTTTACGACGTGCTGCGCCACCTGCGCCGCTATCGCCAGTTCGGCGAAAGCGGCGTCGGGCCGGCTTCGCGCCGCCTGGCCATCCTGGGCCTGGCCGCCACCCTGGGCAAGGAAACGCTGCAGGAAGGCCTGGACCCGGCCGAAGCCGAATGGCTCCAGCGCGTCCTGCAGATCGACCTGGCGACGCTGCCGCGCGCCGTCCGTGGCAGCATCCCCGACTGGCTCGACGAGCGCCTGGGCGCCATGGACAGCCCCGAAACCCTGATCGAGGCGCTCAACCGCCAGGCCAGCCTGGACCTGCGCGTCAATCCGCTCAAGGTCGAGCGCGACGCCATGCTCGCCGAACTGCAACAGAGCGCCGGCCGCTACGAACCCGTGGCCATGCCGTACTCGCCCTGGGGCATCCGCATGGAAGGCCGCCCGGCCATCAACCGCTGGCCGCAGTTCGAGAACGGCAGCATCGAAGTACAGGACGAGGGCAGCCAGTTGCTGGCCCTGCTGGTGGCCCCGCGCCGCGGCGAAATGATCATCGACTTCTGC
Source organism: Achromobacter sp. KK8 (assembly GCF_054188005.1). NCBI lineage: Bacteria > Pseudomonadati > Pseudomonadota > Betaproteobacteria > Burkholderiales > Alcaligenaceae > Achromobacter > Achromobacter sp. KK8. The sequence goes on along the minus strand of NZ_CM135178.1, from coordinate 5,506,909 downwards.
GCCGGCGCGGGCGGCAAGACCTTGCTGCTGGGCGCGCTGATGCGGTCCACCGGCAGGCTCTACGCCTTCGACGTCTCGGCCGCCCGCCTGGCGCGCGCCAAGCCGCGCTTTGCCCGCAGCGGCCTGTCCAACGTGGTGCCGGTGGCGATCGACAGCGAAAACGATGCCCGCGTCAAGCGCCTGGCCGGCAAGGCCCAGCGCGTGCTGGTCGACGCGCCGTGCAGCGGCATCGGCACGCTGCGCCGCAATCCCGACCTGAAATGGCGCCAGCACCCCGAAGCGCTGGCCGAGCTTGGCCAACTGCAGGAACGCATCCTCAACAGCGCCGCGCGCTGCGTCGCGCCCGGCGGGCGGCTGGTCTATGCCACCTGCAGCCTGCTGGCCGAGGAAAACGAAGTGCAGGCAGAACGCTTCCTGGCCAGCCATCCGGACTTCGAGCGCCTGGACGCCGCCGAGATCCTGGCGGGCCGTTGCGACAACCTGAAGCTCGAAGGGCCGTACGTCCAGCTGCGTCCGGACGTCCACGGCACCGACGGCTTCTTCGCCGCCGTTTTCGAGCGCCGCAAGAAGAACGCCGCCGCGGCCGAGGACGCGACGCAGGCCGCCATCGAGGCCGATGCCGAGGTGCTGCCGGAAGAAGAGGCCGAAGCGGCGGTTGCGGATGCGGATGAGACTGTCCCCGCAAGCGCTGCCGCCGACCAGGACAAGCCTTCGGCTTGAATCCGCTGCCGGTCAGGCCAACGGCGGGTCCATCGATGGGCCCGCCGGCGGCGGCACGGCCGCCTTCCCGGCGGATGACTTGCGGAAGCGGCGCGGCAGCCGCGCACGGCGGCCATGCGGGGAGGCGCTGAAAGAGCAGCTCAGGGTGCCGCTCAGGCGCCGCTCGGGGGCGTTCGGGGTGGGGAAGCGCTCAGGGAGCCGGCGCGATGCCGAGCGTGGCGCTGTAGCGGCGTGTTCCCACCGTCTTATTCTGGTATTTGACTTCCCACGCCAGCGAATCGGACCCAGGCTGCATGGCCTGGTAGACCAATTGCGCTATCGGCACTGTCTTATATGCGCAACGTCCCGAGTCGCTGGACTGGCCACGGGTCTGCACGATGCTGGCGGTGCCCAGCCGCGGCTGCAGGGTGATGGTCACGCGCGGCGCGCGCAGCGCCAGGCAGTCCGACCCGCGGATCTCGTAATAGGACGCCAATACGGCTATGTCCCCGGTTTTCAGCGACTGCGCGGCGGCCGGTGCAGCCACGGACGCGATTGCGGCGCTCAAGGTGGCAACGAAATGGGGATGGGTTATTTTGCGGAACATCGTATGACGGTGGGAGCAGTGACGGCGGACCGAAGTGTGCGCCAGGCGCGTGGCGCCTGCAAGACAGCGGCCCAGCCTGACAGGAACTTTAATCGCGAAAGAAGGCCAAAACCCAGTGACTGCGCGAAGACGATTCCCCGCCAGGAAAGCGCTAGTCGCGTCGCGAACGGGCCGCCAACCCGGCCGCGAGCTTGCCGTCAAAATGTCAAAAGCAGGGCTTAGTCCTTGATTTCGCTCAACAACTATTTTGAAACTCCGTTGTCATAACGCGGCAAAGGTAAGCTAAACTTCAGGCACTCTTCAAGCGAGGCTCACTACAGCTTTATGGATTACATCCTCTCCTTCATTGCCGGCGGTTTGACCCAAGCCACTTGGTGGCAGATCGTCGTTTTCACCCTGGTCATGACGCACATCACCATTGTGTCCGTCACCGTCTTCCTGCACCGCAGCCAGGCGCACCGGGGCCTGGATCTGCATCCGGCCGTCATGCACTTCTTCCGCTTCTGGCTCTGGATGACGACCGGCATGGTCACCAAGGAATGGGTTGCCATCCACCGCAAGCATCACGCCAAGTGCGAAAAGGAAGGCGATCCCCATTCGCCCATCCTGTTCGGCATCTGGAAGGTGCTGTTCCGCGGCGCCGAGCTCTACCGCGAAGAATCCAACAACAAGGAAACCATGGCCAAGTTCGGCCACGGCACGCCTGACGACTGGCTCGAACGCAACGTCTACAGCAAGCACAGCCTGTGGGGCGTGCTGACCATGCTCGCCATCGACATCGCCCTGTTCGGCGCGATCGGCGTCACGGTGTGGGCGGTGCAGATGGCCTGGATCCCCTTCTGGGCGGCCGGCGTCGTCAACGGCATCGGCCACTACTGGGGCTATCGCAACTACAACAGCCCGGACACCAGCACCAACGTGTTCCCGTGGGGCATCGTGATCGGCGGCGAAGAGCTGCACAACAACCACCACGCCCACGGCACGTCGGCCAAGTTCTCGGCCAAGTGGTACGAGTTCGACATCGGCTGGTGCTACATCAACATCCTGAAGTTCCTGGGCCTGGCCAAGATCAAGAAGGTCGCGCCCAAGCTCAAGCTGGATGACTCCAAGACCGGCATCGACCTGCGCACGCTGCAAGGCGTGATCACGCACCGCTACGAAGTCATGGCCCGCTACGCGGACGTGATCAAGAGCGCCGCCCGCGAGGAACTGGCCAAGCTGAAGGCCTCGCGCCAGGACGGCAACGCCGAATGCGGCTGGAACAAGCTGCACAAGGTGCGCCGCGCCATCCACCGCAACGAGGACATCCTGCAACCGGAGCAACTCGAAGCCGTGGACAAGGCCATCGCCCAGAACAAGTCGCTGTCGACGCTGGTGCAGATGCGCCGCGAACTCGGCCGCATCTGGGAAAGCTCCAGCGCCAGCAGCGAACAGCTCCTCCATGACCTGCAGGCCTGGTGCCAGCGCGCCCAGCAAAGCGGCATCGCCGGGCTCGAGCAATTCGCTCAACGTCTGCGCCGCTACGCGGCATGATGCTAGAGAAACTCAATCCTGAACAACGCGCCGCAGTAACGTTAGAACCGCAGCACGCCCTGGTCCTGGCCGGGGCGGGCAGCGGCAAGACCCGGGTGCTCACCACCCGCATGGCCTGGCTGATTCAAACCGGCCAGGCCTCGCCTTTTGGGCTGCTGGCGGTCACGTTCACCAACAAGGCCGCCCGCGAAATGCTGGCGCGCATGTCGGCCATCCTGCCGATCGATACGCGCGGCCTCTGGATCGGCACCTTCCACGGCCTGTGCAACCGCATGCTGCGCGCGCATCATCGCGACGCCGGCCTGCCGCAGACCTTCCAGATCCTCGACGTCACCGACCAGCTCGCCGCCATCAAGCGGCTGATGAAGGCCAACGGCGTCGACGACGAAAAATACCCGCCGCGCGACGTGCAGCGCTTCATCAACGGCGCCAAGGAAGAGGGCCTGCGCCCCGCCGACGTCGAAGCCTATGACGCGCATCGCCGCCGCCTGATCGAGATCTACCAGCTCTACGAAGCCCAGTGCCAGCGCGAAGGCGTGGTCGACTTCGCCGAGCTGCTGCTGCGCGCCTACGAACTGCTGTCGCGCAACGCGCCGGTGCGCGAGCACTACCAACGCCGTTTCCGCCACATCCTGGTCGACGAGTTCCAGGACACCAACACGCTGCAGTACAAGTGGCTGCGGCTGCTGGCCGGCGGCGGCGCGGCGATCTTCGCCGTGGGCGACGACGACCAGTCGATCTACGCGTTCCGCGGCGCCAACGTCGGCAACATGTCCGACTTCGAGCGCGACTACGCGCACGGCACCGTCATCCGCCTGGAGCAGAACTACCGCTCGTACGGCCACATCCTGGATTCGGCCAACGCGCTCATCGGCCACAACAGCGGCCGCCTGGGCAAGAACCTCTGGACCGACCAGGGCGAAGGCGAACCGGTGCGCGTCATCGAGCAGCCCTCGGACGGCATGGAAGCGCAATGGATCGTCGACGAGATCCGCTCGCTGATCCACGAAGGCAGCCTGCGGCGCGAGATCGCCGTGCTCTACCGCAGCAACGCGCAGTCGCGCGTGATCGAACACGCCATCTTCTCGGCCGGCATACCCTACAAGGTCTACGGCGGCCTGCGCTTCTTCGAGCGCCAGGAAATCAAGCACGCGCTCGCCTACCTGCGCCTGATGGCCAATCCGCACGATGACACCTCGTGGATGCGGGTGGTGAATTTCCCCACGCGCGGCATCGGCGCGCGCACGCTGGAACAGCTGGCCGACGCGGCCCGCGCGCATGATTCCAGCCTGTACTCGGCCGTGGCGCTGGTGGCCGGCAAGGGCGGCTCCAACCTGGCCCAGTTCGCCCAGCTGATCCATCGCATGACCGAGGAAACGCGCGACCTGCCGCTGCCCGAAATGGTCGAGCACATGCTCGAGGCCAGCGGCCTGAACGCGCACTACAAGGCCGAGCGCGAAGGCGCCGAGCGCCTCGAAAACCTGAACGAACTGATCACCGCCGCGGCGGTGTTCGCGTCCGAGGAAAACTACGACGGCATGCCCGCCGGCGTGGTGCCCGAGCAGGCCACCTCCAGCACGCTGATGCCCGGGGTGGTCGATGCGGCGCCGGTGGCGTCCGACGGCCTGACGCCGCTGGCGGCTTTCCTGTCGCACGCCGCGCTCGAGGCCGGCGACAACCAGGCCCAGCAGGGCCAGGACGCCGTGCAGCTCATGACCGTGCACGCGGCCAAGGGCCTGGAGTTCGACGCCGTCTTCATCACCGGCCTCGAGGAAGGCCTGTTCCCGCACGAGAACAGCATCCTGGAGCAATCCGGCCTGGAAGAAGAACGCCGCCTCATGTACGTGGCGATCACCCGCGCGCGCCAGCGCCTGTACATCAGCCTGGCGCAAAGCCGCATGCTGCATGGCCAGACGCGCTACGCCATGCGTTCGCGCTTTCTCGACGAAATTCCCGAGCAGCACCTCAAGTGGCTGTCGCCCAAGGCCGGCCTGGCGCCGGCGCTCAGCGCCGGTGGCGGCTGGAACGGCAACCGCGGCGACGCCTTCGGCCGCAAGCCCACCAACACCATTGCGCCGCGTCAACCGCGCGGCACGGCGTCCGGCGTCACCGTCGGCGACAAGCAGTATCGTGTAGGGCAGGGCGTGCACCACGCCCGTTTCGGTGACGGCACCATCGTCAGCCTGAGCGGCGCGGGGCAGGACGCCCAGGCGGAGATCCATTTCCGCGATGTCGGGTCCAAGACGCTGGCGCTGGGCATCGCCAAGCTGGATATCGTTCAAGGTTGAAAGACATGGCCAATCAAGATTCCCCGAAAGCCGAACTGGCATCGCTGCGCGCCGAAGTCGACGAGATCGACCAGCAGATCATCCTGCTGCTGGGGGTGCGCTTTCGCTGCACGGACATGATCGGTGAGCTCAAGCAGGCCAACGACATGGACCTGGTGGATCCGGTGCGCGAGGACCAGCAGGTCCAGCGCATCCGGCGCCTGGCCGAAGAGGCCGGCGTGCCGCCGGCCCTGGCCGAGACCATTCTGCGCGAAGTGATCGACACCGTGGTCGATCACCACACGCGCCTGCGCGAACGTCCCTATTCGTGATGCGCGCCTGACGGCCGCTGTCCGCCAGGGCGCGGCCGTTCGCGCAGCGAAAGGTCCAATGGCCGCGGCTTTCGCCGCGGCCATTCTTTTTTCCAGCGCCGCGTTGTCGGCGGAGCGCATTACAAGGTCTTCAGGAACGCCAGCAGGGCGTCGATCTCGGCCGGGCTCAGGTCGAGCGGCTTGATGTGCGCCGACTTGCGCGGCGCATGCGGGTCCGGGGGATCGGCCGGCGGCGCTTCGCGGCCCATGCCGGCGTTGTACATCCGCAGCAGCCCTCGCAGGTCCGGGAACAGGCCGTTGTGCATCCATGGGCCGGCTTGCGCCACGTTGCGCAGGCTCGGCGTGCGGAACCTGCCCAGGTCGGCGGGATCGCGCGTGGCCTCGTAGCGCCCCAGGTCCTGGTTGCGGCGGCCATAGAACGACAGGCCGATGTTGTGGAACTGGTGGTCGGTCAATAGCGGGCCGTTATGGCAGTTCATGCAGCGCGCCTGGGTGCGGAACAGGTGCAGGCCCAGCAGTTCGGTGTCGTCCAGCGCATCGGCGCGGCCGGCCAGGAAGTCATCGAAGCGCGTCTTCTCGGGGCGCAGCGAGGCCACGTAGGCGGCCAGCGCGCGCGCCAGGCGGTCGGCGTCGATCGCGGATGCCGGTGTCGATGCCGTCGTGGATGCCGTTGAGGTAGCCGCCGATGAAGCCGATGCAACTGTTGGTGAAGTCGATGCAGCCGCTGGAGACGCCGCCGGCGCGCCGCCGAACGCCTCCAGGAAGCGCTTGGGATACATGTCGGTCTGCCGCAGTCGCGCCACCGCTCCGGCGGCGTCGTGGTTCATTTCCCGAGGGTCGTGCAGCGGCCCCATCACCTGTTCCCTGAGGCTGGCCGCGCGGCCATCCCAGAACAGCCGTGGCGCGAACGGCGCGGCATACAGCGGCGTGGAGCGGCGTCGGCCCATCAGCTTGTCCTCGCCCACCGCGAGCGGCAGGCCGTCGGTGAAGGCGCGCTGCGGTTGGTGGCAGGAGGCACAGGACACCTCGCCCTTGCGCGACAGGCGGGTATCGAAGAACAGCATCTGGCCCAGTGCCACGACTGCCGGCCGCGCCACGTCGGCGGCCAGTTCGGCCTGGCCGGGGTTGGCGGCGGTCCATTGCAGCGGGGGGCTGGCGACGGGAGGGACCGGCGCCCATTCATGCCATTGCACGCCGGCGTCGATGGTGGGCGCGGGCCAGGCGGCCGCGGGTCCGGAATAGCGCGCGCGCAGGCAGGCGATGTTCCAGCCCGTCGGGTCGTGGCAAGCGGCGGCGCCGGACGCGATGCCGGATGGCGTGGAGGCGGGCTGCTGGCCAGATGCGCTGGACACGGTGGCCAGCAGGAGGGCCAGCGGGATGGCATGCAGGACGGTGGCCAGGGCGTTCGGCCGGAGCCGGGATTTGCCACGCAGAGGCATCGATACGTTCCGTGTCGCGTTGGTGTCAGGCGTAGGACGCTGCGATGATTGCAATACCTCAGCACGCAATCGATGAATAATCTATATGGATTTCGATTTTTTGATTGATGCGTGAGATTCGATCGCTGATCCGTGCCAGGCGCCTTTTGATTGGCGCCGCGTCGTGGCCGGCCCTGCCTTGCCGGTCCCTCATTCGCCAAGAAGGCGGAATGCCCCGTCGGGATCCCGTTCGACGATGCCGCGCCGTTCCGCTCGCGACAGCAGGGGTTCCAGGATGTAGTCGATATACGCCATGCCATCCGGGCCCATCTTGATGCATCCCGCGCTGTCACCCGCCACCGGATAGCCGGTGTAGGCCTCGGCGTCGAGCACGAGCGCGCCGGGGCAGGGGGAGGGATGGGCGGCGGTCAGCAACCGGGTGTCGTCGGTGACATGCTTGCGGTAGAGATCGCGCGCGGTGTCCTTGAACAGGACCGGCCCGCCCCGCCCGCCGTGGTGCATGACGAAAACGAATTCCCCCAGCGGCATGTCGTCGGGGATATGGCGATTGGTGGCGGGACTGTGGTACCAGGCCACGTAGGTCGCCAGGTCGGTGTAGAAGGCGGCGATCTGGCTGCCGGGGGCGTCCTTTTCGCCGGCGGCTTGATGGTGCGCGTACCAGGCCTCGTCCGTGTACTGGAACAGGCCCGATGCGCTCGAACCGGCGTCGGCGGAGCGCGGCGAGGCGCCGAACGCCGATTCGATATAGGCTATGTCCGCCGCGATCTGGATGGTCGGGGGGCTGACGCCGCGCTGTCGGCCATGGTCCACGATGGCGGCTTTGATTTCGGTCTGGGATCGGCTCAATGCCATGCAAATGCTCCTGCGTGACGGCGCGGCTGGCGTCCCCATGGAGAACCCGCGCCGTGGCCGGGATGGCCACGGCGCATGTTAGGGATGAAGGCTGCGACGCTCCATGGCGCATGGTCTGATTTGTCGTCAGAAGCGGTAGCCGACCTGCAGCCAGAGTTCGCGTCCGGATTGATAGGTACGGTGGTCCGCCGTGAGTTTGGGTCTATTGCCCGTGACTGCTGGCATGCGATTGAGCAGGTTCAGAACTTCGATCGTCAGTTCCAGGTTGCGCGCGAAGGTGGGCTGCCATTTCAACTTGGTGTCCCAGGTCCAGTAGGATGGCAACCTTTCCGATGTGTAGCTGTTGAGAAAGTCCGGAGCCGGTCCTTTGCCTGCATAGAAAATCGCGTCGCGGGCACCGCGCCAGTTGAATGCGTTGCTCCACGTGAGGCCCGCTCCCGGATACGCGCCGGTCACGGTCAAGGTGGCGACTTGCGGTTGGAAGAATGAATTGGTTGGCAGGTCGAAGGCGCGAATCTGCGCATTGTTATAGAGCACCTGTTCATCAGGGTCCCCCGCGTGGTCGTTATAGCCCTTGGCCAACTCGGTATTGGCCCGGCGCCGCTGCCAGCCCCAAGTGGCGCGCATGGTCCAGCGGGTTCTTCCCAGGGCCATCGGATGAAGCGTATGCACGGTCAGGTTGATGCCGTCGGTCGTGGAACGACCATCGCTGTTGTAGCGGGAAGCATTGGCGTCGATGTTGACGTTTGTCCACTGGTCCCGCCCGTCGCGATGCACATAGTTCAGCGCGCCCTCCAAACCCGCCAATCGTTGGCGCAGCGATATCGCCCATTCATCGTCATACGGCGTGCGCAGCCCTTTGTAGTCCACCGTGTACGGTTTGCGGCCATTCGCCCTCGGGTTTCCGTCCTTGTCCGTCTCGTTTATTTTCAGGCGCGCACGCTCCGCCTCCATGGCGATGCCCAGTATCTGTGCGCCGTAGTAGCGGGACCATCCCATGCTCAGCACGGTGTTGTCCGTTCCGAACATGTCCCAATCCAGGCGCGTGCGGGGCGCCAGATTGTTGTTGCCAAGAAAACTGTCGCGGTCGTAGCGCAGCCCGGCATCCAGGGCCAGCCGTTTCCATTCGATACGATCCGACAGATACAGGCTGGCAGTGTGATGCTTTACCTCAGCTGTGCCGGGCAGGTAGTGGGTTCTATTGCTATCTTGGACAGTGCCATCGGGGAACTGGCTGCGGCGGTACGCATACGCGTCCTGAAATCGCTTGAATCGGGCGTGGGTCTGCTCCAGCTCGGAACCTGCGTAGACCGTATGGGTAAACATGCCGGTGCGTCGCGGATCCAGGTCAACGCGACCCTTGAGAACTTCCGTGTCCTGCAGCGTCTGTTCCTTGCCAAAGCCCACCACCGAGTACTGCACTTTTTTGATCGGCGGAGTGAAATAGGATACGAACTCTTCACGAACGGACTGCCGGTGGCTGGTGGCGCGATCCCATCCCGCTTGTAGTGAGAAGCGCCCACCCTGGAATCGATGTTCCAGTTTGCCGTTGACGCCGCGTCCGCTGTGATAATTGTCCCAGGTTGTGTCGCGGAAATAGGCGTCGGCCAGAGCCTGGTGATACTCGCTGTATTTCAGCGTCAGGTCGGCGACGGTGTCTGAGGACGGACGCACACTGAATTTTCCCAGGAGATTATCGATCTGGTTGCTGTAGGTTCCTTCGCGCAACTCCGGTTGGCCCTTGCCATCAACGCCCATGGCTGCTCGCGTGATGTCGGATTGGCGACGAGATAATGCCAATACCATGCCGGCCTTTTCGCTGAATGCGACATCGCCTAGTGCCGAGTAAAAGCTCTTCTTCCACCTGGGTGAATAGTCGAAGTGGCCCTGTGACCACTTCTGTTCGTCGCCATGCGCCGTGCGCTGTTGTGTCATGTTGGAGTTGTTCCAACGGTAGTCCAGTTTCAGATGGTTCTGCCCGGAGAAGCGGCGCAATTTTGCATCCACCACGCCGCCAGTGAAGTGACCGTATTCCACAGGCACAAAGCTGTCATGCACTTGCACCGCTTCCAGCAGACTGGTGTCGACGAAGTAGGACTGCGAATTGCTGGGTACGTTGTTTACGACCAGGTTCGGATTCTTGCTAGCCGGATCAACGCGGTTGGTGGCGTCAATGCCATCGATCTGGAACAGATTCTGGTAAGGGCTGGCGCCATGGAATGAAATGTCCTCGACGTCCAACGATCCCCGATTCTTCGAACCGGCCACGCCCGGGTCGGTGCGCACCGCCGGATGCGTGGCCACCAAGGTGCTCAGATCCCGGTTCGACGATGGCGTTTGCGCGATTTCCTCGCGGCTGTAGACGCGTTCGCCGATCTGCTCGCCATAGATCCGCACCGGCTCCAGCCGCGATACGGAGAACGGATTGGTCTTGTCCACGAACACGATATAGCGGCCCGGCCCGTCGGCGCGCAGCGCCAGGCCGGAACCTGCCAGCAACTGGTTCAGCGCCGCCAGCGCCGAGGTTTCGCCCCGCAGGGCGGACGAGACCTTGCCGGCCACGGCGGCCGGCGGAAACGAAATCTGCAGGCCCGACTGGCGGCCCAGCGCCAGCAAGGCGTCGCCCAGCGGTTGCGCTGGAATGTCGTAGGCGAAGGTGCGGTCGGGCGACTGGGCCAGGGCGGGCGCGGTCGTGGCCAGCATGGCGCAGAAGATCGCGATCGACGCGGAGGGGCGGAAACGGCCGTTGAAAGAGCGGGGCATGCAAGCGTCCTTGGCTGAATGAAAACCAGCCATAGGACGCCGCGGTCGGCGCAGTACCTCAGCGCCAAAACGGCGAATGTGCGCGGCGGCGTGTCGAAGTCAGACCAGATGAATGCTCGCGCCGAATGTAAGGCCCGTTTGTCAGGTCCGTTTTTCAGGCCCGTTTGTCAGTCCCGCTGGTCAGTCCCGTTTCAGAACCGATATCCCACCTGCAGCCACAGTTCGCGTCCCGACTGGAAGGTGCTGCGGTTGGTCTTCAGGTTCGGGTTGCTGGCGGTGACCGCCGGCATGCGGTTCAGCAGGTTCAGCACTTCCACCGTGAATTCCAGGTTGCGCGCGAACGTCGGCTGCCAGGCCAGCTTGGTGTCCCAGGTCCAGTACGACGGCAATTCGCCCGATTCGTAGCGGTCGAGGGATTGCGGCCGCGGGCCGACGCCGACGTAGATGGTGGCGTCGCGCTTGCTGCGCCAGTTCAGCTTGTTGCTCCACGTCAGTCCCATGCGCGGGTAGGCGCCGATCAGTGTGAGCGAGGCGACCTGGGGCTGGTAGAAGGTGCTGGGCGGCAGGTCGATGGCGCGGATCTCCGAGCCGTTGTAGATCACCCGGTCGTCCGGGTCGCGCGCATCGGCGGTGTAGCCCGTGACCAGGTCGCCGTTGGTCTTGCGCTTCTGCCAGCTCCACGATGCCTGCATGTTCCAGCGCGTTGGCCCCAGGCGCCAGGGCTCCAGCGTGCGCAGCGTCAGGCTGACGCCGTCGGTGGTGGAAAAGCCGTCGTTGGCATAGGTGTAGCCGGCCGCGTCGGTGCCGCTCTTGGTCCATTGGTCGCGGCCGTTGCGATGCACGTAGCTCAGCAGGCCTTCGATGCCCGCCATGCGCTGGCGCAGCGACACCGCCCATTCGTCGTCATACGGCATGCGCAGGCCGCGGTAATCGACGAAGTACTCCTTGCCGCCATCGGCCACGGGCCTGCCCTTGCTGTCGAGCACCTGGCGGCGCAGGCGGCTGCGTTCGGCCTCCAGCGCCGTCTCCAGCACCTCGCTGCCGTAGTAGCGCGACCAGCCCGCGCTCAGCAGCGTGTCGCCGGAGCCCAGCACGTCCCACTCCAGGCGGGTACGCGGCGACACGTTGGTGTTGCCCAGGAAGGTCTCGCGGTCGTAGCGCAGCCCGGCATCCAGCGCCAGCCGTTGCCACTCGATGCGGTCGGACAGGTACACGCTTGCCATGCTGTATTTCACGTTGACCGTGCCAGGCAGATAGTGGACCTTGCTGAAGTCCTGGTAGGCGCCCTTGTTGTCGTAGACGCGGCGGAACGAATACGAGTCCTGGAAGCGCTTGAAGCCCGCCTCGACCTGCTGCAGGTCGGCGCCCGCGTACAGGCTGTGGGTGAAGATGCCGGTGCGCACCGGATCCAGGTCGACGCGGCCCTTGAGGGTCCAGGTGTCCTGCCGCGTCTGCTCCTTGCCGAAGCCGCCCGCGGTGTATCGCGGCAGCCTGTAGGGTTGGTAAGTCACCAGCTCGTCGCCGACGGACTGCCGGTCGCTGGTGGCGTGGTCCCAGCCGGCCTGCAGCGCGAAGCGCCCACCCTGGAACAGGTGCTCGAGGTTGCCGCTCAGGCCGTAGGCGCCGTGGTTGTTGTCCCAACGGGTGTCGCGGAACAGGTAGCTGGACAGGGTCTCGCTGCGGTCGCTGTATTTCAGCGTCAGGTCGGCGGTGGTGTCGGCGCTGGCGCGCACGCTGAACTTGCCCAGGAAGTTGTCGACGCGGTCGCGATAGGTGTCCTGGCCCTGCTGCGGCTGGCCGTCGTCGTCCACCCCCATGTTCCAGCGCGTGATGTCGGATTCGCGGCGCGACATGGCCAGCACCACGCCGGCTTTGTCGTTGAAGGCGAAATCGCCCACGGCCGAATAGAAGCGCTTCTTCCATTCGGGGGAATAGCCCGGCTGCCCCTGCGCCCAGCTGTTCTCCTCGCCCTCGGACACGTGCTGTCGCGTCATCTTCGACGTGTTCCAGCGGTAGTCGAACTTCAGGTGGTTCTCGCCGGAAAAGCGGCGCAGCCGCGCATCCACCACGCCGCCGGTGAAGCGGCCGTACTCGACCGGCACGAAGCTGTCGTAGACGCGCACCGATTCCAGCAGGCTGGTGTCGATGAAGTACGACTGCGGATTGCTGGGCACGTTGCCGACCTGCAGGTTCAGGTTCTTGCTGGCCGGGTCGACGCGGTTGGTGGCGTCGATGCCGTCGATCTGGAACAGGTTCTGGTAGGGGCTGGCGCCGTGGAAGGAAATGTCCTCGACGTTGAGCGAGCCGCGATTCTGCGAACCGGCGGCGCCCGGGTTGGTGCGCACCGCCGGATGGTTTGCCACCAGCGTGCTCAGGTCGTGGTTGGAGGAGGGCGTGGTGGCGATCTCCTCCTTGTCGAAAACGCGTTCGCCGGTCTGCTCGCCATAGACGCGCACGGGCTCCAGCCGCGAGGTCGAGAATGGGTTGGCCTTGTCGACGAACACGATGTAGCGGCCAGGACCGTCGGCGCGCAGGGCTAGGCCGGAGCCGGCCAGCAGGCGATCGAGCGCCAGCAGCGCCGAATATTCGCCGTGCAGGGCGGGGGCCATCTTGCCGGCCACCGCGGCCGGCGGGAAGGAGATTTCCAGGCCGGACTGGCGCCCCAGCGCGAGCAGCGCATTGCCCAGGGACTGGGCCGGCATGTCGTAGGTTTGCGTGCGCGCTGGCGGCTGGGCGCCAACGGGCGCGGCAATGGCCAGCATGAGGCAAAGAAGGGCGGCCGGGACGCCGGACCGGCGCCTGCCGTCAAGAGGAAAAGGCATGAAAACGTCCTACGCTGTGGTGATGTCAGCCGTAGGACGCGACGTAGGACGAAACCCCTCATTGCGGAATTGATGAATAATTTATATTGATTCTTATTTACCGATTGGGAAATGCCTGGAACGGGGGAGGGACGCGGCTGGTTTTGCCTGACCCAGGCAACGCGCGGGGCGGTCCAGGCACATGCAGACCGCGCCCGCCGTGCCATGCCCGCGGCGGGGCCGTGGTCAGCGCAGGATCAGAAGGCCGGGCAGGTCGGTGATCTCGACCTTGGTCTGCGCCAGCAGCAGGTCGAGCGCGCGCCTGGGATCGGCGATGCCGGCCGTGCCGGACACACGCGTGGCGCGCGCCCGCTCGCCCCATACCAGGATGCGCTTGCCGGTGTAGCGCGCCAGTTGCGCGGCGACGTCGGGCAGCGCGGTGTCGTTGAAGGCCAGCAGCCCCTGGCTCCAGGCGGGCGCGGTTTCGGGGGGGGCCGGGTCGCGATCGATGCCGTTGGCCGAAACCGTCATGCGTTGCCCGGCGTCCAGTGTCTGCGGTTGCCGGTCCGCGCAGGCCAGGCATTGCACCGCCACCTGGTGCGTGTAGACGGTGATGCGGGTTGTGTCGCTGTCGCGAGCGACCGTGTAGCGGGTGCCCAGGGCCGTGACGGTGGCGTCCGCCGTGACGACGGTGAAGGCGGGCCCGTCGGCGCCGCGCGGCGCGGCTTCGAACAGCGCCCGGCCGGCCAGCAGGCGCACCTCGCGCCTCTCGGGGCCGAAGTCCAGGGCGATCGCCGAATGCGCGTCCAGGATGGCGCGTGAACCGTCGGGCAGGGCGACGCGCAGCGGCTGCGTGTCGCTCGCGTAGTCGGCGCCGGGCTGGAAGTCGCGCAGCGTATAGGCGGTGATGCCGGCGGCGGCGACGAGCGCCAGCGCCAGCGCCGTGCGGCGCTTGCGGGGCGGGCGCGCGGCCAGCTTGCCACGATCGATCTCGCCCATGCGGCGCCACACCCGCGCCAGCCGCTCGTAGGCGGCGGCATGGCGCGGATCGGCGTGGTACCAGGCGTCGAATTCGGCCTGCGCCTGCGGGTCCAGCGGCTGGCCGCTGCGGCGGATGACCCAGCGCGAGGCCTGCTCGTCGGCGCTCGCGGCGGGGCCAAGGGCGTCAGTCCTGCTCACGCCGACAGCGCCAGGTCGCAGGCCAGCAGGATGCGCATCATGTGTTTCTCGACCGCGCTGACCGAGATCGCGAGGCGCTCGGCGATGGCGCGGTAGGTCAGCCCTTCGTGGCGATGCAGGACGAACACGTCGAGGCTGCGGCGCGGCTGGCGCAGCAGCGCCTTTTCGAGCCGGCGCAGCAGCTGGTTGGCCGAGGCTACTTCCAGCGTGTCGGCCTCGAAGGCGGGCGGCTGCGCCGCGGCGTAGTCGGCGACCGTGCTAAGTTCGCGGCCGCGGCGCCGGTGCCAGTCGGTGGCGATATTGGCCGCCACGCGAAACACATAGGCGCGGTCGTTGTCCGGCAGGGTCTTGTCCTGGAACTCTGCCAGCTTGATCCAGGTGTCCTGGGCGCAGTCCTGGGCCACGTCGCGCGAGCCCGTGCGCATGGCCAGAAAGCCCAGCACTTCGCGGTAGTGCCGGAGAAATACGTCGGTAAGCGAAGACATGTCGCTGACGCCTCGCGCCAGATAGAGTCAGATTCGCGTCAAATTATAAATGATAATTATTATTGTTATTGAGTATTGCCTGCCGATGGCAAGGGCGGACGGCGCATGCCGTCCGCCCGCGGCTCAGGCTTCGCCCTGCTCGATCTCTTCGAGCGAGCCCTGCAACTCCAGCCACTGTTCTTCCAGCGTTTCCATGCGCTTGCCGTGTTCGCCATGTTCGGCCATGACCTTCTGGCGCTCGGCGCGGCGCGCGTCGGAATACAGGTCCGGGTCGGCGATGACGCCGTCCAGCGCCTGCAGCTTGGCCCGCAGTTTCTCCATCTCGGCCTCGACCTTGGCCAGCTTGGCTTCCAGCGGCTTGCGCAGCGCCGACAGGCGCTGGCGCTGCTCGGCCTCGGCGCGGCGTTGCGCCTTGCGGTCGACCACGGCCTCGCCGTTCTCGGCGTTCTCGCGGGCGGCCTCGGCGCGTTCGCCGGCGTTGCGGGCCGCCAGCCAGTCGCGGTAGTCCTCCAGGTCGCCGTCGAATTCGCGCACGGCGCCGTCGGCCACGATCCAGAAGCTGTCCACGGTGGTGCGCAGCAGGTGGCGATCGTGCGACACCAGCAGCATGCTGCCGCCGAACTCGGCCAGCGCCGCGGCCAGGGCCTCGCGCGTTTCGACGTCCAGGTGGTTGCTGGGCTCGTCCAGCAGCAGCAGGTTGGGCTTCTGCCAGACGATCAGCGACAGGGCCAGGCGGGCTTTCTCGCCGCCCGACATGGGGCCGACCTTGCTGTTGACCGTGTCGCCCGAGAAGCCGAAGCCGCCCAGGTAGTTGCGCAGCTCCTGCTCGCGCGTTTCCGGCGACAGCCGCGCCAGGTGGGCCAGCGGCGTGCTGTCCACGTCCAGCATGTCGAGCTGGTGCTGGTGGAAGTAGCCGATCGCCAGCCCGCGCGAGGCGCGGCGTTCGCCGGCCTGCACCGGCAGTTCCTCGGCCAGGGTCTTGATCAGCGTGCTCTTGCCGGCGCCGTTGGCGCCCAGCACGCCGACGCGGCTGCCGGCGCGCACCATCAGCGTCACGTCGCGCAGGATCGGCACGTCGTTGCCGGCCGCGTCGGTGTAGCCGGCCGACAGGTGTTCCAGCGTCAGCAGCGGATCCGGCACCTGCTCGGGCGAGGGGATGCGGATGTCGATGCCGGCCTCGGCGTGCAGCGGCGCCAGCACCTGCATGCGCGCCAGGGCCTTGACCCGGCTCTGGGCCTGCTTGGCCTTGGAGGCCTTGGCCTTGAAGCGGTCGATGAAGCCTTGCAGGCGCGCCGCTTCGCGGGTCTGGCGTTCGTAGGCGATGTTGGTCTGGCGCAGGCGTTCGGCGCGCTGCGTCAGGAAATCGCCGTAGCCGCCGCGGTAACGCACCAGCTTGGCGTGGTCGAAATGCAGGATGGACTTGGCCACCGCGTCCAGGAACTCGGTGTCGTGGGAGATCAGCATGACGGTGCCGGGATAGGCGGCCAGCCATTTCTCCAGCCACAGCATGGCGTCCAGGTCCAGGTGGTTGGTGGGTTCGTCCAGCAGCAGCAGTTCGGACGGCGCCATCAGCGCGCGCGCCAGCGCCAGGCGCATGCGCCAGCCGCCGGAGAAACTCGCCACCGGCTGGGTCCATTCGGCCGGCTTGAAGCCCAGGCCGGCCAGCAGTTGCTCGGCGCGCGAGGCCGCGCTCCAGGCGCCGGCCTCCACCAGCGCCGCTTCGACCTCGGCGATCTGCGTGCCCTGGTCGTCGGTCAGCTCGGCGCGGCGCGCCTGCAGCGCGCGCAGCGGCGTGTCGCCGTCGATGACGAATTCCCGCGCGGGGCGGTCGTCGGCATGCAGTTCCTGTTCGACGCTGGCGATGCGCCAGCCGGCCGGCAGCGCCAGGTTGCCGGCGTCCAGGTCCAGCGCGCCGGTCAGCAGCGCGAACAGCGACGACTTGCCGGCGCCGTTCTTGCCGACGATGCCGACGCGTTCGCCGGGGTGCACCACGAATTCGGCGTCGTCCAGCAGCACCTTGGTGCCGCGACGCAGGGTCAATCCAGAGGCGCGGATCACGTCGTCAACTGCTCGCGGGTCAGCAACAGCAGCTGGTCGGAGGCTTGCTCCGTATCCAGCCACACCGGCGACAGTTCAGGGAAGGCGGCTTCGAAGAAATCGCGCTCGTGGCCGATCTCCAGCACCAGCACGCCGTTCTCCGACAGGTAGCGCGGGGCCGCCTGCAGGATGCGGCGCACCAGGTCCATGCCGTCGGCGCCGCCTGCCAGGGCCAGCTGCGGCTCGTGGCGGTACTCCTGCGGCAGCACGTCCATCGAGCCGCTGTTGACGTAAGGCGGGTTGCAGACGATGACGTCGTACTGGCGTTCGGGCAGGCTGTCGAACAGATCGCTCTGGTGCAGCGCCAGCCGGTCGGCCAGGCCGTAGTCGTCGACGTTGCGGCGGGCGACCTCGAGCGCGTCGGGCGACACGTCGACGGCGTCCACCTGCGCGTACGGGAAGGCCAGCGCCGACAGGATCGCCAGGCAGCCCGAGCCGGTGCACATGTCCAGCACGCTGTCGACGGCCTGCGCGTCCTGCACCCAGGGCGACAGGCCTTCGTCCAGCAGTTCCGCGATGGGCGAGCGCGGCACGATGACGCGCGCGTCCACGTAGAAGCGATGCCCGCGCAGCCAGGCCTCGTTGGTGAGATAGGCGGCCGGCACGCGCTCGGTGACGCGGCGGTCGATCAGGTCCAGCACGCGGTTGCGTTCTTCGTCGAGCACGCGGGCGTCCAGGAAGGGTTCCAGCGTGTCCAGCGGCAGGTGCAGCGCGTGCAGGACCAGGTAGACCGTCTCGTCCCAGGCGTTGTCGCTGCCGTGTCCCAGCGCCACCTGGGCGGCGTTCAGGCGCGATACGCCGTAGCGGATCAGGTCGCGCAGGGTCAGCAGTTCTTGGCGGGCGTTTTGAGGCATGAGAGGCTTTTTACTTGGCGGGCAGGAGGAGGTTTTCCAGCGTGCGCCGATAGATGTTCTTGAGCGGGTCCAGCGAGGCCAGCTCGATACGCTCGTTGACCTTGTGGATCGTGGCGTTGCACGGGCCGAACTCGATGACCTGCGGGCAGATCTTGGCGATGAAGCGGCCGTCGGACGTGCCGCCGGTGGTCGACAACTCGGCCGTCACGCCGGTCTCGTCGCGGATGGCCTTGACCAGCGCATCGGTCAGCGAACCGCGCGGGGTCAGGAAGGGCTCGCCGCCCAGTTCCCAGTCCAGCGTGTATTCCAGGCCATGGCGGTCCAGCACTTCGTGCACCCGCGCCTTCAGGCCTTCCGGCGTGCTGGCGGTGGAGAAGCGGAAGTTGAACAGCGCCACCGCCTCGCCCGGCACCACGTTGGTGGCGCCCGTGCCCGAGTTCAGGTTCGAGACCTGGAACGTGGTCGGCGGGAAGTACTCGTTGCCCTGGTCCCATTCGATCGCGACGATCTCGGCCAGCGCCGGTGCCAGCTGGTGCACCGGGTTGCGCGCCAGGTGCGGGTAGGCCACGTGGCCCTGGATGCCCTTGACCGTGAGCTTGCCCGACAGCGAGCCGCGGCGGCCGTTCTTGCAGGTGTCGCCGAGCACGTCGCCCGAGGTGGGTTCGCCGACGATGCAGTAGTCCATCTGCTCGCCGCGCGCCTTGAGCGCGTCACAGACGATGGCGGTGCCGTCGATCGACGGGCCTTCCTCGTCGGACGTGATCAACAGGGCGATCGAGCCGCCGTGCCGCGGGTTGGCCGCCACGAATTCCTCGGCCGCCACCACGAAGGCCGCGATCGAGCTTTTCATGTCGGCGGCGCCGCGGCCATAAAGGTAGCCATCGCGCTCGGTGGGCACGAACGGATCGCTTTCCCACTTCTCGCGCGGGCCCGGCGGCACCACGTCGGTGTGGCCGGCGAAGACCGCCAGCGGCGCCGTGTCGCCACGGCGCGCCCACAGGTTGGTGACACCGCCCTGGGCGATGGTCTCGCAGGTGAAGCCGATGCGCGCCAGGCGCGCGGCCAGCGTCGCCTGGCAATCGGCGTCCGCCGGGGTGACCGACGGACGGGCGATCAGGTCCTTGACCAGATCCAGAACAACCGAAGGAGGTTGGCCCTCCTGCCGCTGCGCGGCTGCCTCCCCAAGGGAGGGTGCACGCCCTTCGGGCGGCCGTGCGGTCGTGCGCATTACGCCCTCAGCAGATCGTTGATGCTGGTCTTGGCGCGGGTCTGCGCGTCGACACGCTTGACGATGACGGCGCAGGCCAGGCTGTGCGAGCCGTCGGCCGAGGGCAGCGAGCCCGGCACCACCACCGAACCCGACGGCACGCGGCCGTAGGTGACCTTGCCCGTGGCGCGGTCATAGATCTTGGTGCTTTGCGACAGGTACACGCCCATGGCCAGCACCGAGTTCTCTTCGACGATCACGCCTTCCACGACTTCCGAGCGGGCGCCGATGAAGCAGTTGTCTTCGATGATGGTGGGGTTGGCCTGCAGCGGCTCGAGCACGCCGCCGATGCCGACGCCGCCGGACAGGTGGACGTTCTTGCCGATCTGGGCGCACGAACCGACGGTGGCCCAGGTGTCGACCATGGTGCCTTCATCGACGTAGGCGCCGATGTTGACGTAGGAGGGCATCAGCACCACGTTGCGGCCGATGAAGGCGCCGCGGCGGGCGACGGCGGGCGGCACCACGCGGTAGCCGCCTTGCTTGAAGGCGTTGTCGCCGTATTCCGAGAACTTGAGCGGCACCTTGTCGTAGAACTGCAGCGGGGCCTGGCCCATGATGGCGTTGTCGTACAGGCGGAACGACAGCAGCACGGCCTTCTTGATCCACTGGTGCACGACCCAGTCGTCGTTGATTTTCTCGGCCACGCGCAGGCGGCCCAGGTCCAGCCCGTCGATGGTGTGTTCGACGGCTTCGCGCACTTCGGCGCTGGCGTCGACGGGCGACAGGTTGGCCCGGTCGTCCCAGGCTTTTTCGATGGTGGTCTGCAGGTCGAGAGTCATAGCGGCTCAGCTTTTCAAAAAAGGTTGATCAAACAGAAGTATGTACGAAATGGGCGATGCGTTCGGCCGCCTGCACGCAGTCGGCCAACGGCGCCACCAGGGCCAGGCGGATGCGGCCCTGTCCCGGATTCACGCCATGCGCTTCGCGCGCCAGGAAGCTGCCCGGCAGCACGGTAACACCGGTACGGCCGTACAGGTCGCGCACGAAGGCGGTATCCGAGCCCGGCGTGGCCGCCCACAGGTAGAACGAGGCTTGCGGCCGCGAGACGTCCAGCACGTTCTGCAGGATCGGCAGCACGGCCTCGAACTTCTCGCGGTACAGGCGGCGGTTGTCCTTGACGTGGGTCTCGTCGGTCCAGGCGGCGATGCTGGCGGCCGACACCAGCGGGCTCATGGCGCTGCCATGATACGTGCGGTACAGCAGGAAGCGGCCGATCAGCGCGGCATCCCCGGCCACGAAGCCCGAGCGCAGCCCCGGCACGTTGGAACGCTTGGACAGGCTGGAGAACGCCACCAGGTTGCGGTAGTCGTCGCGGCCCAGGCGGCGCGCCGCCTGCAGGCCGCCCAGCGGCGGATTGCCTTCGTCCAGGTAGATCTCGGAATAGCACTCGTCGGAGGCGATCACGAAGCCGTAGCGGTCGGACAGGGCGAACAGGTCCTTCCATTCCTCCAGCGACATGACGTTGCCGGCCGGGTTGCCCGGCGAGCAGGCGAACACCAGGCGGGTCTTTTTCCAGATGTCTTGCGGCACCTGGTTCCAGTCGCAGGCGAAATTGCGCAGCGCGTCGGCGTTGACGTAGTAGGGCGTGGCGCCGGCCAGCAGGGTGGCGCCTTCGTAGATCTGGTAGAACGGGTTGGGGCAGATCACCACCGATCCGGCCGACGGATCGATCACCGTCTGGGTGAAGGCGAACAGGGCCTCGCGCGAGCCCAGCGCCGGCAGCACCTGGGTCTCGGCATCGGGCGCCGGGATGCTGTAGCGCCGCGCCAGCCAGTCGGCGATGGCCCGGCGCAGTGCGGGATCGCCCTTGGTTGACGGATACACCGACAAGCCGCCAAGATGATCGCGAATGGCCTGCCCCACGCGTTCGGGCGCGGCGTGCTTGGGCTCGCCGATCGACAGGTTGATGGGCGTCAGGCCGTCCGGCTGCGCGCTGGCCGAGGCCAGCAGGGCGCGCAATTTTTCGAACGGGTAGGGGTGCAGGGCATCGAGGCGCGGATTCATGACGCAAGATTTTAACAAGCAAGCTACAATAGCGGGCTTGGCTTAACGCGAAGGTGGCGAAATTGGTAGACGCACCAGGTTTAGGTCCTGACGCCGTAACAGGTGTAGGGGTTCGAGTCCCCTCCTTCGCACCAACCCCATTCAGGCACTGATGTGGCGATACGCCGGCAGCAGTGTCCCCCAAACCCCGAGACATCCTTGTGTCCCGGGGTTTTTCATTTGGCGGGCCATCTGCCGCTCTTGAATCCCCGTATTGAGGGCCGGAGCCCCATACCGGCCCCAACACCGGCCCCACACCGGCCCCCGCGCCGGACCCAGCGCCTGTACCGCCGATCCCCTGCTTGTTATAAAGAGCCCTGAAGCTTTTCTTGTCGAGCGAGGATAAATGTTGTCGATTCAAATGCTTAGCCGCGGCGGCCTGTTGTTGCTTGTCGCGCTCATGTCCGGCTGTTCCTCCTCGTCCATCAATCCCTGGTCTTCGCCCGCTGCCCCCGGTTCCGGCTCCGACTCGTCACGGGTCAGCCTGGAATGCCGGGTCAGCCGCAGCAGCTGCATCTACGAAGGCAAATACGAGACGGGCGAGCGTGACTATGCCGAAGACGAGGCCAAGCGCTTGAATCGGGCCGAAATGGAACGGTTGCGCCGCGCTTTCGGCGGTTGAGCCGGGGGGGTGAAAATGCCCGCCGGCTGGCGGGCGTTGACGCCGCCATCGGCGGCGCGCCGAATGCGGCGCCTTCGGAGAGGGCGAAGGCAGGGCCGGCGCTCACGCGGCCGCGGGGGTGGTGGCTTGCGGTTTGCCGTAGAACACCCGAGCGCAGGCCACGCCGCTTATCAGTCCGGGCACGCCGCCCAGGAACAGCGGAAAGCCCAGTTCGGGCAGCGTGTTCTCGCGCACGGCGAAGCCCGCGAGGAAAACGAAGGCATAGAGACCGCCCAGCAACCCCGGCCAGCAATACGAGCGCCATGTCACGACGGCGGGCCGGCAGGCGCCCGTCACCAGGCCGCACAGCAGCGCGGGCACGCCGCCGTACAGGTACGACCAGGGCACCAGGAAGACCGACGTGAACAGCGATTCCAGGCTCATCGCGGCGGTGGCCAGAAACAGCGCGAACACCAGGGTGCCTACGGGGGGACCCAGCGCGGCGAACAGGGCGGCGCCAGCGGCGCCTGCGCGGGCAATGTCGCCGCGCGTCTTGCCTTCGGGCCGGCGCACGATGCGCCACGTCAGCACGCCCAGCGACGCGGCGGCCAGCACACATACGGATAACAACAGCACGGCGTGCCTTTTAAGTGTCGGTGGGTCGGTTGGGGAACAGGTTCAATGACAGGATGGCATCGGGATAGGTCGCCAGCAGCATCCCCGACAGGTGGCCGTGCAAGGCGCCGAACAGCGGCCAGCTCAGCGCCTCACTGCCGGGCAGCAGGTCCAGCAGCATCAACTGGCCGGTGCGCACGGTGCCGACGAAATAGGCGCGTTCGTCATGCTGGCCCGTGGGCGTGGCGCGATAGATCTTGGTGGCTCGGCCGCTGTCGTCCTTGCGCCAACTGTTGCCGCTGGTCGTGGCGCGGGCGCCGATGGGGGCGATGTCCGCCTGGATGGTTTCCCAAAGGGCGCGGGCGTTGGCGGCGTATACGACGATGGTCATGGTGGGCGCTGTCCTATGCGGAAAATTGGGAACGCGAGGCCGGGCACGGCAAAGTTACCAACGTGGCCGTGGCACGGCAAGCGCCGGCGCGTTGCGCCGCGGGCTCAGTCGCCTGCCAGTTCCCGCAGTTCATCGGCGCGGTTGATGTTGAGCAGCATCGGACAGTACTCGTACATGGGTGAACCGACATGCGCCCCGGCCAGCGCGCAATGGCCGTTGCGGTACGCCAGCCAGGCCTTCTGGGTCTGTTCCAGCTTGGCGGCGTCGTCCGGGTAGTCGGTGGCCAGGCGTGCCTGGATCCGGGCGTAGAGCGTGTTGATTTCACGCTTGGCCGCCGCCGAGACGCCTTCCGCGCAGGCGCCGACGGTGCCGTTGTTGGTGACGCCGGCATCGCGCAGGCAGCGGTCGTACTGGCCCATGTAGTCCGGCGTGGAGGCGCCCAGGGCCAGGGCGGGAGACAGCATCAGGGAAAGCGCGAGGGCGTGTCGGATCATGGTGGCGCGAAGGTGAAAGTGAACGGATCGGGTGCGCTGGAAGCGGCGCGCAGCGCAAGCATACCGCCAGTCCCGGCTTGGTGTTTTCCCGGTTGACACTATGCTGGATAGTCCATAAAGTCACTCGCACAGATCTAGATAAAAGACCATCTGTAAGATGGTCTTTTATCGCGCGCACGCTGCGTCGACCTCTTACAGAAATAATTCCAAGAGGAGACCGCCGTGCAATCATTACCCGTCAAGCTGCGTGGCATCGACGATGTCATCGCGTATATCGATTCATGTCCGGGCATCGTCGGCCGGGCCGGCCTGATATGGTGGCTCGCCCTGGGCGGATTGTTCCTGGATGCGTTCGCCAATTCCGCGCTCAGCGCGGGCCTGGGGCCCATGACGCGCGACCTTGGCCTGAGCGCGGGCCAGGTCGCGTTGATGACGTCCTTCGCGTCCTGGGTGGCCATCGCCTTCAATCCGATCGGCGGCTGGATGGCGGATCGCTGGGGCCGTATGCGGCCTCTCATCACGGCCAAGCTGCTGGCGCTGATCGGCGCGCTGCTGGTGGTGTTCGCGCCGTCGTTCGACGTCATCCTGGCGGGCCGTTTCTTCGTGGGCGCGGCCTACGGCATCGACTTCGCCATCGCGATGGCGGTGCTGGCGGAATTCACGCCCGTCAGGCTCAAGAGCCGCCTGAACACCTGGCAGGGCATGTGGTACACGGCGGTCTGCTCCAATCTGCTGCTGGCGCTGCTGTTCCATTCATGGGAAGTGGGCGACGCGATCTGGCGCTATTCGGTCGCGGCCACCGCGGTGTTCGCGCTGGCCATCCTGGTGCTGCAACTGCGCTACATGGTCGAAAGCCCGATCTGGCTGGCGCGCAAGGAGCGCGTCGACGAGGCGGCCGTGGCGATGACCCGCATCTACGGCCAGCCGTTCACGGCGGCGCCGCCGCATGAGCGCGTGCCGGTGGTCAACCAGGCGCGGCGCGGCCTGGCCAATGTGCTGCTGATCTTCCGCGGCGTGTACCTGCCGCGCACGATACTGGCGGCCACTGTACAGATCGGCCAGTCCATCCAGTATTTCGCGGTGGGCTGGTACCTGCCGCTCATCAGCGCGGCACTGTTCGGCAAGGACTTCGTCTACGCCACGGTGGGCGCGCTGGTGTTCAACATCTTCGGCATCTTCGGCGGCTTCATGTCGCCCTACATCGGTCGCAAGCTGGGCTTGCGGCGCGCCTCGGCGTTCGGCTTTGCGGCCGTCTTCCTGATGCTGCTGATCCTGGGCACCTTCCACGGCAAGATGCCGTTGTGGCTGGCGGTGGCGGTGCCGTCGCTGTTCATCCTGTTCCATTCAGGCGGTCCGGGCGCCAACGGCAAGAGCCTGTCGTCGCTGTCGTTCCGCGGTGAATTGCGGGCCGGCGCCAACGGGGTCATCGGCGCGCTCGGCTCGATCGGCGCGGCGGTCGGCCTGCTGGTGTTCCCGCTGTTCCGCGAAAGCTATGGCCTGGAGAAGACCTTCCTGATCCTGTCTGCCGTCCCGCTGGCGGCCAGCATCATCTGCTTTGCCATCAAATGGGATCCCACCCGCAGCGGCATCAATCCGGACAACGAAGCCGGCGCGCCGCAGTTCAAGGGGGACGAGAACCTGCCCGCGCTCGATCCGGCGCTGGGGAAAACCGCAAGATGACGCACGGAGACAACATGTCGAACAACGTGATCCTGGCCATCGACGCCGGCACCTCGGGGACACGCGCCGCCCTGGTGTCGGGCGACGGCCACGTGTCGGGCCAGGAATACCTGGCCCTGCAGGTCGATACGCCGCGCCCCGGCGTGGTCGAGCAGGATGCCGATGCGATTCTCGAAAGAACGCTGCAGGTGTGCCGCAAGGTGATCGCGCAGGCGCGTCGCGACGGCCAGGCCATCGTGGCGTTGGCATTGGCCACGCAGCGCGCCACCGCGGTGCTGTGGGATACCGCCACGGGCCGCGCGCTGGTGCCGGCCATGGTGTGGCAGGACACGCGCTATGTCGATGAACTCGATCGCCTGGCGCCCGCCTGGAACCCGCGCCTGCTGGAGCAGGTGGGCCGCCCGGCCGGTGTGCGTTCGCCGTATCTGTGGGCGGCGCGCCACCTGCGCGATTCACCGGCCGTGGCACAGGCCTGGCGCGAGCGCCGGCTGGCGTTCGGTACCGTCGACACCTGGCTGCTGTGGCATATGTCGGACCGCCGCGAATGCGTGACGACGCCCACCAATGCCACCTCGGCCGGCGCCTATGTTTTGTCCGGGCACCGCTACTACCTGGACTGGATCGACGCGCTGGAGTTTCCGCGCGAGCTGCTGCCGGCCTTGCGCCAGGAAGCCGACGATTTCGGCCAGACGCGCGCGGACCTCCTGGGCCTTGCCGTGCCGATACGGGCGTCGGCCGGCGACCAGCACGCGGGCGCGGTGGGCCTGGGCTGCCTGGATCGCGGGCAGGCGATGTGCGTGCATGGCACGGGCAGTTTCGTCGACCTGATCATCGGCCCCGAGGCGCCCGTCAACAGCGGCCGCTACGAAGGCTCGCTGACGATGACGGCGCGGCGCCAGGACCAGGTGTCGCATTTCGCGGTCGAGACCTTCGTCGCCACCACCGGTTCGGCCTTGAACTGGGTCTGCGACAAGCTGAAGTGGTTCAGGAACGCGCAGGAGATCAGTGAACTGGCCGCCACCGCGCAATCGGCGGGCGGCGTGACATTCATCCCGGCCTTGACCGGGTTGCGCGTGCCGCGCATGGCGGCCGGCGCGCGCGCCTCGCTCACCGGCATCTCCATGGCTACCACGCAGGCCGAAGTGGCCTACGCGATCCTGGAAGGCATCGCCCATTCGGTGGCCAGTTGCATCGAGGCGGACGAGGAAGTATCGGGCGTGCAGGTGTCGGAACTGGTGGTGGGCGGAGGCCTGTCCAGCAGCGATCCGTTGCTGCGCATCCAGGCCGACCTGCTGGGGATACCGATCCGCCGCATGCAGGAGGCCGATCGCGCCAGCCTGCGCGGCGCGGCGTTCCTGGCGGGGGCGTCGGGCCTGCTGTGGCCATCGTTGCAGGCCGCGCGCCAGACCGCCGCCACCGATGCGGTATTCCAACCCACCCTGGCGGCCGAGGCCCGCGCCCGCCGCCGCGCGCTGTGGCATTCGCGCGTCGAATCCGAACTGGCCCACGCGGGCCTGTATTCCCAGGACAAGCAGGAGGCATTGCGGACATGATCGGGTTGCCATCGAGAAAGCCCAGGAAGGATCGGGCCGGCATGACCCGCGGCGAACCGTTGCGGCTGGCGCGGCAGGAACAGGCGGACCGGCTGGGCGGCGAACACTTCGACATGCTCATCGTCGGCGGCGGCATCACGGGCGCCTACGCGGCGCTGGACGCCAGCCTGCGCGGCTACCGCGTCGCGCTGGTCGAAAAGGACGACTTCGCCTCGGGCACCTCGTCCAAGTCGTCCAAGATGGTGCATGGCGGACTGCGCTACATCGAGCAGGGCAACCTGGGCCTGGTGCGCCATTCCCTGCACGAACGCCAGCGACTGCGGCGCAACGCCCGCCACCTGGTGCAGCGCCTGCCGTTCCTGTTTCCGCTGCTGGAACGCGACGGCGTCTTCGACAAGCGGCTGGCCAAGGCGTTCGAGAGCCTGCTCTGGACCTACGACCTGGCCGGCGGCTGGCGCGAGGGCATCCTGCACCAGAAGCTGACCCCCGAGGAAGTGCTGTCGCATTGCCCCACCTTCAAGCAGGACGGCCTGCTTGGCGGCTTCCTGTATTTCGACGCGCGGGTCGATGACGCGCGCCTGACGCTGGCGGTGGCGCGCACCGCGGCGTTCCACGGCGCGGCGGTGCTGAACCACGCCCGGGCCATTGAAGTCACGCGCGACACGCATGGCAAGGTCGACGGCGCCATCGTGCAGGCCGGGCAGGCCGGGCAGGCCGAGATCCGCGTGCGCGCCAACGTGGTGATCATGGCCACCGGCGTCTGGCTGCGCGACTGGAACGGCAGCCGCAAGGGCGATCCCCAAGCCTTGCACATCCGCCCCGCCAAGGGCGTGCACGTGGCCGTGCCCTGGCTGAAGGTGCGCAACGACTGCACGGTGACGATCCCGGTGCCGGGCCGCAGCCGCCGCGCCACCATCACGCGCTGGGGCAATGTCTCGTACCTGGGCACCACCGACGAAGACTACGCGGGCGACCTCGACGATGTCCATTGCACCCGCCGCGAACTCGATTTCCTGCTGGAAGGGGCGCGTTCGGCGCTCAAGACCGACCTGCGCGCCGAGGATGTGGTGGGCAGCATCGCCGGCTGCCGGCCGCTGGTCGCGCCGCCGGGCGGCAAGACGCTGGAGATCAAGCGCAACCACGAAATCCGGATCGCGGCCGATGGCCTGGTCACCATCGTCGGCGGCAAGCTGACGACCTCGCGCCACATGGCCGAGCAGACCATCGACGCCGCGCAGAAGGTGCTGGGGCGCAAGGCGCGCTGTGTCACGGCCAGCGCCTTCCTGCTGGGCGCGGCCGGCTACGACCCGCAGGCCATCGTGGCCTCGGGCGGCCTGTCCGCGCACCTGGGCGAACGCTATGGCACCGAGGCGCGCTTCGTCAGCGACCTGATGCAGCAGACGCCGGCGCTGGCGGCGCCGCTGGTGCCGGGGTTGCCGTACACCGAGGCCGAGGCGCTGTACGCCGTGCGCCACGAGCTGGCGGCCACGGTCGAAGACGTGCTCTCGCGCCGCATGCGGGCAAGGCTGATGGCGCGCGACGCCTCCGCCGAGGCCGCCGAACGCGTGGGCAAGATACTGCAGGCCGAACTGGGCCTGTCCGACGCCGCGGTGGCGCAACAGGTGCGCAGCTACCGCGCCGCCATCGAGCATGAAAAGTCCGTACTAATGGGAGACGACTCGTGATCAGTAAAGAAGCTATCAGGCGCGGCTACAACCGCGGCAACTACGTAGTGGGCGCGCACACGCCGCCGGCCTACGCGGCGGGCCTGACGCAGGCTGGCACCGAGCCGGGCCTGCAACGCGATCCCGTGTCCGTATCGGCCGCGCAGGTCGAGGCGCTGCGAGCGGCCGCCGACGAGGTGTTGACCACCACCGCCGACGCCGTGGCCTGGACGCGCGATTGGTGGGCCGGCTCGATGATGACCGAGACCGCCGGCCGCCCGGCCGCGCCGCACGCGGTGATCGTCAAGGTGTCGACGGTGGAGCAGGTGCAGGCCGTGATGCGCATCGCGCACGCGGCCGCCATTCCCGTCACCGTGTCGGCGGGGCGCAGCAACGTCACCGGGGCGGCGCTGCCGCTGCGCGGCGGCATCGTGCTGGACGTCTGCCAGTTGAACCGCTTCATCGGGATTGACCGCGAAAGCCAGATCGTCGAGGTCGAGGCGGGCATGTTCGGCGACGTGTTCGAGCAGGCCATCCAGCGCGAGCATGGCCTGACCATGGGCCATTGGCCGTCCTCGTTCGGCATCAGCACCGTCGGCGGCTGGGTCGCATGCCGCGGCGCGGGACAACTGTCCACGCGCTACGGCAAGATCGAGGACATGGTGTTCGGCATGGACGTGGTGCTGGCCGATGGCAGCCTGATCACGGTGGGCGGTTATTCGCGCGCGGCGCTCGGCCCCGACCTGCTGCAGCTGTTCATCGGCTCCGAGGGCACGCTGGGGGTGGTGGTGCGGGTCCGCCTGAAGCTGCATCGCCTGCCCGATTACGGCCGCGCCATCGCCTACGGTTTCGAGACCTTCGCGGCCGGCCTGGAGGCCTGCCGCCAGATCATGCAGCGCGGCGCCAACCCCGCCGCCTTGCGACTGTACGACGCGCTGGAAAGCGGCGTGCAGTTCAACCGGCCCGACCTGAACGTGCTGCTGGTGGCCGACGAGGGGCCGCGCCCGATCGTCGACGCGGTCATGGGCATCAGCGAAGAGGTCTGCCGCGAATCCGGCGTGGCGCTGGATGGCAATGAGGTGTTCGAGCGCTGGCTGGATACGCGCTACCTGACCGGCAAGAGCGCCGAAGGCTTCAAACGCAGCCCCGGCTTCGTGGCGGACACGCTGGAGATGGCGGGGCGCTGGAGCGACCTGTCCGCCATCTACGACGAGGTGGTTGCCGCGGTCAATGCCGTGCCCGGCACGCTGGCCGGTTCGGCGCACCAGTCGCATGCCTACGTCGATGGCGCCTGCCTGTATTTTTCGCTGCGCGGCGAGGTCGCGGTCGACGAGCGGGCACAGTGGTATCGGCGCGCCTGGGACGCGGCCAACGCGGTGTTGATCAAATACAATGCCGCGCTCAGCCACCACCATGGCGTGGGCCTGCTGCGCTCGCCCTACATGCGCGAATCGCTCGGGCCGGCCTTCGCCGTGCTGCATGCCGTCAAGCAGGCGCTGGATCCGCACAATATCCTCAACCCCGGCAAGCTCGGCCTGACGGACGAAGGCCCCTACGATCAAGGCAGGCGATAACATGGACAGGTCACTCGGCGCATGCCTGGCGCGGCATCCGGTCATTGCCACGCTCTACGGACCGGAGCAGGTCAACGCCTTCGTCGGCAGCGTGGCCGAGATCGGCATCGTCGCCAATGTCGAGCTGCGCCGGCTTGCGCCGGTGATCTCCGCCCTGAACCGGGCGGGCAAGTACGTCATCGTCAATATCGACAGCTGCGAAGGCCTGTCGCAGGACAAGGGCGGCGTCGAATACCTGGCGGACATCGGCGTGGCGAGCCTGGTGTCGACCCGTGTGGCCACCATCCAGCGCGCCAACCGCGCCGGCATGGTGACGATGCAGAAGGTGTTCGTGACCGACCGCTCCACCTGGCCGCGCAGCGTCAAGGCGCTGGAGCAGAGCGATCCCAACCTGGTGCAGATCATGCCGGCGCCGATGCTGGCCCACATGGCGCCGCAGGACCTGAAGGCACTGCCGCCGATCGTGGCGTCGGGCTTCGTCTGCAACCAGGCCGACGTGGCGGCCGCATTGCGCCAGGGCGCGGTGGCGGTGTCGACCAGCGACGTCGCGTTGTGGAGCGTGGACCCCAGAACGCCGCGATGAGCGGGGCTCGCGCGACGCCGGCCGGCCCGATACCGGCCGACATCGTCAAGCAACGTCAAGAATCGCGCGGAATTTGCATTGCTTTGAAATCGTAACGCCCGCGCCGCGCTACCTTCGCGTTTTCAATCGCGGAGGGCGAAACATGTACCCACTATCCAAGCGCTGCGGCGCGGAATTCTTCGGCACCTTCTGGCTGGTGCTGGGCGGCTGCGGCGCGGCGGTGCTGGCGGCGGGGTTTCCGCAACTGGGCATCGGCTTTGCCGGTGTCGCGCTGGCGTTCGGCCTGACGGTGCTGACCATGGCGTTCGCCGTCGGCCACATTTCGGGCGGGCACTTCAATCCCGCGGTCACGGTCGGCCTGGTTGCCGGCGGGCGTTTCCCCGCCCGCGAAATCCTGCCCTACGTGGTGGCGCAGGTGCTGGGCGCCATTGCGGCGGCCGCGGTGCTGGCGGTGATCGCCAATGGCCAACAGGGCTTCGACCTGCAGGCCAGCCGTTTCGCTGCCAACGGCTTTGACGCCTATTCGCCGGGCAAGTACTCGATGGCTGCCGCGCTGGTCACCGAAGTCGTGATGACGGCCGGTTTCCTGTTCGTGATCCTGGGTGCGACCTCCAAGCGCGCGCCGGCCGGCTTCGCCGCGATTCCGATCGGCCTGGCGTTGACGCTGATCCACCTGGTCAGCATTCCGGTCACCAACACCTCGGTCAACCCGGCGCGTTCGACCGGCCCGGCGCTGTTCGTGGGCGGCTGGGCGCTGGAGCAGCTGTGGCTGTTCTGGGTGGCGCCGATCGTGGGCGCGATCATCGGCGCGATCGCCTATCGCCTGGTGAGCCAATCGGAAGCGCAGCCCTGAGGTGATGATGCGCCCGCCGGACGGGTCGACCGTCCGGTTGCGCTCAATCCGCTTCGGGCAATTGCGCCAATTGCGCGTCGCTGGGAAATCCCCGGGTGCGGTAGCGCGCCGGATAGAGATCTTCGGGTTCGAGCAACGGCGCCAGCACCGGCGCCGCCTGCTCCCAGCTGACAACCCGCACTTCGCCGATATCGTCGTTGGCCTCCGGGCGCACCAGCGCCAGCCGGTCGACCTTGGGCAGGGAGGTGTCCACGCCGCGCGTCCAGGTCGCCAGCGAGAACGACGTGGCGGAATCGTCGTTCTGCATGAACAGATTGTAGGTGGCGACGAACACATCGATGCCCCGTTCCTCGTGCAGGCGGTCCAGCGCTTCCTTCTGCGCGTCGTAATCGCCCTGCGCCAGCACTCGCGCCAGGTGCGCCTGCAGGTGGATGATGCGCTCCTGGCGCGGCAGGTAGCGTTCGACGCCGGTTTCGCCATAGTGGTACATGTATGGCGACACCGGGCGGCCGTGGGCCACCACCTGCTGGCTCAGTTCCATCATCTTCAACAGGCCGGCGTCGTCGTTGTCGCCGCTGACCAGCAACAGATCCCGCGTGGGCATCATGAACACCGGACGCCCGCGGACCGCGACGCGTTCCAGCATGTCCGGCAGCAGCGCGCGGCTGATGTCGTAGCCGTCTTCCCAGGCCCCGCCATGCACGCCCGGCGCCACTTCCACGAAGTGGTCGGCCGAGTCACGCAGGTTGTCGATGGCGATGGCCAGCGACTGCTCGAACGACAGGCCCCAGTCGGCATCGGGGCCGTTGGTGAGCGTGGCGATGGATTCCGGATGGTCCAGCGCCAGCAGCACCACGCAGTCGTCGCCGAACGGCCGCAGGGCGGGGCGGAAGTCGGTGTCGTTGCCGTCCGTGCGCAGGTGGTGCATGCGGATCGCCTCGATCATGGCCCGGGCCCGGATCACCGGCCGCAGCAGCGGGCGGGCCTCGGCCAGCGAGGCCGGCCTGGCCTGGTCGCTGGTCAGCAGGGTCGAGACATAGCCCTGCAACGCGCCCTGGCGCTGGCCGCTTCGGGCTTCGCAATAGGCGTTATAGGCGTTGTGCAGGTTGAAGTACGAGCCTTCGCCGTGAAGCAGCCGGAATTCATCCGCTTTGTAGTCCAGCGTGCCGGTGTAGCCCCGCTGTCGGACGGCGTCGATGAAAAGCCGGGCGAACTGGTCTTGCGTGGGCTTGCGCCGGAACAGCGAGTCGAGTAATCCCATGCTTTTCCCGGGCCTTGCGGCCGCTATGCGGGCCCGCCGTGCAGTCGCGGCGCGCCCAGCCTGAACCAGGCCTTGGCGATCTGGCCGTCGCGCACTTCGTAGATCGCGACGACGTCGACTTCACCGCGGCCGTCGGCGAAGTTGCGGGTGACGACTTCCTGGTCCACCACCATGTCGCCGTTGACCATGCGATGGACCAGCCTGCCGTGCAGATCGGGTTCCTTGAAACGTTCGAGGTGACGTTCGCGGACCTGGGCGCTGCCACGCGCCAGCAGGGTGCCGGGGAACGCGTAATACTCGCAGTCCTGCGCCCATGCCGGCATGAAGGCGTCGATGTCCCGGGCATTGTAGGCGTCCAGCTGGCGCTGCACGACATCGGCCGGCGAGGGCGCTGGCCGCGCGGCGCGTTCGGCGGCCTGCTGGCGGATGCGCGCTTCGGTATCGGCATCCAGCAGCCGGCGGATCTCGCGGAACAGCGGCAGGGCATCGGTGTGCTTGCGGCCGTAGTCCAGGTTGAACGCGTAGTCGAAGTCCGGCGCGTTGGCGCCCTGGTTATGTTGCAGCAGCGTCTCCAGCTTGTCCATGGCCTTGACGGCGCGGGCTTCGGGCGAGGCGGCATTCTCGTAGTCGTCCCACAACGCCAGCAACCGGTCGCGCGCCGGGGCATCGAGCGGGCTGGCCAGTTGCAGCAGGTCCAGCCGTTCCTGGGCGCCCTTGCCGGCGCCGGGGGACTGTTGCGTCGCCGGAATGTCGCCGTGGATGGCTTCGCCCAGGTCATGGATCACGCACAGGCGCAGGATGCGGGTGAAATCCAGGTCCGCCAGGTCTTCCTCCAGCATCATGGCCATGAGGCAGAGGCGCCAGGTGTGTTCGGCGGTGCTTTCCTGGCGTCCGCCCGAACTGCGGGCGCTGCGCAGCACGTCCTTGAGCTTCTCGGCTTGCCGCAGGAATTCGAGTCGGCGGGACAGGGTGTCGGTGTCCATGAATCAGGTCGTCGTAAGTCCGTTGTCAATACGCTCGCGGGTATCGTCCCCCGTCAGCGAGTGTATCTTGCGTTCGTCCCGACCGCGCGGATCGGACGGCGCAGCGCCGCGGCGGCGCCACATGGCGTCCTGTCGCCGGACCGAGGCAAAAAAGCGGCGGCGGCGGCCGGAACCGGGGTGGGCAGGTTGTACATTACGCACTATTACCTGCTTCATCCCTACAGGACAGCCCCATCATGACCGCCCCGGAAGTCATCATTTCGCCCTCGATCACGTGCGCCAACGACCAGCCTTTCGTGCTGTTCGGCGGGATCAACGTGCTGGAATCCAAGGACCTGGCGCTGCGCGCCTGCGAGGAATACCAGCGCGTGACCACCAGGCTGGGCATTCCCTACGTGTTCAAGGCGTCGTTCGACAAGGCCAATCGTTCCTCGATCCATTCCTACCGGGGGCCGGGACTGGAAGAGGGCATGAAGATCTTCGAGGCGGTCAAGCAGAACTTCGGCGTGCCGGTGATCACCGACGTGCACGAGCCCTGGCAGGCGGCGCCGGTGGCGGAGGTCGCGGACATCCTGCAATTGCCGGCGTTCCTGGCCCGCCAGACCGACCTGGTGGTGGCGCTGGCCAAGACCGGCCGCGTCGTCAACATCAAGAAGCCGCAGTTCCTCAGTCCTACCCAGATGCTCAATATCGTCGAGAAATTCACCGAGGCCGGCAACCAGCAGATCATCCTGTGCGATCGCGGCACCAGCTTCGGCTACGACAACCTGGTGGTGGACATGCTGGGCTTCGGGGTCATGAAAAAGGTGACAGGCAACCGGCCCGTGATATTCGACGTCACCCATGCCCTGCAGCAGCGTTCGGCCCTGGACGCCGCCTCGGGCGGGCGCCGGGAGCAGGTGGCGGAACTGGCGCGGGCGGGCATGGGCGTGGGGCTGGCGGGCTTGTTCCTGGAGGCCCACCCGGACCCCCGGAACGCCAAATGCGACGGCCCCAGCGCGCTGCCGCTGGACAAGCTGGAGCCGTTCCTCACCCAATTGAAACAACTGGATGACTTGGTGAAATCCTTTGAGCCCATCGACATCGAACCCTGACGGCTGTCATCGCGAATCAGCCAAGTTGTTATACGATCCGGGCCACCAAACCTGAGGGAGGCCCGGATGTCGTTTTACGCGATCGTCGCCGTTCGTAAAGAAGCCGTTACCGGCCATGTCGCCTACGTGCGCTGGGGGCTGGCCGAGCGCGGCGTGCCCGGTTGGGTCAGCGAACCCGTGACCGCGGCGGCTTCCGAAGTGATCGAAGCCATCAAGGCCGGCGCCGACGTCGAGACCGTCGTCAGCGTGGACGGCCTGTCAGTGGCTTCGCGCCCGGTGCGGGTGCTGACCGACGAGGACGGCCGCGAGCATCTGGCTTCCGTGCCGGCGCCCAGTTCCACCCTGCATACGGTGTTCGACCTGCCCGAGTTCTAGCCGCCCGCGCCAATCGCCTTGTTTCACAGGCACTGGCGCAGTGCAAACTTGCGGCCGAAGGCGCGGATCACGTCGCCATCGACCGACGCCGCCACGTCCCAGTGATCGCCCCGCGTGACCAGCACCGACTGCGCCGACAGGGCGTGGCGCAGCGCGAACATCCAGAACGCCGCCTCGGAACCGACCGGCGCCAGGTCGTGCGGGCCGATCCGCAGGCGCGCCGGCCGGGGCGTCGCGCCCAAGGACCAGCGCAGCGCGATCGCCAGGAAGGCGAAGCGGGCCGACATCGACGACGGCTGGACGCGCAGCACGCGGATCTTGGGTTTCATGGCCTGGTGCCCTCCATGGGGATGACTCAGCGTAGCAAAGACGGTCTCATCCTTCCATACCGCGTTTGGCCTAGCGGTGACCCGCGCCGCCCGCGGGCGCGGATGGATTCGGCTCCGCCGGCAACCGGGTGAAGACGTTGGTGACGATCAACTGGTCAGGGCGGCGCACGTTCGGCCCGGGCGGCGGCATCAGCTTGTCCATTTCCCTGCGGTCCTGCACCCGCGTCAGGCTCAGGTGATCGCCCTGGATCTTCACGTAGCGGATGGAGGCCACGCCAAGTTCATGCTTGCTGGTGGATTGCTCCAGCGTCTGTTCGATGCGCTTGGCATCGAGCCATCGGTAGGTGCCGCTGGAAACCATGTCCGGGCCTTGCATCGACCAGGTGCCGTCGCCGCGAAACTCGACCACGCCCGCGCCGCCGGAGGGCTGGGGCGGCTGCGCCTTGCCGTCGACGGTGCGCAGCATGGTCTGGTGCCGCCACTTGCCCACCAGGGCCTGCGCGGCGTCCGGCGCGGGCGGTTGGGCGGGCGCGGCGGCCGGCAGCAGCACGGCGCCGCACAGCAGGGCGGCCAGGGCGTAATGACGCGGAAGCTTCATCTCGAATGATCGTGGATCCGGGTTCAGGGAAGGGGCGCGGGCCGGTGGGGCACTGAGCGCGCTGAGCGCATTATGCGCGACGATGGCGTTTGCGGCGAGGGCCGGCCACGGGCATCGATCCGGTCAGCGCCGGCGCATGCCCTGCAGCAGCAGATCGAGCGCCTGCAAGGCCTGCGCCAGGCGCGCCGGGCCATCGTCCTCGGCGATCCAGAATGCGCTTTCGGCCAGGCCGCCATGCAACATCCGGGCGAGCGCGCGCGGGGGCGCGGCGACGATCACGCCTTGGTCCATCAGGTCCTGCAGCAACTCGCCCAGCGACGCGGTGCATTGTTCCTGGGCGGCGGCGCCGGCATGGCCCAGCACGGCGCGCGCATCCTGCAGCACGATGCGGCGGATCTCGGGGTCGGCGGCCATTTCCAGATACGCGCGGCAGCGCTCGCGCAGCGCGGTCCAGGCGTCGGGCGCATCCCGCGAGATGGCCTGCAGCCGCGCCTCCATCTCGGCGTCGATCTGCGCGGCCACCGCGGCGAGCAGACCTTGCTTGTCACCAAAATGGTGATACAACGCTCCCCGGGTCAGGCCGGCGGCGGCGGTCAGGTCATCCATCGAGGTGCCGGCGTAACCGGCGCGGCGAAACGACTCGCGCGCCGTCGCCAACAGTTTTCCGCGGGTTTCCTCGATCATCTCGGCGCGCGATCGCGACATGGCTGGCTCCAATGACATACGAGTCGTATGTTAATTGACATGCGCCATGCAGGTGAATACCATCTCACATACGTCACGTATGTAAATTTCTCCGGCTGGCTGTCGCCGGCCCGCAACATCCCCAGAGGTTCCGGGTGTCCAATCCCTATCGCGAATTGTTCCAGGCGCCCGGCGCCGCCGGTTTTGTCGCCGCATGCGCCGTGGCGCGGCTGGCGCTGCCGATGATCGGCATCGGCATCATCACCATGCTGTCGCAAGTGCGGGGCGCCTACACCCTGGCGGGCGCGGTCGCGGCCACCTTCGCCCTGGCCACGGCGCTGCTCGCGCCGCGCATTTCACGTCTGGTGGATCGCCACGGGCAGGGCAGGGTGCTGCCGCTGGCGGCGGGCGCCAGCGTGGCGGGGCTGATCGGCCTGGCCGCCTGCGTGCGCCTGCAGGCGCCCGACTGGACCCTGTTCGTGTTCGCGGCGCTGGCGGGCAGCCTGCCCAGCATGCCGGCCATGGCGCGGGCCCGCTGGACCGAGATCTATCGCGACCGGCCGCAACTGCGCACCGCCTATGCGCTCGAATCGGTGCTGGACGAATTGAGCTTCATCATCGGCCCGCCGCTGGCCGTGGGCCTGTGCGTCATCCTCTTCCCCGAAGCCGGCCCGCTCGGCGCGGCGCTGCTGCTGGGCCTGGGCGTCACCGCCTTCGTGCTGCAGCGTGCCACCGCGCCGGCGGTGCAGCCGCGCGAAGCGGGCCGTGAGTCCTCGGTGCTGGGCGTGCCGCTGATGCGACAACTGACCGCGATGATGGCCGCCATGGGGGTCATCGTCGGCACCATCGACGTGATGAGCGTGGCCTTCGCACGCCAGCAGGGCCTGCCGGCCGGGGCCAGCATGGTGCTGTCGGCCTACGCGCTGGGATCGTGCGTCGCCGGCCTGGCGTTCGGCGTGCTCAAGTTCCAGACGCCGCTGGCGCGGCTACTGGCCGTGGCCGCCAGCGTGACCGCCTTCACCACCTTGCCGCTGCTGTGGGTCGGCGACCTGCTCACGCTGTCCCTGGGCGTTTTGCTGGCTGGGCTGTCGTTCGCGCCGACCATGATCATCGCCATGGCCTTGGTGGAGAGCACCGTGCCGGGCCGCCGTCTCACCGAGGGATTGACCTGGCTGGTGACGGGCCTGGGCGCGGGCGTCGCGGCTGGCGCCGCGCTGGCGGGCTGGATCGTGGATCATCATGGCGTCGGCGCGGGCTTCTGGACCGCGGTCGGCGCGGGCGCGGTGGTGTTGCTGGTGGCCGTGTACGCGGCGCGTGGCGCGCGGCCGGCGCCCGCGGCCGCCTGATGGCGGGCGCCTCTAGAATGGCGCAAGCGCCGCGCCGCGGGGCGCGCCGCCCACCAGGAGAATCCACATGTCCCGAACCGTCGTCAATCCCGATACTGTCTTCAATACGGTGCAATATGGCTTCAGCCAGGCCGTGATCGTGACCGGCCAGCGCCGCATGCTGCTGTCGGGCCAGGTCGGCGTCGATGCGCGGGAGCGCACGGTCAGCCCAGGGCTGCGCGAACAGGCCGACGCGGCGATCGACAATATCGAACGCGTGCTGGCGGCGGCCGGCGGCACACTGGCGCAGGTCATCATGCTGCGCATCTACATTTGCGAAACGGCGCGCGAGGACCAGGAGTCGATCGCGCAAGTGCTGCGCGACCGCTTCCCGAACGATCCGCCACCCTCGTCATGGATCATCGTCAGCGGCCTGTCGTTGCCGGAATGGCTGGTCGAGATTGAAGCGGAAGCCATGCTCGATTGAGTGTGGCGGGGGGGATCGAGAAGTCCGATTTATCGGAAGCGC
Source organism: Achromobacter sp. KK8 (assembly GCF_054188005.1). Lineage (NCBI taxonomy): Bacteria > Pseudomonadati > Pseudomonadota > Betaproteobacteria > Burkholderiales > Alcaligenaceae > Achromobacter > Achromobacter sp. KK8. The sequence goes on along the minus strand of NZ_CM135178.1, from coordinate 5,468,502 downwards.
CTGCCCCGGGCGTCCCGCGATCTGGCATCCTGCGAACGTTCATCCGGCTCGCGCCGGCAGGCACGGCTTTGCAGAGTCCACCGACTTTCCGGCGCCGCGTCGGATGAACACGCCTCCCGCTGGTTCCCCTTTTTCACACCGCTACGCCTGGCCCTTGTCGCGCCATGGCGTGGCCGCAAAAGCTTCGCGCAGGTGGGCCAGAAAGCCCGCGGTGCGCGCGGGCAGGTCCTGGCGTGATTTCACCAGCGCCACCACATTCGCCTCGGGCAGGCTCCAGCCCGGCAGCAACGGCACCAGCGCGCGGCGCTTCACGTGCTCGGCCACATCCCATTCCGATCGCGCCACGATGCCATGCCCCGCCAGCGCCCAGGCAACCGCCGTGGCCCCGGTATTGCTCGACAGCACGGGGGCAATGCGCACGCCCACCACCGGGCCGCGACCGCGCTTGAAGCGCCACAGCGTCACGTCCTCTTCATTTTCACGCAACGCGATGCAGTCGTGGTCGCGCAGGTCTTCGGGCTTGGCGGGCGCCCCGTGGCGAGCCAGGTATGCGGGCGACGCGCACAGGATGCGCCGATTCGGCGCCAGGGGATACGCCACCAGCGTGGAATCGCGCAGCTCGCCGATGTGAACCATGACGTCCCAGTCATCGCTTGCCAGCCGCGGCGGACCGTCGGACAGCACCAGGCTGGCGGTCACGTTGTCGCTGTGCTGGCGAAACTCCGCCACCAGTCCCGCCACGTACCGCTGGCCGAATCCCAGCGGCGCGACAACGCGCAGATGGCCGGCCACCACGCCGCGCCGCCCCGCCAGCTCATCGGCCAGCTCGTTCAGTTCCCCGCAGATCTGCCCGGCGCGCAGCGCCAGCAGGCGGCCCTCGTCGGTCAACGCGGTGCCGCGCCCGGAACGATTGACCAGGCGCACGCCCAGGCGTTTTTCCAATGCATGCAAGCGCTGGGTCACGGCGGGCGGCGTCACGTCGAGCGCGCGCGCGGCTTGCGCCAGCGAGCTGGTGGCGGCCAGGCTCAGGAAAAAGCGCAGGTCATCCGTGGTGATCATTCAGAATCGCCTTAATGATTGATTAAGCATTGATTAAACACGCAAGCGCCCTGGCGCGCCATACTTCGAACCTGCGGACGGATACCCGGGCGCCATCCGCGTTGCATTCCTTTCCGCACGCCCGTTTCAGTTTCGCCGATATCGCCATGACCACTGCCTCCGTCACCCTGGATACGCTGGATACGCCCTGCCTGCTGCTGGACGAAACCCGCATGACACGCAACATCGAGCGCCTGAACCGCCTGATGGCCGGCCATGGCGTGCAGCTGCGTCCGCACCTGAAGACGCCCAAATCGATCGAGGTCGCGCGCCGCGTCATGGCGCGGCCCGAAGGGCCGGCGGCGGTGTCGACGCTGCAGGAGGCCGAGCAATTCGCGGCGGCGGGCGTGACCGACCTGCTGTATGCCGTGGGCGTGGCGCCCGCCAAGCTCGAACGCGTATTGGCGCTGCGGCGTGGTGGTGTCGACCTGACCGTGGTGGTCGACAGCGTCGAGGCGGCGCAGGCCGTGGCCGCGCGCGCGCTCGAAGAGGGCGCAGCGATTCCGGCGCTGATCGAAATCGATTGCGATGGCCACCGCGCCGGGGTGCAGCCGGGCCAGGCCGGACAGTTGCTGGAGATCGCGCGAGCGTTGCATGCCGCCGGGTGCCTGCGCGGCGTCATGACCCATGCGGGCGAGTCCTATGGCTGCCGCAGCGTGGAGGCGATCGCCGACATGGCCGAGCAGGAACGCCTGGCCGCCGTCGGCTGCGCCGAAACGATTCGCGCCGCCGGCCTGCCGTGCCCGGTGGTCAGCGTGGGCTCCACGCCCACCGCCCATTTCGCCCGCAACCTGGAGGGCGTGACCGAAGTGCGCGCCGGCGTCTACGTGTTTTTCGACCTCGTCATGGCGGGACTGGGCGTGTGCGCCGTGGACGACATCGCCGCGAGCGTGCTGACCACGGTGATCGGCCACCAGCCCGACAAGGGCTGGATCCTGGTCGATGCCGGCTGGATGGCCATGTCGCGCGATCGCGGTACGGCCCGGCAGCCGGTGGACCAGTTGTACGGGCTGGTGTGCGACGTGGATGGCCAGGTCTATCCCGACCTGCTGCTGGCCGAGACCAACCAGGAGCAGGGCATCATCAAGCTGCGCGCGGGCAGCGGCGCCGCCTTGCCCGATCTGCCGCTGGGCACCCGGCTGCGGATCGTGCCGAACCACGCCTGCGCCACCTGCGCCCAGCATGACGCCTACGCCGTGGTGCGTAGCGGCGATCGCCAAGTCGTGGCGCAATGGCAACGTTTTCGCGGCTGGTAGCCCGGCCGCAGCCTCCAGGAGTCAAGATGGACATCATATCCACCCCTCATGCGACGCCGCCGGCCGGCCACTATTCGCAGGCCGTGCGCGCCAATGGCTTTGTCTTCGTTTCCGGGCAGTTGGGTTTCCTGCCGCCCGTCCAGCCCGGCGAGCCGCCACGGCTCGCGCAAGGCGTGGCCGCGCAGACCGAGGCCGCGCTGCGCAGCCTGGCGGCCATTCTGCAAGCCGCGGGGACGTCGATGTCCGCGGTGGTCAATGTCACGGTGTACATCCCGGACGTTGGCATGTGGAACGAGGTGAATGGCGTCTACGAACGCAGCTTCGGCGATCACCGGCCCGCTCGCGCCATCGTGCCGACACGGGAATTGCACTATGGGGCGCTGGTGGAAATCAGCGCCGTCGCGGTCGCGCCGCAGGCCTGAGGCGGGCGCCGGCGGTTCACGTCCTGGGTCTCGGGGACGGATGGGCGGCGCGCCCGCCTATAATGCGGTCGCCTCAATACCGCAGGGGAGTCCGTCCGCATGCACTACGAATATCTGTTCTGGTCCATGGCCGCCATGGTGGCCGCGGCGCTCGTGGGTGGGTCGCTGTGCGGCCGGTTGCGCACACCGGGCCGCGTGCTCGCGGGTGTGGTGGTATGGGCCGCGGCGGTCTGCGCCGTGGTGGTGGTGTTGTCGCGATCTGCCGGTTTCGGCGATCAGGCGGCGATGCTCGCGGTTGCCGCCTTCATGTTCAGTCTGGTGATCGGCGCCGCGGCCGCATTGTTGACGCGGCGCATCCTGCGGCGCCACTGAGCCGCTCCGGAACCTGGCCGGGCGTGGCCGCCGGGCTGTCGGCGGGGCGCGATGACACACCCGCCGGCCGCGTCGCGAGGGCCGGGGCGCGCCTCATTCCTCGGCGTCGAAATCCTCGTCGTCGTCTTCTTCGTCCTGTTCCAGCGCGTCGTAGCCCTTCCAGGTGATGCGCCAGCGGGTATCGCCGGCGGTCGCCGCCGTTTCGCTGACCTGCTTGACCAGGCCCGCGTCGGCCAGCAGGTCGAGGTGGTGCGCGACCAACTGCAGGCCTTGTTCGTGGGCCAGGGCCGCTTCCTTGATGTCATGGGTGCTCAGGTTGGGGCCAGGCGCGTCGCGCAGGGCTCCCAGGATGGTGACGACCAGATCGAAATCGCGTTGCATGATGTCCGCCGTAGAGTTGGGGAAAAACAGGCCGACGATAGCAGAGTTCCGTGGCGCCCACGCGACAGCGGCGGGCGCGGGTTACATTGCAGGGTTACCGATAACCGATACAGGCAGTACCCATGAAGAAACCCGCCGAGCGCGATTGCATTGCCCTGGTCCCGGGCTACAGCGGCCAGGCCGCCAAGCTCTTCCTGACGCGCGCCGAGGACGGCGCCATCGCCGGCGTCACCGTGTTCGACCTGCTGGGGCACGTCAAGCACCAGGGCGACGCGCAGGCGGCCGCCGACTGGGTGGCCGCCTGGCTGGCCCAGGAGGCCGACAATCGCAAGGCTCGCCGCACGCAGTTGCTGGCGCAGATGTTCCTGTGCAAGTTGGCGGACGACGAGAAGGCCGCCTTCCTGGATGCGCAGAAGCCGCTGCTGGCCGCGCTGGCCGCCGCCGGTGTGCGCAGCCGCAGCGTGGCGGCCACCTCCGGCGCCGCCCGCCGCTCTTTGGGGCCGGCTGTCAGGAAGCCTTAGCATAAGGCTGTTATAGTCGCGCCTGGGCGTGTGCGCACCCGTGCGGGCGCGCCCAGGCGGGCCCGGCCCGCAAGTCTAGGAAGAGTGATCATGGAAATACTGAGTCGGCATGTTGCCGACGTGGCGGGCGGCGTTGAGCTGCACACAACGCTGGATGGCGAGAGCATCAGCGCCTATGTCGTGACCGGCATGGACGATCTCGAGGCGATCGCCGACCTCGTGCCCCGCGAGAAAGTCGAAGCCGGCGCGGACATTCACGCCGCTGGTGTCGACAATGTTGATAATGCGCAAGACCAAATCGACCAGGTCCTGGAGAATATGAATCCCGGCGACGTGGCGGTTTTCCTTTGCTCGGGCCCCGAAGCTTTCAACGCGGCGCTCGATCTGTTGGGTTTACCTATCGAAGAGTAAGCCTGACGGCAAACCAAAGTGCCATCCAAACGGCGTATGTGTGAGCGACGCCCTTTGATGGCATTTATATAAGCCTTGATTGTTTTTTTATGATGCGTGGGTGTTTACACCTATGCAGGCCTTCTTTTTGCCTATGAAAACGTGTAAATTTTGTTCGCAGTTTCTCTTTGTTGCATTATTGGCACGTATTTTTTAGGATTATGTTGACTTGTGAGGGGAACATAACGATAGTGTCGGCACACGATCACAAGCGTTGCGATTTTCGTTCAGTGCCGTGCCTTTTCCGGCTCAGCGTTATTGTTCTACTGTCCCCTCCTTGATTGATTCGTGACCTCCGGGCATTTGCCCATTATCTCTAGGAAATACAGTATGGAAACCGGCGTCGTTAAGTGGTTCAATTCGGAAAAAGGCTATGGCTTCATCACCCCGGAAGCGGGTGGTAAGGATCTGTTCGCTCACTTCTCCGAAATTCAGGGCTCGGGCTTCAAGTCTCTGGAAGAGAACCAGCGCGTCAGCTTTGTGACGGCCAATGGCCCCAAGGGCCCGCAAGCCACGAAGATTCAGGTCCTGTAAGGCTCTGACTTTTCGGAAAAGCCCCTTCGGGGGCTTTTTTGCATCTGGGCTCCCCACCAGGGAGCCCTTTTGCTGTCCGGCGGCGCCTGTGGCCTCTTGGCGGGGCCGCCGCAGTCGCTGCCAGTGTTCCTGGCTCGCGGTATCCTTGCGCCAGTTCCCCGTCCTTCCGCCCGCCTGGCGGCGGACCCGCACCCCGCACCCGCAATCGATCGAGGATGATCTCCATGACCCAACCTGGCCAAGAACCTGTTTCCCTGCGCGCGGCGGACATCGTGGCGTTCTGGCGCGACGCCGGGCCGCAGCAGTGGTTCACCAAGGACGCGGCCTTCGATGAGCGCTTCCGCCAGCATTGCGGCCCGGCCCACATGGCCGCGGCGGCACGCCAGCTCGATGCCTGGATGGACGAGCCCGAGGGGGCGCTGGCGTTGATGATCCTGCTGGACCAGTATCCTCGCAACGCCTATCGTGGCACCGCGCACATGTTCGCCACCGATCCGCTGGCGCTGGTGTTCGCCGAGCGCGCCATTGCCGCCGGCCACGATCTGGCCGTCGATCCGGCGCTGCGCCAGTTTTTCTATATGCCCTTCGAGCATGCGGAAACCGTCGCCGCGCAGAACCGGGCGGTGGCGCTGATGGAACCGCTGGGCGCCGACGCGGTGCGCTGGGCCGTCCTGCATCGCGACATCATCAAGCGCTTTGGCCGCTTCCCCCATCGCAACGCCGCGCTGGGCCGGCAGACGACGCAGCCCGAGCAGGAGTTCCTGGACGCCGGCGGCTTTGCCGGATGAGGCAGGGCGGCGGCGCGGCATGCCTTGCGCGCGAGCGTATCCGCCTGTATCGACGCATGGCGAGTTGAAAAAAAGCGATCGCGGCCTCGTCGCGGGCAGGGCGCGACGCTTGCGATGATCGTCTATTTGACGTTTTTCGAGGTTCGCCAATACACTGGGTCCAGCGAGATTTTCAAGAGACGCGGTCTGCGTTCAACTTGTCGCGGTCAGTGGTGCTGCGTTGCTTTCCTCTCCCATCCTTGATCATCTGGCGCCCCGCGAGCAATCGCTTCTTTAGGTTCGAGGAAATTCCATGGCAACCGGCATCGTCAAGTGGTTCAACGCCGAAAAAGGGTATGGCTTCATCATGCCCGACGACGGCAGCAAGGATCTGTTCGCCCACTACTCGGAAATCCGCAGCGAAGGCTACAAGTCGCTGCAGGAAAACCAACGGGTCACGTTCGAGGTCGGTACCGGCCCCAAGGGCCCGAGCGCCAAGAACATCAAGGTGGCCGCCTGAGTCCAGGTCCGTGGCGCGCCCCTGGCGGCGCGCCACAATGAAAAAAGCCCCGCACGCGAGTGTCGGGGCTTTTCTTTTTGCTGCGGCGCGCCGGGCGCTCAATGCTTGGGATGCGAAGGCGTCGACAGTTTGTCGACCAGGGCGATGCCCAGCGCGGACAGGATGAACAGCGCGTGGATGATGGTCTGCCACATCACGCCCGCCTCCGAGAAGCGCGCATTGGGGGTGCCCAGCGTGCCGGCCTCGATGAAGGTGCGCAGCAGGTGGATCGAGGAGATGCCGATGATCGCCATGGCCAGCTTGACCTTGAGGACGCTGGCGTTGACGTGGCTGAGCCATTCCGGCTGGTCCGGATGGCCTTGCAGGCGCAGGCGCGACACGAAGGTCTCGTAGCCGCCCACGATCACCATGACCAGCAGGTTCGATATCATCACCACGTCGATCAGGCCCAGCACCAGCAGCATGATCTCCATTTCACCGAAGCTGGTGGCATGCGTCAGCAGGTGCCACAGTTCCTTCAGGAACAGCATCACGTAAACGCCCTGGGCGACGATCAGTCCCAGATAAAGCGGCAGTTGCAGCCAGCGCGAGCTGAAAATCAGGCTGGGCAGCAGGCCCAGGCGGGGAGGGGTGTTGGGGGTCATGGTGGTTGCGAGCCGTTATGAGGAAGTGCGGAAAAAACTGCGGCGGCAATTCTAACAACGCCGGCCTGCGCCGGTATTTGTTTTTGATGACGGTTTGACGTCGCAGGCGCGGTACTTACCACGGTAAGGAGTCTTTTGCATGCCTTTTGTGTAAGTGAAGTTCGCATTTGCGAAACTCTGTGGCGAAACGGTTTGAGAGCTTTGGGCGTATATAGAATTGCGGCCTCACTCGCACCCGAGTCAGTCAAGAGGAGTTTTTTCATGAAGATCCGCTACACCGTTGCCGCGCTGGCCGTTGCTCTCGCCCCTTACTCCGCGTCGCATGCCCTCGATATCGGGGGACTGGTGGGCGCCGGCAGCAAGGTGGTGCAGGCCGCCACCCTGAGCGATGCCGAAATCAAGACTTTGTCCGACAAGGCTTGCGCGCAGAGCGATTCGCAGGAAAAGATCGCCGCGCCGGGCAGCAAGTATGACGTGCGCCTGCAGAAGATCGCCAAGCAGCTGGGCGGCACCGTCAACGGCCAGAAGGCCAACTACAAGGTCTACATCACCAAGGACGTCAACGCCTGGGCCATGGCCAACGGCTGCATCCGCGTCTACAGCGGCCTGATGGACATGATGACCGACGACGAAGTGCTGGGCGTGGTCGGCCATGAAATCGGCCACGTGGCGCTGGGCCACAGCAAGAAGGCCATGCAGACCGCCTACACGGTCTCGGCCGCGCGCGATGCCGCCGGCGCCGCCGGTGGCGCCACGGTCGCCGCCCTGAACTCGTCGCAGCTGGGCGACCTGACCGAGAAGTTCATCAACGCGCAGTTCTCGCAGTCGCAGGAAAGCGCCGCTGACGACTACTCGTTCGACCAGCTGCAGGCCAAGAAGCTGAACACCCGCGGCCTGGTGACGGCGTTCCAGAAGCTGGCCGAGCTGGACGGCGGCAAGAGCGATATGATGAGCTCGCACCCGTCCTCGGCCAAGCGCGCGCAGCACATCGAAGATCGCATCGCCAAGGCCAAGTAAGCGCCCTGGCGGGCAATTTGCCGCCCTTTCCGGGTGGAAAACGGGGCGCGAGCATCCGGGCTTATCCGGGTGCTCGCGCCCCTTTGCGTCAGGGGTCCGGAAGTTTCCGGTAAAATGCCGCGTTTATCCGCCCGTCATCTCATATCTTTCGGAAAATAGGTCTTTTAATGCAGCCTGTGGTTGAAACCCTCTCCGGCCTCGAGCGCCGTGTTGATCTGGCCGTCTCGGTGGCCGACGTCGAAAAGGAAGTCCAGGCGCAGTTGAAGCGCGTGGCCCGCACCGCCAAGGTCCCTGGCTTTCGTCCCGGCAAGGCGCCGCTCGCCATGCTCGAGCGCAGCCATGGCCCCGGCATCCGCTACGACGTGATCAACAGCCAGGTCGGCCGTGCATTCGAACAAGCCGTCGACGGCGCCAAGCTGCGCGTCGCCGGCGCCCCGAACCTGGAACCCAAGACGGAAGGCGTCGGCGAAGACACGCTGGCCTTCACCGCCACGTTCGAGGTCTACCCCGAAGTCGCCGTGCCGGACCTGTCGGCCCTGGCCGTGACCCGCTATGAAACCGCCGTCACCGACGCCGAAGTGCAGCAGACCCTGGACGTCCTGCGCAAGCAGCGCGCCACGTTCGAAGCCCGTGAAGGCCGCGCCTCGCAAGACGGCGACCGCGTCACGCTGGACTTCGCCGGCACCATCGACGGCGTGCCGTTCGACGGCGGCAAGGCCGAAGACTTCCCCTTTGTGCTCGGCCAAGGCCGCATGCTGCCGGAATTCGAAGAAGCCGCCCGCGGCCTGAAGGCTGGCGAAAGCAAGGTCTTCCCGCTCAAGTTCCCCGATGACTACCAAGGCAAGGAAGTCGCCGGCAAGACCGCCGAATTCACCATCACCGTCAAGGAAGTGGCCGAAGGCGTCCTGCCCGAACTGAACGCCGAATTCGCCAAGTCGCTCGGCCAGGCCGAAGGCGACATCGAAAAGCTCAAGGCCGACATCCGCAGCAACATCGAACGCGAAGTCAAGGTGCGCTCGCAAGGCCGCACCAAGGCCAGCGTGATGGACGCCCTGGTCGAAGCCGGCAAGTTCGACGTGCCGAAGGCGCTGGTCGACAACGACGTGCAAAGCCGCATCGCCGCCGCCCGCGAAGAGCTCAAGCAGCGTGGCGTGCCGAACGCCGAGTCCGTGCCGATCCCGGCCGAGGCCTTCTCGACCGAATCCGAGCGCCGCGTGCGCCTGGGCCTGCTGGTGTCCGAACTGGTCAAGCAAGCCCAGCTGCAGGCCAAGCCGGAACAGGTCCGCGCCCGCATCGAGGAATTCGCGGAAAACTACGAACAACCCGCCCAGGTTGTCAGCTATTACCTGGCCGACCGCCAGCGTCGTGCTGAAATCGAGGCGATCGTGCTCGAAGACAACGTCGTCGCGCACGTTCTGGAAAAGGCCAAGGTCACCGACGAAAAGGTGCCTTTCGATCAGTTGATGGGGATGGCGTAACACTATGCAGAGATTCACCGATTTCTATGCGGCAATGAATGGCGGGTCGTCGGTGACCCCCACCGGCCTGGGCTACATTCCCATGGTGATCGAGCAGTCGGGGCGCGGCGAACGCGCCTACGACATCTATTCGCGCCTGCTCCGCGAGCGGCTCATCTTCCTGGTGGGCCCGGTCAACGACGCGACGGCCAACCTGGTCGTGGCCCAGTTGCTGTTCCTGGAATCGGAGAATCCTGACAAGGACATTTCCCTGTACATCAACTCGCCCGGCGGGTCGGTGTACGCGGGCATGGCCATCTACGACACCATGCAGTTCGTCAAGCCGGACGTGTCGACCCTGTGCACCGGCCTGGCGGCCAGCATGGGCGCCTTCCTGCTGGCGGCTGGCAAGAAGGGCAAGCGCTTCACCCTGCCCAACTCGCGCATCATGATCCACCAGCCCTCGGGCGGCGCCCAGGGGCAGGCCTCCGACATCCAGATCCAGGCTCGCGAGATCCTGGACCTGCGCGAGCGTCTCAATCGCATCCTGGCCGACAATACCGGCCAGTCGATCGACCGCATCGCCCTGGACACGGAACGTGACAACTTCATGTCCGCCGAAGATGCGGTATCGTATGGACTGGTGGACAAGGTGATGACCTCCCGCTCGGAAGGCTGACTTCCCGGCTGAGTCCCATCCGCTGCCGCCTTGTTTGAGTAAGCGCAGGCGCCGGGCCCTTTACCCGGTCCGGCGCTTCTTTACCTGAGATACGACTACATATGCCTGAAAAAAAGGGATCGGCAGACGCAAAAGTGCTGCATTGCTCGTTTTGCAATAAAAGCCAGCACGAAGTCCGCAAGCTGATCGCGGGTCCGTCGGTATTCATCTGCGATGAATGCATAGACTTGTGCAACGACATCATCCGCGAGGAAGCGCAGGCGACCGCGCGCGCGGCGATTCGTTCCGAACTGCCCACTCCGGCTGAAATCAAGACGTTCCTCGACCAGTACGTGATCGGGCAGACCTCGCCCAAGCGCATGCTGGCGGTGGCCGTCTACAACCACTACAAGCGCATCCGCCACGGCGAGATCAAGGGCGACGAAGTGGAGTTGTCCAAGAGCAACATCATGCTGATCGGCCCCACCGGGTCGGGCAAGACGTTGCTGGCGCAGACGCTCGCGCGCATGCTGAACGTGCCGTTCGTCATGGCAGACGCCACCACGCTGACCGAAGCCGGTTACGTCGGTGAAGACGTCGAGAACATCATTCAGAAGTTGCTGCAGAACTGCAACTACGAAGTCGAGAAGGCGCAGCGCGCCATCATCTACATCGACGAAATCGACAAGATTTCCCGCAAGTCCGACAACCCGTCCATCACCCGCGACGTGTCGGGCGAGGGCGTGCAGCAGGCCCTGCTCAAGCTGATCGAAGGCACGGTGGCCTCGGTGCCGCCGCAGGGCGGGCGCAAGCACCCCAACCAGGACTTCGTCCAGGTCGACACGACCAACATCCTGTTCATCGTCGGCGGCGCCTTCGACGGGCTGGAAAAGGTCATCCGCGACCGCACCGAAAAGTCCGGCATCGGCTTCTCCGCCTCCGTGCGCGCCAAGTCCGAGCGCGGCGTGGGCGAGCTGTTCTCGGAAGTCGAGCCCGAAGACCTGATCAAGTTCGGCCTGATCCCCGAGCTGGTCGGCCGCCTGCCCGTGGTCGCCACGCTGGACGAACTCGATGAAGCTGCCCTGGTGCAGATCCTCACCGAGCCCAAGAACGCCCTGCTCAAGCAATTCCAGAAGCTGTTCGCCATGGAAGGCGCCGAGCTGGACGTGCGGCCCGCCGCGCTCAAGGCCATCGCCCGCAAGGCGCTCAAGCGCAAGACCGGCGCCCGCGGCCTGCGCTCCATCATCGAGCAGGCCCTGCTCGACACCATGTATGACCTGCCGTCGCAAGGCAACGTCAAGCGCGTGGTGCTCGACGAAGGCGCGATCGAAGGCGAGGGCAAGCCCCTGCTGATCTACGCCGACGAGGAAGGGACGGCCGAAAAGCCCGAGCGCGGAGAAGTTCGCGACGCCGCAGCCTGACGGATATTTCAAAAAAACCCGTTTCCGTAACGGGTTTTTTTGTCTCCGGCGCCTGATTGAACGCACACTCCCAGGGTGCGTCCAATATAACGGGATGGCGGCCGCCGATTTTTTTTCCGTTTTGTTTATCGGGCCGCCGGGATCTTGAATTTTCGGCTATTGTTCCCATAACAGACGTAACTGACGGGGCTGTCCGGGTATACCCGGTCATCCTGTCCCCGATACGCCGAGTCATACCGAGGAACCTCCTATGTCTGCCAGCCAGACCCTGCCTTCCGACCCGATCGACCTTCCCCTGCTGCCGCTGCGCGACGTCGTGGTGTTCCCGCACATGGTCATCCCGCTGTTCGTCGGCCGTCCGCGCTCCATCCGCGCGCTCGAGGTTGCGATGGAAGCGGGCAAGAGCATCATGCTGGTGGCCCAAAAATCCGCCGGCAAGGATGATCCCACTCCCGAAGACGTCTACGAGATCGGCTGCGTCGCCGGCATCCTGCAGATGCTCAAGCTGCCCGACGGCACCGTCAAGGTGCTGGTCGAGGGCACCCAGCGCGCCCGCATCAACAGCATCGAAGACGCCGATTCGCACTTCACCTGCCAGGTCACCCCGATCGAGCCGGACGCCGTCCAGGGCTCCGAGACCGAGGCCCTGCGCCGCGCGATCGTTGCCCAGTTCGAGCAATACGTAAAACTCAACAAGAAGATCCCCCCGGAGATCCTGACCTCGCTCGCCGGCATCGATGACGCCGGCCGCCTGGCCGACACGATCGCCGCGCATCTTCCGCTGAAACTCGAGCAGAAGCAGAAGATGCTCGAGATCGTCGGCACCTCCGAGCGCCTCGAAGGCCTGCTCACGCAGCTGGAAACCGAAATCGACATTCTCCAGGTCGAAAAGCGGATCCGCGGCCGCGTGAAGAAGCAGATGGAAAAGAGCCAGCGCGACTACTACCTGAATGAGCAGGTCAAGGCCATTCAGAAGGAGTTGGGCGAAGGCGAAGAGGGCGCCGACATCGAGGAGCTCGAAAAGAAGATCATCGCCGCGCACATGCCCAAGGAGGCGCGCAAGAAGGCCGATGCCGAGCTCAAGAAGCTCAAGCTCATGTCGCCCATGTCGGCCGAAGCCACCGTGGTGCGCAACTACATCGATACGCTCATCAATCTCCCCTGGAGGAAGAAGAGCAAGATCAACAATTCCATCTCCAATGCCGAGACGGTGCTCGACAACGACCACTACGGCCTGGAGAAGGTGAAGGAACGCATCCTCGAATACCTCGCCGTGCAACAGCGCGTGGACAAGGTCAAGGCGCCGATCCTGTGCCTGGTCGGTCCTCCGGGGGTCGGCAAGACCTCGCTGGGCCAGTCCATCGCCAAGGCCACGAACCGCAAGTTCGTGCGCATGGCCCTGGGCGGCGTGCGTGACGAAGCCGAGATCCGCGGCCACCGTCGTACGTACATCGGCTCGATGCCCGGCAAGATCGTCCAGAACATGTCGAAGGTCGGCGTGCGCAATCCCCTGTTCCTGCTCGATGAAATCGACAAGCTGGGCATGGATTTCCGCGGCGATCCCTCGTCGGCGCTGCTCGAAGTGCTGGACCCGGAACAGAACCACACGTTCCAGGACCACTACATCGAAGTCGACTTCGACCTGTCGGACGTCATGTTCGTGGCCACCAGCAACACGTTGAACATTCCGCCGGCCCTGCTGGACCGGATGGAAGTGATCCGCCTGTCCGGCTACACCGAGGAAGAAAAGATCCACATCGCCCGCGACCATCTGCTGCCCAAGCTGATGAAGAACAACGGCGTCAAGGATACCGAGCTGACCGTCGACGACAGCGCGCTGCGCGACATCGTGCGTTACTACACCCGCGAAGCCGGCGTGCGTGCGCTCGAACGCGAAGTGGGCAAGATCTGCCGCAAGGTGATCAAGCAGCTGCTGACCCAGAGCGACCGCGCCAAGGCCGAAGGCAAGACCTTCGAACTCAAGCCGGTCAACGTCACGGGCGAGAACCTCAGCGACTACCTCGGCGTGCGCCGCTACACCTTCGGCATGGCCGAAAAGGAAAACCAGATCGGTCAGGTGACCGGCCTGGCCTGGACGGAAGTCGGTGGCGACCTGCTCACGATCGAAGTGGCGGACATGCCCGGCAAGGGCGTGATCCAACGCACCGGTTCGCTGGGCGACGTGATGAAGGAATCGGTCGAGGCGGCCCGCACCGTGGTGCGCTCGCGGGCGCGTCGCCTGGGCTTTGCCGACAGCGTGTTCGAGAAGCACGACATGCACGTGCACGTGCCGGAAGGCGCGACCCCCAAGGACGGTCCGTCCGCCGGTATCGCGATCACCACGGCCATGGTGTCGGCCCTGTCGCGCATCCCGGTGCGCGCCGACGTTGCCATGACCGGCGAGATCACGCTGCGTGGCGAAGTCCTGCCGATCGGCGGCCTGAAGGAAAAGCTGCTGGCCGCCCACCGCGGTGGCATCAAGACGGTCTTGATCCCGGAAGAAAACGTCAAGGATTTGGCGGAGATCCCGGACAACGTCAAGAACCATCTCGAGATCGTGCCGGTCCGCTGGATCGACAAGGTGTTGGAGCTGGCCCTGGAACGCCTGCCGGAGCCGCTGGCTGAAGACGAAGCGGTCAAGGAACCGCTGGTCGCCAAGCCGGCCGAACCGGGTTCCACGGATCCGGTGCTCAAGCACTGATGTCCGGCCCACGGCGCCCCGCGAGGGGCGCCGTCAAAAATAAACCCCGCTTGCGCGGGGTTTGTTTTTTGGCGCGGCCGTCGGGCGGGCGCCAGGTTGGGGCGGAAGGATCAGTGCAGCGCGTGCGGACGGATCAGTCCAACGGCAATGCCTTCCAGCGCGAATTCCTGGTCGGCCTCGACCACGATGACGTTGAAGTCGGGATTCTCGGGCAGCAGTTCGATGCGGCCGTTCTGGCGCTGTAGGCGCTTGACGGTGACGTCGTCGCCCAGCCGGGCCACGACGATCTGGCCGTTGCGGGCCTCGGACGCTTTCTTGACGGCCAGCAGGTCGCCTTCGAGGATGCCGGCGTCGCGCATGCTCATGCCGCGCACCTTGAGCAGGTAGTCCGGCGCCTGGGCGAACAGGCTGGAATCGACGCCGATCTCGCGTTCGACGTGTTCGGTGGCCAGGATAGGGCTGCCGGCCGCCACGCGGCCCACCAGCGGCAGCAGCAGCTGCGCCAGGCCGGGCAGGGGCAACGGCGCCTGGGACGGCGTCGGGGAGTTGTCCTTCAGGCGGATGCCGCGCGAGGCGCCGGCCGTGAGTTCGATGGCGCCCTTGCGGGCCAGGGCCTTCAGATGGTCTTCGGCCGCGTTGGGCGAGCGAAATCCCAGGGCCTGGGCGATTTCGGCGCGGGTGGGCGGAAAGCCGGTGCGCGCGACGGTCTGCCGGATGAGGTCCAGGATTTGCTGTTGACGATCAGTGAGTTTGCTGGCCATGGCGATGATCCGTTGGGTGTCGGACTGTACATATATACAGCGGCATTCTGGGGGACATAACGCAAAAAAGCAAGCGTTGATCGGGCATGGTTTTGTGACAGGCAATGAAAACGGGACCCGAAGGTCCCGTTTGGGGTGACGCTGGCGCTGAGTCTTAGAGCACCGCGGCGATGCCCTTGGCCACCTGGTCGATGTTGCCGCTGTTGAGCGCGGCCACGCAGATGCGGCCGCTGGAGACGGCATAGACGCCGTGCTCTTCGCGCAGGCGGTCGACCTGGGCCGAGGTCAGGCCCGAGTACGAGAACATGCCGCGCTGCTGCAGCACGAAGCTGAAGTCCTGCTTGCCGCCGTGTTCCTTGATCTTCTCGACCAGCTGCTTGCGCATCAGGCGGATGCGGTCGCGCATGGCGCCGAGTTCCTCTTCCCACATGGCGAACAGTTCGGGCGAGTTCAGCACCGTGGAGACGATCGTGCCGCCGTGGGTGGGCGGGTTGGAGTAGTTGGTGCGGATGACGCGCTTGAGCTGGCTCAACACGCGGGCGGCTTCGTCCTTGCTGCCGGCCACGACCGTCAGGGCGCCGACGCGCTCGCCGTACAGCGAGAACGACTTCGAGAACGACGAGCTGATGAACATGGTCAGGTCGAGGTCGGCGAACAGGCGCACGACCGCGGCGTCTTCATGCAGGCCTTCGCCGAAGCCCTGGTAGGCGATGTCCAGGAACGGCACCAGCTTGTTTTCCTTGACGACCGCGGCGATCTGCTTCCATTGGTCGAAGGTGGGGTCGACACCGGTGGGGTTGTGGCAGCAGGCGTGCAGCACGACCACGGTGTTGGCCGGCGCGGCCTTCAGGGCGGCCAGCATGCCGTCGAAGTTCAGGCCGCGGGTGGCCGCGTCGTAGTAGGCGTAGGTGCCGACTTCGAAACCGGCGCGCTCGAACAGCGCGCGGTGGTTTTCCCAGCTGGGGTCGCTGATCAGGACCTTCGAGGTCGGCAGCAGCTGGCGCAGGAAGTCGGCGCCGATCTTGAGCGCGCCGGTGCCGCCCAGGGCCTGGGTGGTCAGGACGCGGCCGGCGGCGGCCAGCGGGGAATCCTTGCCGATCAGCAGGGCTTGCGCGCCCTGGTTGTAGCCAGCGATGCCTTCGATCGGCAGGTAGCCGCGGGCGGCGGCGGCCTCGATGCGGGCGATTTCCGCCTTGCGCACGGCGCCCAGCAGGGGAATCCGGCCCTGGTCGTCGTAGTACACGCCCACGCCCAGATTGACTTTACCGGGGCGGGTGTCCGCGTTGTATTGTTCGTTCAGGCCAAGAATGGGGTCGCGCGGCGCGAGTTCGACGGAATCGAAAAGGGTGCTCATGGGACTCTGCTGAGGGTGAGTGGACGCAGTCGGAAGTGCTGTGGATAATGGGGGGTTTACCCTGGGAACAGTCTAGCATGCCTAAGAGCGCAATAGACCCGAGCGCGGCGGGTGCCGCAGCCGTTGGCGCGGTCACCGACGGGGCGACCGATGGGCCCTCTGGCGCTGCCGTGGCGGCTCCGGAGGCCGGCCCGGGGTATGTCGATTTCCCGGACAGCCCATTCCACCTGTATCAACCCTATCCGCCTGCCGGCGACCAGCCGGGCGCAATAGAGGGACTGATCCAGGGCGTGCAGGACGGCCTGATGTACCAGACCCTGCTGGGCGTGACCGGTTCGGGCAAGACCTACACCATGGCCAACGTCATCGCCCAGCTCGGGCGGCCGGCGCTGGTGCTGGCGCCCAACAAGACGCTGGCGGCGCAGCTGTACGCCGAAATGCGCGAGTTCTTTCCCAAGAACGCCGTGGAATACTTCGTTTCGTACTACGACTACTACCAGCCCGAGGCCTACGTGCCGACGCGCGACCTGTTCATCGAGAAGGATTCGTCCATCAATGAACACATCGAGCAGATGCGGCTGTCGGCCACCAAGAGCCTGCTGGAACGGCGCGACACCATCATCGTGGGCACCGTGTCGTGCATCTACGGTATCGGCAACCCCGGCGACTACCACGCGATGGTGCTGATCCTGCGTGCCGGCGACCAGATTTCGCGGCGCGAGATCCTGGCGCGGCTGGTGGCCATGCAGTACACCCGCAACGACGCCGAGTTCACCCGCGGCGTGTTCCGGGTACGCGGCGAAACCATCGACATCTTCCCCGCGGAAAGCGCCGAGCTGGCGCTGCGCCTGACGCTGTTCGACGACGAAATCGAAAGCCTCGAACTGTTCGATCCGCTGACCGGCCGTATTCGCCAGAAGCTGCCGCGCTTCACCGTCTACCCGGGTTCGCACTACGTGACGCCGCGCGACACCGTGCTGCGCGCCATCGAGACCATCAAGGAAGAGCTGCGCGAGCGCACCAAGCGCTTCGTCGATGACGGCCACCTGGTGGAAGCCCAGCGCCTGGAGCAGCGCACCCGCTTCGACCTGGAAATGCTGCAGGAACTGGGGTTCTGCAAGGGCATCGAGAACTACTCGCGCCATCTGTCGGGCGCCGCGCCCGGCGAGCCGCCGCCCACGCTGATCGACTACCTGCCCGCCGACGCGCTGATGTTCATCGACGAAAGCCACGTCACCATCGGCCAGCTCAGCGCCATGTACCGCGGCGACCGCTCGCGCAAGGAAACCCTGGTGCAGTATGGTTTCCGGCTGCCCTCGGCGCTGGACAACCGCCCGCTCAAGCTGGAGGAGTTCGAGGCCCGCATGCGCCAGTGCGTGTTCGTGTCGGCCACGCCGGCGGCCTACGAAAAAGAGCATGCCGACAACGTGGTCGAGCAGGTGGTGCGTCCCACCGGCCTGGTCGACCCGATCGTCGAGGTGTTGCCGGCCCGCACGCAGGTCGACGACCTGCTGGGCCAGATCAAGGCGCGCACCAGCCAGGGCGAGCGGGTGCTGGTCACCACGCTGACCAAGCGCATGGCCGAGGACCTGACCGACTTCCTGACCGAGCACGGCGTGCGGGTGCGCTACCTGCACTCGGACATCGATACGGTCGAGCGGGTGGAGATCATCCGCGACCTGCGCCTGGGCACGTTCGACGTGCTGGTGGGCATCAACCTGCTGCGTGAAGGCCTGGACATCCCGGAAGTGTCGCTGGTGGCCATCCTGGATGCCGACAAGGAAGGTTTCCTGCGTTCCGAGCGCAGCCTGATCCAGACCATCGGCCGGGCCGCCCGCAACCTGAATGGCCACGCCATCCTGTATGCCGACCGCATCACGGATTCGATGCAGCGGGCCATGGAAGAGACCAGCCGGCGCCGCGCCAAGCAGTTGCAATTCAATGCCGACCACGGCATTACCGCGCGCGGCGTGCAGAAGGCGGTGCGCGAGCTGATCGACGGTATCGTGGCCCCGGTGCAGCACGATGCGCTGGAAGCGGCGGTGCCGGCCGAATTGCTGAAGGACGAGAAGGCGCTGGCGCGCGAAATCAAGCGGCTTGAAAAGCTGATGATGGACCATGCCCGCAACCTGGAATTCGAGCAGGCCGCGGCCGCTCGCGATGCCCTGACGGCCTTGAAGCAGCGGGTGCTGCTGGACGGCGCGGTATGAGGGTAAAGCTGTATCTTTATGTGTCTTTTCGCTGACGGGTTGCTGAAATTGATGATGAGGCAAGTGTTGCAGAAGCGGGGCCCGGAATTTGCGTAACCGAAGCGGCTCGCGGCCCTGGGCTGAAGTTAAATATAGCGTTTAACTATTTGATTTATAGGGTAAATTTTCGAGGATGCATCGCCGCTAAAGAGAGTCTCTGAGCGCAAAAAAAGCTTGCCTTATCTCGGGTTTTCCCGCACACTTACTCCCATGATGACCAAGGTACTTTTCGTTTGCATGGGCAATATCTGTCGCTCGCCGAGCGCAGAGGGCGTGTTTCGCCATTTGGTGAACGACGCGGGTTTGGGCGATGTGGTTCGCATCGACTCCGCGGGCACGCACGCGTTTCACATCGGCGAGGCGCCTGATGCCCGGGCGCAGGCCGCAGCGCGTAAGCGCGGCTACGAGATCACGCACTGCGAGGCCCGCCAGGTCACCGCGGAAGACTTCCGCGACTTCGACCTCATCCTCGCCATGGACTGGGACAATCTGTCCGCCATGCAGCAGCAGTGCCCCAAGGCCTATCAGCACAAGTTGATGCTGCTGATGCGCTTTGCCAACGAGTTCGAAGAAGCCACCGTGCCCGATCCCTACTATGGCGGCGCCGATGGTTTCGGCAAGGTGCTGGACTACCTCGAAGACGCCTGTCAGGGCGTGCTCGAACTGGTCCGCAAGCGCGCTACCCAATACCAGGCGGCCTGAGGTCTCCTGTGCGCCGGGGCGCCCTGTGGGGCTCCCGGTGAATTGGCAGTGAAAAGAACCGCGCGACAGCGCGGTTTTTTCTAGCCGGGAGCCATACCAAATTACTCGGGAATTTGCTATACTTGAGCCAATTACTCGGGTATTGACCGCCGGATTCGCCGGCGGCCATTGCCGAATCACAGGGAATTCACCATGCGGCTAACTACCAAAGGGCGTTTCGCCGTGACTGCCATGATCGATCTGGCTATGCGGCAGCATAGCGGCCCGGTCACTCTTGCGGCCATCAGCCAGCGTCAGAATATTTCGCTTTCCTACCTGGAACAGCTGTTCGGGAAACTGCGTCGCCACGAACTCGTGGACAGCGTGCGCGGCCCCGGCGGCGGTTACTCGCTCGCCCGCCTGGCGCGCAACGTGACCGTGGCCGACATCATCTTCGCCGTGGACGAGCCGCTGGACGCCACCAGCTGTGGCGGCAAGCGGGACTGTACGAGCGGCAACGACGGCAAGCCTGGCAAGTGCATGACGCATGAACTCTGGGCCACGCTCAATCGCAAGATGGTCGATTACCTGGATTCGGTGTCGCTGCAGGATCTGGTCGATCAGCAGCGCGTGCGCCAATTGCAGGAAGCCAACAATCAAGCCCAGGCGTGCGCGGTACGCGTGAATCGGGTGGGCGGCGCCAACACCGCCGCCAATGCCCCGACCACCACCGTCGCGGCCAATGCCACCGTATAAGCAGTAGGAGTTGTAGAAATGACCACCCGCCCGATCTATCTGGACTACTCGGCCACCACCCCCGTCGACCCGCGCGTCGTCGAGAAAATGGTGCCCTGGCTGTACGAGAACTTTGGCAATCCCGCTTCCCGCAGCCACTCGTTTGGCTGGGAGTCCGAGGACGCCGTCGAGCGTGCCCGCGAGGAAGTCGCCAAGCTGGTGAACGCCGATCCGCGCGAGATCGTCTGGACCTCCGGCGCCACCGAATCCGACAACCTGGCGATCAAGGGCGCCGCCAACTTCTACGCCGAACGCGGCAAGCACATCATCACCGTCAAGACCGAGCACAAGGCCGTGCTCGACACCTGTCGTGAACTCGAGCGCCAGGGGTTCGAAGTGACCTACCTGGACGTCAAGGACAACGGCCTGATCGACCTGGACGTCTTCAAGGCGGCGCTGCGTCCCGACACCGTGCTGGTGTCCGTGATGATGGTGAACAACGAAATCGGCGTCATCCAGGATATCGAAACCCTGGGCGAGATCTGCCGCGAGAAGGGCATCATCTTCCACGTCGACGCCGCGCAAGCCACCGGCAAGGTCGAGATCGACCTGCAGAAGCTGAAGGTCGACCTGATGTCGTTCTCGGCGCACAAGACCTACGGCCCCAAGGGCATCGGCGCGCTGTACGTGCGCCGCAAGCCGCGCGTGCGCATCGAGGCGCAGATGCACGGCGGCGGCCATGAACGTGGTTTCCGTTCGGGCACGCTGGCCACGCACCAGATTGTCGGCATGGGCGAATCCTTCCGCCTGGCCCGCGAGGAAATGGGCACCGAGAACGAGCGCATCCGCATGCTGCGTGATCGCCTCTGGGCCGGCCTGTCGCAGATCGAAGAGGTCTACCTCAACGGCGACATGGACCAGCGCGTGCCGCACAACCTGAACGTCAGCTTCAATTATGTCGAAGGCGAGTCCCTGATCATGGCGATCAAGGAACTGGCCGTGTCCAGCGGTTCGGCCTGCACCTCGGCCAGCCTGGAACCTTCCTACGTGCTGCGCGCCCTGGGCCGCAACGACGAGCTGGCGCACAGCTCGATCCGCTTCACGCTGGGCCGTTTCACCACCGAGCAGGAAGTGGACTACACCATCGAACTGCTCAAGAGCCGTGTCGGCAAGCTGCGCGACATGTCGCCGCTGTGGGAAATGGCCAAGGAAGGCATCGATCTGAATACCGTGCAGTGGGCCGCGCACTGAGCGCCCGAGCCAAAGAATACGTGGAGAACTAACATGTCTTACAGCACCAAAGTCCTGGATCACTACGAAAACCCGCGCAACGTCGGTTCGTTCGACAAGTCGGACGACTCGGTGGGCACCGGCATGGTCGGCGCCCCTGCCTGTGGCGACGTCATGAAGCTGCAGATCAAGGTGAACGAAGCCGGCGTCATCGAAGACGCGCGCTTCAAGACCTACGGCTGTGGCTCGGCCATCGCCTCCAGCTCGCTCGTGACCGAGTGGGTCAAGGGCAAGACGCTGGACGAAGCCATGAACATTCGTAACACGCAGATCGCCGAAGAACTGGCCCTGCCGCCGGTGAAAGTGCACTGCTCGATCCTGGCCGAAGACGCGATCAAGGCCGCGGTGCAGAACTACAAGGAAAAGCATTCGGTTCCGGCCGAAGCTGTTGCGAGCTGAACATGTCCGTTACCCTGACCCAACAGGCTGCCACCCACATCGGCCGCTACTTGCAAAAGCGCGGCAAGGGGATCGGCTTGCGCCTCGGCGTTAGGACGACGGGTTGTTCCGGCATGGCCTACAAGCTGGAGTATGTGGACGACGCGGCGCCCGAGGACCAGGTGTTCGAGAGCTTCGGCGTGAAGGTGTTCGTCGATCCCAAGAGCCTGGCCTACCTGGACGGCACCGAGCTGGACTACGCCCGCGAAGGCCTGAACGAAGGTTTCAAGTTCCGCAACCCCAACGAGAAGGCGACCTGCGGCTGCGGCGAGTCGTTCACGGTGTAAGTCTTGGCTGGAGACGATCACTTCAGCCTGTTCGGCTTGCCGGCACGCTTCGACCTGGACGCCCAGGCGCTGGAATCGGCGTGGCGCACCGTCGCCGCGCAGGTGCATCCCGACCGCTATGCCACCGCCAGCCCCGCGGAACGCCGCGTGGCCATGCAGTGGGCGGCGCGCGCCAACGAGGCCTATCGCCAGTTGCGCGATCCGCTGTTGCGGGCGCGCTACCTGTGCGAACAGGCCGGCGTGGATCTGCAGACCGAGAGCAATACGTCGATGGACACGGCTTTCCTGATGCAGCAGATGACCTGGCGCGAAATGATGGACGACGCGCGCAATGACGCCGGCGTGCTGGCCGAGCTGCGGACCGAGCTGGAGGATGCCCGGCAGCAGATGCGCGCCGCGTTGACGCGCCTGCTGGACGAACAGCGCGACTACGCCGCGGCGGGTCTCAAGGTGCGGGAATGGATGTTCGTGGAGAAGCTGGCGCAGGAGCTGGCCCAGGCCCACCCCGATTCCTAGTCCCCCAGGATGGCCCGGCCGCGGGGCGCCCGGACTTCGCCGCCTACTGAGTAGAAAAAACAATCATGGCCTTATTGCAGATTTCCGAGCCCGGCGAATCGCCCGCGCCGCACCAGCGCAAGCTGGCGGTGGGGATCGACCTGGGCACCACCAATTCCCTGGTTGCCGCCGTGCGCAGCAGCGTCGCCGAGGTCCTGCCTGATGCGCAGGGCCACGTGCTGCTGCCGTCGGCGGTGCGCTATTTCCCCGGCGGCAAGGTCACCACGGGGCGTGAACCCCTGGCGCAGCAAGCCGAGGACCCGCTGAACACGGTGGTGTCGGTCAAGCGTTTCATGGGCCGTTCGCTGGAAGAGGCGCGCGCCACGCGCGCCCCTTACGAATTCGTGGATGCGCCCGGCATGGTGCGTATCCGCACCGCGCAGGGCGACCTGAGCCCGGTGGAAGTGTCGGCGCAGATCCTGGCGGTGCTGCGCCAGCGCGCCGAGGACGTGCTGGGCGATGACCTGGTGGGCGCCGTCATCACGGTGCCGGCCTATTTCGACGACGCCCAGCGCCAGGCGACCCGCGACGCGGCGCGCCTGGCCGGCCTGAACGTGCTGCGCCTCTTGAACGAGCCGACCGCCGCGGCGATCGCCTACGGCCTGGATAACGCCGCCGAAGGCGTGTATGCCGTCTATGACCTCGGTGGCGGCACGTTCGATATCTCCATCCTGCGATTGACGCAGGGCGTGTTCGAAGTGATCTCGACCGGCGGCGATACCGCGCTGGGCGGCGATGATTTCGATTCGCTCATCGTCGACCACGTGGTGGCGGCCGCGGGCGCCAAAGCACTGACGCACGCCGACCGGCGCGGCCTGCTGATGGCGGCGCGCGCGGCGCGCGAGGCGCTGTCGGACGCGCAGGAGGCCAATCTGAATCTGACGCTGGCCAATGGCCAGGTGATCGATCACACGCTGACCCGCGCGCAGTTCGAGGCGCTGGCCCAGCCTCTGGTGCAGCGCACGCTGGACAGCGCGCGCCAGGCGCTGCGCGACGCCGCGCTCAAGCCGGCCGACGTGCGCGGCGTGGTGATGGTGGGCGGCGCCACGCGCATGCCGGTGGTGCGCGCCGCGGTGGGCGAGATGTTCGGCACCGAGCCGCTGACCGATCTGGATCCGGACCAGGTGGTGGCGCTGGGCGCCGCGCTGCAGGCCAATCTGCTGGCCGGCAACCGCGCGCCGGGCGAAGACTGGCTGCTGCTGGATGTGACGCCGCTGTCGCTCGGCCTGGAAACCATGGGCGGGCTGGTCGAGCGCGTGATCCCGCGCAACAGCACCATTCCGGTGGCGCGCGCGCAGGAATTCACCACCTTCAAGGATGGCCAGACGGCCATGAGCATCCACGTGCTGCAGGGCGAGCGCGACCTGGTGTCGGATTGCCGTTCGCTGGCGCGTTTCGACCTGCGCGGCATTCCGCCGATGGTGGCGGGCGCCGCGCGGATCCGCGTGACGTTCCAGGTGGATGCCGACGGACTGCTGAGCGTGACCGCGCGCGAGCAGAGCACAGGCGTGGAAGCGGCGGTGTCGGTCAAGCCGTCGTACGGCCTGAGCGACGACGAAGTCGCGCGCATGCTGGCCGACAGCGTGGCGCAGGCCGACAACGACGCCCGCGCCCGCATGCTGCGCGAGCAGCAGGTGGAAGCGCGCCAACTGGTCGAGTCGGTGCAGGCCGCGCTGGCTGTCGACGGCGACCTGCTGAATGCCGAGGAACGCCAACGGGTCGATGAATGCCTGCAGGCGGCCAGCCGCGCCCAGGAGGCGCAGGACGTGGACGCGGTGAAGGCCGCGGTCGAGGCTTTGTCGGCCGCGACCGATGAATTTGCCGCGCGCCGCATGGACCGCAGCATCCGCGCCGCGCTGGCCGGCCGCAAACTTGACGAGATCGCCTGATAACACGCTATGCCGAAACTGACCGTACTGCCTCATCCCGACTACTGCCCCGAGGGCGCCGTGATCGAAGACGCGCCCAAGGGCGTGTCGATCTGCCGCGTCCTGCTGGACAACCATATCGACATCGAGCATGCCTGCGAACTGTCGTGCGCGTGTACGACCTGTCACGTGGTGGTCAAGCAGGGTTATGCTTCGCTGGAAGACGCGACCGATGACGAAGAGGACCTGCTGGACAAGGCCTGGGGCCTGACGCCGACCTCGCGCCTGTCTTGCCAGGCGCGGGTCGAGGATGCCGATCTGACGATCGAGATCCCCAAGTACACCATCAACCACGCGAAAGAGGGCCATTGATGAAGTGGACCGATACTTACCAGATCGCCGAGGCGCTGGCGGACGCCCACCCGGACGTCGATCCCAAGACGCTACGCTTCACTCAGCTGCGCGAATGGGTGCTGGCCTTGCCCGGCTTCAGTGACGACCCGGAACGCAGCGGCGAAAAGATCCTGGAGGCCATCCAGATGGCCTGGATCGACGAGGCCGACTGAACCTTCTGCGAAACGCTCCTTCGGGAGCGTTTTTGCATTGGGGGCGCGGGCGGCGGGGTATCATCAAGACTCTCTTCGTTGTCCTTGCCATCCGAGTCTACCGATGCCCGCTGCCCAATTGCGCTTTGGCCTGGCCGCCAACCGACTGCACCACGAAACGCCCGATGCCGCCTTGTTCACCTGGCTGCGGGCCTGCTCATCCACCATCCGCGAACTGGGCGTGCAGTTGCATACCGTGGGCCGCACGCACGACGCGATCGTGCGCGAGGGCATGCTGCAGGGCTATCCCGGCCTGATCCGCTATCCGTATGGCCGCGAGGGCGGGTTGATGAAGCTGGTGGCGCGCGTCACCGAAGGACGCGACGGGCAGGCGCCGTTCGACGGCGCGATCTACCTGATCGATCCGGTGGACCCGTCTTCGATCTTCCCCGAGGCGCTGGCGCTCAAGCGCCAGTGCATCACGCATGGCCGTCCGTTCATCTCGACGCTCGCGGGCGCCATCGAATGGATGGAGGTGGAGCGGGTGCACGCCGGGCTGGCGCCGGATGCGGCGGCATCGCGCCTGTTCAACTACGCTGGCCAGACGCTGGCGTTGATCGCGCACGATGCGCTCAAGGACGAGATGGTGGCGTTTGCGGCCGAACACTTCGACGTGCTGTCGCAGTTCGCGCGGCGCGTGGCCACCGGCACCACCGGCGGCCGCCTGAACGAGCTGGCGTGGTCGCGCGGCTGGCCCAAGGATACGCCGTGGGTGCATCGCTACCTGAGCGGGCCGCTGGGCGGCGACGCGCAGATCGCGGAACTGGTGCTGGAGCACCAGTGCCAGCGCGTCATCTTCTTCGAGGATCCGCACGTGGCGCGCCAGCATGAAGCGGATATCCAGCTGCTGGAGCGCGCCGTGCGGGTCGTGACGGAGTCCGCGACCTGCGCGACCTCGCCGTCGGTGGCGCGGCGCTGGGCCAAGGCGGTCGAACTGCGCGCCGGCCGGGGCTGAATCGGCGGGGAGCCGAGCGGGGGCAGGGGGCAAGGGCTGAGCCGACGAGGCCTGAGCCGACGAGGGCCGGCGGGGCCTCGATGAGGGTTTTCTTTTTTTGGGGCCGGGTGGCTTGTCGCGCGCAAGCCACGCCGGCCCTGTTGCAAACAGGGGAAGACTTTCCTTTTGTAGGGAAAAGGAACCATTTCAATAACGAGAAACATTAACATCTGGCTCTCGAAAATCCATCAAGGGGAGCCACGTCGATGTTTGATCCTGTCATGTCCCGCCGCGCCAGCCTGGCGGCGGCGTTGAGCCTGCTGCCGGCCGCGCTGGTCGCGCAGTCGGCGCCCACCGAGCCGACGACCTTGCCGTCCGTCAGGGTGGAGGCCGGCGCGGAGGAGACGGCGACCGGCCCGGTGCTGGGCTATGCCGCCACCCGGTCGGCCACGGCCACCAAGACGGATACGCCGCTGAACGAAACGGCGCAATCGATCACCGTGGTGCCGCGCGACCAGATCGTGGACCAGGGCGCCACCAGCCTGCAGGAGGCACTGGGTTATGCGGCGGGCGTGCGGTCCGACGCCTACGGCCTGGATTCGCGCAGCGACAGCGTGCGCGTGCGCGGGACCGATGTGGACGTCTACCTGGACGGCATGCGCCAGGCGTTCGACTACTACACCAGCACGACCCGTCCCGATCCATACATGCTGGAGCGCATCGAGGTGCTGCGCGGGCCGGCGGCCATGACTTACGGCCAGGGCAGCACGGGCGGCCTCATCAACATGGTGAGCAAGCGTCCGTTGGCCGAGGCGCAGCGCGAAGTGGGCGTGCAGCTGGGCAACCACGGGCGCAAGCAGGCGCAGATGGACCTGACGGGGCCCATAACCGAAGATGGCCAGTGGCTGTACCGCCTGGTGGCGCTGCAGCGCGACGCCGATACCCAGGTGCACCATGTGCCGGACGACCGCACGTTGGTGGCGCCGTCGCTGACGTGGCGGCCGAGCGCGGCGACGACACTGACCTTGCAGGCGCTGTACCAGAAGGACAAGTCGGGCTCGACCGCGCAGTTCATGCCGTGGTCGGGGATGCGCACGCCCAATCCGAACGGCATGATTCCGACCTATCGCTTCATCGGCGAGCCGGATCACGATCGCTACGATTCCGAGCGCCGCAGCTTCGGCTGGTTGTTCGAGCACAAGTTCAACGACAAATGGGCGTTCAGCCAGGGCTTTCGCCACGCGAACAACAAGGTGACGTATTTCACGCACTATGCGGATTCGTTCAGCGTCCCGGGCGGCTGGGCCGCGGATCCGATCAACCAGCGCATCATCGGCCGCTACGCCGACGACACCATCACCAAGGTCCGCATGGATACGCTGGACCAGCATCTGACGGGCGAGGTCGGCACCGGTATCGTGACGCACAAGCTGCTGCTGGGCCTGGACTGGTCGCGCTATCGCCGCGACCGCGAGAGCGGCAGCGGCATGGACACGATCGATGCCTACTCGCCCGTATACGGCAATGGCTACATTCCCGAGCTTACCGGCGAGCCGCAGTTCAACCAGCGCCAGACCGGCATCTATCTGCAGGACCAGATGAAGATCGGCCAGAACTGGATCGTGACGGCGGGCGTGCGCCACGACCGCGCCCGCAGCCAGCTCGAGGGCGGCGACGCGGACAAGGCCCAGGCTACCACCAAGCGTTTCGGGTTGATGTACGCGGCCAGCAACGGCTGGTCGCCCTACATCAGCTACAGCGAATCGTTCACGCCGGTGGCCAGCACCACGCGCAAGACGCCCGATGGCGCGGTGCCCGAGCTGTACAAGCCGCTGCGCGGCAAGCAATGGGAAGCGGGCGTGAAATACCAGTCGCAGGATGGCAGCCACCTGGCCACGGCGTCGGTGTATGACCTGCGGGAGAAGAACCGCCTGGTGCCGGATCCGACGGCGGCGCTGAACAACGTGCAGACGGGCAAGACGCGCACCCGCGGCCTGGAGCTGGAATGGCGCGGCCAGGTGACGTCGTCGTTCGACGTGATCGCGCACTACAACTACATCGACCTGGATCCGCAGCTGGAAGGCATTCCGCGCCACCAGGCCGCGGCGTGGGGCCGGTACCGCTTCGCGCTCGACAACCTGGACGGACGCTTCACGGTGGGCGCGGGCACGCGCTGGATGTCGTCGTTCCGCGATGGCGATGGGCCCAAGCTGTCGCCGGTGTGGCTGGTCGACGCCATGATGGCGTATGAAACCAGCCACTGGCGCTATGCCTTGAACGTCAACAACCTGACGGACAAGACCTATCTGGCGACGTGCCTGTCGCGCGGCGACTGCTGGTACGGAGCGCGCCGCAGCGCGATTGCCAGCGTCACCTACAAGTTCTGACGCGGGCGCCGCGCTTTACCGGCCCTGGAAGCGCGGCGCGCGTTTTTCGCGGAAGGCGCGCACGCCTTCGGTGAAATCCTCGCGCCGTGCGGTTTCCAGGAAGCAGGCGGTTTCTTCGGCCAGCTGCGTTTCCAGCGTGGCATGGGCGGCGTTGCGCAGCAGGTGCTTGGCGCCGGCGATACCGTGCGGCGCGTGGCTGGCCAGCTGTTGCGCGTAGGCCTGCGCTTGCGGCGTGAGCTGGCCGGCGTCGGCGATGCGGTTGACGAGTCCCCAGGCGTGCGCATCGGCGGCGCTGAAGGCGTCGTGGCGCAGCAGCAGGTCGAGCGCGCGGCGCGGGCCGAGCAGGCGGTTCAGGCCATGCGTCATGCCGGCATCGGGCGTGGCGCCGAGTTTCAGGTAGGCCGTCATGAAGCGCGTGTCGGCCTCGGCGATGGCGAGGTCGCAGGCCAGCGCCAGCGACAGGCCGGCGCCGGCCGCGACGCCGTGTATCTGCGCCAGCCACAGCTTGTCCATGCGCGCGACGTGCGCGACGAAATCGTTGAGCGGGGTGAACAGGGCGAGCAGTTTCGCGCGCACCGCGTTGACGTCGCCTTCGAACAGCGTGATGTCGCCGCCGGCGCAGAAGGCCTTGCCGGCGCCGCGCAGCAGCACGACGCGGATGTCGGCGCGCGTATCGAGCCATTGGGCGGCGCGCTGCAGGTCGAGCGCCATGGCGACGTCGATGGCGTTGAGCGTGGCGGGCTGGTTCAGCGTGAGCGTGGCGATGCCGTCGCCGGTTTCCAGCAGCAGGGTTGGAAAGACCGGAAGGGGTGGGTTCATGGCTTGTCTCCGTTATCGGGTAAATACCAACTTTCGATCCAAAAACCACGATGCTATGTTCGGAACCAAGCGCTTGCTCGGTTGCCGTCCGCCACACAAGCGTAACGCATAGAACGATTTTCCGGCGCTGTACAGCGTAGGTAAAGACAGGTTCGCCGCATCGCCTGCCTCGGGGCTACGCTGATTCACCGCCAATAGAAAAACAGCTTCGCGACCAAAGCGAGGAGACAAAGGTGGATCAATCCGACAGCCCTCCCTTGCTGGAGGTGGATGGGGTCACGTTGGCGTTCGGCGGGGTCAAGGCGCTGACGGGCGTGGGCTTTCGTGTCGCGCCCGGATCCATCACCACGGTCATCGGCCCCAACGGCGCGGGCAAGACCTCGCTGTTCAATACCATCTCGGGTTTCTACCGGCCAGCCGCGGGCACCATCCGCTTCCTGGGCCGCGACATCACGCGCGTGGCGGCGCCCGAGCGCGCCCGGCTGGGGCTGGCGCGCAGCTTCCAGAACATCGCGCTGTTCCGCGGCATGACGGTGCTGGACAACATCAAGCTGGGGCGCCACGCCCACCTGCGCACCAATGTGCTCGATGCGCTGCTGTACCTGGGCCGGGCGCGGCGCGAAGAGATGGCGCTGCGCGCCGATATCGAAGAACGCATCATCGACTTCCTGGAGATCGACCACATCCGCCATGCGCCGGTGGCGGCGCTGTCGTACGGGCTGCGCAAGCGGGTGGAGCTGGCGCGGGCGCTGGCGATGCAGCCCAAGGTGCTGATGCTGGACGAGCCGGTGGCGGGCATGAACCGCGAGGAGACCGACGACATGGCTCGCTTCATCCTCGATGCGCGCGCCGAGTGGGGCGTGACGGTGCTGATGGTGGAGCACGACATGGGCATGGTGATGGACCTGTCGGACCATGTGGTGGTGCTGAACTTTGGCCAGGTGATCGCCGATGGCACGCCGGCGGCGGTGCAGGCCGATCCCGAGGTCATCAAGGCCTATCTGGGCGCGGGTGACGTCGGCGACCTGCGCCGGCGGCTGCGCGAGGCGGCCTGATGGACGGCCTGTTCTTCCTGGAGGTGACGCTGGCCGGGCTGGGCAGCGGCGGCCTGTACGCGCTGGCGGCGCTGGCGTTCGTGATCGTCTACAAGGCGACGCGGGTGGTGAACATCGCCATCGGCGAATTCCTGATGATGGGCGCCTACGTGTTCTATGCGTTTGCCGCCGGCATGGCCTGGCCGGTGTGGGCGGCGATCGCCGGGGCGGTGGCGTTGTCTGCCGCGCTGGGCGCGGTGGTGGAGCGGGTGACGATCCGGCCGATGCTGGGCGAGTCACCGATCTCGGTGTTCATGATCACCGTGGGACTGGCGTCGATCCTGGTGGGCGTGGTGGAACTGATCTGGACCGCGGATCAGCGCCGCCTGCCGGAGTTCATGCCGCGCGCGCCGGTGATGGTGGGCGAGGCGTTTGTCGCGCCCAAGGTGTTCTATGGCTTCTGGGTGGCGCTGGCGCTGGTGTTGCTGGTGCTGGCGGTGTTCCGCTACTGGCGCGGCGGGGTGGCCCTGCGCGCCACCGCCTCGGACCAGGGAGCGGCCTACGCGATGGGCATCAACGTGCCGCGGGTGTTCTCGCTGTCGTGGGCGGCGGCGGGCGCGATCGCGGCGGTATCGGGGGTGATCGTGGGGGCGATCGGGGGGATCTCATCGTCGATGGGCGTGTTCGGCCTGTCGGTGCTGGTGGTGGTGATCGTGGGCGGGCTGGACAGCGTGGCGGGGGCCCTGGTGGGAGGCATTTTCATCGGGCTGCTGGAGGCCTGGGCCGGCGCCTACCTGGGCGGCGAATACAAACTGCTGGCGACCTTCGTGGTGCTGGTGGCGGTGCTGATGATGCGGCCCTATGGGCTGTTCGGCACGCGCGAAATCGAGAGGCTGTAGCCATGCGCATCGCGACCGCGAAAGAGACCTACCGGGCCGACGAGGCGCTGTTCGATACGGCAACCCAGCGGCTGTGGCTGGCGCTGCTGGCGGCGTCGCTGGCGCTGTTCCCGTTCGTGGCCGACGCCTACTGGCTGTACCTGGCGTGCCTGGTGGCGATCAACGTGGCCAGCGCCACGGGGCTGAACATCCTGACGGGATACACCGGGCTGGTGAGCCTGGGGCAGGCGGCGTTCATGGGGCTGGGCGCCTATACGGTGGCGGTGATGGAACTGCGGCTGGGCACGCCGGTGCTGCTGAATCTGCTGGGGGCCGGCGTGGTGGCGATGCTGGGCGGGCTGCTGGTGGGCATCCCTTCACTGCGGGTCAAGGGGCTGTACCTGGCGATCTCGACCATCGCGGCTTCGTTCATCGCGCACTTCGTGTTCGCGAATTGGGCCTTCACGGGCGGGACCGGCGGCTTGCAGGTGCCGCCGGCGCGGCTGCTGGGGATCGATCTGGACACGTCGTTCAAGATCTATTGGCTGATCGTGCCGTCGACGGTGCTGATGGTGCTGGGCGCGGCCAACCTGTTCCGCACGCGCATCGGCCGCGCCTTCATCGCGATACGCGACCGCGACATTTCCGCCGAGGTGCTGGGCATCCACCTGCTGCGCTACAAGCTGCTGTCGTTCGGGCTGTCGTCGTTCTATGCGGGCGTGGCGGGCGGGCTGTGGGCGTATTTCTTCCGCGTGGTCACGCCGGAGAGCTTTCCGCTGATCATGTCGATCTTCTTCCTGGCCGCGATCATCGTGGGCGGCATGGGGTCGATCCTGGGTTCCATCCTGGGCGCCGTGTTCATGACCATGGTGCCCGAACTGCTCAAGCTGGTGGTGGGCTGGCTGCCGGTGGGGGGCGATGCCCTGCGGCTGATATCGCCGGTGCGCACGATTGTGTTCGGCCTGCTGATCGTGGGCTTTCTGATCTTCGAGCCGCACGGGCTCGCGGAAATCTGGCGCCGCGCGCGCCGCTACTTCCATCTGTGGCCATTCCGCACCTAGACGGCGGCCGCGTATTCCCAAGAGAACCAGGAGACGAAACCATGAAGCGCATCCGGATAGGCAGCGGTTTATCGAAGTTGCTGGCCCCCTTGGGCGTGGCATTGGCGCTGGCCGCGGCGCCGGCGGCCCAGGCCGAGGAGGACCTGGTGCTGGGCGGCTCGATCCCGCTGAGCGGCGTGTTCGCGTTCGCCGGGCAGGGCATCCATGCCGGCATCACCGACTACGTCAAGATCGTCAATGACCAGGGCGGCGTCAAGGGCCGCAAGCTGCGCTACGTGCCGGAGGACACCGCCTATAAGGTGGATGCTTCGGTGGCGGCCTTCAAGAAGATCACCAGCCAGAACAAGGTCAATTTCTACTACGGTGATTCGACCGGGTTTTCCAAGACCATCAATGCCGAGCTCAACCGTTCGGGCAACATCCTCATGACGGGCGCGTCGTTCGCCACCGAGCTGAACGACCCGGCCAAGTATCCGGCGCAGTTCATGCTGGGGCCGGACTACACGGAGATGTTCGGCATCCTGTTGCGCTACATCGCCAAGGAAAAGCCGGGCGCCAAGGTGGCGTTCGTGTATTCGGATACCGAGTTCGGCCGCGACCCGATCGCCAGTTCGCGCGCGGTGGCGCAGAAGCTGGGGCTGACGGTGGCCACCGAGATCATGACGCCGCCGGGCAGCGTCGACGTGTCGACCGAGGTCATCAAGCTGCGCCGCGCCGATCCGGACTTCACCATTTTCCACGGCTACGTGCTGGCGCCGATTCCCGAGTTCGTCGGGCAGGGCAAGCGCATGGGGTTGAAGACGCGCTACATGGGCACGTTCTGGACCATGGACAACTCCACCGTGATGCAGATGGGCGAGGACGCCGAGGGCTTCATGGGCGTGATGCCGTACCGCTATTACTACGACGAGACGGCGGACGCGCCGATGCTTAAGAAGATCCGAGAGATGCGGCCGCAATACCAGAGCACCGGCTACATGCAGGGCTTCCTGGCGGCGATGCTGTTCACCGAGGTGGCCAAGCGCACGCTGGAGGCGGGCAAGGAGCTGACCAGCGCCAACATGAAGGCGGCGCTGGAGGGCATCAAGGACTTCGACACCGGCGGGCTGATCGGCGTGCCGATCACCATCAAGGGCAATTCGATTCCGGTGGGCCGCATCTATCGAGCCGATACCAAGCAGAAGCAGATGGTGCCGGCATCCGACTGGATCGTACTGCAGTGAGGCGCCCGTGAATCCCGGACACGCTGCGTTGCCGCCGACGGTGCTGGACATCAACAACATCGAGGTGGTCTACAACAAGGCGGTGCAGGTGCTGCGCGGCCTGTCGCTGTCGGTGCCGGCCGGCGCCATCGTGGCCCTGCTGGGCAGCAACGGCGCCGGCAAGTCGACCACGCTGAAGGCGGTGTCGCGCCTGCTCGACCTGGAGGATGGCGAGCTGGCGCGCGGGCGCATCCTGTTCGACGGCGGCGACACCGCGGGGGCGCGGCCGCAGAACCTGGTGCGCGCCGGGCTGGCGCATGTGATGGAAGGACGGCGCGTGTTCGAGGATCTGTCGGTCGAGGAGAACCTGGTGGCCGCGACCTATGCGCTGAGCGGCAGGTCCGGCGCCAAGGCCGATTTCGACCTGGTGTACGGATATTTTCCGCGGCTGTACGAACGCCGCCGCGGCCTGGCGGGCTATCTGTCGGGCGGCGAGCAGCAGATGCTGGCGATCGGGCGGGCGCTGATCGCGCAGCCCAAGCTGATGCTGCTGGACGAGCCGTCGCTGGGCTTGTCGCCGATGCTGGTGGAAACCATTTTTTCCATCATCGCGCGCATCAACCGCGAGCAGGGCGTGTCGATGCTGCTGGTCGAGCAGAACGCCTCGGTGGCGCTGGCGGTGGCGCATTATGGCTACATCATGGAGACCGGCAAGGTGGTGATCGACGGCACGGCCGAAAAGCTGGCGGCCGACCCCGACGTGCGCGAGTTCTACCTGGGCGTGGGCGGATCGGGCGAGGCGCGCGGCTTTCGCGACATCAAGCACTACAAGCGCCGCAAGCGCTGGCTGTCATGAACGGGCCGCTCGAATCCGCCCGCGCGCCTGAGGCCTGGCCGGCGCTGACGCTGCCGCAGATGCTGCGCGAGCAGGCGCGCCGGCAACCGGACGCCGTCGCGGTGCGGCAGAAGGATTTCGGCATCTGGCGGCCGGTGTCTTGGGCGGAGTACTGGCGCCGCGCCTGCCGTGTCGGGCTGGGCTTGCGGGCGGCCGGCCTGTCGCGCGGCGGGCGCGTGGCCATCGTTGCCGAGAACCGGCTGGAATGGCTGTTGACGCAGCTGGGCGCGGGCGCCGTCGGGGGCGTGGCGGTAGGGGTATACGCCACCAGCCCGGCCGAGGAAATGGGCTATGTGCTGGAGCATGCCGACGTCGAACTGGTAGTGTGCGAGGACCAGGAGCAGACCGACAAGGTGCTGCAGGTGGCGCACCGGCTGCCGCTGCTGCGGCGCATCGTGGTGATGGAGACCAAGGGCCTGCGTTCCTACGCGCCGGCCGAACGCGCCCGCATCGTCGCCTTCGCCGAGCTGGAGGCCGACGGCCAGCGGCAGGAGGCGGAAGGGTTGCAGGCGTTGAACGAGGTGCTGGACACGCAGGGGCTGGACGACCTGGGCCTGATGATCTACACCTCGGGTTCGACCGGCAAGCCCAAGGGCGCGATGCTCAGCTACCGCAACATGCGCGGCGTGGCGCCCGGCATTGCCGAGCGGCTGGGCATGGACGCGCGCAGCGTGCATCTGTCGTACCTGCCGCTGTGCCACGTGGCCGAGCAGATGCTGTCGACGTTCGTGCCGATCTACCTGGGGGCGCAGGTCAATTTCGGCGAGTCGATCCGCACGGTGCAGGAGGATTTGCGCGAAGTGGCGCCGACCGTGTTCCTGGGCGTGCCGCGCATCTGGGAAAAGCTGCACGCGTCCATCTCGATCAAGATGCAGGAAGCGGGGCGATTGCAGCAATGGCTGTACCGGCGCGCGTTGGCCGCGTGCGCGCCGTTCGCGCACAAGTCGGCGCGCCAGCGCGGCATGCGCGAGCGGATGACCTATGCGCTGTGGTACTGGCTGGTGTTGCGCGCCTTGCAGAATTTCATCGGCCTGCGGCGGGTACGGGTGGCGATGACCGGGGCGGCGCCGATCGCGCCCGAGGTGGTGCGCTACTTCCGCAATCTCGGCGTGCCGCTGGTGGAGGTATACGGCCTGACCGAGTCGACCGGCATGATCTTCGGCCAGCATCCGGACCGCGTGCAGGCGGGCACGGTGGGCGAGCCGATCCTGGGCGTGGATTGGCGCCTGGGCGAGCAGGGCGAATTGCAGGTGCGCGGCGAGATGGTGTTCGCCGGCTATTACAAGAACGAAACCGCCACCGCCCAGACCGTGCGCGACGGCTGGCTGCATACCGGCGACGTGGCCGAGGTTCGCGAGGGCCAGTTGCGCATCGTGGACCGCTTGAAGGACATCATGATCACCGCCGGCGGCAAGAACCTGACGCCGTCGGAGATCGAGAACGCGGTCAAGAGCAGCCCCTATGTGAAGGAATGCGTGATCGTGGCGGACGGCCGGCGCTATGTGGCGGCGCTGATCCAGCTGGAGTTCGAGACCGTGGGCAAGTGGGCCGAATCGCGCCGCATCGCCTTCACCCATTTCCGCTCGTTGGCCGAGTGCGCCGAGGTGCGCGAATTGGTGGCCGGCGAGGTGGCGCGCGCCAACGCGGGCCTGGCGCCGGTGGCGCAGATCAAGCGCTTCCATCTGCTGACCAAAGAGCTGGACCATGACGATGGCGAGGTGACCGCGACCATGAAGGTGCGCCGCGCCAGCATTTACCGCAGCTACGCGGACGAGATAGAACGGCTCTACGCCGAGGAGGCGCCAGCATGAACGAAGCGGTGATCGTGGAGGCGGTGCGCACGCCGTTCGGGCGTCGCGGCGGCTGGTGGGCCGACAAGCGGCCCGATGACCTGCTGGCCGAGGTGATCCAGGGCCTGCTGGCGCGCGCCGGTCTGCCGGGCGGCCAGGTGGACGATGTGATCGCCGGTTGCGTCAGCCAGGCGGGCGAGCAGGGCGCCAACATCGGCCGGCTGTCGGCCCTGCTGGCCGGCCTGCCGGAGACGGTGCCGGGCGTGGCCCTGAACCGCATGTGCGGTTCGAGCCAGCAGGCGGTGCATGCGGCGGCCCAGGCCATTGCCGCCGGCGATATGCGCTACGTGGTCGCCGGCGGCGTCGAGAGCATGAGCCGCGTGCCGATGTTCCTGGACGTGACCTTGGGCCAGCGCGAGTTCCGCGGCTTCGAGTCGCTCAATCCCGGACTGTTGCAGCGCTATCCGCTGATCCACCAGATCGAGAGCGCCGAACGCATCGCCGAGCAGTGGCAGCTGGGGCGGGCGGAACTGGATGCCTGGTCGATGCAGAGCCATGCGCGCGCCTGGGCGGCGGCCAGCGCCGGCCGCCACAGCGAATTGCTGCCGGGTCCGGCCGGGACGCCGGCGCGCGACGAGGGCATCCGCGAGCATGCCGATCCCGCCAAGATGGCCGCGCTGGCGCCTGCCCTGCGCCCGCCGGGGCAGGGCAACGTGACGGCGGCGCAGTCGAGCCAGCTGGCCGATGGCGCGGCGGCGGTGTTGCTGGCCGACCGCCAGGCCGCGCTGGCGGACGGGCTGCGGCCGCAGGCGCGCTTTCGCGCGCGGGTGGCGATCGGCTCGGATCCGGTGTTGCAGCTGACCGGCGTGATCGCCGCCACCGAGCGCGCCCTGGAGCGGGCCGGCCTGCGCCTGCGGGACATCGACTGGATCGAGATCAACGAGGCCTTTGCCAGCGTGGTGCTGGCCTGGTTGAAGACGCTGGATGCGGATCCGGCCAAGGTCAACCCATGGGGCGGCGCCATTGCCCACGGCCACCCGTTGGGCGCCACGGGCGCGGCGCTGATGGCCAAGATGCTGGCGGGCCTGCGCGCCACCGGCGGCCAGTTCGGCCTGCAGGTCATGTGCATCGGGCACGGCATGGCGACGGCGACCATCGTCGAACGGCTATGAACCGATCCGGCAAGGCCGCGGCGCAGGCGGCCCCGCAGGGCCACGAGGACGGCGCGGAATCGCTGCGCCGCGCCGAAGTGATCCTGACGGCGGCCCGGCTGTTCCGCAAGCACGGCTACGAACGCACCACCGTGCGTGAACTGGCGCGCGCCGTGGGCCTGCAATCGGGCAGCCTGTTCCATCATTTCCGCAGCAAGGAGGAAATCCTGGTGGCGGTGATGAACAACGGCATCCAGGAGGTGCTGGACGAAGGCCGCCAGGCGCTGGATCGTTACCGGACGCCGGCCGACCGGCTGGCGGCGCTGTTCCGCGTGCACATGTGGAGCATGCTGCATGGCGCTGGCGGCGATGCGATGAACGCGCTGGTCTACGAATGGCGCAGCCTGTCCGCGTCGAGCCAAGCCAGCGTCAAGGCGCTGAGCGACCGCTACGAGGCCATGTGGCAGGACGCGGTGGCGGCGGCGGTGGCCGCCGGCGTGCTGCGGGGCGATGCGCGCGTGATCAAGCGCTGCGTGCTGGGGGCGATGAACCTGACGGTGCAGTGGTACAAGCCGGAAGGCCGGTTGCGGCCGGCGGCGTTCATCGATGAGATGTTGCGGGCCAGCCTGCCGGCGCTGCCGGAGGGAGCGGGGCGCTGGCCGGTGGCCTAGGGCCGTCCCGTTGCGCAGGCTACGCCGCGCCCGGCCAGTAGTGGCTGTCCGGCAGCGCGCGGGCGCCAAAGATGGCCTGGCCGACGCGCACGACGGTGGCGCCTTCCTCGATGGCGATCTCGAAGTCGCCGGACATGCCCATCGACAGTTCATCCAGGCTGATGCCCGCCGGGGCATCCTGGCGCAGGCGGTCGCGCAGGCCGCGCAGCAGCACGAAGCACTGACGCACCCGCTCGGCCTCGCTGGAGAACAATGCCAGCGTCATGAAGCCGCGCACCCGCAATGAGGAAAACGCCGGCAGCGCCTGGATGAAGGCGGCGACATCGTCGGGCGCCAGGCCGTATTTGCTGGGCTCGCCGGAGGTGTTGACCTGCACGTAGACATCCAGCGCGCGGCCTTCGGCCTGCAGGCGGCGATCCAGCGCTTCGGCCAGGCGCAGGCTGTCCAGCGCCTGGAATTCGCTGGCGAACTGCGCCATCAGCTTGGCCTTGTTGGTCTGCAGGTGGCCGATCACCGACCAGCGCAGGTCGGGCAGGTCCGCGGTGTTCTGCCATTTGCGGTGGGCTTCCTGGATCTTGTTTTCGCCCAGCAGGCGGCAGCCCGCGGCATGGGCCAGCCGGATGCGCGATTCGTCCATGGTCTTGCTGACCGGCAGCAGCCGCACGCCGGCCGGGTCGCGGCCGACGCGCCGGCAGGCGGCGTCCATGCGCGCGTGGATGGCGGCCAGGTTGTGGCGGAAGTCCTCGACGCTCAGCGCCTGCGGATAGCGGCCGTGCTGGTCGTGGCGAGTCTGCGTGTCGGCGCCGCCAGGCGCGGCCTGGGCGGGATCGGTCGGGAGCGTCATCATTTCACCATTTCCTTGCCGGTGGCTTGGGGGCGCGGCAGATCAGTGTAGCGGGGCGGGCGCAGGCGTCGCGGCAGGCGGCCATTGAGCGCGGCATGGGCGAGCAGGCCGATCACCAGGCCCCAGAAGGCGCCGCCGATGCCGAACAGCTTGATGTTGGCCGCGGCCGCCAGGAAGGTGATCAGCGAGGCCTCGCGTGTTTTTGGATCGGCCAGGGCGCCGGCCAGGCTGCCGCCGATGGTGCCCAGCAGCGCCAGGCCCGCCAGGGTGGTGATGAAGGTGGCGGGCAGGGCCATGAACAGGGCGGCCAGCGTCACGCCGAACACGCCGACCAGGATGTAGAACAGGCCCGCGGCGATGCCGGCGATCCAGCGCTTGGACGGGTCGTCATGGGCTTCGCGGCCGGTGCAGATGGCGGCGGTGATCGCGGCCACGTTGAAGGCATGCGAGCCGAACGGCGCCATCAGCAGCGAGCCCAGGCCGGTGAGGGTGACGATGGGGTTGGCGCTGGTCTTGAAGCCGTCGTTGCGCAGCACCAGCATGCCCGGCATGTACTGCCCGGTCAGCGTGATCAGGAACAGCGGCAGCGCCACGCTCAGCAGGCCATTGAGCGAGAATGCGGGCGCGGTGAAGACCGGCGTGGCGAATTCCAGCCGCAGACCCGACAGGTCGAGCCTGTCCTGCAACAACAGCAGGGCCAGCCCCGACACCAGGATGCCGACCACGGCGTAGCGCGCGGTGTAGCGCTTGAGGGCGACGTAGGCCAGGATCAGCCAGCCCGTCAGCAACGGGTCCAGCGACATGCCGCCAAAGGCGCCGATGCCGAACGGCAGCAGGATGCCGGCCAACAGGCCGGCGGCCACGCCGGGCGGGATCAGG
Source organism: Achromobacter sp. KK8 (assembly GCF_054188005.1). Lineage (NCBI taxonomy): Bacteria > Pseudomonadati > Pseudomonadota > Betaproteobacteria > Burkholderiales > Alcaligenaceae > Achromobacter > Achromobacter sp. KK8. The sequence goes on along the minus strand of NZ_CM135178.1, from coordinate 5,428,915 downwards.
CGGATGGCCTTGTCGAAGCAGCCGGACAGCCCAAGCGCGACGAACGCGGCGGCGGAGATCAGGTAGGCGCCGACGGCTTCGGCGTAGGGCGTGGTGGCGAGCGCCGTGACCAGGAAGGCCGCGGCGGGCGTGGACCACGCGGTGATGATGGGTTCGCGCGCGGCCCAGCTCAGCAGGATGCCGGTGACGCCGACGCCGATGGACACCGACCAGACCCAGGAGGCGGTCAGCGCTGGACTGAGGCCGGCGACCTTGGCGGCCTGGAACACCAGGATGAAGGTGCCGCCATAGTTGACGATGACCGAGATCAGGCCGGCGACGACGGGATGGAGGAGATCGCGCGCGAGCAGGGGGGAAGCGCTGGGGGAAGACATGGGCGAGACAGGTTGGAAGGGTTGAGTGGCAAGCCACTTTGTAACGCCGTATTGGACTGTCTGGACCGTACACTTTGAGTGGTCTGGCCAGACCACTTTATTGCTCCCGGCGCGCTCGCCGCCGACTAGAATGGTCGGTCGTCATTGACGCTTTCATCGCCCTTGGGCAGACCGCATGAGCAAGACTTTCACGCTTGAGACACTGAAGATCCGCATGGGCGACGCGGACCTGGCGCCGCTCGACCTGCACCAGCGGATCCAGCGCGCGCTGCGCGCGCTGGTGCTGGACGGCGACCTGGATCCCGGCGTGAAGCTGCCCGCCACCCGCGCGCTGGCGCAGTCGCTCGGCGTGGCGCGCGACACGGTCGAAAACGCCTACGTGCAGTTGCAGCGCGATGGGTTCATCGCGCGGCGCAAGGGCTCGGGCAGCTATGTATCGGAAACCATCGGCACCGAACTGCGCGGTTCGGCGCGGCGTCGCGCGCTATCGCGGGAGCGCCGGCCGGCGTCGGCGCAATCGATCGCGCCGGCGGCCGGCCTGAGCCGGCGTGGCCGGGCGATCTTCGACAGCGGCGGCGTGGCCGACCAGCAATCGGTCCAGGCCTTCGCCACGGGGCTGCCCGAGACCCGCAGCTTTCCGCTCGCGGTCTGGGAGCGCTTGCAGCGGCAGGTACTGCGGGACCACCGCGGCCACGTGTTGCTGCATGGCGACCCGCAAGGCGCCGAGCCCCTGCGCCGCGCGATCGCCACCTACCTGAACCTGGAACGCGGCGCCAAGGTGCGCGCCGAGCAGATCGTGGTGCTGAGCAGCACGCGCCAGGCCCTGTTCCTGTGCGCGCAGTTGCTGGTGGATGCCGGCAAGCCGATCCTGCTGGAGAATCCCGGCTATTTCGGCGCGCGCAAGGCCTTCGAGTTCGCCGAGGCCCGCGTGGTGCCGGTCGACGTCGATGCGCAGGGCATCCGCACCGACCTGCTGCGCGCCGACCGCAGCGGCGCCGCGTGCGTCTACGTGACGCCTTCGCACCAGTATCCGACCGGCGCCACGCTATCGCTGGAGCGCCGGCTCGAACTGACACGCTGGGCGGCCGAGGGCGGCAGATGGATCATCGAGGACGACTACGACAGCGAATTCCACTACGACGGCCTGCCCACCGCCTGCGTGCAGGGGCTGGACAAGCACGGCCGCACGATCTACCTGGGCACGTTCAGCAAGACCCTGTACCCCGGCCTGCGGATGGGCTACATGGCCTTGCCGGAAGAACTGGTGTCGGCTTTCACCCGCGCGCGCAGCATTGTCGATGGCCATACGCCGCAGATCCTGCAGCTGACGCTGGCGCGTTTCATGGCCGACGGCCACTACAACGCCCACGTGCGCGCCATGCGCAAGCTGTATGCGGCGCGGCGCGAAGCCATGCTGGAAGCGGTCGGCCGGCACCTGGCGGGCGTGGCGCGGGCGTTGCGGCCGGAGGGGGGATTGCAGGTGCCGTGCCTGCTGGAACCGGGCTGGTCCGAAGCGGACACGATCCGCCGGGCGGCGGCGGCCGGCCTGGCGCTGCCGGGACTGGGGCGCCTGTATGCCGGCACGCCCGCGTTGCAGGGCTGGCTGCTGGGCTATGCCTCGCTCAGCGCGCACGAGATCGATCTTGCCATGCGGCGCCTGGCGGCGGCCCTGGGCGGGAAGTAGGGGGCGGGGGGACGCGCCGGCGCCAGAGAGGCGCGGGACCACGGGGTCCGTCGGCGCTAGGCCTTGCGCTTGAGGAAGGCGCCGACGCCGCAGGCCACCGCGATCGCCAGCAGGGCGCCGGCGATGGTCAGGAGGAAATCGGCTTCGCCATGATAGCCGCCGCCGGTCACGCCGCCGGCGACGCTGCCCATCCACAGGACCGCCGTGACCAGCGCGCCCGTGATCGACAGCGCGGTGGCCAGGCACAGGGCGATGAACAGCGGCGCGCGGCGCACGGGCGCCGCGGCGCCGTGGTAGCCGCCGCGGGCGCGACGCGGTTGCATCACCATGTAGAACAGGGCGGCAACCACCGCCGCCAGCATCAGGATCTTGAGGATCACGATGCCGACCGCGTCTTAGTCTTCACGGCGCAGGTGCGGGAAGAGGATGACGTCGCGGATGCTGGGGCTGTCGGTCAGCAGCATCACCAGGCGGTCGATGCCGATGCCGCAGCCGCCCGTCGGGGGCATGCCGTATTCCAGCGCGCGGATGTAGTCGGCGTCGTAGTACATCGCTTCCTCGTCGCCGGCGTCCTTGGCCTCGACCTGCGAGCGGAAACGCTCGGCCTGGTCTTCGGGATCGTTCAGCTCGGAGAAGCCGTTGGCGATCTCGCGGCCCGTCATGAACAGCTCGAAGCGCTCGGTGATGCCCTCGCGGGTATCGGAGGCACGCGCCAGCGGCGACACCTCGACCGGGTAGTCGATGATGTAGGTGGGGTTCCACAGCTTGGCTTCGGCCGTTTCCTCGAACAGCGCCAATTGCAGCGCGCCCAGGCCGGCGCGCGCCAGCACCGGGCCATCGGCATCGGCGCCCAGCTTCTTGAGTTCGGCGCGCACGAAGGCGACGTCGTCCAGTTGCGCCTGGGTGTAGCCGGGGGCGTACTTGAGGATGGCTTCGCAGATGGTCAGGCGGTCGAACGGCTTGGACAGATCCAGCTCGCGTTCCTGGTAGGTCAGCACGGCGCTGCCGGTGGCCGAGATGGCGGCCTGGCGGATCAGTTCCTCGGTGAAGTCCATCAGCCAGCGGTAGTCCGCGAAGGCCGCGTAGAACTCCATCATCGTGAATTCCGGGTTGTGGCGCGGGCTCACGCCTTCATTGCGGAAGTTGCGGTTGACTTCGAACACGCGTTCGAAGCCGCCGACGATGAGGCGCTTGAGATAGAGCTCGGGCGCGATGCGCAGGAACATTTCCATGTCCAGCGCGTTGTGGTGCGTGACGAAGGGCTTGGCCGCCGCGCCGCCCGGAATCGGGTGCAGCATGGGCGTTTCGACTTCGAGGAAGCCGGCGTTCAGCATGAACTGGCGGATGCTGCCCATGGCCTTGCTGCGCGCCTCGAAGGTGCGGCGCGTGGCGTCGGTCATGATGAGGTCGACGTAGCGCTGGCGGTAGCGCAGTTCCTGGTCGGCCACGCCGTGGAACTTGTCCGGCAGCGGGCGCAGCGACTTGGACAGCAGGCGCGCCGTGGCGGCGTGCACCGACAGTTCGCCCTTGTTGGTCTTGAAGACCGACCCTTCGACCGCGATGATGTCGCCGATGTCCCATTGCTTGAACGCGGCGTAGCTGTCTTCGCCCAGCGTGCCGCGGTCCAGGTAGATCTGGATGCGGCCGGTGCTGTCCTGCAGCGTGGCGAAGCTGGCCTTGCCCATGACGCGCTTGAGCATCATGCGGCCGGCGACCTTGACGGTGACGGGCGCGGCGGCCAGGGCTTCCTGCTCCTGGTCGTCGTACTTGTCGTGCAGGGCCGCGGCGCGGGCGTCGGGGACGAAATCGTTGGGATACGCGACCCCGGTCTCGCGCAGTTTGGCCAGCTTGGCGCGCCGTTCGGCGATCAAGCGGTTTTCATCCTGGGCGGTTGCCGGAGCGGTCGTGTGGTCGGTCATGGTCGGGGGATCAGTCGTAATTGCGGATGTCGTCGATTTCGGTGGTGCCGAAGTCGTCGCGATCCAGGTAGGCGAGGATGCGGGAGGCCACGTTGGCGGGCGAGGACAGTTTGCCGCTGGCGTGGAAGTCCTGGAACTTGGCCAGCGCCGGGAAGCTCTTGGGGTCGCTGGAACGGATGGCGGCCTGCATGTCGGTGTCGACGATGCCGGGGGCCAGCGAGACGACGCGCGCGCCGCCTTCGCCCTGTTCCTGCTTGACCACGCGCGAGTACATGTCGAGCGCGGCCTTGGTGGCGCAGTACACGCCCCAGCCGGCATTGGGATTGCGGCCGGCGCCGGACGAGATGTTGAGCACGCGGCGGTCGGCCTTGAGGTCCGCGACCGCGGCCAGGAAGCGCGCGGTCAGCAGCATCACGGCCGTCACGTTCAGGTTGAAGGCCGCGGCAATCGCCGGGCCGTCGATCAGCGCGTCGGTGCCGGACACGGGATGCACGGTGCCGGCGTTGTTGATCAGCAGATAGCGGCCGGCGTCGCGCGGCAGCGCGTCGCAGATGCGGCGCGCGGCCGCTTCCGCCGCGGCCAGGTCCGACAGGTCCACGGACAACTGTTCAAGCTGCGCGTCCTGCGAGCGGGCGTAGGCGGCCAGCTCGGGGTCTTCGCGGCGCGCCAGGGTGATCAGGCGGGTGCCCGGTTTGGCCAGGCCGCGCGCCATGGCGGCGCCGATGCCGCGCGAGGCGCCGGTGAGAATTGCGATGGTGTCGGACATGCGTGGACCCTCGGGGGACGGTGGACGGAAGTATCGCGGAACTTACACGCCTTGCTTGAGGCTGGCCTGGATGAAGGGATCCAGGTCGCCGTCCAGCACTTTCTGCGTGTTGGAGATTTCGACGTTGGTGCGCAGGTCCTTGATGCGGCTCTGGTCCAGCACGTACGAGCGGATCTGGTGGCCCCAGCCCACGTCGGTCTTGGAGTCTTCCAGCTTTTGCTGCTCGGCCATGCGGTTGCGCATTTCCAGTTCGTACAGCTTGGACTTGAGCATCTGCATCGCTTCGGCGCGGTTGCGGTGCTGCGAGCGGTCGTTCTGGCACTGCACCACGATGCCGGTCGGGATGTGCGTCAGGCGCACCGCCGAGTCGGTCTTGTTGATGTGCTGGCCGCCCGCGCCCGAGGCGCGATAGGTGTCCACGCGCAGGTCGGCCGGGTTCACTTCGACTTCGAAGGAATCGTCGACCTCGGGGTAGACGAAGACGCTGGCGAACGAGGTGTGGCGGCCGCCCGAGGAGTCGAACGGGCTCTTGCGCACCAGGCGGTGCACGCCGGTTTCCGTGCGCAGGTAGCCGAAGGCGTATTCGCCCTCGAGCTTGATGGTGGCGGACTTGATGCCGGCGACTTCGCCCTCGGATTCTTCCAGCACTTCGGCCTTGAAGCCCTTGCGCTCGGCGTACTTGAGGTACTGGCGCAGCAGCATCGAGGCCCAGTCCTGCGCTTCCGTGCCGCCCGCGCCGGCCTGGATGTCCAGGAAGCAGTTCAGCGGATCGGCCGGGTTGGAGAACATGCGGCGGAATTCGAGGCTTTCCAGCTTTTCCTGGAAGCCGTTGGCGTCCAGCTCGATGGATTCGAGGGTGGCGTCGTCGTTGTCGGCGGCGGCCAGCTCGAACAGCTCGTTGGAGTCGGCCAGGCCCGTGCCCAGGCCGGTGAGCGTTTCCACCACGTCTTCGAGGGCTTTCTTTTCACGGCCCAGGTCCTGGGCGTGCTTGGGGTCGTTCCAGACCGCCGGGTCTTCGAGCTCGGCGTTTACGACTTGCAGGCGTTCGGCTTTGGCATCGTAGTCAAAGATACCTCCGTAGAGCCTGTTCGCGCTCCGCGTAGTCGGCGAGGCGGGCTGCGAGCTGGTTCTGACGTTCGGCTTCCATGATGATTCCTGATGACTTTTGTGCGAAACCGGACATTTTACCGTGGTTGGGGCCACCCTGTGGGCCCTGCCGCGGAATGGGAGGGACGGATCGAAGCGAAAACACACTAGGGGTTTGCACGCACAGCGGCAAGTTGTTCAGTTTTTTGTCAACTACGGGGTTCTAGGCTTGATGCGCCGGTCCATGCGTCCCCTCGGGGGCGGCGGGACCGCGCAAGCCGCCGGCAGACAGAGCCGGCCTGTCCCGTTAGAGGAGGAGACATTGATGGAACACACTATGGCCCCCGGGGTCTCGCCGGCGATCCCGGCGGCTGAGGAGGACCGGATCTATCGCAAAGTGGGGTGGCGGCTGGTGCCGCTGTTGGTCGTCTGCTACGTCGTGGCCTACCTGGACCGCGTCAACGTGGGCTTCGCCAAGCTGCAGATGCTGCAGGAACTCCAGTTCAGCGAGACGGTGTACGGCTTGGGCGCGGGGATATTCTTCATCGGCTATTTCCTGTTCGAGATCCCCAGCAACATCATCCTGCACAAGGTCGGCGCGCGGGTCTGGATCGCGCGCATCATGATCACCTGGGGCATCATCTCGGCCTGCATGATGTTTGTGACCAGCGTGCACATGTTCTATTTCCTGCGTTTCCTGCTGGGCGCGGCCGAGGCCGGGTTCTTCCCGGGCATCATCCTTTACCTGACCTACTGGTATCCCGCCGCCCGGCGCGGGCGCATCACCACCTTCTTCATGACCGCGGTGCCGATGTCCGGCCTGATCGGCGGCCCGATCTCCGGCTGGATCATGAATACCTTCCACGGCGACCACGGCCTGTCGGGCTGGCAATGGCTGTTCCTGCTCGAAGGCATCCCGTCGGTGATCATCGGCGTGCTGGTGCTGATGTACCTGGATGACCGCATCAACAAGGCCAAGTGGCTGACCGCCAATGAAAAGGCGGTGCTGATCCGCAATATCGCGGCCGAGGAGCAGCACAAGGAAGACCCGCCGATCCGCGCCGCGCTGGCGCATCCGCGCGTGTGGGCGATGGCGCTGATCTACTTCTCGTTCGTGATGGGGCTGTACGGGGTGGGGTTCTGGATGCCGACGCTGATCAAGAGCACCGGCGTGCAAAGCCCGCTGGCGATCGGCCTGCTGACGGCGGTGCCCAACCTGTTCGCGGTGATCGGCATGATCCTGATCGCGCGCAACTCCGACCGCAACCGCGAGCGCCGCTGGCACGTGGCCATCCCGGCCCTGTGCGGCGCGCTGGGGTTGCTGTTCTCGGCGATCTGGAGCGGCAACACGGTGCTGGCCATCCTGGCGCTGACGGTGGCCAACATCGGCATCTGCACGGTGCTGCCGCTGTTCTGGAGCCTGCCGACCGCGCTGCTGGGCGGCACGGCGGCTGCTGCCGGGATCGCGCTGATCAACTCCGTGGGCAACCTGGCGGGCTTCGTCAGTCCCTACCTGGTGGGCTGGCTCAAGGACATGACCGGCACCACCAATACCGGCCTGTACATGCTGTCGGCGTGCCTGGTGATTGGCGCGCTGGTGGCGTTGGCGCAACCGGCCAGGCTGGTCAACAAGTAGCCGCGCGCGCGCCGCGCGGCGGGGTCGGCAAAAGAAAATGGGCGCATCCTCGCGGATGCGCCCATTTTTATTCGGTATCGGCGAGAAGGCCTTTTGCCGCCGGGCCGCCCCAAGGCAAAAGCGCCCCCTCGGGGGGCAGCTAGCCCGCGCAGCGGGCGCGGCGTGGGGGCAACCTTTTGCCGCCGGGCCGCCCCAAGGCAAAAGCGCCCCCTCGGGGGGCAGCTAGCCCGCGCAGCGGGCGCGGCGTGGGGGCAACCTTTTGCCGCCGGGCCGCCCCAAGGCAAAAGCGCCCCCTCGGGGGGGCAGCTAGCCCGCGCAGCGGGCGCGGCGTGGGGGCAACTTTTGCCGCCGGGCCGCCCCAAGGCAAAAGCGCCCCCTCGGGGGGCAGCTAGCCCGCGCAGCGGGCGCGGCGTGGGGGCAACATCATGCAGCGTGTTCGATTACCAGCTGCACCGACACCATCCCGTTCCACACATTCTGCTCCAGCCGGTAGGCCGCCTGGATGCGTTCGGGCAGCGACTGATCGTGGCCGAACCAGATGGCGTCGAAGCGCTGCTGGCCGCGTTCGAGCGACAGTTTCAGGTGTTTCTCGCCGACCAGGCGCTGGTTGCGCACCACGAACTCGTCCAGGAACAGCGGCGCGGCGAAACCCGCGCCCCACACCTGTTGCTGCAACAGGCCGGCAACCTCGGCATTGGCGTAGCCGGATTCCAGCGAGCCATCGGTCTCGATGACCGGCTCGAAGCTGTCGCGACCGGTCAGTTCGCGCACGGCCGCGTCGAAGGCGGGGGCGAAGGCCGGGAAGTCGTTGCGGCCCAGCGTCAGGCCGGCCGCCATGGCGTGGCCGCCGAACTTGCGGATCAGGTTGGGGTGGCGCTTGGACACCAGGTCGAGCACGTCGCGCAGGTGCACGTCGGGAATCGAACGGCCCGAGCCGCGGATTTCGTCGTCGCCGGCCGGGGCGAAGGCCAGGGTGGGGCGCCAGAATTTCTCTTTCAGGCGCGAGGCCACCAGGCCCACCACGCCCTGGTGCCAGCCCGGGTCGAACACGCAGACCGTGGCGCCGGGCGCGGCGTCGGGCGCCTCCATGGCGGCCAGCGCCTGTTCGCGCATCTCGGCCTCGATGCTGCGGCGCTCGCGGTTGATGTTGTCCAGTTCGCGCGCCATTTCCAGCGCCTGGGCCTCGTCGTCGGTGGTCAGGCAGGCGATGCCCAGGCTCATGTCGGCCAGCCGGCCGGCGGCGTTGATGCGCGGGCCCAGCGCGAAGCCCAGGTCGAAGCCGTTGGCGCTGCGCGGCTCGCGCCCGGCCACGGCGAACAGGGCGCGCAGCCCGGGTTGCAGGCGGCCGCTGCGCATGCGTTGCAGCCCCTGGGTCACCAGCAGGCGGTTGTTGGCGTCCAGCTTGACCACGTCGGCCACCGTGCCCAGCGCCACCAGGTCGGACAGCGCGTCCAGGCGCGGCCCGCCATCGGGGGCGTAGACGCCGCGGCGGCGCAGTTCGGCGCGCAGCGCCAGCATCATGTAGAAGATGACGCCGACGCCCGCCAGGTTCTTGGACGGGAAGCCGCAGCCCGGCTGGTTCGGATTGACGATGGCCAGGGCGTCCGGCAGCGTGTCGCCGGGCAGGTGGTGGTCGGTGATGACCACGCCGATGCCGGCGGCGTTGGCCGCGGCCACGCCGTCGACGCTGGCGATGCCGTTGTCCACGGTGATGATGATGTCGGGCTTGCCGGCGCGATGGCGGCAGGCCAGCTCGACCACGGCGGGCGACAGGCCGTAGCCGGTCTCGAAGCGGTTGGGCACCAGGAAGTCGACGTCGGCGCCCATGGCTGACAGGGCGCGCAGGCCGACGGCGCAGGCGGTGGCGCCGTCGCAGTCATAGTCGGCCACGATCAGCAGCTTCTTGCCGGCCTGGATGGCGTCGGCCAGCACGCCGGCGGCGTGGGTCGAATGGGTCAGGCCGGCCGGCGGCAGCAACGAGGGCCAGGCCAGCCTGGTCTGGTCGGGATGGACGACGCCGCGCGCGGCCCACAGGCGCGCCAGCAGGGGATGGATGCCCGAGGCTTCCAGGACATGGCAGGCGGCGAGGTCGGCGCGGCGGACGGTTAAGCGGGGTGAGACCACCAGGCGCTCCAGTTTTTCTTGGGCGCGGGCAGCAAGCCGAGCAGGCCCCCGCGCGGTTTCAGGGTGAGGGTGGCGCTGCGATCGTCGCCCAGCAGCAGCAGTTCGGCGGGCGCGTCCGGCAGGCCCTTGGGACCGGCCAGCGCTTGCAGGCGCCGGTCGAGCGCGGCCAGGGCGTCGAGCCAGGCGGCCCAGTCGCCGGCGCGCTGCGCAGCGTCCAGCTCGGTCATGACCTGTTCCGGGCCGGCCGGGCGCATGGTCCAGGGCGTGCCGCCGCCATACAGCCAGAGGGCGTTGACCGGCGGCAGGCCGCGCGCGGCGCGGGCCTCGTTGGCCGGGTGCTCGTGCCACGACATCTGGATCTCATTGAGCAGGCGGCGCCATGGCCGGGTTTCGGCATCCTGGCGCCACCAGTCGTTCAGGCGCTGGCCGGCCACCGCCAGGGGGCTGGCGGTCTGCGGCCGCAGGCCGTCCGGCAGGCGCAGGCGCCAGCGGGAGGCCGACAGCGCCTGGACCGCGAAGCCGGTGTCTTCGAACAGGGGGCGGGCGGTGTCCAGCAGCGCGGCGGTTTCGTCGTCGCGCAGTTCCATCAGGGCGGGATCGAGCAGGGTGGCCTGGTCGGTGCCCAGGGCCAGGTGGACCAGTTCGGCCAGCCAGACAGGGCCGTCTGCGGGCTGGCCGGCGGCCAGCAGCGGGCCCAGTCCGGCGCCCGGCAGCAGGCCGGCCTCGGGCGTGTAGCCCGCCCGGCGCAGTTGCCAGGCTTCGAACGCGGTGCAGCCCTGGGTACGGATATCGTGGGCCTGGACCCGGGCGCTGCCGGCCTGCAGCCAGCGGTGCAGGGTGGGCGCGCGCTGGGGCAGCAGTTTGGCCAGTTCCGCGGCGACGGGAAGGGCGGGCAAGGCGCCCGGGATGACGATCAGCATGGGCAGGATTGTAGACGCAGGCCGGCATGGGAACTAAGCCCGGCTCCGACTGCCATAGCTTGTCACGGCTTGTCTTGCCTTCCCGCATTCCGGGGACGGTTTTACGGCCGGTTAATGCCATAATGCGCTCGTGCTGAAAATACCCTACGAACTCTGGATCGGCGCCCGCTATGCCGGGTTGGCCCGGATCCGCCAGCGACGCGGCCGCCGCGATCGCTTCATCTCTTTCATCGCGGCCAGTTCCATGGCCGGCATCGCGCTGGGCGTCGCCGCCCTGATCGTGGTGCTGTCGGTCATGAACGGCTTCCAGAAAGAGGTCCGTGACCGCATGCTGTCGGTGCTGCCGCACATCGAACTCTACATTCCCGGCGCCGCGCCCGAGCGCGTGCTGGAACAATGGCAGCAGTTCGCCGATGCCGCCAAACGCAATCCCGAGGTCAAGGCCGGCGCGCCGTTCGTGGCCGCGCAAGGCATGCTGGTGCGCGGCCAGGCGCTGCGCGGGGTGCAGGTGCGCGGCATCGACCCGGCCACCGAAGGCAACGTGTCCGACCTGCCGCGGCAGATGGTGTCGGGCAAGCTGGCCGACCTGAAACCGGGCGGCTTCGGCGTGGTGCTGGGCAACGAGCTGGCCGACGGCATGGGCGTGAAGGTGGGCGATACGCTGCTGATGCTGGCGCCGCAAGGCTCGATCAGCCCGGCCGGCTTCGCGCCGCGCATGCGCCAGTTCACCGTGGTGGGCGTGTTCTCTTCGGGCCACTACGAATATGATTCCTCGCTGGCCTTCGTCGACAACGAAGACGCCGCCAAGGTGTTCCGCGACAGCGGCACCGCCGGCGTGCGCCTGCGCATCGCCGACATGCAGAAGGCCCCCGAAGTCGCGGCCGAGCTGCGCAACGTGCTGCCGCCGTACGTCATGGCCAGCGACTGGTCGCGCAACAACCGCACCTGGTTCGCCGCCGTGCAGACCGAAAAGCGCATGATGTTCCTGATCCTGGCGCTGATCGTCGCGGTGGCCGCGTTCAACCTGCTGTCGTCGCTGGTGATGGCGGTCAAGGACAAGCAGTCGGACATCGCCATCCTGCGCACGCTGGGCGCCGGACCGGGCGAAGTGGCCCGCATCTTCCTGGTGCAGGGCGCGCTGATCGGCGTCATCGGCACGCTGCTGGGCGTGGCCGGCGGCATCCTCATCGCCTACAACGTCGACGTGATCGTGCCGTTCATCGAGCGCCTGCTGGGCGTGCACTTCCTGCCGCGCGAAATCTATTTCATCAGCGCCTTGCCGTCCGATCCGCAGGTGGGCGACATCGTGACCATCGGCGTGACCTCCCTGGTGCTGTCGCTGCTGGCGACCTTGTATCCCAGTTGGCGCGCCTCGCGCCTGCAACCCGCACAGGTGCTGCGCCATGATTGATTCCCTGTCCCCGGCACTGCAGGCCGATGATCTCGTCAAGATCTACGACGAGGGTCCGGCCCGCATCGAGGTGCTGAGCAACGTCAGCCTGAGCGTGGCGCGCGGCGAGATGGTCGCCATCGTCGGCGCGTCCGGCTCCGGCAAGAGCACCCTGCTGCACATCCTGGGCCTGCTGGACGTGCCCACCAGCGGCTCGGTCGCGGTCGATGGGCAACTGGCCGTCGGCCTTTCCGAAGCGAAGAAGAGCCAGGTGCGCAACCGCAGCCTGGGCTTCGTCTACCAGTTCCACCATCTGTTGCCGGAATTCTCGGCGCTGGACAACGTGGCCATGCCGCTGATCGTGCGGCGCGAGAACCGCGACAAGGCCCGCGCGGCGGCGCGCGAGGTGCTGGGCCTGGTGGGCCTGGCGGCGCGCGAAGGCCACTTCCCCGGCCAGCTGTCGGGCGGCGAGCGCCAGCGCGTGGCGCTGGCGCGCGCGCTGGTGACGCGGCCGGTCTGCGTGCTGGCCGACGAGCCCACCGGCAACCTCGACCGCCACACCGCCCACAACATGTTCGAGCTGCTGACCCGCGTCAACCGCGAGTCGGGCACGGCGTTTGCGATCGTCACCCACGATCCCGAGCTGGCGGCGCGCGCCGATCGCCAGCTGCTGATGGAAAACGGCCGGCTGGTCTCGGGCTGAGGCCTGCCCGCGGGCCGGGCGGCGCGATGATTGAGCAGGAAACCGGGGCAAGGAGGCCGCGCCCATGCTGATCGACACCCATTGCCACCTGGATGCCGCCGAGTTCGATGCCGACCGCCCCGAGGTGGCCGCGCACGCGCTCGACTCCGGCGTGCAGGCCATTGTCATTCCCGCCATCGAACGCGCCAATTTTGCCGTCGTGCGGGACCTTGCCGCACAGGTCGCCGGCGGCGCCTACGCGCTGGGCATCCATCCCCTTTACGTGCAGCGCGCCGATGACGCCGACCTGGACGCCTTGCGCGAGGCCATCCGGCAAGCGCTGGGCGATCCGCGCTTCGTGGCCATCGGCGAGATCGGGCTGGATTTCTTCGTGCCTGAAATCGCTTCGGGCGAGCCGCGCGCGCGCCAGGAGCGTTTCTACGCCGCCCAGTTGGCCATGGCGGCGGAATTCAAGCTGCCGGTGCTGCTGCACGTGCGCAAGTCGCAGGACTTCCTGCTCAAGTACCTGCGGCGCCACGACCGTATCGGCGGCATCGCGCACGCCTTCAACGGCAGCGCGCAGCAGGCCCAGGCCTTTGTCGAACAGGGCTTCGCGCTGGGGCTGGGCGGCGCCATGACCTACGAGCGGGCGCTGCAGATCCGCCGCCACGCCACCGACGTCGACCTGCGCCACCTGGTGCTGGAGACCGACGCGCCGGACATCCCGCCGGCCTGGCTGCACCCGCCGCGGCGGCGCAACCGGCCGGGCGAGTTGGCGCGCATTGCCCAGGTGCTGGCCGAACTACGCGGAATCACGCCGGCGCAGGTGGCGCAGGCGACCACGGCCAATGCCTTGCGGGTATTGCCGCGGCTGTCGGCAGCGATCCTGGCGGACGACTGAGACCGGGCGCCAGATGCCCGATGACGGCGCGGCGCCGCCATCGGGACACAGCTCAGGCCGCCACGCGCGGCAGTTCGATGCGCACGCTCAGGCCATGCGGCGCGACATTGCGCGCCGAGATCCGGCCCTTGTGCGCCGCGACGGCGGCGCGCGCAATGCTCAGGCCCAGGCCGGCGCCGCCGGCAGGCGCGCCAGCGGCCGGGGCGCCCTGGTAGAACGGTTCGAACAGATACGCCAGTTCCTTTTCCGGAACGCCGGGGCCGTTGTCCTCGATTTCCAGGCAGGCCTCGCCGGCGTCCACCAGCAGGCGCGCCTGGATCGCGCCGCCCGCCGGGGCGAAGCGCAGGGCGTTGCGCAGCACGTTTTCGATGGCGCTGGCCAGGCTGTCGCGGTCGGCCGCGATGCGCAGCGGCGCCGGGCGGTGCCAGGCGATGGCAATGCGGCGTTCGCCGGCCTCGAAGCGCGCGTCCTGCACCACCTCGTCGACCACCTCGGCCAGGTCCAAGGGCGTGGTGGGCTGGGGCAGGGCGCCCATGCGGGCCAGCCGCAAGGTGCTGCCCACCAGCGTATCCAGCCGTTCGCATTCCCGTTCGATGCGGTCCAGCTGCAGGTCCTGGCGTTCGTCCTTGCGGCGCGCCAGTTCGACGCCCAGGCGCATCCGCGCCAGCGGCGAGCGCAATTCATGGGCGATGTTGCGCAGCAGCTGCTCGCGCGTATCGACCAGCGCCTGCAGGCGGCCTGCCATGGCGTCGAAGTCGCGCGCCAGCAGGCCCAGTTCGTCCTTGCGCAGCGGCAGCGCCGCCGGCGTGCGGGTATCCAGCCGGCCGGCGGCCAGCGAGCGGGCCGCGCCCCGCAGTTGCTCCAGCGGCGCGGCCACGTGGCGGGTCAGGGCCCAGCAGAAGGGCGCCGTGACCGCCAGCGCGAACAGCAGCAGCCCCAGCGTGACCGGCGTCAGGCCCAGCACCTCCCAGTGCGAGGAGTCGAACGGCAGGAACAGCATCAGCAGTTCGCTGTGATCCGGCAATACCAGCAACTGTGGATCCCACCACGATACGCGCAGCGCGTCCGGGTCGGCGGGCACGTCGATGGCGGCGATCAGGCCGTGATCGGGCGAGGCGCGGAAGGCGGCCAGCCAATCGTCCAGGCGGGTCGGCAGGCGCCGTTCGAGGATGTCGCGGTCCTGCGTGTCGACGATGTAGATCTTGAGCGCCGAATAGCGCGCGTCCATGGCCCCGACCCAGCGCCGCAGGCCCTCGGCGCCTTCACGGCGCGCGATCTGGGCGGCATCGCGCGTCAGGTTGCCGGGGTTCAGGCCGTCGAGCGAATCGACGCGGTACCAGGCGACCGCCGCGGTCAGCATCATGCCGCAGACCATGATGACGGCCATCGCGCCCCAGAAGGTCAGGAAGGCGCGCCAGAAGAGGGAGCGGACCGGCAGCCAACGCATCAGGCCGCGCCGGCCAGCACGTAGCCCAGTCCGCGCAGGTTGCGGATGGCGGGGGCGTCGCCGGCCTGGTCCAGCTGCAGCTTCCTGCGCAGGCTGCTGATGTGGGTGTCGATGCTGCGGTCGTAGCGGTCGGCGGCGCGGCCCAGCGCATACAGACTGATCTGCTCGCGCGGCACCACCTGGCCCGGGGTGCGCATCAGGACTTCGAGGATGCGTTGCTCGGCGCCGGTCAGCAGGACTTCCTGGGCGCCCAGGCGGGCGCGGCCGCTGGCGGCATCCAGCGACAGCGCGCCCACGCTCAGTTCGGGCGGGGCAGGTTCGGGTTTTTCCTCGAAGCGGCGCAGCACCGCGCCGATGCGGGCCTTGAGCTCACGCGGGCCGAAGGGCTTGGTCAGGTAGTCGTCGGCGCCCAGTTCGAGTCCCAGCACCCGATCGGTTTCGCCGCCGTGGGCGGTGAACATGATGACGGGACGGCGCGAATGGCGGCGCAGATGGCGCAGCAGATCGAGGCCGTTGCCGTCGGGAAGCATCAGGTCGAGCAGCACCAGATCGAAGCATTCCTGCATTGCAAGCGGCAGACCTTGGGCGCTGTTATGCGCCAGCGTCAGTTCGATGTGGGTGGGCTCTAGGTACTCGCGCAGCATCAATGCCAGGTCGACGTCGTCGTCGATCAACAGGATGCGGCGCGTTGCCATGGGGGTGGGTATGGACATGCGCTTGGGTTCTGTTGCCACGGCAGCATAGCGGGTCGCCGGTGGCCGAAGTGTCAAGAAGTGCGAAGAAAGTAAAAGTTGCGGAAAGCGTGTTGCAGCTCACGGATGGGCTCAATTCTAATATGAGAATAGTTTTCATTAAAAATTGAAGCGGAACGGGGCTGCGCGTGGGGCGCGGTGCCGTCCGGGACGGGAGAGTCTGAAATCATGAGCAGCAACGATCTGGCCGCGCGCCGCGCATTCGGCCCGCGTACCCGCCTGGCTGTCGCCCTGTGCGCCACCGGCCTTGCCACCGGTCATCCGGCCTGGGCGCAATCGGCCGCGTCGGCCGACCCCAAGACGCTGGATACCGTGGTGGTCACGGCCAGCGGCTACGAGCAGCAGATCCAGGACGCGCCGGCCTCGATCAGCGTGATCACGCGCCAGGATCTGGAAAAGAAGTTCTACCGCGACGTCACCGACGCGCTGGTCGAAGTGCCGGGCGTGGTGGTCACGGGCGGCGGCGACCGGCAGGACATCAGCCTGCGCGGCATGGGCCCGAAGTACACGCTGATCCTGATCGACGGCAAGCGCCAGAATTCGCGCGAAACCCGCACCAACTCCGACTCCAGCGGCGTCGAAGGCGGCTGGACGCCGCCGATCTCCGCCATCGAGCGCATCGAGGTGGTGCGCGGGCCGATGTCGTCGCTGTATGGTTCCGACGCCATGGGCGGGGTGATCAACATCATCACCCGCAAGGTGCCCAACGAGTGGGGCGGTGAAATCCGCATGGACACCACCATCCAGGAAAGCAGCAAGTCCGGCGACATCTACCAGGGCAACTTCTACCTGGCGGGCCCGATCAAGAACGACCTGCTGGGCCTGCAGATCTACGGCCAGGCGACCCAGCGCGACGAAGACAGGATCATCGACGGCTACCGCAAGCGCAATGCCACCAACATCACGGCCAAGCTGGCGCTCACGCCCAACCGCGATCACGACATCGTGCTGGAAGCCACTTCCAGCCGCCAGAAGTACGAGAACACGCTGGGCAAGACCGTCGCGCCGCTGGCTCCCGGCGTGGCGTGCCCGCGCAACGGCTGCCCGGCCTCGTCGGAAACCGATTACCGCAGCAACAAGTGGGCGTTGTCGCATACCGGCCGCTGGGGTTGGGCCGTGTCCGACAGCTACGTGCAGCAGGAAGAGTTCGACAACCGCTCGCGCCAGATGAAGATCAAGAACCTGGACCTGCAGACCAGCTGGACGCTGCCGCTCGGTTCGCACATGCTGACGCTGGGCGGCACCTACCTGACGCAGCGCCTGACCGACCAGACCGGCAACCAATTGGCCGGCGGCCCCAGCAAGGTGGAACGCTACCAGTGGGCGCTGTTCGCCGAGGACGAATGGCGCCTGGCCGAGAGCTTCGCGCTGACCGGCGGCCTGCGCATGGACCAGGACGAGAACTTCGGCAGCCATTTCAGTCCGCGCCTGTACGGCGTGTGGCACATGGCCGAACGCTGGACCCTGAAGGGCGGCGTGTCCACCGGTTTCCGCGCGCCCGACCTGCGCCAGACCGTGGCCGGCTGGGGGCAGGTCAGCCGCGGCGGCAACATGTACGGCAACCCCGACCTGACGCCCGAGAAGTCGGTGACCCAGGAACTCGGCCTGCTGTATGACGACGGCGAGGGCTTCAATGCCGGCCTGACCCTGTTCAACAACAACTTCAAGGACAAGATCACCCGCGTCGCCTGCCCGCTGTCGCAGTGCACCGATGGCCCAAACCAGTTCGGCTCCAACCCCACCACCTACATGAACGTGGACAAGGCGGTGTCGCGCGGCGTCGAGGCCAACCTGAAGCTGCCGCTGGGCCGCGACTGGTCGCTGACCAGCAGCTACACCTTCACCAAGTCGGAACAGAAGTCCGGCCAGTACCAGGGCCAGCCGCTGAACCAGCTGCCCAAGCACCTGTTCACCACCACGGTCAACTGGCAGGCTTCCGACGCGCTCGAAGCGTGGGCGCGCCTGAACTACCGCGGCAAGGAAAGCCAGCCGATCACCGGCCCGTCCTCGTCGTCGCTGGTGGCGCCGTCGTACACCTTCGTCGACCTGGGCGGCTCGTACGCCGTGAACAAGAAGGTGTCGGTCTACGCCGGCATCTACAACCTGTTCGACAAGCAGGTCGGCTACGACGACTACGGCTACGTCGAGGACGGCCGCCGCTATTGGCTGGGCGTGGGCGTGAAGTTCTGAGCCCGCGCGCAACACCAGGGAACCGCCGCCGCCAGGCGGCTTTCCCGCTACATAAAGAGGCAAGCATGACGATGAATCAAGCACAAGCAGGACGCGCCGGCCGCTGGCTGGCGCGCGCCACCGCGGTCCTGGCCCTGGGCGCGGCCAGCGCTTTGAGCGTGGCCCAGACCATGCCGGTCAAGCATGCGCGCGGGGAGACCGCCGTGCCGTCCAACCCGGCCAAGACCGTGGTGCTGGACCTGGCGGTGCTCGACACGCTGCATGCGCTGGGTGTCGACGTGACCGGCGTGCCCAGCGCCGCCAAGCTGCCGCCGCAGCTGGCGCAGTATGCCGACAAGCGCTACCTGAAGGTCGGCAGCATGTTCGAGCCCAACTACGAAGTGATCCACGCGGCCCAGCCGCAGGTCATCTTCGTGGCCGGGCGCTCGGCGCCCAAGTACGACGAGCTGGCCAAGCTGGCGCCCACGGTCGACCTGACGGTCAACGCCAAGGACCTGGTCGGCAGCGTCACGCGCAACACGGAAACCCTGGCCGCCATCTACGGCAAGCAGGCCGTGGCCAAGGAAAAGCTCGACGCCCTGCGCGCCTCGATCGCGGCGCTGCATGGCCAGGCGGCCAAGGCCGGCAGCGCGCTGATCGTGCTGACCACCGGCGGCAAGATGAGCGCCTACGGCCCCGGCTCGCGTTTCGGCGTGATCCACGACGCCTTCGGCTTTGCGCCGGCCGCCAAGGACCTGAACGTGTCGAACCACGGCCAGGCGATCTCGTTCGAGTTCATCGCCCAGACCGATCCCGACTGGCTGTTCGTGATCGATCGCGACGCCGCCATCGGCCGCGAAGGCACTTCGGCCCAGCGCATGCTGGACAACGACCTGATCCGTCCGACCAAGGCCTGGAAGCAGCAGCGCGTGGTCTACCTGAACGGCTACAACTGGTACCTGCTGGGCAGTGCCGGCCTGAGCGCCATGCAGCAGAACGTGGACGATATCGCCCGCGCGCTGTCTGCCGCCAAGCCCGCGGTCAAGTAAGCGCAAGGCGGGCATGACGGAGTCGAAGTGGCGGTTGTGAGGGCAGGCGGGGCGATCACCGGTTGGGCCGGACTGGCGGCATTGCTGCTGTTGCTGCTGCTGTTGTGCGCGGCCAGCATCGGCCTGGGCGCGGGGTCGTTCTCGTTCGCCGCGCTGGCCGGCGGGCCTGACGCCGAACGCGCCTGGCGCCTGCTGCTGGTGAGCCGCGTGCCGCGCACGCTGGCGCTGCTGCTGGCCGGCATGGCGCTGGCGGTGGCGGGGCTGATCATGCAGATGCTGGTGCGCAACCGCTACGTCGAGCCGACCACGGCCGGCACCGTCGAATCGGCCACGCTCGGCATCCTGGTCGTGACCCTGCTGGCGCCGGACACGCCGGTGATCGGCAAGATGCTGACGGCCACCGGCTTCGCGCTGGCGGGCTCGCTGCTGTTCCTGGCGCTGTTGCGGCGCGTGCCGCTGCGCACGCCGTTCATCGTGCCGCTGATCGGCCTGATCCTGGGCGGCGTGATCCACGCCGTCACCACTTTCGTCGCCTACCGCTACGACCTGCTGCAGTCGCTGCACGCCTGGACCACCGGCGATTTTTCCGGGGTGCTGCGCGGCCGCTACGAACTGCTGTGGATCGGCTTCGGCCTGGCGGCCGCGGCCTACCTGGCGGCGGATCGCTACACCGTGGCGGGCATGGGGCGCGAGTTCGCCGCCAATCTCGGCCTGAACCATGCGCGCCTGACGCTGGTGGGCCTGCTCATCGTGTCGGCGATTTCCGCGGTGGTGGTGGTCACGGCCGGCGGCATTCCCTTTCTGGGGTTGATCGTGCCGAACGCCGTCAGCCTGGTGCTGGGCGACAACATGCGCCGCTCGATTCCCTGGGTGGCGATGCTGGGCGGCGTGTTCGTGCTGACCTGCGACATCATCGGCCGGCTGGTGATCCATCCCTACGAGGTGCCGCTGGGCACGGTGGTGGGCGTGGTCGGCAGCATCCTGTTCCTGTGCCTGCTGCGTAGCCGGGGAGCGCGCCGTGGCTGAGTTCATCGCGCGCGCCGTGCCGCTGCGTTCGCCCCAGGCGTGGCGCCTGGCGCTGCTGGCCGTGGCCGCGCTGTCGTGCATCGTCGGCTTCATGGCGTTGGGCGCGAACGGCCAGTGGGCCTTCGTGCTGCCGTTTCGCGGCGCCAAGCTGGTGGCGATGCTGCTGGTGGCGTACGCGGTGGCGGTGTCGTCGGTGCTGTTCCAGACCGTCACGCACAACCGCATCCTGACGCCGGCCATCATGGGTTTTGACGCGCTTTACCTGCTGATCCAGTCGGTGGTGGTGTTCGGCTTCGGCCAGGCGGCGGGCGCGGTCAACCATCCGGTGGCGGCCTTCGTGCTGGAAGTGTGCGCGATGACGGCGTTCGCCTGCCTGCTGTTCCGCTGGCTGTTCACCGACGCCGTGCGCAGCCTGCATTTGATGATGCTGGTGGGCATCATCTTCGGGCTGCTGTTTCGCAGCCTGTCCAGCTTCGTGGTGCGACTGATCGATCCGAACGAATTCCTGGTGCTGCAGGACCGCCTGTTCGCCAACTTCAATTCGGTGCGCACCGAACTGCTGCCGATCGCGCTGGCGGCGGTGGCCGCCGCCACGCTGCTGGTATGGCGCATGCGGCGCCGCTATGACGTACTGGCGCTGGGCCGCGAGATCGCGCTGAACCTGGGCGTGGACTACCGCCGCACCCTGCTGCTGACGCTGGCCGCCATCGCCGTGCTGGTGTCGGTGTCCACCGCGCTGGTGGGGCCGGTGACGTTCTTCGGCCTGCTGGTGAGCAACCTGGCCTATCAGGCGATGGGGTCGGACCGGCATCGCCACACCGTGCCCGCCGCGGTGCTGCTCAGCGTGATCTTCCTGGTCGGCGGGCAGACGCTGCTGGAGCGGGTGCTGCAACTGAGCACCACGGTCAGCGTGGTCATCGAATTCGTGGGCGGAGTGATGTTCCTGGCCCTGATCTTGCGCAGGGGACGCCAATGATCGATATCCAACAAGTCAGCAAGCAGTACGGCGACAGCGTGGTCGTGGACCAGGTCTCGCTGGCCTTGCCGGCCGGCGGCGTGACCGCCATCATCGGCCCCAACGGCGCCGGCAAGTCGACGCTGCTGTCGATGATCAGCCGCCTGCTGCCGATGTCCGCCGGCCGCATCCAGGTGGACGGCCTGGACGTGACGCGCAGCGACAGCCGTGAATTGGCGCGGCGCCTGGCCATCCTGCGGCAGGACAACCACCTGCCGCTGCGCCTGACGGTGCGCGACCTGGTGGCGTTCGGCCGCTATCCGCATTCCGGCGGCCGGCTGACGCTGGACGACAAGGCGCATATCGACCGGGCCATCGCCTATCTGGACCTGGAACTGCTGGCCGGCCGCTACCTGGACGAGATGTCCGGCGGCCAGCGCCAGCGCGCATTCGTGGCAATGGTGCTGTGCCAGGACACGCGCTACGTGCTGCTGGACGAGCCGCTCAACAGTCTGGATATGAAGCACGCCGTGGCCATGATGGGCACGCTGCGCCGCGCCGCCGACGAGCTGGGCAAGACGGTGGTGCTGGTGCTGCACGACATCAACTTCGCCTCCAGCTATGCGGACCGCATCGTGGCGATGAAGGCGGGCAGGGTGGCGCACTGCGGCACGCCCGCCGAATTGATCCGCCCCGAAGTGCTGGGCGCCTTGTATGAATTGCCGATAGACGTGCACGAGATCGACGGCAAGCGCATCTGCGTGTATTACCGCTGAAAGCCGCCATGACGCGGGCGCGATTCGCGCGCCCGCGTCGACTGCGATGCGTTGCCTTCAACGCGTCACTTTCACTGCGTCAACATCAACGCGCGAGTCTCAACGCGTCAGGTCCACCGCGTAGCGCGACAGCTGCGTCGTCGCGTCCGGCGTCGGGTCGTACACCGACACATTGGTGACGCCATGCGCCGTGGCCAGCGCCAGCGTGTTCGGCACCGACGCGAACACCACCGGGCCGGCCAATGCCGCCACGGGCTTGAAGCCCCAGCTGCGCGCCAGGCCGTAGGTGGCCAGGTCCAGGTTGGGGTGCTTCTTGATGTAGCTGATCAGCACGTCGCGGCTGGCGTCGGGCGCCTGCAGCACGATGTCGCCCTTGCCGCCGGCCAGTCCCGGGAAGTCGCCGCCGCCGCTGGCGCGGTAGTTGTTGGTGACCACCAGGAATTGCGCCGCCGGATCCAGCGGCGCGCCCTGGTAGGTCAGCGCGGCGATGCGCGAGCCCTTGGGTTGCGTCACGTCGATCTGGTAGCGCAGGGCGTTGCCCTCGGCGTAGAGCACGTCGAAGTTGAAGGTCGGAAAGCCGGTGTCGATCAGGTCCTGCAGCGCGACCTGGGCCGGATCGATGCGCTTGAACTGTTCCGCCGTCTTCTCCAGCCACTGGCGCACGATGTCGCCGCTGACCCGCACCACCTGCAGGGTGTTCGGATACAGGTACAGGTCGGCCGCGTTGTTGATGGCGATGTTGCCTTGCGGCACGAAGGTGAAGTCGCCCGGGCCGTTGCGTCCGCCCTTGAACGGCGCGGCCGCCGACAGGATCGGCAGGCCGGCGTAGGCGGGGCTGTTGCGGGCGATGTAGTCCTTCAGGTAGTCGATCTGCGCCATGTTGACGATCTGCAGCGCCGACACGTCGCCGGCCAGCGCGTAGTAGGTGGCCATGTCGAACTGGCTCTGGCCGATCGGCGTCTTGACATAGGCGATGGTGGCGCTGTGCTCGGCCTGCACCAGTTGCTGCGCGGCGCTGTCGGGCGCGACGTAGGTGGCGGGCGTGCCGCCGTTCTGCGCGGTCAGGCGGGTCGGGATGCGCTGCACCTGGGTGGCGTTCTTCTGCACCTTCCAGCCCTGGTCGTAGGCCAGCTTCAGCGTGATCTGGCCGAGGTTGTTGCCCCATTGGCCGGCCTGCACCGCGGGCACGCCGTCGATCAGGCCCTTTTCGAGGTCGATGCCCGGCTGGCCGGCGAATTGCGACTTGGGATTGGTGTCGGGAAACAGCAGGTGCTGGTGGCCGGTGATCAGGGCGTCGATGCCCGCCACCTGGCTCAGGTAGCCCGCGCCGTTTTCCATGGACGGACTGTAGGGCGTGACCAGGTCGATGCCGCCATGCGCCAGCGCCACGACCAGGTCGGCGCCCGCCGCTTTCATTTCGGGCACATAGCGCGCGGCGGTTTCCTTCCAGCCGGCGACGGTCACGTGGCCTTCCAGGTTGGCCTTGTCCCACTGCATGATGGGCGGCGGCGCGAAACCGATCACGCCCACCTTGAGGGCGACGTCGAGCGCCTTGCCATCCGGGCCGGTTGCCTTGAAGGTGCGCGTCAGCAGCGTCCACGGCTTGAAGATCGGTTGTTGCGTGGCGGCCGCCACCACGTTGGCCGACACGAACGGAAAGCCCGGCGCGGCGCAATCCTTGGCGCCGGTCGGGTTGGTCTGCGCCGTGCCCTTGCCGATGCCCGGCAGGCCGAAGTCCACGTTGGTGACCTGCGACAGATAGGGCAGGCCATAGTTGAATTCGTGGTTGCCCAGGGTGGCCGCGTCATAGGCCAGCAGCTTCATCTGCTTGTAGATCGCCAGCATGTCCGAGCACTGCACCGGCGCCACCAGCGCCTGGTAGTCCGACAGGGCGGTGCCCTGGATGGTGTCGCCGTTGTCGAACAGCAAGGTATTGGCGTGCTGCTTGCGGGCGTTGCCGATCAGGGTGGCGGTGCGGTCGACGCCGTAGCTCTTGTCCTCGGCCAGCTTGTAATAGTCGTAACCCAGCACGTTGGCGTGCAGGTCCGTGGTGGCCAGGATGGCCAGGTCGAGCGTGGCGCCCCGGGGCACCGACGCTGGCGGCGCGTCGTCGTCATCGTCATCGCTGCCGCCACAGGCGGACAGGCTGGCCAGCAGCAGGGCGCTGGCCGACAGTGCAAAGATCTTTCGGAGGGGCTGCTTCACCGTCGTTCCTTTCGTGTCGGGGGAACGCAAAATTCTGGGGACGGGTTATGACCCGCTGGTGACATGCGGATCGCCGGCAACGCCGCGCACGCGTTGCATGGGCAAGCTTAAAAACATCTGAATTGGACGCGCGTCTCATTTATCGTCGTCTCAAGGCAACGGAACGATAAAAGCATTGCGACTGATTCTCGTTGTCAAGAGAATGGCGAATCCTTCCATTTCAAACGACTTCGATACCCGCTGGCCATGCACGTCCTTCGTCCCCTCTCCGCCGCCTTGCTCGTCCTGGGCCCGCTGGCCCCCCTGGCCGCCCAGGCCCAGGCGGCTGCGCCCACCGCCACCTTGCCCGCCGTCAGCGTCGTCGGCACCGATGACACCGCGCAAAGCTACAACCCGCCGGCGTCCACCAGCGCCACCAAGATCGACGCGCCGCTGCGCGACATTCCGCAGACGGTGAACGTGGTGCCGGCGCAGGTGCTGCGCGACCAGCACGCCATGTCGGTGCAGGACGCGCTCAAGAACGTGCCCGGGGTCAGCTTCTCGACCGGCGACGGCCAGCGCGACCAGGTCTCGATCCGCGGCTTCACCGCCATCGCCGACCAGTTCGTCGACGGCTTCCGCGACGACGCGCTGTACTTCCGCGACCTGTCCAACGTCGAGCGCATCGACGTCATCAAGGGCCCGGCGGCGGTGCTGTATGGCCGCGGTTCGTCCGGCGGCCTGATCAACCGCGTGACCAAGAAGCCGGGCGAAGACATTTCGCAGGTCGGCCTGAGCTACGGTTCGTGGAACGACCGCCGGCTCGACCTGGACCTGGGCCGGGCCAACGAAAGCGGCAGCATGGCCTGGCGCCTGACCGGCGCGGTGGAGAAGGGCGACAGCTATCGCGACAAGCAATTCATCGACCGCAAGGCGATCGCGCCGTCGGCCCAGTTCAAGCTGGGTGAGAACACCACCTTCCTGCTGCAGACCGAGTTCCTGGAAGACCGCCGCCTGACCGACTTCGGCATCCCGGCCTACCATGGCCGTCCGGTCGATGTGGACCCGTCGACCTATTACGGCGCCGAGAACGCGCGCGACACCGACTACACCCAGACCCGGGTGCAGTCCTATGCCGCCACGCTGACGCACCGCTTCAACGACAACTGGTCGCTGCGCAACGCCACGCGCTACTACCACTACACGCTCAACCGCAACAACACGCTGCCGGGTTCGGTCAACGAAGCCGCGCGAACCGTGTCGCTGACCCACGGCAACGTGCTGCGCGACGAGCACGGCTGGACCAACCAGACCGAACTGATGCAGCGCGCCCAGTGGGGCTCGGTGCGCCACGACATGCTGTACGGCATCGAGGTGGGCCAGCAGAACAAGGACCTGCTGAACTGGTCGGCCGCCAATGTCGCGGTGGTCGACCTGTTCGACCCGCGCCTGCCGACCTTGCAGCGCCAGGTGAGCGGCGCGCCGGGTTCCGACAGCCTGGGCCGCTTCAACACCCTGGGCCTGTACGTGCAGGACATGATGTCGCTGGGCGAGCACTGGAAGGTGCTGGCTGGGGTGCGCCACGACCGCTTCGAGCAGGAAACCGAGGACCGCCGCAGCGGCCGCAACCTGTCGCGCACCGACTCCAACTTCAGCCCGCGCCTGGGGCTGGTGTTCCAGCCCGACAGCGTGCAGTCGTACTACGTGTCGTGGAGCCGTTCCTACCAGCCCTCGGGCGAGACCTTCGCGCTGGCGGCCAACAACGTCGACCTGGCGCCGGAGAAGACCACCAACTACGAAGTCGGCGCCAAGTACGATTTCCTGGATGGCAAGCTCTCGACCACGGTGTCGGTGTTCCGCCTGGAGCGCACCGACATCAAGGTCACCAATCCGGTGACCAACACGCTGGTGCCGGTGGGCACGCAGCGCACCGACGGCGCCGAATGGACCCTGTCGGGCGACCTGTCCAACGGCTGGCGCGCGATGCTGGGCTATGCCTACCTGGATGCGCGCGTGACGCAGTCGGTGGCGCGCGACGCTGGCAAGGACGTGCAAGGCAAGCGCGCCACGCTGACGCCGCGCCATGCCGGCAACGTCTGGATCACCAAGGACCTGGGCGAGGGCTTCGGCGTCGGCGCCGGCTTGAACCTGGTGGGCGCGCGCTTCGCCAATCCGGGCAACACCGTCAAGTTGCCCGGCTACGTCACGGCGGATGCCGCCGCGTGGTGGCGCCAGGGGCCGTATTCGGTGCAGTTGAACGTCTACAACCTGTTCGACGCCGGCTACATCGTGTCGGCGCACGGCAGCAGCCCCAACCTGAACATGCCCGGCGCGCCGCGCAACGCCATGCTGAGCCTGCAGTACCGCATGTAGAGGCAAGCGTCCGCGCGCCGGTCCGGCGCGCGCAGGGCGGATCAGCGCAGCGGCGATTCCGCCGTCAGGCTGTCCGTTTCCAGCGCCGCCAGCGCGTCCAGGAAGCGCCACGCGAACGAACCCGGGCCTTCGGCCAGCGCGCCGGCGCGGCGGCCGGCGATGCCGAAGCAGGACAGCGCCGCCACCGCCGCCGTGTAGGCGTCATCGCGCGCCACCGCCGCGAAGGCGCCGACCACCGCCGTCAGTGCGCACCCCGTGGCGGTGACCCGCGGCATCAATGGCGAACCGCCGGTCACGCGCACCTCGCGCCGGCCGTCCGTGACGAAATCGACTTCGCCCGTCACCGCCACCACCGTGCCGCACGCCCGCGCCAGTTCGCGCGCGGCCGCTTCGGCCAGTTGCACCGGATCGCGCGCGTCCACGCCCTTGCTGGCGCTCTGGCCGCCGGCCAGGGCGATGATCTCCGATGCGTTGCCACGGATCACCGTGGGCCGCAGGTCCAGCAGGCGCCGCACCGCGTCGCGCCGGAAGCCGGTGGCGTGATGCGCCACCGGATCCAGCACCCAGGGCGTGCCGGCCTTGGCCGCCGCGGCGGCCGTCAGTAGCATGCTGTCCAGCCAGGGGGATGAGAGCGTGCCGATGTTGATCACCACCGCGCCGCTGATGGCGGCAAATTCGGGCGCTTCCTCGGCCGCGTGCACCATGGCCGGCGACGCGCCGATCGCCAGCAGCGTATTGGCCGCGGTATTCATCGACACGAAGTTGGTCAGGCATTGCACCAGCGGCGCGTCGCGGCGCACGGCCGCGTACAGGTCGCGCGAGGCGAGCGCCAGCTGGGACAGGGTGGGGGCGTTGGAGGCCATGCCGCAGGTCCTTGCAAGGGGACAACGGGCGGGGCGGGGCGTCATGGCGCGGCATTGCGGGCCGGCGGGTTGCGCACCTTCCCTACGCCAGCATTGTCTGGATCAGGTTCGACGGGTCTCTCGCGCCGCGCGCCGCGCGCGGGGCGCGGCCGCCATCGGAATCTCAGCTTCTTGCCGAAGCTCCCCGGGTGGATGGGGCTATGTTCGAAGGAGGGAGGGGGGCTTGTCAAGCCAGCCGGGCGCGGCGGACGGCGCTTCTGTCATCATGGCGGTTCGACACGGGGAGGAATGGGGAATGCAGACCCACGACGAGGCGTTGAGCGCGCAGGACCTGTCATGGTTGCGCCGGCATGCGCGCCATCACGTGGCGGACACGGTGCTGGGCGGGGTGTTCTTCACGTTGTTCTTCGCCATGACGGCATTCCTGGCCTGGCTGTGGCTATCGAACGCCACGAGCATCGCGCGCGATCCGGTGCTGTCCGCGATGATCCTGGTGCTGGCTGGATTCACGCTCTATCTCGGCCGCCGCTTGCTGCGCGGCCCGGCGGCCCGCCAGCGCCTGCGGCAGGTGCTGCGCGGCGCCGTGCCCAAGCAGGTCGTCACCGGCGCGGTCACCGATTTCGCGCCGGCCCCCGGCGGCGGCGTGCGATACGGCATCGATGGCCGCAAGCTGGAGGTGGCGCTGCCATTCATGAACGGCTTCACGATGCCGGGGGACGGGGGCAGGAGCCCCGAACGCTGCGCCGCCCGGCTCGGCGCGCCGCTGCGGCTGCACCTGCTGGCGCTGTGGCCGGGCGAGGCGCCGGTGCTGCTGCGCGCGGACTACGACGGTCCTGGCGATGTGCAGAAGGCCTTCGAGGCCCTCAGCGATGCCGATCGCGCGCAGGTGCGCAACGGCGACACCCTGTTGCGCAACGCGTTCCTGGGCGCGGCGCTGATCCTGCTGGGAGGAGGCTGGTTCCTGTGGCCGCTGTATGGCGTTGCCGCCTTGTGTCTGCTGGCCGGCCTGTGGGTCGGGTGGTCGAGCCGGGCGCTGCGGCGCGCCACGGTCAAGTATGGCGTGCGCGGACGGGTCGACGAGGTCCTGACCTACAAGGTGCGGACGCCGGAATCGACGTCGTGGACCGCCGTGCATGCCTATCGCCTGGGCGGCGAGCTGTATAGCGTCAGCCACGGCGGCGGGCCGGCCCAGCCCGGCGAAAGGGTGACGTTCGAATACCTGGACCGGGGCAGGAAGGGGTTGCGACCGTTGTTCTTCCGCCGCGAGGGCGGCGCGCCGCAGGCCGCGGCCCACATGGTCGCCAACGACCGCGCCGGGCCTTGATTGCCGGGCATGGCGTGCTGCAGCGTCCGCGGTTCTGTCATCATGCCGGACACGCAAAAGAGGGGAGACACGAATGACCGGATTTCTTCGCGCCCGGATGGTGCCGGAACTGCTGGTGGCCGACCTGCCGCGCAGCCTGGCTTTCTGGATGGACCATTGTGGATTCCAGATCGCCTATCGCCGCGAGGCCGAGGGGTTCGTGTACCTGGACCTGGATGGCGCGCAGTTCATGCTGGAAGAAGTGCGCGGCGACGACAACTGGATTACCGCTGCGCTCGAGGCGCCGCGTGGCCGCGGCGTCAATTTCGAGATCAAGGTGTCCGCCATCGAGCCTTTGCTGGAACGCTTGGCGCGGGCACGCTGGCCGTTGTACCGGGAACCGGAAGAACGCTGGTACCGCAGCGACGCCGTCGAAGTGGGGGTGCGCCAATTCCTGGTGCAGGATCCGGACGGGTATCTGCTGCGATTCTCGGCCAGGATCGGCGAGCGGCCGGCGGCAAGATGAAGCCGCGCGCCGTGCTCCTGCTGCTGGCGCTGCTCTGTACGATGACGGCGCACGCGGCGAACTATCCGTGTTCCGGCAGGAAGTCGTACCCGCGCAAGTGACGCAACCCCGTCAGGCGGCCGGGCCCTTCAACTGCCGCCAGACTTTCGCCAGGATGCCCTGCAAGGCCTTGCGGTCGTTCTCGTCCAGGCAATCCACCAGCGACGCGCACATGGTCCAGAACGCCGGCAGCGCCTGCGTGAGCAGTTCGCGTCCGGCGTCGGTCAACGCCAGCGAGATGCTGCGCCGGTCTTCGTGGTTGAGCGCGCGCGTGAGCAGCTCGCGCTTTTCCAGCCAGTCCAGCAGGCCCGTGACCGTCGAGCGCGTGACGCCGAAATAGTCGGCGATGTACGACGGCGTCACCGCGCGGCTGTCGATCAGTCCGCGTTCGGCCAGGCCGAAGATCATCAACACGTCGAGCTTGCTTTCCGATATGCCGAACGGCGCCAGCGCGGCGTTGGCGCGCTGTTCGACGTCGTCGGCCAGCCATAGCAGCAGCAGTCCCAGTCCTGCCGCGCCCGCGTCGGTGCCGCGCGCGGCGGTTTGCGCCATCAGCGCCAGGTGTGGCCGGGCGGCGGCGGCGGCGCCGTCGCGCTCGGCGCGGGCCTGGCGGGTGGCGGGGATCCCGGGCAATTCCGGCGCGACACGGGCGTCTGCCGGAGCGGGGGATTTGGGGGCAGGGGCCTTGGCGGCGCGCCCGGCCTTGGCAGCCGGGGCGGCGGGGGCGGGGGACTTGCGGACGGGCATGGGGCAGGGGTTGTCGCGGGGAATGAGGGACGCCGGGGCGGCAAATTCGGATTATACGTCGATCAAATAATACGATTTGCATATAGTACGTTTAACGTACTATATTCGCCGCTGCGGCGTTCATGCCGTGTCCGCAGCCCCGGCGCCGTCGCCCGGCGCACTGCGCTGCCCCTAACGAGGAGACTCCCCATGCCCGTCAAAGTGCTTGAACTTCACCACGTCGGATTCGGTGTGAACCACGCCCAGGCCGACGCCATGCTCGATTTCTACCGCGATGTCCTGAACCTGCCGCAGGATCCCGCGCGCTGGAAGATTCCGGGCATCTATGGTTCGTGGATCAACCTGCCCAATGGCACCCAGCTGCACATCCTGGGCAGCGAGGGCCCGTCGCGCTACGCCAAGGGACCGGGCAAGGATCCGGTGTCCAACCACATCGCGCTGGCGGTCGAGGACGTGCTGGCCGCCGAGCAGGAACTGATCGCCCGCGGCATCGAGTACTTCACGCTCGACAACGTGGCCTCGCCCAGCCTCAAGCAGCTGTTCCTGCGCGACCCCGCCGGCAACCTGGTGGAACTGCACCAGTCCAGCGCCCGCCGGGCCGGCGTCGAAAAGCCGGAGCAGGATCCGGCGCGCGCGGGCAACGAATAAACGACCAGGATCTGCCAGCCCATGTACTTCGACATGCAAGCGCTCAGCGGTGAGCAGCGCAGCAAACTCATGCATTCCACCGTCCTGCCCCGGCCCATCGCCTGGGTCGGGTCGCGCGATGCGCGGGGCGCGTTGAACGTCGCGCCGTTTTCCTTTTTCAACGTGATGTCCGGCGATCCGCCGATCCTGTGTTTCTGTGTCGGTTCGCGCGATGGGCGGCTGAAGGACACCGCGCGCAACATCGCCGCGCGCGGCGAGTTCGTCGTCAACCTGGTGTCGGCGACGCAGGCGCGCCGCATGAACGTGACCGCCATCGACTTCGATGCCAGTATCGATGAGTCGATGGAGGCGGGGCTGCTGCTGGCGCCAGGCCGCAATGTGGATGTGCCCCGGATCCAGGACAGTCCCGCGTCGATGGAGTGTCGCGTGCGCCAGCTGGTCGATATCGATGCGCGCCGCACGCTGGTCATCGGCGACATCGTGGGCATGCACCTGATCGACGCGGCCGTGACCGATCCCGATCGCATGTTCATCGATCCCTTGCCGATGCAGCTGATCGGCCGGCTGCACAATCCGGGCTGGTATTGCGAAGTGACGCGCGCCTTCCAGATGGCGACGCCGTCGGTGGCGCAGTGGCGCCAGATGCAGCAGGACGGCGTGGCGCAGCAGTACCTGGAGGAATCGCCGGTTCCTGCGTAAACTGGCGCCATGCTACGCATCGACAATCTCACCAAACGCTACGGCGACCATCTCGTCTTCCAGGGTCTGACGCACGCCTTCGGGCCGGGCTGCGTGGCGCTGTGCGAAGAGGAAAGCACCGGCAAGTCCAGCCTGCTCGGCATCATCGCGGGCGCGATCGCGCCGGATGAGGGCGAGGTCTGGATAGATGGCCAGCCGCTGGCGCAAGCGCCGCGGCAGGCCAGGGCGCGCCTGGCCTACGTGCCCGACAACTGCCTGGCGCTGCCGCAGCAGACCGGGCGCGGGCTGCTCGAACAGGCGGCGGCGGAAAAGGGCGTGGCGGTGGACGACGCGGTGCTCGACCTGGCCGCCCGGCTGGGACTGGAGCCGCACCTGGACAAGCGCTTCGAGCAGATGTCCACGGGCACGCGCCGCAAGGTCTACCTGACCGCGGCCGCCCTGGGCGACCCGGCCGTCGTCATCGCGGACGGCCCCAGCAACGGGCTGGACACGCCGGCGCGGCGCGCGCTGGCCGAGTTGTTCAAGACCTGGGGCAGGGACCGGCTGGTGCTGTTCGCCAGCCATGATCCCGAGCTGGTGCAGGCCTGCGGGGCAACCGTCGTGGACGTTGCCGCGCTGCGCTAGCGGGCGGTTCCGGGCTTACTTGCCGCCCGTGACGTCGACGAAGGTGCCGGTGACGTACGAGGCCTCGGCGCCGGCCAGCCACAGGATGGCCCGCGCCACCTCTTCGGGCTGGCCGCCACGGCCCATGGGCACGGTGTCCTTGATGCGGTCCACCCGTCCCGGTTCGCCGCCGCTGGCGTGCATTTCGGTGTAGATGTGGCCGGGGCGCACGCAATTCACGCGGATGCCCTCGCGCGCCACCTCCTTGGAAAAGCCGATCGTGAAGCTCTCCAGCGCGCCTTTCGAGGCGGCGTAGTCCACGTATTCATTGGGGCTGCCCAGGCGCGCCGCGGCCGAGGATATGTTGATGATGGCGCCGCCGCGGCCATTGTGGCGCTGCGACATGCGCCGGGCTGCCTGCTGCGCGCACAGCATCGGGCCGAGGGAATTGACCGCGAAGATCCGCTGCATGCGCTCGAAGGCCAGGTCCTCCAGGCGCGACTGGCGCGCGATGATCGCGGCATTGTTGACCAGCACGTCGAGACGGCCGAATTCGCGGTCGATCGCGTTGAACAGGCCGGCGATCTGGTCCGGGTCGGCGCTGTCGGCGCGCACGGCCAGGGCGCGGCGGCCCAGCGCCCGCACGTCCGTCACCACCGCCTGCGCGGCCGCCTCGTTGGCGACATAGCTGATCGCCACGTCATAGCCCTGCGCCGCGGCCAGCCGCGCGGTCGCGGCCCCGACACCGCGACTGCCTCCGGTGATGAGGATAACGGGGGCTTGAGCGTCGTTCGTCATGGGAAATCTCCGTGTATGGGGCAAGGTCGTGGCAACCGGCGCGCGGGCGCCGCGTCGATGACTATACTTCCCCGGGAACCGCAGCATCCATTGCCGGCGTCCCCGCAATGGACGGGCGCCGGCCCTGTTTTCCGAGGAGTTTTTCCATGGCACGCATCTTCATCACCGGTTCGGTCGACGGCCTGGGCCTGGCGGCCGCGCGCGCACTGCAGGCGGACGGACACCAACTGGTCGTGCACGGCCGCAGCCGCGAGCGCCTGGAGGCCGCGCGCGACCTGCTGGCGCGCGGGGCGCGGGCGGTCGTGGGCGACCTGGCCGATCTGACCCAGACGCGGGAGCTGGCCGAACAGCTCAACGCCCTGGGCCAAATGGACGCGGTCATCCACAATGCCGGCGTGTTCACCGGCGCCGCCATCCTGCCGGTCAATGTGGCGGCGCCCTATGCGTTGACCGCGCTCATCACGCGGCCGCGGCGCCTGATCTACCTGAGCAGCGAAATGCACTACGACGGGCGGCCCGAGCTGGGCGGCCTGGCCTGGGACGGGGCGCGCGAAACCGCTTCGTATTCCGACAGCAAACTATTCGTGACGGCCCTGGCCGCCGCGGTGGCGCGGCGCTGGCCGGACGTGATCAGCCAGGCCGTCGATCCCGGTTGGGTGCCCACCAAGATGGGAGGCCCGGACGCGCCGGGAGACCTCCGGCTGGGCCACGTGACGCAGGCGTGGCTGGCCACGACCGACGATGCCGCGGCCCGCGCGAGCGGCGGCTATTGGCACCACCAGGAGCGGCGCGAGCCGCATCCGGTCGTGCATGACGAGGCCTTCCAGGCGCGCCTGCTCGACGCGCTTTCCGGGGCCACGGGGATCGACCTGGCGTGACCGCCTCAGTGGTTCTCCTTGGCATGATTGAGCGTGTATCTGGGAATATCGATGGTCAGGTCCTGCTCGCCGACGATGGCCTGGCAACTCAGGCGTGACTGCGCTTCCAGACCCCACGCGCGGTCCAGCAGGTCTTCCTCGGTTTCGTCCATTTCGTTGAGCGCGTGAAAGCCCTTGCGGACGATGCAGTGGCAGGTCGTGCATGCCCGGCTTTGCTCGCATGCGTGTTCGATGTGGATGCCATGGTCGAGCAGGGCGTCGCAGATGGACGCGCCTTGCCTGGCGTCCACAACGGCGCCCTCGGGCGCGAGGTCGGGGTGGGGGAGAACCGTGATTTTCGGCATGTCGGGGTACCTTTGTTCGTCGGGACGGCAGTGAAACGCCCGCGCACGCTGAAAGGGGCGGCGTTTCACCGTGCGACCAGCGTAAAGGTGGCCACCTTGGCAAGGTCAAGCGTGTCCCGGGGACCGATACCCTGGGCCGCGGCATTGCCGTGCCCGGGGCTGCTCGGTGTATTGGCCGGAACGCCGTCGAGTTTCGTCTTGCCCAGCTTATCGAGCGCCGGCGGCGCTGGCGCGGAAGGCAAAAAAGCTGTCGCCGGGGATCAGCCGCGATACCTCCACGTTTGCATAACCGGCGTCGCGCAACTGCTGCCGCATTTCGTCGCTGTCGGGCAAGCGGCCGCCGTGCCGGTTCGACGCGCCCCATAGATTGAGGGCTTCCATGCCGGCGTTGCCGCCCTGGCAGCAGGTGGCCAGCAGGAGCTGCCCCGCAGGCTTGAGCAGTTGTCTTACCCGGGCCAGCAACGCGACCCGCTCGTGGACCGGGAAATAGTAGATATTGTTGTACAGCGTGACCAGGTCGTAGGTCGGACTCAGCTCCCCGTGTCGTATGTCGCCGGTTTCGATGGTGACGCGGTCCCGCAGCCCCCAGGCCTGGATGTTCTCTTGGGCGACGCGCGCGACCCGGGGTTGCAGTTCCAGCCCGGTCGCGGTCAGGTCGGGATTGTGCAGGGCGGCGTGGCGGATGTAGATCGCCGAGCCGCAGCCCACTTCAAGCAGCCGGCAGGGCCCGGTGCGCGGCACGAAACGCCGGATGGCCTCGACCAGGAAAGGCTCGAGCGCGCGCGATGAGCGCGCGGTCAGTTCGCCGTCCTGGTTTTCCAGGTCCCAGAGTTCCCCCTGGCGCAGCTTGGCCGCGTCTGCAGGATCAGGCGGTGATGCATGCTGGCCGCTTCCTGGACCAGCGCCAGCGTGGCGTCGTTTTCGGGCCGCGCCAGTTTTCTGGCCAGGCCGCGCAATGCATATCCCTCGGGCCCCAGTTGCAGCAGGCCGAGCCGGCAGCCCATCTGTAGCCAGGCGCGCAGGGCTTCGCGCGCGCCGGCCGCGTCGCCCGCGGGGTTGCCGGCCGCCAGTTGCGCCAACGAGATCGGCCCGTCGGCCAGGCGGGCCATCAGTCCGGACGCGCTCAATGCCGCCAGGAAACTGAGCCGGTAGAACGGCCGGTACAGCGCATTGGCGGCCAAAGCCGGCAAGAGCTGTTTGTTCCTCAGCATCTGCAACAGCGGTCTGAACATGATGATCGATCCAATTATTCAACGTCGTTAAATATTAGACGTCGTTCAATATTATGGTCAAGTTGCGGGAAGGCGAGTCCCTCGCGCTGGTATGGCGGCGCGCATGCCGGGCGGGCGAACGCGCCGGAACGGGGCGCGCTGCGGTACAGTGGGATTCCCATTCCACCTGCCCACCGCTGGAGCCTGAACCATGGAATTCGTGATTCCCAGTACCGCAAACCTGGCGCTGTTCGTCAGTGCCGCGCTGATCCTGTTGGCGATTCCCGGACCGGCCGTGCTCTATATCATTGCCCAGTCGGTCGAACAGGGCCGCAAGGCGGGGCTGGTGTCGGACCTGGGCATCCACGCGGCCACGCTGGTGCACGTGCTGGCGGCCGCGCTCGGATTGTCGGCCTTGTTGGCTTCCTCGGCGCTGGCGTTCAGCATCGTCAAGTATGCTGGCGCCGCCTACCTGATCTGGCTGGGCCTCAAGAAAATCTGTACGCGCCCGGCCGCCGCCTCCGTCGACGCGCCGTCCAAGGCGCGTGGTTACGGCAGGATGTTCCGCGACGGCTTCATCGTCAATCTGCTCAATCCCAAGACGGCCCTGTTCTTCATGGCGTTCCTGCCGCAGTTCGTGGACGTCAGCCGCGGCCATGTGGCCGCGCAGGTGGTATTCCTGGGGCTGGTCTTCACCTTGCTGGGCCTGGCCAGCGACGCGTGCTACGCCTTTGCCGCGAGCGCCGCCGGCCAATGGCTGCGGCGCAGCCGCGGCTACCTGCACTTCGAGCGCTATGTGGGGGGCGCCATGTTGATCGGTCTGGGCATCACGGCCGCATTCGCCGGCAACAACAGGAAATGACCGCGCGGTAGCGATGGCCGGGGGCCGGCGTCAGTCCGCCGTCTCCGTGCCGCTCATGAACCATCGCAGGTAGGCGTTCTCGCGGCTGGCGCGGGCCAGCACGGGGGCGTCGCGCGACCAGCTTTCGCGGTCGCCGCGATACGCCGCCAGCGCGCTGCGATAGAACAGGTCCAGCACGGCGCGTTCGCCGTCGATGTCGGCGGCCCAATCGGCCGGCGGGCCTTGCAGGGGCGGCGCGCCGCGCAATGCCATCAGCGCAGGCAGCGTGCGGACGATCTCGCGCGGGCGGACCCAGGGGGCATATTCGATCGAGGGCCTGTCGTCCGTCACCGGCGCGGCGTCCTCCGCAAAGCGCGCCAGTCCCTCGCGGTCGGTCACCCAGGTCGCCATCAACGCCGCCACCGAGGACACGCCGACTTGCGCCAGGGCGGCATGCAGGGCCGGCGCGGCAAAGCGCCGCGCCATGCGTTCGGGCACCAACGGCAGCGGATCCGGCGACCCGACCAGCAACATTTCATGTAGCTCGGTGGTCCACAGCGAGGCGTGCGGGAATACCGCGATGAAGCTGGCCACCAGGGCGCGAGTCTCGTCCAGGTTCTGCGTCGGCAGGGGCAGCCACTGGGCCACGATGCCTTGCGGATTGAGCCGGCGCGCCGCCAGCTCGTAGAAGTCGCGGGAATACAGGTTGACCACGCCCGCGGCCGACGGCGGCGGCGGCTCCAGCGTGATCAGGTCGTACGTGTCGGCGCTGGCCAGCAGCTCGCGCCGGCCGTCGCGCAGCCGCACTTGCAAGCCGCTGTCGCGATAGGCGTCGTAGGTGCCCTGGAAAAACGGCGCGGCCTGCAGCACGCCGGGCAGCAGTTCGGCCACCACCCGGCGTTTCAGGCCGGGATAGCGCGATAGCGCGCCCGCCGTGATGCCGGTGCCATAGCCGATGACGAGGGCGGATTCCGGTTCGCCGGCATGCACGATCAGCGGCAGCAGGGCTTGCAGCCGCATGTAGCGCAGCGATGGCATGGCATCGCCCGAGTTCGACACGCCCTGGATGTAGAGGCGGTTGAAGCGCTGCCCGCCGCGGCCGTTCTCGACCACGGCAACGGTGCCGCCATGGCTCTCGTGGTGGAACACCAGGGGCTTGCCGCGCGCGCCCGGCATGAGCCGCGCCAGATGATCCTGCGGCAGGGCCCAGCCGACGATGAGCGCGGCGACGCCGAGCGCGCCGGCCAGCGCCGGGGCCATGGGGGCGACCGCGCGGCCGCGCCAGGCGGCCGCCACGCCCACGGCGCACGCGGTCGCGGCAAGCAGCGTCAGGCTGCGGATCGTGCCCAGCCAGGGCAGCAGCACGAAGGCGACCAGCGCGGTGCCGGCGATGCCGCCCAGGGTGTTGGCCGCCAGGGCCAGGCCCGCGCCACGGCTGCGGCGCTCGCCCGGGGCGACGATCTGCAGCACCGCCGGAAAGGCCGCTCCCAGCAGCAGGGTGGGCAGCAGCACCACCGCGCCGGCGGCGACGGCGAAGCGCGCGCTCATTCCGGCCAGGCCATTGTCGAAAATCCTGCGCATGCCGGCTTCGGCCAGATCCTGGGCCGGCACCAGCCAGAGGCCCAGCAGCGCGGCCTCGGCCAGGGCGATCAGGCCCGCGCCCGCGATCAATGTCGCGAACACGCGCCACGGATCGCCGAACCGGTGGCCCCAGCGGGCATAGCATGCCGCGCCCAGCGCCAGCCCGGCCAGGTAGACCGCCAGCACCACCGAAAAGGCGAAAGCCCGCGTGCTCATGAAGGGGATGATCATCTGCGACCACAGCACCTCATAACCCAGCGCCACGGCGCCAGCCACCGCATACAGCGCCACGGCCAGCCGGCCCTGCGGCGACAGGCGCGACGCCTCGCGGGCGGCGGGGCCGTCGACCGCCGGGGCCGGCGGCCGGCCGCGCAGCGACCACGCGCCGCAGGCGGCCGCCAGGTTCAGCGCGGCGGCGGCCAGGGCGCTGCCTTGCACGCCGAGGACGGGAATCAGCAGGAAGGCGGGCAGCAACGCGCCGGCGATGGCGCCGGTGGTGTTGGCGGCGTACAAGGAGCCGCCATCATGGCCGCTGCGGCCGGCGCTGACCGCGCGCATCAGGATGGGCAAGGTGCCGCCCATGAAAAAAGGCGCCAGCGCGACCACCGCGAACAGGATGGCCCAGGCCAGCAGCGGCTGCTGCGGCTGCCAGCGGGCGAACAGGCCGGCGCCGTGCGCCAGCAGGAAGGTGACCCCCAGCGCGGCCAGCCCGATCGCCAGTTCGACGGCGGCATACAGGCGCCAGGGGTTGGCGTGCCGTTCCGCCAGCCTGCCCAGCCACCAGCTGCCCGCCGCCAGCCCCAGGAAAAAGGCGCTGACGGCCGTGGCGATGGCGTGGACTTCGACCCCGACGATCAGGGAAAGCTGCTTGATCCACAGGATCTGGAATATCAATGAGGCCGCGCCCGACAGTCCCAGCAGCGCGCAGGCGGGCGCCAGGCTCGCGCCCGCGCCCGTCAAGGTTCCGGCTTCGTTCGGTGACGCGCTTGCCACGCCTGCTTGTGCCATGCGGGACGCTCCATGGATTGAGGGACTGCCATTACACGGCAGGTGGCGCCCGGCGCGGCGGGCGCCACCTGGCGCGCTACGAGCCGGACTTGCCTTGCTTCCTGGCCTGTTCCTCGAAGTGCTTCTCGATGGCCTTGTCCACCGCTTCCTGCACCTGGTCGACGCTGAAGCTCGCCGGCCGCTGGCTGGGCGGGTACTCGACGAACGTCTGCAGGAACTCCGACGCCTTGGCCGAGCCGATGAACGCCAGATAGGCGTTCTTGGACAGCCAGTCGTTGTACTGGTTGGAGACGATGTCGGCGCGTTCGTACGGATCCATGCGCAGGTTGAACACCTTCGGCACGCGCAGGCACACGAACGGGTCGCTCCAGACCGCGAAGCCGCCTGGCGCGCGCTGTTCGCAGAACACGACCTTCCAGTTCTCGAACCGCATGCCCACCAGCAGGCCATCGTCGTTGAAGTAGTAGAAATCGTCGCGCGCGCTCTTGTCCGACTTGCCGGTCAGGTAGTCGAGCTGGTTGTAGCCGTCCAGATGAACCTTGTAGTTCTTCTGCCCGCCGCTGGGCGTCCAGCCCTTGAGCAGACGGTCCTTCACGTCGGTGTCGCCCACCGCGGCAAGCAGGGTCGGAAACCAGTCCATGCCCGACACGATGCCGTTCTTGACGGTGCCCGGCTCGATCTTGCCCGGCCATCGCACCATGGCTGGCACCCGGAACGCGCCTTCCCAGTTCGAGTCTTTCTCGTTGCGGAACGGCGTGGTGGCGGCATCGGGCCAGCTGAACTGGTTCGGCCCGTTGTCGGTGGTGTAGACCACGATGGTGTTGTCGGCGATGCCCAGGTCGTCGAGCTTCTTGAGCAGCTTGCCCACGTCCTGGTCATGCTCCCACATGCCGTCGGCGTAGTCGTTGCCGGGCATGCCGCTCTTGCCCTTGTACTCGGGCCGGATGTGGGTGTAGATGTGCATGCGCGTGGTGTTCATCCACACGAAGAACGGCTTGTCGTCCTTGGCGTGCTTGTCGATGTAGTCCAGCGCCGCGCCCACGGTCTCGTCGTCGATCGTTTCCATGCGCTTGGTCGTGAGGGCGCCGGTGTCTTCGATCTTGCCGTCGGCCGAGGCCTTGATCACGCCGCGCGGCTTGTAGGCCGCGATGATGGGATCCTTGGGATTCTGCGGCCAGTAGGGGCGTTCCGGCTCCTCTTCGGCGTTCAGGTGATAGAGGTTGCCGAAGAACAAATCGAAGCCGTGCTTGGTCGGCAGGTACTCGTCGCGGTCGCCAAGGTGGTTCTTGCCGAATTGCGCGGTGTTGTAGCCATGCGACTTGAGCGCCTGTGCCAGGGTGATGTCGCGATCCTGCAGGCCCACCGTGGCGCCCGGCACGCCGACCTTGGACAGGCCGGTGCGCCGAGGCGACTGGCCCGTGATGAAGCTCGACCGCCCGGCCGTGCAGCTGTTCTCCGCGTAGTAGTCCGTGAATATCGCGCCTTCCTTGGCGATGCGGTCGATGTTCGGCGTCGTGTAGCCGACCACGCCGCGCGTGTAGGCGCTGATGTTCGCCTGTCCGATGTCATCGCCGAAGATCACCAGGATGTTTGGTTTCTTCCCGGATGCATCGCCCTGGGGCTTGGCCTGCCCCGTTGTCGCCTGCGCCTGCGCGCCGCCCATGGCCACCAGGCTGCTGGCGGCCAACAGCGCGGCGCCCCACCATCGTCTTGCCTTCATGACTGTTCTCCTTGCCCGCTCGGGGCGCGTTGATTCACCACAATCACTACTGGTCGAACGAATACACCTGCTTCCACTCCTGCTGCATGTCCACCACGGTCCACCCCTGGCGGCGAGCCTCGTCCAGCGCCTTGTCCAGGCGGCCGATCTTGGAATCCCGGTCGTAGGCCCATTCGCGCCGGGCATCCGTGTGATGCACCAGCGCCGCCAGCCGCGGTCCGGGGCCGGCGGCGGTCCACTGCAGCATCTGCAGGTCGCCGTCCGAATTGCCGAAAGCCAGGATCGGCCGCTTGCCGATCTGGCGCTGGATCGACACGGGCTTGCCCGGGCCGTCATCGTTGAATTCCAGCTTGGCCGTGCGCCACAGGGTGGGCTTGCCGTCACGCATGTCGAAGGTCGTCACGAAGGTCGTGCCGATGACCTGTTCGGGCGGAATGCCATAGGCCTGCTGCGCCCAGGCGCGCATGAATTCGACCTCGCCGCCCGACACGATGTAGGTCTTGAAGCCGTTCGCCCTCAGGTAATCGAGCAGTTCGCGCATCGGCTTGTAGGTCATGGCGGTGTAGGGCTGCTTGAAGCGCGGATGGCGCGCCGTGCCGACCCAATGCCTGACACTGTCGGTGAAGGCCTCGGTCGTCATGTCGGCATGGGTGACGCCGACAATCTTGATCAGGCCCTCCGTGCCGCTGGCCGCCAGCGCCGCATGGTCGCCCGCCAGCGCCGCCTGATAGGGTTGCTCGCGCCGCCACTGCGGATGGCTGGGCGCCATTTCCTTGACCCGGTCGAGCGAGAACAGCAGTTCGAAGTACGCCGGTTGCTCGCTCCACAGCGTGCCGTCATTGTCGAACACCGCGATGCGGTCCGCCTCGGCCACGTAGCCCGCGCCGCCCGGCGTGGTCACGGTCCGCACGAAGTCCACGATGGCGCGGCGCGACGGCCCGTCGTTCCATGAAGGCAAGGTGGCTGCCGGGTCGGCGCGGTGGCCCGCGCAAGCCGACAACAGCCCGATCGCCATCACGCCACACAGCAGGCGCCAGCGGCGCCACACCTGCATTCCCCAGTCGCTCATGGGTTGCTCCTTGCGGGCCCGCGGCCCGTTGCCGATGCGCCGTCCTGGCGCGGATTCAGGTGGCGCGGCAAGGCGTGCGGCGCCGGGTGCGCCGCCGCGGCGCGCCACGCCCGACGCCAGTCGCGCGACAGCGCCAGCCACTGCGCGCGCGGCGCCGCGCCCTGGCGCTGCGGGCCATAGGTGGCTTCGAGCAGCGCGTTGCCGGCGTCCCGCTGCGATGCCTGCGCGGCGCGCAGCGCGCCGCGCAGGTCCGGGCTGTGGGCGGCAAGGCCGAGCCAGCGGTAGAACGCGGTCAGGCCGGCGGCCGCGTTGCCGGGCGCGCGCCGCCACTGCCGCCAGGCATAGCGCTCGCCCGCGCGGTAGCGCGCCCGCGCCGCGCGCAACCGGGCGCGCGCCGCCGTCGCCAGCCGCCGCAGCGGATAGCGGGCCGACCAGGCAAGCAGCGCCAGTGCGATCACGGCGGCCGCGGCATGTAGCCAGGCGGCCGGAATCACCCAGCGCAGGCCCTGGCGCAGATGCGCCAGGTCATCGGCCAGCGAAAACGGCGGCGCGGCGGCGGGCGCGGCGCCGACCTGGAAGCTGCGTCCCGGCAGGCGGGCCTGCGCGCCGCCGGCGCCGCTCGCGTCCCGCGAGTCCCAGGACAGGGCGGGCAGGGCGGCTTCGCCGGCCGCCAGCGGCTCGTAGTCGCTGCGGTCGACGCGCTGCCCGCCCAGGAAGCCGCCGCGGCCGTCGGTCAGCGTCGTCACTTCCGGCTCATGCGGATAGCGCTTGAAGCCGGGCACGTCGCGCAGCGGGGCCGGGGGCAGCATCATCGGCTGCACCCCCATGGCGCGCTGTGTGACCGACCGCGTGATGCGCCCGCCCACGACGGCCGGATCGGGCGCCAGGCTGAATGCCTGGGATACCTCCGGCGCGGGTGCCGGTGCGGCTGCGCCGCCCGCCGTGGCGGGCGTGGCCGTCACCTCGAACGTGAGCGGCTGGCTGGCGCCCGCGGCGTCACGCTGGCCCGGACCGACCTTGGCGCTGACCCGCAACGGCGGCACCGTCACCGTGCCGGCCGCGGCGGGGCTGAGCAGGTAGGTGTAGCGCAAGCCGCTGTAGGCCACGCCGTCGATGGTTTCATGCAGGATCGCGCCTTCACCGGTGGCGGGCGTCACCATGACGCCCGGCAGGCTCAGCGCGGGCAGTTGCGGCGGCTGGGTGAACCAGGTCGATGTAAGCACGTCCAGTTGCAGCGGCACCGTGGCGCCCGGCGCGATCCGCGCCGCGTCCTGGATGGCGGCGCGCACGCGCAGCGCCGGCGCGGCGTCCTGCGCCCGGGCGGGGACGCACGCCAGGGCCAGCGCCCACAGCAGGGCGGCGAGCATGGCGGTCTTCATGGCGTGGCCTCGCGCATGCTGTCTTCCACCGCGAACTTGCCGCGCAGGAACTGGGCCGGCGACAGCGTCAGGTTGCGCAGCCATACGTCTTCGGAGACGGCCTTGGGCGCCGCGGCCGTCTTCATCCTGGCGTCCTTGGCGGCGCGGTCCTGGCGGCTCTGGTCGGGCGGTTCGGCCTGGTCGCCCTGGTCTTCCTGCGTCATGGCGGCCAGCAACCGGCGCAGGATGTCGCGATTGAAGACGGCGTCGGGCCATTCCGGACGCAGGGCCAGCGCCTTGTCGTAGGCCGCCAGCGCGGCGTCGTATTGGTGCAGGCGGGTCTGACAGTTGCCGACGTAGAAGTGGGCCTCCGGCGTGTCCAAGGCGGAGAATGCCGTCAGCGCCGCGGCATAGTCGCCAGCCGCATAGGCGGCGCGGCCCTTCCAGTACGGATCGGCGAAACGGGCCGCGGCAGCCGCATAGTCGCGGTGGTCGAACGCCCACCGGCCTTGCTGGTCCGGCGTGAGGAAGGCGTCCGCCCAGGCTCCCGCCTGGACCGGCTGTGGCGCCGTCCAGATGCCGGCCGCCAGCAGGCAGGCCGACCACGATACGCGCCAGCCCCGCCGCAGCGCCATCAGCGCCAGCAAGGCCAGCGGCCAGCACAGCCAGTAGCCGGCGTCGCGCCAGTGCGGTTGCGCCGTGGCGGCGTCCTGGACCGCGCGGAAATGCTGTTGCGCATGCAGCCGGA
Source organism: Achromobacter sp. KK8 (assembly GCF_054188005.1). Taxonomy (NCBI): domain Bacteria; kingdom Pseudomonadati; phylum Pseudomonadota; class Betaproteobacteria; order Burkholderiales; family Alcaligenaceae; genus Achromobacter; species Achromobacter sp. KK8. The sequence goes on along the minus strand of NZ_CM135178.1, from coordinate 5,385,718 downwards.
CCCAGTCCAGATCGTCGGCGCTGCGCGTCAGGCTGCCCAGGGGGGCGTGCGCGGCCTGCGCCAGGTCGCGCAGCGCGCCGGTGTCCAGGCCGTTGATGCCCACGGCCATGACCAGCACCTGCAGGTCGGGCGCGGCGCGGGCGGCCTTGCCCACCGCGTCCAGGGTGGCGGGATCGGCGCCATCGGTCAGCAGCAATACCGAACCGCCGGCGCGCTCGGCGCGCAGCACCTGATTGGACAAGGCGATCGCGCCCGCGACATCGCGGCCGCGCGCCGGCAGCAGATCGGTGGCCAGCGCCTGCGCGAACAGGTCGAGCAGGGCGGCATCGTCGGTCGGTGGCAGCACCAGATGGCTGGTGCCGGCATACACCACCAGGCCGGTCTTGGCGCCCTTGCGCTGGGCGGCGATGTCGCGCACGCTGCGCTTGACGGCTTCGAGCCGGCTGGGCGGCACGTCCGCCGTGTCCATCGAGGCGGACAGGTCCACCGCCAGCACCAGCGGCGCCACATTGTCCAGATAGCCGGGTTCATCGCGCTGCCAGGTGGGCCCGGCCGCGGCGATCGCGCCCAGGGCCAGCAGCGCCACCAGCACGTCGATGGGGCGCGGTCCACGGCTGCCCGCCGATTGCAGCAGCAGATAGGGCAACAGCTGCGGCGCGATGCCGCTGTGCTGCGGCCGCACGCGCAGGGCGCGCCACCCGGCCCACAGTAGCGCGGCGGGCACCAGGCCCAGCAGCCACAGGGGCCGCAGGAAATGGAAGGCGCTCAGGTCGAGGTCCATGCGCCGTCCTCTTTCGTCCGCGCCACCGGCTGCCCATCCCGCCGCCATGCCAGCAGCGCCGCAATCGCATGCCACAGCGCCAGCAGCAGCACCGCCAGGCCCACTGGCACCCAGAAGAAATCGCGCTTGGGCTGGTGGCTCAGCGTGTCGACCCGGCGCGGCGTGATCTGGTCCAGGGTCGCATACACCTGTTGCAGGCTCTCGCGGTCGTTGGCCTGGAAGAAGCGCCCGCCGGTGGCTTGCGCAATGTGTTCGAGCAGGCCGAAATCGACCTTGTCGTCGCCGCGCGCTTGCGGGTCGCCCATGCCGATGGTGTGGATGCGGATGTGATGCTGCGCGGCCAGGGCGGCGGCGCGTTGCGGCGGCACCGCGCTGCCGGTGTCGTTGCCGTCGGTCAGCAGGATCAGCACCTTGTCGGGTTCGTCCACGGCATCCAGCATGCGGATGGCCAGGCCGATGGCGTCGCCGATGGCGGTATTGGGCCCGGCCATGCCAACCGCCGTGTGCCGCAGCAGCAGTTGCAGCGCCGCGTGGTCCAGCGTCAGCGGCGCCTGCGGATAGGCGGCCGTGCCGAATACGATCAGCCCCAGCCGGTCGTCGCCGCGCCGGGTGATGAAGTCCGCCACCACGGCCTGCACTGCGCTCCAGCGGCTGACCGGGCGCCCCTGCGCGTCGCGGAAATCCGTGCTGTCCATGGACTGCGAAATATCGAGCGCCAGCAGCACGTCGCGCACCGGCCGGCTGTGCGTGAGCGGCGGCTCTACCCATTGCGGTCGTGCCAGCGCCAGCACCAGCAGCAGCCAGACCGCCACCCCGAGCCACGCCTGGGCGCCGCCGCGCGACGCTTCGGGCCGGTGCGGCGAGCGGCCGGTGAGCGTGGCGATCTGCTCGAAGAAAGGCATGCGCAGCGCCGAGCGGGCGGGTCGATAGGGCGGCAGCAGGCGCCAGGCGACCCAGGCCAGGGGCGCCAACGCCAGCAGCCACGGATATTCAAGCCGCCACATGGTGCCGCTCCATCCAGACGCGCGTTTCGCGCAGCAACTGCCGCGTCTGCGTCGGCGCGAGGCCGCGCAGGCGATCATCGGGCGCATAGGCGATGACCGCCAGCAGCCGCGCGCTGTCCGGCGCCAGCGCGACGCTGCCGGTCGCCAGCGCGCGCACCCAGGCGTCGCCGCTGAGCGCGCCGACGCCGCCGGCCTTGTGGCCTCCTTGCGCCGCTAGCGCGGTGCGCTTGATCAGTCCGGGCAGGGCGCGCAGCGCAAGCGGATCGGCCTGCACGGCCCGATCGAGCCGGCCGAGTTCGGCCAGCGCCTCGCGCCGGTAGCGGTTGCGGCGGCGGTGGCGCAGTGCGGCAAACAAGCCGCCGCCCAGCAGCGCCAGCAGAATCACGCCCAATACCAGCCAGCCCCAGGTCTGCGGCCAATAGGGCACCGCCGCCGGCAGCGGCAGCTCGCGCAGTTGATCGAGTCCGGGCGCCTCGGCGCTCATGCGCGGCCTCCCGGCGCCGGCATGCGCCCGAGTTCGCGGCGCAGTTGCATCAGCGCATCGTCGGCCGTGTCGATCGAGAGCAGCGGCACCTGGCTGCGGCGCAACAGGTCCGCCACCTCGCGCAGGCGGCCGCTGAAGAAGTCGGCCAGCGGCCGGCGCTCGCGCTCGCGGCCGATGGCCACTTCGATCTGCAATTCACCCTGCGATACCACCAGCCGGCCCCGCCGCGGCAGGTCCTGGGCCATGGGGTCGTACACCAGCATCGCCAGCACGTCGTTGTGCGCGGCCAGCAGCCGCAGCAGGCGCAGCGTCTGCGCATCGGCGCCGACGAAGTCGCTGATGACGCAGACCAGCCCATCGTGCGGCATCAGGGCCTGGGCGGCCCGCAGCGCCTGGTTGAGCGCGCCTTCCGCGTCCCGCGCGGCGCTGTCGGCCGAGAGCGCGCCGTTGGCGCGCGCCACCGCGGCGAGCATCTCACGCACCCGGTCGCGGCTGCGCAGCGGAGCGATGGCGTGGCTGCCGTCATCGCCGAAGACAATGCCGCCGACGCGGTCGCCAGCGCGGTAGACGGTCCAGGCCGCCAGGGCGGCCAGCCGCGCGGCGACGGCGCACTTGAAGGCGCGCACGGAGCCGAAATACATGCTCATGCGCTGGTCCACCACGATCAGCGCGGGCCGGTCCCGTTCCTCGGTGTAGGTGCGCACGTAGGGCTTGCCGTAGCGTAGCGAGGCGCGCGCGTCCAGTTGCCGCAGGTCGTCGCCCGCGACATAGCGGCGCAGTTCGGAGAAATCCAGGCCGCGCCCGCGCAGGCGGGAGGCGTGCAGGCCGGCCAGCACACTGTGCGGTTTCTGGCGCGCGCCCAGCGAAAGCCCCTGGACGGCCGCCTCCAGCCCGACGAGTTCGGACAGGGGCGGATGCACGGGATGCGGGGGCGCGCTCATGGATCTAGGCCGGCACGGCGACGGTATCGAGCAGGCGACCGATCACGGCCTCGGGCGTCAGCCCATCCGCCACGGCGTCGTACGAAAGGTGCAGGCGGTGGCGCAGCACCGGCAAGGCCACGGCGCGCACATCGTCGGGCGTGCTGAAGGCGGCGCCGCTCAGCCAGGCATGCGCGCGCGCGGCGCGATCCAGGGCGATGGCGCCGCGCGGACTGGCGCCGATCTGGAGCCAGCGCCCCAGGTCCGCGTCGTAGTCGGCCGGCCGGCGCGTGGCATTGACCAGGTCCACGATGTACTCGTCGACCGCGGGCGCGACCTGCACCGCCGCCACCTCATCGCGACAGGAGAACAGGGCTTCCTGAGACAAGGGCGCCGCCGCGCGCGTGCCGTCGGCCGCGGCCGGATGGCGCAACAGCGCCAGCATGGCGGCCTCGTCGGCGGCGGCCGGGTAGTCCAGCCGGATCTTCATCAGGAAGCGGTCCATCTGCGCTTCCGGCAGGGGATAGGTGCCTTCCTGCTCGATCGGGTTCTGGGTGGCCACCACCATGAACAGCGCCGGCATCGGGCGCGTGGTGCCGCCCACCGTGACCTGCCTTTCCTCCATGGCCTCCAGCAGCGCCGACTGCACCTTGGCCGGGGCGCGGTTGATTTCGTCGGCCAGGATGATGTTGCCGAACAGCGGTCCCTGCTGGAACTGGATGCGATGGCCGCCCGCGCCATCGGCTTGCAGCACGTCGGCGCCGGTGATGTCCGAAGGCAGCAGGTCCGGCGTGAACTGGATGCGGCTCATGCGCGCGTCCAGGTTGGAGGCCAGTGCCCGCACCGTGCGGGTCTTGGCCAGGCCCGGCAGGCTTTCCAGCAGGATATGGCCGTCGGCCAGCAGGCCGACCACGATCATCCGGACGACCGCGTCCTGGCCCAGCACCTGTTGATTGATGGCGCTTTCGAGCGCGAGAATGGCATCGCGTTGACTCATGAAGACAAGCCCCTCCCCAAGTGGTGGCTTCATTCATGCGGGCGCACGCCGCGGACGGCGCGGCGGCGCGGCAGTTCGACTGCGTGTTATTTCAACGTTGCGCCAGGGCGTCCTGGCGGGCGCGCGCGACCTTCCATTGTTCCGGCGTCATCACCGTGCGAAAGCCCAGGTGCGACATGCCGTTCATGGGATCGTTGCCGCGCCTGGCGCTGGCGCGATAGCTGATGCAATAGGTGTCGCTGCACAGGAACGATCCGCCGCGCACCACCCGTTTGGGCGCATTGCGCGGCACGTTGCCGTCGTCCGGATCGAAGCTGTCTTTCGGCCCGGCAGGGTCCAGCGGCGGCCGGCGGTATTGCGATTGGGTCAGGAAGGCATCCGCGCGATACCAGTCCGCGGTCCACTGCCAGACGTTGCCCGCCATGTCGTAGAGGCCGTAGCCATTGGGCGGAAAGCTCGCCACCGGCGTGGTGCCGACCTGCACCTTTTCATCGGTCACCACCGGGAAGGGCTGGCGTTGCTGCGTATCCCAGATGTTGGCCATGGCCTGGCCGCGCGGGGCGAGTTCGTCGCCCCAGATATAGGTGGCCTGCTCCAGTCCGCCGCGCGCCGCGAATTCCCATTCGGCTTCGGTGGGGAGCCGTTTGCCCGCCCAGGCGGCGTAGGCCTGGGCGTCTTCGTAGGAGACCTGCACGACCGGATGGTCGTCCTTGCCTTCGATGCTGCTGGCGGGCCCCTGCGGGTGCCGCCAATTCGCGCCCGCCACGAAGCGCCACCAGCGGCTGTAGTCGCGCAGCGAGACTTCCTGTTCGGTGCCGGTGAAGACCATGGCGCCGGGCACTAGGGCGGCATCGATGGGGCGGGGCGTGCCGGGCGGCAATTGCACCGCCAGGTCTTCCCAGCGGGGTTTGCGTTCGGCGGTGGTGAGGTAGCCGGTGGCGTCGACGAAGCGGCGGAATTCGGCGTTGGTGACGTCGTGGGCGTCCATCCAGAAACCCGTCAGGCGCACCCGATGCGCGGGCCGCTCGTTCGGTTGCGACATGCGGTGGTCGTTGCCCATCAGGAATTCCCCGGCGGGAATCCAGGCCATGCCTTGCGGGCCGTTCTTGCCGTCGCCCATTCTGGCGACACCCTGCTGTGACGGGGCGGGGGTGGACGTGCTGGCGACGTAGCCGCCCAGCGCGGTGGCCGCGGCGATGATGGACGCGACCGTCAAACCGATCTTCAATTGCTGTTTCACGTGACCTCTCCGAATTGCTGCCAAAACGGACTGCCAAGCCTTGCAGCTGGCGGGACACCACAAACCTGCCTGATCGTACTGACTGAACCGATTATCGAATTAATGCGAATATTACATAAATGAGGATACAAAGCTAATACGACTGATCAGCGCCGGCATAGCGCATTATCGAAACAACATGTAATCAGGGTGGCTGTTGCGGCGCGGAATATCGCCAACGGTAAACCGCGGCGGTCCGCAAGGCGAAAACATCTGGCGCTGTCGCACGCCCGGGATATTCGCAAAAATGTTGATATCGCCGGGCGGATCGGTTAATAACTGAAAACCTCGCCACGAGAAACCAGGGCGCGGCGCGGAAATAATGCGGATTATTCTCCGTGCGCGTTCGCCCTGGCCGCAGTTTGCAGGTTGTCATTGGCCTCTTTCCAGGGTGATCGATGAAACACGCTGCACCGCCTTCCCGAAGTCACGTGCCATTCATGGCGCGGCAAGGCCCGCGCATCGGCCCGCCGCCGCATCGACGAGCATTGCCGCCACGCTCCGCGACCGCGCCATCCGCCGGCCGCCCCAGGCACGAAACACATCCGGTTGGATTCAAGGCGCATGACTACGCACAGGTGACGGCATGGACTATTCCCTGATTCTGTTTTTCCTGGCGCTGGCGTTCTTCCTGCTGCTGTTGCTGGCCATGAATATCGGCAGGCGGCTCGGCCGGGGCGGCGACGAGAAGAGCCGCGCGGGATCGGCGGCCGTCGAGGCCTCGGTGTTCGCGCTGCTCGGGCTGTTGATCGCCTTCACCTTTTCCGGCGCAGCGCAGCGCATGGCGGAGCGCCGCAACCTCCTGGTGCTGGAGGTCAACGCCATCGGCACGGCCTGGCTGCGGATCGACCTGCTTGCCGCGCCCGCGCAACCCGCGCTGCGTGACGCGTTCCGCCGCTATGTCGACGAGCGCATCAACTACTACCGACATGTGGCCGACCTCGAGGCGCGCGAGGCGATCGCCGCCAAGGTGGCGGGCTTGCAGAAGCAGATCTGGCAGGGCTCGATCCAGGCCGCCAACGACAGCGTGCCGCCGTTTGCCGCGTCGTACATCAACGCGGTCAACGAGATGTTCGACGTCGCCACCACGCAATCGGTCGCGCAGAAGGTGCATCCGCCCATCATGGCCTACCTGTTCCTGGGGCTGCTGGCGCTGGTCAGCGCCGCACTCGTCGGCATGAACCTGGCCGTCGCCAACCGTTCGGGCTGGATGCACCAGGTGGTCTATGCGCTGGTCATGACCGCCGCCCTCTACATCATCATCGATTTCGAATTCCCGCGGATAGGCACCATCCGCATCGACCAGAGCGACGCGCTGCTGCTGTCGCAGCGGCAGGCCATGGTGGACCCATAGCGCGCGCCGACGCGCGCTGTCTCCCACGCATTTTCCTTCTCATGGCGAGGATCCGGATCGTGGCGGCATCGAGGTTGCGGTGGCGGCGGTCGCAATGGTGGCTGGCGGGGCTGCTGGCCTGTGCCGCGCCGCCGTTGGCCGGCGCGCAGGGCCTGCGGCTGACGCACGATGATCTGCAAAAGCGTGCCAACGGCGTGCTGGCGCTGATGTCGTTTTCGATCGTGCCCGACATCACCACCAGTTCGCTGAAAATCGGCAGTGGCGGCGGTTCGACCGCGGGTTCCAACGACTTCTTCATGACCCAGCTGGGCGGGGGCGACACGATTTCCCAATCGGTGCCGATCTACCTGGAAGGCGTGCTGGCCGCGAGCCGCTACGATCCGACCTTCGTCGCCACGCAGGGCGCCGAAACCCGCCGGATCCCGACGCGCTGGAACAGCATTTCGGCAACCGGCGGGATCGGCTGGGATTTCAAGCTCGCCGACGAACTCAAGCTGCGCCCCATCTTCAACTTCGCGCTGGGCAATGTATCGAGCGACCTGCGCGCGGCCAGCTGGTACGTGGGCCGCCAGACCGGTCGCGATATCGATTTCCTGGACAAGGGATCGCTCAACGCCTATGGCCTGGGCGGGTCCCTGATGCTCGACTACGAGCACTATCGCCCGGGCTATGAAGTCGACGTGGAACTGCGCTATTCCGATATCCGCCTGCAAAGCTTCGACAGCTCGGCCGCCGTCAAGGGCCGCGCCACCGCGCAGTCGGCCAACCTGTGGGCCCGCTACCGCGCGCCCACCGGGCTCACGGCGCTGCAGCGGCCGGTGCGCTATGTGCTGGAACTGACTCATTCGGAATTCCTGGGCGACCAGCGCGGCATTCTGGGGTTCGACCGGCTGACCTCGCTGGGCGCCGGGCTGGAGTTGGACTCCAGCGCCTACGACGTCTTCATCACCCGCACCCGGTTGGTGGGCCGCTATGTGTTCGGCACCAATGTGCGCGGCTTTTCGGTGGGGCTGGCCGTCAGTTTTTGAAGTTGGCCGGGCGCGAGGGCCGGGACGTTATTCGTCGGCGGAACGTGCCGTATGCAAAACGCGCAGCGCGTCAGCCACCTCCTCCAGCACCGGCTGCCACGCATGCGGAGCCGGTTGGCGGAACAGGCGTATTGACGGATACCAGGGACTGTCGCGGCGCTCCCGCAGCCAGCGCCAGTCGGACGCGAAGGGCAATAGCGCCCAGGCCGGGCAGCCCAGCGCGCCAGCCAGGTGGAGCGGCGATGAGTCCACCGACACCAGCACATCCAGCTGGGTCAGAATGGCCGCGGTGTCGTCGAAGTCGCGGATATCCTGGCTCAACGGCACCATGCTCAGGCCCGGCGGGGGCGAGGCCGCCTGGGCCGACGCCTCGCCCAGTTGCAGGCCGACGAAGGTGACGCCGGCCTGCGCCAGCGGGGCCAGATCGGCCAGGGCCAGGGAACGCTGGGCGTCGCGCGGATGGGTCGGCCGGCCGGCCCAGACCAGGCCGACCAGGGGGCGCGGCAAGTCAGCCAGCCGCGCGCGCCAGAGAGCCACACAGGCCGGGTCGGCGCGCAGGTAGCCAGTGCGCACGGGCAGGTCGTCAAGCCGCAAGCCCAGCGCCAGCGGCAGGCTCATCAGTTCGCAGTGCGAATCGAACGGCGGCGGCGGCGAGCCAGTGACGATGACTTCATCAATCCCGTCGCCGCGCCGCGCCAATGCGTGGCACGGCTCCTTGACCTCCAGGACGATGCGGGCGCCGCTGCGCGCGCGGGCCAGCGCCACCAATTGCAGGAATTGGAAGGTATCGCCGTAGCCTTGCTCGTCATGCAGCAGCAGCGTCTGGCCGGCAATGGGGCGGCCGTCCCAGCGCGGCTTTTGCACGTGGCGGGCCAGCGCCGCCGTGTGCGCCAGGTGATAGCGGTAGCGGTATTCGCGCCAGCCGGCATCGAAATCTCCTTCCGTCAGCAGCACCTCCGCCAGCTCGAAACGCGACCCCGCGTCGCCCGGCTCCGCGCGCAGCACGCGCTCCAGGGCGTCGCGCGCTTCCCGCAGTTTTCCCTGCGGCCGCAGGGCCTGGACCAGCAGGCGCAGCAGCGCGACATGATGCCCCGCCTGCGTCAGCGCGTCGCGCAACAACGTTTCGGCCTGGGCGTGTTGGCCCTCGCGGAGCAACGCCTCGGCCTCGCGCAGCGTGTGTTCGTCGTGCGGTGGGGGCTGCTTCGAATGTGTGCCCGGAACCCCCTGTAGCGGGGACTGCCGTGGCCGCGCGCGTTCCAGCGCGGCCAGATTCAGGTGCGCCTGCGGCAGCAGCGGATCGATCTCGATGGCGCGCCGGATGGCGGCCAGGGCGGCGTCGTGCCGGCCGTCGTCGCCCAACGCCACCGCCATGTTGCTCAAGGCCTGCGCGTAGTCCGGGTCCAATTCCAGGGCGCGGCGGTAATGCGCCAGCGCCTGCGGGTTGTCGCCCAGGCGCTTGCAGGTGTTGCCCAGGTTGTTGTGGGCCTGCGGGCTGTCGGGCAGCAGCGCGGCCACGCGCTGCAGGCAATCGAGGCTGGCGGCCAGCTGGCCTGCCTCCTGCAGGATGATGCCCAGGTTGTTCCAGCCCTCGGCCAGCCCCGGGTCGGCGGCCACCGCGCGCCGGGCGGCCGCCTCGGCTTCGTCGAGCCGTCCCTGCTGGCGGCACACTTCCGCCAGATTGCTGCAATAGGCGGCCGGCGCCGCGGGCGGCTGGCAGGCCGCGCGCAGGTGCGCCAGCGCCAGCGCTGGATGGCCGTACGCATGCGCGATCAGGCCAAGCAAATGCCGCGCGTCGGGCTGGTCCGGAACCGCGTCCAGCACGCGCAGGCAAAGGTCTTCGGCTTGCGCGGCCTGACCGGCGTTCCAGTGCGTGCGGGCCAGGGCGATGGCCTCGCGGACGGTCAACGGCGGGGCGGCGCGGTCGGCGGTCGGGCCCAAGAAGGTCGCTCCTTGTAAATCGGCATTGGCGGCAAAAGTGTGATTATCTTCGCGGTGGGCAGGAATTGACCAGTGATTGCGCCTTTTCTTTTCGCTTCAGCCGCCGTGGCGCCGGCTATATTGTGCGCAAATATTCCACCCGTTGGCCGAAAAGGCCGCTCGTCCCGTCGTGGATGCGCCGCGCTGTCGCATGCGTCCGCACCACGTTCACAGTGCACCGGGATGACGCCGGCCATCGCAAATACAAGGGCCCCCGCTGTGAACCACATCTACCGTCTGGTATGGAACCGCCGCCTGCGCGTCTGGCAAGCGGCCTCGGAATTGGCATCGCAATCGCGCGCGGGCAAGAGCTCGCCAGGCGCCGTTCTGCCTTTCCTGCCGCGCCGCCATGCGCTGGGCGCCGCGCTGGCGCTTGCCCTTGCCGGGGCGGGAGGGGCGGCCCAGGCGGACTGTATCCGCGTCGGCGTTCTCGTCCAATGCGCCTCGCCGGCCAATCCTGCCGCGCCGTCCTATACGGATCCATCCAATAACCTGAGCGTCACCGTGACCGACGGGGGATCGTTGGGCGTCAAACTGTCCACCGGCGGCACCGCGCTGAACCTGGCCGGCAGCAACGTGACCGTGGAGAACTACGGCACGATCGACCCCAACCTGCTTGGCGTGAATTCACTCGGATCGACCGGCATATTCGTCGGCAACGCTTCGGCCGGCGTCACGCGGGTGATCAACGCGAAGGCGGGGAAGATCGCCGGCGTCACCCCCGGCGTCGGCGGCGGCTCCAGCCTGCCATCGCTCCTCGGCATGGCCCTGGTCGTGCACAATGGCAGCGGCGGGACGAGCTACCTCACCAATGCCGGCATGATAAGCGGCAGCGATGTGGACGGCACTGTCTCGGCGGCGGCGGACAAGGCCGTCATTGCCGCTTACGGCGGCGCGAAGGTGGAATTCCTCAACGAGCCCACCGGCACCATCGTTGGCCGCGTCGCGTTCGAAGCGGCCGGCGCTCCGGGCGTGGGACACAGTTTCACCAATGCCGGGACCATCGTCGGCGGTGTGTCGCTGGGCCAGGGCGGCAACAACACGTTCACCGCCGTCTCCGGTTCCATCGTGTTTCGCGGCGGGGGATCGTCGTCAGCTGATCTGCCGGTGACCGGCCATGACGGCCTCGCGTTCGCGCCTGCCGGCAGGGTCGATGGCGGCGCGGGCGGGGGTAACACGCTGGTGCTGCAGAACGCGCTGCCGTCCACTGGCACCGGCAGCGGCACGGGAGGGGCGGTCACCGCCATCTCGGGGCTGACCTACGTCAACTTCCAGAACCTGCGTATCAACAGCGGTTCCTGGATATTGCAGGACTCGCCCCTGGTCTCCGGCGGCAGCGTGACGCTGAACGGCGGCCTGGCGACGTTGCAGCACGGCGCCATGCTAGGACTCGGCCCGATCAGCGCGAATGGGGGCGCGATTGCCGCCGCCGGTGTGCCGGGAACGTTGAGCATGTCGAATGACTTCGTGCTGGGCCCTGGCGGGCTGACGGTCACCGGCGCCAACGGCATGACGCTGTCCGGCACGCTGTCCGGCGCGGGGAGTCTGAGCCTGACTGGCAGCGGCACCGTCATCCTCACCGGCGCCGGTAACCATGCCGGTGGCACTTTCGTGCAAGCCGGCACCCTGCAGATAGGCAACGGCGCTAACTCGGGCAGCCTGGCCGGCGACGCGGACATCGCGGCGGGCGCGGCGCTGGTCTTCAATCGCAGCGATACGGTCCGCTTCGACGGGATACTGCGCGGCGCCGGCCAGGTGCGCCAGGCCGGCGCCGGCACCCTGGTGCTGGCCGGCGAGAACGCCTTCGCGGGCACCACGGTGGTCGACGCGGGCACGCTGCAAGTGGGCGATGGCGGCAATCGCGGCTCGTTGCGCGGCAATATCGTCAACAACGCCAACCTGCGGTTCGATCGCGCGGACGACTCCGCCTACGGTGGCGCGATTTCCGGCGCGGGCGCAACGACGAAGCTGGGAGCCGGGACGCTCGCGCTCACCGGCGACAGCAGCGCCTACACGGGCGCCACGCAGGTGGCGGCCGGCACGTTGCAGGTGGACGGCAAGCTTGGCGGCCAGGTGCTTGCCGCGAGCGGGTCGACGCTGTCCGGCTCCGGAACGCTGGGCGCGGTGACCATCGCATCCGGCGCCACCCTGGCCCCGGGCAGCGCCAACCTTCCCACGGGCCGCATGAACGTGCAGGGGGACCTGACCTTCCAACCGGGCTCCGTCTTTCGCGTCGCCACCACCCCCCATGGCATGGCCAGCAGTGTGCGGGTGGCCGGCAGCGCCAGCCTGGCCGGCTCGGTCGTGCACATCGGCCAGAACGGCAACTATGCGCCTTCCACCACCTATACCATCCTGACCGCGGACAATGGCGTGCTGGGACGCTTCGACAGTGTCTCGAGCAACCTGGCGTTCCTGACGCCGTCGCTGGCCTACGACAGTCAGCGCGTCGATCTGGTGGTGAGCCTCAAGCAGGTTCCGTCCGATGACGGCGGCTCGCGCCCGATCCAGTTTGTCGACGCGGCGGCCAGCGGTAACCAGCGCGCGGTGGCGCGGGCCCTGCAGAGCCTGGCGCCGGAGAGCGCGTTGTACCGGCACGTGTTGAACCTGCCGGACGGCATGCCCGCCCAGGCCTTCAATGCGCTCTCGGGCGAGGCCCATGCCAGCGCGATGTCGATCCTGCAGGGCGCCACCGGCGCCATGGCGCAGATGCCGCTGTCGCGGCTGCGCGCGAACCTGGGCGCGGGCTGGGCGCCGGGCGCGCCGACGGCGCAGCTGGGCAGGGGCGATGCCGCGTCGCTGCCGCAATCGAATGCGCAACCGCTCTGGACCCAGGTGTTCGGCAATTGGACCACCCTGGGCGGCGACGGCAACGCCGCCCGTACCACGCAGACTGACTCGGGCATGATCCTCGGCGGCGACGTGGCGGTCGGCGCGCAATGGCGCCTGGGCGGCGCGCTGGGCTACACCAACAGCCGCAGCCGCACCAGCGACCGGGCCTCCAGCGCCGACGTCGACAGCTACAGCGTCACGCTGTATGGCGGCCGGGCCTTCGAGGCCGGCGCGGGCCGCATCAACCTCAGCCTGGGCGCCGCCTATACCTGGCACGATGTCGACACCCGCCGCAGCACCGCCGCCGCCGGCCTGGACCAGACGCTCAAGGCCGGCTATGGCGCCAGCACCGGCCAGGTCTTCGGTGAACTCGGTTATGCCGTGCCGTTGAATGACCGGGTCACGCTCGAGCCATTCGTCGGCGCCAACTTCAGCGACCTGCGTACCCGCGGCTTTTCCGAAGCCGGCGGCGACGCGGCGCTGCGCGGCGAGAGCGGCCGCAGTCGCATCACGACCACCACACTGGGCCTGCACGCGCGCAGCGATTTCGAAAGCGCCGGCGCGCGCGGCGCGGTGCAGGGCACGCTGGGATGGCGGCATGCTTTCGGTGATCGCAACCCGCTCAGCACGATGTCCTTCGTCCAGGGCGGGGACGCGTTTTCGGTAACGGGGGCGCCGGTGGCGCAAGACGCCGTCGTGGTCGAACTCGGCGTGGGCATCGACGTCAGCAAGCGCACCACGGTAAGCGCACTGTATGGCGGGCAGTTCGGCGATGGCAACCGGCAGAACAGCGGCACGCTGGAAGTGAAATACCGCTACTGACTCCGGCAGCGTCCCGCGCGGCGCGAGCCCGGATTGTGAAAACGCCGCGCCACGGCAGTGCCGCGGCGCGGCGCATCGTTTACGCCACCGTCACCGGAATCTGCCGCGGCTGCGCTTCGCGCACACGCGGCACGCGCAGCGTCAGGACCCCTTGCTTGAGGTTGGCGCTGATCGCGTCCTTGTCGAATTCCGGCCCCAGCCGGAACGAGCGGCGAAACAGCGGCTCGCGCAGTTCGCTGTGGATCAGGCGCAGTTCCTGCGGCACCGGCACGGCGGCTTCGCCTTCGATGACGAGCACGTCGGATTCGACCTTGATGTTCAGGCGTTCCTTGGTGACGCCGGGCAGGTCGGCCAGCACCGTGACGCCGGTGGTGTCCTCGAAAATGTCCACGGCGGGCAGGGTGGCGGGGCGCCGCTGCGCGGCGCGGCCTTCTTGTTCGACAACGAGTTCGTTACGCGTATTCATGATGCTATCTCCTGAATAGTGCGATGGGCGGGCGTTACTGCACCGGGATGAGACGCGGCTTGGACGACTCCTTCTTCTTGATGGAGACCAGCAGGCAGCCGTCGACATAGCGCGCCTGCACGTTGTCCGCGTCGACGTCGGCCGGCAGTTCGATGGCGCGGGTGAATGAACCGTCGGCGCGTTCACGCGCGTAGTAGCGCGCGTTCTCGGGCAGCGCCTGCGCTTCGCGCGTGCCGCTGATCGTCAGCAGGCCTTTCTCGATGGACACTTTCAGGGTGTCCGGATCGATGCCGGGGATGAATGCCACCACGACCGCGGCCTCATCCGACACGCCGATATTGACCGGCGGGAAATGTCCGCGCGGCAGGGCGCGCAGGGTGGCGGGCAGGCCCGCGCCGCGCAGGATGCGGTCCATCTGTTCCTGGACCGCGTCGAAGAAGGACTCGACACCGGTGTCGGTGAATGGGTAGTTCGCCATGATTACCTCCCAAGATGGTTGGACAGGATCGGGGCCGCTTCATGCGTCGCAATCGCCAGCCGCTCGACCGCTTCAACAGAGATATGAGTGCGGTCCGCGCGGATTCAAGACCCGCCATTTTTGATTCGTGAAATCGTGTGGCGCAAGCGCATAGACAGCATCGAACGGCGGCTCGCGAGGACGCGGGGACGACGGTTTTTTCGCGCCGCGCACGCAAAAAAAAGGCACCGCGCCAGTGGCGCGATGCCTTCACGCTGCTCCGGTCCGAGAGGGGTCAGAAGTCCATGGCTTCGGCCGGCGCCGCCTGCGGCTTGGGCTCTTCGGCGGCCTGCGCGACGGTGGCGTCCGTCGTCAGGATCAGGCCCGCGATCGAAGCGGCATTCTGCAGCGCGGTGCGCGTGACCTTGGTCGGGTCGACCACGCCGATTTCCACCAGATCGCCGTACTCGCCGGTGGCCGCGTTGTAGCCATGGTTGCCCTTGGCGTCCGCCACCTTGGCCACCACCACCGACGGTTCCTCGCCGGCGTTGGCCACGATGGCGCGCAGCGGCGCCTCCAGGGCGCGGCGCACGATGCGGATGCCGGCGTCCTGGTCGGCATTGGCGCCCTTGAGGTCCTGGATGGCCGCGCGGGCGCGCAGCAATGCCACGCCGCCGCCGGGCACGATGCCTTCCTCGACGGCCGCGCGGGTCGCATGCAGGGCATCGTCGACGCGGTCCTTCTTCTCCTTCATCTCGACTTCCGTGGCGGCGCCGACCTTGATGACGGCCACGCCGCCAGCCAGCTTGGCCACGCGTTCCTGCAGCTTCTCGCGGTCGTAGTCGCTGGTGGCGTCTTCGATCTGCTTGCGCAGCGTCTTGACGCGGGCGTCGATGGCTTCCTGCTTGCCGGCGCCGTCGATGATGATGGTGTCTTCCTTGCGCACCTCGATGCGCTTGGCGCTGCCCAGGTCCTGCAGCGTGGCCTTCTCGAGCTGCTTGCCGGTCTCTTCCGAAATGACCGTGGCGCCGGTGAGGATGGCGATGTCCTCCAGCATGGCCTTGCGCCGGTCGCCGAAGCCCGGCGCCTTGACCGCGGTGACCTTGAGCACGCCGCGCATGGCGTTGACCACCAGCGTGGCGAGCGCTTCGCCTTCGACATCCTCGGCCACGATCAGCAGCGGTTTGCCCGCCTTGGCGGCGCCTTCCAGCACCGGCAGCAGTTCACGCACGTTGGAGATCTTCTTGTCGTACAGCAGCACCAGCGGGTCGTCGAGCTGGGCCACCTGCTTCTCGGGATCGGTGATGAAGTAGGGGCTCAGGTAGCCGCGATCGAACTGCATGCCCTCGACGATATCGAGCTCGTTGTCCAGCGACTTGCCGTCCTCGACGGTGATCACGCCTTCGCGCCCGACCTTGTCCATCGCGTCGGCGATGATCTTGCCGATGGCTTCATCCGCGTTGGCCGACAGCGCCGCCACCTGCGCCGTTTCCTTGCTGGTGGAAATTGGCTTGGAAAGCTTGCGCAAGGCCTCCACCACGGCCGACACGGCCTGGTCGATGCCGCGCTTCAGGTCCATCGGATTCATGCCGGAGGCCACGTACTTCATGCCTTCCTGCACGATGGCCTGCGCCAGCACGGTGGCGGTGGTGGTGCCGTCGCCGGCCACATCGGCGGTCTTGGAGGCGACCTGCTTGACGATCTGCGCGCCCATGTTCTCGAACTTGTCCTTCAGTTCGATCTCCTTGGCGACCGAGACCCCGTCCTTGGTGATGGTGGGCGCGCCGAAGCTGCGTTCCAGCAGCACGTTGCGGCCCTTGGGGCCGAGCGTCACCTTGACGGCATCGGCCAGGATGTTGACGCCCTTGACCACGCGGGCGCGGGCGTTATCGTGGAATTTGACGTCTTTGGCACTCATTTCTTGCTCCTCGATTTGCGATGGCCGGGCCTCAGGCGGCCTTCTTCAATTGCTTGTCCTGCGGCGTGAGCACGGCGAAGATGTCGTCTTCGCGCATGACCAGCAGCTCCTCGCCGTCGACCTTCACGGTCTGGCCGGCATACTTGCCGAAAAGCACGTGGTCGCCCACCTTGAGTTCCGGCTCGCGCAGCGAGCCATCGGCGTTGCGCTTGCCCTGGCCGACGGCGAGTACTTCGCCTTGCTCGGGCTTTTCGGCGGCGGAGTCCGGGATGACGATGCCGGATGCGGTCTTGCGCTGTTGTTCGATTCGCTTGACGATAATCCGGTCATAGAGGGGACGGATCTTCATGACTCTATCTCCTGAAGTCTTGATCATCAAAAAGTGAATACCGGCGCGTTGCGCGCCGCACGGCGGCGCCACGCATCGGGCATCCACGATCGGGATGCGCAAAAAATCTATGGGCGGGCCACAGACGCTTCAAGAGTCAAAAATGCATCAAAATGAAACTTAAAGAATCAGAAAATCCTTGCCTCGTCCCAGCCGGTAAAGCACCTTGCGGCGCAGTTCGCGACCGTCCGGTTGCAGCGGCACCGGGCAGGGCAGGGTGCGTCCGCCGTCGGCGTCCAACGTATCGTCGTCGCCGTCCAGCTGGCGCCACAGGCCGCCCTTGCGTGGCCTGAACAGCCAGCGCACGTAGCCCTTGCGCGCCGCCAGTTCAAGCAGGTCTTGCTGATCCGGCGCTTCCACCACGACGGTGTCGTCCGATGGCGGCAGGTCGGAATAATCGGCGAAGGCGCGGTGGCCGGCCACGGCTTCCGAGGCTGGCGCGTTCAGGCGCCACCACGGCGGGCGCGCCACGCGCTCGACATCCCAGGCGCCGAGCGCCCATCCGGCGTCGATGATCGCGCGGTCCAGCACGGCAAAATCGTGCCAGCGCAGATTGAGCTGGACCGCCGACCCGGCGACGGAGCGCAGTCCGCCGTCCGCCGTGCCATCACGGTGAAAGCCATGCCAGTGCAGCGTGAGAATGAGCGGCGTGTCGGCCTTGCGGATGGCGCTGGCCGTCACGGCATACAGCGGCATGCGCAGGGCCGCGGTGTGCGAAGCGATCGTCTCGATGATATCCATGCGTGCGACTCCAACGACAGGCCTGCGTGGCAGGCCATGGCAACGATTTCGCTGGAGCAAATTTATCGCTTCGGGCGGGGATGCTCAAGATCGCGGCGGACACCGTCGGACGAACATGCCGGAAGCGCGCGGGTGATTGATCTTTCAATAACTACTAAAAGTAGGCTACTATTCGTATATAGAAACTCTGTACGGAAGATCCGCATGCACGCGCTTATCGTTGTCGCACATCCCGACCCCGCATCCCTGACCCACGCCATCGCCGCCCAGCTCGCGCAGGGCGTTGTCGCCCGCGGCCCGGAACATTCCTTCGAGATCGCGGATCTGGCCGCGGAAGGGTTCGATCCGAGGTTCACCCAGGCCGATGCGGCCCTGCATCTGAAGCAGGCCGCGCCGTCGCCGGACGTCGTCGCCGAGCAGGCGCGGATCGACCGCGCGGATGCATTGGTGTTGGTCTATCCGGTTTACTGGTGGTCGTTCCCCGGCCTGTTGAAAGGCTGGATCGACCGCGTGTTCACCAACGGCTGGGCCTATGACGCCAGCGCGGACGGCAAGCTGGTCAAGAAACTGCAGCGCCTGCCGGTGCATCTGGTTGCCAGTGGCGGCGCCGATATGCGAACCTACGGCAGGCATGGCTACTTCGGCGCCATGAAAACGCAGATCGACCACGGCATCTTCGGCTACTGCGGCGCGCGCGTCGCGACATCGGAATTGCTGCTGCCTTCGGATGCCGGCTTTCCGGCTTCCCATCTCGACGCGGCGCACGCCATCGGTCAGCGGATTTTTGCCGTGCAATCCTGATCGATACCCGAGAATACAGATGTCCGCCGTTCCCGCTCCCGCTTCCCCGCCACGCCGCCGCCTGTCGAAAGACGAGCGCTCGCGCCAGCTGATGGAGGTTTCCTGGAAACTGGTCAGCGAGGAAGGCACCGACGCCTTGACCCTGGGACGCCTGGCCGAAGCGGCCGGCGTCTCCAAGCCGGTGGTCTATGACCACTTCGGCACACGCAATGGCCTGCTGGCCGCCTTGTACCAGGACTTCGACGCGCGCCAGACGGCGATCATCGATGACGCCATTGCCGCCAGCAAGCCGAGCCTGAAGGACAAGGCCGGCGTCATCGCCGAGCGGTACGTCGCATGCGTGTCGACGCAGGGGCGCGAGATTCCCGGAGTGCTGGCGGCGCTGGACGGCTCGCCGGAACTGGCGGCCGTGAAACGGCAGTACCAGTATGCCTTCATCGAAAAATGCCGGCGGCTGTTTGCGCCCTTCGCCGGGCCGCAAGGCATTGCCACGGCCAGCCTGTGGGCCATGCTGGGCGCGGCCGACGCGCTGTCGACCGCGGCCGTCGCCGGTGAAATTTCCGAGGCGCAGGCGTGCGACGAACTCCGCAAGACCATCCTGGATATGGTCAAGCGAAACAAGTGACGCGCGGCGCGGCCAGCGCCGCGCGAATGAGGCCCGTCAGTACAATACCGGCCTGCCCGAAAAAGGAGTTTTCATGGACGTCGCACTCGGCGCAAGAATGGGAGGGCCGGAGGTCGGCTCGCGGTTCCTGCCCGCCGTCGTCGCGTACCGGCCCAGGCTGAAAGCCGCATTGGCGCCGGTCGTGGTGCCTGGCGCCGCCACGCTGGATATCGAGCTATTCGTGGGCGGCAGCATCAGCGACTACGCCGAGTCGGGGTTCAGCGCCGTGGCGAAGTACTCGGGCAAGAAAGTGGCCCTTACGGTTGCCATCCAGGTCCCGCGCCACGACGCGATGGCAGTGGCCGACGCGGACGCGAATGCGGCGGTGGCCAGTTGGGTGGTTCGCGGGCTCGAATCCATGAAACGCTCCGCCAGCGCCGGCGCGCTGGATCTGACCGGGGTGCTGGCGGCGCTCAAGCGCGCGTAAGCGCCGGCCGGCCGCCTCGGTCCGATTGCTGGCTCGGCGGCGCGCGGTCGCGTTATGTCCGTCGGACACAGCGGGAAGGCACAGAGATGGCTCGGGTATAGTGGGCCCACCTCAATTTCCGGCCGTGCCCGCCCCATGCCATCGTCCCTCTTCCGTCCTCGTCTCCCTTCCCTTGGCGCCCTGGCGCTGGCCCTCCTGGCGCTGCCGGGGGCGCAGGCCGACGCTGCCCAGCGCACCGTCTACAAGGGCACGCTGCAAGGCGCCGGCGAGGTGGTGCTGGAACTGGATGATGCGGCCGGCGCCAACGGGGTCGTGAGCGGGCGCTATTTCTACCCGAAGAGCGGCGTCGACATTCCCCTGCGCGGCGCGGGCGACGTCCTGTACGAGCCCAAGCCGCACCCGGCGCGGCCTCCGGCTTCGGACACGGCCGAGATCGACGCGCCCGACCGCGCCGCCAGCTGGCAAGGCACGCGCGACGAGAAGGGCTATCGCGGGCAGTGGACCGACACCCGCACCGGCAAGCAACGCCGCTTCGACCTGCAGCGCGTGGCCGGCTACGACACCGCGCAACTCGAACGCGACCGCGCCAAGGCGCGCGCCACGCAGGCCGACCTGGGCGACATCGACCTCAAGGCGGGCATCGACGCCACCCGCGCGCCCTATGAAACACTGAAGCTGGCCGGCCACGCCAAGCCGGTGGGCAAGGACGTCGGCGCGGGCGCGGTGGCCTACCGCATGTGGCAAGATCCGCGCACCGGGTTTGCCTATCCACGGCTCAGCCGTCATCCCGATCCGCAGGTCATGCGGCGCGTCAATGACCTGCTGGAACAACGCCACTGGCGCAAGAGCCTGGGCGCGCTGGAATGCATGGCCTCTGCCTACACCAGCACGAATCCCGGCGCGGGCACGCTGGGCGGGTTCGACGAAGAGAACATCAACGTCACCTGGCTGTCGCGCGCGCTGCTGACCGTGACCGAAGCGGGCAGCCTGGATTGCGGCGGGGCGCATCCCGCCAACCATTTCGAGCCATACACCTTCGACTTGCTGCGCGGCGAATACCTCGATTGGAACCGCGTCTTCGACGCCTACGCGCCGGGCAAGCGCAGCTTCGGCCGCGATCCCAGCGCGGCACTGCTGGGGCTGGTGGAACAGGTGGTCAAGGCCGGCCCGCCCGAGGACCGCGCCGAGCAGCATCCCAACCTGGAAGACTGCGCCGACCTCTGGCCGCAATACCTGGCCCTGGGCGCCTCTTCGCCGGGGGCATTGAGCCTGTCGGTGTCCGGCGTGGGACACGCCTCGGGCGCCTGCCTGGGCACGCACGGCAGCGTGCCGTTCAAGGCACTGCAACCCTACCTGAAGCCGGGCGGACAGGCGTATCTGGTGACTGACTGAGCGGGCGGGGGGGCGGCTTCTGCGGCGGACAAGCGCTAGGCGATGACGCCTGCCAATGACGCGTCAATCTTCCTTCAACAACGCCAACACGTTCTGCGCCAGCTGGTTGGCCTGGGTCAACGCCACCTTGCTGGCCTGCTGCAGGATCTGCTGGCGGGTCAGGTTGGAGGTCTCCACCGCGTAGTCCGCGTCCTCGATGCGGCTGCGGGCCTGGCTGAGGATGCCGGCGGTGTGGTTGAGGTTGGTGATGACCGAACCCAGGCGGTTCTGCATCGCGCCCAGTTCGCCGCGCAGGCTGTCCACCTGGCCCAGGGCGTTGTTCACCCGCTTCATGGGCGCGACCTTGAGGTTGACGGTGGGCGGCGCATCCTTCGGCTTGAATTCCACGACGCCGGTGGACGAGATGCTGATGTCGTAGAAATTGCCGTCGCTGCCGCTGATGACGTAGTCGCCGTTGGCGTTGCCGCTGGCGTCGGTCAGGTAATGCACCTTGCTGTCCTGGTCGAACAGGGGACGGCCGTCGTCCGTGAGCGGCACCGGCGCCAGGCTCTGCAGGAAATCGAACAATCTGATGGGCGTGTCTTTCTTGACGCCATCGGCGGTGGGCGGGGCGACGGGGGCCACGGCGGGCGGCGTGGGGGCCACGGGTAGCGTGGCCGGCGGCGTGACGGGAAGAGTGATCGTGCCGCCTGGCAGGTAGGCCGTGCCAGCGGCTATCGCCGCGCGTTCCGCCGCGCTGACTGTCGTCAGGTCCAGAACGGGCAAGGTCGTGACGTCGATATCGAAAACGCCTCCAGTGGGGGCGGGCACGGGCGTGAGCCGGTAATTGACGGTGACGCCGGTGGTGGGGAAATCGTGCGTCTGCGCGTTGTAGTAGGTCGCCCCATTGAAGTCGTACCGGACCAGAAAGGCCTGGAACATCGTGAGTGTCGTGGAGCCCGACCGGATGTTCACGGTGGCGGTGGTGGTGGTCGGTGGCGCTATCGCGGGTGGTGGCGCGACGGCCGGCGGCGGGGCGGCTGGCGCGGGCGCGGGCGCGGGTTCAGTGTCGATCACCGTCTTGTCCACCGCGCCACCCAGCCGCGGATCATGCACCACGTCGATCCGGTCCAGGTTCAGGGTCTTGGTATTGACGAGCCGGGTGTTGATGTCGAGGGTGTCGCCATCATGCGCGCCGATCTGCAAGGGAATGCTGGCGTCCTCGGCCAGCACGTTGAGATTGTTGAATCGCGTCTGGTGGGAAATGCGTTCGATCTCGCCCAGCTGCTGGTCGATCTCGGCCTGGATGGCGCGCAGGTCTTCGAGCGAGTTGCTGCCGTTCTGCGATTGCACCGCCAGTTCGCGGATGCGTTGCAGGCTCTGGTCCATCTGACCGAGCGCGCCTTCGATGGTCTGCGTCAGCGAGATGCCGTCGCTGGCGTTGCGTGCGGCCTGGTGCTGGCCGCGGATCTGGGCGGTGAAGTGGTGGGCGATGGCTTCGCCGGCGGCGTCGTCCGCCGCGTGGTTGATGCGCAGGCCGGACGACAGGCGTTCCGTGGCCACCGCCTGCGCGGATTCCGATTTGCCCAGGTTGGTACGCGCCCGTAGCGACGGGGCCTGGTTTCGGATCGAGGGCATGAGGTTCTCCAATGCAAGGTTGCGACAGGGCCATGCCGCGGCAGCAGCGGGCACGGTGCGCATGTTGTTGCGAACGGGATGACGTGGGTCGATTCGCGCCGTCGTCGTGTCCCCCGGGGACGGCGCCACGCGCGACGGATCAACGCGATGACCGGGATGGGGTTGATGATGGCACGCGGCCAGCTTGCGGTGACCCGCCACGGGCCGCCAGGACGCGGGTTGGCTTATCCAATCTGGAATAGATCATTCCGAAAATGCTAAGCCAATCATCCGCCGGGCGTCTCGCTGCGAAGACAAATCCCGGATCGGTCCGACGCGGCGGGGCCAGCGGTCAGGACGCGTTGGATTGCGCTTCCGTTGTCAGCCAGCGCTTGATGTCGTCCACGATCTGCCCGGCATCGGCGCGGGCGTAAAGGCTGAACCGACCACCGGTTTCGTGGAACCCGAGGGGCGCGGCCAGCCGGCCCGCGCGGATGTCGGCCTGCGCCAGTTCCCTGGGCGCCATGCCGATGCCCAGGCCGGCCGCCGCGGCTTCGAGCATGTGGCCGAGCTGGTCGAACTGGCGCCTGGGTTGGCGCGTGTCGAGCGTCAGGCCGCGGGCCTGCGCCCAGTGTTCCCAGATGGCGGGGCGCGAGGCGGTGTGCAGCAGGGGCGCGCCCGCCACGTCGGCGGGCTGGCGGATGCGCCGGGCAAGATCGGGCGTGCAGACCGGGCCGATGGCCTCCCGGAACAAGGGCAGCGCCTCAATAGCCGGCGACTGGTGCGCGTCGGCCACGATCAGCACGTCGACCACGCGCCGCTCCAGCAGGCCAATGTCCGTGGCGGTTTGCAGCCGGACCTGGACGTCGGGATGGTCGCGCTCGAAATGCTCCAGCCTGGGGATGATCCAGTTCGACAACAGGCTCGCCGGCGCGCCGATCACCACCTCTGGCGACGCCGATCGGCCGAGCAGTTCGGCCAGGCGTTGTTCCAGCATGTCGAAGGCCGGCAGGCTGGCGCGGTGCAGGTCCTGGCCCGCCGCGGTAAGCCGCACGCCCTCCGAGTGACGGTCGAACAGCTTGCGGCCCAGCCAGGTTTCGAGCTGCCGGATCTGCTGGCTGACCGCGCTGTGCGACACGCCCAATTCCTGCGCCGCCAGCGACAGGTTCAGGTGCCGGGCGGCGCTGTCGAAAAAGCGCAGCGAGTTCATCGAGGGCAGGTTACGCATGCTGTCGATATTAGAAAATCTGACACCGGTGCGCAAGAAATCTATGATTTATTCCGCCAATTTCCCTGGATACCATGGTGCCCATGTTCCCGAAGGGCTGAAGCCATGTCTTTTACCTTACATCCAGAATTTCCCGACGCGTCGGGGCAGTTCGGCGGCTACGGCGGCCGCTACATGCCCGAGACGCTGGCGCCGGCGCTGGACTCGCTTGAACGCACCTATCGCGCCGTCCGGGCGGAACCCGGGTTCTGGGCCGAGTACCGCGCCATGCTGGCGGACTACGTGGGCCGCCCGAGCCCGCTGCTGTATGCCGCGGCGATCAGCGACGAGCTGGGCGGCGCCCGCCTGTTCCTCAAACGCGAAGACCTGAACCACACGGGCGCCCACAAGATCAACAATTGCCTGGGTCAGGCGCTGCTGGCGCGGCGCATGGGCAAGCGCCGCATCATCGCCGAGACCGGCGCGGGGCAGCACGGGGTCGCCACGGCCACGGTGTGCGCGTTGTACGGCCTGGAATGCGTGGTCTACATGGGCGCCGTCGACGTGGCGCGCCAATCGTCCAACGTGGCGCGCATGAAGATGCTGGGCGCCCAGGTGCGTCCGGTGCGGGACGGCAGCGCCACCTTGAAGGACGCGATGAATGCCGCCATCCGCGACTGGATCGCCCATCCGGACGACACCTACTACCTGCTGGGGACCGGCGCCGGCCCCCATCCCTATCCCTGGCTTGTGCGCGAATTGCAGAAGGTGATCGGCGAGGAAACGCGGGCGCAGATCATCGAGAAGACGGGGCGGCTGCCGGACGCGATGGTGGCCTGCGTCGGCGGGGGCTCCAACGCCATCGGCTTTTTCCATCCGTTCCTGAACGATGCCGGCGTGCGGCTGTTCGGGGTCGAGGCGGGCGGACGCGGCACCGAGACCGCCGAGCACGCGGCCAGCATCGGCGAGGGGGCGCCCGGCGTCCTGCATGGCTGCCGCAGCTATTTCCTGCAGGATGCGGATGGCCAGATCCGGAATGCCCACTCGATTTCGGCGGGCCTGGATTATCCGGGCGTTGGCCCCGAACACGCGTTGCTGCACGATACCGGGCGCGTCATCTACGAGTCGATCACCGATGCCGAGGCGGTCGACGCATTCGTCTGGCTGACGCGGCGGCAGGGCATCATCCCCGCGCTGGAAAGCGCGCACGCCCTGGCCTACGCCCGCAAGCTCGCGCCGCGCATGGCGCGCGACCAGACGCTGGTGGTGTGCCTGAGCGGGCGCGGCGACAAGGATATGGATTCGGTGCTGCAATTCACGGGGGAAGCGCGATGAACCGGCTTGAACGAACCTTGGCGGACCTGCGCGCCGCCGGCCGGCCGGGCCTGGCGGCCTACTTCACGGCCGGCGATCCCTGCTACGACGACTGCCTGGCCTTGCTGCGAGCGCTGCCTGCGGCGGGCGCAGACGTGATCGAGTTGGGCATGCCGTTCAGCGACCCGATCGCCGACGGCCCGGTGCTGCAACGGGCCAACGCGCGCGCGCTGAAGGCGGGGCAGACGCTGCGGCGCACCCTCGACCTGGTCGCCGCCTTCCGCGAGGAAGACGCCCACACGCCAGTCGTGCTGATGGGCTACCTGAACCCATTGATGCGCTATGAAGCGGCCAGCTTCATGGCCGACGCAGCCTGGGCCGGCGTCGATGGCCTGATCGTGGTGGATTTGTCGCCCGAGCATGCCGCCGGCATCGAACGGCTGGCGCGGCGGCACGGCATCGCCATCATCAGGATGACCGCGCCAACGACGCCGGACGACCGCCTGGAGCGGGTGCTGGCCGGCGCCGGCGGCTTCGTGTACCACGTCATGCTGGCGGGAACCACGGGGGCCGCGCTGCCCGCCGACGAAGTCATCGCCGCTTCGCTGGCGCGGCTCCGGGCGCGAACGCGGCTGCCCATCGCCGCCGGCTTCGGCGTGCGGACGGCCGACCAGGTGCGGGCGGTGGGGCGCCATGCCGATCTCGTCGCCGTCGGCACGCGGCTGGTCGAAGTGCTGGCGTCCTCCGGCGTGCCCGCGGCGCTGGCCGAAGTCCGGTCGCTGGCCGCCGCCGCCAAGGCGGGGCGCTAAACCGCGGCGATCCCGCGGCTGGCTTGCGCGCGGCGCCCTGGCGTTCCTCATTGCGAGCGCCGCGCCCCGCGGTCCGCCGAGGTGGGCAAATCCGTTCACTGGCCCATCCCCGGCGGGGCGGCGCGTCCTACGCTGATCCGTTTCTTGGGAGACGGATATCAAAGGGCGCATATTCTGCCTGGCCATGGTGGCGGGCGCCGGGGCGGTGCAAAGCCTGGCGGTGTTGCCGGGCACGGCGTTGCGCCTGGTTGCGGGCGCGACCTGCCTGCTGTTGGCGTGGGTGGCCCGCCGTTGGCGCAAGGGCGCCGCGGGCGTGCTGGCGGTTTTGGCGGCGGGGCTGCTGGCCGGGGCGCTCAATGCCATGGTGCGGGCGCAATGGCGCCTGGATGACGCGCTTGCCGACGAACACCAGGACGCGGTGGCGCGACTGGTGCTGCGCGTGGCCGAACTGCCCGACGCCGACGCGCGCGGGGTGCGCTTCACGGCCGAGCAGGCGGGGCCGGGCCTGCCCGGCGTTCCCCGGCGCATCCTGGTCTCGTGGCTGGCGCCGCAGGCGGGCCGGCAGGAAGGGGCGCGGACCGCGCCGCCGGCGCTGGCGCAGGTGGTGCCGGGACAGGTGTGGCGCATGGCGCTGGTGCTGCGCCGGCCGCATGCGCCGCTCAATCCCGAGGCGGCCGATGGCGAGGCGCGGCTCTTCGCGCGCGGCTTGCGGGCCACCGGCACGGTGCGCGGCCAGCCGCGCCTGCTCGATGACCAGCCCTGGGCCTCGGCCGGCGTCGCCATCGAACGGGCCCGTCATCAGGTTCGCGAAGGCATGCGGCGCGCGTTGGGCGGGCACCGCTACGCGCCGGTGCTGATCGCGCTGGCAATCGGCGACCAGGCGGGGGTGTCGCGCGAGGACTGGCGCATTTTCAATCGCAGCGGCATCACTCACCTGGTGTCGATCAGCGGCATGCATGTGACATCGATCGCCGGGCTGGCGGCGTGGCTGGTGGCGGCGGCCTGGCGGCGCGCGCGGTGGCGCGGGTGCGGCCTGGCCGAACGGGTTCCGGCGCGCATCGCCGGCGGCGTCGCGGCGGCGGCGGTGGGCCTGCTGTATTGCCTGTTGGCGGGGTGGGGCGTGCCGTCGCGCCGCACCTTCTTCATGCTGTCGGTGGTGCTGGCGGCCGCGTGGTCGCGCTTGCGGGTATCGGCGGGGCGGGTGCTGGCGTTCGCCGCCGCGGCGGTGACGCTGCTGGATCCCTGGGCGCCGATGGCGGCGGGATTCTGGCTGTCGTTCGGCGCGGTGGCGATTCTGTTGCGCGTTGCGCAGGCGCCGCGCGACGCCGACGCCGGCTGGCGGCAACGCTGCGGCGCGGCCCTGGCGCAGGCCACGCGGCTGCAACTGACCGTGACGCTGGGATTGACGCCGCTGCTCGCCTTCCTGGTACACCAGGTATCGCTGGGATCGCCGCTGGCCAATGCGGTGGCGATTCCGGCGGTGACTTTCCTGGTGACGCCATTGGCCCTGTTGTGCGCGCTGCTGTCGGTGACCCCGGCGATGGCGGGGGCCGCCGCCGTCGCCGGGCAGGCGGGGGCGCGGGTATTCGAGCTGGCAATGACGGTGGTGGCGTGGGTGGGCAACGCCGAGTGGGCCAGCTTCACCGTGGCGGCGGCGCCCTGGCCATGGCTGGCGTGGGCGCTGGCGGGCATGGCGTGGGCATTGCAGGCGCCGGGCTGGCCGGCCCGGCGCCTGGGATGGCTGTGCATGCTGCCGCTGTTGTGCTGGCGGCCGGAGCGGCCCGCGCCAGGCGAGTGGCGCATGAGCGCATTGGATATCGGACAGGGCAGCGCGATCCTGGTCGAGACCGCGACGCAGGTCCTGCTGTTCGATGCCGGCCCGCGCCATTTCGGCGGAGGCGACGCCGGCGAGCGGGTGATCGCGCCGCAATTGCAGGCGCGCGGCATCGGCCGGCTGGACGTGCTGGTGCTGTCGCACGCCGACCTGGACCACGTGGGCGGGACGCGTTCGGTGCTGGCGGCGGTGCCGGTGGCGCGTAGCTATGCGTCGTTCGATGTGGCGGCATGGCTGCGGCGCGACGCACGCCTGTGGCCCGGGCAGGACGGCGCCGGGGCGGACGGCAGGACGCCGGCGCGGATGTTGCGTTGCGAGCGCGGCGACAGTTGGCAGGCCGATGGCGTGACCTTCACGTTTCTGCATCCCGCGGCGGGCGCGCCGGTCGCCGGTGGCGACCGCAACGCCAACAGCTGCGTGCTGCGAGTCGGGGGCGCCCATCATTCCCTGCTGTTGACGGGCGATATCGGCGTCGCCCAGGAGCGCGAGCTGGCCGCCCTTGGGCTGCCGCCCACCAATATCGTGCTGGCGCCGCACCATGGCTCGGCGTGGTCATCCGGGCGCGAGCTGGTGGCGGCGGCGCGGGCCGGCCATGCGATTGCGCAGAGCGGCTACCTGAATCGCTTCGGGCATCCGGCGCCGGCGGTGGAGCGGCGCTGGCTCCGCGCCGGCGCGGCGTTCTGGCGCAGCGATCGCGACGGCGCGGTGATGGCCGAGTCGCGCGCCGCCGGCCTCGACGTATGGGCCCAGCGGGCGCGCCACCGGCGCTATTGGCACGGGCGCTGAGCCGGCGCCGTCCGCCTCGGGCGCGCCGGCGCGCGGGGCGCCCTGGCGCTCAGGCGCCCGTCTCGCTGACGCCGCACCACTGCGCGATGAACAGCGCGATGGTCTTGGTGATCAGCCGCAGCGACTCCAGGTGCACGCGTTCGTCGAAGCCATGGATATCGAGCGATTTCGGGCCGTAGACCAGCGTGGGCATGTCGCCATAGATCACGAACACCCGGGCGTCGAGATAGCCGGGCGTGGTGAAACTCTGCAACTCGCTGTTGAAGGCCTGCTGGTGGCACGCGCGCAGGGTGTTCTCGGCGGCGCTGCCTTCCTCCAGCACATAGCCTTCGGCGTAGAAGCCGGTGTAGGTGACCTGAGGCGGCGTGCCGCCCAGGCGCGGATCGGCGACGGCATCGCGCAGGCAGGCGTCGATCTGGGCGCGGGCCTCGTCGGCGGTGGTGCCGGGATAGATCGCGGCGCGCACGTCGAATTCACACCAGGGCGGCACGGTCGACGGCCAGTCGCCGCCTTCGATCTTGCCGATGTTGAAATTGATCGGATGATCCAGGTGCTCGAAATGGCGGTGGCAGTGATGTTCGGCGTTCCACTTGGCCTCGATGCCGCGCAGGGCTTCGATGGCGGCGTAGGCGGCATCGATGGCGTTGAAGCCGTTGGCCATTTCGCGGGTGTGGGTGGGATGGCCCTGCACCCGGACCTTGAACCACAGCACGCCCACGTTGGCGCGCACCAGCATGTTCTCCTCGGGTTCCGGGATGATCACGGCATCGGCGCGGTAGCCGCGCAGCAGCGCCGCCAGGGCGCCGTTGCCGGTGCATTCCTCTTCGACCACCGACTGGAAATAGATGGGGGCGCCGGGCGCGTAGCCCGCCGCGCGCACGGCATCGTAGGCGTACAGGTTGGCAACCAGCCCGGCCTTCATGTCGGCCGCGCCGCGACCGTACATCCAGCCGTCGATGATGGCCGGGTCCCAGGGCGAGCGGGTCCACATGTCGACCGGTCCGGTCGGCACCACGTCGATGTGTCCGTTCAGGATGAGCGAGCGGCCGGTCTGCTGCTCGGGACGATAGGTGCCGACGACGTTGAAGGCGTTTTCGTACGACACGGTCACCGGGCCGAAGCCGGGATGCGACTCGATGTCGCGCACGTCGATCTTCCAGCGGTCCATGGCGAAGCCGCGCGCGCGCATCGCTTCGAACAGGAAGTCCTGCGCCGTGTGTTCCTGTTCGCGCAGCGACGGAAAGCGCACCAGATCCTGGGTGAAGGCGAGCTGGGCGTCGAACCGGGCATCGACGGCCTGCAGGATGCGGCGGGTCTGTTCTTCGGAAAGCGCCGGCGGGGTGGAGGTTTGTTGCGTCATCGTGTTTCCTTGGGGAGGCGGATTCAGGTTCAGGCGGCCGGCGCGTGCGCGGCGCGGGGCGTGTCCAGCGCCAGCCGGCGCTTGTGGCCGGCCAGGGCCCAGATCGACACCAGCGTGATCGCCGACAGGGTCGAGTAGAAGATCGCCAGCGGCAGCCATTGGCCGGGATAGTGGTAGGTCAGCCAGGTGCCGATCAGCGGCGTCATGCCGCCGGCGACCGCGCCGCAGAGCTGGTACGAAAGAGAGATGCCGGAATAGCGCACGTGCGCCGGAAACGCCGCGCTGATGTAGCCGGCCATCGCCGAGTAGATCGCGGCCATGAAGACCAGCACGATGGCGATGCCGCCGACGATGCTGTAGGACGTGCCCTGCGTGACGAGCATGAACATCGGGTAGGGCGCCAGCACCGAACAGACCGCGGCCGTGATGAGCACGCGGGTCGGACCGAGGATGTCGGCCAGCCACGCCGCCAGCGGCTGCACGAAGAACTGGATGATGGCGACCGCGAACAGGCAGTCCAGGATCAGCTTGCGGTCCAGGCCCATCGTCTGCGTGGTGTAGGACAGCATGAAGGTGTTGGTGAAATAGATGCCGCCGATGGCCACGGTGCACACGCCCATGCACAACAGCACGGTGCGCCAGGCGGTGCGCAGCACTTCCTTGGCCGGGACCTCGGCGCGTTCCTGGCGTTCGAGCACCTGGGCGAAGTCGGGCGATTCATTGACGCCGACGCGGATGAAGTAGCCGACCAGCAGCAATACCGCGCTGATCAGGAACGGCACGCGCCAGCCCCAGCTGACGAAATCGGCTTCGTCCAGCGCGGTCAGCAGGCGGAACGCGAGCAGCGACAGGATCAGGCCGGCCGGGCTGCCCAGCTGCGCGAACGAGGCGGCGAAGGTGCGGCGCCGCTGCGAGGCGTGTTCGCCCGCCATCAGCACCGCGCCGCCCCATTCGCCGCCGACCGCCAGGCCTTGAGCCAGGCGCAGCAGCAGCAACAGAGCGGGGGCCCACAAGCCGGCGCTGGCGTAGCTGGGCAGCAGGCCGATGCCGACCGTGGCCAGGCCCATGATGACCAGGGTGGCCATCAGCGCCTTCTTGCGGCCGACGCGGTCGCCCAGGTGGCCGAAGATGACGCCGCCCAGCGGGCGCGCCAGGAAGCCGGCCGCAAAGGTGCCGAACGAGGCCATGGTGCTGATGAACGGGTCGGCCGTGGGGAAGAAGACCTTGCCGAACACCAGGGCGGCGGCGGTGGCGTAGATGTAGAAGTCATACCACTCGATGGTGGTGCCGACGAAGGCGGCGGTCGCGGCGCGCACGGGCTGGCGCGCCGCCGGAGCATGGGCGGGAGCGGTCATGGGTTTCCTCTTGGGGTGTTGTCGTTGTTCGAAGGCGTGTTTATCGCTCCCGCCTCGATATAACGTCAATTTATGATTTTTAATTTTTCACTTAAGTAAAATTGATGTTTTGATTCCGCGCCCGCCATCGATGAAGCAGACCCACCCCGATCCCCGCAGCGGCGACCGCCTGGACTGGAACCTGCTGCGCACCTTCCTGGTCATCGTGCAGGAGCGCAGCATCAGCGGCGCGGCCGCCAAGCTGCACCTGACGCAATCGGCCGTCAGCCAGGCGCTCAAGCGGCTCGAGGAGCAGCTGGACCGGCGCCTGGTCGAGCGGCACAACCAGGCGTTCACGGTCACCAACGCCGGCGAGGAGGTGCGCCGCGCGGCCGAGGCCATCTACGGCAACGTGGCGCAGTTGCTGACCGACGTGTCGCAGACCGAGGTGGAGGCGAGCGGCCGCATCCACCTGCTGGTGGCCAGCCGCATCCATTCCCAGGTCTATGACAATTTCTGGGCCGCGTTCCACGCCGCCTATCCGCGCGTCGAGGTGCAGTTGGACGTGCTGCCCAGCAGCGAGATCGTCACGCTGATGCAGCAGCGCGTGGGCACGGCGGGCATCGCGCTGTGCCGGCAGATGCCCAAGCGCCTGGAGAACAAGGTGTTCCTGCACCAGCGCTATGCCTTGTTCTGCGGCCGCAATCACGCGCTGTTCGGCCGGCAGGACCTGCGCATCGAGGACCTGATGGGCGAGAACTTCGTGTCTTTCGCCAGCGATGCGCTGGGCGACAGCCTGTCGCCGCTGACGATCTTTCGCGACCAGCGCGGTTTTTCAGGGCGGGTGGTGGCGACGTCGACGCAGCATGACGAGGTCAAGCGCCTGCTCATCGCGGGTTTCGGCATCGGTTGCCTGCCCGAGCACAGCGTGCGGCGCGACCTGGCCGAGGGCCGGCTGTGGCGCCTGCCGCCTGGCGAAGGGGTGTGTTCGGTCGACCTGCACCTGCTGTGGCATCGCGATGCGCCGCGCAGCCCGGCCGAAAAAGCCTTCCTGACGCATTTTCGCGACTATATCGATGGGTTCACCATGGCCGAGCGGCTGGCGTCCGACAACCTGCCGCCGCTTTGAAGCGCGCGGCCGGCTGGGGGTATCAGCGCGGCGCGATCCGGATGCCGTCGCGCACCTGCCTGAACATCGTCATGGCGGCCGGCATCGCGTCGCGCTGGGTGGCGCAGGCCATGCGGACGCGGCCCTGCGGCAGCGGCAGCTCGGCGTAGTACTCCAGCGTGTCGGCGTGGCCGGGACCGGCGCCGGGCGCCGCCACGTAGTCGATGCCGGCGCTGCCGGCCAGCGTGTAGTGGTCGTACAGCTCGATGCTCGCGCGTCGCTGGCGCTGGCGGCGTTCGGCGGCCTTGAGCTGGGCCTGCCAGGTCGGCGCGGCGGGCGCCTTGGCGCCCCGGGCCAAGGGCGGGGCGGCCACGAAGCCGACGCGGCACAGGTATTTGGCGTCCTGCGCCCGTGGCGGGAAGCCGTCGGGGCTGGAGATCTCGATCAGGGCGTCGAAGCGGCCGCGCGCCGGCGCGCGGCCGACCCGCAAGGGTGACGGCACGGTGACGGTCAGTCCGCTGGCGGCGTCGGCGTAGCGGCGCGGCGCAATGTCGGCGGGCGGCCCGCGGTCGTCCGCGCGATCGCCCGCGGGCTCGTCTTCCTCTTGCTGGAAGCGCAGCGGCAGGCTCAGCGCGGTCTTTTCGCCCGTCATGTCGGCGGAAAAGGCGGGCAGCGGCCCGGCGCGCTGCACCATCCGGGTGGCGGCGCGGTCGACCGCCGCATCGCCGGAGGAGCGGTCGACGCTGACATCGGCGATGCTGCCGTCGCGCCGCACGATGATCTTCAGCGACAGGCTGATCGGGCCGCTCAGGCGCCGGGCTTCCGGCGGAAACTTGAAGCTGCTGATCATGCGCCGCTGCACGGCTTGAGTCCACTCGGCCTGATTGGCGGGGGCGGCTGCGAACACCGGCGGCGCGGCGCAGGCCAGGGTGAGGGCCAGGCTACAGGCAAGCACGCGCCAACGCATACGCAGGTCTCCGGTCAGGGGGGGCGGCGCCGGCGTGGCCGGCAAGAATTTGAAAGCGAGCATACCCGAGTGGCGCGCGTGGCGTGGGCCGGGCTGGCGCGCATCCGCCTGGCCTACGCAAACGCGGCCCGCACCCCATCGAACGCGGCCATCACCAGCGGCTCCTCGCGCCGCGCCGCGAGCGTGATGAAGGCCAGTTCGGCCTGGATCGACAGGTCCGGCGCCAGCGCCAGGCCGTGGGCCTGCGATTCGCGCAGCGCGATCGAGTCGCGCGCCAGGGTCAGCCCGACGCCGGAACGCACCAGATCCAGCATCGAGGCCTCCTGGTCGACCTCGGCAACGGTGTTGGGCGTGACGCCCAGTTCGGCGAATTTCGCGGCGAGCAGGCGATGGTGGACCGAGTCGGGCGGCGTCCATATCCAGGGCAGCGCGGCGATGTCGCGCCAGTCGCGCCCGGCCAGTTGCGGCCCCCAGCCCTTGGGCGCCACCACGTAGTAGGAAAAGCCTGCCAGCGGCAGGGCGTGCAGCGCCGGCTGGCCACGGGCCGCGTCGCGCGGGCCGAGGAAGAAGCCGACGTCCAGTTCGCCCGCGCGCACCTGGCGGCCGACCGAGCCGGACATGCCGTGGCGCAGGGTGGGGCGGATCTTGGGATAGTGCTGCACCAGGTATTGCAGCGTGGCGCCCAGCCGCAGGAATTCCGGATCCAGGATGGTGCCCAGGCGCAGCTCGCCCTGCACCGTGGTGCGCAGCGCGCCGATGGCGCGCTCGAAGTCCTCGAGCGCGTCCAGCACGCGCTGGGCCGAGGGCAGCAGGGCGCGTCCATCGGCATTGGGCGCCAGGCCCTGGGCGGTGCGGGTGAACAGCGGCAGGTCCAGGGCTTCCTGGAAGCTCTTGAGTTGCAGGCTGAGCGCCGGCTGCGTCAGGTGCAGGTGTTCGGCCGCGCGCGTCAGGTTGCCGACGCGCGCCACGGCGGCGAAGGTGCGGATGTGCTTGAGGTCCATGGCTCCGGTCCCGGCAGGGCGATACCCATTATTAAAGAGCCTTATAAAGCGCTTTTCAACAATTCATTGGACAGGGGCGGCCGGCTGCGCGACAGTGGCACAGCCCCTTGAGACTCAAAAGAAGAAGCGCAATGGAGACATACGACTACATCATCGTGGGCGCGGGGTCGGCCGGCTGCGTGCTGGCCAACCGCCTGAGCCGCGACCCGGCGGTGCGCGTGCTGCTGCTGGAGGCGGGCGGACGCGACAACTACCACTGGATCCACATTCCGGTCGGCTACCTGTATTGCATCGGCAATCCCCGCACCGACTGGATGTACCGCACCGGCGCCGAGCCGGGGCTGGGCGGGCGGTCGCTGATCTATCCGCGCGGCCGGGTGCTGGGCGGCTGCTCGTCGATCAACGGCATGATCTACATGCGCGGGCAGCGCCAGGACTACGACCAATGGGCCGAGATCGCCGGCGATCCGTCCTGGCGCTGGGACCAGGTGCTGCCGGTGTTCAAGCGCAGCGAAGACCATTATCGCGGGGCCGATGAATTCCACGGCGCCGGCGGCGAATGGCGGGTGGAGGCGCAGCGGCTGCGCTGGGACATCCTCGATGCCTTCGCCAGCGCGGCGGAACAGGAAGGCATTCCGCGCGTGGCGGACTTCAACCGGGGCGACAACTTCGGCGTCGGCTATTTCGACGTGAACCAGCGCCGCGGCTGGCGTTGGAACACCGCCAAGGCGTTCCTGCGGCCGGTGCGCGAGCGGCCCAATCTGCGGGTGATGACGGGCGCGCATGCCGAGCGCCTGCTGTTCGAAGGCACGCGCTGCGTCGGCGTGCAGGTGCGCCGCGACGGACAGTCCGCCAGCGTGCGCGCGGCGCGCGAGGTGGTGCTGGCGGCGGGCGCCGTCAATACGCCGCAACTGCTGGAACTGTCGGGGATCGGCGAGCCGGCGCGCCTGCGCGAAAGCGGCATTGCGCTGCGCCACGCCTTGCCCGGCGTGGGCGAGAACCTGCAGGACCATTTGCAGCTGCGCGTGATCCTGAAGGTGCGCGGCGTCAAGACGCTGAACCGCGTCGCCTCGACCTGGTGGGGCAAGGCCGGCATCGGGCTGGAATACCTGCTGAACCGCAGCGGGCCGATGAGCATGGCGCCGTCGCAACTGGGGGCGTTCGCCAAGTCCGACCCGGGCCAGGCGCGCGCCAACCTGGAATTCCATGTGCAGCCCTTGTCGCTGGGCGCGTTCGGCGAGCCGCTGCATGGTTTCGATGCGTTCACGGCCAGCGTCTGCAACCTGCGGCCTGTGTCGCGCGGCAGCGTGCACGCGCAGGGCGCGGACGGTTCGCTGCCGCCCGCGATCACGCCGAACTACCTGAAGGAAGAACAGGACCTGAAGGTGGCGGCCGACGCCATCCGCCTGGTGCGGCGCATCAGCGCGGCGCCGGCCTTGCAGCGTTACCAGCCCGAGGAATGGCTGCCGGGCCCGGCCTACCAGAGCGAGGCCGAGCTGCGCGAGGCGGCGGGCAAGATCGGCACCACCATCTTCCATCCGGTCGGCACCTGCGCCATGGGCCGCCGCGCCGACGACGGCGCGGTGGTGGATGCGCGCCTGCGCGTGCATGGTCTGCAAGGCCTGCGCGTAGCCGACGCGTCGATCATGCCGACGATCACCTCGGGCAACACCAATTCGCCCACCATCATGATCGCGGAGCGGGCGGCGCAGATGATCCTGGAGGATGCGGTGCGCGTCGGCGCCGAGGCGCGGGCGGCCGAGCTGGTCGAGTGACGCGGAGCGGGACGCGTCCGTGGCGATCCGGGCGTGGCGCGTTGGAGGGGGCGGCCAGGCCCGACATTTCACGCCTGGCGCCCGGGCGGCGCCTTCCAGAGGGGCAGACCCCGGGGAAGGCGCTCTCCGGGTTCGCTTCAGCGCAGAGAGCGGTACATTTCCTGGCGCTGCGGATGCGTCAGGATCACCTGCCACAGCTGCCCTTCGCGCGAGCGGAAGAAGCCCGCGCAACACATCAGGTAGTACTGCCACATGCGGTAGAAGCGCGTGCCGTAGCGTTCCTGCAATTGCGGCCAGGCGCGCTGGAAGTTGTCCCACCAGGCCATCAGCGTGCGATCGTAGTCGGCGCCGAAGTTGTGCCAGTCCTCGATGATGAAGCGGCCTTCGACCGCGGTGCTGATCTCGCGCGCCGAGGGCAGCTTGCCGTTGGGGAAGACGTAGCGGTCGATCCAGGGATCGGTGCTCTGGCTGGTCGAGGCGATGCCGATGGTGTGCAGCAGGAAGATGCCGCCGGGCGCCATCAGCCGTTGCACATTGGTGAAGTAGGTGTCGTAGTTCTTGGGGCCGACGTGCTCGAACATACCGACCGACACCACCTTGTCGAAGCTGCCCTGCAGGTCGCGGTAGTCCTGCAGCAGCAGTTCCACCGGCAGGCCGCGCACGCGCTCCTGCGCCAGCGCCAACTGTTCCTTGGACACGGTGACGCCGGTGACCTTGACGCCATAGCGCTCGGCCGCGAATTTGGCCAGCCCGCCCCAGCCGCAGCCGATGTCCAGCAGCGTCTCGCCGGGCTTGAGCTGCAGTTTGCGGCAGATCATGTCGAGCTTAGCTTCCTGCGCGGCTTCCAGCGTGTCGGCCTGTTCCCAGAAGGCGCAGGAATAGATCATGCGGCTGTCGAGCATGGCTTCGAACACGTCGTTGCCGGCGTCGTAGTGCTGTTCGCCGACCTCGAAGGCGCGGCTCTTGGATTGCAGGTTGAACAGCTTGTGGCGCAGGTGTTCGGCGATCAGCTTGACGCGCGCCAGGCCCAGCGCGGCCGAGCCCATGTCGGCGCGCAGCAGGCGGGTGAACAGTTCGTCGAGCTGCTCGCAGTCCCATTCGCCGTCCATGTAGGATTCGCCCAGCCCCAGCGACCAGCTGGCGAAGACGCGCTCGTACATGTGTTTGTCATGAACCTGGATGTCCCAGGGGCGCGAGCCGTTGATCTGCACGTCGGCCCGGCCCAGCAGGTCCTGCAGGACCTTGGGCGGTTCGGGCGGCGGTGCGGCCTCCGGGCGGGAGGGGGTTAGCTGAGTAGTCGGACTGCTTTGGTGCATAGTGGCTCCATATCAATTCTGGACTGACTGATCTGGCAATGCTCGAAGCGCATAACTCTCGCCCGGACCGGCGGATGGAATCCAATTTAATGATTGAATCGGCTCGATAGGCAATCGTAATTTCAGCGGGATGTCAGCGCCGTGACACCGCGGTCGCCGAACCGGGACCCGCCAATCTTAACCAACGTATGCTGCTGCGCAAGGCCCAGGCGCATCCTGCCACCAACAGGGGCGGCCCAATGACAAGACCATGGAGGCAATGGTGTCGTTGGCCCGCGCCATGCAATGCAGGCGTGGGCGCCGGGCGATCGCCGCTACACTGGTCGCCTGCACC
Source organism: Achromobacter sp. KK8 (assembly GCF_054188005.1). Classification (NCBI taxonomy): domain Bacteria; kingdom Pseudomonadati; phylum Pseudomonadota; class Betaproteobacteria; order Burkholderiales; family Alcaligenaceae; genus Achromobacter; species Achromobacter sp. KK8. The sequence continues at coordinate 5,348,245 of NZ_CM135178.1, read as the reverse complement.
GGTGTTCGCCACGGTGGCGTTGCCCGCCTGCGTGGCGGCGGCATCCGCAATGGCTGCATCGTGCCTGTCGTCGGCGGATCGTGATCCGCCGTGTCGCGTCCGTTTCAAGGAGAGTCCCATGGCTGCGCGCATACATCTGTTCGGCGCCTCCGGCTGTGGCGCCACCACGCTGGGCGCCGCGCTCGGCCAGCGCCTGGGCGTGCCCCATCTCGAAGCCGATGACTATTATTGGCTGCCGACCGATCCGCCCTTCACGGACAAGTATCCGAAGGAGGAACGTTGGCGCCGCATCCGCGAACGGCTGCAAGGGCACGACGATTGGGTGCTCAGCGGCGGTTCGGTCTACAACTGGGGCGAGGGCCTGATTCCCGAGTTCACGTTGGCGGTGTTCCTGCGCCTGCCGGCGGCCGAGCGCATGGCGCGGCTGCAACGGCGCGAGGCCGAGCGCTACGGCGCGGCGCTGGCAAACGACCCCGCGATCGGCGACAAGAGCCGGCGTTTCCTGGAATGGGCGGCCGGCTACGACACCGGCGCCGAGGGCACCCGCACCCCCGAGCGGCACCGCGAATGGATCCGCCAGCTGCACTGTCCGGTATTGACGCTGGACACGCGCGCCAGCGTCGACGACCTGGCCGACCAGGTGCTGGCCGCGCTGCGCTTCCGATAAGATACCGGCCATGCGCGGCGCCGCCGTCGCGGCGCGCGTTGGTCTTTTGGAGCACAACGATGCTGGATGCGAGCCTGGAACCCCGATTGGAATTCGTCACCTGCGCCAGCCCGGCGGGCCTGCACCGCATGGCGTACTGGGAATGGGGCGATCCGGCCAACGACCAGGTGCTGGTCTGCGTCCACGGCCTGACGCGCAGCGGCCGCGACTTCGACACGCTGGCGCGGCGCCTGGCCGGCCAGTACCGCGTGGTATGCCCGGACGTGGTCGGCCGCGGCCGATCCGACTGGCTGGCCAATCCGGCTTTCTACACCGTGCCGCAATACGTGTCCGACATGGTGACGCTGGTGGCGCGGCTGCGGCCGGCCACGCTGGCCTGGGTCGGCACCTCGATGGGCGGGCTGATCGGCCTGGGGCTGGCCGGCGCCGCCGCTTTTGCGCGGGCGATGCTGCCGCTGCGCCCGCACGCAGGCATGTTGCCGCCGCAGGACGGCATCCGCCTGTCGCGGCTGGTGCTCAACGATGTCGGCCCGCGGCTGGAAACCAGCGCGCTGGCGCGTATCGGACAGTACGTGGGCGAACCCGGCGCGTTCGCGTCGTTCCCCGAGGCGGTGGCGGCCATGCGCGCCAATTCCGAGACCTTCGGCCCGCACACGGATGCGCAGTGGGATCACCTGGCGCGTTTCGTCTACCCCGAGCAGGGCGGACAATGGGTCAAGCACTACGACCTGGCGCTGGCGCAGCCGATGGCGCTGCAGACCGGCGATGAACTGGCCGCCGGCGAGCAGATCCTGTGGCGCTCGTACGATGCGGTCGACTGCCCGATCCTGATCGTGCGCGGCGAGCATTCCGACCTGCTGACCCGCGCCACCGTCGACGAAATGCGCCAGCGCAATCCGCGCGCGCGGGTCTACGAGGTGCGCGGCGTCGGCCACGCGCCGACGCTGATGGCCGACGACCAGGTGACGGCGGTGGCGGACTTCCTGCTCACCTGACCACCGCAAGCGGCGCCTGCGCGCCGCGGGCCGAGCGCAACGCGGGCCGCCCCGGGATGGTCCGCCAGCCGCCTTGTGGTCGGCATCCGTTGATCCATCCGTTCATATTGGGGACGCCGCTGCCCGCGCCGCTACCCAGGGGGGCGGGGCTTCTCTACAATAGGTTCCATGAATACGCCCGTGCTCAACATCGATCTGCATTGCCATTCCACCGTGTCCGATGGCGCCCTGGCGCCGCGCGACGTGGCGCAGCGCGCGCACGCCAACGGCGTCGATGTCTGGGCCCTGACCGACCACGACGAGGTCGGCGGCCTGGCCGAGGCCGCGGCCATGGCCGGTGAACTCGGCATGCGCTTTGCCACCGGCGTCGAGATCTCGGTGACCTGGGCCGGCTTGACGGTGCACATCGTCGGCCTGCGTTTCGATCCCTCCAATGCCGCGCTGATCGAAGGCCTGCGCAAGACGCGCTCGGGCCGCGCCGAGCGCGCCCGCCGCATCGGCGAGCGCCTGGCCGAAATGGGCATGCCCGGCGCCTACGAAGGCGCGCTGCCGTTCGCCGGCAATCCCGAACTGATCAGCCGCACGCACTTCGCGCGCTACCTGGTCGAAGCCGGCTACTGTCCCGACGTGCAGACCGTCTTCACCAAGCACCTGGGCGATGACCGCCCGGGCCACGTGCCCATGCAATGGGCCACCTTGGCCGAGGCGGTCGGCTGGATCCGCGGCGCCGGCGGCATCGCCGTCATCGCGCATCCGGGGCGCTACAAGTACACGCCGCTGCAGTTCGCCGCGCTGTTCGACGAATTCCTGCAGTTGGGCGGCGTGGGCATCGAAGTGACGACCGGTAGCCACACCGTTGAAGAGGCGCGCCAGTATGCCGAGGTGGCGCGCCGCTATGGTTTCCTGGCCTCGCGCGGCTCCGACTTCCACAGTGCCAAGGAAAGCCGCATGGACCTGGGCCGGCTGCCTCCGCTGCCGCCGGACCTGAAACCGGTCTGGCACGACTGGTTTTAGCGCGGGCGGCGCGCCGCTGCCCGGCTCCTGGCATGGCGCGTCCATGCCGTCTTTGAACTGATTTGATCGCGCGCCGAGCGCGCTGCCCGCCATGAACAAAGCATTTGTCAAAGAATCCGACAACGAGGACGACGATGACCTGCCGCAGGCCCAGGCCTTGCCGGCCGGCACCAAGAACTACATGACGCCGGAAGGCTACGAGCGCCTGCGCGGCGAGCTGACGCATCTGATGAACGTGGAGCGGCCGGCGGTGGTGCAGGTGGTGTCGTGGGCCGCGTCCAACGGCGACCGTTCCGAGAACGGCGACTATCTCTACGGCAAGAAGCGCCTGCGCGAGATCGACCGCCGCATGCGTTTCCTGACCAAGCGCCTGGACATCGCCGAGGTGGTCGACCCGGCCGCCCAGCCGAACCGCGACCAGGTCTTCTTCGGCGCCACGGTGCTGTATTCCGACAAGGCGGGCGAGGACCACACCGTCACCATCGTCGGCGTGGATGAGGCCGAGCCGCTGGCCGGCAAGATCAGCTGGATCTCGCCGGTGGCGCGGGCGCTGATCAAGGCGCGCGAAGGCGACACGGTGGTGCTGCGCACACCAGGCGGGGTCGAGGAGCTGGATATCCTGGAAGTGCGCTACCCGCAGTAGCGCAACGGGCGGCGGCGCGGCGCGATTGCGTCGTTGCCGTTGCAGCCGCGCGCCCATGACGCGTCGCGGGTGTCGCGCGCTTGTCATGGCCGGGTCATGTCGACAGGGTAGCCTGCGGCCGGCGTCGCCCAAGGGGGTGGCGTCCATGCTTTTGGCTCCGATCCCCATGCCCGATTTCGCGCGATGAGATGCATCCCGGCACCGTTCCGTGTGCTGGCACTGGCAGGCGTGTGCCTGATGTGCCCGGACGCGCCTGCCCTGGCGGCGGACGCGGCCGGGGCGCGGCCAGCCAGCGCGCCGGCCGACCGCCTGGCGGGGGAACGGCATGACTACGCGCTGCCGGCGCAATCGCTGGGCGACAGCCTGGAGGCGATCGGGCATGCGGCCGGCGTGGCGGTGCTGACCGAGGAGCGCCATGCCCGCCGCCGCGCGCCGGCGCTGTCCGGCCGCTATTCGGTGCTCGAAGCCCTGCGGGTGTTGCTGGCGGGCTCCGGCCTGCGCATCCGCCAGACCGACGGCGCCGCCATCGTGGTGTATGAACCCGCGCCGGCCGCACCCGCCACGCCGGCCGCGCCCGTGGTCGCGGCCGGCGACATTCCCGGCGCCCGCGGCCGCGGCGCGGATTTCAGCGGCTATGTCGGACGGGTGCAGAAGGCCCTGCTGCGCACCTTGTGCGGCAATGCCAGCGCGCGGCCGGGGGCCTACCGGCTGGCGCTGCAATTGCGGCTGGACGACGCGGGCCAGGTGACCCGCCTGCGATTGCTCGATAGCACCGGCAGCGCGCGCGTCGATGCCGCCGTCACACGTGCGTTGCAGGGCATGGAGGTCGGCGCCGCGCCGCCGGCGGGCATGCCGCAGCCGGTGTCGGTGCTGCTGCTGCCGGGCGGCGCCAACTGTCCGGCCGCGGGTCGGCAGGCGGGGTGAGCGGCATGTCGATCCTGTCCTCGGCCCTGCTGCGCCTGCGCCTGATCGCCCGCTATGCGGAGCTGCGCCGCAGCCTGGAGCGCATCGTCGGCTCGCGCGACCAGGCCTCGGCGGCGCTGCACGAAACCTGGCTGCGGCTGGACACGGCCAAGCCGGCCAGCCCGGTGCTCAATCCCGACGCCTATCTGCTGCGCATGGCCGCGCGCATCGCCACCGATGACTGGCGCCGCAACCGCGAGCCGCTGGGCGACGACGAGCGCGAGGCGCTGCTGCAAGTGGCCGACGAGACCGCCGACCCCATGCGCGTGGTGGCCGCGCGGCGGGACGTGCAGGCGCTGGAGGCGGCCATGCAGGAGTTGCCGCCGCGCCAGCGCGCCATTCTGGCGGCGGCGCGGGTCGATGGCCTGCTCAACGCGGAGATCGCCGATCGCTTCCAGATTTCGGTGGCGATGGTGAAGAAGGAACTGGGCGCCGCCATGCGCCATTGCCGTGCGCGCCTGGCCGATAGCGACGCCGTGGCCAACGGCGAGCTTGTTGGCCGCCGCAAATTCTGACACGATGATCGGCGCCATGAATCCCCCCGACACCCCCGACCGCCTGCGGCGCGAAGCCGAGCAATGGTGGTTGCGCCTGCGCGACCGGGACGCCACGCGCGGCGACGCCGAGGCCTTCCGCCAATGGCGCGCCAGCAGCCCGGCGCATGGGCGCGCCTGGGACGAGGTGGCGCGGCTGTGGCAGGAGATGGGGCCCGCGCTGGCGCGGGCGGCCGCGCGCGAACCGGGCCTGGCGCATCCGCCGGCGCGGCGCGCCGGCCACGCGCCCCGCCACCCTGGTCGGCGCGCCTTCTTCGGCACGGCGCTGGCCGCCGGCGGCGCGGCGCTGGCGGTGTGGCCGCCGTTGTCGCTGTGGCCGTCGCTGCTGGAGTTCTCGGCCGACTTCCGCACCGGCACCGCCGAGCAGCGCGAACTGGCGCTGGCCGACGGCCTGCGCGTGCAGATGAACACCCAGACGCGCATCAACCGGCGCGCGGCCGAGGGCGGCGGCGCGGCCATCGAGCTGGTGGCCGGCGAAGCGCAGGTGCAGGCGGGTGTGGGCGAGGCGGTGGCGGTCTACGCCGGCGCCGGTGTCACGCATGCGCGCCAGGCGCGCTTGAACCTGCGCTACACCGGGCCGCAGGTCTGCGTCACCTGCCTGGAGGGACGGGTCGACGTCGAGCTGAATGGCCGCCGTCAGACCCTGGCGCAGGGGCAGCAGCTGTATTACGACCAGGCCGGCCTGCGCGAGGTGGCGGTCGCCGACCTCGGCGAGGTCGAAGGCTGGCGTAGCGGTTCTCTCAGCTTCTCGGGCCAGACCCTGGCCGAGGTGGTGGACGAGATCAACCGCTACCGTCCGGGCCGGGTGCTGCTGCGCAATGCCGAGCTGGCGACGCGGCGCGTGCGCATGCGCTTTGCCATCAACGAGACCGACCTGGCGCTGCGCATGCTGCGCGATCTTTACGGCGCGCAACTGACCCGCCTGCCGGGCGGCATCGTGCTGCTGAGCTGACCCGCCGCGGCCGGCCCATGCCGCTGTTACAAAAAACCTTCCTGATTCCGGTAGCCATTCCCGATCCGATCCGCGTCATTGGGATATGGGCCGCCGTCACGCGCCGCGAGGCAATGACGGCAGGCCGCTTCCCAATTGGCTACTCGGATCAGGATTGCCCGTCATGACATCGCCTTCCCGCAAGTTCCCCTTGGCCCGTTCCGCGGCGGCCAGCCCCTGGCGCGGACGGCTCAAGCCCGTGCCGGCGGCGTTGCTGCTGATGCTGGCGGCGGGGGGCGCCCAGGCCGCGCCCGCCGCGTTCAGCAGCGGCTGGTTCGCGGCCAAGGGCGCGACGCAGGCGCAGACGCAGGCCACCGGCCGCGCGCCCGATGGCAGCATCGCGGGCGTGCCGACGGCGGCGCGGCAACAGGCGCAGGCGCGCCAGCAGCTGCAGCATTCGCTGACCAACCTGAACCGCACCGCGGCCGCCATCGCGGCCCAGCAGGCGGCGCAGGCGGCCGCGCGCCAGGCCGCCGGCGGCGCGGCGCCGGACGGGCTGGTCGAGGGCGGACTGAAGGTCGACACGCAGGCGCTGACGCGCGGCTGGCTCAACGCGCAGGCGCCGGTCGCCAGCGTGGCGGACGGGCGCACCACGGTCACGGTGACGCAGACGGCGGACCGCGCCATCCTCAACTGGGAGACGTTCAACGTCGGCCGCAACACCACGGTGGATTTCCGCCAGCAGGCCGAGTGGGCGGTGCTCAACCGCATCAACGATCCGGCCGGACGTCCCAGCCAGATCCAGGGGCAGGTCAAGGGCCAGGGCACGGTGCTGCTGGTCAACCGCAACGGCGTGGTGTTCGACGGCGGCAGCCAGGTCAACGTGCGCAACCTGGTGGCGGCGGCCGGCAGGATCAGCGATGAGCAGTTCCGCGAGCGCGGCCTGTATGGCGCGCAGGGCACGACCGCCACGTTCACCGACGCGCTGGGCCGGATCGACGTGCGGCCCGGCGCGCGCATCGACACGCACGCGCCGGCCAGCGTGACGCAGGGCGGCGGCTACGTGCTGCTGGCGGGCAGCGAGGTCCACAACGCCGGCGCCATCACCACGCCGCGCGGCCAGGCGCAACTGGCGGCCGGCGACAGCTTCGTCATCCGGCGCGGCGTCGGCACCCAGGACAACACCCTGTCGACCACGCGCGGCAACGAGATCGCGCCGCGCCAGGGCGCGACCGGCGGCCTGGTGCGCAATACCGGCCTGATCACCGCGGCCGAGGGCGACGTCACGCTGGCGGGCCGCGAGGTGCGCCAGGAAGGCGTGGCGCTGGCGACCACCACCACGCGCACGCGCGGCACCATCCATCTGCTCAACTCCGCCGCCGACACGCAGGGCAGCATCGTGCTGGGGGCGCAATCGGTGACCGCGGTGCTGATCGATGACGACGGCAGCAGCGCGCTCGACAGCCAGCGCAGCGCCTTGATCAAGGAATCGGCCGAGCAGGACCTGCTGCGCCAGCGCGCGGCCTTTGGCGTCTTCGACAACCTGTCGCGCCTGTCGGACCGGCGCGACCAGTCGCGCATCGAGATCGTCAGCGGCGGTGACATCCAGTTCCAGGGCGGGGCGCTGGCGTTGGCCACCGGCGGGCAGATCGCGGCCAGCGCGACGCGCCGCAGCTTCGTCGCCGACGGCGCCGAGCTGGACGTGGCCGGCCTGGTGGGCGCGCGCATTTCGATGGAGTCCAACAGCGTCAAGGTCAACGTGCAGGGCAATGAGCTGCGCGACGCGCCGGGCAATCGCGATGCCGGCAAGCTGTTCAACGGCGATGTGTGGATCGACCGCCGCTCGCTGATCAAGGTGGCGGCCGGCACCGGCGGCTACGAGGGCGAGCGCTGGTACACGGCCGGCGGCTTGCTGGAAGTGGGCGGCTACCTGGGCAACCTGGGCCACGGCATCGGCGAATGGGCGGCGCAGGGCGGCACGGTCACGCTGGGCGGCAAGGAAGTGGTGGCGCAGGCGCGGGCGCGCATCAACCTGGCGGGCGGCACGCTCGACGTGGCCGAAGGCAGCGTCAACCTGAGCTGGCTGCGCGGCGCCGACGGCCGCCTGTACGAGGCGTCCACGGCGCCCGCCGACGTGCTCTACAGCGGCATCTACAAGGGCTACGAGGACCGCCACCAGCGCTGGGGCGAGAGCGCCACGCGCTATTTCGACAACCCGCTGCTGGCGCCGCGCACGCGCCTGGAGGCGGGCTACACGGTGGGCCGCGACGCCGGCCAGTTGCTGCTGTCGGCGCCGACCGCGGTGCTGGAAAGCGAGATCGTGGCCACGGTCTACGACGGCGTGCGCCAGACCCGGGCGCGCGAGGCGGCGGCCGATGGCTACCAGCAGGGCCATCTGGCGGTGGCGCGCGCGGGCACGCTGGCCTCCGGGCGCTATGGCGCCCTGGGCCGCATCGACGTCTACGCCACCGATGTGCGGCTGGGCCGCCATGGCGGCATCACGGCCGGCATGGCGGCGGACGACGCGCTCGATGCCGCGCGCATCGGCACGCTGTGGCTGGACGCGGCCACCTTGTCCGCGCGCGGCCTGGGCGGGCTGGACCTGGCCACGGCGGGCACGCTCACGGTGGCGGACGCGGTGGCCCTGGCCGATGGCGGGCGGGTGGCGTTGACCGCCGGCAGGATCGACGTGGGCGCCGGCCTGGCGGCGCGCGGCGGCGCCATCAGCCTGAGCAACACCTTCGTGTCGCCGGATGCGAGCGCCAAGCCGCGGGCGCTGTCCACGGCGGGCGCGGCCGCCATCGTGCTGCGCGATGGCGCGGTGCTGGACGCCAGCGGCCGCTGGGTCGACCTGCGGCGCCAGGAAGGCGCGACGCCGCAACTGGGGCGCCTGGACGGCGGCAGCGTGACGCTGGCCTCGCCGCATGCCATCACGCTGGAACGCGGCGCGCTGATCGATGTGTCGTCCGGCGGCGCGCTGTTGCAGAAGGGCGCGACGCGCGGCGGCAAGGGCGGCGATGTGAGCCTGCGGGCCGGCACGCCGGAAGTCGAGGGCGCGGCCAATGGCGCGCTGGCGATGGACGCGCAACTGCGCGGCTACGGCATGACGGGTGGCGGCACGCTGACGATCGAGCGCGATGGCGTGGTGCAGATCGGCGGCGCGCGCGAGGCCGCAGCCGACGGCGCGCTGTGGCTGGATCCCGCGATGTTGCGGACCGGCTTTTCGCACTACGACATCAACGGCCGCGGCGGCCTGCGGGTCGCGCCCGGCGCGGTGCTGGCGGTGGCGGCGCCGGTCTATCGCTATGGGGCGCCTGGCGCCGACGCCGCCGCGCTGCCGGAACTGTGGCTGCCGCCCGAATACCAGGACGATCCGGTCAAGGCGCGCCTGACGCCGCGCGCCGGCGCGGACCTGACGCTGCGTTCGCAGCGCATCGAGGACGGCGCCGACATCGTCATCGGCGCGGGCGCGCAGGTGATGGTCGATCCCGGCCGCGCCATCCGCCTGCTGGGCGGGGGCAACAGCCGCATCACGGTGGACGGCACGCTGCGGGCGCGCGGCGGCCGCATCGAGGCCGACATCGTGGCGCCGGATAGCGACCGGCGCGACAGCCCCGCGTCCAAGGCGCACAACCGCGCCATCTGGATCGGCGGCGGCGCCGTGCTGGACGTGTCCGGCCAGGCGGCGGGCGCGCTGGACGCGCAGGGCCTGCGCTACGGCAAGGCGCCCGCCGGCGGCAGCATTCTGCTGGGCGGCGCGCTCGACTGGGACGCCAGCGGCGCCGCCCCCGCCGCGCGCGACCTCGCCATCGTGATCCGGCCCGGCGCGCTGCTGGACGCCTCCGGCTCGCGCATCGCCATCGATGCCGCGCGCGGTAACGGGCTGGGCGCGCGTGACCTGGCCGGCGACGGCGGCCAGATCGTGCTGAAGACCACCTACGGGCTGTTCCTGGATGGCGAGATGCGCGCGTCCGCCGGCGGCGCCGGCGCGGCCGGCGGCACGCTGGCGCTGGCGCTGGAGACGCCGACCTTCCCGCTGTCGGTCAGCGTCGACGATGCCGTGCGCGGCGTGCGCGAACTGATCCTGTCGCAGACGACCCAGTCCAGTGGACTGGCGGCGAACCTGTCGCCCGGCCAGGCCGACCCGGCGCTGCGCCATGGCGCGGCGCGCCTGTCGGTCGAGCAATTCGAGGCGGGTGGCTTCGGTAACTTGTCGCTGCTGGTCAACGGCATCCTGGGTTTCGACGGCAAGGTGTCGCTGTCCGCCTCGCAGAGCCTGCGCATCTATGCGGGCAGCTATGCGGTGACCGACCGCGCGCCGGCGGATGTCGCGGTCAGCCTGGCGGCGCCGTACCTGCGGCTGGCGGGCGCGTCGCGCGCCAGGGGGGATGGCGTGACGCCCACGGTGGGATGGCGTGACGGTCCGTCGACCCGTGCCGGGATCGGCACTTTCACCGCCAGCGCCGACCTGATCGACGTGCGCGACCGCGTCGGTTTTGGCGCGCTGGGCGCAATCCGCATGGCCGACGGCTCCGCGGTGCAGGTCGACCGGCGCGGCTTCGATCAGGTGCGGCTCGACAGCCGCGGCGACGTGCGCCTGCTGGACGGCCAGACCGGCCGCGGCCTGTCCGGCGATGCCTCGACGGAATTGGGCACGGTGGGCGACCTGCGCATCACCAGCGCGCAGCTGTATCCGGCCACGGGCGCCAGCGCCACCATCTGGGCCGGCTACGCGCCGGGCCGGCGCCTGGAAATCCTGCGGCAGGCCGGCACGGATGCCGCGCCGCCGCTGTCGGTGTTCGGCAAGCTCAGCCTGGGCGCGGACACGGTGATCCAGGCCGGCACGATCCGCGCGCCGATGGGCGAGATCATGCTGGGGCAGGATGCGCTCCACGTCGACGGCGCGCGGGCCGCGTCGGTCGAACTGATGCCGGGCAGCCTGACCTCGGTCAGCGGCGCGGGCGTGATGGTGCCCTACGGCGGCACCGCCGACGGGCTGGCCTATACCTACGCGGGCAAGGCGCTGGAAATGCGCCAGCAGAATGCCGGTGGCATCGAGTTCACCGGCCGCGCGCTTACCGGCTACGCGGGCGCGGCGCTGGACCTGGGCGGCGGCGGCGACCTGCGCGGCGCGGCTTTTGTCACCGGCCGCGGCGGCTCGGTGGACATCCTGCGCACGCCGCTGGTCAACGCCAATCCGGTGTTCCGCCACAGCGCGGCCGGCAACCGCGTCTACGCCATCGTGCCGGGCTATGCCGGCCAGTATGCGCCGGTGGCGCCGGATACCGCCGGCAACGAGCCGGAGGTGGGCCAGACCCTGACGCTGGCGCAGGATGCGGGCGGACTGAAGGCGGGCGTCTACACCCTGATGCCGGCGGCCTACGCGTTGATGCCCGGCGCCTATCGCGTCGAACTGGGTGCCGAGACCCTGGCGCCGGGCGCCGCGCCGACGCCGCAAGGGTCGCTGGTGGCGTCCGGCTACCTGGGCGTGGCCAATACCGGCCTGCGCGCCGCGCTGCCGCGCCAATTGCTGCTGACGCCGGGCGACCAGGTGCGCAAGCACTCCGGCTACAACGAGATGAGCCACGATGCCTTCGTCGCCGCCGATGCGCAGCGCCGCGGCGGCCTGCGCGGGCAGATCGCGGCCGATGCACGCACGCTGCGCCTGAGCTACGGCCGCAGCGTGGCGCAAGATGGCAAGCCCATGCTGGCCTTCGACGGCTCGGCGAATTTCGCCGCCGCCAAGGGCGGCACGGACGGCACGCTGGAAGTCAGCGGCACCGGCATCGAGCTGCTGGCGGACGGCGTCGGCCCGACGGCGGGCTACAGCGGCGCGTCGTTGTCGGCGTCGGCGCTGAACCGCTTCAACCCGGTCCGCATGCTGATCGGCGGCACCGTGTCGCTGCGGCCTGGCGACAATTTCGCCACCTTCCAATCCACCACCAATACCGTCGACCTGCGCGCGGGCGCCACGCTGCGCGCGGCCGAAGTGTTCCTGGTCAGCGGCGCCACCTGGGGCGGCATCACGGTGGAGGAGGGCGCGAGCATCTCCACCATCGGCCGCGGCAAGCCGGCCTACGATTCGAGTTCGGGCCTGGTGTACGCGGCCGGCATGACCGGCGTGCTGGGGGTGTCGAACGGCTGGGTCAACCTGTTGCCGGCCAATCCCAATGGCACGCAGGGCCCCGGCTACATCAACGTCGGCGCCTGCGCCGGGGCATGCACCGGCGCCGCCACCACGCTGGCCGGCGAGGGCACGCTGCTGATCGCCACCGACAAGGTCTTCACGCTGGCGGACAACGCGCGCTATGGCGCGCGCAACCTGCTGCTGGCGATGTCGGCGCTGAACCTGGGCGATGCGGCGGCGCTGGCGCAGGCGGCCGCGCAGGGCGTCCTGCCCAGCGGCCTGGCCATGAACCAGGGCGTGCTCGACCGGCTGCTCAAGGGCAATGCCGGGCCGGGCATCCCCGTGGTCGAGACCCTGGTGCTGAATGCGCGCGATTCCGTCAACGTGTTCGGTTCCGTGACGCTCGACACCTCCGGCGGCAAGGGCGTGGGCCGGCTGGTGCTGGGCGCGCCCGCCATCTACGGCTATGGCGGCGCCGGCGATACGGCGGTGATCCGTTCGCGCGACCTGGTGTGGACCGGCATCTCGGCCCGACCGTTGAGCCAGACCGGCGAGTACGACCCCAGCATGCCCGGCGCGGCCATCGCCGACCGCCTGGGCGACGGGCGCCTGCAACTGGCCGCCGAACGCATCGTGTTCGGCTACGGCCCCGAGAGCCAGCCGCTGAACTGGCTGTCGGCCGACCGCCTGGCGCTGGGCTTCGCCGGCGTCGACCTGCTGGGCAGCGCCAGCGTCGGCGCCAACGGGCTCGGCACGCTCAAGGCCTATCATCGCCAGGGCGCGTATGAGGCGGGCAAGGGCTACGCCTACCGCGGCGGCGACCTGAATATCGTCACGCCGCTGCTCACGGGCGACGCCGCTTCCTCGCTCACGCTGGCGGCCGGCGGCGCGCTGACGCTGCGGCGTCCGGACGGCGCGCCGGTCCAGCCCGCCAACGCGGGCGCGCTGGGCGCCAAGCTGGCGCTGGAGGCCGGCTCGGTGGACCTGGACGGCACCATCGTGTTGGCCTCGGGCAAGCTCACGGTCAAGGCGCGCGACGACCTCCGCCTGGGCGCGCAATCGCGCCTGGATCTGTCGGGCCGCGAGGTCGGCTTCTACGAGCAACTGGGCTACACCTGGGGCGGCGACCTGGTGTTGGAGAGCGCCGCCGGCAACATCGAGCAGGCGGCCGGCGCGGTCATCGACCTGTCGGCGCGCCACCAGCGCGGCGGCACGCTGGCGGCGACGGCGCTCGGCGCCACCGCCGGCCGGGTGAACCTGGCCGGTTCGATCCTGGGCGGCGCGTCGGGCCAATATGACGCGGGCGGCACGCGGGTGCCGTACGACGGCGCCGAGATCACCGTGCGGGCGCAGGCGCTGGCGGACTTCGCCGGCCTGAACGCGCGATTGAACCAGGGCCAGGTGTTCGGCGCGCGCCGCTTCCAGACCAAGCAGGGCGACCTGACGGTGGGCGACGAAGTGCGCGCGCGGCAGGTCGCCATCACCGTCGACGGCGGCAATCTGACCGTGGCGGGGCGCATCGATGCCAGCGGCTTCCAGCCGGGCGTGATCCGCCTGGCCGCCAATGGCGACCTGACCGTGCTGGGCACGCTGGATACGCATGGCGCCGGCCTGCGCCGCGACAGCTACGGCAAGATCATCGACAGCCCCAACCGCGCGCTGGTCTCGCTGACCTCGCGCAACGGCACGCTGACCCTGGGGCCGGCGGCCGCCATCGACCTGCGCGCCGGCACCGAGGCCGAGGGCCATGACGGCGTGGCGCGCGGCACGCTCGACCTGAACGCGCGCCGGATCGGCGGCGCGGGGCCGCGCGGCGATGGCGCCGGCGCCAACGACGTGGCCCTGCGGGTGCAGGGCGCGCCCAGGGTGCGCGGCGCCGCGACCGTCGCGGTCAACGCCTTCCGCGAATACGCCGACGCGCCGCTGGCGGACACGCCCGATGTCTCGGGCAGCAAGCCGCAGCTGATCACGCAGGACATGCTGATCCGCATCGACGGCGACAGCCAGACCTTCATCAACGCCGCGCTGGGCAACGGCGCGCTGCGCGCGCGGCTGGCCGGGCTGGATGGCTACCGGCTGCGGCCGGGGGTGGACATCGTCAGCGATCCGCTGGTCAATCCCGCCGGCAACCTGACGGTGGCGGGCGACCTGGACCTGTCCGGTTTCCGCTACGGGCCGGGCGCCGACCGGCTCGATCCGGCGCGCCGCGGCTTTGGCGAACCGGGCGTGCTGAACATTCGCGCCGCCGGCGACCTGACCCTGCACGGCAGCATCAACGACGGCTTCGCGCCGCCGCCGGCCACGCCCGACGACCAGGGCTGGTATCTGGTCGAATGGCGAACCAAGCTGGGCGACGGCACCACGCCGTTCGGCAGCGACGTGGTGATTCCCATCGACGGCGTGTCGCTGGACAAGGGCACGGTCTTCCCCAGGCATGCGGTGCTGAACTACGACCTGCCCGCCGACGGCATGGCCCTGCCCAAGGGCGTGGCGCTGCCGGTCATGGCCGAGCTGGCCGGCTCGTATGTGCTGCCGGCCGGCATGGTGCTGGCGGCCGACGTGTACTACGGCGATGGCTCGCTGGCCTGGCGCGCCGGCACCGTGCCGACCGCCGACATCACGCTCAGCCCGGGCATGAAGCTGGGCGCCGGCACCGTGCTGCGCGCCGAGACGCTGGTGGCGGCGCTGACCTGGCCCAAGGGCGTGGCGCTGCCGGTGGCCATGACGGCCAGCGGCGTCGTGCCGCTGGCGCGCGGCGCCGTGATCCCGGCCCTGACCAAGGTCGAGTTGCCGGGAGACAAGCCGATCGACCTGCGTCCCAAGACGGGCGAGTTCCAGGGCGCCAACTGGGCCCTGGCGCCGATGCTGCCGCAGGGCGCGACCAGCTGGAGCCTGCAGCTGACGGCCGGCGCCGACCTGGGTTCGGCCGATCCGCGCGCCGTCGATCCGGCCTCGCGCGGTTCGCTGGTGCTGGCCGATTCGCATAGCTCGTCGCGCTTGAAGGTTACGCCGGGCGGCGTCGGCATGGTGTACGCGCCCAACGACTACGGCTATCCGGAAGGCGAGCCGGTCGATCCGGACTGGGTCAGCGATTGCGACATCCTGCCGGGACTGTGCGTGATCGATCCCAAGCGCATTTCGCTGGTGTGGGGACCCGCCGCCTACGACATTATCGGCGAGGTCGAAGGCACGCCGGTGCTGGAAGGCATGGAGGGCGTCTGCGACCTGGTGCCCGGCATGTGCAAGACCGAAATCGCGCCCATCAAGGACATCGTGGCGTCCAAGCTGCTGGCGCCGATGTTCAGCGTGGTGCGTACGGGCGCGGCGGACCTGGGCCTGACGGCGGCGGGCGACCTGCGCATGCCGTCGCCCTACGGCGTCTACACGGCGGGCACGCCGTCGGCCGCGCTGTTGCGCGCCGATGGCGTCGATCCCTACGACCAGCCGCGCGGCAAGCACGTGTTCGACGCCGCCGGCGGCAGTGAACGCGTGTCGCTGCTGGGGCCTCAGGAAGGCGACTACGCCGCCGCCAATGGCAGCTATCGCGCCTGGTATCCGGAGCACGGCGGCAATCTGGACATCGCGGTGGGCGGCGGCATCAGCGGCGACCTGTGGAGCGGATTGCGCGCGCCCGAACGCGCCCAGACCGCCAACGCCAGTGTCGGCAACTGGCTCTGGCGCCAGGGCTCGGACGCGCTGCCGGCGTCGTGGTGGATCAACTTCGGCGCCTATGCGGTGCCGATGGGCGTGACCGAGGCCAACGGCAACGAGCCCTATCTGGTCGGCTTCACCGGCTTCGGCACCCTGGGCGGCGGCAACCTCAGCCTGCGGGCGGGCGGCGATGCCGGCGTCATGGCGACGCGCCCGGCGGACATATACGGCGCGCGGCCGCCGCGCAGCCAGGGCCTGGCCGTCGCCGTGGGCAGCACCGGACGCGTGGGCGCCGATGGCGGCCTGACGCTGACGGGCGGCGGCGACCTGACGGTACGCCTGGGCGGCGCGTGGAATCCGGATTTCGACGCCACCCAGCACGCCACGCAGTACATGACCAACAGCCAGAAGCCGGATCTGGACGGCATGGTGACCAACCTGCGCGGCACCATCCAGATCGCCGCCAGCGCCATCGGCGGCGCCCGCCCGCTGTACCGCAAGCACTTCCTGCAGCAGCCCGGCCTGGAAGGCGACGCGCTGGATGCGCGGACGATCGACCCGTTCACGCCGACCCTGGCGGCCGCCAGCGGCGGCATCACGCTGGTGCCGGGCGATGCCGGCGTCTATCTGGAAACGCTGGGCGACCTGGTGCTGTCCGGCGTCTCCGACGCCGGCCGGGTGCGCACGCTCAACACCTCGGTGCAGTCGCCGGGCGCGGCCCTGACCGCCGGCGGCGGCCAGAGCTGGTTCACGCTGTGGACCCCGGCGACCGCGATCAACCTGTTGAGCGCGGGCGGCAACGCCACGCCGTCCACCGCGCAGGCCTACCTGCCGGAGGCGTCGCTGTCCGTCATCAACGGCGACGGCGTCACCGTGTACCCGTCGATTCTGCGGGTGACGGCGGCATCGGGCAGCATCTACTTCGGGCGTTCCATCCGGAGCGGAAACCCCGACGCCGCGTCTCGCGGCGGCCTGTTGCTGGCGCCGTCGGCCAGTGGCGAGCTGAGTTTCCTGGCGCGGCAGTCGATCTATGGCGGCGGCTCGCCGGTGAGCATGTCCGGGGCCGACACGGCGTTGCCGACGCCGTTCCAGCCCGCCTATGCCGGTTTCGACGCCAGCGGCGCGGTTCAGGCCGGCAAGCACAACCTCGGCATCGACGCGTCGGCGCCGTTCGGTCCGGACGTGCCGGTCAGTCCCGCGTCGAACTGGCATCCGCTGTTCGCCTTCGGGCCCGATACGCCGGGCGTCCGTCCGCTGCACGCGGAAGGCGGCGCGCCGGCCCGCTTCTACGCGGTGCGCGGCGACCTGGTCGGCCTGAGTCCCGGCATGGCGGCGGACTTCGGGCCGCAGTCGAACCGCACGATCCTGCACTGGCTGCGCGCGGCCACGCCGGTGCGGGCGCTGGCGGGACGCGACATCGTCGCCCTGGACGGCACCTTCCTGCACAATGGCCCGTCCGACGTATCGCTGCTGCGCGCCGGCCGCGACATCTGGTATGCCGACGTCAAGGTGGCCGGTCCCGGCCTGCTCGACGTGATCGCGGGCCGCAACCTGCTGCAGGAAGACCGCGCCAGCATCGTCAGCGTCGGTCCGGCGCTGCGCGGCGACCGGCAGCCCGGCGCCAGCATTGCCATCACCGCGGGCGCCGGCGCGGCCGGCCCCGACTACGACGCGCTCGCCAGGCTGTACCTGGATCCGGCCAACCGCGCACTGGCCGGCCAGACCCTGTCCGGCCAGCCTGGCAAGGTGGTCCACACCTACGAACGCGAACTGGCGGACTGGCTGCGCAGGCAGGACGGCTTCAGCGGCAGCGACGCCGAGGTGCTGGCGCGCTTCGAGGCGATGCCGCTGGCGCTGCGCCAGGGCTTCCTGCGTTCGGTGTATTTCGCCGAACTGCGCGCCGGCGGCCGCGAGTACAACGATGCCCAGGGGCCGCGTCCCGGGTCGTATCTGCGCGGCCGTCAGGCCATCGCCGCGCTGTTCCCCGAGGGCGCGGCGCGCGAAGGCGGCATCGCCATGTCCGGCGCTTCGGGCGTGCGCACCGTGGCCGGCGGCTCGATCCAGCTGCTGGCGCCAGGCGGCCAGATCGTGGTCGGCGTGCCGGGCATCGCGCCGCCCGGCAGCGCGGGCCTGATCACGCAGGGACAGGGCGACATCCAGGTCTACTCGCAGGGCAGCCTGCTGCTGGGCCTGTCGCGGGTGATGACGACCTTCGGCGGCGACATCCTGGCGTGGTCGGCCGAAGGCGACATCAACGCCGGCCGCGGCGC
Organism: Achromobacter sp. KK8; assembly: GCF_054188005.1. Lineage (NCBI taxonomy): Bacteria > Pseudomonadati > Pseudomonadota > Betaproteobacteria > Burkholderiales > Alcaligenaceae > Achromobacter > Achromobacter sp. KK8. The sequence goes on along the minus strand of NZ_CM135178.1, from coordinate 5,330,430 downwards.
CAAGACCACCGTGGTCTACACCCCGCCGCGGCGCGAGTACGACGCGATGGGCAACGTCGTCATGGCGCCGCAGGCGCCGTCCTCGGGCGCCGGCATCGCCACGCTCAACCCGATTCCGGAAGTGCCGCGCGGCGACATCGACCTGATCGCGCCGCTGGGCACCATCGATCCGGGCGAGGCGGGCGTGCGCAGTTCGGGCAACGTCAACGTGGCGGCGCTGCACGTGGTCAACGCGGCCAACATCCAGGCGCAGGGATCCAGCGCCGGGGTGCCGGCGGCAGCCGCGGTGAATACGGGCGCGCTCAGTTCGGCCAGCGCGGCGTCCAGCGCCGCGGCGGCCTCGGCCGAGAACGACGCGGCGCGCACCCGGTCGGCGTCGCGGCAGTCGCAGCCGTCCATCATCTCGGTGCAGATCCTGGGCTATGGCAATGAGCCGGCGCCGGGCGAGGGCGCGGCGCCGGCTGCGCCGGCGGGCGCGTCGGCGGTCTACGACCCGGCCAGCGCGGTGCGGGTGCTGGGGCTGGGCGAGCTGCCGGCGCAGGCGCGCCAGCAACTGACCGAGCGCGAGCGCGACAACCTGGGTCCGCTGTAGCCATGATGAACCCGATCCCTAGCGCGAGCCGCCGGGGCCGGCCCGCGCCGCCGCCGGCCTGGCGCGACGCGCCGGACTGGGGCGCGGCGCGAGCCGCGCCCTGGCCGGACACGGACACCGATCTGGCGCCGGACTGCCGGGTGGGCGGTTATGCGCGGCTGGCGGGCGCGCGGCCCGCGCCGGCGGCGAACGCGGCAAATGCCGCAAATGCCGCCGCCGCGGCAAACGCGGCGTGGCTCGACGCATCGCCATCGGCCGAGACCGCGGCGCGCCTGCGCGACCATCTGGTGCAGGGCTACGCGGCCCTGCATGGCCGCCTGGCGCGGCGGCTGGGCTGCGCCGACCTGGCCAGCGAAGGCCTGCATGGCGCCTGGCTGCGGCTGGCGCGCCCGGTGGCGGGCGAGGTCGCCAACGCCGACGCCTATGTGTTCCGCATGGCCTGCCACCTGGCGATCGACATCGTGCGCGCGCGGCCGTCCTGCGTCTCGCTCGATGATCCCGAGGGCGGCTGTCCGGACCTGTGCGACGACGCGCCCGGCCCGCAGGCCCGCGCCGAGGCCCGCTCGACACTGGCGGCGCTGGCGCGCGCCATGGACGGCCTGTCGCGCCAGCAGCAGGCGGTGCTGGTCGCGTTGCGGGTGGAAGGGCGCTCGCGCGACGAGGTGGCGCGCTGGCTGGGCCTGTCCACGCGTTCGATCGACACGGCGCTGCGGCAGGCGTTGCGGCATTGCGCCAAGGGCCTGGGCCGGCCCGTTTCCTGCGCGTGACGATGCGGCGGCGCCGGTAATCGCCGCGCGGGCGGTCGCGGGGTTCGCGGTGGGGCCGCGCGCCGTCACGCTCGCTGAAAAGGCGACGGGCGCCGGCTTGTGGCCGGCGCCCGTCTTTGGTGGGCGGGATCTGACGTCCCTGCCTCGGTTGGCGGCTTGCGCCGCCCGTTCCCCTGGGGCTTGCTGCTTGTTCGGTTGGCGTGCCGTCGTTTCGGCGGAATTACTTCTTACGCGCCGCGATGGACTTCTCGGCCAGGTTGACCAGGTCTTCGCCGATCTGCTTCTTCCACTTGTCGTAGACGGGCTGGGTGACCTTGGCGAAGGCGTCATGCTCGGCCTGGTTCAATGAAGTCACGGTGACGCCGTGGCCCTCGATCTCCTTGAGCAAGGACGGGTCTTCCGGCGTGACGCCCTTGCGCGCGATCACGATCTGCTGCTTGCCGGCGTCCAGCGCGGCCTGGCGCACGATGTCGCGGTCCTTTTCCGACCACGAATTCCAGACCTCGCGGTTGACCACGAAGATCAGCGGATCGGCCACGTAGTTCCACAGCGTCAGGTATTTCTGGCCGACGGTGTAGAGCTTGGAGCCGGTGTAGATCGACAGCGGGTTCTCCTGGCCGTCGACCGCGCCGCTGGCCAGCGCCGGCTGGGCGTCGGCCCAGCTCATCTGGGTCGGGTTGGCACCCAGCGCGGTGAACGTGTCGATGTAGAGCGGCGAGCCGACCACGCGCAGCTTCATGCCCTTCATGTCCTCGGGCCGCTTGATCTCGCGCTTGGAGTTGCTGAGCTGGCGGTAGCCGTTCTCGCCCCAGGCCAGCGGCACCACGCCGGCCTTCTCGATCAGCTTGAACATTTCCTTGCCCACGTCGCCCTGCACCAGCGCGTCGATGGCGGCGTAGTCGGGCATCAGGAAGGGCAGGGAGAACAGGTTGAGCTGCTTGACCTGCGGCGACCAGTTGATGGTCGAGCCGACGGCCATGTCGATCACGCCCTGGCGGATGGCGGTGAATTCGCGGGTCTGGTCGCCCTGCACCAACGAGGTGCCGGGGTAGACCTTGATGTTGATGCGGCCCTGGGTGCGCTCGCGCACCAGGTTCGACCAGATCTCGGCGCCCTGGCCCCACGGGAAGGTGGTGCCGACGACGATGGAGAGCTTGTACTCGGGCTTGTAGTTCTGCGCCTGCGCGGCGGCGGGCAGGCCAACCACGGCGGCGGCGCACAGCGTGGCGCCGATCAGCTTGCGGAAATTCATGTTGCGTCTCCTCTCTTTGCGGGTCTGTCTGTTGTTGTCATGAATGCATGCCGGGCGGTGGCGTCCAGATCCCCGTCCGGTTCCCTCAATATCCCAGCTTGTGCGGCAGCCACAGCGCCAGCTGCGGGAACACCAGCACCGCCACCAGCACCAGGAACATCGCGCCCAGCAGCCACACCACCCAGCGCACCGTCGATTCCATCGGCACGCGCGCGATGCGGCACGACACCATCAGGTTGACCGCCAGCGGCGGGGTGAACTGGCCCAGCGCCACCTTCAGCGTCAGGATCACGCCGAACCACACCGGGTCCCAGTTGTAGGCCTTGGCGATCGGCATCAGCAGCGGCACGAAGATCAGGAAGATGGAGATGCCGTCCAGGAACATGCCGACGGTCATCAGCAGCAGGATCAGCAGCGCCAGCACGCCCCATTCGCCCAGCCCGGAATTGACGATGGCGTGGGTGATCGGGTCGATCACGCTGAGCGTGGACAGGGCCCAGGCGAAGATGCCGGCCAGCGTCACCACCAGCATGATCACGGCCGACAGCTCGGCCGCCTCGCGCAGGATCACGTACAGGTCGCGCAGCTTGATGGTGCGGTGGATGCACATGCCCACGAACAGGCCGTAGAACACCGCCACCACGGCCGCCTCGGTGGGCGTGAACCAGCCCATGCGCATGCCGCCCAGGATCAGCACCGGCGCGGCCAGGCCCCACGAGGCCTCGCGCAGGCTGCGCCAGAACGGCGGGCGCGGCAGGTGCGCTTCCAGCATGCCCATCTTGTGCTTGCGCGACAGCCACACGGCCGGCACGATCAGCGCCAGGCCGGCCAGGATGCCGGGCACCATGCCGGCGGCGAACAGCGCCGGCACCGAGGCCTCGGGCACCAGCACCGAATAGATGATGAAGGCCACCGAGGGCGGGATGAGGATGTCGGTGGCCGCGCCCGCCGCCACCACCGAGGCCGAGAACGCGCCCGGATAGCCGGCGCGCGACATGGCCGCGATCATCACCGCGCCCACCGCGGCGGCGCAGGCCGGGCCGGAGCCCGAGATGCCGCCCAGGAACATGGCCACGGCGATCGACACCAGCGGCAGCATGCCGGGGCCGCGGCCGACGATGGCGATGGCGAAATCCACCAGCCGCTTGGCCACGCCGGAGCGGTCGAAGATGGAGCCGACCAGCACGAACATCGGAATCGCGAGCAGCGGGTACTTGGCCAGCCCGGCGTAGAAATTCTGCGGCACGGTCAGCAGGCCATACCAGGGCGTGTCCAGGTTGGACAGCACGATGGCCACGGTGCCGCCGATGCCCAGCGCCACGCCGACCGGCACGCCGATCAGCATCAGCGCGATGAAGACGGCGAACAGGATGCCGGCGATCATGCCTGGCCCCCGTCGGCCTTGGGCAGCGGCGCCCGCCACAGCCGCCGCAGCGTGCCCAGCGTGCGCAGCGAGATGGCTGCGGCCATCACCGGCAGCCAGATCGAATACCACCAGGTCGGCACGCCGATGGCGGGCGAGGTTTCCTCATAGACGAATTCGTCGGACACCAGCTTGATCGACAGCACCGTCAGCAGCACGAAGAACGCCAGCACGCAGAAGTTGGCGATCAGCGCCATGATGCGCTGGCGCCGCGGCGAGCCGTTGTCGGCCAGGATCTCGATGCGGATGTGGTGGTTGCGCACGAAGGCCACGCTGCCGCCGGCCATGGTCAGCACGATCAGCAGGAACACCGAGATTTCCTCGGTCCAGGCGAACGACTGGTCGGTGAAGTAGCGCACCAGCACGTTCAGGAAGGTGATGATGGCCAGCGCCGCCAGCAGGATCACGGCCAGCCAGTCCTCGATGGCCAGCGGCACTTTCACGGCGGGGTCTGCTTCGGCGGGGATGATCGGTTCGACAGGCTCGGCGGGGGCTTCGGGGCGTGACATGTGAGGCAACGGCCAGCGCGGCGGGCGCTTTCTTGGTATGGGGTCGCTGCATCCTACCGTCGGGGCAAGGGCAGGGGTGTTCGTGTTTTCCCGCGCTGCGGTATGGCCGCAACATGGTGCGTCGCAATACCGCGGCCGCCGGCGCGGGGCGGGTGCACGCCATAACCCGCGATGCGGACAGGGATTTGGTGGGGATATTGCTGTGCAGCAGGCCGGTCGTTGCGTCGCGGAATTCTTTTGTAACAATGGCCAAAGCCGGACGAATTCGGGCCGGATCGGGACATGGCTGTCCTTCCGTCCGGGAAAACCCGCCAAGCGGGGTAAAATCCTTGTTTTGCTCCCTTCCTTATACGGCGCCCGCATCGTGTCCCTTGTTCAGCATCTGCCTGGTTCCTCCGTCCTGTCCTCCTTTCGTCGTGACCGCCTGCTGGCGCAATTGAAGGAAGCCGGCCTGCCCGTGGCCGACATTTCCGCCCGCTACGAGCACTTCGTCAGCACCGACGCCGCCCTGACGGCCGAACAGCAGCAGCAACTGACCCAACTGCTGGATTACGGCACGCCCGCCACCGGCGAGGCGCCGGCCAAGAGCCTGGCGCTGCTGGTGATCCCGCGCCTGGGCACGATCTCGCCGTGGGCCAGCAAGGCCACCGACATCGCCCACAACTGTGGCCTGTCGGCCGTGCACCGCATCGAGCGCGGCGTGCGCTACGTCATCACGCCCGAACGCGGCCTGCTGGGCAGCAAGTCGTTCGACGCCGACATGCTGGCGCGCGCGGCCGACTGCCTGCACGACCGCATGACCGAAACCGTGGTCGACGCCAGCTTCGACGGCCAGGCGCTGTTCCAGCCGCTGGCCGGCAAGCCGATGCGCACGGTCGACGTGCAGGCGCGCGGCGCCGCCGCGCTGGTCGAGGCCAACAGCACGCTGGGCCTGGCCCTGTCCGATGACGAGATCGAATACCTGGCCCAGTCGTTCAGCGACCTGGGCCGCGATCCCACCGACGTCGAACTGATGATGTTCGCGCAGGCCAACAGCGAACACTGCCGCCACAAGATCTTCAACGCGCAGTGGGTGATCGACGGCCAGGAGCAGCCCAACACGCTGTTCGGCATGATCCGCGCCACCCACAAGGCGCAGCCGGAAGGCACCGTGGTCGCGTACTCGGACAACGCCGCCATCATGGCCGGCGGCCCGGCGCAGCGCTTCCAGGCCGGCGTGCCGGGCGTGACCGGCGAGGGCGTCGACGGCGCCAGGTACATCCGCCGCGACACCACCGTGCATACCCTGATGAAGGTCGAGACGCACAACCACCCGACCGCGATCGCGCCGTTCCCCGGCGCCTCGACCGGCGCCGGCGGCGAAATCCGCGACGAAGGCGCCACCGGCCGCGGCTCCAAGCCCAAGGCGGGCCTGACCGGCTTCACCGTCTCGCACCTGCGCTTCGACGACGCCACGCAGCCCTGGGAAGCCGACCACCACGGCCTGCCGGACCGCATCGCCTCGCCGCTGTCCATCATGATCGACGGCCCCATCGGCGGTGCCGCCTTCAACAACGAATTCGGCCGTCCCAACCTGCTGGGCTATTTCCGTTCGTTCGAGCAGACCGCCGGCGGCACGCGCTGGGGCTACCACAAGCCCATCATGATCGCGGGCGGCCTGGGCAGCATCGACGCCGGCCTGACGCACAAGAACGAGATCCCTCCCGGCGCGCTGCTGATCCAGCTGGGCGGCCCGGGTTTCCGCATCGGCATGGGCGGCGGCGCCGCCTCCAGCATCAGCATGGGCAGCAACTCGGCCGAGCTGGATTTCGATTCGGTCCAGCGCGGCAACCCCGAACTGGAGCGCCGCGCCCAGGAAGTGATCGACCGCTGCTGGCAGCAGGCCGAGAACAACCCCATCATCGCCATCCACGACGTCGGCGCGGGCGGCCTGTCCAACGCTTTCCCGGAACTGGTCAACGACGCCGGCCGCGGCGCCATCTTCGATCTGAAGCGCGTGCCGCTGGAAGAATCCGGCCTGTCGCCCGCCGAGATCTGGAGCAATGAATCGCAGGAACGCTACGTCCTGTCGATCCTGCCGCAGGACCTGGAGCGTTTCGACGCCATCGCCCGCCGCGAACGCTGCCCCTACGCGGTGGTCGGCGTGGCCACCGAAGAGCGCCAGCTGCGCGTGGTGGACGGCGAAGGCCTGCCGGGCCTGGACACGATCCGTCCGCAGGGCGAGGCCGAGGTGCGTCCGGTCGACGTGCCGATCGACGTCATCCTGGGCAAGCCGCCGCGCATGACGCGCGACGTGCGCCGCCTGCCGGGCGTGTCCGAGCCGCTCGACCTGGCCGGCATCGACCTGACCGAAGCGGCCTACCGCGTGCTGCGCCACCCCACGGTGGCCAACAAGTCGTTCCTCATCACCATCGGCGACCGCACCGTCGGCGGCCTCTCCAGCCGCGACCAGATGGTCGGCCCGTGGCAGGTGCCGGTGGCCGACTGCGCCGTCACCCTGGCTGACTACCAGGGTTTCCGCGGCGAAGCCATGGCCATGGGCGAACGCACGCCCATCGCCATGCTGAACGCGCCGGCCTCCGGCCGCATGGCCGTGGCCGAGGCCCTGACCAACCTGGCCGCCGCCGACGTGGCGCGCCTGGAAGACATCAAGCTGTCCGCCAACTGGATGGCCGCCTGCGGCGTCGACGGCCAGGACGCCGCGCTGTACGACACCGTGTCGGCCGTCAGCGAGCTGTGCCAGGCCGCCGGCCTGTCGATCCCGGTGGGCAAGGATTCGCTGTCCATGAAGACCTCCTGGGAGCAGGACGGCGAGCAGCGCCAGGTGGTGGCGCCGGTGTCGCTGATCGTCACGGCCTTCGCGCCGGTTGGCGACGTGCGCGCCAGCCTCACGCCGCAGCTGCGCACCGACGCCGGCGACAGCGTGCTGATCCTGATCGACCTGGGCCGCGGCCTGCACCGCATGGGCGGCTCGATCCTGGCGCAGACCTACAACCAGGTCGGCGAAACCGTGCCGGACATCGACTCGCCGGAAGCCCTGCGCGCCTTCTTCGTCACCATCCGCACCCTGGCCGAGGCCGGCACGATCCTGGCCTACCACGACCGCTCCGACGGCGGCCTGTTCGCCACGCTGGTGGAAATGGCCTTCGCCGGCCGCACCGGCATCTCGGTCAACCTCGACATGCTGACCTTCGACCCGCAATCGGCCGATTGGGGCGACTACAAGATCCGTCCGGAACAGGTGGCGGTGCAGCGCGACGAACTGACGCTCAAGGCGCTGTTCGCGGAAGAAGCCGGCGCCGTCATCCAGGTGCCGGCCGCCCAGCGCGACGCCGTCATGCAGGTGCTGCGCGGCGCCGGCCTGTCGGCCCACTCGCACGTCATCGGCGGCCTGAACGGCGGCGACGAGGTCGAGTTCTACCGCGACGGCAAGAAGGTCTGGGGCCAGCCGCGCGCCGACCTCGGCCGCGCCTGGAGCGAAGTCTCCTACCGCATCATGGCGCGCCGCGACAACCCGGCCTGCGCCCAGGCCGAGCTGGACGTCTGGAACGACACGCAGGATCCGGGCATGAGCCCCAACGTGGCCTTCGACCCGCAGGAAGACGTGGCCGCGCCGTTCATCAACAGCGGCAAGCGCCCGCGTGTGGCGATCCTGCGCGAGCAGGGCTGCAACAGCCAGGTGGAAATGGGCTGGGCCTTCGACACCGCCGGTTTTGACGCGGTCGACGTGCACATGACCGACCTGCTGTCGGGCCGTGTCGACCTGGCGCAGGTGCAGGGCCTGGTGGCCGTGGGCGGCTTCAGCTACGGCGACGTGCTGGGCGCCGGCGAGGGCTGGGCCCGCACCATCCGCTTCAACAGCAAGCTGTCGGATCAGTTCGCGGCATATTTCGCGCGCCCCGACACCTTCGCGCTGGGCGTGTGCAACGGCTGCCAGATGATGGCCGCGCTGGCCCCGATGATCCCGGGCGCCGAGCACTGGCCGCGCTTCACCCGCAACCTGTCCGAGAAATACGAGGCGCGCCTGTCGATGGTCGAGCTGGCCAAGTCGCCGTCGATCTTCTTTGCCGGCATGGAAGGCGCGCGCATCCCGGTCGCGGTGGCGCACGGCGAAGGCTACGCCGACTTCTCGCAGCAGGGCGACGCCGGCCGCGTGCTGGCGGCGGCGCGCTACATCGATAACCGCGGCAACGCCACCGAGGCCTATCCGTTCAACCCGAACGGCAGCCCGGGCGGCCTGACGTCCGTCACCACCGCCGACGGCCGCTTTACCGTGATGATGCCGCACCCGGAACGCGTGACCCGCAACGTCATGATGTCGTGGGCGCCCGAGAAGTGGGGCAACGCCGACAGTGGCGGCCAGTTCAGCCCGTGGATGCGCATCTTCCGCAATGCGCGCGCCTGGCTGAAATAGAAGGGGCCTCCGCGCCGCGCGCTTCGCGCTAGTTGCCCCCCGAGGGGGCGGCCTGACGCAAAAAGCCCCACCGGAAAACCGGTGGGGCTTTTTTCATGCACGCCGTTTTCAGAAGCGGTACTTCACCCGCCCGATCACGCTGCGCCGGCTGCCCGGGTAGCAGTCGGTCAGGTCCGAGCACGTCGCCAGGTACTCCTTGTCGAACAGGTTGGTGGCGTTGACCGACAGCGTCAGGTGCTTGTCCACCGCGTACGACACGCCGGCGTCGATCAGGGTGTGGCTGTCGATCTTCAGCGTGTTGGCGTTGTCGCCATAGGTCGAGCCGACGTAGCGCGCGCCCACGCCCAGGCTCAGGCCGGCCAGCGCGGCGTTGCGCACGGTGTAGTTGAGCCAGCCCGAGGCGCTGTGCTCGGGCACCAGCGCCGGGCGCTTGCCCTGGGTGGCGTCGTTGGCGCGGCTGATGCGGGCGCGCACGTAGGTGTACGAGCCGGTGAAGTCCCAGCCGTCGCCCAGGCTGAACTTGCCTTCCAGTTCCACGCCGCGCGACTGCACTTCGCCCGAGGCCACCTGGAAGCCCGGGTTCTGCAGGTCATTGGTCAGCACGTTGCTCTTCTTGATGTCGAACACGGCCAGCGTGTACAGCGCGTTCGAGCCTGGTGGCTGGAACTTGATGCCGCCTTCCCACTGGCGGCCGCGCGACGGCGCGAAGGCGGCGCTGCCATTGGCCAGCGCGGTCACGCCGGTGTTGGGCAGGAACGACTGCGCGTAGCTGACGTAGGGCGCGAGACCATTGGGCATGACGTAGTTCAGGCCGGCGCGGCCGCTGAAGCGCGAGCCGTCCTGGTCGGCGGTGTTGCCCAGCAGGCGGTTCTCGTTCTTCTGGCGGTACCAGTCGTAGCGGCCGCCCAGCGTCAGCACCCAGCGTTCGGCCAAGCGCACCTGGTCCTGCACGTACAAGCCGGTCTGGTGGGTGGTTTCCAGATAGTTGGCCATCGGCGTGGTGGGCGTGGGCACGTGCACGCCATACACCGGGTCGTAGGGATTCAGGCTGGGGGCGGGGCCGTAGGTGCGCGAGACGTCGGCGCTGCTGCGGTTGAAGTCCAGTCCCAGCAGCAGCGTGTGGGCCAGCGGGCCGGTGTTGAAATCCAGCTGCGCCTGGTTGTCCAGCGCCAGCGCGGTCATGCTTTCGTCGTAGCGGCGCGCGGTGCGGGTCAGGCCCGCCGGACCGATGCCCGACAGCAGGATGTTGTCCAGCAGCGCGTCGACCTGGCCGTAGCGCAGGTTCTGGCGAACCTGCAAGGTGTCGTTGAAGCGGTGCTCGAACAGGTAGCCGATGCTCTTCTGTTTCTGCGTGTAGCGGTTGAAGTCCGGATCGCCGTTGCGCAGGTCGGTCGGCTTGCCGTTGATGGTGACGGTGCCGATGGTGCCGCCGGAGCGGTCGTGCAGGTACTCGGTCTGCAGCGTGAAGCGGGTGGCGGCAGACGGCGCCCAGGTCAGCGACGGCGCCAGGAACAGGCGGTCGTCGGCGATGCGGTCGCCGTTGGGGTAGGTGAACTGGGTGTTGGCGTCGCGCGCCACGCCGATCACGCGGTACAGCAGCGTGCCGTCTTCGGTGGCCGGGCCGGTCAGGTCGACCGCGGCCTGCTTGCGCTGGAAGCTGCCGTACTCCAGTTCGGCCTCGTATTGCGGCGTGGCGGACGGCAGCTTGCTGACGCGGTTGATGACGCCGCCGGCATCGCCCTGGCCGTACAGCACCGACGACGGGCCGCGCAGCACCTCGATGCGTTCCAGTGCGTAGGGCTCGCTGCGGAACAGCGTGTAGCCCGACGTGATCTGGCGCAGGCCGTCCTTGTAGTCGCTGGTGGCCTGGGCATTGAAGCCGCGCAGCATGACCCAGTCAAAGCCCTTGGGATCGACGCCGTAGGTTTCCACCGCCACGCCGGGCACGTAGCGGAGCACCTCGGTCACGCTCTGCGCGTTCTGCGCCTCCATCTGCGCGCGCGTCACCACAGAGATCGACTGCGGCACCTCCAGGATCGGCGTGTCGGTCTTGGTGCCGGCGCGGCTGGCCTCGGCCACGTAGCTGTCGGGCGCCACGCCGCCGGCGCTGACCGTCACCGGTTCCAGCGTGGCGACGCCGCCGGCGCCGGCCGGCAGCCGGCGCAGCACGTAGCCGCCGCCTTGCGCTTGGGCCGCCAGGCCGCTGCCGGCCAGGATGGCGGCGAAACCGTCGCGCAGCCCATAGGCGCCGCGCAGGCCGGCGCTGCGCCGGCCTGCGGTCAGGGCGCCGTCGATGGCGATCATCACGCCGGCCTGCTGGGCGTAGGCGTTGAGCACTTGGTCGAGCGAACCGGCCGGAATGTCGTAGCGGACGGCGGCCGGGCCCGGGCGGACCGGCGCGTCGGCGGCAAGGGCGGCGGGCGGCGCGGCCAGCGCCAGGGCTGCCAAGGCCAGCGCCAGGGTGCCGCGGGCGGCGTTCAGGGGAGTGCGGACAGGCATGAAAAAGGATCCTCGTTGCGGGCGTGAATACTGCGGTTATGCAGGGTTCCCGAACGAGAACGAAAAAGTGCTACGGTTGGCCCGGATTTTTAGGTTCCACCACCACCCAGTAGCCGGTGTAGTGCGACACCCGCAACGGCAGCGCGGCCGCCAGCGATGCCAGGATGCGGTCGGTGTCGGCCAGCGGATAGACCCCCGAGACGATCAGGTCGGCCACGCGCGGGTCGCAGCGGATCACGCCGTGGCGGTAGCGCTCCACCTGGTCGAGGAAGTCGGCTAGCCGCAGGCGGTCGGCCACCAGTTGGCCCCGCAGCCAGGCGGGCGCGGCGGCGGAGGCGGCCGGCAGCAGCGCGGCCGTATCCGCGGTGAAGCCGGCGGCCTGGCCGGCCTGCAATCGCAGCGCGGCGCCTTGCCGCGGCTGGATCTCGACCGCGCCTTCGTACACGCCGACCCGCATGCGGTCGCGCTGGATCTCGACGCTGTAGCGCGTGCCCAGCGCCAGCACGCTGCCGTATTCCGTGGCGACCGAGAAGGGGCGGCCGGCGGCCAGCGCGCCGTGGCCGGTGGCCACGTACAGTTCACCACGGCGCAGCACCAGGCGGCGCGCGCCGGCGCTGTATTGCACGTCGACGGCGCTGTCGCTGTTCAGGGTGAAGCGGGTGCCGTCTTCCAGCAGCACCTCGCGCCGTTCGCCGACGGCGGTGCGGTAATCGGCGGCATAGGCGGCCCAAGGCAGGCGGCCGGCCGCGAGGCCGGCGGCGCCGGCGCCCAACAGGCCAAAGCCCATCAGGCGCAGCGCCTTGCGGCGGCCGGCCTGGCGCCCGGACGACGCCAGCGCCCGGGCCGAGGCTTCGGGCGACACGCCCAGCAGGCGCGCGTCCAGCCGCTGCACCTGCTGCCAGGCGCGTTCGTGATCGGGATGGGCGTTGCGCCAGCGCTGCCAGGCGGCGCGCTCGTCGGCGGTGGCTTCGCCCGACCACATGACCACCAGCCACTCCAGGCCCTGGGCCAGGATCGGTTCGGGGATGCCCGCTGCGCCGGCGCTCATAGCGCCGCCAGGCAGGCCTGGGCGGCGCGCAGCATGTGCTTGCGCACCAGCGCCACCGAGACGCCCAGCTGCGCGGCGATCTCGGAATAGGTCAGGCCCTCGAAGCGGGACAGGATGAAGACCTGGCGCGCGCGGGCGGGCAGGGCGTCGAGCGCGGCGTCCACCGCCATCAACGTTTCCAGCGCCAGCGCGCGGGCCTCGGCAGACGGCATGTGCGGTTCGGGCAGTTGCGCCAGCGCTTCGAGATAGGCGGTTTCGAGGGTGCGGCGGCGGAACAGGTCGATCACCAGGCCCTTGGCGATCTGGGTCAGGAAGGCGCGCGCCTGGCCGGCCTCGGGCAGGCGGCCGGACACTATCAGGCGTTCGTAGGTGTCGTGCGACAGGTCGGCGGCGTCGTGCGCGCTGCCCAGCCGTCGCCGCAACCAGCCGGCCAGCCAGCCGTGGTGGTCGCGGTAAAGCGCACTCAGGGAGGGGGGCGCCGTGGGCTGGTTGGCCGCCGTCACGATGGAAGTCCTTCTCTCGCGGGGTTCAAAGACTGGAAATGATAATCGTTGTTAATTCTGTTGGACAAGTCGGAAATTGCGCGTTGTCGATGTAACCCAATGAGATATTTAACTTTTCATTGCAATAAGCCGTAAACACTTCGACAGCCGCCCAAGGCTGCCCTCCGCAACCCCCGAGTGGCCTTCCCCATGTTCAAGAATCTGAGTATCCGCGCCGTCCTGACGACCGCGCTCTGTGTTTTTTTCGCCCTTTTCCTGGTCACCGGCATTGCCGTATACCAGCAACTGACCTCCAACCGCACCTCGATCGAGGTGATGCTGGATACCAACCTGGTGCGCGCCAACGCCGTGGACGACGCCGGTTCCGAGCTGCTGCGCGCCCGCCTGGTGCTGCTGGCTGCCCAGACCACCTTGCTGGAAGGCAAGAGCATCGACAACCTGGCCAGCATGCAGCGCCTGGACGGCTACACCAGGAAGGCCGCCGACCTGATCCAGAGCGCGCGCCAGAATCCCGAGACCTCGCCCGTGGGCAAGCCCCTGTTCGATGATGCGCTGGCCGCCTATGACGTCTACCAGCGCGACGCCATCGTGCCGATGATCGCCGCCATCCGCGCCGGCAAGGCCCAGGATGCCAGCCGCCTGAACCTGGAGAAGGTGACGCCGCTGGGCATCACCTTCACCCAGGCGATCCAGAAGTACGTGGACTACGCCGACGAAGTCGGCCAACGCGTGGCGCGCGAGGCCAACACCCGCATCAATGGCGCCATCGCCTTCCTGATCGGCCTGCTGGTGGTGGTGGCCGTGCTGGTGGTGGGGCTGTACGCGGTCTTTGCCCGCTCGGTATTCCGGCCGCTGCACGAGGCCGGCCGCCTGTTCGACCGCATCGCCGGCGGCGACCTGACCAACCGCATCGAGCAGCGCGGCAACAATGAAATCGGCGTGCTCTACGCCGCCGTCAAGCGCATGCAGGACAGCCTGGCGCGCACCGTGGCCGCCGTGCGCCAGGGCGTGGAAGAGATCCACACCGGCTCGCGCGAGATCGCGGCCGGCAACATCGACCTGTCCTCGCGCACCGAACAGCAGGCCGCCTCGCTGGAGGAAACCGCCGCCAGCATGGATGAACTGTCGTCCACCGTGAAGAACAACGCCGACAGCTCGCGCAGCGCCTCGCAATTGGCCGGCGCGGCTTCCGACGTGGCCACCCGCGGCGGCCAGGCGGTGGGTGACGTGGTGGGCACCATGCGCGCCATCGCCGACAGCTCCAACCGCATCGCCGACATCGTCGGCGTGATCGACGGCATCGCCTTCCAGACCAACATCCTGGCGCTCAACGCCGCGGTCGAGGCGGCCCGCGCCGGCGAGCAGGGCAAGGGTTTCGCGGTGGTGGCCAGCGAAGTGCGCGCGCTGGCGCAGCGCAGCGGCCAGGCCGCCAAGGAGATCAAGGGCCTGATCGACGATTCGGTGCAGAAGGTGTCCATCGGTTCCGACCAGGTCGAAGCGGCCGGTGCGACGATGCAGGAGATCGTGGTGTCGGTGCGCCGCGTGACCGACATCATCAACGAGATCTCCAGCGCCTCGGAAGAGCAGTCGCAGGGCATCCAGCAGGTCAACCAGGCGGTCTCGCAGATGGACAGCGTGACGCAGCAGAACGCCGCGCTGGTCGAGCAGGCGGCCGCGTCGGCGGCGTCGCTGGAGACCCAGGCGCAACGCCTGCGTGACGCGGTGGCGGTGTTCAAGCTGCAGACCGGCCGCGTGATCGACGCCGAGGCCGCTGCCCTGGGCCGCGCGGGCGAACCGGCATTGCTGGGCGCCTGACGCGGCATCTTCGAGGCGCCGGCGCGGGCGCCTTCAGGCCAGCGTCCGCGCCAGCCAGTCGATCAGGGCATGGGCTCGCGCCGGCAGGCGCCGGGAACCCGTCAAGGCGTATAGGGTGACCGGCTCCAGTTCCCATCGCGGCAGCACCGGCACCAGCCCCGCGCCCCGCCAGACGGCCGCGCCCAGCGCGTGCAGCGCGGCGATGCCGACGCCGCGGGCGGCCAGTTGCAGCGCCATGGCGGGCGTGTCGACGCCATAGCGCTCGCGCGCCAGGACCACGACGCGCTCGGGGCCGCACCACAGGCGCCAGCGGGCGGGTCGTGTGTCATGGGCGCGATGCGCGCCGACGTGCAGGCCGATGCAGTCGTGCATCGCCAGGTCGGCGGGATGCTCGGGCGCGGGCCGTCGCGCCAGATAACCGGGCGCCGCGTACAGGCTGGCGCGCAAGGCGCCCAGCCGGTGCGCCATCCATGCCGGGTCCGCCGGCGGTTCCAGACCGATCGAGATATCGCAGGGCTGCGGCGCCGCGTCCGCGCCGCCGGGCGAGTCCAACTGCATGGCCAGGTCCGGATGGCGCTCGGCGAAGGCCGCCAGCGCGGGGGCCAGCGCATGCCGCACGCTGGCGTCCGGCAAGCGCACGCGCAGCGCGCCGGCCTGGCCCACCGGCCGGTCGCGCAGGGACCCGTGCCAGCATGCGCGGGCCGGGGCCGCGTCGGCCGGAATGCGGCGCTGTTCCTGGTCGAGGCGGCCGTGTCCGCCCTGCGCCATGTCTTGCGTGAATTTCATCGATCCCGCTCCCGGCCCCTCCGCGTTCGTTCAGAACGCGTAGACCACCCCGACGCTGCCGAACACGTTGGCGCGGCGCTCGGTCAGCGGGCTGTCGCGGGCGTCGCCCAGCAGCGTGTTCACGCCCACGGTGGTGACGGTGCTCCAGCTGGCGTCGATGCGATGCGACCAGGTGGCGAACAGGGCGGCGGATTTGAAGCCGGACGACGGCGAGTAGGTCGACAGCCCTTCGCGGCTGCGCGCGGCCTGCGAGGACGTGACGCCATACCAGGTCTGCATGTCGTCGTGGCTGGCCCACTGCGTGCTGGCGCCGAGGTTGACGCGGTTGGCGCCGTCCTGCCAGGCGGCATAGGTGGCGCGCAGTTCGAGCGTGCCGCCGTAGCCGCTGCGCGCCGCCTGGCGGTATGCCGCGCCCAATGAAAACGGACCCGGCGCCCATTCGACGAAGGCGCCATAGGTGCCGTGGAAATCGATGTCGTCCAGGCCCTTGGTGCGGTCGGCGTCGCTGGAATCGCGGCCCAGCGCCATGCCGACGAACACGCCGGCCTTCCAGTCGGGCGCCAGCGTGGTCTGCAGGCCCATCGCCGGCAGGCCGGCGCGCGGCGAGATGAAGAAATTGCCGGAATGGTAGTTGATCAGCGGCACCGGCAGGGCGCGGTATTCGCTGGAGCCCTGGTACACCGGCACGTAGCCGACGCCCAGGCCGATGAAATTGGTGCCGGATTGCTCGGCCTGCGCCGTGCCTGCGGCGCAGGCCAGGGCGGCGCCAGTTGCTAACATAGCCAGCTTCATTTGCGGGGAATTTCCTTTCTTTCGTGAACCGGTGCCCTGGCGCGAGCCAGGGGCACGACGAGCCGCCATTGTCGGAGCCGGCTTTTAAAAATTCTTTAAATCCAGGGCGCCACAATGGCGCGCCATGGACAGTCTGGGAGCGTTCTTGCAAGTTCTGCTGGTCGAAGATGACGCCATGCTCGGAGACGCCTTGCGATCCAGCATGGTGGGCGCGGGCCTGCGCGTCGATTGGGTGCGCGACGTGCCCGCCGCCCGGCTGGCGCTGGTCGAGCATGGCTACGGCGCGGTGCTGCTGGATCTGGGCCTGCCGGGCGGCAGCGGGCTGGCGGTGTTGAAACACCTGCGGGCGCGCTACGACGCCACGCCGGTGCTCATCATCACCGCCCGCGACCGCCTCAGCGAGCGGGTGCAGGGCCTGGATGCCGGCGCCGACGACTACATCGTCAAGCCGTTCCAGCTGGACGAACTGCTGGCGCGGCTGCGCGCCGTGGTGCGCCGCAGCAGCAATTCGGTGGTGTCGGTCCTGCGCTGCCGCGACGTGCAGCTGGATCCGGCGCGGCGCGTGGTGACGCGGGCCGGCGCCGAAGTGGTGCTCAGCGCCAGCGAGTACCGCACCCTGCTGGCGCTGATGGAACGCGCCGGCCAGACCGTCAGCCGCGAACAGCTGGAGGCCGCGGTCTACGGCGGCAGCGGCACCATCGAAAGCAATACCGTGGCGGTGTACGTCCACCAGCTCAGGCGCAAGCTCGGCGACGACCTGGTCGCCACCGTGCACGGCCTGGGTTATCGCATCGCCGCGGCGGACGCGGCATGAAGACGCTGCGCAAACGCCTGACCGTCACGCTGCTGCTGACCCTGCTGTTGACCTGGGCGGCGGTGTTCATGTGCCAGCAGCACGCCATGAACGAGGCGCGCACCGGCATCCGCGACCAGTCCCTGGTCGACTCGGCCAACCAGACCATCCTGTCGCTGCGCCGCAGTCTGCTGGAGGAACGGCCCGATGAGCGTTTCAAGCTGCCGCCGTCCAGCCATTTCCGCGGCGAGCGGACCACGGTGCAGATCTGGTCCAAGGGCGACCGGCGCCTGGCCCTGCGTTCGCCCGAGGCGCCGGACCAGCCGCTGAACCCGGACTTCGAAGACGGCTTTCGCGACAGCGTGATCGGCGACGACACCTGGCGCGTGTACTCGCTCAGCGACGCTTCCGGCCAGGTGCAGGTGCAGCTGGCGCGCGCCGACAGCGACCGGCGCGCCGAAGCCGTGGCCGCCTTCAAGCGCGGCCTGGTCATCGTGTCGGCGTTGTTCCTGCTGCTGGCGGCATCAACCTGGATCGTGGTGCGGCTGGCGTTCCGTCCGGTCGATCGCGCCGGTGACGCGATCCAGCGGCGCACGCCATTCGACCTGGCACCGTTGCCGCTGGACCGCCTGCCGGGGGAATTGCATCCCTTCGTGCGCTCCATCAATGCCCTGCTGGTCCGGCTTCAGGCCGCCATGGACCACGAGCGCCGCTTCCTGGCCGATGCCGCGCATGAACTGCGCACGCCGCTGGCCGCGCTCAGCGCGCAGACCGAACTGCTGTCGCAGCGCATCGCCGACACGCCGGCCGCCGACGCCGCCGCCCAGTTGCGCGCGGTGGCGCAGCGCACGGCGCGCCTGGCCGAACAATTGCTGGACCAGGCGCGCATGGACGCGGTCAGTGAAACCGGCGCCGATCTCGACACCGTGTCGCTGGACGCGCTGGTGGTCCTGCTGGTGCGCGACGGCGAGGCGGCCGCGGCGCGCAAGCGCCAACGCATCCAGCTGGACGTCCAGGCCTGCGAGGTGCGCGGCGGCATGGATACGCTGGGCGTGCTGGTGCGCAACCTGCTCGACAACGCCCTGCGCTACACCCCCGAGGGCGGCCAGATCGCCGTGGCCTGCGGGCCGCACGAGCGGGGCGGGGCCTGGCTGCGGGTGGCCGACGATGGCCCCGGCATCGCGCCGGCCGAACGCGCGCGGGTGTTCGACCGCTTCTATCGCGCCCCGGGCGCCAACGGCGGCGGCAGCGGCATCGGCCTGTCGCTGGTGGCGCAGATCGCGGCGCGCCATGGGGCGGCGGTGGCGTTTGTCCCTGGCCTGAATGCGCGGGGCGTGGGACTGTTGGTGACATTTCCCGGCAACCACGCGCCGGCCTGAAAGCGGGCCGCAATGCGCCGCGAGGGAACTGTGCCGGCCGCGTTGTTACTTACCGGGATGCGGGCAGCTCCCTGCCCGTGGTCAATGATGCGCGGAGGAGTCCCATGAACGACATTGCGGCTTTGCGGTCAGGCGCGAATTTCCTGCAACATGAAGTTGGGGAATTGCAGCAAGATCATGCCAGGACGGCCAATAATTACTCTCGGCTGGCGCAACTGCTGGACGGCCTCGCGGTCTCCAAGCAGGAGCACCGGGCCAATCTTGAGGCGCAATATCCCACGGCGTTCCAGCCCGATGCCAGGAACGGCGAGGCGGTTGCCAGGGGCGCCGACGAAATCCTGCAGCAGCAGCGATTGGTCCATGAATGCCTGTCCCTGGTGGGCGCGTTGAGCGAAGATGAACAGATGCACGGCGAACGGCTCAATCGCGTCAGCGAGCGCCTGCACGACGCCTTGGCGCTGGTCCGGCATGGCCATACGCCCTCTGTCGAGGATGCGACCCGGCTGCGCAGCCATCTGCAGGAAGTGCGCGACGACGTGTCCGCCATGGCCGACCGTCACCAGGTGATGCTCCAGGCCAACGTGGCGTTGATGGATATGATCGGCCAGTTGAAGGCCGAGGCGCCGAACGTGCCGCCGCCGGTGCGGGATCCCCGGCAGGCCCTGGACAACATGCGGGCGGAAGGGGATATCCAGATTCCCCAGGGCGGTGTGGCGGCGGTGTCCACGTCGACGTTCACCGTACCCACGTCGTTCGCGGTGAGCAGCCGCATCGCGGAGGGATTGCAACCTGGCAGCTCGCTGGGTTCGCGCGCCATCGTCAGTGCCGACGAGTCGAGCAGCCAGGTCGTCTGCAACAACCTGGTGCGTATTTCGGCGCAGGACCTCGAGAACCCCGCCCGCCTTGAGCGGATCGTTCACACGCTAACCCACAATCCCGCCCGGGGTTGCTTTTCGGTCGCAGCGGAACGGCAGGGGGAGTTGACCGCGCCCTCCGCGCAGACATTGTCGGGTCGCATGTTCAACACCGCGATCCTCGTCATCGATCCGAAGAGGCTCGGCCAACAGGATCAGGAGGGCCTCGGCGGCCTGCTGTTCGAGCCGACGGTCAGCACCGAATGCTCCGTGGCCTCGGTCGGCCAGGACGCGATCATTGCCGCGATCGTGCCACAGCGCACGGGCGGCCACGCGGGCGTTCCCACCCTGCAGGTGGGTGACACCACCGCCAATTTCGAAATGCGCGTTGGCGGCGGCAGCACCGCATTCCAGAACTTGACCATGCCTGATTACGCCCAGGGCTTGACCGATTTGCTGCGCGCCAACCCGGACCGGACGATGCTGATCCATCTGACACGGTTCAAGTAAGCGCGGGTATCAGTCCTCCCTGCCGCGTGCGGCGCGGCAGGGGAGGACGCGAGAGGGTCGCGGGGTGGACAGCCTTACTGATCCAGCTGGATCCTGGCGTCGGCCGCCACGTTCTTCCACTTCTTCACGTCGCTGGCGATCACGTTCTTGAACGCGTCGGACGTGCCGGCCACCACCGTGCCGCCCAGGCTGGCCAGCTTGGCCTTGACCTCAGGATTGTTCAGCGCCTTGACCGAGGCGTCGTGCAGCTTCTGCGTCACGTCGGCCGGCAGGCCCTTGGGCGCCAGCAGGCCGTTCCAGGCGTTGGCCTCGTAGCGCGGCAGGCCGGCTTCCTTGAAGGTCGGCGTGTCGGGCAGTTCCGGCGAACGGGCGTCGGCGGCGATGGCGATGGGACGGATCTGGCCGCCCTTGATGTACGGAAGCGAGGCCGGCACCGGCTCCCAGATCATCGACACCTGGCCGCTGATGACGTCGGTGAAGGCCGGGCCCGCGCCGCGGTAGGCGATGTGCATGAGCTTGGCGCCGGTCATCGACTTCATCAGCTCCATCGCCAGGTTGCCCAGGCCGCCCGCGCCCGACGAGGCGTAGGTGTACTTGTCCGGGTTGGCCTTGGCGGCGGCGATCAGGCCGTTCAGGTCGGCGGCGGGAAAGTCCTTGGTCACGCTCAGCACGCCGGGAACGGTCACCAGTTGCGTGATGGCGGTGAAGTCCTGCGCCGCGTCGTAGGTCAGGTTCTTGTAGACCGCCGGATTGGTGCCGTGGGTGCTGGACGAGGCCAGCAGCAGTACGTAGCCGTCGGGCGCCGCGTCGGCCACGAAGCGCGTGCCGATCGAGCCGCCCGCGCCGGCCTTGTTCTCGACCACCACGGTGGCGCCCAGTTCGGTGCCCAGCTGCGCCGCAAATACGCGGCCGATGATGTCGGCGGTGCCGCCGGGGGCGAACGGCACGATCAGGCGCACGGGCTTGTTGGGGTAGTCGGCCTGCTGCGCCGAGGCCGGGCCGGCGATCAGCGAGGCGCCGCTCAGCAACGCCACGGCGATTGCGGTTTTGGTCAGTTTCATGGTGTCTCCAGGCGAAGGTTAGTCGAGGCCGTTGAGCCAGTCGACGATGAGTTCGGCGATGCGGTCGCTGTTGCGGTCCAGCATGCAGAAATGGGAATTGCCGGCGATGCCGGCGGCGGGCAGGTCCAGCACGTCGGCGCGGCGGCCGGCCCGCCGCAGGGCGTCCCAGTAGGCGTCGGTCTGGGCGCGGTAGCGCTGCCAGGTGTCGTGGTGGTCGAAGTGGTCGCCCCACACCAGCAGTTGCGGGGGCAGGGAGCCGTCGACGCGTTCGGGCGTGCCGGTCGGTTCCACCGCCACTACCGCGCGGATCGGGCCGGGGCATTCGCGCGCCAGTTGCGTGGCGTAGCCGCCGCCCTGGCTGTGGCCGATGACGATGCAGGGGCCGGCCAGGTCGAGCAGTTCGCGATAGGCGTCCAGCGCCATGGCGTCATGCGCCAGCCAGCGCGGCACGAACTGCTTGGCGAAGGTGTCGAAGGCGTCGGCCGGGAATTGCTGCCCCGGATGGGCGCGACGCGGCTGGCCGCGGGGCGCGTAGCCGTTGGCCGGGCCGATGCGGAACAGGTGCCAGGCTTCCTCCTTGGAACGGAAGATCGGCGCCGCGTCGTAGATCTGCGGGTACATCGCCCAGGAAGCGCGGCCGCGCTCGGGCGCGTCGGCCACGAACACGTCATAGCCGGATTGCAGCAGCCGCCAGAGCCAGCCCTGGCGGCCGTCGGGAGTGCTTTCCCACTGCGCGCCGCTCATGCCGCCGCCGTGCCACAGCAGCACCGGATGCGGATGGCGCGGCTCGGCCAGGCGGTATTCCTGCACGTACAACTGGCCGGCGCAGTAGCTGCCGTTCATGTCGATGGCGCGCGCGGCGCCGTTGCCCACCACCTGCCTGCGCAGCACCGGCAGCCCGCTGGCCACGGCCTCGCGGCCGCCCAGGAAGTGGCTGCGCAGGGATTTCAGCAAAACGGGGGAGTCGGGCATCGGCATCTCCAGGGGATGCCGTAATACTAGTTGTAACAAACGCTGGGTTTGTGCAGAATGTGCAGCGCTTGTGCCGATACGGCACAACCCCACGACAGGACAACGGAGACGAAATGGACATCAAGTGGCTGGAGGACTTCGTGGCGTTGTCGAAGTCGCGCAACCTGTTCCAGGCGGCCGAGGCGCGCAACGTCACGCATCCGGCCTTCGGGCGCCGGATCAAGGCGCTGGAGGACTGGGCCGGCGTGCCGCTGGTCGAGCGCGGCCACCAGGTGTCGACGCTGAACGCGGCCGGGCGCAGCATGCTGGCGGCCGCCATCGACGTGCTGGACATCCTGCGCGAGACGCGCCAGGGCCTGCAGAAGCCCGAGCTGGAACGCAGCCGCCGCATCGCCATCGCCTCGGGCAAGACGCTGGCGCATTCGGTGCTGCCGGGGCTGATGGCCAAGGTGCAGCAGGGCATGCAGCCGTTCCAGTTGAAGGTGGTGACCACCACGCTCAACTACGGCATCGACATGCTGGCCGACGGCGAGGTCGACTTCCTGCTGTGCCACGCGCACGAGCCGCTGTACGCGCAGATCGACAATCCCGACTACCGCTGCCGCCGGGTTGGCGCCGACAAGCTGGTGGCCGTCAGCGCGCCGCTGGCGCCGGGCAGCCGCCATCCGCGCCACGCCGTGCCCAAGCTGGCCTCGGATCCGGCGGTGCCGTTCCTGGCGTACGCCGACAGCATGTCGCTGGGCCGCATCCTGCGCGACCGCCTGCGCGGCCTGTGCGTGCCGGCGCGGTTGCAGACCATGTACGAGTCGGACCTGGCGGACGCGCTGCATGCCATGGCGCGGCAGGGCTTCGGCCTGGCGTGGCTGCCCCACACGCTGGTCGAGTCCGACCTGCGCGCCGGCGTCCTGGCGCGGGCCGACAGCGCGCGCAACGACATCCACATGGAGATCCGGCTGTACCAGTCGGTGGCCAACGCCAAGCCGCTGGCGCGGCAGGTGTGGAGCCGGATCGAGGCGTACGCGGCGCGCTAGGGTGGAGGGCGGCGCCAGCCGGCACCGTTTTTCCGGCGCCGCGCGACAAACAAGGACAAAAGATGCCGGCGGCGCCCGGCAGGCATAAAATGGCGGATTATTCCGCTTCCCGACCACAGGATCCCGCGCCATGAACGCACGCATCCCCGACGACGCACTACCTCCTACCCTCGATCCGAAGGCTCTGCAGGCTTTTGTGGACGACAAATGGGACAACGAGATCATCCCCGCGCTGACCGACTACATCGCCATTCCGGCCAAGAGCCCGGCGTTCGACGCCGACTGGGAAAAGAACGCGTTCATCGAGCGCGTGGTGCGCGACGCGGCGCAGTGGGTCGAAGCCCAGAAGGTCTCGGGCCTGAAGCTGGAAGTGGTGCGCCTGCCGGGCCGCACGCCGGTGATCTTCTTCGACGCGCCCGCTACCCGCAGCGATAACGGCGACACCGTGTTGCTGTACGGCCACCTGGACAAGCAGCCGGAATTCTCCGGCTGGCGCGCCGGCCTGGGTCCCTGGACCCCAAAGTACGAAGACGGCAAGCTCTACGGCCGCGGCGGCGCCGACGACGGCTACGCCGTGTACGCCTCGCTCACCGCCATCATGGCGCTGGACAAGCAGGGCATCCCGCGCCCGCGCTGCGTCGGCATCGTCGAGACCTGTGAGGAATCCGGCAGCTACGACCTGCTGCCCTACGTCGACGCGCTGCGCGACCGCCTGGGCAACGTGGCCCTGGTGGTGTGCCTGGATTCGGGCGCCGGCAACTACGACCAGCTGTGGATGACCACCTCGCTGCGCGGCATGGTCTCGGGCACGCTGGAAGTGCAGGTGCTGGACGAAGGCGTGCACTCGGGCGATTCCAGCGGCGTGGTGCCGTCGTCGTTCCGCATCCTGCGCCACCTGCTGGACCGCCTGGAAGACAGCGCCACCGGCCGCCTGCTGCCGCAAAGCCTGCATTGCGAGATTCCCGCCGACCGCATCGAACAGGTGCACGCCACCGCCCGCATCCTGGGCGACGAAGTCTGGCGCCGCTTCCCCTGGAGCTGCGGCGCCGACGGCGGCTTCGTGCTGCCCATGACCACCGAGCCGGAACAGGCGCTGTTGAACCGCACCTGGCGTCCGACCCTGTCGGTGACCGGCGCCGAAGGCCTGCCGCCGCTGTCCAGCGCCGGCAACGTGCTGCGTCCGCGCACCGCCTTCAAGCTGTCGCTGCGCCTGCCGCCGCTGGTCGACGCCATTGCCGCCTCGGAGGAGATCAAGGCCTTGCTGGAAGCCGACGCGCCCTACAACGCCAAGGTCATCTTCAAGGCCAACGAGGGCGCCGCCACCGGCTGGAACGCGCCGGCCTCGGCGCCGTGGCTGACCCAGGCGCTGGATGCCGCCTCGCAGCAGTACTATGGCGCTCCCTGCGGCTACATCGGCCAGGGCGGCACCATTCCGCTGATGAGCATGCTGCAGAAGGGCTTCCCCAAGGCGCAGTTCATGGTCTGCGGCGTGCTGGGCCCCAAGTCCAACGCCCACGGCCCGAATGAATTCCTGCACGTGCCCTACGGCAAGAAGCTGACCGCAGCGGTCGCGCAGACCATGGCGGCGATGCCGGCGGCCTGATCGGCGTTGGCGGAGGAAAGAAAGCCCGGCCTGGCCGGGCTTTTTTCATGGCGCCACGCTAGCGCGGCCCTTCCGCGCGGCGCCACGGGCGCCGGCAATGTCGGACGGACGGCGAATGGCGAGCGCGACCGTCAACGGCGCCCCGGCCGCCGCCGTCACAGCGTCCGCACCAGCGCCATCGCCCCGAACAGCGCCGCCAGCCCCAGGCCGAGCGACAGGCCGGCGTACAGCAGCGCCAGGCCGGTGCGGCCCTGTTCCACATGCAGCGCCGTTTCCAGCGCGAAGGTCGAGAAGGTGGTGAAGCCGCCGACGATGCCGGTGGTCAGGAACAGCCGGGTCGGTTGCGACACCGAGAACTTCAGCGCCAGCAGTTCGGTGATCAGCCCCATGACGAAGCAGCCGATGACGTTGGTGGCCAGGGTGGCGTAGGGGAAGGCAATCCAGCCCAGGCGCAACGCGGCCAGGCTCATGCCGTAGCGGGCGGCCGAGCCGAGGCCGCCACCGATGAAAACCAGCAATAGATTCAAGATTTCTCTCCAGGTGAAACGATGGAGAGCAACAGCCTGGGGCTTGTCCACGGGCCGCGCCGGTTGAAGGCGCGGGCGGCCAGCGACGAGGTCGCGGCCCGAAAAACAAGAAACCCGCCGCGGCGGGTTTTGTCTGGACGGCACCCGCTGCGGGCATGTTGCCCGGTCAGCAGGAGCCATCAGCCGAGGGATCGGCGGTTTTGGGAAGCTCCATTCCCATTGCGATCGATTGTATCCCAGGCGTGGCGGCAGGGCGTTGGCCCACGATGAACCCGGTCGCGGCGCCTCCCACCTGGTCGCCTATACTCGCGTTTTGCCAGGACTGCCCGCCATGATTTCCACTTCCGACGCCTACGCCAACGTGGTTGCCGAAACCCGCCATTGGCTCACCCAGGCCGTGATCGGCCTGAATCTCTGTCCGTTCGCCAAAGCGGTCCAGGTCAAGGACCAGATCCGCTTTGCCGTCAGCGATGCCACCGACGCCGAAGGCGTCCTGACCGACCTGCAGGACGAACTGGCCCTGCTGGCCGAGGCCGATCCGGAGAAGATCGACACCACGCTGCTGATCATTCCCGACGCGCTCGACGATTTCCTGGAGTTCAACGACTTCGAAGACCTGTCGGACCGCCTGCTCAAGCGCATGCGCCTGGTGGGGGAGTTGCAGGTGGCCACGTTCCACCCGCAGTTCCAGTTCGCCGACACCCAGCCGGACGATATCGAGAACTACACCAACCGGTCGCCGTATCCCATCCTGCACCTGCTGCGCGAGGACAGCATCGACCGCGCGGTCGAGTCCTTCCCGGACGCCGCCGAGATCTACGAGAAGAACATCGACACGATGCAGCTGCTGGGCCTGGAAGGCTGGAAGCGGTTGATGAGCAAGCCCGCCTGAAGCCGGGCGCGGCCGGCGGCGAAGGCCGTCGGCGCGGTTGTCGCATCTGTCGGGACGCCTCCGCATAAGGGCGCGACCGCGCGGGGCACGGTCGGCCGTGCGAACCTGGGTTCAGCGGGGCAACGAAGCCCCGCCGCAGATGGCGATGTCCTGACCGGTGATGGCGGCCGCCTCGGCGGACAGCAGGAACGCCACCAGGGCCGCGATCTCGCCGGGCTGTATCAGCCTGCCGATCGGGGGCATGCGGGCCGGACTGGCGGCCCGGGCGGGGTCTTCCAGCATGCCCGTCTGCGTGGCGGCCGGGGACACCACGTTCACCGTGACGCCCTGGCCGGCCAGTTCCGCGCCCCAACTGCGCGCCAGCGCCACCAGCGCCGCCTTGGACGCGGCATATTGGCCGCGGCCGGGCATGCCCTGGGCCACGCGGCTGCCGACCAGCACCACGCGGCCGCCGCCTTGCGCGACCATCGCCGGCGCCAGATCGCGGGTCAACCGGACCGCGGCATCGACGTGCAGTTTCCACATTAGTTCGCCATCGGCGGATTCCGATTGCGCCAGCGGCGCCACCCGCAACAGCCCGGCCGCATGCACCAGGGCCGTGGCATTGTCCAGACCCTGCAAGGCCCGATGGGTGGCGGCGTCGTCACACAGGTCGACCGTGACATGCCGGTAGGCGGGATGCCGCGTCACGGCCGGCCCGAGGTCCAGTCCGGTCACGCGCCAGCGGCCATCCAGCAGCCGCTGCACGATCGCCTGGCCGATGCCGCCGGTGGCGCCAGTGACGACCGCGTGGCCTGGGGTGGGATCAGTCGACATGGATGTGGCCTTCTTCGATGATTTTGCGCGAGCGCGCCATATCGTCCTTCTGGAAACGCGTGAACCCGGCCGTGGTGATAGGCGTGATCGTCACGCCCAGCTGTTCGTACTTGGCCGCCATGCCCGAGGACAGGGCCTTGTTGACCTCGGCGTTGAGCTTCTCGACGATCGTCGCGGGGGTGCCGGCCGGCGCCCACAGGCCGTACCAGCTGTAGTACTGGTAGCCGGGCAGCACTTCGCCCACCGTGGGCACGTCGGGCAGGTTGGGCAGGCGCGTTTCCGAGGTGACGGCGAGGATCTTCAGCATGCCGCCCTTGTAGTACGACAGGGCGCCCAGCACCGGGTCGATGAATCCGTCGATGCGCCCGCCCACCAGATCCTGCAGCGCGGGCGAGGTGCCGCGGTACGGGATGACCATGTAGTCCAGGCCGCCCTGGCGCTTGAGCAGTTCGGTGGCCAGGTGACCGGCCGATCCGATCGAGCCGACGGCGAAGGTCAGTTTGCCCGGATTCTGCTTGGCATAGGCCAGCAGGCCGGCCAGGTCGGACACCGGCAGGTCCTTCTTGACCGAGACCGACAGTGGCGCCTTGCCGGCCATGGCGACGGGCACGAAATTCTTGTCGACGTCGAAAGGCACGGACTTCATCGTCATCGGCGCCGTGGTGAAGGTCGAGGCGTTAAAGAGCAGGGTGTAGCCGTCGGCCGGCGACCGGGCCACGACGTCGGCGCCGATGATGCCGTTGCCGCCCGAACGGTTTTCCACCACGAAGCTCTGGCCGGTCTGCTCGCTTAGTTTCTGCGCCACGTCGCGGCCCAGCATGTCGAGCGTGCCGCCCGGCGGGAAGGGGATCACGAACCGCACCTGGCGCGCGGGGTAGGCGGCCTCGGCGTGCGCCGCGGCGGCGCCAAGCGCCGTGCACAGGGCCAGCGCGGCGCGCAACAGAATGGTTTTTCGCATGATGTGTCTCCTCTGGTTTTGGTGTCGTCGCGGCGTGGCCCGGGCTGTCCCGCCCCTGGGCCGCCGCGCGATGCGGCGTCAGCGCGCCAGCAGTTCCGCCTTGGCCAGCGCGGCGCGCAGCGCGTCCATCTCGGCCGCGCCGGGGGCTTCGGTGGGCGGACGCACCGCGGCGCTCTCCAGCACGCCGGCCAGGTACATGCCGGCCTTCATGCGGGCATGCGCTTCGCCAGTGGGTTCGCCGGCGCCGTACACCGCGTCCTTGAGCGGGGTGATCAGCGCCTGCACCGCCTGGGCGCGCTTCAGATCGCCGGCCTTCACCGCCTCCCACAGGTCGATGATGAGCTGCGGGATGAAGGTGGCGAAGCCGACCAGCGCGCCGTCCACGTCCTGCACCATCGAGGCCAGCAGGTATTCGTCGTGGCAGGTGAGAATGGCCTTGGAGGCATCGGCGTCGCGCAGCGCCTGAATGTCGCGGGCATACTTGTTCATGTCGCGCTGGCCGACCTTGAAGGCCTGCACGTAGGGCAGCCGCGCCAGGTCGGCCAGCAGGCTCGACGAATAGGACGCGCGCGTCCACGCCGGATAGACGTGGCAGACCAGGTCGAGATCGGGCGCGGCCTCGTGGATGGCCTGGAAGTACTCCAGCGCGTGGCCGGGCGTGAAGCCGAAACGCAACCAGTGGTGGGGCGGCATCACATCCAGCGCGGCGGCGCCGGCGGCGCGCGCGGCGCGGGCGTGTTCGGCAGCCTCGGCGATGCCTTCGCACACGATCGAGGAAATCACGGGCAGCCTGCCGCGCAGCTCGTCGGCCACGATGCGGGTGACCTGCGCGCGTTCAGCGGGCGTCAGCGAAAACACCTCGCCGGTGTGGCCGTTGGTCATGATGGCGACCACGCCATCGTGGCCCGCCAGCCAGCCGGCCAGGCGGCGCAGCGCGGGCTCGTCGATGCGGCGGTCGGCGGTGAACGGGCAGGCGATCGCGGGGATGATGCCACGGTAATTCGGGATGGAAGGCATGGGTGTTTTCCAGGTCCTGTGGGTGGGGGAATGGCCGCTATGATTGCGGCATCCCCTTTGGGCCGTCCAATACTCGAATTGCATAGAATTATCTATGCTGCGCTGCAAACAATCATGGGACCTGGAAACCGACCTCTGGACATGAATTGGCTGGAGGATTTCCTCGCGCTGGCCGACACCGGAAGTTTCTCGCGCGCGGCGGAAGCGCGCGCCATCGCGCAGCCGGCGTTCAGCCGCCACATCCGCGCGCTGGAGGAATGGGTGGGCGCCGACCTGTGCGACCGCAGCTCGCATCCCACCGAACTGACCGCCGCCGGCCGCCGCTTCCTGCCGCTGCTCAAGCAGGTGCTGGCCGACCTGGAGGCGGCGCGCATCAAGGCGGTCGCGGCCCATGCGCAGGATGCCGCCAGCCTGCGCTTCGCGGCGACCCATCTGCTGTCGCTGACGTTCTTTCCGAAATGGCTGGCCGGCCTGGAAGCGGACATGGAAGTCGGCGCGATCCAGATGATGTCCGACAGCTTCCAGGCCTGCGAAGACCTGATGGCGCAGCGCCGCGTGCAGTTCCTGCTGTGCCACCGGCATCCGCGCGTGGCCAGCCGCCTGGATGAAACCGCCTATCCCATGGTGCGGCTGGGCACCGATACGCTGGTGCCGGTCAGCGCGCCGGGCGGATCGGCCGCGCCGGCGCATCGCCTGGCGGGCGAGGGCGCCGTGGACTTCCTGGCCTATGGGCCGGCCTCGGGCCTGGGGCGCATCGTGGCCAGCCAATTGCGCAAGAAAGACCTCGGCGAGGAACGCATACGCGCCACCTTCGTCGGGCCGCACGCCACGTTGCTGCGGACCATGGCGGTGCAGGGTCGTGGCGTCGCCTGGCTGCCGAACATGCTGGTGCGCGAGGACCTGGCGCAGGGCAGGCTGGTGCGCGCCGGCGGCCAGGAATGGGACATTCCGCTGGAGATCTGCCTGTTCCGCCAGCCGACCGATATGGCCGCGGTGGCCGAGCAACTGTGGCGGCTGGCCGCGGCGCGCGCGGCGGGGCAGGCCGCCGACCCGGGATATCCCTAGATAGCCCCCGCGCCATATTGCATACAAGATACCGTCATTGAGACCCCCCGCCGTTCGGCGGGCGGCCTGTGCTTCCTTCCCCCTTGTTCATCGCATGGCTCGCGCGGCCGCCTGTCGCGCGGTCGTCGTGCGCGCCTGTCTGGAGAGAGCCTTATGCCGTTCACCCGCCGCCACGCCCTGGGCGCGCTTGCCGCGCTGCCGTTGATGCCTCGCCTGGCGCATGCCCAGGCCCAGGCCAATTTCCCCACTCGGCCCGTGCGCCTGCTGGTCGGCTTCGCGCCCGGCGGCCTGACCGACATCGCCGCGCGCGCGCTGGCCGAACGCATGGGCAAGGTCCTGAAGGGCAGCGTGGTGGTCGAGAACCGGCCGGGCGGCCAGGCCATCATCGCCACGGTGGCGGTGGCGCGGGCCGAGCCAGATGGCTACACGCTGGGCTTTGCCGGCACCAACGGCATGATCCTGAACCCCTTGCTCTACAACAACCTGCCGTACCAGCAGTCGGACTTCAAGCAGCTGGGTTCGATGGGCAAGTCGCCGATGCTGCTGATCGTGCATCCGGCGCTGGGCGTCAAGAACGTGCAGGAATTCATCGCGCTGGCCAAGAAGAAGCCGGGCGACATCACTTGCGCCCATGCCGGGCGCGGCGTCATCAACCACCTGGCGCTGCTGCATTTCCAGTCCAAGACCGGCACCCAGTTCCAGGACGTGCCCTACAAGGGCAGCGGCCCGGCGCTGCTGGACCTGATGGCGGGCACGGTGCAGAGCACCTTCGATTTCCCGACGTCGGCGCTGCCTAACATCCAGTCGGGCAAGCTGCAGGTGCTGGCGGTGACGGCCGACAAGCGCCTGTCGAGCCTGCCGGACGTGCCGACCATGAAGGAGGCCGGCGTCGACGGCTTTGAACTCTATACCCGCATGATGATCTCGGGGCCGGCGGCGATGCCGGCGGAGGTGGTCAGGACGCTGGAGCATGCGGTGCGCGAAGGCACGCGCGATCCCAGCCTGGTCAAGCAGTTCGCCGAGCAGGGCGTGACCGTGGAGTTCACCTCGTCGGCCGACCTGGACCGCGTCATCGCCGAGGAATCCGCCATGTGGGCCGGCGTGATCCGCGCCAACAACGTGCCCAAGACCGACCTGAAAGGCTGAGGAAGCGCCATGACCGAGCAAGCCCGCATCACCGTCAGCCCCGAAACGGCGCTGATCGACGTGCCGCGCCAGATCCGCATCGACGGCTTTCCCGCCTACGCCTTCGTCACCGTCACGGCCCGCATGCGGATGAGCGGCGTGCCGTGGCGTTCGCAGGCGGTGTTCATGGCCGGCCACGACGGCAGCCTGGACCTGGCGCGCGATTGCCCCGTGTCCGGCAGCTATGCCGAGCCGTCCGCCATGGGGCTGGTGTGGTCGATGACCTGCGAGGAGATGGACCGGGTGGTGTTTCCGCCCGATCGCACCGAGCCGCTGGCGATCGACCTGCACGCCACCGACGGCCGGCATGAGGCCACCGCGCGGCTGGTGCAGACCTTCGTGGCCGAGGGCGTCACGCACCGCGCCGTGCGCGAACAGGTCGGCGGCATGACGCTGTCGGGCGAACTCTACACGCCCGCCGGCCCCGGCCCGCACCCGCTGGTGATCTACATGAACGGCTCGTCCGGCGGCGTCAACGCGCCGCGCGCGGCGCTGTTCGCGGCCCGCGGCTACCAGTGCCTGGCGCTGGCCATTTTCAACTACGACGGCCGGCCCAAGTACCTGAACGACATGCCGCTGGAGTATTTCGAGCAGGCGCTGCGCTGGGCCCGCGCCGAACTCAAGCCGCGCGACGGCTTCGTGGCGCTGTCGGGCATCAGCCGCGGCGGCGAGACCTCATTGCTGGTGGCGTCGCACTATCCCGACCTGGTGAGCGCGGTGGTGGCCTACGTGCCGTCGCCCGTGACGCACGGCGTGGTCAGCGCGGGCGAGCCGGGCACCGGACGCAATGCGCAGGTCTGGCGCAAGGGCGGCGAGCCCTTGCCGCACCTGTGGCAGGACAACGCCAGCGCCGATTGGGAGGCGGCCTACGCCTCGGACCCGCCGTACCGGCAGACCCATGCGTTCCTGAGCGCCAGCCGCGATGCCGCGGCGTTCGAGCGCGCCCGCATTCCGGTTGAATGCTATCCGGGCCCGGTCCTGCTGGTGAGCGCGTCGGATGACGGCTTCTGGCCCAGCACCGCATATTCCGAGATCGTCATGCGCCAGCGCGAGGCGCACGGGCTGCCCACGTCGCATTATGTGTGCAAGGGGGCGGGGCATCACGTGCACTATCCGTGCCTGCCGGCCACGCTGATCAGCAAGCCGCACGCCATGTCGGGCCTGTTGCTGGACGCGGGCGGCACGCCGCCGGCCAACGCGGCCGGCAACGAGGGGTCCTATCGCGCGGTGCTGGAATTCCTGGCGCGCGCGGCCGGGCAAGGCCAGTAATGCACACGGCCCCGACCGGCGAGGCCGGCGGGGCCGTGGGGGCGCGGGTTGGCGCGTGCGCCGGCCCGCGGGCGTTCCGGAAGATCACGCCTCGGCGGCTTCCTCGGCCGCGACCACCGGCTGCACCTGATCGATCAGGCTGGGCCAGGTGTTGATCGACAGCAGGTGGCAATAGACCAGCGGCAGCCAGCCATTGGCGCGCCAGCGCAGGAATTCCGCTTCCGGCAGCTTGTTGAACCTGGCTTCGTCGATCACCTTGAAGCCGGACATGGCCAGGCGCTGGCCGTCGGCCAGGGTGATGTCGGCGCGGTTTTCGACCAGCAGGTCGGCGTCGGCCAGGGCGCGCGCGAATTCCAGCGTGTAGGCGTGCTGGTTCTGGTAGTCGCGGCAGAATTCCAGGGCGCTGCGGGCCAGCGCGGTCGGCTCGCCGGCCTCGTCGAAGAACGGGTTGTCACGGCCCTCGACCACCGCGGCGGCCTTCTCGTCGATACACAGCGTGTACTGGCTGCGGTCTTCGTTCTCCATGAAGATGAAGGGATAGCGGCGCACGTAGGCCGGGATGTAGGTGCCGGGGCGCCATTGGCCCTGCGCGTCGACGAACAGGTTTTCCTGGCCGCGCACGCCCAGCACGGCGACCGGCGTGGGCTGCTCGCCATCGGTGAAGACGATGGGGAAGTGGCGGCACGCGGTCGGCAGCTCGGTGGCCACCAGCGGCACGGCGTTGGTCTTGGCGGCGTAGGCGAAGCCGGTATTGCCGGCCAGCGACAGGTTGGCGTGCACGCCGGCGGCGAGCGGACGGGGTTGTTCGTAGAACAGGGGAAGCGAAGTCTGCGTGGTCATGGTGTTGGATCAGAGAGTACGTGAGGGAGTGTCGGTGTCGCGGCGCGCATCATCGGATGACGGCACGCCTTCGGCGGCGGGGCGCTGCGGATTGGCGCCGGGCGTCTGCAGCACCGGGTTGTTGCCGGCCGGCACGCTCAGGAGCGCATTGTCGCCGGAAGGCAGCTGCCAGGTAAACGCGGAGGCCACGGTCAACACCTGCGGATCGGTGTACGCGCCCAGGGCGTCGGGGCCGAAGCCCTTGGACGGAACCGTGCCCTGGAACAGCGGGTTGGCGGTGGGCGTGGTGGGGATCACCGTGCGCGGCGCCGTCACGGCGGCCAGGCGGTCGATCACGTCCGTCGGGCCCCAGGTGGCGCCGTTCATGTAGTACGGCGCGCCGACCAGCGAACTGCGGACCATGGTGGCGGCCATGGAGCCGGTCTTGCCGCCGATCGCGCCCCACATGTCGGCCGAGCCGGCGTTCGGCACGGTCAGCCCGGCCACGTCCAGCTTGTGGCTCGGATCCGCGTCGTTCAGGCCGATGCGCAGCGCGCCCACGCCGGAGGCCAGCGTCAGCGAGGTCTGCGGGCCGCTCAGGCCGATGGCGGTGATGTCGCCGTTGGTCTGGATGACCGCGTTGCCGCCTTGCAGCTTCGCCGGCGCGCCCAGGTTGATGGGGCCCTGCGTCACCAGCAATTGCGCCGGCAGCGTCAGCCCGGCGCCGCCGGTCTGGGTGAAGCCGGTGGCGGCCCTCACGGTGCTGCCCGCGCCAAAGGACGTGGTGCCGGTCGGGCTGGTATTGGCGATGCGGATCGAACCCGTGTCGGCGGTGACGTTCTTGCCGAACGACAGCGTGTCGCCCGCGATGTCGATGCCGTCCGGGCCGGAGGCGCGCACCGCGCCGTTGTAGCTGGCGGACTTGGCTTCCAGCTGCTGCACGCGGTAGGCGCTGACATCGCCGTTGAACACGATGGTGTCGACGGCGCGCAGGGTCAGCGAACCCAGGCCGGTGGCGTCGCCCGCGACCTGGATATTCTTGCCGGCGTTGACGTTCAGGTTGTTGCCGTTGCCGCCATCCAGCTTGCTGCCCAGGATCACCGAGCCGGTGTCGCTGGCCAGGTCGCGGTTGCCAGCCAGGGTCACCGCGCCGTTGTAGACCTGGTCGCCGGTGGTGTGCGTCTTGCCCGGACCCATGGTCGTGGCGCCGGAGACGGCCAGGCCGCGCAACGGCGTGGTGGCGCCCACGTCGCCCTGGATATCGGCGTTGCCGACGATGACCAGGCCTTGCTGGCCCGGCTGGGTGCCGTCGACGCCGGCCTTGAGCTGCACGTCGGCGCCGCTCAGGGTGGTGTCCACGCCGCTCAGGATGACGTGCTGGCCGTATTGCTGCGAACCGGTGGTGTCCACCGAGCCGCCGTTGATCAGCACGTCGCCGTTGCCGCCGGTCTGCACCGAGGCGGCGCGCACCGGGCCGTCCAGCACGATGTCGCCGGCGGCGCTGACCTTCAGGTCGCCCAGGCGCGAGCCCTGGCCGACCGGGCCGGCGAAGGTCACTTCGCCTTGATTGGCGACGACCGTCAGGCCGTGGCCGCCGTCGACCGCGCGGTCGAAGCCGATGTCGCCCTGGCGGCTGGTCACCGACACGTCGCCGCCCACGGTCACGTTGCCCTGGTACGACTGTTCGCCGTCGGTGACGATGCTGCCCGCGCCCAGCGTGGCGTTGCCCTTGACCGTCAGGCTGGCCAGCGGATCATTGGCGCCCAGCGGCCCCTTGAGCACGGCGTCGCCATCGATGGTCAGGTCGTGCTTGCCGTCGCCGCCGCCCAGCAGGCTGACGGTGCTGCCCTTGAGCACGGTGTCGGTGCCGAACAGGGCGCGTTCGCCATAGGATTGCGTGCCGGTGGTGTCCACCAGGCCGCCGTTGATGGCCACGGTGCCGCCGGCGTCGGTGTTGACCGAGGCGGCGTACACGGCCTTCTCGAAGGTGGTGGCGCCGTTGCTGTTGACGGCCAGGGCGCCCAGGCGGCCCGTGGCGGCGTCGCCGACCTGTTCGGCAAAGCGCACGTCGCCGCTGCCGCTGCTGACCGTCAGGCTGCTACCGTTGCCGCTGGTGACCGCATCGTTGAAGGTCACCTTGGCGTCGGCGGTGCTCAGTTGCGCATTGCCGGACAGTTCGACCTTGCCCTGGTAGGACTGTTCGCCCACCGTCTTGAGCGGGCCGCCGCCGAGCGTCGCGTCGCCGTCGACGGTCAGGTAGGCCAGGCGGCCATTGGCGCCGGCGCCCACCGGGCCGTTGATCGTGGCCGGACCTTCGATGGTCAGGCCCTGGCGCTCGTCGGTCGCGTTCGCGCCGCCGGCCAGGGTGACGCTGGCGCCCTTGAGCGTGACGTTGCCGCCCAGCGTGACCAGCTCGCCGAATCGCATGACGCCGGTGGTGTCGACGCGCTCGCCCGTGATGGTCACGGCGCCCGGGTCATCGGTCTGCACCGATGCCGCGTAGACCGAGCCATTGAAGGCGGTGGTGCCGGCCGTGTCGACCGTCAGGCTGCCCAGGCGTTGCGTGGCGCCGCCGACCGCGTCGAAGCTGACGTCGCCGCCGGCCGTGGACACGACGTGCAGGTCATGCGCGCCGTCCAGCGCGCCGTCGAAGGCCACGCCGCCGGTGGTGGTGCTCAGCGTGTGATCGCCGCTCAGCGTCACGGCGCCCTTGTAGCGCTGGTTGCCGGTGGTGGCGATGCTGCCCGCATTGAGCGTGGCGGCGCCGTCCACGGTCAGGCTGGCCAGCTTGGTGGTGGCGCCGATGGCGCCGGTCAGCAGGGCCGTGCCGTCGATTTCCAGCGCATGGGCGCCGTCGGCGCCGTTGGCCAGGGTGACGGTGGCGCCGGTCAGCACCGCATCCTCGCCCAGCGTCACGTGGCCGACGTAGGTCTGCGTGCCGCTGGTGGTGACGCTGCCGCCGTTGAAGGCCGTGCCGCCGGAGCCCGCCTGGTTCAGCGAGGCGATGTCGACCGCGCCGCCGTAGGTGGTGGTGCCGATGCTGGTGACGGTCAGCGCGTTGGCGCCCGACATGGCGCCCGTGAAGGTGACCGCGCCGCTGCCGGTGGTCACGCTCACGGTGCTGGCCAGCGTGGTGGCGCCGTCGACGCCGAAGGCGCCGTTGGCGGTGGTGTACGCGCCGCGCAGCGTGGTGGCGCCGTTGTACTGCTGGGCGCCGGTGGTGGCGACCTGGCGCAGGTCGATGTTGTTGCCGGTGATGGTCAGGCTGGCCAGGTTGGAGGCATTGCCGCCCAGCGTGACGTCGCCGTCGCCGGCCACGATCACGGCCTGCTGCGCGCTGCCGTTCAGCGCGCCCGAGAGGGCGACGCCGCCGTTGGCGCCGTTGGCCGTCAGGGTGCGCTTGCCGCCGGCCAGCGTGGCGTTGCCGGTGATGCCGATGGCGCTGCCGGTCAGGTCGCCGTTGAGGGTGACGTTGCCGGTGTAGGTCTGGCTGCCGCTGGTGTTGGCGGCGGCCATGGCGATGGCCGCGCCGCTCACGGACAGGTCATGCGCGTCGGCGCTGGCGATATCGTGGCTGACAGTGACGTTGCCGGCGGTGGAGGCCAGCGCGACGTCGCCGCCGTTGCCGGCCGACAGGCCGACCGTGCTCGCCAGGTTGCCGGCGGAGGCGATGCCGATGTTGCCGTCGGCCGTCGCGACGCGGCCCAGCGTCAACGGACCGGAGGCGTCCACATAGATGTCGCCGCTGCCCAGGACATTGGCCTTGAGATTGCGGGCCGACGTGGTGAAGTGGTCGGCCCGGGTGCCGATGCCGGTCTTGCTGGTCAGGTCCAGGCTGTTGGCCGTGAGGGTGTTGTCCAGCCCCAGCAGCGAGCCCTCGGCGGCGCTCAGGATCACGGTGCCGCTGGCGGCGCCGGCGTTGACGATGCCGATCTCGACATCGCCGTGCTGCGAGGTCAGCGCGATGGTGCGGTTGCTGCCGACGGCGGTGGCCGAGGCGTTCAGCGAGCCGGTGGCCGTGGCGCTGATGTCGCCGTTGGCGGCGCTCAGCGACGCGTCGAGCGCGCCGGTGTTGGTCAGCGTCAGGTTGGCCGGCGTGCTGGTGCCGGTCAGGCTGGCCCCGATGGTGCGGGCTTCGGTCACCAGCGTGGTGTTGCCGCCCGCGGCGCCGCTGCTGAAATTCAGCGTGGTGCCCTTGACGTTGATCGTGCGCGGCGTGGCGCCGGCGGCCACCACGTCCTGCGTGCCCTTGAGCGTGATGGTGCCGTTGGCCTGCACGCCGGCGCTGGCCAGCGTCAGCTTGCCGCCCGAGGACAGCAGCAGGTTGGCGGCGGTGTTCGACATGCCGCCGCTGGCGTCCAGATCGCCGGCGGTGGTCAGGTAGACCGAGCTGTTGGCGCCGCTCTGCTGGATGTTGCCGCTGTTGGCGCTGAGCGCCCGCGTGCCGATGTTGTTGACCACGATGACCGCGCCGTCGGCGGCGGTCGACAGATTGCCCAGGGCGCCGAGGTTGGTGCGCAGCGCGATGCCGCCCGAGCCATTGCCCGGGTAGGCGGCCGAGCCGATGCTGCCGCCGGCGACGGCCGTCAGCGTGTTGCCCAGGACCAGGTTGTTGGCCACCGCGCCGAGGATGGAGCCGGCCGCATTCAGGCTGATGTCGCCGCCCGCCGAGGCGTCGATCGTGTTGACCGACAGGTCGCCGCTGGTGGTGGCGATCGAGATGCTGTTGCTGGCCGAGCCGTTGCGGCTGATGGCGCTGGTGACCAGGGTGGGGCCGGCGGTGGTGATGCCGATCGCGCCGTTCTGGGTGATGACCGATGCCAGCGTGGTGCCGGCCGCGCGGTTGTCGTTCAGGTAGATCGCGCCGGCGCCGGTGACTTCGGCGGTGATGTTGGCGGCGGTCGTCTGCAGATTGTCGGGCGAACCAGCGGCGCCGCCGATGCCCGCGCCGGCCTTGAGCACCACGTTGTTGCCGATGATGCGCGTGGATTCCTCGCGGTCGTCGACGATGGTGCTGCCCGCCTTGCTGAAGTCGATGTTGACGCTGCCGGCGCCGGCGTCGATGTTGCCGGCCACCAACTGGCTGTTGGTGCCGTTGCCGGTGATCTTGATCGCGCCATTGGACGAGATCGCGTTGGCGATCTGCAGATTGCCGGCGGCCGCGATGTCGATGGTGTTGCCCGACAGGTACGAGTAGACGGAATTGTTGTCCGCCGCCAGGTACATGCCGCCGCCGGTGGTGGCTTCGACGCGCTGGCCGGTCGCGTTGATGCGGCCGTTGCTGGCGCCGATGGCGTTGGCGGCGTTCAGCGCCACGCCGTAGGCCTTGACGGTGGCGCCGGCGGCGTCGGCCAGTATCGAACCGTTCTCGGCGTTGAGCGTGACCTGGCCGTGGTTGGCGCCGGCCTGCAGGTTCTTGACCGTGATGTTGCCCGAGGTGGTCTTGACCGAGATGTCGTTGCCGGCCGCGTCGGTGCCGGAGGTGACGCTGGTCAGCGCCAGGCTGCCGTTGCCGGTGATGCGGGTTTCGCCATTGGCGACCGAGGTCGTCAGGCCGCCCAGCAGGTTGCCGCTGCTGTCCAGGTAGAGCGAGCCGTCGCCGGTGACGGTGGCCGACACCGGGCTGTTCGGGGCGGCGATCTTGATCGCCGCGTCGCGCGTGCCGATACCGTTCTGCGCCGTCAGCGTGATGGCGCCGGCGCCCGCGCCCGAGAGCGTGCCGCCGCCGTACAGGATGCTGCCGGTCTGGGCGTTCAGGGTCAGGGCATTGCCGGTGCCGTAGCTGACCGTGCCGACCAGGATGTCGCCGGTGGTGGTGGTGACCGACAGGTCGCCGCCGGCGCGCAGGTTGCCCAGGTTGATCGAGCCGGTTTGCTTGAGCCAGATGCCGCCCGAGGCGGTGGAGGCGATGTTCTTGACCTGGGTGTTCAGGGCCAGGCCGGCCGAGCCGATCGTGTTGGGCGCGTTGCCCGAGGCGGTGGACAGCGTCAGGTCGCCGGCGACGATCTTGGAGGACGCGTTCATGCCCTGGATCGAGCCGCCCGTGGTGTAGTACGGGTTGGTCGACAGGTTGACCGAACCGTTCTGGGTGACGTCGATGTCGTGTACGTTGATCGCGCCGATGGCCTGATAGGTGAAGTTCAGGCCGGTCGTGTCGCGCACGATGGTCAGCGCGGTGGCATTGCCGCTGTCGGCGCCGCTGAACGTCAGGTTCTGGGCGTCGATGGTCAGGAAGCCGGCGCTGCCCAGGTTCGAGCCCTGCGCGTTGTTGCGGATGATGGTCAGGTCGGACAGGTCGGCCAGGTTGTCGATGTAGATGCTGCCGGGCGTGGCCATCGTCAGCTTCTCGGTGTTCAGATGCAGGCGCGCCGAGTTGGAGGAGCCAATCTTCGAGGCCGTGCCGTAGTTGGCCGTCAGGCTGACGCTCTTGCCGGTGACCAGGTTGCCGTTGTCGATGCCGGTGATGCTGCCGCGCGCGGTCGACAGCGTGACCGCGCCGTCGGTGGACGTGACGGCGCCCACGGTCAGGTTGCGGCCGTTGTTGCCGGTGTCGGCGGCCAGCGTGATGTCGCCAGCCGCGGTAACCGAGGTCGCCTGCAGGCCATAGGTCTCGTTCAGCGCGATGCTGCCATCGGCGCGGTCGGTCCTGGTGGCGCTGAGGGTGACCGTGGTGGTGCCGCCGTTCAGGGCATTGGTGCGGATGGCGCTCTTGTTGCCGATCGAGCCGTTGGCCGTCAGGTTGACGCTGGTGGCGTTGTTGATCGTGCCGCTCAGGATCGAGCCGCCGGTGTTGTTGACCGAGAAGGCATTGCCATTGGTGTTGACCGTGCCCAGCTCGATGTCGCCGAGGGTGTTGCCCACCGAGCTGGCGCCGGTCGAGGTCAGGCTCGGCAGGCTGGTGTTGCCTTCCACCGTGATGAACGCGCCGCCGTTGTCGGCGCGGCCGCTCAGCGTGCTGACGCGGGTGTCGATGGCGTTGCCCGTGCCGGCGGCGCCGATGGCGTTGGCCGCCGTCAGGGTCAGGCCGGCCGCGTCGATCTTGCTGTTGGCGTCGCCGTCGCCCAGCAGCGAGCCGCCGCGCGAGTACAGCGCCACGTTGTCGTAGCCGACGTTGATCGCGCCGACAGTGATGCTGCGGTCGCTGGTCACGCTCAGGTTCAGGCCGCCCGTGTCCTCGACTTTGGTCAGGACCAGCCCGGCGCTGCTGCCGCTGCCGCCATCCGCGGCCTGGAACACGATGTTGCCGCCGTCGCGCGTGGGCGAGGTGATGCCATAGCTGCGGGCGCCGTTGCCGGTGGAATACAGCGTCAGCGCGTCGATGTGGCGGTCGGAGTCGATGTAGACGTCGCCGGCGTTCTGGATGTTCACCAGCGGCGCCGACAGGTTGATCTCGCGGCCCACGGCGCCGATGGCGCCCGAGCCCTGGGTGGTGATCTGCACCGACGCTGCGGTGATGCGCTGGCTGTCGTCGGCGCTGCCCAGGATGCTGTTGTTGCTCGACAGGCGCACCGTGCCGTTCTGGGTGGTGTCGATGATGCCGATGTCCTGGCCGACGTTGCTCGACAGCATCAGGTTCAGCCCGGTGTTGTCGCGCACCTCGTTGACCTGCAGGCGGCTGCCGTTGTGGGCCACGTCGAACAGCAGTTCGTTCGACACGATCTGGTAGGTGGCCGCCGACGAGCCGGTCGCGTACAGCGACAGGCTGGCCAGGTCGCGGTCGTTGTCCAGGTAGACGTGGCTGCCGGCCGTCAGGTACAGCTCGCCGGTAGTGGTGTGGATCGAGCCCGAGTTGTCGCCCGACGCCACGCCGATCTGGCCGCTGGCGCCCAGCGTGACCACGTCGCCGGTGATGTGCGAGGTCGGCGTCAGGTTCAGGATGTGGGCGCCCGAGCCAAAGGCGCCCAGGCTCACGGTGTTGGCCGGGCCGACGTCGACGTTGCCGACGTACAGCGTCCGGTCGCCGTTGAACGAGAAGTTCAGGCCGGTCAGGTCGCCGACCTCGGTCATCGTGTAGACGCCGGCGTCGGTGACGTTGAACGTCAGGCCCTTGGCCGCCACCTGCACCACGTTGTCCACGGCGCTGTTGGCGTGGTTGGCGGTGATGTTCAGCGAGAACAGGTCGCTGGCGTTGTTGACGTACAGGTTGCCGCCCGACTGCGTGGTCAGCTGGCGGGTGTCGGTCTGCATCGCGTTGCCGGCGGCGCCGATCGACTGCGTGGCGGTCAGCGTCAGGACCGGCGTAACGAAGCGGCCGGCGCCCTGCGTGATCGAGCCGTTGGTCACGTTGACCTGGGCCGAACTGGTGGCGCTGTTGTCCAGCAGCGTCAGGTTCTTGTTGTTCGACACCCACAGGCTGCCGCGGACGTTGGACGAGAGCGAGTCGACGCTGACGAACAGCGGCTGGTTGGTGGCGTAGGTGCCCGTGACCGAACCGGCATTCAGGGTCAGTGCGCCGGTGGTGATGTTGGGCGAGCTGGCGCTGGAGCTGTTGCCATAGATGGTGCCGTTGCTCGCCAGCGTCACCGAGCCGCCGGCGGCGGTGCTGACGTTGGTGACCGTCAGCGCGCGGTCCGACGAGATCGACAGCGCCAGGTTGCCGGTATTGGTGATGTTGTTGAGCGTCAGGCCGGCGACGCCGGTGGAGTCGCTCAACGAGAACGCCGTCATGCCGCTGGCGCTGATGTTGTACGTGTTGTTGATCGAACCGCTGCTGCTGTTGTGGTTGGCCGTCAGCGACAGCGCGGTCAGCGCCTTGTTGTTGGCGACGGACACGTTGCCGGCCGAGGCGATCGACAGGTTGGACGCGCTGGTCTGCGCCGAGACGCTGCCATTGGTGCCCAGGGCGCTCAGGCTGACATTGTTGCCGGTGATGAGGCCCGAGCCGCCGATGGTCGGGGCCAGGTCGGTGTTGGCGTAGCGCGAGGTCAGCGACACCGAGCCGCTGCCGGTGTTGATGGCGTTGGCGGTGATGGCGGTATCGGTGTTGATGGTCAGCGCCGCGCCGGCCATGCTGGCGCCGATCGACAGGTTGGTGCCGCCGGAGATGGCCAGCGTCTGGCTGCCCAGGCCGCCGAAGGCGTAGCTGTTGGTGTCGAAGTTGACGCTGCCGGCGTCGCGGCGCGACAGGTACAGGTTCAGGCTGTTCAGCGCCAGCCCGCCGTTGTTCAGGTTGATGTCGCCGTTGTTGGTGATGGCCAGGTTGCTGGTGCTCAGGCGCAGGGCCCGGCCGCTGGCGCCGATGGCGCCGGTATTGGCGTCGCGCGCGGTGTAGCTGTCCGCGCCGGTGGCGGACAGCGTGACGCTGCCGGCCGTGATGCGGCCGCTGCCGCCGTCGCTGGTGATGCTGGAATTGACGCCGCCGCCGGCGGTGGTCAGGCTGACCGTGTTGCTGGCCGAGAGGGTTCCGACCTGGATGTTCTTGCGGCCGCTGAAGCTGAAGTCGGTCAGGCCGCCCGTGACCTGCTCCAGGTACTGGGTGGTGCCGTCGTCGCTGAGGGTGATGACCTGGCCGGCGCCGCCGCCGATGGCGAAGGTGCTGGCGCTGCCGGCGTTCTTCAGGCTGTTGATGGCCAGGCTGCGCAGCACGGTGTCGCTGCCGACGTACATGTTGTTGCCGGCGGTCAGGCTGAGCGCCGAGGTGCCGCTCAGGGCCAGCGTGCCGCCCGTGATGGACGAGCCGATGGAGCCGTTCGCGCCGGCCGTCAGCGCGACGGTCGCGGCGCGGATGACGCCGGGGCTGGCCGGATTGTCGTTGCTGATGTTCTGGGCCGATGCCAGGCTGACCTTGCCGTTGGCGCCCGCGTCGATGTTGCCGACCAGCAGGTTCTTGTTGTTGGCGGTGAAGCCGAAGTCCAGGTTGGTCGAGCTGGCGATGTCCGCCAGGTGGATGCCAAGGCTGTCGTCCGTGACGGCGAAGGCCGTGAGGTTGGGCGCGGTGATGCTGTACACGCCGTTGGCGCTGCCGTTGCGCGTGACATTCAATCGCGTCAGGCCGGTGAGGCTGTCCACGGCGATGTTGCCGCCGCTGGTCAGGCTGACGTCGGGCGCCTGCAGCGTCAGCGCCGCGCCGGCCGCGCCGATCGCGCCGCCCGCCGTCAGGGCGATGTTGCTGGCGCGGATCACGGTGGCGGCGTCGCCGTCGTCCAGCAGCGAGCCGCCGCTATTGGCCAGCGTGGCCGCGCCGCCGGCGCTCAGGCTGCCGATGGTGGTGGTGCCCGAGGACTGGGTGTAGCCGATCTGGCCGGTGCCGGCCTGCAGGCGCGTCAGCTTGATGTTGCCGGTGGTGCCGTTCAGGTAGATGTCGGTGCCGGCGGTGGCCTGCACGTTGGCCTGGCCCGCCGCGCCCACGCCGACGTAGCGCAGGGTGCCGCCGTACACGCCGCCGATCGTGCCCGCGGCCGACAGCGTGATGTCGTTGGCGCCCGCACAGACCCCGCCGCCGCTGCCGTACAGCGAGCCGTTGGCCACGTTCAGCGTGACGTTGCCGGCGTTGCTGCGCACCGTGCCGGCCAGCAGCGCGTCGCCCTGGCGCAGGTCGATCTGCACGGCGTCGCTGGCGGTGATGTTGTTCAGGGTGACGATGCCGGTGTAATTGGCGTAGCCGGTCGGATTGGGCAGCTGCACATAGAAGCCGCCATTGCTCGCCGTGCCGCTCAGGTAGCCGGTCAGCACGTCCAGATAGCCCGTGCCGGTCGCGCCGACCGCCTTGCCGGCGATCAGGCTGACGGAATTGGCCAACAGGCGGGTCTGCTTGTTGCCGTCGTCGCGCAGGTCGCCCGCGGCGTTCAGCGTGATGCTGCCGCTGTAGCCGGCGTCGATGTTGCCGACGGTGATGTCGCGGTCGCTGTTGAAGCTGAAGTTGACCCAGTTGCTGTCGCGGACTTCATGGATCGTGTGGCCGCCGACGTCGTCGGTGATGTTGAACAACAGCGACGGCGCGCGCACGTCCAGCGTGTAGCGGTCGTCCACGTCCTTGTGGCGCGCGTACACCGTCAACGAGGTGAGGTCGGCGATGTCGGTGGCGTAGAGGTTGCCGCGCGTGTCCAGCGTCAGGCCCGGCGCGTTGACGGCGACGAAATTGGCGCTGGTGCCGATGTCCTGGGCGGCCCGGAGGCTGACGTTGTTGGCGGTGACGCGCGTGTCGGCGATGCCGTCGTCCAGGATGCTGCCCTGGTTGGAGACCAGCGTGATGTTGCTGCCGGCGCGGATGTTGCCCAGCTTCAGGCTCTGGTCGCCGGTGAACGAGAACTG
The DNA here is from genome assembly GCF_054188005.1 of Achromobacter sp. KK8. NCBI lineage: Bacteria > Pseudomonadati > Pseudomonadota > Betaproteobacteria > Burkholderiales > Alcaligenaceae > Achromobacter > Achromobacter sp. KK8. Next base: position 5,286,029 of record NZ_CM135178.1, on the reverse strand, counting down.
GCTCAGCAGCGAACTGTAGACCTGGCGCAGCTCGTAGGCGTTGCCCAGGTCGTCATTGACGTCGAAATTCAGGAACGGCGCGGTCACCTGGATGGTGTTGCGGCGGGCCGGGTCGGCGTGCGAATTGGTGATGGCCAGGTAGGTCAGCGTCTTGGCGGGGTTGTCGACGTAGATGTCGCCGCCGCTGCCCAGCGTCAGGCTGGTGGTGGCCGCCGTGAGGTGGTCGCTGGCCGTGCCGATGTGTTGTTGGGCTTGCAGGAGGATGCTGCTGCCCGCCAACGCGCTGTTGGCATTGGCGCGCACGATGCTGCCGCCCTGCGCATTGAGCGAGAGCGTGCCGGTGCCGGCATCGAGCATGTTGGCGCTCAGGTTCGCCACGCCGGTGACGAAGATGCCGTTGTTGGCCTTCAGGTCGTCCAGCAGCACCGAGCCCTGGGCCTGGTTCAGGTAGATGCTGCCGCCGGTCGCGTTCAGCACGCCGGCGGCCGTGCGCAGGTAGGTGCCCGCGGTGCCGACGGTGTAGCTGGTGTTGGCGGCCGGGGCCAGCAGGGTGACGACGTTGCCGGTGATCAGCGAGGCCGAGGTGCCGGTGATGCTGCCGGCGCGCGCGGTCAGCGTGACATTGCCGGCGCCCGCGTTGATCTGGCCGGCGGCGATGCTGTTGCCCGTCAGGTTGATGGCGCCGCCGCCGGAGCTGACGTTGTTGGCCGAGACGCTGCCCGCGCCCGTGATCGTGACGGGACCGCCGTTGGCCTGCGCCTGCGTGATGTTCAGGTTGGCGCTGGCGCTGTCCAGGTACACGCCGCTGGCGCCCGCGGTGACTGACAGGGTGCTGGCGTTGGTCTTGAGGGCGCGCGCGGCGCTGCCGATGATGCCCTGCGCGGCCGACAGCGTCAGCGACGAGGTGGAAATGCTGGTGGCGTCGTTGCCGTCGTCGACGATGCTGCCGAGCATCGATGTCAGCGCGGCGGCGCCGCCCGCCTTGATATCGCCCAAGGTCAGCGTGGCGGTGGCCTGGATGGCCAGGTTGCCGGTGGTGTCGATTGCCTTCAGGTTCAGCGAGCCCAGGCCGTTCACATAGACGCCGCCAGTGCCGCTGGTGGCGGTCAACCCCACGGTCTGCATGCGCAGGGCCTGCGCGGACGAACCGATCGCGCCGTTGCGGCCGTCGCTGCCGGCGGCGCTCAGCGTGACCTGGTTGGCGTTCAGCAGGCCGCCGGCCGTGCCGTAGATATTGCCGGCCGTCGACGTCAGCGCCAGCGTGCCGGTGCCCAGGGCCACGTCGCCGACGGTGATGGTGCGGTCGCCGGTGAACGAGAAGTGCAGGGCCGACTGGTTGACGGTGTTCAGCTGGTAGCCGCCGTTGTCCTGCAGCGCGAAGGCCAGGTCCGGCGAGGTCAGCAGGAAGCTGTTGTTGACGCCCGGTTGCGCGTGGCGGCTGGTGATGTCCAGCGAGGTCAGGGCCTGGCGGTTGGCCACCGCCAGGTTGCCGCCGGTCGCCAGCGACAGCTGCGCCGTCTGGGTGTTGACCGGGGCGGCCAGGTCGCCGATGCTGCCGCCGCTGGCGTCCAGCTTGACAGTGCTGCCCGCCACCACCTGGTTGGCGCCGCCGGTGTTGCGGATCGAGCCCGCGCTGGTGCGGATCTGCGCCGCGCCGGTGCCGGCATTGATGACGTTGGCCAGGTTGATGTCGCCGGTGGCGTTCAACGTGATCGTGCCGCCGCGGCTGGTCAGCTTGCCGATATTGTCCAGCGTGCTGCCCACGCCCAGCGCTTCGAGCGTGATGGAGCCGCCCTGGGTGCTGATCTCGGTGTTCGAATTCTCGAAGCGGATGCCGCCCGTCTGGGTCGAGCGCATCGTGAAGCTGTGGCCGGCGGTGGTCTTCAGGTTGATCGCGGCCATGTCCGCGACCGTGATCTGGCCGGTGGCTTCCAGCTTGATGTTGGTGGTGCCGGCCAGGCTTTCGAGCAGGCCGCGCGATACGGTGTTGTTGGCGGTGTTGGCGTCGCCGCCGTTGATGGTGCCGTCGCCGGCCGCGCCGTCCTGCGAGCCGCTGCCGCTGGCGGAATCGACGATGCGCAGGTCGGTCGGGTCGATCAGCAGCAGGCCGGTCTTGCCCTTGGGCGCGCGCAGGTCGGCCGAGCCGGTCAGGCCGATGTTCTTGTTGCTGGAGACTTCGGCGAAGCCGCCATCGCCGCCTTGCGCGCCGCCGCGCGCCGACAGGCTGCCGGCAAACGCCGTGGCGTCGTTGGACCACATCGTCACGTTGCCGCCCTTGCCGTTGACCAGCGCGTCGGCCTTGAGCGTGGCGCCCGCCGCCACCTTGACGGTGGAGGACTTGCCGCTGAACGCGGCCGAGCCGTCGTCGGGCGCGACGCCCTGGCTGCCCAGCGCGATCTCGCCGCCGCCGGCCGCGCCGGACACGTCGATGGCGGCGCCGCGCGCCACGTTGACGTGTTCGCCGGTTACCACCACCTTGCCGCCACGCTCGCCGGCGTTGGCGCCGGTGGCCTCGACCGTGCCCGCCACATTGACCGTGCCGGCGTCGCCGCCGGACAGCACGATCTTGCCGTTCTGCGTGCCCACCGCCTTGGCGCTGACGATGCCGTCGGTGTTGACCACGTTGTCGATCACGCCCTTGACCGCGCGCGCCGTCATCAGGACCGTGCCGCCGTCGGCGCGGATCACGCCGGCGTTGGTCACCAGCGCCGAAACCGGCTTGCCATCGGCATCCCTGGGCAATTCGTTGACGGTCGAAGTGGCATCGAAGCTCAGCAGCCCGTCGCCATGGAAGTCGACCGTGACGGTCTTGGCGCCGGCCAGGGCCACGCGGCCCAGCTTGGCCTCGATCACGCCCGAGTTCCGCACGGCAGGCGCCACCAGCACCGCCAGGCCGCTGTCCTTGATGCTGATCGTGCCTTCGTTGACGATCATGGCGTTGGCCTTGGACGACGGCTTATCGAACTTGTACTTGCCGGCCAGGAAGTCCTTGTCGCTGATGTTGGCGGTGGTGGCGACCAGGCCGCCCACGTCGATGCGGGCGCCCTTGCCGAACAGCACGCCGTTCGGGTTGACCAGCATCACCGTGCCGTTGGCGTTCAGGCGGCCGAAGATGGCCGACGGATCGTTGCCAACCACCCGGTTCAGCGTGATGCTGTTGCTGCCCGGCTGGCGGAAATTGACCGTCTCGTTGGCGCCGATGCTGAAGTCTTTCCAGTTGATGATCGCCTTGCCGGTCGACTGGTTGATGTCCAGCGTGCCGTTGCCGCGGTCATTGATGGTCGCGCCGCCGGCCACGACGTTGCCGCCGGTGGGGGTGGCGTGGGCGCCGCCGGAGACCAGCGAGCCGATCACCATCGCCATGGTGGTGAGCGCGGGCAGGGGCGGGGCCTTCAGGGATTGGCGGCGGGCGGATTGGGCGAGGATGCGGGATTGACGATTCATTGTCGGTCGCTTTTCTGTCGCGGATTAGTACTGGGCCGAGAGGCTGAAGAACACGCGGGGATCCTTGTTGCCCTGGGTCAGGACGTCGCTGCTCATGGGCTTGGCCACTTCGATCGTGGCGTACAGGTTCTTGGTCAGGTTGGCGCGCATGCCGGCGCCATACGAGGAAAGCTTGGCGCGCGTCAGCGGGGCGCTTTCGCTGCGCGACCAGATGTGGCCGCCGTCCACGAACGTGTAGACGTGCGCGCCCTGCGGCAGGAAACGGTCGCTCGACACGGCGTAGCGCAGTTCCAGCGAGGCCGCCACGCCCGAGTCCGCGGACATTTCGCCGTCGTCGTAGCCGCGGCCGAAGTTGGGGCCGCCCAGGGCGAATTCCTCGCTGGCCAGCAGCGGGCTGGCGCTGTACTGGCCGGCAAAGGTGGCCACCAGGCTGAAGCGGTCGGACAGCTGCTGCAGGCGGGTCAGTTCGGCCGTCAGTTTCAGGAAGTCGGGGCGGCCCTTGGCGCGCGAGGCCAGCTCATTGCCTTCCTGCGAGGCGCCCATGGCGTCCAGGCCCTGGTGCACGGTGCCGCGCACGGCGGTGATCCCGTTCCAGCTGTCGGTGCGGTCATAGCTCAGGCCGGCGCGCAGCACCCGCAGGCGGTCGCGCGTGAAGGGAATGCCGGTGATGTCGGTGGTGACGTTGCGCACGTCCAGCATGCCGAACGCGCGCAGGTTCTCCAGCCGCGAGCGGATCACCGGATAGGTGACGGTGGCCGAATACGCCTGCACGTCGCTGGCGACGTTCAGGGGAGCCAGTTCGCGGCCCGGTTCGCTCTTGGCGTAGCTGGCCGCGACGTCGACCGTCATGCCGCTGTCGCTGACCAGCATGTCGTAATTGGCGCCCACGGCTTTGCTGCGGTAGGCCGGAAAGCCCACCCTGCCGGTCAGGGTGAGGCTGTCGGCGCGCCCGCCGAACGAGTTCAGCGTGACCTGGCCGGTCATTTCGCTCCAGCCGAGGTAGGGCGAGGCGCGGTTGTCGATGCCCAGGCGCGCATCGACCGGCTTGCGCTCGCTGCGCACCACCAGCACCGAGCCGCCCACTTCCTTGGGCGAGGCCTCCAGCGAGGCGCGCACGGTCAGGCCGTTCAGGTCGTTGGCCAGCAGCAGCTGGCGCTCGACTTCGGCCACGTTGATGGGACGCACGCCGCGCAGGCGCTGCACCAGTTTTTCGACCGCCGCCTGCGCCGGGCCGATGTCGCCGTCGTACTTCACGTCGGAGATGTAGCCCTCGACCACCATGATGCGGAACTGGCCGCCTTCGATCGTCTGCGCCGGCACGATCACGCGCGTGGTGACGTAGCCGTCGTTGCGGTAGCGCAGCTCGATGTCGCTGGCCACCTTGAAGGCGTCCGCCACGGTGATGGTCTTGCCGACCAGGTCCTGGTAGAGCGGGCGCAGCGTGTCGGCGGGGTAGCGGGTCACCCCTTCGACACGCATGTCGGTCAGCGTGAACGTCAGCTTGTCCGCGCCGGCGGGCGCTTCGGTCGCGCCACCTTGCTGCACCGTCACCGGTGGCGCGGTGGGCGTGCTTTCGGGCATGACCGGCTGAGGCAGCTGGCGGCCCGGCTCGGCGCCCGAAGGCAGGTGAAGCTGCACGTTCTGCGCCGCCACGGGGCCGGCGGCTAACGCCAGCAGCACGGCGGCAACGCCGGCGCGCAGGGAGGAAGGAGGCTGGCGGAACAGGGCGGGGCGGCGGAGTGGAATAGGGCGGCGCATGGATGCTTGGGTGATAATTCGTTACATTCAGGCTTAAATGAAGCTATTTGATATATTTCGTAAACATAAAAAACAAAATTTCTAAAGTTCTTTACAACTGTGGGGCACTGCGGGATTCTTGCTTGGGCAGTGGCATCCAGGAGATGCCACGGAGGGACGACCTGCCAGCGTGCTGTCGAGGGTGTTTACGTGATGTTGTTGTCGTGGGACGCTGCCGAAGATCGATGGGACGCCACGGTTTCCCGGTCCATGGCTTGATGTAACAAACACTATCATGTGTGAATAATGATTGCGCCCGCCAGGTTTGCCGGAATGCACGACACGTTTGCCGCAAGGAAAAATATTCACAAAACCGGCACGGTTCTGTGGGCTGTTACCAACGCGTCCAGCGGCCGGCATGAAAGAATGCGCGGCATGAATGACGCCTCCTATCCGCTTATCCCGGGCCAGCTTGCCGGCCTGCGCGTGCTGGTCGTCGAGGACCGTCCCGAGGACCGCATGCTGCTGGTGGATTTCCTGACCAGCCAGGACTGCCGGGTGTATGTGGCCGAGGACGGCAACGACGGCTATCGCAAGGCGCAACTGGTGCAGCCCGACATCATCCTGATGGACGTGAACATGCCGGTCTGCGACGGCCTGGCGGCCTGTCGCCTGCTCAAGGCCGACCCGGCCACGCGGGCCATTCCCGTCATCTTCCTGACCGCGGCGTCGTTGCCCATGGAGCGCGTGGCGGGCTTGTCGGCGGGCGCCGTCGACTACGTCGCCAAGCCGTTCGATTTCGAGGAAGTGCGCCTGCGCCTGCTGATACACCTGCGCGTGACGCCGGTGGCGCAGCCCGCCAGCGCGGCCGGCCCTTGCGAGGACGGCGCCCCGGCCGCGGGCACCGGGTCGACGCTCGATGGCGTCCTGTTCCGCGCCGCGCGCAAGCTGTTGCGCGAACGGCTGGACCACACGCCGGAGCTGGTGGCGCTGGCCCAGGCGCTGGGCACCAACGCGCGTCGGCTGAACCAGGCGTTCCGGCGGTGCGCCGGCACCACTGTGTTCGAATTCCTGCGCGAAGAACGCATGCGCGAGGCGCGCCGCCTGCTGTGCGAGACCGGCCTGGACATCCAGGCCATTTCGCAGGCGGTGGGCTATGGCAACCGCGGCAATTTCTCCACCGCTTTCCGCGAGCGTTTCGGCATGGCGCCGACCGCCCTGCGCCAGGAGCAGGATCCCCATGCCTGATCGTCGCGTGGGCTGGCTGGCCTGGTTGCTGTGGCTGGCCCTGTCCTGCCTGAGCCTGCCCGCGCGCGGGCAGGATCCCCAGCCCGTCATCGACCTGAGCACCGTGGGCGGCACCCTGCCGCTGGTCGGCGAGCTGCGGGGCATCGAAGACCAGGCCGGCGACCAGGACGCCAGCCAGGTCCTCGATGGCGCCTGGCAGCCGGTCACCGCCCGCTGGCTGAACCGGGGGTATTCCGCCTCGGCGTTCTGGCTGCGGCTGGAGGTCAGCAACACGTCCGGCAGCGCCCAGGAACGCTGGCTCTCGTTCGGCGTGCCGCGGCTGGAGGACGTGCGTTTCTATCTGTTCGCGCCAGGGCAACGGCAGCCGTCCGGCATCCTGCTGGCCGGCAACCGCGAGCCGCTGGCGCGCCGCGAGATCCCGGCCACCGTCTCGGTGGTGCCGTTGCGGCTCGAACCGGGCCAGCGCATGACGGTATTGGTGCGGGTGCAGAGCCGTTCCGCCATCAGCATGGAGCCCACCCTGAGGACGCCGGCGGCGTTCGTCGGCGTGACCCAGCGCAATACCATGGTGGTGGCGCTGCTGATCGGCGCCCTGATGATGGTCGGCCTCTACGCCGCGGTGCTGGGCGCGGCCCAGCGCGACCCGGTCTACCTGTTGCTGTCCGCCGCCATCTTCATCGAGATTCTCTACAGCCTGTCGTTCCAGGGGCTGCTGTACCGCTACGTCCTGACCGGCGGCGGCGAGATGGTGTTGCGCGCGCCCAGCGTGCTGGCGACGCTGGCGGCGTCCCTGTTCGGTTTCATGGCGATGCTGTTCGCCGACCTGCACCGGGTGCGCATCTGGCGCGGCGTCTATCGCGGGCTGATCGCCGCCGGCGTGGCGGGCGCGGTCTGGGCCGCGCTGGGCGACTACCGCGAGGCGGCGCAGGCGTTGATCGGGCTGATTTTCCTGTGGGCGCTGGTGTGGCTGGTGTCCATGGCCGACGGCTGGCGCCGCGGCCATGCCAACGCGCGCATCTTCCTGCTGTCCTTCGCCATCTACTGTTCCTGCCTGTTCCTGCGGGTGGCTTACATCCAGGGGCTGCTGCCGGGCCGCTGGGCGGGCGGGCCGGAAGTCGCCTGGGACCTGCTGTCGGTGTCGCTGATGCTGGCCGTGCTGTTGCATGGCCGCTCGCGCCAGCATCGCCAGGAGCGGCTGGCGGCACAGCGGGAACTGGCGCAGGCGCGCGAACGCGAACACCAGCGGCTGGACCAGGCCGTCACCGAGCGCACCCAGGCGTTGCAGGCGGCGCTGATTCTGGCCGACGAGGCCGGCCGGGTGCGGCAGGACTTCCTGGCGCGCATCAGCCACGATCTGCGCACGCCGCTGACCTCGATCATCGGCTTTGCCGACCTGATCCAGGCCGGCGGCCGCGACGACGCGCCGCGCGGCGCCGTCATCCGCCGCAGCGCCGACCACATGCTGGGCATGGTCAATGACCTGATCGACTACGCCGCCGGCGCCGGCGGCCAGGCATTGCGGCTGGCGCCCGAATACGCGCACGCCTTGCTCGATGCCGTGGCCAAGGAAGCCGCGCCGATCGCGGCGCGCCAGGACAACCGCTTCGAACTGCGGGTGCCGGACAGCGTGCCCGCCGTGCTGGAGATGGATGGCAAGCGCGTGCGGCAGGTGCTGTCCAACCTGATCGACAATGCCGCCAAGTTCACCCGCGGCGGCGTGCTCACGCTGACCGCGGACTACGCCGCGCCGGCGGCGGGCGAGGCCGCGGGCTGGCTGACGCTGTCGGTGCGCGATACCGGCTGCGGCATCGCGCCCGAAGACCGGCAGCACATCTTTGAACCGTTCCAGCGGCTGACGTCCGCCGACAGCCAGCCCGGCGTCGGGCTTGGCCTGGCGATCGTCCAGCAATGGGTGCAGCGCATGAACGGCCGCATCCACGTCGACAGCGAAGTGGGCCAGGGCACAACGATCAGCGTGGCCCTGCCGGTCAGGCAGGTGGACGAATCACGCGTGTCGCACCACTACATCGCCGCCGCGGCGCACGTGCTGCCCTTGCTGGATGGCGCGGGCAAGCGCATCTGGCTGGCCGAGGACACCCCGGAAATCCGCGAGTTCCTGGTCGAGGAACTGGCCAGCCTGGGCTTCCTGGTGGAAAGCGAAGCCGACGGCCGCGGCATGGTGGCGCGCATCCAGGCCGACGACGCGCGCCGGCCCGACCTGATCCTGACCGACCACCGCATGGAAGGCGCCGACGGTTCCGCCGTGCTGCGTGCCGCGCGCGCGCGCTGGCCGGACCTGCCGGTGGTGGCGGTATCGGCGACGCCGCAGGAGACGCCGCCCCTGGACGGCGCAGGCTACGACGCCAGCCTGCTCAAGCCCATCAACCTGGTGGAATTGCGGCATCTGCTGGGCCGCCTGCTGCATCTGGCGACGAATCCCGCGGCCAATGAGCCGGCGCCGGCGGCATCGCCGCTGCCGCGCCTGTCGCGCGCCGAACTGGAACAGGTGCAGCGGCTGCTGGATATCGGCGGCATTTCGGACCTGATGGATTGGGCGCGCGCCGTGCAGGCGCGCGATCCGGCCTTCACGGATTTCAGCCAGCAGGTGCAGCGGCTGGCGCGGCAGGGCGATCTCGCGGCCATCGGCGAACTGTGCGGGCGGATGCCCGTGGCCTGAGCGGGCGTCAGGGCGGGCTGTCGCGAAACAGCCGCTCAGCGAGGAAGTCGACGAACACCCTGACCTTGGGCGACAGGTTGCGGTTGGAGGGCCACAGCGCCTGGAAGCGCCCCGCGCCATTGACCTGCGCGTCCAGCAGCGCGCGCAGCCTGCCGGCCGCCAGCGCCTCGCGCGCCAGGAAATCCGGCATGCAGCCGATGCCGAACCCCTGGATGGTCGCGCCCAGCAACGCTTCCATGTTGTTGCAGGTGAACGCGGCCGTCAGCCGCGGCGCGGCCTCGCCCGCGGCCAGCGCCAGCGGCCATTCCTGCAGCGTACCGGCGTTCGGATAGCGGAACCGCACCGCCCGATGCCGTTCCAGGTCGCGCGCGCGCTGCGGCGTGCCATGGCGCGCCAGGTAATCGGGCGCCGCGTACAGCCGCAGCCGGAAGCTGCCGAGCGTTCGGGCCGCCAGGCGCGAATCGGGCAGGTCGCCGCTGCGGATCGCCACGTCGACGCGCTCGCCGATCAGGTCCACGATCCGGTCGTTGAAGTCCATGTCCAGTTCGATGTGCGGATAGCGCGCCGCGAAGGCCGGCAGCACCGGCAGCAGGAAGTGGTAGCTGACCAGCGGCGCGCTGACGCGCAGGCGCCCGCGGGGTTCGCGCAGCGTCTGCGACAGCATGGCGTGCGCATCGTCCAGGTCTTCCAGGATGCGTTTGCAGCGCTCGTAGAACAGCCGGCCTTCCTCGGTCAGCTGCATGCGGCGCGTGCTGCGCTGGAACAGCCGCACATGCAGGTCCTGTTCCAGCCGGGCCACGGCCTTGCCGACGGCCGAGGGCGACAGGTCCAGGTCGCGTCCGGCGGCGGCGAAGCCACCCAGTTCGGCGCTGCGGACAAACGGCAACAGGCCGCTCAAACGGTCCATGGCGATTCCATTGAAGAAATTAATTCCCGTATGTGTGGATTTTTACCCTATTTATCCGCCCATTGCGCACAGGTATCTTCAATGCCGTTGCCTTCCACATCGATGCCTGCCATGCCGTCTGTCGTTTCGCCGCCGCTGTCCGCGGCCCGCAAGTTCCTGGTCCTGGCCGCCGTATGCCTGGCGTGCGCGGCCATGCCGTTCACCTTTACCGGCCCCGCCATCGCGCTGCCCGCCATCGCGCGCGACCTGGGCGGCAGCCCGGTCGCGCTGAACTGGATCACCAACGCCTTCATGCTGGTGTTCGGCAGCTCGCTGCTGGTGGCCGGCGCGCTGGCCGACCGCTACGGGCGCCGCCGCGTCTTCCTGGCGGGCGCCGCGATCTTCATCGCGGCCTCCCTCGGCCTGGTCCATGCGCCGGACATCGTCGCCTTCGACCTGCTGCGCGCCGCGCAAGGCCTGGGCGGCGCGGCGATCTTTTCCGGCGGCGCCGCGGCCTTGGCGCAGGCGTTCGACGGGCCCGGGCGCATGCGGGCCTTCAGCCTGCTGGGCGCCAGTTTCGGCGCGGGCCTGTCGTTCGGGCCCATCGCCTCGGCCTTGCTGATCGAACGCTACGGCTGGCGCAGCATCTTCCTGCTGGTGATCGGCCTGGCCGCCGTTGCATTGCTGCTGGGCGCGCGTTGCCTGCGCGAATCGCGCGATCCGGCGGCGGGGCGCCTGGACTGGCCGGGCGCCGCCACGTTCAGCGCGGCGCTGGCGTTGCTGACCTGGGGCATCATGCGGGCGCCGCAAAGCGGCTGGGGCGATCCTTCCACTTTGGCGATGCTTGCGGCGGCGGTTGCGTTGTTCGCCGCGTTCGGCGTGATCGAGTTGCGCGCGGTCCGGCCGATGCTCGACCTGACGCTGTTCCGCTATCCGCGTTTCCTGGGAGTGCAGCTGCTGGCGGCCGCGCCGGCCTATGCCTTCGTGGTGTTGCTGATCCTGCTGCCGGTGCGTTTCATTGCCGTCGACGGCCTTGGCGAAATCGAGGCGGGCCGCATGATGATCGCGCTGTCCGCTCCTTTGCTGTTGTTGCCGATCGTGGCTGGCCAGCTGACGCGCTGGCTGGCGCCGGCGCTGATCTGTGGCGCGGGGTTGCTGCTGGCGGCCGCCGGCCTGGCCTGGCTCAGCCTGGCCATGACGGCCGGGCAGGTGACGGCGCTGGTGGGGCCGATGCTGCTGATCGGCATCGGCATCAGCCTGCCGTGGGGTTTGATGGATGGGCTGGCCGTCAGCGTGGTGCCCGTCGAGCGCGCCGGCATGGCGACCGGGATCTTCAGCACGACCCGGGTGGCGGGCGAAGGCGTGGCGCTGGTCGTGGTCAGCGCGCTGCTGACCGGCTTGACCGCAAGCCACCTCGCCACGGCGTTGCCCGGCGCCGCGCCGCGGGCGACGCAGGCGGCCCAGCGCTTGGTCGCCGGCGACTTCGACGCGCTGGCCGCGATCCTGCCCGGGACCGGCCGCGCGGTATTGGCGCACGCTTCCGCGGATGCCTTCGCCGTGCTGCTGTGGATCCTGGCGGCGATCACGGTGCTGACCGCCCTGGTGGTGTTTCTCTTCCTGGGCAAGCCCGAGGCGCGCGAGGCGGCGCCGGCGGCGGCGCGGGCCTGAGACCGGTGTGGCGGCGCCTCACCCCAACCGCATCGACAGCTCGACGTCGTCGCCGAACGGCGTCGACAGGTAGCCCGAGTCCGGCGAACGCACGCGCGCCAGGTACTCGGGGCAATGGTCGGCATTGTCCGCCACGATCAGCGCGCCGGGTCGCAGCCGGCTTTCCAGCAAGGCCAGGATGTCGGAGTACAGCGCCTTGGCGCCGTCCAGCAGCACCAGGTCGATGCGCTCGGGCAGGTCGGCGGCCAGCGTCTGCAACGCATCGCCCTGGCGCAGTTCGACCAGGTCCGCCAGCCCGGCTTCAAGCAGATGGCCGCTGGCCAGGGCGACCTTGGAAGACTCGAATTCAGTGGTGATCAGCCGGCCGCCGCCGTTGTCGCGCAACGCCGCCGCCAGGTGCAGCGTCGAAATGCCGAACGAGGCGCCGAATTCGATGATGGAGCGGGCCTGCGTGCTGCGCGCCAGCATGTACAGCAGGGTGCCGGTCTCGGGCGACACCGCCAGCGGCAGTTCCTTCATGCGGCCGTAGAACTCGCGGTATTCGGTCTTGCTGCGCATCAGCCGCGCCTGCTCGGCGTCGGACATATTGGCCAGGGCGGGGTCGGCATTCGACCAGGAGGCGTCGGCCTGGGTGAACAGGCGGTCCAGCAGCGCGGGCAGGGGCGCAGAGGTCAGGGTGTTGGTCATGATGATGGGTTTCCAGTCGGGAGGTACGGGTTTAGAATACGATGAATTCGTCGCATTTCCCTATTCGCATTTCGCGCGCCGCCATGACCACACGCCGCAGCACCCGGCTTTCCGAGAGAAAACAACCGCAGCAGGCCCGCTCGGCCGAGCTGGTCGCGGCCATCCTGCAGGCGGGGGCTCAGGTTTTGGCCAAGGAAGGGGCCGCGCGCTTCACCACCGCCCGCGTGGCCGAGAAGGCCGGCGTCAGCATCGGCTCGCTCTATCAATACTTCCCCAACAAGGCCGCCATCCTGTATCGCCTGCAGACGCAGGAATGGCAGCAGACCTCGGATCTGCTGCGGCGCCTGCTCGAAGACGCGCGCCACGCGCCGCCGCAGCGCTTGCGCAACCTGGTGCACGCCTTCGTCCGCTCGGAGTGCGAAGAGGCCGTGATGCGTGTCGCCCTCAATGACGCGGCGCCGCTGTATCGCGATGCGCCCGAGGCGCGCGCCACCAAGGAAGAGGGCGGCCGCATCGTGCTCGCGTTTCTCGAAGAGGCCCTGCCCAACGCTTCCGACGCCACCCGCGTCCTGGCGGGCGATCTCATCACCCACACGCTCAGCGCCGTCGGCAAGCAGTTCTCCGAAAGTCCGCGCACCGACGCCGAGATCGAGGGCTACGCGGACGCGCTGGCCGACATGCTGTGCGCGTATCTGGACAGCCTGGCGCGGGGCGTCGGCCAGGCACGCCGGCAAGCCCGCAAGTAACCTGTGGCATCCTCCTTCCGTGATGCACTCTCATACGACTGACACGATGCACGATTCCCTTCCCGTGGCGCTGGTGACCGGCTCCACCTCCGGCATCGGCGCCGCCATTGCCCGGCGCCTGTCGCGCGATGGCTATGCCGTGGTGCTGCATTCGCGCCAGTCGGCCGAGGCGGGCCGGGCGCTGGCCGCGGAGCTGGGTTCGGCCGTCTATGTGCAAGCGGACCTGGCCGTCGACGCCGACCGTGTGCGTCTGGTCCGCGAGGCGGTGGCGGCGTGGGGCCGGCTGGACGTGCTGGTCAACAACGCCGGCATCAGCCGCGTGATCGCGCACGGCGACCTGGCCGCGGCCACGCCCGCGGTCTGGCACGAGATGCACGAAGTCAACGTGGTTGCGCCGTTCCGCCTGGTGGCCGAGGCGCAAGCCGCGCTGTCGGCGGCCGCGGCGCGGGGCCGGCCGGGGTGCGTGGTGAACGTCAGCTCGCATGCTGGCGTGCGGCCCAAGGGCGCGTCGATTCCGTATGCGGCGGCCAAGGCGGCGCTGAACCATGTGACGCGTCTGCTGGCGGTGTCGTTGGCGCCGTCGATCCGGGTCAACGCGGTGGCGCCCGGATTGGTGGACACGCCGTTGACGCGGGATTGGACCCAGGCGCAGCAGCTGTGGCGCGAACGGGCGCCGATGCGCCGCGCCGCGCAGCCGGACGACATCGCCCAGGCAGTGGCGTGGCTGGCGCAGTCCGACTACCTGACGGGCGAGATCCTGTTGTCGGACGGCGGGCTGAACCTGACCTGAGGCGCGGCCATCGCCACGGTCACGCGTCCGCTTCGGCGGGCGGCACGCCCGGCACGCCACGCCGGATATTGCGCGAGTATTGCGCCGCATCGCGCGTGGCGCGGGCGCGGTCGGTGTAGCGGCCGGCGGCGCGGTAGGCCTGGACGCTGCCAGCGCCTTGCAGCGCTCCCAGGCGGTACAGGTATTCCGGCAGATATCCCGACAGCAGCAGGCGGTAGTCCAGCGGCAGGCCCGGCACGATCTTGTCGGCCAGCCGGTACACGATGGTGATGCAGTTGGCCGTCAGGGTGTTGTAGAAGCGCGGCTGGCGCCGCAGGCGCGTGGCCGTGTCCACGTACGACAGCAGCAGCTTGCGCGGCGCGCCGGGCGGCATGTGGACGCGGTACAGATAGCCGTCCTCGCCCCGCACATTGGTGCGCACGCGCAGGCTGTCTTCCTCGGCCGAGGCCAGCACCGACAGCTCATACTGGCGGAAAAAACCGCCGATTTCCGAGAACGTGTCGTTGCGCTTGCGGCGGATCTCCACTGAGAACACCACGTACTGGCCGTCGCTGAAGCCGAACGACACCAGGGCATGCGCAATCGCCGGGCGGCCCCAATACGACAGCGCCAGGTCCACCGATGCCAGTTTCGACAGGTCGTAGTGGCGGGTTTCCCAGCGCGCGTCGAAGTCGGTGCGCGAGCGCCAATCGAAGTTGCGCACGTCGTGCAGCGTCAGGTGGTCGCCGTCGACCTCGCCATGGGTGGCGCGAGCCACTTCGGGCATCCAGTCGCGGTCGTTGGATGGCCGCATGCCCCAGATCCACCACGCCAGCAGCGCCAGCAACAGCGCGCCGAACAGCGCGGCCGGCAGCAGGTAGCCCCATGCCAGTCCCGCCAGCGCGGCGGCGGCCAACGCCATCCAGGCCAGCGGCGCCAGCAGGCGGGCGCGGCCCCGGCCTGGCGACTGGAACCACAGCGCCAGCGCGCCCCACAGGGCGCCGGCGACGACGGCGGCCGCCAGCAGCGCCGTCATGACTGGGTCTGGGTATTGCGGGCGACCGCCTCGCGGTCCTGGCGGCGCCAGCCGGCGCGCAGCGCCGCGATCTGGCGCAGCGCCGCCTGCGACATCTTCCACCAGCCGAACGGCCGCGGATCGGCCAGCATGCTGAGCGCGCGCGCATAGTCCAGCGTCAGGCCCGGGGTCCAGGCCATGGTCAGGGCGCGCTTGCGGATCTGCGCCGCCACCCACAACTCGGGCGTGAACAGCAGCCGCCACAGCACCGCCCAGCCGGCCCGCGGGCCGTGCAGGCGGCCCACCACGCCGTCCAGCGCCGCTTCCAGCGCGGCCGAGACCGAACTGGAGCAGTTGCGGTGGGTCAGGTTGTAGATCTCGGTCTTGCGGTACTGGTCCCAGAACGCCTGCAGCTTGGCGGCGTCGTAATTGCGGATGCGCACCTGCATGGTCGACGGGCACCAGGCCTTGGATTCGGTGGCGTAGTCGGGCTGGTACACGCCGGGCACGTTGTTGTCGGCGGTGGCGCGCAGCAGCGTGCCGAACTGCTCGGGCGAGTGGTCGATCTCCACGGCCGGATAGAGACTGATGTAGATGCCCTCGGGCGATTCCAGCGCGGCATGGCCGGTGGACACGACGCCGTTGATGTCCACCGCCGCGATGTAGCGGTCGACCACCGGGTAGTTGCGCGTCTCGGTCTTGGCCGAGCCCGAAGGCGTCCATACGTGCACGGTCAGGGCGCGCTCGCTGGCTTGCGGCGGACCGTCGAACACCTTCTGCGCCGGGCCGTCGGCGCGCGTCGGCATGAAGGCGGGGTCGGGGTTGGTGGCCAGCGCCGGATTGGCATCCAGGTTGCGCACGCGGCGCGCCAGCCACAGCAGCTTGAGGCCCGAGATGGCCAGGAACAGCCCGATGCAGTAGGGCACTGTGCCGACATAGTGGGTGGGGTAGGGCTGGAAGAAGAAGATCGCCAGCAGCACCTCGGCCACGCCCGAGGCGAACACCACGCGCCAGCGCTGGTAGCGCACCACGTAGGCGGCGATGCACTGGATCAGCCCGTCCACCAGGAACAGCAGCCCGAAGATCATCGACAGCACGAAATGCCCGTGATGATGGCCCGCCAGCACCAGTGTGCCGGCCACCAGCACGAACACCCCCTTGGTGTAGCGCAGCACGCGCTGGCCGCCCACGCCGGACTTGGCGATGGCCAGGGTCGCGATGCCCTCGGCCACCAGCAGCGCGGCGAAGAAATTCAAGGGAAAGTACAGCGCGTTGTCCAGGGCGTCGAGGAACACGAACGCGCCTGCGGCCAGCATCAGCCAGCCGCCGATCATCAGGGCGCGGGCGCGCTTGTGCAGATAGTCGACACCGAGCAGCAGCAAGACCAGGTGACTCATGGGGCGGGTCTCCATGCAAGGGCGCAATGCCACGGGACGGCAAGTATCGCATGCAGGGTACCGCGACTGCGGCCCGCGCGTCGAGTTGCGCGGCCACCGGCGCCGAGGGCGCCGGCGGCGGGCCGGTCAAGCGATGGCCGGCATGGCCCGCGGGCGCAGCGTGGCCAGCACCCAGTAGACGCCGCCGCCGATCCCCACGCCGAAGAACCAGCCATAGGTGGCCCACCAGGCCGGCAGCAGGTCGGTGAAGTTGGGCAGGATGGTCGAGAACACGCTGCCGATGCCGGTGGCCGCCAGCGCGTTCATGTTCCACCCGCCCTGGTAGCGGTATTCGCCATGCTCGTCATACAGCGCCGCAACATTGATGCGGCCCTTGGCCACCAGGTAGTAGTCCACCAGGATGATGCCCAGCAGCGGTCCCATGGTGGCGCCGATGGCGTTGACGAAGTGGGCCGCGCCGCCTTCCCACGGCGCGAACGGATACAGCACCAGCGCGATCAGCGCCGCGATGTAGCCGCCGCACTTGAAATTGATGCGCTTGGGAAACACGTTCGAAATATCGAAGGCGGCCGACACGAAGTTCGCCACCACGTTGATGCCCAGCGTGGCCACCGCGAAGGTCAGCGCGGCCAGCAGCGCCAGCACCCAGCTGTCGAACTTGGTGGAGATCTGCTCGGGGTGCAGCAGCACCTCGCCGTAGACCTTGTAGGCGGCGATGGTGGTGACGCCCGCCACCAGCGAAAAGGCCACCAGGTTCACCGGCAGGCCCCACAGATTGCCGCGCTTGACCGCCTGCTTGTCGCGGGCGTAGCGCGAGAAATCGCAGAAGTTCAGGTACAGCGCGGCGAAGTAGGTGATCCAGGTGGCGCCCACCGCCATCAGCGCCCAGAAGCTGCCCGGCGCGCCCGTCACGCCGGCGTCGCGGGTCTTGTCCAGCAGCACGTCCATCGGGATGCCGTGCTCCAGGCTGAAGCCGCCGGCCTTGATGCACAGGCCGACCGCCAGCACCAGCATGGCGATCCACACCGCCGGGCCGGCCCAGTCCTGGAAGCGGCGCACGGTTTCCATGCCTTTCTGGATGATGAGCAGCTGCAGCGCCCAGATGCCGACGTAGCAGATCAGCTCCAGGCCCGAATGCCCCAGCCATTGCGTGTTCTGGTGGAAGGCCAGCAGGCTGTCGTTGCGCACCAGCAGCGCCACGATGGCGCCCGACGCGGCCGCCGTCTGCGCGCCATACCAGAAGCACGCCACCACCGCGCGCACCAGCGCCGCCAGGTTGGCGCCCCAGATGCCGAACGAAGCGCGCGCCAGCACCGGGTAGGGCACGCCGGTCTTTTCGCCGGCATAGCCCATCAGGTTCATGAGGAAGAAGATCACCAGCGAACTCAGGCCGATGGCGATCAGGAAGTTGACGAAGCTGCCGCACAGCAGGAACAGGCTGGCGGCCAGGTAGTAGCCCCACAGGCTGTGCACGTCCGAGGTCCAGACGTTGAAGATGCTGAAGGCGCCCCAGCGGCGTTCCTTCGTGGGGGCCAGGTCTTCGTTGTAGAGACCGGGGGAAGGATTTCGGATATCGATGGCGAGCTCCCTGGCCCAAGGTTGGGCATGGCCGTAAAGGAAGCCGGGCGGACCAATTACAGCAGCAACACTTGGACGGAGCCTGGCGCGTACTATGGTGTGCAAAGAGTGTATACAACCTTTGCGCCAATACGCCCCTGGGGTTTTCCCTTCCGGCAAAGGGCCCGCCTGCGCAGGCCCTGGCGGCCAATCAGCCTGGCACCGCGCCTCGCAGCCACTGGCCGGCCAGGTCCAGCACGATGCGCGCCTGCTCGCGGTGCGGCACGTGGCCGCAGTTCTCCAGCAGCGCCTGCTTGCCGCCGGTCAGGCGGGCGATGATTTCGGGGTGCGCGGCCGAGCCGTACTCGTCCACTTCGCCGTGCAGCGCCAGCACCGGGCATTTGACCTGGCGCAGCGCGTCGTCGAGCTTCCAGTCGGCGAAGGCCGGCGACAGCCAAGTGTCGACCCAGGCGCTCAGCACCCACGCGGCCTTGTCGCCGTGATACTTCTTCAGGCGGTCCAACTGGCCCGGCTCGGCGAAGTTGCGCTGCGCCGCGCGGATGCCATCCAGGGTGCGGTCCTCGGCGAAGGTCTGGGCCGACTCGGTGATCAGGGCGTCGCAATCCTGGGGATGGGTCGCCGCGCAGCAGATGCCCATGCCGCCGCCGACGCTGTGGCCGAAGGCGATGAAGCGGCCGATGCCAAGCGCCTGGCGCACGGCCTGGAAACCGTCGCGCGCCTCGGCCTCGACGAAGCCGGTGGTCAGCGTGGCGGGGTTGGGATCGGAGCGGCCAAAGCCCAGGCGGTCATAGGCGATGACGGCGCGGCCCGTGGCCGCGGCCAGCTGTTCGGGGAAGTCGCGCCACAGTTCGACGCAGCCTAGCGAATCATGCAGCAGCACGATCGGCGCCGCGTCCGCATCCCGCCCGGCGGGATCCCAGCGCCGCGCGAACAGGCGGCCTTGCGGGGTGGACACGTGGACATCCTGGCTGGCAATCGACGACATGTAGGGATCCTGGGAAGCAAAAGGGCGCCGAAGCGCCGTTTGAAGGAATCCCGGGATTATAGGAAACCGCCCGCGCTATTCCTCGGCGGTCCATTCGACCTGCACGCCCAGGCTGCGCAGGTTCTCGACGAAGCGCGGGTGGGCGCGGCGGATCGGCGTGGCGTTGCGGATCTCGGAACGCCCCTTGATGCTGCTGGCGATCATGAACAGCGCGATCGCCACGCGGATGATGTAGGGGCTTTCGACCACCGCCGGCGTCAACGGATTGCCACCGAAGGTGATGACGCGGTGCGGATCCGACGAGAACACGTGCGCGCCGAACTTGGACAGCTCGCCGGTCCAGCCCAGCGCGCCGTCGTAGACCTTGTTCCAGAACATCGCGTTGCCCTCGGCGCACACGCCCAGCGCGATGAAGATGGGTAGCAGGTCCACCGGGAAATACGGCCACGGCGCGGCCTCGACCTTGGTCAGCACGTTGCTGGTGAAGGGCGTCTGCACCTTCAGCGGGCCGTCGCGCAGCGCGCGCGACCAGCCGTTCTCGTGCACGATCCTGACGCCGAACTTGGCGAAGGTGCGGTCGATCAGCGGGAAATTGGACGGCGTGCTGTTGCGCACCACCACGTCGCCGCCGGTGATCGCGCCCAGCGCCAGGAAGGTGGTGATCTCGTGGAAGTCTTCCTCGAAGGTGAACTCGCCGCCGCGCAGGGTGGCGCCGCCGCGCACCGTCAGGCGCGAGGTGCCGATGCCGTCGATGTTGGCGCCCATCATCGTCATGAAGCGGCAAAACTCCTGCACGTGCGGCTCGGACGCGGCATTGGTCAGCGTCGATTCGCCGGCCGCGGCGGCCGCGCACAGCACGAAGTTCTCGGTGGTGGTGACCGAGGCGTAGTCCAGCCAATGGTGGGTCGGCTTGAGCGGGCCGGCGCTGCGCACCAGCAGCGAGCCGCTGGCGCGTTCGACCTCGCCGCCGAACGAGCGGAAGATGTCGACGTGCGGATCGATCTCGCGCACGCCCAGCGTGCAGCCCTTGACGTTGTCCTCCAGCCGCGCCACGCCGAAGCGCGCCAGCAGCGGCGACACCAGCATGATGGACGAGCGCATCTCTTCCGGCAGGCGATGGCGCGCGGCGTCGAACGTGGTGTCGCGGTGGTGCAGGTCCAGCGTGCGGGTGCTTTCATCCAGCCGCACTTCGCTGCCCAGCGTGCGGAAGATGTCGAGGATCTTGCGCACGTCGGTGATGTCGGGCACGCCATGCAGCCGCAGCGGCTGGTCGGTCAGCAGCGTGGCGCACAGGATCGGCAGCACCGCGTTCTTGTTGGCCGACGGGATGACGCGGCCGCGCAGGGGCGTGCCGCCGTGGACGATGAGATTGGACATGGGCGAGAAGCTTGGACGACAGGTGGAACGGCAAGGGGGATGGCAAGGGCAAGCGCGGGGGAAATTGTACCCGGCATGCCCCGGGGCCGCGTCAGGCCGCCGACCTTGGCGCGTTGCGGAACTTGCGCAGCATGACGGCGCCGCCGATCGTCAGCGCCAGGCCGCCGCCCAGGTAGGGCAGGCCGAAGATCAGCATCCAGAAGAAGAACGCCGTCTTGGCGTCGCGCGCCTCGGAGGACCCCGCCGGATGCGAACCCAGGTCCATCGTCGGCAGGGCGGCCGCCAGCGTCAGTATCAGGGTCACGCCCAGCACCAGGCAGCCCCACGCGATGCGGCGCCGGTTGTCGGCCACGCGCAGCAGCGCGGCCGCCGTCACCCCCGCCACCACCAGGCACAGCACACTGCCGGTGATCAGCATGCGATCCAGCGCCTCGGGGTCGAAGGGGGCGCCGGGCTGGTCCACGCCGAAGACCATCTGCAGCAGCGAGTTGATGACACCGTAGGCGGCGCGGCCGATGACCAGGCCAAAGCCGACGCTGGTCAGCCACTTGATTAAGGTCGGGTTCATTCAAGATATCCTTGCGGTTGCCTGAACGTCAAAGAATACGCTATTACGAGGCTTGCCCAGGATGTCCGAACATCATCAGTTCATCTTTCCCCGCTACCCCCATCTGCCGCCGCCCGACTGGCCGGCGCTGCAAGCGCGCCTGCTGGCCGGCGGCTACCTGCTGGAGCCGCGCGGCGATCGCGTGCCACGCGAGGCCCTGGACACCCTGAGTCTCGGCCTGGCCGGCCTGAAAGAGGGCTCGTTCCAGTACCGCGAAGGCCTGCGCACGACCGGCGACGTGATCGCGCTGTACCAGTCCGCCGGCCACCTGCCGCCCGAAGTGCCGGTGCGGCATCACGACACCATGGAAGAGACGCTGGCGCTGCTCGCGGCGCATGGCATCGTGCCCGATCCGTCGTTCGACGATGAGTGCAGCAGTTGGCGCAGCCCGCATTTCTGCCTTGGACCGGCCGCCCGCGCGCTGCTCAATCCCGGGCAACGCGCCCATTACGACGCCGACCCGACGGGGTTCAGCGTGATCCTGCTGGCCTACGAGGGGCCCGAGCCGTACGTCGGCGTGGGCGAGAACCTGGAAATGCCGAGCCTGCCGGGCTCGGATGAACCATTGGAGGAACTGCCGCCGTTCGGCTCGCACGTCGACTTCATCGGCGCGGCGTACGAGGACCCGGCGGTGCGCTGGCGCAATCCGGCCGACGGGCGCGATTACCACCTGTTCGACCTGG
Organism: Achromobacter sp. KK8; assembly: GCF_054188005.1. Classification (NCBI taxonomy): domain Bacteria; kingdom Pseudomonadati; phylum Pseudomonadota; class Betaproteobacteria; order Burkholderiales; family Alcaligenaceae; genus Achromobacter; species Achromobacter sp. KK8. The sequence continues at coordinate 5,264,525 of NZ_CM135178.1, read as the reverse complement.
ACTGGCATTTCAGCATGGCGCTGGGGTTTCGCATGATCCGCGCCAACTGCCTGGAAGAAGGCAGCGCCGAGGCGCTGGCGCGGCTGGTTGGCGAGCTGGTCGGCCAGCCGATGGCGTGCAGCCATCGCCATTTGTAGACACGGGCATTGAACCCGGCGCGGCGGCCCGGGGGCGCCGCGTCGGGGCCAGCGCGTCGATCAATAGTAGATGTCGACGTAGTCGGTCAGGCCGCCGCACGCTTCCATCTGCTGCAGGCGCCAGTACTTGCGCTTGCCGGTGGCGCGGAACTCGTAGTCGCCGGTGCGTTCGCAGCGGCGGCCCTTGTCCGGCGCGTCCACGATCAGGATGGTGCCGCGGAACGTGAAGCGGTCGGCCGAGATCGACAGCACCTGGCCCTTGATCGTCACCGAGCCGTTTTCGTTGGTGTGGCCGCCTTCCAGGCGCACCACGTCGTTGTCGTCGACCGCGTTCAGCTTGCCGCGCGCGTCGGTCCACAGCCATTGCACGCTGATGCCGCTGTTGTGCAGCAGGCGCTCGTAGGCGGCCTGGCTCTTGATCTCGGTCTTCTGTTCGGTGCCGGCGGGGGCCTGGGCTTGCTGCTGCGCGGGGGCCGGGGCCGGCGCGCGGGCCGGCGCCTGCTGGGCCGGCGCGCCGCGCGGCGGCAGGCGGCCTTCGTCCTGGGGTTGCGCCTGTTGTTGCGTCTGCGGCTGTTGCGTCTGCGGCTGGGTGGCGGCGCCGCCGCGCGGCGGCAGGTCGCCCGCCAGGGAGGTGGCGGCGGTCGCGGCCAGGGCCAGGCCCAGGGCGACCGCACGCAGGCCGGCTATCCGTTTCTTGCCGGCCAGGGCCGGGGCGCGATCTTGGTTGTTGTGCATGATGGTCGTGAAGAAAGGAAGGGGGAAGCGCATCGCCGTTGGCGCGCCGCATGGCCGCATCAACGGGGACGTAACTTAGCACGCGCGGTCCGGCGGGGTAATTGCCGATTTCCGTCTTGTGTATCCAATCGTTAACAGAATCGCCACGAGGATACCAGCGGCCCGTGACGGCGGCGAGCACGGCCGCGCGCCAAGGCCGGTGCGCTGTCCCGTGGATGCGCGCGTATCCGCGGGCCAGCGCCCTAGAACAGCTCGTCCAGCTGTTCGAAGAAGCGGCGCTTGGCCGGGTCGTCCGCGACGTCCAGGGTGCCGAGAAAAGTGGCCGCCGCGTCCTCGGAAATGTCGCGCAGGTTGCGGTGGATGAAGGCCACGTCCTGCCAGCGGTCGGCCACGCCACCGCGGCCCAGGTCGATGAAATGCAGCCGGTCGCGTTCGTCGACGAACACGTTGTTGTCGCACAGGTCGCCATGGCTGAACGCCGGGTCTTCCCGCGGCAGGGTGGCATGCAGCCGCGCCACCAGGTCGGCCGGCGTCGCCAGGCCGGGCCATTGCGTCAGGTCGTGGTCGTCGGCGCACAGGCCGCGCGCCAGCAGATAGTCCAGCTCGCGCAGCCGCATCGGCGCGCCGGCGTCGAACGGGCAATCGTCCGCCGGCACCGCGCGCAATTGGCGCAGGGCCTCGCCGAACAGCCCGATGGCGGTGTCGGCATCGTCCATGCGCGCCTGCAGCGGCACGCCGGGCACGCGCCGCGTCAGCATGAATTCGCCATCGGCGTTGTCCGCCACCCGCACCACTTCCGGCACGTTCAGATGGCCGGCCAGCCATTGCAGCACTTGCGCCTCGCGCCGCACGCTGTAGGTGGTGGGCGCATACACCGCCGCCGACGCCTTGAGAAAGAAGACGTCGTTGCCGCGGGTGAAGTGGTAGACCCGGCTGGGCGATTCGCCGACCTGGTCGGCGATGAGCGGAGCGTCGCCGATGAAGTCGGCGATGGGGCCCGGCAGGGTGTAGCGGGCCTGGGCCTTCAACGCTTGATGCCGTGCTCGAATTTGGGCCGGGCGCGGAAGTTCTTCAGCATGTAGGCCAGGTACTCGGCCTTGCTGATGCGCCCGTCGCCGTCCGTGTCCATGGCCACGACCTGTTCGACGGTGGCTTCCTGGAGCAGGGGGCTGCGGCTGAGATAGCCGTCGGCGTTGACGTCGCGCTTGTTGAACGACATCTCCGCCCGGGTCATGTATTCGGCCTCGCTGATGGGGCCGGTATTGGCGTTGTCCAGGGCGTCGTCGGTGGCGGGCGCGGGCTGGGCCGGCGTGTCTTTTGCCGGCGTTTCCTTCGCTGGCGTTGCCTGCGCCGGCGCGGACTTGGCCGGGGCCGGGGAGGCGGCGGCCGGCGTGGATGCCGCCATGGCATTGCCGGCAACGCAGGCAAGCAGCAACGCGGCGGTCAGGCTGCCCATGCGGGTGGCGTTCTTCATCGTTTTCCTTTTTATGCGACAGATGCGGCGCGCGTCGCCTTGCCGTGCCCGACGCCGGGCCGCAACGCGGTCTCGCGCGCGGCTCATTTTGCCTGAATCCGCGATGAAGGGGCCAGATACAATCCTTGGTTACCAATCACGCCATGCATATCAAGAGGATCGGCGATGACGACACTCGTGGTCGGCGCCAGTGGGGCGACCGGGCGGCTGCTGGTCGGCCAACTGCTGGAACGCGGCGAGCCGGTCAGGGCGCTGCTGCGCTCGCCGGATGCGCTGCGGGCGTGGGCGGGCGATCCGCGGCTGTCGCTGGTCCAGGCCAGCGTGCTGGACCTGGACCCGGCCACGATGGCGCGCCACGTGGCGGGCTGCACGGCGGTGGCGTCGTGCCTGGGCCATGGCATGAGCTTGCGCGGCATCTACGGCCAGCCGCGGCGGCTGGTGGCCGATGCGGTGCGGCGCCTGTGCGAGGCCGTCATGGCGAATGCGCCGGGCCGGCCGGTCAGGTTCGTGCTGATGAACACCGCCGGCAACAGCAACCGCGACTTGCGCGAGCCGCTCTCGCTGGCGCAGCGCGCCGTGGTGGCGCTGGTGCGCGCGCTGGTGCCGCCGCACGCCGACAACGAAGCGGCCGCCGACTACCTGCGCGTCGTGGTGGGCCAGGCGCATCCCGCGATCGAATGGGCCGTCGTGCGCCCCGACAGCCTGGTCGACCGGGATGCCGTCAGCGGCTACGAGGCGCATCCTTCGCCGGTCCGCAGCGCCATTTTCGACGCGGGCCGCACCAGCCGCATCAACGTCGCGCATTTCATGGCGGAGCTGGCCCTGGGCGGCGCGGCCTGGGAGCGGTGGCGCGGGCGCATGCCGGTGATCTACGACACGGCGCCGGGCTGAATCGCCAGAGGGCGCGGGCGCGCACCGCCCGCGCTTATTGCGGCAGCAGCCGCAGCCCCGTGCGCTTGACGAATTCGTCGTAGCCGATCGGCGGCCCGGCCTTGGTGCCGGCGCTGTTGGCCTGCCAATGCACCCACGAGCGGTGTGTGGTGGCGTCGTACACGACCTTGTACAGATAGGTGGGCACGGCCACGCCGGCGCCGATGGTTTTGGGGCGGTCGCCATACACCGGCCCGGTGAACACGTACACGTCGCCCGCCGCCCGCATCACGTATTGGCGCGTGTCCTGCTCGATGCGGCTCCACGGGCCGGCGTTGTGGCTCTGGTCCTGCGGCACCATGTTGGCCAGCGAAAAGCTCTGCGCCATGGCCTCGGGCGTGGCCATGTCGCCGGCCGGCGCCATGTGGCCGCGCGAGTAGCCCGAGCCGCGGTAATCATCCAGCTCCGAACGCTCGGCGCGCGGCACCCGCGCCTCGGCGTAGAACTTGTCGGTGCGGTGCAGTCCCTTGGCCTGCGCCAGGTTCTGGCGGTTCAGGCGCTCGGCCACGAACACAGGCGTCTTGGTCGCGCCGTTGTGCAGGATGGCGAACGAGGAAAAACAGACTTCGCGCAAGCGTTGCGCGGCGGGCACCGCGGGCGGCTGCGCGTTCGGGAAGAACTGCGGACAGTCGCTGAAGGCGGTCTGCACCAGCGCCGCGTTGGGCGCGGGCAGGGCCACCGGCGCGCTGCGTTGCAACGACGGCCATTCCAGGCGCGACAGCATGTCGCCGACCGCCGCGGGCATCTTCCATTGAGGATGCAGCACATAGGTGGCGGCGCCAAAACTGGCCAGCGAGCTGACGATCAGCGCGCGCAGGAAACGCGGCACACGGCCGGCGGCGCGGCTTTGGGAGCGGGAGGTGGAGCTTCTCTTTCTGGGAGCGGGTTTCTTCGCGCGGGTCATGCTACCTGGGGCTACGGACCTGCCGCCCTGGCGGGCGACCACTATGACCCCGGATTGTAGATGAGTGATGGATTTGTCACGCCGTGCGGCATGCGCGCCGCGGGCGATGCGATGTCGCACCCGGCGAGGCCACGCCGGCTGGCGCGTTTCAGGCGGGCAGGTCCTGCCGCGCGATCGTGATGACCCACTCCACGAACGTCTTCACCGCCGCCGTCGCGCGCGCCTGGGGGTAGACGATGGCGATCGGCACCGGCGCGCAACGCGCCTGCGCCAGCACCTCGCGCAGGCGTCCGCTGCGCAGGTAGATGCCTGCGGCCAGCTCGGACAACTGGATCAGGCCCAGCCCCTCCAGGCCGCAATGCAGATAGGCCTCGGTCTCGTTGACCGCGTAGCGTCCGGGCAGCGCCAGCGCCACGTCCTCGCCATCGACACGGAAGCGCCAGTCCAGCGGCCGGCCGCTGGCGTTCGACAGGTAATTGACGACGCGATGCGCCGCCAGCGCGGCTACCGAGTCCGGCTCGCCGAATCGGGCCAGGTACAGCGGCGATGCGCAGGTGAGCCAGCTCAACCGGCCCAGCGGCCGGGCCACCAGCGTGGAATCGGCCAGCGCCCCGCTGCGGATCGCGCAGTCGATGCCTTCATGCACCAGGTCCAACGGGCGGTCGTTCAGGCCCAGCACCAGCTCGATATTCGGATAGCGCGCCTCGAACTCGCGCAGGCGCGGCACCACCAGGGCGCGGCCGATGGCGCCCGGCATGTCCACCCGCACCCGGCCGCGCGGTGTCTGCGCGTCGGCGGCCAGGGCATGCTCGGCTTCGGCGATCTGCGCCAGGATGGCCTGGCACGAGGCGTAGTAGCGCGCGCCGGCCTCGGTCAGGCTGAGGCTGCGCGTCGTGCGCCGCAGCAGCGGCGTGCCCAGCAGCGCTTCGAGCTGTTTGATGGTCGTCGTCACCGACGAGCGCGGCAGCGCCAGCGTGGCCGCGGCCTTGCTGAAGCTCTGTGCCTGCACGACCCGCACGAAAGTCGTCATCGCTTGAAGTTTGTCCATGGGCGGCCTGCGGCGATGCGGATAGGGAAGGGCGATGTTAGCAAGCGCCCGGCCAAGCGGGGCGGCGCGGCCGGTTCGCGGATCGCGCTTTGTGTGTTCAGGCGCGGCGAACAATGGCGCTGGCGGGCGCTCCTACACTGCCTGCGTCCGACGGCCGGGCCGCGGCGCGATGTCCGCGCCGGCCGCATTCATCCTTGTCTGTGGAGTTTCCTATGTCGAATCCCGATGCAACCCTGGTGCTGGGCGCGGGCCAGCTCGGCCTGGCCATGCTGCGCGGCCTGGCGCCGCGCGCGGCCCCGGGCACGCTCGCGGTGCTGTTGCGCCCGTCGTCCCTGCGCACCGACGATCCGCAAAAGCAGCGCGATCTCGCCACCCTGCGCGCGCTGGGCGTGCAGATCGTGAGCGGCGACCTGCTGGCGCAACCGGCCGCCGAACTGGCCGCGCTGTTCGGCCGCTTCGGCACCGTGGTGTCGTGCACCGGCTTCGTGGGCGGCCCCGGCGTGCAGCGCAAGATCGCGCGCGCCGCGCTGGACGGCGGCGTGCGGCGCTTCGTGCCCTGGCAGTTCGGCGTCGACTACGACCTCATCGGCCGGGGCAGTCCGCAGGACCTGTTCGACGAGCAGCTCGACGTGCGCGACATGCTGCGGGCGCAGTCCGCCACGGAGTGGCTGATCGTCTCGACCGGCATGTTCACCAGCTTCCTGTTCGAACCGGCCTTCGGCGTGGTCGACCTGGCGGCGCGGCGGGTGAACGCGCTGGGCGGCTGGGATACGCAAGTGACCGTCACCACCGCCGACGACATCGGCGCCCTGACCGCCGCGATCCTGCGCGCCGAGCCGCGCCTGGCCAACCAGGTGGTGTACGTGGCCGGCGATACCGTGAGCTATCGCCAATTGGCCGACACGGTGGACCGGGCGCTCGGCATCGAGACACAGCGCCAGGCCCGGACGGTGCCGGCGCTGATGCGCGAGCTGGCCGCCGCGCCTGGCGATCCGATGCGCAAGTACCGCGCCGTGTTCGCGCAAGGGCGGGGCGTGGCGTGGGATCCGGCGCGGACCTTCAACGCCGCGCGCGGCATCGCCACGCAGGGCCTGACGGCGTGGGTGCGCGAGAACCGGCAGGCGTTGCGGCGGGCGGCGGGCGTCGTGCCGTAGGAGCGGGGCCGAAGCGGGCAGGGGGCAAAGCGGGCAGGGGGCAAAGCGGGCAGGGGCAGGGGCCGGCGCACGGCCGCCGGCCGGGTGTCACTCCGCCTGCGCCTCGCGCTGGCGCGCCTCGAATTCGGCGCGGTCGAGCAGGTCGAAGTACAGCACCTCGCTCCACATCAGCCCCAGGATGTAGTCCACGCGCTGGTTGCGGCCGCCATCGAAGCTGTCGTCCAAACGCAATCCGTGCAGGGCATCCAGCGGCGCGGCGCCGCGTTCCCGGGTGGCCGCCAGCAACTGCCGGCCGGCCTCGGCCGGATCGGCCGGCAGCGCGTCGAGCGCGGCGCCCGCCTGGCGGCAACGCGCCAGCTCTTTTTCCACGCTCGCCTTGAGCGCGGCCTCTTCCGATTCGGCCATCACGTCCAGTTCGATGGTCTCCAGCAGCAGGTAGTCGTCGCGGTGCGCCTCGAGAAAGGCGATGGTCTCGTCCAGGGCCGCCAGCAGTTCGGTCGGGGCCGTGGTCGCAGGCCCGGCCGGCGCGGCGTCGGCGGACGAGAACAGCCGCCGGATCCTGCCGAGCAGCGACGGCGCCGGCTCGGCCGCTGGCGTCGCTGCCGTCGCGGGCGCGGCGCCGCCCACCGCCGCCCGCACGATCTCGGCAAAGCGCTTGATGCGCGCCAGGCCGGGCTCGAAGCGGCTGCTGATGGCATACAGCCGGGTGCGCCGATGCGGCTCGTCGTCTTCCAGGCCGTCGGCGATCAAGGACGCGCACAACTGCGGATCGCCCGACATCAGCAAGCGGTAGGAGAACGGGACGGCATACGGCCATTCGGACAGGCCGCAGATCGTTTCGGGCCGGTCGGCATAGCTGGCGGGGCGGTTGCTCAGGCTGTACAGATAGGATCGATTGGCCATGGGGGCGGGACCTCGAAAGGGGGAGGGGCGCCGGCGCAAGCGCGCGGCGGGGCCGCGGCGGGATTGTCCGGGCGCCGCGTGGCGCTATTGAACCCCAGCCAGCGCGGGGCACCGTTGCAGGCTGCCACGGTTTGCCACCAGGTGTTTCGGTGGAGTCTCGGGCGTCAAACCGCCCGCGGCCCGCGCGAGTTCCCGGCCGTCCAAAGGTCGGCTTATCCGCGGCGCGAGATGCGTCACGGATCGGAGGCGGCGGTCATCATAATTCCGGGATCAATTCCCATTGTCATAAAACCATTGATCCTGGCATTCAGCTGAAACAGTGTGGCTATAATTCCGCTCCTAAATGTAATAAGACTGGTTCTTATTATTATTCACGTGTGAACGGAGTTTCCATGGCTGTACGCCTTTCGTCCCGCCGGCGCCCGGTGCATTTCCGTGCCCGGCAATTGTCTCTGATCGTGTTCGGCCTGGGGATCCCGGGCGCCGCCCTGGCGCAGTCCGCTCCTGCCGAAGTTCATTTGCCCGCCGTCACCGTCACGGGCAGCGACGTCGAACAAACCGCGGTCGGCCCCGTGCAGGGCTTTGTCGCCAAGCGTGCCGCCACCGCCACCAAGACCGACACCCCGGTGATGGAAACGCCGCAGTCGATCAGCGTCATCACCCAGGATCGCATGACGCTGCAGGGCGCCCAGTCGGTGCAGCAGGCGGCGGGCTATACCGCCGGCGTCACGGCCGGCGCGTTCGGGCCGGACAATCGCGGCGACTCCATCAAGATCCGCGGCACCGATTCCACCCAATACCTCGACGGCCTGCTCAACGCCGTGGGGTCCTACAACAACACCCGGCCCGACCCCTACGCGCTGGAGCGCATCGAGATCCTGCGCGGGCCGTCCGGCATGCTGTACGGGCAGGGCGCCATCGGCGGCATCGTCAACCAGATCAGTAAGCGGCCACAGCCCGAGGCGATGCGCGAGATCGGCGTCAGCTACGGCAACCACAACCGCAAGCAGATCCAGGCCGACCTCACCGGCCCGATCGACGAAGACGGCAAGTGGCTGTATCGCGTGGTCGCGTTGGGGCGCGATAGCGACAGTTCGGTCAAATACGTCGACGACGACCGCTATTTCATCGCGCCGTCGTTGACCTGGCGGCCCAGCGCCGCGACCTCGTTGACGCTGCTGGCCAATTTCCAGAAAGACAATAGCGGATCGATGGTCGGTTTCTTCCCCTGGCGCGGCACGCTCACCAGCACGCCGGCCGGCCGCATCCCGCAGGACTTCTTCGTCAGCGAACCCGACTTCGACAAGTACACCGCCAGGCAGAGCGCGGTGGGCTACCAGTTCGAGCACGCCTTCAACGACAATGTCACGGTGCGGCAGAACCTGCGCTACACGCACAGCGAGGTCGACTATCGCAGCATCTACACCGCCGGCTTCAACGGCGCCGGCCACGGCTGGGTGCCGGGCAGCGACACGCTGCTGCGCCGCGTGATCTACCAGAACCAGCCGACCCTCAAGCAGTTCGTGGTCGACACCCAGGGCCAGTTCAAGTTCCAGACCGGCCCGATCCGCCACACCCTGCTGACCGGCATCGACTACCAGCGTTCCGTGCTGGATGCGCGCCAGGGGGTGGGCGGTACGGTCGCGCCCATCGACGTGCACAACCCCGTGTATGGCAACTTCACGCCGCCCACCTCGACGGTCAGCGCGCCGACCTCGCGCGGCAACCAACTGGGCCTCTATATGCAGGACCAGCTCGAATGGGAGCGTTGGCTGCTGATGCTGGGGCTGCGCCACGATCGCTCGCGCGCGTCGGTGGACGATACGCCGTCCGGGTCGCGCGATGACAGCGAAATGAGCAAGCGTTTTGGCCTGATGTACCGCTCCGAGGCCGGCCTCAATCCCTATCTGAGCTACTCGGAATCGTTCCAGGGCCTGGCCGGCTTCAACCGTGCCAACCAGGCGTTCAAGCCGCTGCGCGGCAAGCAATGGGAGGCGGGCCTGAAGTACCAGCCGCCGGGTGAAAACCTGACGGTCACCGCCAGCGTGTTCGACATGACCGAGAAAAACCGCAAGGTCGCCGGCGTGGTCAACGGCATTGCCGACACGGTGCAGGTCGGCGAGGCCCGCACCAAGGGCGCCGAACTGGAAGCCCTGGCGTCGCTGGGCAATGTCGATCTGGTGGCCACCTACACTTTCCTGGACGCCAAGGTGGCCAAGGGCACGCCGGCCGAACAGGGGCGCCAACTGGCCAGCATTCCCCGGCACATGGCGTCGTTCTGGGCCAACTACCGCTTCAGCGTGATGGGAACCCCGGGCTTCCTGGCGGGGGCGGGCGTGCGCTACAACGGCAGCAGCGACGACGGCACCGGCCAGAACGGCGTGCCCGCCGTCACCCTGTATGACGCCGTGCTGGCCTACGATGCGGGTCCCATGCGCCTGGCGCTGAACGTCACCAACCTGTTCGACAAACAGTACGTGGGCACCTGCCTTGCCCGTGGCGATTGCTTCTTCGGCACCCGCCGCACCGTGGTGGGCAGCGTGACGTATCGCTTCTGACACCAAGCGGGCGGGGCGGCCTAATTGGGGACTTATTGCCCCCGATAGCGGCCGCCCCGTCACATATCCGCGGCGGATTTCCCCCTAAAATTGCGAACGCCGCCGCAATTTCCTCCTGGCGTGCCACCTCTTTCCGGCCGAGATGCACGTCGATCTCCTCACCCTTTACTTCATCACCATCGGAACGCTGCTGGCCAGTGCCGGCCTGACGTTCTGGGAGCATCGGACCCATCCCAATCGCAGCCGCTCGCTGGGTATCCTGGCGGCCGGTTTCGGCACGTTGGCCGTGGGCTGTATCTGCGCCTTGTTCCGCGCCGACATGCCTGCCGCGATCGGCGCGTCGCTGAGCAATCTGGTCATCCTCAGCGGCTACCTGCTGGTGCTGAACAGCGTCGCCTCGCTCAGCGGGCGCCATTACCGCAAGCGTTCGGTGGGCCTGCTGGCGGTCATGGCGCTGATCTGGCTGGCGGCCGGCGTGCCGGGGCAGGACGTGGTCTGGAAATACGTCAGCGCCTTGCCCATTGCGCTGGTCAGCGCGCTGACCGCCTGGGAACTGCTGCGCTGCGATTCCATGAAGACGCTGAAGACCCGCAACTTCGCCATCGCCGTCGCGGGCATCCATGCGTTGGTCTATTTCTGCCGGACCTTCCTGCTGCCGTGGTGGGTCGCCGTCGAGGGTCCGTCGGTGCAGTTGCTGGCCAGCAATATCACCATGTACGAAGGGGTGTTGTATTCGGTGCTGCTGCCAATGACGCTGATCAAGCTGATCCGCGAGGAAACCCATGCGCAGTTGGTGCGCGAGTCGCAGACCGACTACCTGACGCGGCTGGGCAACCGCCGCTGGTTCTTCGAGCAGGGCGCGCGCCTTATCGCGGCCAGCGCGGGGCGCGAGCCCATCGCCGTGCTGGCGTTCGACCTGGACCAGTTCAAGGCCATCAACGACCGCTACGGCCACCACACCGGCGATCTGGTGCTGGCGGCGTTCGCCACGGTGGCCCGGGATGCGCTCGGGCCGCAGGTCATCCTGGCGCGCCTTGGCGGCGAGGAATTCGCCGCGCTGCTGGCGGGTGACGACGCCCGCCGCGCCCATCAATTGGGGGCGGCCGCGGCCCGCCGTTTTGCCACCACCATCGCCAACCCGGCCGATGGCCTGGGCATCGCCGCCACCGTCAGCATCGGCCTGGCCTGTTTCGACGAGGACGCGCCGCCGCTGGCCGATGCGCTGGCGCGTGCGGACCTGGCGCTGTATCGCGCCAAGTCCCTGGGCGGCAACCGGCTGGAGGAGGCCCTGGCGCCCGAACGGGCCGCCGCGGATTGAGGCGCCGCCGTCCCAGGCAATGACGCGGCCCGAGGGGCAGGATGCCCGGTGGCCGTTCGCGCGCCGGCCGCCGCTTTGGATCGACGCTTTGGGTCGATGCTTTGGACCGACGCTTTGGACAGATAATGACGGCCATGACGACTTCCACGCCCGCCTCTTCCGACCGCGACGGTTTCTGGTTCGACGCCGCCGATCCCGACATGGCGCTTGAACGCGCCGGCAACCACGTCCGCCTGGCGCGCGCCGAGCCGCCCTGGCTGGTCGTCGATCAATCCATTGCCACCATGACGCTGGGCCGCCGCTGGCCCGGGCAGTTGTGGCGCGTGCGCGTGACGCAACTGGGCGACATGTCCGGACTGGTGGCGCAACCCGGCTACTGGCGCGCCGCCGCGATCGAACTGCTGCAACCGCTGCCGCTGGGCGCGCTGTTCGGCCCGCACGGCCAGGCGGTGGTCGACATCCTGGCCCGCATTCCCGAACTGACGCGCGAACAGGCGCGGGCGTTGGGCGCCGATCTGCCTGCCGACGGCTGGGACCGCTACGGTCGCGTCTGGGAGCGCTGGTCGAAAGACGAAGAGGGCGTCCCCACGCCTGCCGATGCGCCGCCGCAATCGGAATGGTATGGCGTGCTGGCCGCCGCGCGCCGCCGGGGCGGAGCGCGTTCGCCCGTGCATGGCGGCTTGCTGCAGATCCACGGCCTGCTGCGGCAACGCGCCCAGGCCGTCGATGGCGACGCCGCGTTCATTCGCGAAGTGGACGAGGACGGCGAGGTCGACGAGTCGCTCGCGGCGCCGTGGGACGGGGCCAGCGACGCCTTGCTGTTTGCCGCCATGGCGCGGGGGGCGCCGCAATACCTGTCGACGGCGGACGCCGATGTGCTGTCGCGGCCCTGGCGCGAGGTGTTTGGCGACCCGGTCGGATCGATGTGAGCCAATTCGGCCATGGCTGCCGTAAGGGCATGCCACGCGCGGCGCAAGGGCGCGCCGGCCCGCGTTATTCCTCGCCCCGCCAGGACTTGCGCCGCGGCGTCCGCGGCTTGGGCGCCACGCCCAGGCGCGGATCGCGCGCCAATGCCAGTTCCACCAGTTGTCCGGCCAGCCTCTCGAACGCCTCGTCGGTCTGCGGCAGGTACAGCCACTTGCCCAGTTCCGGGTGCGGCAGCAGGCTCGGCATGTCGGCCTGCAGCGCCGCGTGGCGGTCGCGCGAGGTGCACACCATCACGCCGTTCCAGGGCGCTTCGCGGTCGGCCACCACCAGGTACAGCGCGCCGTCCAGGTAGGCGGCGTCGCAGCCGAACATTTTGCGGCGCAGATAGCCGGGGTCACGCTCCAGCGGATCCAGGAGCCAAAGCAGCGAGTTGGCGCGGGCGGCGCGTTGGCGGGGCGGCGGCGAGAACAGATCGGGGCGGTGGGGCATGACGGCGGCAAGGGCGGGGCGACAACGCAAACGGTATCAGACTCCAGGGCCGTGCTGTCCGAGATGTGATGTCTGCAAGCGGCCGCCCCGGCGCGTCGGACTACAATTCCGCTCCATGCCCTGGCGCCCGGCCCGACCCGGACCGTCAGCGGCCCAGTGGTTTGCACCGCCGGCGAGGTGGCAACCGGTATGTCGTTTGTACGTGCAGCGTAGATAAAAGGTCTTCCGATGCGTCTGAACCAGTGCCAGAATTTCCACGACTTTCGCCGCATGGCGCGCCAGCGGCTGCCCGGCCCGATCTTCAACTACATCGACGGCGCCGCCGACGATGAGACCACCTACCGCCGCAACACCGAGGCCTTCGAGGCCTGCGACCTGGTGCCCGACGTGCTGCGCGGCGTGGCGAATGTGGACATGTCCGTCACCGTCATGGGCCAGAAGCTGGCCATGCCGGTCTATTGCTCGCCCACCGCGCTGCAGCGCCTGTTCCACCACGACGGCGAACGCGCCGTGGCCGCCGCCGCCGGCAAGTTCGGCACGATGTTCGGCGTGTCGTCACTGGGCACCGTCAGCCTGGAAGAGGCGCGCCAGATCAGCGGCGGCCCGCAGGTCTACCAGTTCTACTTCCACAAGGACCGCGGCCTGAACCGCGACATGATGGCGCGCGCCAAGGCCGCGGGCGTGCAGGTCATGATGCTGACGGTCGACAGCATCACCGGCGGCAACCGCGAGCGCGACAAGCGCACGGGTTTTGCCATCCCGTTCCGCCTGAACCTGGCCGGCATCGCCCAGTTCGCCATCAAGCCGGCCTGGGCCATCAACTACGCCACCCACGAGCGCTTCCGCCTGCCGCAGCTGGACGGCCACGTCGACATGGGCGGCGGCGCCATGTCCATCAGCCGCTATTTCACCGAGATGCTGGACCCCGCCATGACCTGGGACGATGTCGCCGCCATGGTGCGCGAGTGGGGCGGCCAGTTCTGCCTGAAGGGCATCATGTCGGTCGAGGACGCCAAACGCGCCGTCGACATCGGCTGCACCGGCATCGTGCTGTCCAACCACGGCGGCCGCCAGCTCGACGGCTCGCGCAGCGCCTTCGACCAGTTGGCCGAGATCGTCGACGCCGTCGGCGACCGCATCGACGTGATGATGGACGGCGGCGTGCAGCGCGGCACGCACGTGCTCAAGGCGCTGGCGCTGGGCGCCAAGGCCGTGGGGCTGGGCCGCTACTACCTGTTCCCGCTGGCTGCCGCCGGGCGGCCCGGCGTGGAAAGGGCGCTGGAACAGATGCGCGTGGAGATCGAGCGGGCGATGAAGCTGATGGGGTGCCGGACGGTGGGGCAGTTGCAGCGGCGGCACCTGCGGTTCCGGTGATTGAGGGAGCTATGGGCGGCCGGGCAGGGGATCAAGTTGCCGAATGATTTGCCGTCGAATCTGAGGAATGCTTGCTTGGCGCTGTGTCCAGAACTATGGAAGGTGAAAAATGGCCGAAGAAGTTAATTTTCAAATCCGAATTCGAGCGACCGAGGAGGGCGAGCCCAAAAATCTGACGATTGCAGAACTAGGTGTTTTGCTCACTGGGATAAACCGCGCAATAAATAAAGCGTCGACCTCAGGAAGAGCGGCTGGGTATTCTCCTCTTAGCCAGGAACCGATAAAAATCCGGTCTGAAATAACTAGCGTTGAAAATGGATCCATTCTGTTTTCCGTTGTCACTTCCGTCTCCGATTTCGTGCGGGAGAACGTGATTCAGACAACCTTCCTGGCCGGTATTCTCGGAAATGCCGCGTGGGACTTTACGAAGATCTTGAGCAAGGAAATTCGTCGAGCTCTGAATAGGGTAGGCAACGAAGCTGCCCAAGTGACTGAGCGAATTGAACCCGTCCTTGGTTTGAATCAGGGTACGGTTTCCGAGGAGAGCAAGGCCGCTTCCCTTCAATCGCCGATGAAAGACGTGGCCGACGCCTCGGAACGTTCCAACGAACTATCTTCGCGCCCGAAAACGATATATTCGTTTTCCTTTGAGCAGAATGGGAGCGTTAAGATTGCGGTATCCTACTCTGCAATCAAGCGGGTATAGCTTGAAATGGGCTGGGTAACACTTCAATTGGGATTTCCGTCAGGATACTCGTGTGCACGCAATGTCCTAAATGGCTCTGCTATTTTGTGATGGCACTAAACTGCTTGACATCGCTGCGGATGAAAGGCATCTCTCTCATGTGCCCTATTCAAATAGTCGATGTTCCGGAGCCGTTATGCATATTCGTCCTCGTCTGACCGCTTCAATCGCCGTCCTCTCGCTCTTTGCGGGGTCGGCCGCCATGGCCGCCAATTCCCAGGCCGAAGCCCCCAAGGGGCCGACCGCCTGCGCCTTCAGCGCCTGGGCCAACTACGACAAGCCCTCGATCACCGTGCGCGCCGCGCCGTCCGCCGGTGCCAAGGTCCTGGGCCAGATCCCCGCCAAACCCGCCGCGGGCGAGCCGGAGTATTCGTACAGCGTCACCTTCGACGTGAAGGAAGCCAGGGATGGCTGGCTCAGGATCGCCAACGCCAGCGATGCCTACAACGAGGAAGAATATCCGGAGCGTGCGCCGCGCAAGGTCTACAAGGGTGAAGGCTGGATCCGCGCGGACGATGCGCGGGTCGGCATCCAATCCGCGCGCGGCTATGCCAGGCCCGACGCCGCCAGCCAGCGGCTGGTGGACCTGGGCAGCGACTGGCTGACCGAAATGGGCAAGATCCAGGGCATCCGCGCCTGCCACGAGGACTGGGTGCTGCTGGACTATCTGGTTGACCGCAAGCGCTCGCCGCAGGATGAAATCGTCGAGCGCGCCAAGGGCGAACAACTGGCCGGGCGTGCCTGGTTCCGGGGGCTGTGCGACGTGCAGGAGACGAGCTGCGACATGAAGTCGGTGGATCGGTAAGGGCAGGGTTCATGCCAGTGATCCTGGCGTGGGCGCATGTATTGCGGAACCGGAACAGGGCGACCCGTGGCTGACTCCAAGATGGTTCAACAGTGCTTATTCATGACTTCAGCGGATGAGGCTGAATTCGCCGCCGCGCTCATGAAAGCCCGCCCCTCTATCCGGTTCATCAACATGCAGGAGCAGCCGGACGTCGAGCGGCCGGGATACAGGACTCGAATCGATGCGTGTGAAGGGGTTCATGTAACGATCGTGGATTCCTCCATCATCTCCGAAGAGGATTTTCACAATCGCTACGTGAAACGTCATCCCTCGGGAAAGGGGTGGATCTACGCGCTGGTTGGGTCAGGGCTGGTCAGCCTTTTGAGGTCAAGAGCGGCGGACTTTCTTCCGGATTCCATGCTCAACGGCGAGCTGCGGGCATCAATTCCGGCGGGTGACGAGAATACCGAGGTATTCGTGGCGATCGTGCTGCGCGAGGCAAAGGCGCGCGCGGAGAAGTTGGTATCCGTCGACGCGGCTACCGGTCAGCGCGGAACCAGGGTTGACCGGAAATTCATAGCATGGCCGGACGCGGCACGCAGATTCGATGGCGTGAACGGGGCATACCTGGCCAATGGCGCGCACGCATTATTTGTTCCGAAGGGTGTTGGGAAGTAGTTCCCGACAAGCCAGGCCCGACGCGGCCAGGACGGCGGCACCATAGCCCGGACGCGCGCGTGCCACGCGTCGAAAACCCCTACAAGGCCTGGCCCAATCGGGGCAATCCCTATTGTGCATATCAGCAACATAAATGCACATGATAAGAGTTCGCATTACACTTCCTTGCCAATCGTTCACCAATCCTGCAAGGAAGCGTCATGCAAGACCCGCGGCCCGCCAGCCTGATTTCCCCCATTCGTCCACGCCTCGCCCTGCGGCGCACCACCAGCCTGGTGCTGATGGCGCTGGCCAGCGGCACAGCGCTGGCGCAGGAGTCGGGCGTCGCCACCTTGCCCGCCGTGCAGGTCCAGGCTGACGGCGACCCGACCACCACCGAGGGCACGGGTTCGTACACCCCGCGCGCCACGGCCGCCAGCACCGGTCTGCCGCTGACGCTGCGCGAAACCCCGCAGTCGGTCACCGTGGTCACGCGCCAGCGCATCGAGGACCAGGACATGCGCTCGCTGACCGACATCCTGGGCAACACGCCCGGCATCTCGGTGCAGAACTACGACAGCGAGCGCTACACCTTCAGCTCGCGCGGCTTCGCCATCAGCAACTATCTGTACGACGGCGTGCCCACCAGCTTCGAGACCGGCTATTCGGCGGGCGAATCATCCATCGACCCCATCATCTACGACCGCGTCGAAGTGGTGCGTGGCGCAACGGGCCTGCTGACCGGCACCGGCAACCCGTCCGCCTCGGTCAACCTGGTGCGCAAGCACGCCACCAGCCGCGAATTCACCGCCGACCTGAGCGTCAGCGCCGGCACCTGGGACACCTACCGCGCCAGCGCCGACCTGTCCTCGCCGCTGAACGCCAGCGGCAGCGTGCGCGGCCGTATCGTCTCGGCCTACCAGGACAATCATTCCTACCTGGACGGCTACCAGAACCGCAAGAAGGTCTTCTATGGCGTGGTGGACGCCGACCTGACCGCCCACACCACCTTGAGCGTCGGCTTCAACTACCAGGACAACGACCCGCAACGCAGCAGCTGGGGCGGTTTCCCGCTGTGGTACGCCGACGGCGGCCGCACCGACTGGAAACGCTCGCTCAACACCGGCGCCGACTGGACCAAGTGGGCCAGCACCACCGAAGGCGCCTTTGCCAGCCTGGAGCACCGCTTCGACAACGGCTGGCGCGTGCAGGCCGTCGGTTCGCACTCCAAGCACGAAATGGACGGCAAGCTGCTCTACCTGACCGGTTGGCCCGACCGCGTCACCGGCCTGGGCATGGGCGCGTCGGCCCAGCGCTACTACGGCGACCGCAAGCAGAACAGCCTGGACCTCAAGGCTTCTGGCCCATTCTCATTGTTCGGCCGCCAGCACGAAGCGGTGGTCGGCGCCAGCTTCACCCGCCAGTACGCCGATTTCCGCAACCGTGGTGCGGTCTCGCCGGCGCCCATCGGCAATTTCCTGGACTGGGACGGCTCGTATCCCGAGCCCCAATGGAGCGACACCTCCACCCTGGCCAGCCGCTATACCACCAAGCAGGCCGGTTGGTACGGCGCGCTGCGCTTCAGCCTGGCCGACCCGCTCAAGCTGATCGTCGGCGGCCGCTACAGCACGTGGAAGACGGATGCGGTAGGGTGGGGCGGCGGCAGCCGGCAGGCGTTCGACAAGGACGCGTTCGTGCCGTACGCCGGCCTGCTGTACGACATCAACGAGAACTACACGGCGTACGTCAGCTATACCGGGATCTTCAACCCGCAGGACAAGCAGGACCGCAACGGCAACTGGCTCGATCCGCTGGAGGGCAAGGCCTACGAGGCCGGCATCAAGGGTGAATTCCTCGAAGGCCGCCTGAATGCCTCGGCGGCGGTATTCCAGATCAACCAGGACAATCTGGCGCAGGACGACGTCGGCTATCTGGTGCCCGGCACGCTCAACCAGGCCTCGCGCGCCGCCAATGGCACGCGCAGCCGGGGCTTCGACCTGGAAGTGTCGGGGGAAGTCTCGCCCGGTTGGAACGTGGCGGCGGGATGGTCGCACTGGACCGCGCGCGACGGCGACGGCAGCCCCATCCAGACCGACCAGCCGCGCAGCCTGGTGCGCTTGTTCACCACCTACCGATTGCCGGGCGACTGGAACCGGTTGACGGTGGGCGGCGGCGTCAACTGGCAGAGCCACGTCTACACGATCGCCAACGGCCCCAATGGCGAAGAGCGCGTGGGGCAGGGCAGCTACGCGCTGGTCAACCTGATGGCGCGCTACCGGTTCGACAAGAGCCTGTCGGCGCAGCTGAACGTCAACAATCTGATGGACCGCAAGTACTACTCGCAGATCGGCTTCTACAGCCAGGGCGCGTGGGCGGCGGGGCGCAGCGCGACGTTGACGATGCGGTATCAGTATTGAGCGCAAGCCCGGCCGGTTCGGACGGGCTTGCTTATGGTCCACGCGACGGCGCCCGCCATGCGTATCGCGGGCGCCGGGCCAACGTCAGAAGCTCGGCTTGCGGCTGTTCGACTGGTTGATGAACTCGATCCGCGCGTTGGTCCAGGCCGGGTCATACAGCTGCACGCTCACGCCGCTGTATTTCAACACCGCCTGCGTCATGTCGGTCGAGCAACCCATGCCGGGATTGGTGCTGGGCTTCTGGCACCACTCCAGGTTCAACTGGTTGGGAAAGTTCGACTGCTTGCCGTATTTCTGCACCACGGCCTGCGCCATGGCGTCCTTGTTGGCCGGCGTCCACGGCATTTCGTAGCTGACCTGGGACACCGCCAGCGGCCGCTGCTTGTCGACCGGCACGCGCGGCTCGAAATGCACCACCAGCCGAACGCCATCTTTTTCGTAGCTGAAATTCTGCGGTTGCTTGGTGTTGGTGACGGGGTTCAGCGTCGGGTAACCCGCCTTGATCTGATGCTTGCCCACGCCAAAATTCTTCGCTGCGGCGGCGACCGCTTCGTCGTAGTCCATGCCCGTCTTGACGCCGGCGATATCGAAGCTCCGGGCGTCCACCGAGCGCGGCGGCTCGGCATTCGCGGGGGTGGCAACCATGGCGGTGATGGCGGAGATCAGGAGTGCGGCTTTGAACTTCAAAATAATATCCTCTGCAAATGGCGACCGGCCTGATCGAGGGCGCGGCCGGGGGGGCCTTTCAGTGAAGCTGGTCGGAGCCTTCCGGCTGTAGTCCCGCCAGGCCATTCCAGTCGGGATCCTTGTATGTGCCCAGTCGGATGGGATAGACCGGATGCCCCGCCAGGCAGGCATTGAACGCGTCCAGGAACGCTTCGACGTCGTGCGTGTAGAAGCGCCATTCCTTCTGGTGATTGCCGGTCAGGCAAGCCACCTGCACGCCGATGTCGGAGTCGTCGAAAGCCTGTTCGATGGCTTCTTCGAAGCGGTTGGTGCTTTGCTTGTCTTCTTCATTGGGCATGCCGTTTTCGATGCCCGTGTACGGCCAGGAAATGATGACCAGGTTCTCATTGACCTGGCGTGTGGGCGCCGGCGGCAGGCCGGTGCGCAAGCGGACCACGACCAACAGATCGTTGATGCGGGCTTCGCCCACGGACCAGAGGTCGCCTGGAAAAATACGGCTCATTGAATGGGATCCTGGGTTGCTGGCCGGGCCCGCGGGCCCGGCGCTTCTTATTGCCCGGCAATGTTGTGCGCACGCGCTGCCGAGGGAAGGTCCGCATTATCAAGGGCGTATTTGCGTATGTCCCCAATAAAGTGCAACCGGATCTTTCGCCAGATCGGCGAGCGCGGGAATCACTGGCGGGGGTACGAGCCCAAAAGCCGTATCCCCGGATGGGCCGCCAACACCGACGCCAGCGGCTCCTGCCGGGCATGGCCGGCCACTTCGACCACGTAGCGATGCGTGTCCAGCGTCTTCTTGCTGGGCCGTTCGTAGATCGTCAGCACCGGCACCTTGGCATCGACCAGCGCCGCCAACGTGTCGTTGAACCTGTCGTCGGATGTGTCGACCAGCAGCGAGGTCTTGTCGCGCCCGGTCGGCGCCGGCATCGCTCGGCCCAGCACCCACCAGCGGGTCACGTTGTGCGGCCCTTGCTCGATGCCATCCACCAGCGATACCAGCGAATAGACCAACGCGCCCACCTTGGGCCCGAACGACGCCTTGTCATGGCCCGGGCTGTCGGCCACCGTCTTGGCGGCGGCGCCGCCGCTGGCGGCCTCGGTGCGCTTGACCTTGGGCATCTCGCGGTCGACCCACGGCTTGACCTCCTCGAACGCCACCGGGTGCGCCAGCACCTCCGTGACGTCCGCCAGTTTGGTGCCCGGCTTGGCCAGCAGGCTGTAGCCCAGCATCTTCGGATACTCGGCCACGATCATCACGTCCGGCAGGGCCAGCACAGCGTCCAGGTAGGGCGTCACGCCCACCACCGACGTGGTCACGGGCACGCAGGCGCGCTCGATCTTGCCGGACTGGTAGCCCTTGAACAGGTCGTCGCGCGTCAGCGGCACCAGGTCAGCGGGGCCGAACAGATCCAGGCAGGCCTGGTGCGTCCACGAACCCGCCGGCCCCAGGTAGCCGATCTGGCCGGCCGCGCTGGCGGCCAGCGGCAGTGCGAACATCGAGCAGCCGACGAGCGTCGACAGAATGGTCTTCTTCATGCTTTCCCCTTGTAGCGCGCGGGTCAGGCGCCCGCGTTGGCATACTCTACAACGGCAATGTCGCGAAAGGCGCGGATCAACGCCAGCCGTGGCGACCCGCGCGACCAGATCAGGCCGAAGCGGCGAGGCTCGCAGGGCTCGGGCAGCGGCAGGGCGAGCAGGCCGAGCCGTTCGATCGCGCCGTTGGTGGAGCGCGGCAGGATCGCCACCCCCAGGTCGCGGCTGACCATCACCGCGATGGATTCGATGGCGTTCAGCTCGAAGCGCTCGCGCGGCGTGATGCCCACGCGCCGCAAGTAATCGTCGATGTGCTGCCCGCCCCAATCGCTGCGCTGGTAGCGGATGAAGGGTTCGGCCGTCAGCAGGCTGTGCGGGTGCCGACCGGCATGGCGCGGCGCCGCCGCCAGCACGTAGGGTTCTTCGCGCAGCAACTGCCAGCCCAGACTCTTGGACAGCGGGTAGGGCGCTTGCAGCGCGATGGCGGCGTCCAGTTCGCCGCTTTCGATGGCGGGGTAGAAGCGCGCCGAATGGCCCGGCTGGATCTCGACGTTGATGAGCGGATGGCGCCGCACCAGGTGTTCCAGGATGGCCGGCACCATCGAATTGAGCGCCGTATTGCCGGCGCCCAGCCGCAGCTCGCCCATCATCTCGTCGGAACGGGCCAGGTAGCGGATCTTCTCGATCCGTTCCAGCACCTCGCGCATCGGCTCGATCAGTTCGGTGGCCTTGGCGGTCAGGTGCACGGTGCGGCCGGCGCGCGCCACCAGCGCCACGCCCAGTTCCTGTTCCAGCTTGCGGATCTGCTGCGCCACCGCGCCGTGGGTCAACCCCAGGCGGCGGGCGGCCTCGGCCATCGAGCCATGGCGCGCCACGGCGGCCAGCGTGTGCAGGAAGTCGGTGTTCATGATGATAGATATTCTATCGTCTTATCGTAATTTGGCTGTCCCCGATCGCACGTCTCCAGCGCCACAATGCGGCCAGGAGACATCAATGAGAAGCAAGCTTTTCGTTCCCGCCTCGCGTCCGGAACTGTTCGACAAGGCCCTGGCCAGCGCGGCCGACGCGCTGTCCTTCGACCTGGAGGACGCGGTCGCGCCGACCCGCAAGCAGGAAGCCCGCGCCGCCTTGGCGGCCTGGCTGGGCGCCCCCGCGTTCGCCGCCGTCCGTGAACAACATCCCAAGAAAATTATCGTCCGCGTCAACGCCGCCGACACGCCCGACTTTGCCGCCGACCTGGCCGCGCTGCGCGGCCTGCCCATCGACGTGCTGAACCTGCCCAAGGTCGAAAGCGCCGCCGCGCTGCGCGCCGCGATCGACGAGGCCATGGACGCCGGCTTCGCCGGTGAATTCCTGGTCACCGTCGAAACCCCGCTCGCGCTGGCCGACGCCGCGCAACTGGCGGCGGCCCATCCGTGCGTCGCCGGCCTCCAATTGGGTCTGGCCGACCTGTTCGAGCCGCTCGGCATCGAGCGCTACCAGCCCGACACGCTGCGCGCGGTGATGCTGTCCCTGCGCCTGGCCGCCGGCTGCGCCGGCAAGTACGCCATGGACGCGGCCTACGCCCGCGTGCGCGATGCCGAGGGCTTTCGGGCCGAGGCGCAACTGGCGCGCTCGCTCGGGTTCCTGGGCAAGTCGTGCGTGCATCCCAGCCAGATAGCCATCGCCAACGAAGTGTTCGGCTTCAGCGCGGACGAGATCGCCCAGGCCGAGCGCATCGTGTCCGCCAGCCGCGAGCATGACGGCGTCGGCGCCTTCGTGCTCGACGGCAAGATGATCGACGCCCCCTTCGTGCGGCGCGCCCAGGACGTGCTGCTGGCCGCCGGCCGCGCCGCCTGACGCGGCCGCGCTACCGATTTTGAGTGAATCCGCAATGCAACAAGCATCCCCCGCCGACCTGCCGCTGGCCGGCATCAAGGTCCTGGACCTGAGCGCCTACATCGCCGGCCCCTATGGCTGCGCCCTCTTGGGCGACATGGGCGCCGACGTCATCAAGGTCGAGCCGCCCGAAGGCGACAACCTGCGCAAGTACCCGTCGACGCTGGCCAGCGAAAGCCGCGCCTTCCTGGGCATCAACCGCAACAAGCGCGGCCTGTGCCTGAACCTGAAGGAAGCCGCCGGCCACGAGATCCTGCTGCGGCTGGTGCGCGAGGCCGACGTGCTGGTCCACAACTTCCGGCCCGGCGTGCCCGAACGCCTGCGCATCGACTTCGCCACGCTGTCGGCGGTCAACCCGCGCCTGGTCTATTGCGCCATGACCGGCTATGGCGCGGTCGGCCCGATGGCGCGCCACGCCGGCTACGACCAGGTGCTGCAATCGATGACCGGCATGTGCGCCGCCCAGGCCAAGGCCGACGGTCCGCCCGAAGTGCTGTACGGCTCGGTGGTCGACTACTACGGCGCCGCCTTGATCTCCAACAGCGTGGCGGCGGCCCTCTACCGCCGCGAAAAGACCGGCCGTGGCCAGGCGATCGAGGTCTCGCTGCTGGGCAGCGCGCTGGCGATGCAGTCGGCCCGCCTGGTGTGGGCCGACGGCGAACCGCGCCATATCGAACGCGACATGCGCTCGGGCGGCATCACCGGCATCCATCCCACCCGCGACGGCTACCTGTACCTGTCGGCCAACACGCCGCACTTCTGGCGCGCGCTGTGCGGCCACCTGGACCTGCCGGAGCTGGCCGAACACCCTGACTACGACTCCGTCAAAAAGCGCGCCGCCCAGGCCGCCGTGCTGGTGCCCCTGGTGCGCCAGGCGCTGGCGCGCGCTTCGGCGCGCGAATGGGCCGAGCGCTTCGGGCAGAGCGTGCCTTGCGCCGAAGTGCGCCCGGTCGAGGACATGTTCGACCATCCCCAGGTCGAGGCCATGGGGCTCATGCGGCCGTACCACAACCCGCAGGCCGGCAACTACCTGGGCCTGGCGCAATGGGCCCACTTCGGCGGCGCCGCGCCAGCGCCTGCCGATGAGTCGGGGGAGGGGCGCGGCGAATCTGGAGCAGGGCGCGGTGACTCCGAGGCGGCGTGCAACGAGTCCCGAGCAGGGCGTGGCGCGCCCGGCCTGGGCGAGCACAGTGAAAAAATTCTGTCCACCCTGGGATACACCGCGTCCGAAATTGCCCAATTACGGCAATCCTCGGTGGTGCAATAGCCGCCACAACGATCATAAGACTCGTCCGAGACAGAACGAGGAGACAAAAAAAATGCATCCACGCTACCAGCAGCGTCCCGACGGCTCCAACTGGGGCGACTTCGGCGACGACGACCAGCTCGGCACCCTGAACCACCTGAATCGCCAGGCGCGCCTGGCCGCCGTCGCGGAAATCCGCGAAGGCCTGTCGTTTTCCCTGAGCCTGCCGCTGACGGTGCCGCGCGCGCCCGTGCTCAACCCACGGCGCAAGGGCCCCGTGATCCAGCCCGCCGAAAAGAACGGCGTGCCCGTGTACCGCTATCCGCTGGCGCGCGACGTGCCGGGCGCCACCGACGTCGTCAGCGACGACCGCGTCACGCTGTCGCCGCAGTACTCCACCCAATGGGACGCCCTGGGCCACGTCGGCGCGATGTACGACGCCCATGGCACCGGCCAGCCGCAGCCCACCGGCTACAACGGCTTCACCGTCAGCGAGCCGCGCGCCGACGGCTTCACCGGCACCCAGGATCTGTCCATCGCGCCCATGGCGCGGCACGGCATCCAGGGGCGCGGCGTCATGGTCGACCTGCGCGCCCGCTTCGGCGACGCGCACCGCAAGGTCTCGTACCAGGACCTGATGGACGTGATGCACGCCGACGGCGTGCAGGTGCGCCCCGGCGACATCCTGTGCCTGCATACCGGCCTGGCCGACCTCGCGCTCACGCTGCGCGATGACGAGCAGGACCGGCTCAAGACCAGCTGCTGCGTGCTGGACGGCGCCGACGCGCAATTGCTCGCCTGGATCAAGGACAGCCGCATCGCCGCCATCGCCGCCGACAACCACGCGGTGGAATTGCGCAATCATCACCTGGAGAGCGGCAGCGGGCCGCTCTTGCCGCTACACGAACAATGCCTGTTCAAGCTGGGTTTGCCGCTGGGCGAACTCTGGCACCTGACCCCGCTGGCGCATTGGCTGCGCCAGCACGACCGCCACGCCTTCTTCCTGACCGCCGCACCGATGTACGTGCCCGGCCTGGTGGGCGCGCCGGTCAACCCCATCGCGACCGTCTGACCTCGGACGGACCGCGCCACGATCCTGGATCGATTCAACATCCCCTGCAGGGGAGACGTGAGGAGCACACATGAAGAAAACCCATCACGCGGCCCTGGCCGCACTGCGCCCCGTGGCCGCCGCATTGGCCCTGGCCGGCACCCTGGGCGCGGCCCACGCCGCCGGCTACCCCGACCAGCCCATCACCGTGGTGGTGCCGTACTCGGCCGGCGGCGGCGCCGACAACGCCGCCCGCATCATCGCCCAGGGCATGGGGGAAGTCGCCGGCCAGAGCGTCGTCATCGAAAACAAGGGCGGCGCCAGCGGCTCCATCGGCGCCGCCTACGTGGCCCGCGCCAAGCCCGACGGCTACACCGTGCTGTACGACGCCTCCGCGTTCTCCATCAACCCCGTGCTGCGCAAGCTGCCCTACGACGCCAAGAAGGACTTCATTCCCGTCTCGCAGGCCGTCAGCGTGCCCAACATCCTGGTCGCCGCAACCGGCTCGGCCTTCAACAGCCTGCCGGACTTCATCAAGGCCGCGCGCGCCAACCCCGGCCGCTATACCTTCGCCTCGTACGGCCCCGGCAGCCTGGCGCAGATGGCCGCCGAACTGCTCAAGAAGGATGCCAAGATCGACGTCGTGCACGTGCCGTACAAGGGCGGCGCGCCCGCCATCGTCGACGTCATGGGCGGGCAGGTCGACGTCTACTTCGCCAACGCCGCGTCCAGCCTGAACTACGTCAGCACCGGCAAGCTCAAGGCGCTGGCGGTCTCGTCGGCCGCGCGCATGCCCGACCTGCCCAACGTGCCCACCGTCAGCGAAGGCGGCGTCAAGGCCTTCGACGTCGTCGAATGGAACGGCTTCTTCCTGCCGGCCGGCACCGATCCGCAGGTCGTCGCCAAGCTGCAGGACCTGGTGCAGAAAGCGCTGGCCCGCCCCGAAACCCGCGACAAGCTCGCCAAGCTCGGCCTGACCCCGGTCGGCAGCAGCGCCGCGGACTTCGCCAAGTTCGTCGACGCCGAACAGGTCCGCTGGGCCGAGGTCGTGAAAACCAATAACATCACCGTGAACTGATCGGCCGGGGCGGGCAGCGCCGTTGCCCGCCCCGCCGACGCAAGCACCCAAGGGGAGATGCCGCAATGAGCCGGGAAGACGATTTCGAGCGCGGCCTGGCCAACCGCCGCGCCGTGCTGGGAGAAGAATGGGTGCAGCGCTCGCTGGACCGCGCCACCACCTTCACCGCCGACTACCAGAACCTGATCACCCGCTACGCCTGGCACGACATCTGGAGCCGCCCGGGCCTGCCGCACAAGGCACGGCGCATGATGGTGCTGGCGGTGACCTTGTCTTTAGGGCGGTGGGAGGAATTCGAGCTGCACGTGCGGGCCGCGCTGACGGCGAAGGACGAGTCGCGGCTGAGTCCGGATGAACTGAAGGAAGTGTTGCTGCAGAACGCGATCTACGCGGGCGTGCCGGCGGCCAATACCGCGTTCAACCTGGCGCAGGGGATTCTGCGCGAGGTGGCGGGGGAAATTGGGTATGTGTTGGAGCCGGCGGATGCGCGGGGGGCGGATTTGTTTGGTGGGGGAAATTGAGGTTTTAGGCGCGAATGGCGAACAGATACCGTTATCTGCCTGATAATGGGAATTCCATAGCGCTTAGATGTTGGCAGTGTAAGATTGCTCGCTTTCCTAATAATGCAAGGTTATGCAGCTCCCTACGCTTACGGAAGAACAAGTCGGCAAGTTCCGATGGATATGCGAACGCTTTGGGCACGATATCCGACTGCCGCCAGCGGATCATTGGAAAACGATGTCCGATACCGATATTTGGATCCGCGTCGTAAGCCAGGTTGTCGTGGTGGGAAAATCCGATCCCGCCAAGCGGCTTTCCGAGGCCGCCATCCGGGAAAAATTGAACTACGAACGTCTATGTGCCATGCCCGAAGCCCAGGTGGCAATGGTGCTTGGCGAAGTGTTGCGTGAAATAGGTGCGCGCTATGTGTCCGACGTTAATCCGGAGCTTTCGCCAAAGGTCCTTGCCCTGATAAAGAACTTCGCCTTTCTTAAGGCGTACAAAGGCGGGCCGAGCGGTTTCATACGCTACGTGGTGGCGCTGAAAACGTCAGAGGAACGCTGGCAATATGTTGCGAAGTCTCTGGCCTATGTCAAGAACAAGGGAGCGCGTGACTTTCTTACATCCGGCTTTGGTCTGGCCACTGATCGCATTGCATTGGATAGCCGGGTCATGGGAGTGGTGAACAGAATCGTTCCTGAACTTCCAACAAAGGTACCTGCAACCTCATATGCCGCCGTCGAGGCTCTTCTCGCGCAGGATGTATGCAAACCGCTTGGCATCACCCCTGCATTTTTGGATCAACTCCTGTTCAAAAATTATGGCTCGATTCTTGAAGGGCTTGGGTCGTCGATGGGTGACGCAGATCTGACTCGCGTGAGTACCGAATCCCTACTGCTGCAGTATCGTCAAATACAGCATGAATTGAAACGACGGGAAGTCCTGTACGAATAGCGAGAGAGTTAGGGTGCGTCAATCGAGGGTATCGCACCCGCAATCGAGCCGGGCAATATCAAATTCGACGTGTCCGGTCTCGGGTGTTTCTCCGAATTCGATCAAGAATCCCATCGTTTCAACCAAGCCTTCAGACGCCTTGGCTACGCGCCCGCGGCCTCGATAGGCGTAATGTCCGGTACGCTCCAGTTGTTCCGCCGACGCGGCGTCTTTCTCACCCTGAGGCCAGTCAACTCCGTAGGCGCCGCCGACTTCACCATCCATTGCAGACAGGCGATTCATGACGACGTCACCGGCCTTGACGGAGCAGGGCCAGCAGAAAACGGTGACTTCCCCTTGGTCGCTGCGAAGCGTGACCGAGGCGGCATCGTCGTCTGGTGCGTATCTTTCTACTGATACAACGGTGAGTGGTTTCATATCTCGACTGCTCGCCTCTGTTGCCAATGCAGGATCATAAATCGCTGTTTATGTCGTTCCCGGTTCGGCACGAAACACTCCTTGTGGTCGAGGGAGGAATGGGGAAGCCGGTTGCCCACGTTATGCCCCTTGATTTCCCGTGTTACGCCGATGAGAACTCGCCGGTAACTATAATCCCCCCTCGATCCCCGCTTTGACGGCATTTCCCGCCGTGTCTCATGTCTGCCACGCCCCTTCGCGTGCTGTCCGTCATCCCGCCGATGACGCAGCTCAATACGCCATACCCGTCCACCGCCTACCTGACCGGCTTCCTGCGCTCCCGCGGCGTCACGGCCACGCAGGAAGACCTGGCGTTGGCGCTGGTCTTGCGCCTGCTGTCGCCCGACGGCCTGCGCGCCGTGGCGGCCAAGGTGGACGCGTTGCCGCTGGACAAGCACACCCCCGCGATCCAGGCCTTCGTCGCCATGCAGCCGCGCTACCTGGCCACCATCGCCCCGGTGATCGCCTTCCTGCAAGGCCGCGACTCGACGCTGGCCCACCGCATCGTTGGCCGTAACTTCCTGCCTGAAGGCCCGCGCTTCGCTTCGCTGGATGTGTACATGGACGACGAGGGCGGCGACCCCCTGGGCTGGGCCTTCGGCGCCCTGGGCCTGCAGGATCGAGCCAAGCACCTGGCCACGCTGTACCTGAACGACCTGGCCGACGTGCTGCGCGACGCCATCGATCCGCGTTTTGAATTCGTGCGCTACGCCGAGTCGCTGGCCGGCAGCCAGCCGACCTTCGACCCGCTGGCCGAAGCGCTGGCCGCGCCGCTGAACCTGGTCGACGACACCCTGCGCGACCTGACCCTGGAAGCCCTGGCGCGCCACCAGCCCACCATGGTGCTGCTGTCGGTGCCGTTCCCGGGCGCCGTCTACGCCGCCTTCCGCATCGCCCAGGCGATCAAGGCGCAGGACCCCAGGATCATCACCGTGCTGGGCGGCGGCTTCGTCAACACCGAACTGCGCGAACTGAAAGACCCGCGCGTCTTCGACTATTTCGACTTCGTCAGCCTCGATGCCGGCGAGCGCCCCTTGCTGGCGCTGATGGAACACGTGCAAGGCAAGCGCTCGCGCCAGCGCCTGGTGCGTACCTTCCTGCGCGACGCCGACAGCGGCGCGGTGCGCTACGTCAACCTGGTCGAGCCCGACGTCGCCTTCGCCGAAGTCGGCACGCCCACCTGGGACGGCCTGCCGCTGGACCGCTACCTGTCGCTGCTGGACATGCTCAACCCCATGCACCGCCTGTGGAGCGACGGCCGCTGGAACAAGCTGACCGTGGCCCACGGCTGCTACTGGAAGAAGTGCAGCTTCTGTGATGTCAGCCTGGACTACATCGGCCGCTACGAAGGCGCCTCGGCCACGGTGCTGGCCGACCGCATCGAGACCATCGTGCAGGAAACCGGGCAGACGGGCTTTCACTTCGTCGACGAGGCCGCGCCGCCCAAGTCCCTCAAGGCCCTGGCCACGGAACTGATCGCGCGCAACGCCGGCATCTCGTGGTGGGGTAACATCCGCTTCGAGAAGACCTTCACCCCCGAGCTGTGCGAACTGCTGGCCGACAGCGGCTGCATCGCCGTCTCCGGCGGCCTGGAGGTCGCCTCGGACCGCTTGCTGAACCTGATGAAGAAAGGCGTGTCCGTCGACCAGGTGGCGCGCGTGACCCGCGCCTTCAGCGACGCCGGCATCCTGGTGCACGCCTACCTGATGTACGGCTTTCCCACGCAGACCGTGCAGGACACCGTCGACGCGCTGGAATACGTGCGCCAGCTGTTCGAAAACGGCTGTATCCAGAGCGGGTTCTTCCACCGCTTCGCCTGTACGGTGCATTCCCCGGTGGGGCTGAACCCCGAGGAATACGGCGTGACGCTGCGGCCGCTGCCGGACGTGACGTTCGCCAAGAACGACATCGGCTTCGACGACCCGACCGGGGTGGATCACGACGCGCTGGGACGGGCGTTGAAAAAGGCGATCTACAACTACATGCACGGGATCGGGCTGGACGAGGACGTGCGCACGTGGTTTCCGTTCAAGGTGCCGAAGACGACGGTGGGGCGGCATCGGATTGCCAAGGCGTTGAGCGTGCGGGCGTAGGGAGCTGGCCATGGTCGCGTGGGGCTGGCACGGGCGCTAGTGGTTCACCCGCGCTCCTGTCTGGATAGACGACGGTCAGGCGGTCGACAGGCGGGCCTTCAGGTCGTCGCCGCGATGTTCGAATGCCGCAACTGGGTGCGTAATCCGGCTTCCAACTCACCCAGCCCAATATTGCCGCAGCCCACCAGGGTCAACTCCTGCAAACTGGTAAGTTCTTCCAGGACATCGATATCGGCAATTTTCTTGCAATATTGGATGTTCAGCCATTCCAGCGCGGGCAGGGCGGCGATGGGCCGGATCGTCTCCAATGCCCCTTGATTCTTCAGCCGCAACGAGCGCAGCCCGGATAATTGTTCTATACCCGCCAGCGTCTGCAACGAACGCCCCGCCATCAACCCCAGCGACACCAGCGGCAACGCCGCGATGCGATCAAACACGGTCGCATCGAAGGGCACGTTGTACAGATTCAGTTCCGCCAGCGGCAGCCGCAAGGTCTGGTCCAGCAGCTTGCCTGGCTTGTCCGGCAATATCGACAGCGACCGCAGCGCGGGGAAATCCTCTGCCTTGAACCGCATCGGTACATTTACTTCCAGCGATTCCAGTTGCGGCATCGCTCCCGCCGACCAGGTATGCGAACCGGGGCAATCGAAAATCGACAGATGCCGCAGGCTGTCCGGCAGCATATCGGCGCGCAGGTTCTCGATCACCGAGGCCTGGATATTGCCGGGTCCGATGGACAGATGCGTCAGGGACGGCAGGCGCGCGATCAATGCCGGCAATTCCTGCACCGGGTCCAGGGGTGGCGCCCACAGATGGATATATTCGATCGTCGCCAGCGTTGCCGGGTCCGGCGGCGCATCGTGGAAAAGGACTTGATCCGAGGTGTGCGTCTGCGCGGCCTGGCGGCTGTGCAGCATCAGCCATCGCTTGTCGCGGCCGGATAGGGGCGTCGAAAACGGGACTAGTGGCATACGGGCTCCGGAGTCATGGCGTCTGTCGGCAGCTCGGGCATGGCGACAGCGAGGCGGGCATTCTCGAAGGGTAGAACAATAAAGCAGAACGGCAATCCCGCGCGAGCCGGATTGCCGTTCTGTTTGGGTGGCGCCGTGATGGCCTCCGCTTTTGCACTGTTCCAATGCCGTGATGCGGTCGGTACTCGGTTTTCAACCGCGCTGGCCGGTGTTGCTGCCAGCCGGCGCCGACGGTTGACACTATTTTTTACCCCGCCCCGAGGTTGAGGTTGCCATCGTCGCCGGTACACTACCGTGATTCCCCAAGGAGCCATATGTCGATTCAAACATTGGGCCGTTACGGTATTGTGCTATTTCTCGCTGCGTTGAGCTCGGGCTGCTCTTCAATCATCGGCGAGTGCGGCTTGGCCCGCAGCAGCTGCATGTATGAAGGCAAATACGAACAGGGCGAGGAAGACTACGCGGAAGCCGAGGCAAAGCGGCTGAACAAGCAGTCGACGGATCGGTTGCGCCGAAGCTCCGGGGATTGAATCCGGCGACGTCCTGCCGTTGCGCTCAGGACGTCGTCACGGGTTCCGGCAGGAAGAACCGATCCTTCAACTCCTGCAACCCGATCCGATCCAGCATCTCCGTCAGCCGTTCAGCCGGCTTGCGACGCGGCAGATCCTTGTACTGCGCGATGATGAGCTCATTCTTCATCGAATGCTCCCAGCCCACCAGCTCCGTCACGCTGACCTGGTACCCGTGCGCCTCTAGCTACAGGCACCGCAGCACGTTCGTGAATCAGCGTCACGTGCGCAAAACTGCGGAACGGCCCGCCCACCTCGCCGAAATACATATTCCCGGGTACGTCGCCACGCTCTGTGTATGCAATTGACGCGCGCCCACGTGGTCGCCCAGCGAATAACTGACGAAAACTTCGCGAACCGACCCGGCGCCTCGCCGTGTTCCTGGGGCCGCAGGTCGCGCTGCAGGAACGATTCGAAGGCCTACGATGGGACCGCACAGCCTGCGTTTCTTCGGGTTGCGGAAAATCGCTCAGCTCGTCCTACACGCCGATCCAGCGGATCGCGTTGCGCTGCGGCTTCGTCAGCGTCTCGCACAGTGGGCCGCTGGCCAGGCCGTCGATATCCTCGTAACTGCCGCCCCAGCGCGGTTGCAGATACTGCGCATACGCGATCAGCGTTTCCAGATGGCCCGGGCGCAATTCCAATGCGCGCAGCAGCCAGTAATCCTTGCCCTGTTCCATTTCATGCTCGGCGCGCGGCGCGAGCCATGCGGGCAGGGAATGCGGCGCCTGATCCGGTTGCAGGCGCGGCACGCCGTATCCCGCCAGATGCGCCAGCGCGGCGTCCATCAGGCCGGGTTGCTCGACATCGTCGTGGGTAATGGTTTCCGGAGGATTGCCTTCGAACAACTGGCGCAGCCAATACGGCTCTTTGAAATGCGCCGCCATTTGCATCATGGTCACGCAGGCCGCGACGGGACGCGGCGAAAGTGTCATGGCTTTCAACAGCGCGGCGGCGGCGGTTTCGCAGGCCAGGGCGGCGCCGATCCAGCGATCCTGCGTCACACTGTCCGCCCAGCCAAAGCCGCGGATATCCGCGGCGCGGCCGAAGCAGAAGTTACCTAGGACTAGGTGCGCGTGGTAGGAGTTGGGGCAGGCGGCGATCCAGGCCTGGAGGACGTCGGCGGCCTGCGGGTAGGAGACGGTGCTGTAGTCGAAGAGGGTGCCGGAGAGGGCGGCTTCGGAATAGGGTGAGTCCTGGGTGTCGGTGGCGGCCCAATCTAGCTGTTCCAGATCGCTGTAGTAGGAGTCGATTTGAAGGAAGGCGCAGGAATTGATCAGAGCGCGGAAATGACGGTGGATAGAAGGAGAGGCGTGCACGGGCAGAGTACGCGTCGGCAGAGGAGATGAACGTTGGAAGAGGGGCGGGTCGTGAGGAGAGACAAAAATCAAAAGATAAGAAAAGGTTTCTATATGTTATATATACAAGCGAGGATCGTCGACTTTCTCCGTTAGTCATTGAAGCTGGAGCGCCCTGACGTCAGATAAAAGAAAAATTAACCATTACGATATTAATCTATGCTATTTGAAAGCGTGCAATGGTTTCAATGATCAGGCTTGATTTTATTGATTAAAAACAGTGTTTTGGTTCGTGGTGATGAGAAAAGTATTCGGATAAATAATAGACCAGTGCAGCACATCGATCTAATTATTGCTGATCTAATCTTTTATAGGATATTCATATGAAATCTGAATTGTGTCGTCGAATCAAGAACGGTCAATGCATGCTTCTATTAGGGGCTGGCGCATCCTATGGATCGAAAGATTATAAAGGTCGTGAAGTTTTGATGGGTGAGAAATTATCCGAATTGCTTTGCCAAGAAGTCGGCTTGACCTATCAGCCTGGTGTTTTGGGGAAAGTGTATGGGGTCGCTAAACAGGAAATGGGTTCCATGTTAATTAGAACCCTAGAAGAACGATATAAAAATACTAAGCCATGTCTGTCGCTGGAGAGATTGGCTATGCATGTGTGGCCAAGAATCTATACTTTAAATATCGATGATGCGACTGAAACTGCGCTTAGGAGAAAATCTCCACAAAAAATATCAGTGCGTGCTTTTGGGGATTCTTGGGAGGAAATAGATGGATTATATAATAGGTTGGATCTTATAAAGCTTAATGGCTGTATAACTAGGCCGAGTGATGGCTTCATTTTTTCTCCGTCTGAATATGCCTCTGCGGCGAATAAATCCCCAGAGTGGTACAGGCAATTGGGAAGAGATTATCTGAACTATACCTTCGTGTTCATTGGGACTAGATTGGATGAGCCTCTCTTTTATCAGCAGATAGAGTATTTCAAAAATATCTGGTCAGGATCTCCTGGCGTTGCAGGAAAAGCCTATTTGATTACGCCAGAGATAAATGAAATAGATCGACGATCACTTTTGGCATCTAATATCGAGCATGTGGAAGGCACGCTTGAAGATTTTGTTCAATGGTTAGATGCAAATATAAACAATAAAAGGGGGGCGGTGGATGTGGCGCTAGAAAAAATGCCAGAACTCGCCCTGGCAGGAGGGGATGCAGCTTCGGAAGACCTGGCGAAAATCGCGAAAGTACAGGCAATTCGGCGGCCTGCAAGTGATGTCGATCGAGGAAAAACACGCGAGTTCTATTTAGGCTTTAAGCCGACTTGGGATGAAATATTTGAGGGAGTCCCGGCCAAGCTAGGCTTTCATAAGAACTTAAACCAAGCAGTGTCTGCGGAAAATAGGTTGTATGTACTCACAGGTCCTGCGGGGTCGGGTAAAACAACCGCGTTAATGCTATTGGCCGCGAAATTGGCGGATAAAGGCGAGTCTGTTTATTATTTGCAGGAGCCTATAGCTAGCTTGGAGAATGCGATAAAGCACCTTGAGGCGGTTAACGATAAACCTTATTATTTTTTTATTGATCGAGCAGCTAGCGTGTTGGATGGAATTATAGCTTCACTAGAGGATGCTCGACTTGAAAAGACGATATTTGTTTGCGGAGATCGCCTCAATGTATGGAGACGCCGAACGGAGTGGGCTTTATCTGCATTCAGTCCTGTGCAGATAGGAACCACCGACATTACTCCGATAGACGCAGATCGTATATTGGAAAAGCTTGAAAAATTTGGGCCATGGTCGAAGGTTTCAAAAATGTCTCAATCTCAGCGTAGAGAACTTTTATTGGAGAAATCGAAAAGGCAGCTTCTTATTGGGCTTTTGGAGTTGACGTACGGATATGGTTTCGAAAAAATAATAGAGAATGATTTTCAGCGTCTGAATTCAGAAGATGCTAAGTTGTTTCTGGTTATGGTCGGACTAGCAACTATTCATGGTTTGGCTTTGTCGAAAGATATATGTCTTTCTGCGCTAAATAGCCTTGGAATTAGATCTCATATTAATAAGTTGTTGACTGAGACTCAAGGCGTAATTCACGATATTGGCGGAGTGCTGCGTGCTAGGCATCCTGTCTACGTAGATAAGTTATTTGATGGTAGAACTCCTTTTGAGATGAAGGAGCGGGCGGTTCACGGGCTGTTACTTTCGATGACGCGGCATTCCAAGCCAATAACAAGAAATATGTCCAGAAATGAATTGATGCTGTTCAAGTTGACGATTAATCACAACTTTCTATCGAATTATTTTCATGGAAAAAAAGATGTGATATTGGATTTATTTAAAAATCATGAGAAGCACTTCGAGTTGGATGGGTTGTATTATCTGCAGTATGGCCTGGCATTGAGGGATATGAATGAGCATGAAGAAGCCCTAAGAAAATTGACTTCCGCTGTCGATTCTTGGCGAATGAAGCAAACTGAACATGCTTACGCCCATCAACTTTTGATCTGTGCCTTGCTTGGCGAGAAGGAAATCGCATTTCGTAATTTGCAGGCTGCTAAGGAAATTTTGTTGAGACTTGATGCGGGACATTCGGATGAAGATACTGACTATCCAATGGTGACTTTGGCCGAGCATCATGTCCAAATTGTTAAGGTATTTGATACTCCTGAGTCTCTGGCGGAAGTGGCGAATTTCTATATTCGTGAAATTA
This sequence comes from Achromobacter sp. KK8, assembly GCF_054188005.1. NCBI lineage: Bacteria > Pseudomonadati > Pseudomonadota > Betaproteobacteria > Burkholderiales > Alcaligenaceae > Achromobacter > Achromobacter sp. KK8. The sequence goes on along the minus strand of NZ_CM135178.1, from coordinate 5,228,932 downwards.
CAAATAGACAGCGGAGGGGGCGATCAAATGAACGATTGGAAAGAGCTAAGTTGGAGCTCATAAAAATTGCATCTGTCCGTGACGAACATGGTGTTGCTGACAGATCTCGCAGGCGTCGGGGGTACTCTCAACGCGTGCGCCGTTCTGCACAGACATGAACGATTTTAAATTTGAGTATGCATTGCGAATTATTTAATATAAGACTATTTGATATTATAAATTACATGTGCTATGTGATTTTATTGTTTGCGCTTATGTTTAATAATTAAACTGTATTTCTGGTATTTGCAAAATTCATTTTGAGGGATTTAGAATGGGTGGTTGTAAAAATAATAATATTATATTTAATGGTGACGATGTGAGAGATGGTGATGGTTCTGGGGTGGTAAATATTTGCGAATTCACTCCCATCTGGAAAGATCTTTTTTCAAAAGAGGCGCAGGCTATTAAATTGTTGGGAATGCATGCAAAAATATATGTTGATCATGTCGGATCTACCGCTGTTGAGGGGGTGGCGGCAAAACCAATTATAGATATATTGATATCTGTTTGTGATTGGAGCTTAATCGAAAGCGTGTTGTCGGAATTAAAAAAAATAGGCTATACGATTAGCGAAAAATGTGATGTAACTCCGAGAATATTCTTAACAAAATATATTTCAGATGTGGAAAATTACCATGTGCATGTGTGCAAGCCTCAGAGTCGCTGGGGGCGGGATATGGTGGCTTTCCGGAACGAATTGGCAGCTGATAGAAAATTTGCTGATGATTATATAACTTTAAAAAAGAGGCTTGCAAAAAAATATTGTTGTGATGTGCCTTCTTACACGTTGGGTAAAAAAGATTTAATAGAGACACGATTGCGGAAAATTAAAAGCGAATTTGGTGTCAATGGTCTGCTAACGCTTCAGCGGACAGAATCGAATAGAGCTGAATTTCTACAGTTATGTATGATGTTTACGCAATTTCTGATAGCGGTGGTTGCTGCTATATCTGTATATTCAAATGACAATAAATATCTATTTTTATTGGCTATTTTTGGTTTTGTATGCATGCTGTTTTTGTTGTTCTTAAGTAAAAACCAACAGCGACATCGGGCTGCTGGTGATCAGGCGCGTCGTGCTGTTCTACTGATTAGTGGATTAGATATGGAACCCTCGGCAGAGCAAAGGCTCCGTATTAGAGACAGTTTTAGTCTCCCTATATCTAATAATAATTTGAGACGAGAAGAAGATCACTTTTCTAGTCGAGAGGTGCCAAGCTATAAGAGGCTGTCTGAGATGGTGGAAGAGTCGTCTTATTGGACGGGAGATCTTCAGCGCACTAGTGCTAGGGCGATGACGGGGATGTTATTTTTTTTGGCGGCAATTGTATCGATAACGATCGGTGCGGCGGTTGCATCTTTAGAGTCCGATGGTTTGATATCTCTGTCTCGGGCTATGATAGCTATTATAATTTTTATTATTTCATCTGATTCACTAGGGTTGCTTCTTGCCTATCGAAGTTCAGCGGTTGCCATAGGTGAGGTCTTTAAGAGGGTTGAGAGCACAGCCGCAAGAGGTTATTTGGAATCCGATGTTCTTCTTCTTATGTCTGATTACAATGCTGCTGTTGAAAAGGCTCCGAGCCCTTTGCCGTGGGTGTACCGATTTCGGCAAGAGAGATTAAGTCGGCGCTGGCAAGAGTATGTCGATGCGAAACTATCCGGCAGTGTGTCCGGTTGATTTCATGTTTAGGTTTTGATGAGTTTTTTTAAATAATTAAAATTCTCCTGTCGGCAAGCTGAATTCCTGCGCGCCAAAATTAAAAGTTGGTTAGCTAGGTTTGTCTATCATCTTCATCCCTCACTCTATGCTGATTGCTAGGGATATATATGCCTATTCAAACGTTGGGCCGTTGTGGCGTTGTCTTTTTTCTCGTCGCACTGACGTCCGGCTGCTCGTTGGGCGGCGAATGCCGCTGGTACCGCAGTAGCTGTATGTATGACGGCAAGTACGAACCTGGAGAGGAAGACTACGCGGAATCCGAGGCGAAGCGTCTGAACAAGGCTTCGACCGATCGGTTGCGTCGAAGCTCGGGGGATTGAGCGATAGCTCAGCTCAGGCGGTGGCGTGGCGGGTGGCCCGGCATCCTGTCGATTGCCCACCCTTGCGACGTGCTGGCATCCCGATGGCGCCAAGCACACCGCAACCGCGCCAATCAATGCAATGACCCTTCAGTCATCGCTACCCCAAGGTCCAACCGCGCCCCGTCCATAGCCGATTCTGCAAGATCCGCAATGTGATCGCAGAGGCTCTCGATTCCGCCTAACAGGTTGGCGCTAACCCAAGGTTCCAGCGGTGCCGCCCCGGTACTCTCAGGTTCAGTCGCGCAGTTCCCCACAATCCGGGCGATGGCCCAGATGCCCTGGCAAGCCCGCTCAATCTTCCGAAGATCGGTAGACCGGATCGATACGCTCTCCGGATCATCCGGCGTGGCCCAGCGGTCAAGGGTGTAGGAATGGTGGCTCATTGCACGCTCCTTTGGGGTGTGAACTATGGCTGTGGCTGTTTGCTCCCTTGGCTTTCCGGCTGTCATCCCGGGCGATCATTGGTGTGATTGCAGGGCGAGTTTAGGCACAACGCACATTGGTGCCAGTGCTAACGGTGGCGTTTTCATCCCTTCCCAAGACGAGCGCTCAAAACAAAAAGGACCCCACAGGGTCCTTTTTCAATTATCAAGCCGCTTGCGGCAGGAAAAACCGATCCTTCAGCTCCTGCAACCCGATCCGATCCAGCATCTCCGTCAGCCTTTCCGCAGGCTTCCGACGCGGCAGATCCTTGTACTGCGCAATGATCAGCTCATTCTTCATCGAATGCTCCCACCCCACCAGCTCCGTCACGCTGACCTGGTACCCGTGCGCTTCCAGTTGCAAGCACCGCAGCACGTTCGTGATCTGGCTGCCGAATTCCCGCGTATGCAGCGGATGCCGCCAGATCTCCGCCAGCGGATCGGCCAGCGCCTTGGCCTTGTTCTTTCTCAGCACCGACGCCACTTCCGCCTGGCAGCAGGGCACGACCACGATGTACTTGGCCATTTTCTCCAGCGCGAAATGGATCGCGTCGTCGGTGGCGGTGTTGCAGGCGTGCAGGGCCGTGACCACGTCGATGGTCGCGGGCAGCTTGTCGGAGGTGATGGACTCGGCTACCGACAAATTCAGGAACGACATGCCGCCAAAGCCCAGGCGCTTGGCCAGTTCTTCGGATGACTTGACCAGTTCCTCGCGGGTTTCGATGCCGTAGATGTGCGAGCCGTTCTTCAGCGCGTCGGGCTGTTCCTTGAAGAACAGGTCATACAGGATGAAGCCCAGGTACGACTTGCCCGCGCCGTGGTCGGCCAGGGTGACGGCGCCGCGGTGTTGCTGGACGTCCTTGAGCAGCGGTTCGATGAACTGGAACAGGTGATAGACCTGCTTGAGCTTGCGGCGGCTGTCCTGGTTCATCTTGCCGTCGCGGGTCAGGATGTGCAGGGCCTTGAGCAGTTCGATCGACTGGCCGGGGCGGATGTCGTGGGTTTTGTCGGACATGGGGGTAAGGCAATGCGCCCCGCGTGGGGCGGGGCGCAGTGGAAGGCGGAAAGCGTCATTTTAACGAAACCGCTGACTCTCCGTCCGGCTGCCGACAGGGCGGGCCTGCTTGGCGTTGAGCCGTGCGCGGGTCGGCCGACTATCCGGCGGCTATCCGCCGGCAGCCGGCGCGACGGCGGCGCCGTCGATGCCATGGCGGGCCAGGGCTTGGGCCACGAAGCCGCTGCGTTTCATGTCTTCGACGAAGTCGGCCAGGACGCGCGCCGCCGCTTCGCCGCGCCCGCGCGGCAGGCCCATGGCCTGGCGGATGGTCATGAAGCTGCCGGGCAGCAGGCGCAGGCCGCCCAGGCGGCGGGCGTCGGCTTCCAGTTGCTGGCGCACGCCGGCGGCGACGTCGGTGCCGGTCTGCAGAAAGGTGTCGACCACGGTGGGCGAGGTGGCGGCGCGGGTGATGGCGGCGCGTTGCAGTTCGCGCGTCAGGTAGAGGTCGTAGGCGCTGCCCAGGCCGACGGTGACGCGGTGGCGCGGGGCGTCGACCTCGGCGATTTCGCGCAGGGGCGAATCGTTGCGCACCAGGTAGGCGCCTTCGATCAGGACGTAAGCGTCGGTGAAGGCGATGCCGGCGGCGCGCTTGGGGTCGATGGCGAAGAAGCCGATGTCGGCGGCGTCCTGGCCGACGGTGTCGACGGCCTTGCCGGCGCTGTCCAGGACGATGAGTTCCAGGGCCACGCCGAGCCGCTGCGCGAAGGCGCGGGCCAGGTCGACGGAGACGCCGGCGGCCGCGCCGCTGCCGTCGCGGGTGGCCAGGATGGGGTTGCCGAGGTTGATGGTGGCGCGCAGCGCGCCGGTGGGGGTGAAGGCCCTGACGATGTCGGCGGGGATGCTGGTGGCGCCGGAATGGGCGGGGGCGTTGGAAAGGGCGGCGGTACTGGAAAGCGCAGTCATGGTGGTGTTCGCGGAGGGCAGTGGGAGGTTCAAAGGCGGTTGCGGATGGCAGCCTGCCGTGGCGGAAGGCTCACAGGCGGCTGCGGACGGCTCAAGGCCATAGCGGATAGTTCACGAGGCGACAACGACGGCTGAAGGGTGATAGCAGATGGCTCTCTCCGTTTAGCCGCCAACTCACACGCTGTACCGCCCCGCACCCGGCGCACAGCACAGGTCGATCCGTTGCGGCTCCAGGTCATCCCCGAACCACGCATTGATCGCGGCGCGGCGCTCGCCGACATAGACCGGCGCGCCATCGGCGTCGAGCTTCATGCCCAGGTCATGGCCCGGCACCAGCAGCGTGCCGGGCCGCTTGCGCCACCATTCCCAGATGCGTTCCAGGCTGGCATGGCTGGCGGCGGCGTCGGCGGTGTCGACCACCTGGCCCGAGACCAGTTCGGCGCGGTTCTTGGCGGCGTCGCCGGTGAAGAGGATGGGCTGGCGCGGATCGTCGACGTAGAACAGCAGATGCCCGGGGGTATGGCCGGGCGCGGCGATGGCGGTGATGCCGGGCAGGAAGGCGTCGCCGTCGCCGATACGGCGCACGCGGTCCAGCCGGTCGAGTTCGCGCACGTACAGTTCGGGCAGCGGGTTGAAGCCGGGCGGTTGCGCGGCGGCCCATTCCATTTCCCGCGCGCCGATCCAGACGGTGGCGTTGGGGAACAGCGTGAAGTTGACGGCGTGGTCGTAGTGGGCGTGCGTGAGGACGACGTCGGTGATGTCGGCCGGCGCGACGCCGCAGGCGTCCAGGTGGCGGCCGAGCAGGTGGCGCACGCCGAACGCGCCGACGTCCACCAGGATCCTGTGGCGGTCCGAGCGCAGCAGGGTGCTGGTGCTCCAGCCCAGGCCGCCATGGCAGACGGCGCGGCCGGGGTAGCCCTGGATCAGGATATCGATCTGGTACATGGGGTCACTCCGCGGTGATGTGGGCTTCGCTGATCAGTTGGCGGTAGCGTTGCAGGTCGTCGCGCAACTGGCGCGTGAATTCCTCGGGCGTGCCGGCGATGATTTCGTTGCCGCCTTCGGTGGCCAGCTTGCGCACCACTTCCGGGTCCTTCACCGCCTGGACCACGGCGTCGTGCAGGGTGGCGATGATGCGCGGGTCGGTGCCGGCGGGCGCCAGCAGGCCCTGGAACTGGGTGATGACGAAGTCCTTGTAGCCGAGTTCCTGCATGGTGGGCAGGTCGGGCAGGCTGGAGGCGCGGCGCGGGCCGGTGACGGCGTAGGCGCGCAGCTTGCCGGACTGGATGTGCGGGGTGGCGGTGACGGTGGTGTCGAAGGTGAAGGACAGTTGTCCACCCAGCACGTCGGTCAGGGCCTGGGCGTTGCCCTTGTAGGGCACGTGCGTCAGTTGGGTGCCGGTGCGCAGGGCCAGCAGTTCGCCGGCCAGGTGGCCGCCGGCGCCCAGGCCGGCCGAGCCATAGGTGACGGCGCCGGGTTTCTTGCGGGCGGCGGCGAGCAGGTCGTCGATGCTGTGCGCGGGCGATTGCCGCGGCACCACCAGCGCGTACTGGTAGCTGGTGATCTGGCTGATCGGGGCGAAATCCTTCAGCGGGTCATAGGGCGTTTTCTTGTACAGCGACGGGTTGACCACTAGCGGGCCGCTGGCGTCCAGCAGCAGGGTGTAGCCGTCGGGCGCGGCCTTGGCGACGAAGTCGGTGCCGATCATGCCGTTGGCGCCGGGCTTGTTCTCGACCACGATGGTGCCCTGCAGGGTCTTGGCCATGCGGGCGGCGACCACGCGCGCGGTGATGTCGGCCGCGCCGCCGGCCACGTACGGCACGATCAGGCGGATCGGCTGGCTGGGATAGTCGGCGGCGCGGGCCAGCGGCGCGGCCAGGGTCGCCGCCAGGACCAGGGTGAGTCGGGCGATGTTCTTCATGTTGTCGGTCTCCTCCGGGATGCCGGCTCAGCCCTGGCCGGCGTGTTGGCGCAGCTGGGCCAGGACGTCCGCGGCCACTTCGATGCCGTGGGCGCGCTGGCGCGCCAGCTTGGCCAGTTCGATCTCGCCGGGCTGGATCACGGGGCGGGCCGGGTCGGCGGCCGGGCTGGCGTGCAGGATGGCGGCGAAGTCGTTCATGCGTTCGGCCAGCCATTGGGTCGAGCCCAGGCGGCGGGTGTCGATCAGCAGGAAGAAGTGGCCCAGGTTCTGCGGTTCGTCGGGCGCGTCGACCCAGGATTTGACGTGGGTGAGGTAGGCGGCGTTGGACAGCAGGCCGGCGAACAGGTCCACCATCAGCGCCAGGCCGTAGCCCTTGTGGCCGCCGATCGGCAGCAGGAAGCCGTCCAGCGCCTGCCTGGGATCGGTGGTCGGTTGGCCCTGGGCGTCGGTGGCCCAGGTGTCGGGGATGGCCTGGCCGGCCTTCAGGGCGTTGCGGATCTTGGCGCGGGCCACCACGCTCATGGCCATGTCGAGCAGGAAGTGCGCGCCGTCCGGATTCGGCACGGCAAAGCCGATGGGGCTGTTGCCGACGCGCGCGTCGGTGCCGCCCCAGGGGGCGATGGTGGTGGTGGCGTTGCTGCCGATGATGCTGGCGTAGCCGGCCTCGGCGGCGATCAGGCCGTAGGGCGAGATCGGGCCGAAATGGTTGCTCTGGCGGGCGAACGCCAGGCCCACGCCGCATTCGCTGGCGGCTTGCATGGCGGCGCGCAGCGCGTGCATGCCGACCAGCGGGCCGACGCCGTTGTCGCCATCGACGAGGCGCAGCGCGGGGGCGGGGCTGTCCACGCGGATGCGGGCCTGGCGGTTGATGCCGCCGACCTGCAGGCGCTCGCCGTACGATTCGATGCGCGACAGGCCGTGGGTGGACAGGCCGAACAGGTCGGCCAGCACCAGGATGTCGACCACGTCGACGGCGTCCTGGCGCGGCAGGCCCAGGCCTTCGAAGGCGCGCACGCCAAGCTCGCGCAGTTCGGTTTCCGGGACGAGGGGGGGGGAGCCAGCAGTGGCGGCCATGATCAGCAATCCTTGTGTGAGAAAAGAGGGGGACTTATTCGGCGGAAAGACGGGCGTCTTTCACCACCTGGCTCCAGCGGCGCTCTTCGGCGTCGATGAAGGCGGCGAATTCGGCCGGGCCGGCGCCGGAGGGATCGGCGGCGTCATGGGCCAGGCGCTGGCGCACGGCGTCGGTCCGCAGGGCGCGCTGGGCGGCGGCCTGCAGGCGCGAGATCGCTTCCTGCGGCGTGCCGGCCGGGGCCAGCAGGCCGAACCACTGCGAGCTTTCGAAGCCGGGGTAGCCCTGCTCGGCCACGGTGGGCACGTCCGGCAGGATCGGCAGGCGCTGGGCCGAGCCGACGGCCACGATCTTGATCTTGCCGGCCTGCGCATGCGGCAGCAGGCCAGGAATACCGGCCGCGGCGGCGTCGATGTTGCCGGCCAGCAGGTCGGTGACCTGGGCGCCGGTGCCCTTGTACGGCACGTGCACCACGTCGATGGCGGCGGCGGTCTTGAGCATTTCGAAGGCCAGGTGGCCGGCGCTGCCGTTGCCGGCCGAGCCGTAGTTCAGGACGCCCGGCTTGGCGCGCGCCAGCGCCACGAATTCGGGCAGGGTGGCGGCCGGCACCTTGGCGCCCACGGCGAACACCATGGGCAGCTTGGCCAGCAGGATGATCGGGGCGAAGTCGCGGCGCGGGTCATACGACAGGTTGGGCATCATGGTCGGGTTCACCGCGAGGGTGCCGACGTGGCCCAGGATCAGCGTGTAGCCATCGGGCCGGGCGCGCGCCGCTTCCACCGTGGCGATGCTGCCCTGGCCGCCGCCCTTGTTCTCGACGATGACCTGCTGGCCCAGGTCGCGCGACATCTCCACGGCGACGGCGCGCGCCACCACGTCGGAACTGCCGCCTGGGCCGTAGGGCACCAGCAGGCGGATGGGGCGTTGCGGCCAGGCGTCGGCGTGGGCCGAGAAGGGGGCGGACGACAACAAGGGGGCGGCGGTCAGCGCCAGCGCGGTGCGCAGGCAGGCTCTCCGTAGCGGATTCATGGGTGGGGTCTCCTGTTCGGGCCGCTATTGGTTGCGGCTGGGAGACATCGTGCCCCGCCCTCGGAATCGAGTAAAGTGCAAAAATTCGTTCAATTCTTGATGAAAACGCATGAATTTCGATCTTGCCGATCTGCGCGCCTTTCTGGCCGTGGCCGACCTGGGCAGTTTCCGCGCCGCGTCCGAGGCGCTGCACCTGTCGCAGTCGGCGCTGTCGCGCCGCGTGGACAAGCTGGAGGCGGCGCTGGGCGTGCAGCTGATGACGCGCACTACGCGCAAGGTCGAGCTGACCACCCTCGGCCGCGGCTTCGTGCCGCGTGCCCGCAGCGTGCTGAATGAGCTGGAGAGCGCGCTGGTCGGCATCCGCGACGTGGCCGAGCGGCTGTCGGGCATGGTGACGATTGCCTGCGTGCCGTCGGCGGTGGCGTATTTCCTGCCGGATGTGATCCGCGAATACCACGCCAGCTATCCGCGCATCCGCATCCGCATCATCGACGAGTCGTCCTCGCAGGTGCTGACGGCGGTGGCGCGCGGCGACGCGGATTTCGGGCTGACCTACATCGGCGCCAATGACGCGGAGATCGAGTTCAAGCCGCTGCTGGAAGAGCCGTTCGTGGCGGCGGTGAGCCGCAAGCATCCGCTGGCCAAACGCAAGTCGGTGGATTGGGCCGACCTGGAGGCGCATCCGTACATCACGCTGGCGCAGGGCAGCGGCAATCGTTTCCTGATGGACCAGGCGCTGGTGCACAGCGGCAGCCGGCCGCGCCATTTCTGCGAGGTGCAGCACGTGCCGGCGCTGGTCAGCATGGTGGAGGCGGGCCTGGGCGTGGGTGTGGTGCCGCGCCTGGCGATGCCGGATGAGGATCACGGCACGCTGGTCAGCGTGCCGCTGCGCAATCCCGCCGTGAGCCGCACGATCGGCCTGATCCATCCGCGCGGCAAGACCTTGAATCCGGTGGCGCGGCTGTTCTACGACCTGCTGTCGCAGCGGGTGGAGGCGCGGCAGAAGTAGGCGGGCGCGCGGTTCAACCGACACGCCGCTGCGTTGTCGGCCGCCTGCGGATGACGGGCATCAACCGCGAGCCGCAAAGCAGACAGGCCGCGAAAACGCGGCCTGTCCAGGTACTGCGCGGCGCGATGCGCGCGCGATCGTCAGACCTGCACGACCACCGGCTCGCCCAGGTTCAACATCAACCGGTTGGCCCACGCGAAGATCGCGTCCGAATGCAGCAGGTCCAGCACTTCGCCGTCGCTCAGGCCCACGTCCTTCAACGCCTGGATGCTGGCCGCATCCACCGAGGCCGGCGCGTCGGTGATCTGGATCGAGAACTTGCCGATCGCCAGCTCGCGCGCGGTGGTGCCGGCGGTGGCCGGATCCTCGAACACCTGCGCGATCACGTCGTTGCGCTTGGCCAGTTGCTCGAAGCGCTGCGCGTGCACCGAGGCGCAGTAGACGCAGCCGTTGACGCGCGACACCACGGTCGCGCCCAGTTCACGCTCGGCGCGCGACAGGCCGCCGGGCGCGTACATGATGGCGTTGAACGCGGTGGAGCGCTGGCGCAGGATCTCGGGCTGGTGCACCAGGAACAGGTAGTAATCCGAGACCTTGGCCTTGGGGTGGCTTTCTTCCAGGACCGCGATCTGCTCGGGCGTGGCGCTGTCGACCTGGACCACGTCCAGCCACGCCTTCCACTCCAGCACTTCGTTGGTGAAGCCGTGGGCCTTGATGACGGCGCCCGGTTCGGTGGCGGCGGTGTTGGCCGGGAAGGGCGCGGGCGGCGTGCCGGCCGCGGCGGGCTTGGCTTCCAGCGCCAGCATGGCCTGCAGGCCGGCGACGAGGCGCACCTGATACGACAGGAACGCCACCAGTTGCGACAGCGTGACCACGGCAGGCGTGGAGACGCCGGCGGCCGGCAGGGTCTTGAGCGCGGCTTCGTCGCCTTCGACGGGCTTTTCGATCAGCTTGCGCGTGAATTCCAGGATGGCGGCCAGGCGCGGGTCGGCGGCGTCCGCCGGCTTGCCGGACTCGGCCACCTGGATGTCGGCGGCGCTGGCGCCCGCTTCCACCAGGCGTTGGCGGTAGTGCGCGGCCAGCGCCGGCGACGGCGTCAGGCGCGCGGCGTACAGCGCGACCAGCAGGCGCTCGGCCAGCGTCAGGCCGGGCAGGGCCGGGTCGAACAGGGCGTCGTAGCTGCCCTGGGTGGCGGCGGCGACCTTGTCGCGCTGGTGGCGCACGGCGTAGGTGGCGCTGTCGGCCTTCAGGCCGACGAGCTGGTCCACCAGGTCGCGGGCGGCGTCATAGACGATGGGTGCTTGTGCCATTGAGAAAGTCTCCTTGGATGTCGTTCAGCCGGCGTTGCCGGGCGTGGCGGCCGCGCCGGCTTCGGCGCGGTTCGCGGACGGCGCGGCCTGGCCGCGCGCCTTGACCGCGGCGTCCAGGAACTTCAGCACGCCTTCCCACGATTGCTCGTCGGCGCGCGCGTTGTCCTTGGGGTTGCCGCCGCTGGTGCTGATCTTGCCCGACACGGGGTGGGCGTAGACCAGTTGCGTGGTGGGCACGTAGGGGAACAGGATCGAGTGGCCGCCGTTCTCGTAGTCCAGCCATTGGACCGGATACGGATGCTTCACCTCGGCCAGCTTGTCGCGCACCATCTTCGAGTACAGGCTGGACGGCCATGAGCCGTCGTCGGTGGCCGACAGCAGCATCACCGGGCCCTGGATGTCCTCGACCTTGATGCGGGCGCGGGCCACGGCGTCGGGGTCCTGCAGCGCGGTGAGGATGGCCTTTTCGTGGCGATGCGGCGCGGGGCCTTCGTCGAACGGCGCCCAGGTGGCGGTGCGGTTGTTTTCCCAGACGTGCGGCAGGGGCTTGCCGCCCAGCAGCCAGGTCGGGCCTTCGCGGCCGATCTTGGGATCGCAGGCGTTCTGGCCGCTGTGGACCACGGCGCCGGGCACGTAGGCCACGACCGCCGATACTTCCGTGGGGAAGGTGGCGCCCAGCAGCAGCACCAGTTCGCCGCCGCGCGACTGGCCGCTGATGGCGACGAAGTCGTGCCTGGGCTGGACCTTCTTGCGCAGCCAGCGCAGGCCGGTCTGGAAGTACTCCAGCGGCGTGTTGGAGATGTAGTCCGACAGGCCCGGCGCCTTGAAGTAGGCCAGGGCGAAGGCGGCGTAGCCGCGCGACGCATACAGCGCGGCGCGCGGTTCGTTGATGCCGCCGCCCGAGCCGTTCAAGATCAGGACGGCGGGATGCGAGCCGGGCGTGGCGCCGGGCGGCAGGTAGAGCGTGCCGACCAGGCCTTCCTCGCGCACGTCCTGGCGGGTGACGCCTTCGGCCGCCAGGCGCTGGGTGAAGCGCGCCACGCTCTGGGCGCCGGCCACGCGCGCCACTACTTCGGTGACCAGCGGCTCGCTGACCGGGTGGTTGAAGTGCTCGCGGCTGGGCGAGTCCACGGGCGATTGCGACCACACCAGGCCCATGGGCGAGAGGCCGCTATAGTCGCCCGAGACGGGCGCGTCGCGCGTCAGGTCGACCACGCCGTCCTCGCCCGCGACGAAGGCGGCGTGGCTTTGCCACAGCACGCCGTTGCGGCGGGTGAGGGCGGTGATCTCCACCGTCTGGCCGGGCGCGACGTGCTCCACCCGGATCTGGCGGGGCACGTCGATGAGCGCGTCGGCGGGTTGGATGCTCAGGGTAGGAACCATGATGCGCGCCTTACTTGGCCGAGTCCTTGGTGACCATCATGGCGGCGGTGCGGTCGCTGGTCATGGGGGTGACCTTCAGGCCCTTCTTGGCGGCCCAGATGTTCTTGTAGTGGTACAGCGGGATGATGCCGACGTCGTCGGACACCAGCTTGACCGAGTCGCGCAGGATGGCTTCACGCTTGGCCACGTCGAATTCCGAGGTGGACTGGTCCAGCGCGGCGTCGACCTTGGGGTTGCTGTAGTGGCCCCAGTTGGAGGCGCCCAGGCCCTTCTTGGCATCGACGGTGGCCAGGATGTTGACCAGCGCGTAGCTGGCTTCGCCCGTGCCGTTGCCCCAGGCCAGCATGCTGACCGCGAATTCGTTCTTGTTGGCGCGGCCCGAGTACACGGCCCATGGCACCACTTCCACTTGCGTCTTGACGCCGATGCGGGTCCAGAACTGCGCCACCGCCTGGGCCGTTTCCGGGCCTTGCGGGTAGCGGTCGTTGGGCACGTGCATGGTCAGCTTGAAGCCGTCAGGGAAACCGGCTTCGGCCAGCAGCTTCTTGGCCTTTTCGACGTCGTTGGGGATGTCCTTGACGTCGGGGTTGTAGCCGAAGGTGCCCTTGGGCATCCACTGGTTGGCTTCGGTGGCGGCGCCCTGCAGGATGCGGTCGGCGATGGCCTTGCGGTTGATCGCCAGGTTCAGCGCCTGGCGCACGCGCACGTCCAGTAGCGGGTTCTTGTCCAGCGGCTTGCCGTTGTTGTCGGTGATGTACTGATTCGGCGCGGGGTTGAAGCTGGGCTGCAGGATCATGACGCGCAGGCCGTCGTACGGGTAGACCGAGATGTTGGCGGCCTTCTGCAGCTTGGCCAGGTCGGACACCGACACCTTGTCGATCACGTCGACGTCGCCGGCCAGCAGCGCGGCGGTGCGGGCGGCGGCGTTGTTGATGTAGCGGTAGTTGACCTTGTCCCAGGTGGCCTTCTCGCCCCAGTAGCCGTCGTTGCGTTCCATGATGACGCGGTCGCCGGGGGTGTAGGACACGAACTTGTAGGGGCCGGTGCCGACCATGGCCTTGCCCGAGTTATAGTCCTCGGTGGTGGACTTCTCGCCGACGTGCTTGCTGACCACGTGCACCGACGCCAGGTTCAGCGGCAGGTCGGGGTTGGGGGCCTTGGTCTTGACGATCAGGGTCAGCGGGTCCTTGGCGGTCATCGTGTCGATGGTGCGCAGGTAGCCGGCGTAGGTGGCGACGCTGCCGGGCACGGCGCGGGCGCGGGTGTACGAGTAGATCAGGTCGTCGGCGGTGAACGGCGTGCCGTCCTGCCACTTGACGCCTTCGCGCAGCTTGAATTCCCAGGTGGTGCTGTCCAGCGGCTTCCAGCTCACGGCCAGGCCGGGCTGAAGCTTGTTCCACTTGTTCTCGATCAGCAGGTCCCAGAAGTGCAGGGCCACCGAGCGGTCGCCGGCGTGGTTGTTCAGTTGCGGGTCGAGCGAGGACAGCGGATCGGCAAAGCCGATCGACAGGTTGTCGGCCGAGGCCGCGGCGGACGCGCCCAGGATGGCGGCGGTCAGGGTCGAGAGAATCAGGCGTTTCATGTTCGGGGTCCTTGGTGAGGGGGAACTTCTTTCAGGCCATGTCGTTCAGGTGACAGGCGCTCAGGTGGTTGATGGCGATTCCCTTCAGGGTGGGAACCTCGGTTTTGCAGCGCGCCATCGCATGCGGACAGCGCGGGTGGAAGTGGCAGCCGCCGGGCGGATTGAGCGGGCTGGGAATCTCTCCCTTGATGGCGGTGAAGGTCTTGTGGCGCGATTTCAGGTTGGGGATCTCGGCCAGCAGCGCCTGGGTGTACGGATGGTTGGGGCGGCGAAAGACCTCGTCCACCGGCGCCGTCTCGACCACGCGGCCCAGGTACATGATGACCACGCGGTCCGACAGGTGCTCGACCACGCCCAGGTCATGGCTGATGAACAGGTACGTCAGGTTGAGCTGTTCGCGCAGGTCCATGAACAGATTCAGGATCTGCGCCTGGATCGACACGTCCAGCGCGGCCACGGCCTCGTCGCACACCAGCATCGACGGCTGCACCGCCAGGGCGCGGGCGATGCCGATGCGCTGGCGCTGGCCGCCGCTGAACTGGTGCGGATAGCGCTGGCGCAGGGCCGGGTCGAGGCCGGCGCGTTGCAGTTGCGCGCTGACGTAGTCGTCGAAGTCGCCGTTGCCGACCAGGCCGTGGATGCGCGCCGCCTCGCCGACGATCTCGTCCACGCGCAGGCGCGGGTTCAGGCTCGCGTACGGGTCCTGGAAGATCATCTGCACCTTCAGGCGCGCGGCGTGGGCCTGGGCCGGCGTCATGTCGGCCGGGCGCTGGCCGTTGATCAGCACCTCGCCGCCGGACGGCGTCAGCAGGCCGGCCGCGATGCGGCCCAGGGTGGACTTGCCGCAGCCGGACTCGCCGACCAGGCCGACCACTTCGCCGGGGCGCACCAGCAGGTCCACACGATCGACGGCGCGGGTGATGGCGGGCGGCTTGGACAGGCCCAGGCGCTGCAAGGCGCGGCCGGCGGCGCCGACGGGGCGTTCGCCAAAGCGCTTGCTGACTTGGCGCAGGTCGATGAGCGGGGTGGCGCCGTCGCGGGTATCCGGAATCGTCGTCTGGCTCATGCCGTCACCTCGCCCCGTTGGCGCGACGGATGAAAGCAGCGCACCTGGTGGCCGGGCAGCACGTCGGAGATGGCGGGCTGCTGGCCGCATTGCGCCGTGGCGCGCGCGCAGCGCGCCGCGAAGGCACAGCCGGCGGGCAGGGTGAGCAGGTTGGGTGTCATGCCGGGAATCTGGCGCAGGCGTTGGCCGCGCTGGTTGTTGCTGGGCAGGCTGTCGATCAGGCCCACCGTGTAGGGATGCTGCGGACGGTCGAGCACGTCGTCGACCTTGCCGTGTTCGACAATGCGGCCGGCGTACATCACCGCCACGTCGTCGGCCAGGCCCGCCACCACCGACAGGTCGTGGGTGATCCAGATGAGGCTGGTGCCGTGCTGCTGCGCCAGCTTCTGCACTTCGGACAGGATCTGCGCCTGGATGGTGACGTCCAGCGCCGTGGTCGGCTCGTCGGCGATGATGAGGTCGGGCCGGTGCAGCATGGCGATGGCGATCGCCACGCGCTGGCGCATGCCGCCGGACAACTGGTGCGGATACGCCAGCAGCCGTTCTTCCGGGCTGGGAATGCCCATCATGCCGAGCGTGTCGCGGGCCAGCTCGCGTGCCTGCGCCTTGCTCATGCTGTTGTGGGCGCGCACCGTTTCGATCATCTGCACGTCGACCCGCAGCACCGGGTTCAACGTCATCATCGGATCCTGGAAGATCATGGCGATGCGGTTGCCCTGCAGCTTGCGCAGCTCGCGCGGGGCCAGCTGGGTAAGGTCGCGGCCCTGGAACAGCACCTGGCCGCCGACCACGCGGCCGGGGGCGTCCACCAGGCCCATGATCGAAAAGCCGGTGACGGATTTGCCCGAGCCGGACTCGCCGACCAGGCCCAGGATCTTGCCGCGTTCGAGCGTGAACGACACGTCGTCCACGGCGGGCAGGGTGCCGGCGCGAGTGAAGAAGTGGGTGCGCAGGTTGCGCACTTCCAGGGTCGGCGCGTTGGCGGCGGCCGGCGCCGCGACGGGACGGGCGGCGCTCATTTGTGGGTCCTCGGGTTCAGCACGTCGCGCAGGCGGTCGCCCACCAGGTTGATGGCGACGATGGTGATCAGCAGCGCGATGCCGGGGTAGAAACTGATCCAGTATTCGCCGGACAGCATGTATTGGAAGCCGTTGGAGATCAGCAGCCCCAGTGACGGCTCGGTCACGGGCACGCCCAGGCCCAGGAAGCTCAGCGTGGCTTCGAGCGTGATGGCGCGCGCGATCTGCAGGGTGCCGATGACGATCAGCGGCGGCAGGCAGTTGGGCAGGATGTGCTTGAGCATGATCCGCCAGTTGGGGATGTCCAGGCAGCGCGCCGCCTCGACGTATTCGCGGCGGCGCTCGACCAGGGCCTGGCCGCGCGCGGTGCGGGCGTAGTAGGCCCATTCCAGGATCACCAGCGTCAGCACCACGTTGCCCACGCCCTTGCCCAGGTAGGCCAGGATCATCATGGCCACCAGGATCGACGGGAACGACAGGATCAGGTCCACCAGCCGCATGATCAGCGCGTCGACCTTGCCGCCGGCATACGCCGCCAGCAGGCCCAGCAGCGTGCCGATAATGCCGGCAATCAGCGCCGAGCCCACGCCCACCATCAGGCTGATGCGCAGGCCGTACAGGATGCCCGACAGCAGGTCGCGGCCCTGGCCGTCGGTGCCGAGCCAATAGTGGAAGGTGTTCAGGCCGTTCATCGTGCCCGGCGCCAGGCGCGCGTCCAGCACGTCGATCTGCAGCAGGTCGTAGGGGTTCTGCGGCGAGATCCACGGCGCCAGGATGGCGGCCAGGATCAGCAGGGTGGCGATCACCAGCCCGAACACCGCCGTCTTGGACGACAGGAATTCCAGCAGGTTGCGGCGCCAGGGCGATTCGCGCTTCAGCGCGGGGGCGGCGGTTTGCATGGCATTTGCCTGGGGAGTGTTCGGAGCGCTCATGCCGAGGCCTCCAGCCGCACCCGCGGGTCCAGCACTTTGTACAGGATGTCGACGATCAGGTTGAGCGTCACGAACAGGCACACCACCACGATCAGGTAGGCCACGATCACCGGGCGGTCCAGCGCGTTCAGGCTGTCCAGGATCAGCTTGCCGGCGCCGGGCCAGGCGAAGATGCTTTCGGTGATGACGGCGAAGGCGATGGTCGAGCCCAGCTCCAGGCCCAGCACCGTCACCAGCGGGATCATGGTGTTGCGCAGCACGTGCACACAGACCACCCGGAACGGCGACAGGCCCTTGGCGCGGGCGAACTTGACGAAGTCCAGCGGTATCACGTCGCGCACGCCGGCGCGGGTCAGGCGGATCACCAGCGAGATCTTGAACAGCGACAGGTTCAGCGCCGGCAGGATCAGGTGGCGCCAGCCGTCGGCCGTCAGCCACGACCACTGGAAGCCCAGGAATTCCACCGTCTGGCCGCGGCCGCTGGCCGGCAGCCAGCCCAGCGACACGCTGAAGGTCATGATCAGCATCAGCGCGACCCAGAAGGTCGGCAGCGAAAAGCCGACGATGCTGCCCGCCATCACCAGCTTGGAGAAACGGCTGTCGGGATACAGCCCGGCCAACAGGCCCAGCGGCAGCCCGATGATCACCGCCAGCAGCAGCGCGGCGATGGCCAGTTCCAGGGTCGCCGGCAGGCGCTGGATCACCAGTTCCACGGCGGGGATGTTGTAGACGAAGCTGTTGCCCAGGTTGCTGTGCAGCGCCCCGTTCAGAAAGCCCAGGTACTGTTGCCACAAGGGCTTGTCCAGCCCCAGTTCGGCGATGATGCGGGCGCGGTCGACCTGGTCGACGTCCTGGCCGATCAGGATGTCGACGGGGTTGCCGATGGCGTGCAGCCCGACGAAGACGATCAACGTCATCAGGAACACGACCACCGCGGCTTGTGCCACGCGGCGGAGCAGCCAAGCGGTCATTGCGCGGTCTCCGCCTGCCGGGCCGCGCCGGGCGCCGGGGCCGGCGTCCATTCGTCGCCGAACACTTCCGGTTCCGAGAACGCTTCCATGTTGGCGTAGTGCGTGGCCACGTCCTCGCGGTAGAAGAGGCCCGCGATGCCTTGCGCCAGGCGCTTGGCGCCTTCGCTGATCGCGGGGATGTCGCCCGACACGGTGCCGTGCGTCAGCGCGGCCGGGTACGAGAAGCAGTGCACCCGGTCCAGGCCCGGACAGGCGCCGGGGGTCTTCTCCTGCAATTCGAAGGCCGCGCCCAGGTCGGGCGAATCATGCAGCTCCTGGTCTTCCTCGCCGGCGGGCGGGGTGTAGCGGTCGCCCCAGGCGCGCACGTGCGGCGCCAGCGCGGCGAATTCCGGCCGCACGGTCCAGTCGATGCGAAAGCCGGTCGAGAACACCAGAAAGTCCAGCGTGAAGACGCCCTTGGGCGTGGTGACGCGGATTTCGTCATTGACCAGCGCCAGGTCCTGCACGCCGCAGCCCAGGTTGAAGCGGGCGTTCGGGTGGCGCGACACGCGCAGCGTGCTGCCGCGCGGCGGCGGCACCTGGGCGGCGTTGATGTAGTGGCGGATCTTCCACTTCCACTCATCGGGCAGGTTCAGGTGGCCGTGGGTCAGGCCGGGGTTGCCGGCGCCCTTGCCCTTGTTGATGCGCGGAATGTCGTCGCGGCGGATCAGCAGGTCGACGCTGGCCGCGCCCGCTTCCAGCGCGGTGGCGGCGCTGTCCATGGCTGACGCGCCCGCGCCCACCACGCCGACGCGCTTGCCGGCCAGGGTGGCGTAGTCCAGCACGTCCGACGAATGCGCCCAGCGGTCGCGCGGCAGCTTGCGCGCGAAGTCCGGCACGTAGGCGCCGCCCAGGCCGTCGCGGCCGGTGGCCAGCACCACGCGGCGCGCCAGCACGGTTTGGCGGCCAGTGGGCGATTCGATGTCCAGTTGCACCAGCCGGTCGGCGCGCGGCAGCACGGCCAGCACGCGGTGCTGGTTGCGCACGTCCAGGTTCAGCACACGGCGGTACCAGCGCAGGTAGTCCATCCATTGCAGGCGCGGGATCTTGTCCAGCGCGTCCCAGGCCTCGGCGCCGAACTGCGCCTCGAACCAGGCGCGGAAGGTCAGCGCGGGCAGGCCCAGCGCCGGACCCGTCAGTTGCTTGGGCGAGCGCAGGGTTTCCATGCGCGCGGTGGTGGCCCACGGCCCTTCATAGCCTTCGGGCGACTGATCGAAGATCGGCGCGACGATGCCCAGGTGCGTCAGCGAGGCCGCCGCGGCCAGGCCGGCCATGCCGCCGCCGATGATGGCCACGTCCAGCACCGGCTGGCCGTCGACCAGGCGCGGCGTGACCCAGGGCTTGGCGGGGATTTCCAGCCAGGACAAATCCTGGCGCAGGCGCGCTTCCAGTGCGGCCAGGCCTTGCGGGGCGGGAGCGAGGGGTTGGTTCATGCGGGCGTATCCGTAAGAGGGGTTTCATCGCCGTAGATCGACTGCAGCAGCGCGCCGTGCTGGCAGGCGTCGTGCAGCACGAAGCCGGGCAGCAGTTGCGCGGCGGCCTGCGCCAGCGCATCGGCCATGGCCTGGCAGGCCGGCGTCAGCGGCTGCGACTGCGAAGTGATGACCCCGAAGAAAAAGGGGATGTCCAGGTCGATCGGGCGGATCGCCACGCCCGCCATCGGCGCGCCGTAGGCGGTAATGGGTTCCAGCACCGACACGCCCAGGCCCGCGCGCACGGCGGCCAGGGCGTTGACGGACGAATTGGTTTCGATGGCGCCAGCGGCATGGCCCAGCGCCGCGTCCAGCCGGCGGCGCAGGCGGTAGGGATTGGCCATGGTGATGACGCGGCGCCCCGCCAGCTCGGCCACCGGCACCACCTCATGGCGCGCGGCCGGATCGTTTTCGGGCAGCGCCACCACACAGGGCGCCTGGCCGATCCAGTGCACGGTCAACCCGCGATGCTCCAGCGGCAGGCTGGTCGCGCCCAGTTGCGCCGCGCCGCTCAGCACGGCGTGTACCACGCGCTCGGGCGAGGCGCTGCGTAGCTGGACGCGGGTATTGCCGGCCTGGGCCTCGATGCGCTTGAGCGCGTCCGGCACCAGCCCGGCGGCCAACGCCGAGGTGGCCGCCAACAGCAGCGGCTGGGCCTGGCCCCGGGCGATCTCCTCGGCCCGGTCGCGGATCTGCCGCAGGCTGGACAGGGCGCGCTCGACGTCGTCATAGAGCAGGAAACCCTGCTCTGTCGGCGTCACGCGCGGCCCGCTGCGGGCGAACAGGGCATAGCCGATCTCGGCTTCCAATTCCTGCAACAGGCGGCTGATGGCCGGTTGCGACCGGCCAAGCAAGCGCCCGGCAGCGGTGACGCTGCCGGTGGACATGACGGCCGCGAAGGCCTCGAGTTGACGAAGTTCCATTGTCTTGCTTTATGCCAAGGACGAATTCTTACGTATCGAGTATGCGCTGTACAAATAATTAAAGGGCATAAGCAAATTCCCTAATCGGGATTTCCTTATGCCCTTTCATTACTTCGCGTTATTTCAATGACTTGCGGGATTACCCTTGGGCCAGCCGTCGCAAGCGGGGGGACTTTTGGGGGATTTCTCGTTGGTGTCTCGCCCGCATACTGATCCGACATGCTGCCGGCGCCATGGATAAAGCCTTCGGGGAAACGGAGCTGGCACGCAGGGCTCGAACCGTTTTTCTCAGCGCTTGAACACGTCTGCTTTGCCCAACGGCGCATTGGCCTCTGTGGGGGCAGGCAGCAGCTCGAAGTTTCGACCAAAGGCATGAACGCCGCAGCTGTCGACGGTGCTCGCGGGGTCCCACTGTCCGTTCCTGGTCACAATGATCGCTTCACCCATGAGTGCGACTCGGAGGGCGAAGACCCAGAACGTGAATTCTGATTGCCTGATCATCCCGCATTGGACCTGGCCCATGGTGACGGACTGCGGCGGTGGTATCAGGCCAAGCGTCCATTTCAGGGCGATGCCAACGGGCCAGAGGCGCGCACGAACGCTTGTGGGTTTGAAGTACAGGAGCTTGACGCGGGTTGCCATGGCATACCCCTCTATCCGGTGTAACGCACGGTCAGCCTATCAAAGCGCATAGCCACTAAATACACAGGAAAAACCTGAAACTGCACCGCGGATTCGAGGGTCAAGCGCGGTCCGTTCCGCAAGAGGTCAGCCCGCCGGCACGATAGCGCCGGGGTTACATCACCTTGACCGCTCGGCCGATGAACTGGATCGGGCCGGTCGGTTTGCCGATGGGCGAGCCGGTGGCCGGCTCCAGCGTCAATTCAAACAATTGGTTGGGTTCCAGCGGGGGCAGCTTGTCCAGCGGGATGCGCACGGGTTCGCCCGGCTTGACCAGGCCCAGCGACACCGGGCCGGCCCAGCTGTCGGCCTTGGTCCAGAACTCCAGCGCGCGATCGGCCGGAACCTGCACCGCCGCGATCGGCACCAGTTGCACCTCGCGCTGGCCGGCCTGGGCCTGCACGACCCAGCCAGGCGTCTGCGACTGCGGGGCGACCAGTACCACCATGTATTGCACCGGGCCGGGCGTTTGCGCGGGACGCAAGGCCAGGGCGCTGCCCAGGACCAGCGCGGCGGCCACGCCGCTGGCGGCCGCGCCGCGCCAGAAGAACAGGCTGTCCCACCAGGCCGGACGCCGCGGCCGGCCGGCCTGGCGGGCAGCGTGTTGGCGATCCAGCGTTGTCTCGATGCGCGGCCACAGCCCGGGCGACGGCTCGACCGGCGCGACCAGATCCGTCAGCGGCAGCAGGCGCTCTTCCCAGCGGCCGACGGCGGCGCGTAGCGCGGCATCGTGCGGCAGCCGGGCCTCGACGTCGCGACGGCGCGCGCCGGACAAGGTGCCCAGCACGTATTCGCCCGCCAATTCGTCCAGGCCGTCGGGGGTGTCAGGCAGGGCGCTCATGCCAGGCATTCCTTCAGCGCTTTCAGGCTGCGCTTGATCCAGGCTTTGACGGTGCCCAGCGGCGCGCCCAGGCGCTGCGCGATTTCGCTGTGCGACAGGCCTTCGACGTAGGCATGCAGCACGCAGTTGCGGCGCACGGGTTCCAGTTGTTCCAGGCAGGGGCCGATACGGCCGGCGCTGTCGCGCCAGTCGAAGGCATCGCGCGTGTCATGCCAGGCGTCGATCGCGTCGCGAGCATCCAGCGCGGCGGCGGTATCGTCGTCCACCGCGGTTTCGTGGCGCTCGTCCCGCACGGCGTTCAGCGCCAGGTTGCGGGCCACGCGATAGAGCCAGCCGCGGGCCGAGCCGCGCGCGGCGTCGAAGCTGTCGGCCCGGTTCCAGATATTGACGAAGGCGTCGTGCACGATGTCCTCGGCCCGGGCGCGGTCGCGCACGATGCGCTGGGCCACGCCCAGCAACCGTGGCCCTTCTTGGCGATACAGGGCTTCCAGCGCCGAACGGCGCCCCGCGGCGCACTGCGCGAGGGCCGCTTCGTAATCGAAATCCGGAACAGGTCGGTTCGGCATGCAGGCGGGGGCAGTGGCAGTGGGCGTGGACCCGGGCGGCGGCGGATGCAGGGATGTTACCGGACTCTCGCCGCCGCGGCCCGCCGCGTGTCAGTCCGCCTTCCAGAAGAGGTAGTCGGCCTGGTACGACACCTGGCTGCGCTGGCCGGCCGTGGTGCACGGCGTCTGGGGCGCCACGCCACCCTTGAGCGCCGTGCGCTGGATGTAGGCGACGCCAGTCAGGGCGCCGGCGCCCACGGCGGGATTGGCCTTGACCAGTTGATAGGGCAGGTTGCCCGCGCCGGCCGGCGCCACGGCGACTTGCGTGCCGGTCAGCTTGGAGCCGTCCGCGGCCTCCCAGGTGGCGGGCGGGCCGTAGTAGGTGCCGACCTGCTTGCCCTGGCGGTCCTTCAGGACCGCCTTCGGGCCGGCGAACACCCATTCCAGCTGGTCCTTGGCGTCGGTCTTGGCGCGGCATTCATAGGTGATGTCGCCGGTCCCGACGGTTTCCCAGGCCACTTTGTGGCCGGCGGGTACCTGGACGGAGGCGGGCAGGGCGTCTTGCGATGCCGCCATGGCCGGGGCGGCTTGCAGCAGGCCGCAAGCGGCCAGCAGGGCGGCGGCGAAATGGCCGGTGGCGGGGGCGAGGCGAGTGGTCATGAGCGATCTCCTGCGGAAGAGGAATCTGCGGATACGGCGCACGGAATGTGCCCCGTTGCAGGTACTACACGCGGGAGCCGTTATTGGATGCAGGCCGAGGAGATTGTTTTCTTTTTTTGACCCGAATGGCATTGCCTGGCGGCGCTATATAGAATTGAGTCCGATTAACGCCGCTTGCCCATGCCAACACCTACACCAACACTGAACGCGGGGCGCGCCACGCCGCTGGCCGCCGGCCGGCGCGGCGCCACGAGTAACCGCGCGCGCCTGTTGCGCCCGCTGGCGGCGTTGCTGTGCCTGGGCTTGAGCGCTTGCATCAATGGCCGGCCGATGCAGCCCCCGCCGCCGCTCCACGCCCTGTGGGCCAAGCCCGGCGTCGATCAGCAAGGCGTGCGTGACGCGCTGCTCGACTGCGGCTTTCCCAGCGCCAGCCATGTCGATGGCACGACCATCACCAACAACGACTATGCGCGGGGTGAGCAGTGCATGCTCGGCAAGGGCTTCGCCTACCAGGAGCGCCACACCTACTGCGACACCCATCCCCATCTGGCGGCCTGCCCGGCAACCGACGGCGCCGCGGCGGCGTCACGGCAACGCCCGCCCGCCTATGAACAATGGACCCGGCCGGACGCCGACGCGCAGCGCGTGCAGCAAGCCATGCGGGCGTGCGGCTACGCCTCGGTGATCGAGCCGGGCGACGACATGCTGCTCAACGACATCGCCGCCGCGCAGCTGTGCATGCTCGATCAGGGCTTCCGGCTGACGCTGCCGGCCAACGCGCTGCTGTGCAGGAATCCGCCCATCCTGGCGGCCTGCCGCGGCCGCGTGATCGACACCGCCCATTGCTGCGCGCCGCCCCGGGCCGCCGGCCAGCGCTGACGCGGCGGCCCGGCGTCAGTCCGTGCCGGGAAACGCCTCCACCCACTTGACGGTCACATCGGGGAACGCGTCCACGAACTGGACCGTGAAGTCGGGAAAGGCATCGACGATCTTCCATTCGCCGCATCCGTCGGCGAAGGCGCTGACTTTCTTCACCCGGATATCGGCGAAGGCGTCGACCACCTTGACTTTGATGTCGGGAAAGGCGTTGACGATCTTGACCTTGCCGTGCAGCGGGATGCCTTTGTAGGCGCAGCGGCCCTTGTCGATATCACCGGCCTGGGCGGTGAAAGCGGCGCCCAGCATGGCGCAGGCGAGAAGGGCGTGAGGCAGGGCGCGCATGGACGGCATCTGTTCAGGGCCGGGCATGGCCGGCGGGCGAGGGGATTATGCCCGAGTCCTGCCGTTGCGCCGTGCGCGTCCGATGCGTGCGGCTGCGCCTACACCGCGGAGACGCTGGCCTCGGTTGTTCCCAGCGCACCGCCCGGCGGCGCCGTCACGATCGACGTCAACGCCGGCTCCGCCGCCTTCAACCCCGCCAGATCCGGCCGCGGCCGCCGCAGTTCCTCATTACCCGCAAACGCCGACTCCATCCCCTGCGCCGCCGCCAGCACCTCGCGATCGCCCCGGAACCGTCCCACGATCTGCAACCCGAACGGCATCCCCTGGTGATCCCGCCCGCAAGGCAGCGTCAGCGCCGGGTGCGTGGTCAGCGTGATCACATACGTCAGCGCCAGCCAGCGGTAATAGTTCTCCTGGCGCTTGCCGTTGATGGCCTCGGCATACAGCTGCGTCCACGGGAACGGCGACACAGGCGTGGTGGGCGACAGGATCAGGTCGTAGTCGTCGAAGGCGCGTTGGAAGCGCTTGATCAGCCGGGTCTGCTCGGCCTGCGCCCAGGCGCAATCCTTCAGGCTCATGGCCGCGCCCATCTCGAAATTGGCGCGAGTGTTGGGGCCCAGGCTGGCCGGGTCTTTCTCGTAGGCGTCGCGCATGCCCGCCACGAAGGCTTCGGCGCGCAGCACGTCGAAGCAGCGGTGGGCCTCGCCGAAGTCGATCTCGATGGGATCGCAGGCCGCGAACAGATGGCGCATGGCGGCGATCTTGGCGCGGAAGGTGGCGCGGATGCCATCGTCCACGTCGCACAGCCCGAAGTCTTCGGTATAGGCCACGCGCAGGCGGCCCAGGTCGGCGCTGCCCGGCGCCAGGAACTGCAGCGGATCGAGCGGATAGCTGAGCGGATCGCCGGCGTCGGGGCCGGCGCTGGCGGCCATCTGCAGGCAGGCGTCGGCCACCGTGCGGCCCATCGGGCCGACCACCGAGATCGGCGTCCAGCCCAGCGGCTTGCGCACGCTGGGCACCACGCCGGGCGATGGCCGGAAGCCGACCACGCCGCACTTGGCGGCCGGAATGCGCAGCGAGCCGCCGGTGTCCGAGCCAGTGCACAGCGGGAACAGGTCGCTGGCCAGCGCCGCGGCCGAGCCGCCCGAGGAGCCGCCGGCGTTCAGATTCGGATTGAAGGGATTGCCCGTCGCGCCCCACACCGTGTTGCGCGAATTGGCGCCCGCGCCCATCTCGGGCACGTTGGTCTTGGCGGCCACGATGGCGCCGGCGCGGCGCAGGCGCGCCACCAGCGTCACGTCGTCGGCCGGCACGTGATCGCGGTAGATCGGCGAACCATAGGTGGTGAGCAGGCCGGCGGCGGGTTCCAGGTCCTTCACGCCCAGCGGCAGGCCGTGCAGCAGGCCCAGCGTGTCGCCGGCCATCACCGCCTGCTCGGCCGCGCGCGCCTCGATGCGGGCGCGGTCGAAAGCCGTGGCGGTGACGGCGTTGATGTAGGGATTGACCGCCTCGATGCGGGCGATGCACGCCTCCAGCAGTTCCACCGGCGACAACTGCCGCGCGCCGATCAGGCGCCGCAGTTCCACCGCGGATAACGAGACGAGGGAATCGTCCAGGATCATGGGGGTGTTTCCTTTCAGTCGATCTTGATATCAGCGCGCCGGGCCAGGTCGCGCATCATCGGCAGTTCCTTCTGGATCAACGCTTCGCCCTCGGCGGCGCTGGAGAAGGCCGGCTCGAAGCCCTGGTTTTCCAGGCTCTTGCGCACGTCGGGCGATTCGACCGTGGCGCGCAAGGCGTTTTCGAGCCTGGCCTTCACGTCGGCGGGCAGGCCGCGCGGCGCGGTGAACATCAGCCAGGTGTCCATCGCCACCGACGGGTAGCCTTGCTCGGCGAAGGTCGGCACATCGGGCAGGAAGCTGGAGCGGGCGGGCGCGGACACGGCCAGCACGCGCACCTTGCCCAGCTTGCTTTGGGGCAGCGCGGCGGCCACGGTGTCTACCGAAAACGGGATCTGGCCGCCGATCAGGTCGGTCATGGCCGGCGCGCTGCCCTTGTAGGGCACGTGGACCATCCTGATGCCGGCGGCCGCCAGGAAGGCTTCGCCCACGAAGTGCGAGGTGGTGCCGGTGCCGAACGAGCCATAGGCCGGCGGCTCCTTGGCGCGCGCGTTGACGTAGGCCACCAGTTCCTTCACGTCCTTGACCGGCACCTGCGGGTTGGCCAGCAGCGCCAGGCCGGTGCGGCCGACGATGCCGAGCGGCTCGAAGCTCTTGACCGGGTCATACGGCAGCTTGCTCTGGATGGCGGGGTTGACCGTGAAGGTGGTGCCGGAACTGACCAGCAGGGTGTAGCCGTCGGGCGCGGCCTTGGCCACATAGCCGGCGCCGATCACGGTGCCGGCCCCCGCGCGGTTTTCCACCACCACGGTCTGGCCCAGTTCCTGGCCGAGCTTTTGCGCGATGACGCGGCCCAGCACATCCGTGGCGCCGCCGGGCGGGAAGGGCACGACCAGGGTGATGGGACGGGTCGGATAGCCGCCCTGGGCGCCGGCGGGGGCGGCAGTCGCGAGGGCGCCCGCCAGGGTGATACCAAGGGCAATCAAGGCAGTCTTCATGGTCATGCTCGACAAGGGAGTGGACGGAACGACGCGTGTGACGGATGCCATCTTGGCGGGGGCTCAACGTTGCAGCAATATGAATTGTTAGAATCCTGCGTTGCGTTTGGCGCAAAGCTAACCTCAACCAAGGGCAAACCCGGATGAACCCGCAGATCCTGCAGGAAATGGCCGTCCGCTACTTTCTGGAAGTGGCGCGCTGCGGCTCCGTCAGCGTCGCGGCGGAGCGGCTGGACGTGGCGCCGTCCGCGGTCAGCCGCCAGGTCGCCCGCCTGGAGCGCGAGCTGGGCACCTTGCTGTTCGAGCGCCGCGCGCGGGGCATGACGCTCAACGCGGCGGGGGAACTGCTGGCAGCCCATGCCAAGCGCGCGCAGCAGGACGTCGAGCGCGTCGCCGGCGACATCATGGGCCTGCGCGGGCTGCGCCAGGGGCTGGTGCGGGTGGTCTGCACCGAAGGTTTCATCCATGATTTTCTGCCCGCCGCCATCGCGGATTTCCGCCGGCAGTACGCCGGCATCCGCTTCACGCTGGACGTGTGCTCGCAGCGCGAGGTGCCGGTGCGGGTGCGCGACGGCACGGCCGACATCGGCGTCACGCTCAGCCTGACCTCGCATCGCGACGTGCGGGTAGAACTGCGCATGCCGGCGCCGGTGCGCGCGGTGGTGGCGGCCGGCCATCCGCTGGCAGGCCAGCCCGAGGTGTCGCTGGCGCAATTGATGGCCTATCCGCTGGCCTTGCCCGATGCCGATTCGACGCTGCGGCAACTGATCGACATCAGCTGCAGCCGCCAGCAGCTGTCATGCGAACCGATGTTCTCCAGCCGCAGCGTCGACGCGCTGGTGGCGTTCGCGGGCGCGGGCGGCGGCGTGGCGTTCTGCGGCGAACTGGCGATCCGCTATCGCCTGCGTGCCGGGCAGGTGGTGGCCTTGCCGCTGCGCGACCGCGAGATGAACGAACGCCACTTCGAGGTGCAGACGCTGGCCGGGCGCGTGCTGCCCGAAGCGGCCAAGGCCTTCATCGCCAGCCTGCGCGCGCAGTTGCAAGCGGATGGCGGCGTGGTGCCGGCGCCTGATAGTTAGGAAGGCGTCGCGCTCATGCCGGCCTGGCGCGCGGCCAGCCAGGCGCGGCCCTTGGGCGTCAACGTGGCCACCGGGGCGGCGGCGTCGCCGGCAGGCCGGCGGGCCAGGTCCACCAGGCCGTTGCTGGTGGCGTCTTCCCAGGCCGACAGGCGTGGACACGACGTGCGCCACGCCTCCATGATGTCCGCATAGGTGCGAGGATGCTCGGCAACCCAGATCAGGAACTGCGTCAGGTTGCCCAGTTGCGAGGCGCTGGCCTCGATGGCGGGGATGTCGTCGGACATGGCGGGCTCCGGGCGCGCTGGGCCGGTTTTCACGATAGGCCCACGATACGCCCGGACGCAAGGCGCCGCCAGGGCGGCTTCAGGACAACCGGGTCACCATGTCGCCCGGCCGCGCCAGCTCGTGGTACAGATCGTCCAGATAGGTGGACAGTTCGTCTTCGGGGAGGTCGGCCGGGATGACGATCCCGCCGGCGCGCACCCGCTTGCCCGCCACGGCCTGATACACGGCCCATTGGCCGGCCTCGCGAACGATGTCCAATTGCAGGCGGCGGTAGATGTCGAATCTCATGGCGGGTCCACACTTTGCGGCGGGCAGGGCGACGACGCGCAGTGCTCACGCTACCATGGCTTTCACCACAACAAGGGAGCGACGATGGAAATTCTGGACGGTTTTCAGATCACGCGCGGCGCGCTGCAAGTGCAGGATGGCTACGTACCGGTCATCGAGGCGCGCGGGCCGGGGCCCGACGGCCGCCCGTTGCATGGAGCTGTGCCGGTGACCGAATACGGCGTGTTTGACGATCAGGAGGAGGCCATCAACGCCGGCTGGACGATACGCGTGCGCGCGATCACGGCCGCAGGCGATGGGCTGTCGATACGGATCGACGAGTGAAGGGCCGCGGCGCGGCACCCTGGAAATTCTGGACAAAAAAATCCGGCCCGAAGGCCGGAAAAAATTACAACAACAAGCACAACAGCTCGCCGGCACGAGCCAGTGCGGTGAGAAATTTATCATGTATGAGATAAATAACAAGATGTAGTGTCCAGGTGGTGGACGCTAAGTGGCCGATTTATTCGAATTGGGCCATCCCGGTGCGTTCCCCGTAAATCGGGCGACGCCGCCGCCCGCGCGCTTGCGGGCGGCCCGCGCTCTCAAACCACCTGCGTCACCGTCTTGCCTTCGCGGAACCAGCCATCCAGATTGGCCAGCATCAGGTCCGCCATGGCCCGCCGGGTCTCATGCGTGCCGCTGGCGATGTGCGGCAGCATCACCACATTGTCCATCGCATTCAACGCCGCCGGCGTGGCCGGTTCGTGTTCGAACACGTCCAGGCCCGCGCCGGCGATGGCGCCGCTTTGCAGGGCCTGAACCAGTGCCGTCTCGTCCACCACCGTGCCGCGCGCGATGTTGATCAGCCAGCCTTGCGGGCCCAGCGCCTGCAACACCTCGGCATTGACCAGGTGGCGCGTGGCGCCGCCGCCGGGCACCGCCAGCACCAGGAAATCGCATTCGGCCGCCAGCGCCGTCAGCGTCGGGCAGTAGCGGTAATGCGCCGGCGCGTCCGCGCGCGGCTTGCGGTTGGTGTACAGGATCGGCATGTCGAACGCCTCGGCGCGCCGCGCGATCTGCAGGCCGATATTGCCCAGCCCGACAATGCCGCAGCGCTTGCCGCTCATGCGCGTGCCCAGCCCGAAACCTTCCTGCGGCCAGCGCCCGGCGCGCACGAAACGGTCGGCCTCGGCGATGCGGCGCGACGCCGCCAGCATCAGCGCCAGCGCGGTGTCCGCCACGCAGGCATCGAGCACGCCAGGCGTGTTGGTGACGCGCACGCCGCGCGCCTGCGCCGCCGCCAGATCGATGGTGTCGTAGCCCACGCCGAAGCTGAAAACGCCTTCCAGCGCCGGCAGCGCGTCGATCAGTTCGCGCGGCGCGCCGAAGCGGCCGCTGGTGGCGATGCCGCGGATCGCCGCGCCGTGATCGCGCAGCAGCGCCGCCTGATCGGGGCTTTGCCACCAGCGGTGCACGCGGTAGCGTGACTCCAGTTCGGCGGTCAGTTCGGGCAGCAAGGGGCCGACCATCAGCAGGTCGGCGAGGGGTGGGGAAGCAGTCGTGGTCATGTCGGGTGTCACGGTTGTTGCGACGACCCGCGGGTGCGCGGGTCGCAAGAAAAGGTCGGCGGTGGGACGACCGGCGATGAAAGCCGTCCCGGCCGTGTGGGTCGGGGACGAAGAAATGACGGGGGCGGGCAATGCGCCGCCCTTCGGGCCGCGTCACCGCGTCGTGTGCGGCCGCATTGCCCGCCCGGTTACTGCGTCTGGATATGCCGGGTCTTGATGATCTCCCCGTAGCGCGCGCGTTCGCTGGCCGCCAGCGCCTGCAATTGCTGCGGCGTCGATCCGTGCGCGACCGCGCCCTGCGACTCCAGCTTGGTCTTCATCGCCGGGTCCGCCGCCACCTCGCGGATCGCCGCCGACAGCTTGTCGATCACCGCCTGCGGCGTGCCCGCCGGCGCCAGCACCGCCGTCCATGAGCCGGTCTGCGCGTTCTGGACGCCGGCCTCGTCGATGGTCGGCACGTCGGGCAGGGCGGGCGAGCGCGTCGCGCCCGTCACCGCCAGCGCGCGCAGCTTGCCGGAATTGACGTACGGAATGGTCTCCAGCACCGATGCGAACAGCATGTCGACGCGGCCCGCCATCAGGTCGGTCATGGCCGGGCCGCCGCCCTTGTAGGGCACATGCATCAGATCGGTGCCGGTGGCCTGCTGGAATATCTCGCCCGACAGGTGCGGCGCGCCGCCGGTGCCGGAACTAGCGAAGGTGTGCTTGCCGGGCTGGGCGCGCGCCAGCGCCACCAGGTCCTTCACGTTCTTGGCGGGCAGGGTGGTGGGCACCACCAGCACGAACGGCAGGTCCGAGAACAGCGATACCGGCGCGAACGCGGTGGCCGGATCGGAATGCAGCTTGTAGATCCACGGATTGATCGCCAGCATGCCCGAATTGGCGAACAGCAGCGTGTAGCCGTCGGGGTTGGCGCGCGCCACCAGATCGGCGGCGATCTGCCCGCCGGCGCCGGGGCGGTTGTCCACCACCACCGACGCCGCCAGCTTGTCGCCCAGCGCCGCCGCCAGCAGGCGCGCCGAAATGTCGGTGCCGCCGCCCGGCGAGAACGGCACGATCAGGTTGATCGGGCGGTCCGGGAACGGCGCGGCCTGCGCCGCGGCGGGCAGGGCGCCACAGGCGGCCAGGGCCAGGGCTGCCGCCAGGAAGCGGCGGCGCGGGCGTGCGGAATTGCTTGTCTCCATGGGTCTTCTCTTTGTAGTGGGCGGCGCGGGCCGCGGAAAAACGTTGCTGCGATGGCACTCCTTTTGCGGGGCGGCGAATCAGGCTCCCGACGTTGCGGCCGAGTATAGGAACGGCGACTCATGCATGACTGTTCGAGCTATAAATAGCATTGATCAATTCAAGGATTGGATCGATGGAATTCCGCCAGCTCGAATGTTTCATCGCCGTGGCCGAGGAACTGCACTTCGGCCGCGCCGCCCAGCGCCTGTGCATGACGCAGCCGCCGCTGTCGCGCCAGATCCAGTTGCTGGAGCAGGACCTGGGCGTGACGCTGTTCGAGCGCAGCAGCCGCCAGGTCGAACTGAGCGCCGCCGGCCGCCGCTTCCTGCGCGACGCGCGCCACCTGCTGGAATACTCGGCCCGCGCCACCGCCAGCGCCCGCCGCACCGCCGGCGGCGACGCCGGCCACATCACGCTGGGCTTCACGGCGGTGGCGTCGTACCGGCTTATGCCGTCGTTGATCATGCGGGCGCGCAAGCGCCTGCCCGGCGTCGAGATCCAGTTGCGCGAAACCGTCAGCACCGACCTGTCGCGCCTGCTGCTGGCGCGCGAGCTGGACGCCATCCTGGCGCGCAGCGTGCCGCGGCAGGCGGGCATCGAAGCCCGCCTGATCGAGCGCGAACCGCTGGTGCTGGCGCTGCCGGCGGATTCACCGCTGTGCGAACAGGACGTGGTGCCGCTGCGGCTGCTGCAGGGCCAGCCCTTCGTGCTGTATTCGCCGCGCGACGGCAAATACTTCTATGACCGCATCGTCGGCGCATTCGGCCTGGCCGATGTGCAGCCCGACTACGTGCAGCGCGCCAGCCAGACGCATACCTTGCTGGCGCTGGTGCGGGCGGGGCTGGGCGTGGGCATCGTGCCCGATTCGGCGCGCGAGCTGCGCCTGGAGGGGGTGGAGTTCCGCTCGCTGGGCCAGCGCGACCTGTATGCCGACATGTACCTGGCCTGGCATGCGCAGCACGACAACCCTGCGTTGGAGGCCTTCCTGCGGCAGGTGGCGGAGGTGTTGCCCCCGGCACCCTGAAGGGGGCGACAGCCGGGCGCGCGCCTGGCATGTCGTCGTCGTTCAACGCGATGGGCAGGGAATTGCATGGCGTTCGCGCCGTTCAACGCGACATGGCGTTCGTATCCGACTTCAGGCTCTCGATGATCCGCAGTCCGTCCCGGTGGCGCTGTTCGCCGGTTTCGCACGACTTGCAGATCGCGCCGACGTACAGGCCGTCGACCACCGTCTCGGCGAACACGCCCGACCGGTACTGGTGCCGCGCATCGGTCTCGACCCGGTACCAATCCCGATCGCCGATGCGCACCCGCTCCAGCGGCTGGCGGATATCGGCGTCGGGACTGGTCGCGCGCAGCACCGCCCGCAGGCGGAAATAGCGCTTGAGCGGCGACGCATAAAGCGCTTGCAAGCGGGCGTCATCGTCGTCGCCTTCGAGCGGCTTGGCTTGCATCAGCAGGGTGCAGGTTTCCTGCGTCTGTTCGCAGGCCTCGCTTTCGCAGACCAGCTGCACGCGCCGCATGCCGCTGCGCGAGACCTCGCCTTGCGGCGAGCCGTCCACCACCCAGCCCTCTGGCAATTGCACCGACAGGCCATGCGGCAGATCGAGGGTTTCGGCGGACGCGGCGGGCGCCAGCGCGCCAAGCGCCGCGCACAGGGCCGCCAGACGGATCAAGGCCGGCCCGCTCATGGCGTATCCTCGCGCTGGCGATGATTGCCGCCCGCGCCGCCCGTGAGGATGCGTTCGAACAGCGCCAGCTGCTCCGCGTCCAGCGCGCGTCGGGGCAGGATCAGCGGTTCGCCCTCCCGCCGCATCAGGATCAGGTGTTCGCCTTGCCGCTCGACCCGGTCGAACCCGGCCGTCGCGAAGCTGTTGACCCAACCGTCCTGCCGGACTTCGAGCCGGTCGTCATACAGCCGCGCCTCGTGTTCCTCGGCCGGCATGCGCCGGTGCATCTGCCCGGCCAGCTTGTACGCGTGGCGGCGCCGGGACCAGGGATGCAGCAGGATGATGGCGACCAGGATGGCCCAGAACCCCAGCGTGATCTTCCAGAAACTGTCCGTGAACATCTCGCCGAACAGCGGCCAGGCATAGCGCAGCGGCACCCGCTCGGGGTCCAGCAGCCACAGCAGCACGAATATCAGTGGCACCAGCAGGGCGGTCAGCGCGAAGGCCAGCAGGAAACCGCGCCGGCGGCGGCGCCGCATGCCGGGACGTTCGATCTGCCACGAGATCGCGGCGGCCCGGTCTTCCTGGTTCAGCAGGAAGCGCGTCGTCAGCAGCGGCGGCGCGGCCTCGGGCGCCTGCCGCGCTTGCGGCGGGTGCTGCGTCGCGTTCGGAGCGCCGGCGTGGCAGGATGCGGCCCACGCCTTGATGCGCGCCACCTGCTCGTCGGATAGCGCCTGTCGCGGCAGGGCGTACACGTCCTCGATGTTGCGCAACTGGATGAACAGGTGTTCGGAGGTCTCGGCAATCCCCTGGATGCGCGAGCACGCCATGGCCGTCTTGCGTCCCGGCAGGGTGACGACAAGCCCGCCCGGCTGAAAGTGATAGAGCGGGTGGATTGTCTGGTCGAGTCCTTCGTCGCGGCACCTGCGCGCCAGGCGCCCGCGCACGATCGCCGGATGGCGGAAGTAGTAGATCAGCACCGGGATGGCCACGACCAGGATGGGCACGCCGTCCAGCCCGAACAGGTCGTGAAAGAAGCGCGAGAGGAACGGGCCGAAGCCCTGCTCGCCGCTATCCCGCCAGGAAGAGAACCCCAGCATTCCCAACAGCGCCAGCACCACCCACGCCAGGAAGTACAGCGCGCGCCGCCGGGCGGCCCCGAACATGTCCGCGTAGCTGAACAGCGCGGCCGCGATGCGGTCCTGCAGCGTGATCGGCGCGGTCAGCGAGAAGCCGTCGGCCGGCATCGCGCCGGGCGCTTCGTCCGGGGGCGCAACGGGCGGCGTCAGCGTGCCGTCGGCAGCGGTGCTCGGCTCGGGCATGGGGTCTCCGTCAGGGGGTGACCCGCAATTTAGCATTGCTGCTGGGTGACGAGACGGGGAAAGGCAGGGCGAAGCGGGGCGCGGCGAAGCGGGGCGTGGTGAGGCAGGGCGAGGCGCGCGACCGAGAGCGCGCCGCCGCCGTCAGGCCGGCATCTTCTTCTTGCCCAGCAGCGCCAGCGTCAGCGCGCGGCCGCGGGTCATGAAGGGATACAGCGCCGCCGACAGGCAGGGGCGACGGAAGATGGCGGCGTTGACCTGGTTGAACAGGTCGCTGTCCGAACTGAGCAGCGCCAGCCGGTTGATGCAATCGGCGCCCCAGTAGATGTGCCCGTCCAGCCGCAGCAGCATGCCTTCGTTCAGGTCATAGCCGCGGTCGCGGAAATGCGCCACCCGATCGGGATGCTGGCGCATGTCGAGCAATTCGACCGGGCCGACGGCCTTGCGCAACTGCACCATCCGCACGTAGTTGGTGCAGAACGGGCAGTCGCCGTCGTACAGCAGGAAGTTGCGGGGCGCGGTATCCGTATCCATGACGTACAGCTTACCAGCGGCGGGCGTCGCTTGCTTGGGGCGCCGGGATGCCGCCGACGCACGATTGGAAGCGGCGCATGGCGCGCGCGCCGCCCTGCGCCAGCGGCGCGCGCAGCGATGGGGCGCAGCGACGGCCCGCAGTCATGGTGGGGAGGTATGGGGCGCAGGTGTGTGGCGCAGGTATGTGCGTAGGGATAAGGCGCAGGAACAGGCCACCGGGACCGCGCCCAGCGATACGCGGCTTGCCGCTCAGGCCTGCTCATCCGCCCACGCCAGCGCCATGGCGTAATCGCGCACGTCCGCCGGCCATGCGGCCACCTGCCGCGTGAAACCCGCGCGATCATCGGCATACAGCGCCCGCGTGGCCTCCTCGAAGCCCGGCAGGTTGCCGCCCATGCTCGACATGAAGTGATACGCCGCTTCCTGCCGCTGGCGCTGCTGGTCGCGCGCCTCGTTGTCGCGGCGCGCCTGTTCCACCAGTTTGCGCAGCGCCACCGACGCGCCGCCCGGCTGCGCCGCCAGCCAGTCCCAGTGGCGCGGCAGCAGCGTCACCTCGCGCGGCACCACGCCCAGCTTGGGCCGTCCGCGCCCGCGCGGGGCGGCGTCGGCGTGGTCCGCTTCCTCGGCGGGCGCGGGGGCGGCATCGGCCGGCGCCTGATAGCGCGCGCGGATATCGGCGTCAGCGCCGCGCAGGTCCAGGTCGACCTGCTTGCCGGTATGGTCGTCGAACACCAGGATCGCGCCGTCGCCATGACGGTTGGCGTGACCGTCCTGGGCCTGCTTGACGGCCAGGGCGACCTCGGCGAGCGCGCCACGCGCCAGCAGGCGGTGGCCTTCGAAAGCGGTATGGGGAAGGAGAGGTTGGGTCATGGCGTACAGGGGTTTTATTTATCCGGATAAATTTAATGTCTGGCATTGTGCGGCTTGCCAAAGCGCTTGTCAATATAATCCGGGTAAAAATAGTGCAAGGTCCAACGCCTATTGAAAAAAGTCGCAAAAATCATGCACCGACCTAGGGTCAACACCTAGTCAAAACACGTCAGCGGCGTATAATCTTGCTTTGCGCCCGGAGTTACCCATGCGTCTCGTTCAAAAAGCGCTCACCTTCGACGATGTGTTGTTGGTGCCTGCGTATTCCGAGGTGTTGCCGCGCGACACCTCCCTGGCCACGCGCCTCACCCGCAACATCTCCCTGAACATCCCCCTTGTGTCCGCCGCCATGGACACGGTCACCGAATCCCGCCTGGCGATCGCCATGGCCCAGGAAGGTGGCATCGGGATCATCCACAAGAATCTGTCCGCCGACGCCCAGGCCCGTGAAGTCGCCCGCGTCAAGCGCCACGAATTCGGCATCGTGATCGATCCGGTCACCGTCACCCCCCAGATGAAAGTGCGCGACGCCATTGCGTTGCAGCGCCAGCATGGCATCTCGGGCCTGCCGGTGGTGGAAGGGCGCAAGCTGGTCGGCATCGTCACCAACCGCGACCTGCGCTTCGAAGAGAACCTGGACCAGCCCCTGCGCAACATCATGACGCCGCAGGAACGCCTGGTCACCATGAAGGAAGGCGCCACGCTCGATGAAGCGCAGGCCCTGATGCACAAGCATCGCCTGGAACGCGTGCTCATCGTCAACGACGGTTTCGAGCTGCGCGGCCTGGCCACCGTCAAGGACATCGTCAAGAACACCGAGCACCCGCTGGCCAGCAAGGACGCCCAGGGCCAGTTGCGCGTCGGCGCCGCGGTCGGCGTCGGTGGCAACACCGAAGAGCGCGTTGAAAAGCTGGTCGCCGCCGGCGTCGACGTGCTGATCGTCGACACCGCCCACGGCCACTCCAAGGGCGTGCTGGAAGGCGTGCGCTGGGTCAAGCAGAACTACCCCAAGGTCGAAGTCATCGGCGGCAACATCGCCACCGCCGCCGCCGCGCGCGCGCTGGTCGAGCACGGCGCCGACGGCGTCAAGGTCGGCATCGGCCCCGGCTCGATCTGCACCACCCGTATCGTGGCCGGTGTCGGCGTGCCGCAGATCCACGCGATCTCCGAAGTCGCCAAGGCGCTGGAAGGCACGGGCGTGCCGCTGATCGCCGACGGCGGCATCCGCTACTCGGGCGACGTCGCCAAGGCCCTGGCCGCCGGCGCGTTCTCCTGCATGATGGGCGGCATGTTCGCCGGCACCGAAGAAGCGCCGGGCGAAGTGGTGCTGTTCCAGGGCCGTTCGTACAAGTCGTACCGCGGCATGGGCAGCCTGGGCGCCATGACGGAAGGCTCGGCCGACCGCTACTTCCAGGACCCGGCCAACAACGCCGACAAGCTGGTCCCCGAAGGCATCGAAGGCCGCGTCCCCTACAAGGGCAGCGTGCTGGCCATCATCTACCAACTGGTCGGCGGCATCCGCGCCTCCATGGGCTACTGCGGCGCCGCCACCATCGACGACATGCGCACCAAGGCCGAATTCGTGGAAATCACCTCCGCCGGTGTCCGCGAATCCCACGTGCACGACGTACAGATCACCAAGGAAGCGCCCAACTACCGCGCCGACTGATCCCCGTACAGTCAACTACAATGTCATGCATCACGCACCGGCAGACCCGCAGAATCAGTCAGCGGGTCTGCCGGTGCGGTTTTATTTACAGCGATTTCATTCCTTACCGGTAGAGTCTCCATGCACCAGCGCATCCTCATTCTCGACTACGGTTCGCAAGTCACCCAACTGATCGCCCGCCGCGTGCGCGAAGCCGGCGTCTACTCCGAAGTGCACCCGGGCGACGTCGACGATGCCTTCATCCGCGACCAGATGGCGCAGGGCCTGAAGGGCATCATCCTGTCGGGCAGCCACGCATCGGCCTACGAAGAAGGCTCCATGCGCGTGCCGCACGCCGTGTTCGAGCTGGGCGTGCCCGTGCTGGGCATCTGTTATGGCATGCAGTCCATGGCGCAACAACTGGGCGGCGTGGTCAGCTTCTCCGACCACCGCGAATTCGGCTACGCCGAAGTCCGCGCCCACGGCCACACCAAGCTGCTGGAAGGCCTGGAAGACTTCACCACGGACGAAGGCCACGGCATGCTCAAGGTCTGGATGAGCCACGGTGACAAGGTCACCGAGCTGCCGCCGGGCTTCAAGCTGATGGCCTCCACGCCGTCCTGCCCCATCGCCGGCATGGCCGACGAAGAACGCCGCTTCTACGCCGTGCAGTTCCACCCTGAAGTCACGCACACCGTGCAAGGCAAGGCCATGCTGGCCCGCTTCGTCAACGAGATCTGCGAATGCCAGGGTGACTGGAACATGCCTGACTACGTCGCCGAAGCCGTCGCCCGCATCCGCGAGCAGGTTGGCGAAGACGAAGTCATCCTCGGCCTGTCCGGCGGCGTCGATTCGTCGGTGGCCGCGGCCCTGATCCACAAGGCCATCGGCGACCAACTGACCTGCGTCTTCGTCGACCACGGCCTGCTGCGCCTGGACGAAGGCAAGCAGGTCATGCAGACCTTCGCCGAGAACATGGGCGTCAAGATCATCCACGTCGACGCCACCGCCCAGTTCATGGGCAAGCTGTCCGGCGTGGCCGACCCCGAAGCCAAGCGCAAGATCATCGGCCGCGAATTCGTCGAAGTGTTCCAGGAACAGGCCGGCAAGCAGAAAAGCGCCAAGTGGCTGGCCCAGGGCACCATCTACCCCGACGTCATCGAATCGGCCGGCGCCAAGACCGGCAAGGCCACCTCGATCAAGTCGCACCACAACGTCGGCGGCCTGCCGGACACGTTGAACCTGCAACTGCTGGAACCCCTGCGCGAACTGTTCAAGGACGAAGTCCGCGAACTCGGCGTGGCCCTGGGCCTGCCGCCGCAGATGGTCTACCGCCATCCGTTCCCGGGCCCGGGCCTGGGCGTGCGCATCCTGGGCGAAGTCAAGCATGAATACGCCGAGCTGCTGCGTCGCGCGGATGCGATCTTCATCGAGGAACTGCGCAACACCAAGGACGAGGCCAGCGGCCTGACCTGGTATGAGCTGACCTCGCAGGCGTTCGCCGTGTTCCTGCCGGTGAAGTCGGTGGGGGTGATGGGGGATGGTCGGACGTATGAGTACGTTGTCGCGCTGCGGGCTGTGCAGACGTTTGACTTCATGACCGCGGATTGGGCGCCACTGCCGCATCCGTTGCTGGCTCGGGTTTCCTCGCGGATTATTAATGAGGTGCGGGGGATCAATCGGGTGGTGTATGACGTGTCGAGCAAGCCGCCTGCGACGATTGAGTGGGAGTGATGCTGTTTCGCTTCGCGAGCGGTGTATAAAAAAGGCGCTTCGGCGCCTTTTTTATTTACGGCGTGGGCCGACGCGGGCCTGTGAGCCTGTCAGTAGTCCAAGCTATAACTCACCGCCACAGTCCTCCCCTGCGCCCGCGGCCAAGGCGCCCGCGCATTCGCCTGCATGAACACCGAGTAATAATCCCGATTGGTCAGGTTATAAACCCCCACATCCACACGCCCCTTGGGCAACTCCACCGAAGCCAACAGATCCAGCAGCGTATACCCGACCGTCTCGCGCCCATTCTTATCCCGAGCCGCCGCGTCATACCCGCCCACGCGCACGCCCTGCAACCGCACGCTATACGTCCCGGGCGCATAACTGACATAAGCCGTGAACTTCGGCGGCGCGATCCGGGTCGCCGGCAGCGCGATCCAGCTTCCATTCTGCTTGGTCGCACCCTTGGTATACGCATAACTGCCGCCCACCTTCCAAGCGCGAGCGACATTGACGTCCAGGCTCGCTTCGACCCCGCTCACGCGCTCCTTCTGGTTGATCAGCCGCAGCACACGATCCTTCGCGTCGTAGAACTGCGTCACATCCGAGTTGTTCCGATAGGCCGTGAGGCTGGCCTGCACGGCATCCCACGCACCGCGCCAACCGATCTCATAGCTGTCGACCTTCAACGCCTGCGAGTTCAACTGCTGGATGTCGTAGTCGCTGCGCACGTCGCGCAGGAATCGCTGGATATCGGGCAGGGTGAAGCCCTGGCTGAAGTTGACGAACACGTCCTGGGCGTCGCTCAGGTGGCGGACCACCCCCAGGTTGTAGAGCGTGGCGTTGTACTTGAGTTTGCCGCCCGGCAGGATGTTGCCCACGCCGGTGGCCTGGATGTCGCCATAGGCGACGCTGTCCTTGACGTTGCTGTCGATCCACTGGCGACGAACGCCCGCGCGCAGGGTCCAATCCTGCATTTCCCAGGCGGATTGCAGGAAGAGGGCGCGGGTCTGGGTGGTCATGTCGGGGCCCAGTTCAAGCGTGCGGCCAGTGGGGGTGTAGACCAGTCCCTTCACGGTGTATTGCCTGCCATCCTGGGTCAACTGCTCGCGTTCGTAGTCGCCGCCGTAGGTCAGCGTTCCCTGGATGCCGCTGAAGCTGGGTAACTGGCTTTCCATGGCAAGGCGCAGTCCGTAGACCGTCGCGCGGCTGTCCGTGGCGGTGATGCCAGCTTTCTTTCTGGGGCGATCGGGATAGAAAAGCGCCTCGTTGTGGCGCCAGTAGCTTTCGGCTTGAAGCCGTTGGTCGAAGAAGGCGCGGTCGGTGTAGTTGAGGTTGATGGCGCGATTGAGCGTCTTGGGTTGATCGTCCAGGTCCAGGCCGGATACGGCGCGGGCTTCTCCGGCGACAGCCTGGAAACCGTAATCGGAACGCTGCTTGTCCTGGAACTCCTGCAGGCCCAGGGTCAAGCGGCGGTCTGGAGTGAAGTCGAAGCCGAAGCGCGCGGTCAGGTCATGGTTGCGGGTGTCCATTTCGCTGCCTTGGGAGGTGTCCTGCGGGATGCGCTGGCCCAGGGCATCGAATTGCCCGCCGCGTTTGACGAAATCTCCGGACAGGTACCAGTCGAATGCACCCTTGCGCCCGGTGGCGCTCTGGAACAGTTCGTAGGCCATGCCATCACCGTGGAAGTCCTTGTCGGCGGTGATGCCGACCCGGCTGCTGAAGGCCAGGTCCTGCCCATTGTTGCGCTTGGTGATGATGTTGATCATGCCGCCGGTGGCGCCGGCGCCATAGAGGCTGCTGGCACCGGAGACCACTTCCACGCGCTCGATGCTCTCGGGCGCGATGCTGTTGAGCTGGCGGTAGTTGTCGCGGCTGGCGTTTTGCGGCACGCCATCGATCAGGACCAGGACGTTGCGTCCGCGCAGGCTCTGGCCATAGTTGGTCATGGTGCCGCTGCTGGGAGCCAGGCCAGGCACCAGGGTCGCCAGGACGTCGGCGACCTTGCGGCCGGCGCCGGATTGGCGCTTTATTTCTTCGGCTTCGATGACCTGCACCGAGCCGGGGATGCTGGCAATGCTGGCTTCGCCGCGTGTGGCGGTGACCGTGACGGTGGGGAGGGTGGTGGCTTCCTCGGCATGGAGCGGGCCGATACCCAGGGTCCACATCGAGGCGGAGGCGAGCAGGAGCGGGAGTCGATTGACACGGACAGGCGCAATGCCGGCGATAGGGGATTTCATGGTGGGTCCTTGATTTGCGAGGAGGATGGCGTGGCGGGTGGGTCAGGGGGAGTGGGGAGGGGCTGCTGGCAACCGGGTAGTCGGCGCAGGAAGCGCACGCTCAACGCGGCGACGACATAGAGCGGCGCGACCAGCCAGAAGCCCCAATGCAGGCTGGCCCATGACATGGCGCCGGCACCCAAGGCGAACCCAGCCAGGGCACCGGCTTTGGCGGCGCTGTTGCCCAGGCCCAGGCCGATTGCGCGATAGGCGTTGGGGGCGGTATGTCCGATCAGGACGTAGGCAAGAGGCAGGAGCGCGCCTTGCCACAGGCCCCACAGCAGGCGTGTGGCGATGAACGTGATGGTGTCGTGGGCCAGCGCCATCAGGCAGAGCGTGAGCGCGCTGGCCCAGGAGGCGACTTCCAGGCATCGCCAGCTGCGTTGGACGGGCTGGGGTGTGCATAGGCGTGCCCACCATGGGGCGGACAGGGCCAGCGTCAAGGCGCTTGCGGCGTAGCTTGCGCCGCTGAGCCAAGCGGGCGCGTGCAGCACTTCGTTCAGATACAGCGCGAAGAAGGGTTGCGGCATCATCTTTGCTGTCTGGACCAGCGTGATCACCACCAGTGGGGCCAGCAACCAGTTGTGGGAGGTGGAGCGTCTGATGCTCCCGGTGCCCATTGGTGCGGCGGGTTCTGGCGTGTCCTTGGGCAGACTCAGGACGGGAACCACGCAGGCCAGGCAGATCAGCCCGGCGATGAGGCAGAGCCAGGCGAATCCGTAGAGGTCCATCAACAGGCCACCGGAGACGGGGCCCAGCATGGAGCCGATGGCGGTGGCCGATTGCAGGCGGGCGAGAACCTGTCCGCGATTCGCGCCAGACGACCCGGCGGTGGCATAGGCCTGCGCTGCGGCGATGAAGCCGGCCAAGGCACCCTGCAGCACCCGGATGCCGATCAGCAGCCAGACGTTCGTGGTGAGGGCCGCTAGCCATTGGCACGCGCCAAGCGCCAGCAGTGCCCGGATCAGCATGGGGCGGTGTCCGCGACGCGTGCCCAGCGCGCTCCAGAATGGCGTGGCGATAATGGCCGTTAATGCCGGCCCGATGTAGATCAGCGCCGCCAGCCAGGACAATTGATCTTGTCGATCTGGAGGCAACAAGGCCCGCAGGCGTAGCGGCCAGAATGGGCCGCTCATTTCCATCGCGCCCATCGCAAAGGCCTGGATCAGCACCAGCCGGGAGAGCTGTCGGCGATCGAAGTTCATGCATTGCCGATCCACGCGCGTAGCGGGTTGTCCATTTGGCCGGTGATGTCGTTCTGGGTCTGGGCCAAGCGCATGCGCAGGAAACTCTTGGCGGGCCAGGGGTTTTCGAGAAACGCGGCGCGTTCGGATTGCCAGCGGTCAGGGTCGGTCCGTGTACGGACATGATCGAAGCGTTCGGCGACCTGCCGGGCGAGCACGGACCAGAGCGCTTGCTCATCCAGTTCCGGCCAATGGCGCTGGCACAGCAGGGCCAGTTCGCCGAGATGGCACATGAAGCCGGCGTGCAGCAGCTTGGCGCGTACGAAGTCGGCGTCGTCAAAGAGCGTCAGCGCGGGATCGTGAATCTCCAGCGTGAGGCCCTGCCGGACCAGGCTGGGACGGTGGATGCGCAGATCGCCGAAATCGCGGATCAGCAGCCGGGATGGTCGGCCGGCGTCATCCATGACCATGAAGCTGTTCTGTTGATGGGCTTCGAAGGCGATGCCGTAGATCAGGTATAGATCGAGCAGGCCGGGTAGGGCCGTGGCGACATAGTCCTGGAAGAACCGCAGTGCGGCCTGATGGTCGCTTGCGCCTTGCCCGATCGCGACCCATTGGCGTAGCAAAGGTTCGTTGTTGTGGTCTTCGACGAACAGGCTGCCGACGGGTATCGCCATCTGGCCTGAATGCAATCGACTTGTCGGGTTGTCCCGATAGAGAACGCCTAGGTGGCGCGCGCGCTCGTCGTTGGCCGGTTCCAGCAAGACATGGATGCCGTGCCGCTCGGGCACGAAGTCCCAAGACTGAGCCAGTTGCGGTTCGCGTTGCCGAATGGTCGCGAGCAAACGGCTGATGCGTGGCCCCATCCTTGCTGACCGGGGCGTGAGCGTGCGTTGCACGCTGGTCAGGCGCAACGCGACGGGCAGCTTTACCATGGGCGTATGCCGCGGATCGGCGCCATCCGTCCAAAATGTACGGAAGGACATGCCCGGGCTGCCAGCGATCGCAGTGTCGTCTGGCAGGATCAACTGACCCTGTGCGATTTCGGCGGCGAATGCTTCCCGAAGGGTTGAGA
Source organism: Achromobacter sp. KK8 (assembly GCF_054188005.1). Lineage (NCBI taxonomy): Bacteria > Pseudomonadati > Pseudomonadota > Betaproteobacteria > Burkholderiales > Alcaligenaceae > Achromobacter > Achromobacter sp. KK8. Next base: position 5,185,412 of record NZ_CM135178.1, on the reverse strand, counting down.
GCTGAAAGGGATGCACCGGCAAGGGTAGGAAGTCTGCCGGCTCGCGTCCCAGCGCACGCAGCGCCGAATCCCAGGTACGCGCTTCGTGTGGAAAAGCCCCGCGCCACCAAGCCGGATAGGCAGGCTCCGACATCGACTCGGTATGCGCTACCCCTCGGTGTAGCGCGACAAGCGGAAGACGCACGTGCGCTTCGAATTCCGGGGCGCAGCCAATGACTTCCCGGGTGTCCATGCCGAGCTTGGCTTTGTAGCCGGGATGCCAAGGATGGCCGAGGGTTCCCCACTGTTCCAGCAGTTGCGTGGGATTGCGGGGCGCGTCCGGTGATCGCAACCATTGCAACAGGCTGTCGGTATGCGCGTCGCGAGTCTGCTTCAACAATCGCGCGTTCCAATTGTCATGAAACGCCAGGCACAGGCTGTCGTTGCGGAAGCTGTCGTCGAGTTCGCGTTTCAGTTGTTCGATCACCTCGACACCGGGGATGGGGGCCAGCAAGGGAACCAATTGTTCGATCAAGTCCGAGGGAAGTTCCAGTTCGCGTGCAGGATTCGGAGAACGGTGAAGCAGCACGGGACCAGCGAGGTACCAACTGGCCATGGGCCCCGGCCGCAGGCTCCCAAAGGTGAGGTAAGCGCCCTCGTCGCCGAGGGGCAGGATGCTTCGCCCATGCGCTTGCTGGATGCGCCCGGGCGCTATCAGCTTCTCTCGCAGCAACGCTTGCATCAGACGCTGAAACGCACGTTCACGAACCCGGGGGAGTACGGCAATCAGGTCGGCCTGATGGATGCCATTACGCTGAAACGCTTCGGTCTGAAGCGCCTGCGTCCATACGGAATGCAGGCGTCCGGTGCTGCTGGAAAGCTCCATACACGGCCTCATTGAAGTGCCACGTTGCCGCAGAAGGGAGAACTGTGTAGTCGGCTCGACAACGTCGGGATTTACCGTCGCGCGCCGTGTCGACGCGCTATTCGGTTGGAGCTCGATTTTTGTTGAGAATGGGAGTTATTTAAGATGCGCGTCGTCCGACTCTTGTCCCTGCTGCCTCTAAATCGGACGAAATCGGCCCGTGGTCAGCAGGTATGGCAACAGAGAGCTGGGAGCGATCAGTTGACCGCGCACGGAAGCCTGCCAACTACACTAGTGCCCCCGGCAAAAATTCAATCCATGACGCTCGAGAGTGCAGGGAATGCAGGCAAAAGACGCACGTGCCAGATGGCAGGCAGAGCAGTTGCAGTTGGCCGGAAGACGTCTTCTCGATGCGGCCAAGTCCATGAGGATGGGGGCGATGCCGGCATCGCCGTTCGGACTCACTGACGAGGGCTTTGAAGACTACCGAGGGATTACGCTCGCTGAAGCGGTTCGCTACTTGAGCATCGAAAGGGTCGATCTCTCCGATGCCGTGTTCAAAGACGGGGCCAGCATCAATGAGTCCGAGGCAACGCGTTGCAAGTTTGAGCGCATGGATATGCGTAACGTGTTCGTGCGAAGGAAATTCGATTCGTGCAGCTTTGTTGGCGCAAAGCTCAATGGGGCGCGGTTGGGCGGGGAGTTCATTGGCTGTGACTTCTCGCGTTCGAATCTATCCAGGTCCTTTGCGACAGACTGCAAGTTTGTCGATTGCAAGTTTGCCGGGGCAAATCTCTCAGGCATTCACTTCATCAGTTGCGTATTCGAAGGGTGTGACTTCACGGGAGTCAAGGCCCTGTCTGGATCCGTTGCCAGGAGCAGGTTCGTTGGCGGTGTTGCCCTCGCGCGGCTGCAAGGCTGTATCACGGATGGGGTCGTGATTCGTTAGGGCAATGCGCTTGCGGCGCTGGAGCTTCAAGGTGCGGCCATGCCGGATAACATCATCCGACAGGGTGATCGATCGCGTTTTTTAGCGCGGCTGGGTAGCCCTAGTCGTAATAGGGGGCGGTCGCGCGTGGTCTCCTGCGCGTCGGCGCGCCGGGAGCAGTCCGCAGACCTTTGATGATCCTCAGCGCCGACGATAATGCATAGTGTTGTTGTGAGAAGTCATATGAGCGGCCGCCTTCAACGGAAAGATTCAAACAATATCCACGCTGATGCACGTCAGGGACTTTGACGCTCATGGAAAATGAATCCCCAATTATCGCGGGATAACGAGAGAAGAACTCCCCGACTCGCGCACGAACCTTGGGGCCGATCCTGACTGCGGGATCAATCAACGATTCAACTTCGATTTGAAAGAATTCAACGCCGGCTTGCACGAGCGCATCCATGTGCGCAGCTCTGTCCAGCAGCGAAAGCTCATCCTTGAGCAGGAAAAGTCCGTTGGCAATCTTGCCCACATCCAGTCTCGACAGCGCATCCAGCTGCGCCAGGCTCAATTCGGTTTTTTCCGGGTCCACAACCGTGAACTCCAGATAGCGAGGCTTCAACTCTGCAATGATCTCCCTGCAAAACCCAATGTCATCGACGCCGCCCACCGGATGGACGGCATGCGCGCAATCGAGCACGCTACCGAGGCTCCTGCACTGATCCAGGTCCAGCGCGCTCGCGCAGGACGAGCGCGCCACGACAAAGCCTGCGACGTCGATGGAACCCAGTTTTTCAGCCTCGGAAATCGACCTTATTTGATTGACTTTTATCACTTCAACCCCTGCATGCCTTGAATGTATGCTTCCAGCTGCCGCTTTCGATGTTCAATCCCGCCAACCTATCAACGCCGCTTCCCGCTTGAGCGCAGCCATGAATGACGCAACATCGAGGCCTTTGAATTCATACTTGTTCAAGGACGCTTCAACATAGTCGAAGAAATGGCTGGCCACGAGGGATCTCTGTTGCGCCACATCCATGTCCTTCAGCAGGTCCTCTGAAAGACACATATCCAGGTAGAGAACGGACTCCGCCTTCGAAAAGCGCCGCGATGACTTCCTGCCGATCCCATCTGGCAGGCAGCGAAAAAAAAAGAAAATCTCGATCTCGACCGATGGGAATTGCGACGCCAGGGCCGGAAATATCGAATCAAGCTCGTTGGCAATCTTGTGGACACTGGTCGCGCCACTCGTGTCTGTAGACAGTCCGAATTTCATTACGCCCTCAAGTCCTGAACATCAGTCCGGATCAGAAATGGAGATATCCGGCGCTGACTGTATTCGCCTATCAACGAGGCGTCCTGCTATTTGAACTGGATTCCCTTGATAGCCAGCGTGGGTGAAAGCAGGCACGTGAACGCGGCCGCGGCAAGGTCCGGGCCTGACGAAAATACCATACTCACCACGCACGGCGTGCTGGCGCTTTGCCAGCGGCGAGTCATGGCCGGATGTGTGGGTACGGCGAGTCGTGAGCCGCGAGATACGGGCTCAAGTGAGGCAGATGCGGTTCAAGTCGCTCGCTGCGCCATGGAAGAGTTTTCCGTTCGCATCGAGCCTGTGCGTATTTTCGGGGGCCAGGCGTTTTAATAATTGTTATCCCCGGCCCCGCGCACAAAATCACGGGCAGGTGGGTGTGGAGAGGATCATCCCACACCCCGCTCCGATATCACCCCTGCAATTCCTTCCGGACGATCTCCGCGCCTTCGCTCAGCGCCAGCAGCTTGCCGTGCGCAATGGCGCGCGACAGCGGCGCCATGCCGCAGTTCGTGCAGGGATAGAGCTTGTCGGCGTCGACGAACTTGAGCGCCTTGCGCAGCGTGTTGGCCACTTCCTCCGGCGTTTCGATTTTGTCGCTGGCCACGTCGATCGCGCCCACCATCACCTTCTTGCCGCGGATCAGTTCGATCAGGTCGATGGGCACATGCGAGTTATGGCATTCCAGCGAAACGATGTCGATGCTGGATTGCTGCAGTTTGGGGAAGGATTCCTCGTACTGGCGCCACTCCGAGCCCAGCGTCTTCTTCCAGTCGGTGTTGGCCTTGATGCCGTAGCCGTAGCAGATGTGCACGGCGGTTTCGCACTTCAGGCCTTCGATGGCGCGTTCCAGGGTGGCGATGCCCCAGTCGTTCACCTCGTCGAAGAAGACGTTGAAGGCCGGCTCGTCGAACTGGATGATGTCGACGCCGGCGGCTTCGAGTTCCCTGGCTTCCTGGTTGAGGATCTTGGCGAATTCCCAGGCCAGCTTTTCGCGGCTCTTGTAGTGGGCGTCGTAGAGCGTGTCGATCATCGTCATGGGGCCGGGCAGGGCCCATTTGATGGGCTGCTTGGTCTGCTGGCGCAGGAACTTGGCGTCTTCGACGAAGACCGGCTTCTGGCGGCTCACGGCGCCGACGACGGTCGGCACGCTGGCGTCATAGCGGTCGCGGATCCGGACGGTTTCGCGCTTTTCGAAATCGACGCCGTCCAGGTGCTCGATGAAGGTGGTGACGAAGTGCTGGCGGGTCTGCTCGCCGTCGCTGACGATGTCGATGCCGGCGTGTTGTTGTTCGTGCAGGGCCAGGCGCAGGGCGTCCTGCTTGCCTTCGACCAGTTCCTGGTCCTGCAGCTTCCAGGGCGACCAGAGCTTTTCAGGCTGGGCCAGCCAGGAGGGTTTGGGCAGGCTGCCGGCGGTCGAAGTGGGCAGTAGTTTTTTCATGATCTTGCGGTCCCGTGTTGGATGTTTGGTGCGGGGGGATTAGTGCGCGTAGTTGGCGGCCCAGCTTTCGAGCACGTGCTTGTACGGCTTGATGAAGTGTTCTTCGGTGAACTTGCCTTGCTTGACGGCCAGCTGGCTGCGTTCTTCGCGGTCGTAGACGATCTGCGTCAGCGAGTAGTCCTGGTTTTTCAGGCTGGGTTGATAGAGCTTTCCGGCCGCGGAGTTGGCGTTGTAGATCTCGGGGCGGTAGATCTTCTGGAAGGTCTCCATCGTGCTGATGATGCTGATCAGCTCCAGATTGGTGTAGTGGCCCAGCAGGTCGCCCTGGAAGTAGAAGGCCAGGGGGGCGGCGCTGCCCGGGGGCATGAAGTAGCGCACGCGCAGGCCCATCTTCTCGAAGTACTCGTCGGTCGATGAGAGTTCGTTCTGTTGATACTCGACGCCCAGGATGGGGTGCTGGTTCTCGGTCCGGTGGTAGGTCTTGCTGCTGGACGCGCTGATGCAGATGACGGGCGGTTTGCTGAACCGTTCCTTGTAGGCGCTGGAATTGACGAAGTGCTTGAACAGCTTGCCGTGCAGATCGCCGAAATTGTCCGGCGTGCTGAAGGTGGGCTTGTCGTTGTTGTGCTCGGGCAGCAGCACGCTGAAGTCGTAGTCGCGCACGTACGAGGAGAAGTTGTTCCCCACGATGCCTTCGATGCGCTCGTTGTTGGCCTTGTCGACGATATTGGTCTTCAGGATCTCGATCAGCGGAAAGACGTCGCCACCGCTGGCGGCGCCGATGTGCATTTCGGCGGTGATGATCTCGAGTTCGACGGCGTAGCGGTCGCCTTTGGGGTTGTCCCAATGCGCCAGGTTGTTGAACCGCTTGTCGATCATCCGCAGCGTGTTGCGCAGGTTTTCCTGGCGGCTTTCGCCCCGGGCCAGGTTGGCGAAGTTGGTGGTGATGCGCGTGTTGTCCGAGGGACGATAGTTTTCATCAAAAGAAAGGCTCTTGATGCTGAAGGTGAAATCGTTGCTCATGGTGATGGGATGCGCTGATTCTGCGAAAAAAAAGTCTGCGGAAAACGAAAAGCCGGTTCGGGCGGCCGCAAGGCGGGGGAAACACAAGCCTTTGCGGGGCGCTCGAAGGGCGGATGTCGGGTTGGAACGGCGCTGGCGAACGAGCCGCCTGGCCAGCGTTCCGAGGCGTGCTTCAGGCTGCGATGGCTTCCACGGCGGCGACGGCGCCTGCGTGGCGCGACAACGCGATCAGGGGCAATGCCCGTTCGATCGCCAGCCTGGCCCGTTCGATCAAGGCTTCGTCCCGCAGCCGGTAGTCGGCGAAATCCTTGTCGGTCGCGTAGACGCCCAGCGGCAAGGTGCGGGCCTGGAAGAAGCTGAACAGCGGCCGCAGTTGGTGGTCGATCATCAGGGCATGGCGTTCGCTGCCGCCGGTGGCAGCCAGCAGGACGGGCTTGTCGATCAAGGCGTCCTGGTGGATGAAGTCGAAGAAATGCTTGAACAGCCCCGTGTAGGAGCCGCGAAAGACCGGGGTGGCCACTACCAGCACGTCCGCCTGTTCGACCGCGTCAAGGTCCCGCTCCACGGTGTCGGGCAGGTGGGTGCGCCAGGTGGCGCCGGCCAGGTGCGGGACGAGCTGGCCCAGTTCGACCAGGCGCTGTTCGCACGGGACGTCGTCGGCGATCAGGTCCATCAGGTGCTGCGCCAGGGCGGCGGATTTGGAGGGGCGTTGCAGTCCGCCGGAAACGGCTACTAGACGGAGTGGACGTGTCATTTTTGCTTCACTGGAATTGATTTATGCGGCGCCGCGCCCGCAGACGACGGAAGCGCATACTAGGGGCGGGAAGCGATGAAGTAAAATGGTTTTATTTCACGAATCCATGAGCGGAAATCATCTGAATGCTTGAGCGCATCCATCTCAGCATCGTCCAGCAGGTCGAAAAGCAGGGTTCATTGACGGCCGCCGCGGGCGTGCTGAGCCTGACCCAGTCCGCCTTGAGCCACAGCATGAAGAAGCTGGAGCAGCAGCTGGGCACCGACGTCTGGCTGCGCGAAGGCCGCAGCCTGCGCCTGACGCAGGCCGGCCAGTACCTGCTGGCGGTGGCGAACCGCGTGCTGCCGCAGCTGGACCTGGCCGAAGAGCGCCTGGGCCAGTTCGCGCAGGGCGAGCGCGGCGCGCTGCGCATCGGCATGGAATGCCATCCTTGCTACCAGTGGCTGCTCAAGGTGGTTTCCCCCTATCTGGCCGCGTGGCCCGACGTGGATGTGGACGTCAAGCAGAAGTTCCAGTTCGGCGGGATCGGCGCGCTGTTCGGCTACGAGATCGACCTGCTGGTCACGCCCGACCCGCTGTTCAAGCCGGGCCTGAAGTTCGAGCCGGTGTTCGACTACGAGCAGGTGCTGGTGGTGGCCAAGGGCCATCCGCTGGCGTCGGTGGCGCATGTGAAGCCCCAGCAGTTGACCCAGGAAGTGCTGATCAGTTACCCCGTGGATATCGAGCGGCTGGACATCTACAACCAGTTCCTGTTACCGGCCGGGGTCACGCCCAGGCGCCACAAGGCCATCGAGACCACCGACATCATGGTGCAGATGGTGGCCAGCGGCCGCGGCGTGGCCGCCTTGCCGCGCTGGCTGGTGGAGGAATACGCCGCCCGGATGGACGTGGTGCCGGTGCGGCTGGGCGCCCGCGGCATCGCCAAGCAGATCTTCCTGGGGGCGCGCGAGGCCGACACGGCCATCGATTACGTGCGCGCCTTCATCGAGCTGGCCCGCCAGCCGGCCGCCGCCGCCACCGTTGCGCAACAAGCCAACGGTTGAACCCTTTTTTGCCGTACACAGGCCGCGCGCCGAGCCGTTCGGCCTGCCTTTCATCGATGTCCTTGATTCCTCGCGGTACCCCTTTCTTTCCCGGCAACATCACCGACGACTGTTCGTTGGAAGTCAGCGTGAAGGACATTGCCGCGCTGACCGCGGCAGCGTCGCGGCTACCGCCCGGGTCGACCATTTCCATTCGCTACCTGCCGGGCCAGGACGATGACGCCCGGCTGGCCGCCGCGCGGGCCGTGCGCGGACTGGGCCTGGAACCCATGCCGCACCTGTCCGCGCGCCGCATTGCCTCGCTGGCCGACCTGGAGGCGTTCGTCTCGCGGGCGGTGGCCGAGGCCGGCGTTGAGCGCTGCTTCGTGATCGCGGGCGATCCGTCGACGCCGGCGGGGCCGTTTGCCGATAGCGCCGCGCTGATCGAAACGGGCGTTTTCGAGCGCGCGGGCATCAAGGTGGTCGGCGTGGGCGCGCATCCGGACGGCCATCCGGTCATGAGCGCGGCCCAGCGGTGGGAGGTGCTGGAACGCAAGTGCCGCGGCATCGGCGCGCGCGGCATGTCGCCCTTGATCGTCACGCAGTTTGGATTCGATGCCGACATCGTGCTGGCGTGGCTCGAAGCGCTGCGCGCGCGCGGCCTCGAACACCCCGTGCGCGTGGGCGTGCCGGGACCCGCCGGTATCGCGGTGCTGGCGCGCTATGCCGCCTTGTGCGGGGTCGGCGCCTGCGCATCGATGTGGGCCAAGTACGGTATCTCCCTGGGCAAGCTGTTTGGCGCCGCGGGGCCGGACGTTTTCGTGGATCGGCTGGCCGCCGGACTGACGGACGCGCATGGTAAGGTGAGCCTGCATTTCTTCCCGTTCGGAGGGATCGCGCAGTCCGTGAGCTGGCTGGAACGGTATCGCGCCAGCTCCGGACAACCGGGTTGCGCCACGGCGTCCCTGCCGTGACATTTGGCGGCCTTGCCCATTTCACCGCGTTTGGCCAGCCGCCCGGCAAGTTGTGCGCCGTGATTGTCAGCCTGGCGTCGCCGACGGCTGACCATGCGGGCAATCCGGCACTGTCTCGGGCGATGACTCGTCATAGGTAGCGTGAGTTCGCCTTGCCGCCGATGCGTCAATCGGCCACCGCGATCGCGATCTTTCCCCGCAGCCCGTTGTTCGCACTCTCCAACCGCGCATGCGCCGCCGGAATATCGGCAAGCGGATACACCGCGCCCACGTGCGGCCGCAGTTGCCCACGCGCCACCAACGCGCTCAACTCGTCCAGCTTCCCGCGGTTCTGCCGCGTGAAAACGAAGTGATAACTGGCGTTCTTGCCCCAGGCCTGGATCAGGTTCTGCGGCTGCGCGATATCCACGATGCTCACCACGCGGCCCAGTTGCGCCAGCACGTCGGGGCTACGCGCCAGCGTGTTGCCGCCGATGGTGTCGAACACCACGTCGACGCCGCGCCCGCCGGTCTCGCGCAGGATGGCCTCGACATAATCTTCCTTTTCGTAGTCGATGGCGACGTCCGCGCCCAGGCTGCGCGCGAAGTCGACATTGCTGTCGCGCACGGTCGTGAACACCCTGGCGCCGACGGCTTTCGCGAGCTGGATGGCGACGTGGCCGACGCCGCCGGCGCCGCCGTGCACCAGGATGCTCTCTCCCACACGCAAGCCGGCGCGCACGACCAGCGCTTCCCACGCGGTGCCGCCGACCAGCGTCAGGCTGGCCGCTTCCAGATGGCTCAGCGAGGCGGGCTTCCTGCCCACGATGCTTTCGGCGGCCACGTGGTATTCGGCGTAGCTGCCGGGGCCGTCGAAGATCTGCGGGGTGTACCAGACTTCATCGCCCGGCACGAAGGCGCTCACGCCGGGCCCGACGGCTTCGACCACGCCGGAGACGTCGTGGCCGGTGATGGCGGGCAGGGCGACCAGATCGGGGTAGTCGCCCCGGCGGACCTGGTAGTCCAGCGGGTTGATGGAAGTGGCGTGGACGCGGACCAGGACCTGGCCCGCTTGCGGCACGGGTTTGGGGACGTCGCGCAGTTCGAAGGATTGCGGGCCGCCAAAGGCGGTGAGGACGAGGGCTTTCATTGGATGGCTCCTTATTTCGGCAAAACGGGATATCGGGAATTGTCGATTTAAAAAAACAAAAAAATGCGAAGAACAGGGCAAGGCAAAAGGCGAGGCAAGCGCGCGGCAAGCTGGCGCCGAATAAGCACGGGCGGCCATGCCCGACCTCGGCCACCGCCAGCTACAGCTCTTTTCCGATGATCTCGGCCAGAGCGCGGATGGTGGCTTCATTGCGCTTGTAATACGTCCACGAGCCGATGCGCGTGGCTTCGACCAGGCCGGCGCGTTGCAGCGTGGCCAGGTAGTCGGACACGGTGGACTGGGACAGTCCGACGCCTTCCTGGATGCTGCTGACGCAGACGCCGACCGTATGCACGTCCCCTTCGTCCTGCGGCGGGAAGCTGTTCACGGGGTCCTTCAAACCCTTCAGGATTTCAAGGCGCGTGCGGTTCGAGAGGGCTTTGAAGACGTCGAGCAGGTCCATGGCGGGCATGATATCGGAAATTCCCGATATGTCAATATGACCGAGCGTGGCGTATGGGGACGCGCCGGGTGGGACGCGGACAGGCAGCGACCAAAATACTTAAGTGAATACTTGACTTTCCGCGTCGTCCTCTCTAACTTAAGCGAATGCTTGAGTATCAATCCCAACTCGACCTGGCCTTCCATGCGCTTGCCGACGCGACGCGGCGCGGCATGCTCGAGCGCCTGTCCCGCGGTCCGGCTTCGGTCAGCGAGCTGGCGGCGCCGTACGACTCGACGCTGGCAGCCATCCACCAACATGTCCGGGTGCTGGAAGCCAGCGGACTGATCGTCACGGAAAAGCGCGGACGCACGCGCGAATGCCGGATTTCGGCCGAGGCGGTCATGCGGGTGGAGCAGTGGCTGAGCGAGCGTCGCCAGCTTTGGGAAGACCGATTCGACCGCCTCGGCCAATTGCTCGAAGGCGAAGCCGGCAATCACCCGGGCGGGCTGAGCGCCGCGCCCGATCAGGGAGGGAAGACATCATGACTTTCACGCCGTTTTTCCATGGCACGTTCACGCTGCGGCGCACGTGGAACGCGCCGGCCCAGCGGGTCTTCGAGGCGTGGGCCGATCCGCGCGTCAAGGCGCAGTGGTTCACCGGCCCGCCGGATCGCTGGACGCTGTCGCGCCGCGAAATGGACTTTCGCGTGGGCGGCCGGGAGGTGCTGGAAGGGCGTTTCAACGAGAGCGGCATGGTGTCGTGCTTCGATGCGCGCTATCACGTGATCGAGCCCGCCAGCCGGCTGGTCTACGCCTATGACCTGTTCCATTCGGGCAGGCTGCATTCCGTGACGCTGTCGAGCCTGGAGATCGAGCCGGCCGGCAATGCCACGCGCGTGGCGTACACCGAGCAGATCGTGTTCACGGACGGCAACGACGGCGTCGAGTCGCGCCGCCATGGGACCGGGCTGCAGTTCGACATGATCGAGACGCTGCTTCAAGCGGGCGGAGCGCTGCCATGACGGTCGCGATCTACGGTCATCCGTTTTCGTCCTTCACCTGGAAGGCGCTGATCGCGGCGTATGAACGCGAGGTGGACTTCGAGTTCCGCATGATCGATCCGGATCATCCCGAGCACGCGGCCCGCATCGCGACGCTGGCGCCGACCGGGCAGTTTCCGGCCCTGGTGGATGGCGTCACGGAGGTGGTCCAGAGCAATGCCGTCATCGAGTATCTCGACCTGCACCACGGCAAGGGCGCGCCGCTCGTGCCCCTGGACCCGCGCGAGGCGCTGGCTGCGCGCATGATGGCGCAGGTGTTCGACGACTACGTGCACGTGCCGATGCAACGCATCGTCGGTAACGCCTTGCGCCCCGAAGACAGCCGCGATCCGTTCGGCGTGGAGCAAGCGCATGGCGTCATCGCGCGGTGTTATGCCTGGCTGGAGGCGCGATTGCAGGACGGGCCGTGGGCCGCCTGCGGCCGCTTCACGATTGCGGACTGCGCCGCGGCGCCGGCGCTGTTCTATGGCGATTGGGTGCATCCGATGGGCGGGCGGTTTCCCGCGCTGGCGGCGTATCGGGCCCGGCTGCTGGCGCGGCCGTCGATCGCCCGGGTGGTCGACGAGGCGCGTCCGTACCGCGGCTTCTTTCCGCTGGGGGCGCCGGACCGGGATTGAGCGGGGCGTGGGGCGTCGACGGCACGAGCCGAGGACACGGCAACTTGGAATAGACTACGTCGCTGACCCCGATTCGATGATCTTTCCTGGTCTGGAACAAGCTATCCAAGATGACCCATTCCGTGTCCCGCGCCATTGTCCTGACAGCAGGCCTGCTGCTGACCGCCAGCTGCCTCGCCCAGTCGCCGCAAGTGGGCGCCTGGCGCAAGGTTTCCGATTCCCAGCTCGACAAGCAATACCATTTTTCCATGCTGCCCAGCGCCGCGCCGGTGGCGAGCAAGTGGGCGGCTTTCGACGCCAAGGCCGGCAAGGTGGTGTGCTGCCTGGTGGTGCAAGGCGAAGCCGTGACGGAAGCCGAACTGGAGGGCACCTACGACATTCCCGGCCCGTGGATTACCGATCTGACCAACGGCTGGAACCTCGACGCGGCGCCGTACCGGCCGCGCGTGCAGCGGCTGCGCGCCGAGGGGGCGCTGGACACATACGAATTCGCGGACAGCGTGGATGCGCTGGGAGGCTTGCTGGTGCCGGCCGATGCCCGCGCGCCGGCGCGGGGTGCGCTGGAGGTCGGCGGCCAGCGCTACGCCGTATCGCGCAAGGATGCGTCGCTGGCCGACGATGACGGCGGCGTGGCCACCTACACGTTGCGTCCGGCCGCGGGCGGCAAGGCGTTGACGGTAGAAGTGCCTTTCGCGACGTATTGACGCATGGGCGATACCCTGCGGATCGAGCAAGCCCCGCTGACCGATGATGACCTTGCGCTGCTGCGCCGATGCAGCCGCGGCAAGGGGCTGGCCGCCGTATTCGGCCTGATCGTGTTCCTGCTGCTGGCCTGCACGGTGCTGACGATCTTCGGGCTGGCATTGTCCGACTGGCGCTCGCTGCGCGCTGGCGATGGCCTGATGCTGCTGCTGATCGGCGCCGGGGTGGGCGCGGCGGCTTTTTTCTTCGGACGCCGGCTGTTGCGACTGCCGCGCGCCTGGCGCAGCATCGATCGCGCGCTCCGGGGGCGCGTGCCCAAGCAGATCCTGTCGGGTCACCTCACGGGCTTCGGGCCGGCCGAGCGGCCGGGCGTCAGCTATGCGTTTGGCGAGCAGCGCGTGGAAGTGGCGGTGCCGTTCTGGAACGAGGGCGCCGGCGACACCCGCAGCGGCGCCCGGCCGCACGCCGCGGTGGCGCTGACGGACCTGCCGGTGCGCCTGCACGTGCTGACGCTGATGCCGGATGCGCCGGGGCTGCTGCTGCGGGTGGACTATCCCATGAGCGGCCAGGCCTGGACGTCCGTCGAGGAGATCAGCGACGCCGACCGAGCCAACGCGCGCCGCGAGGAACTGGGCGTGCGCAAGTTCTTTTTCGTGGCCGCGCTGGCGCCGCTGGCCGCGAGTTTCTTTTTCCTGCCCTTGATCCTGCTGGCGATGGTTTTCGTGCTGCTGGGATGGGTGCTTGGCATGCGCAGCCTGCGGCTCAAGCGCGCGCACTGCAAGCATGGCGTGCGCGGCGTGGTCGAGGAGGCGGTGACGTATCGCCAGCGCACGCCGAACTCGCCCACGGTGTCGCTGATCCCGAACTATCGTGTGGGCGGCGTGATGTATCGGGTCTATCATCTCGGGCCGGTCGCGGCGCCGGGCCAACGGGTTGAGTTCGAGTATGTCGACGCCGGCCTGCTGGGGCAGCGCGAGCTGTCCTTCCGCATCGAAGACCAGCCCCCGATGACGTTGTGACGGCGCGTTGCGCGAGCCGCGCGACGAGGCTGCGTCCGTAGCCCCCACCTTCGTTGACCACCAAGAGGAGTGCTGTGTGTCCCAACCGATCGATGTGTCCGGCCAACCCGCGGGTTCGGTGACGGGGGATGGCCGCTACCTGCTGGGCCTGACCGGGCCGGGCAGTCACGTGCTCGTCAGGGAGCCGGGGCGCGGCAACCTGATCATCGGGCCGGCCGGCATGGGCGCGAAGGCGGATCTGCATGTGGCGTCCGACGACGCGATCCACTGGCCGGCGTTCGAGCCGTTCGCCACGCCCGCCGGCTCGCCCTGGCCGCGCCATATCGATTACCACGGCAATGACAGCGGTTTTGTGGGCTGGTCGGCGCAACGCGCGATCGAGCAGTTCTCCTGGGCGCCGGCGTTTGCCGATGCGCGCCGGATCGACGCGCGCCCGGCCAGGATCCAGATGTTCCAGATCCGCCTGGCGGCGGTATCGGGCCACCTGGATATCGTGTTGCCCAGGGACACGCGCCTGGGCCTGCATGGCGATCTGGCGCGGATTACCGTGTCGGGCGCGCTGCCGGACCTGCTGTCGCTGCATCCCGCGTTGGGGCGGCGGCCCGGCCTGGCGCCGTATGCCTTGCCCGACCTGGGCGCGCTGCAGGGCGTGTCGACCCTGGCGCTGTATGGCGAGCCGGTGGCGCAGGCGATTTCGCTGCGGGGGATCGAGCGCTTTGCCGCGCTGGAGCATCTTTCGCTATGGGGCGCTTTCATCGATTGGGACGCGCTGGCCCGGCTGCCCGGCCTGAAGAGCCTGGAGATCCGCCATACTCCCGACCTGGAAGGCCTGCCGGCGCTGGCCACCTGGCCGTCGCTGGAACGGTTCATCGGCTTCAACATCGATGACGCCGGAGGCAAGCGGCTGAAGGCGCAGATGAAGGCGCGGGAGAAGCTGCGGCCGTGGGCCGGCTATAGCTCGGTCAGCAAGCTGCGCAAGCCGGATTGGTGGCAAAGCGAGTATGGCCGACCTTTTTCCGCCTGGCGCGGCCGCATGGCGAAAGCGGCCAATACCGCGTACGACGCCGCCCGCCAGGCGCTTGAAGGGGCGGCCACGGTCGATGCGGCGCGAGCCGCCATCGAGGTGTTCGCGCGCCATTTCAACGGCATGAAGGGCATCGAGACCGCCGAGCGCGAGGACATCGGCGAAGCCGTGTGGCAGTTCAGCCAGCTGGCGCGGGTGGTCGAGCTGGGCGTGACCGAAGCGCAGGCGCAGCGCTGGTTTGACGAGGCGCGGGATTACTGACCGCTCAGTGCGTCGCCGCCACGCCTTCCAGTTGCGCCGCGGGCAATAGCGCGAACATCGCCTTCATCTGGCGCGCTTCCTCGCCCGGGCTGCGGCCGAACAGGCGCTTGAATTCGCGGTTGAACTGCGACGCGCTTTCGTAGCCCACGCGCGTCGAGGCCGCGGCGGCGGTGAGGTTGTCGCGGATCATCAGCAGGCGCGCCTGGTGCAGCCGGATGGACTTGATGTACTGGATGGGCGATGTGCCGGCGATGGTCTTGAAGTGCGCGTGGAAGGCGGGCGCGCTCAGGCCGGCCTCGCGCGCCAGGGTCGCCACTTCCATGGGCTGGCTGTAGTCATCGTGGATGCGGCGCAGCGCGCGCGAGATGCGGCCGAAGTTGCCCTGGCTGGCCAGCGCGGCGCGGATTGCGCCGCCTTGTTCGCCCACCAGCACGCGAAAGCACAGCTCCCGCACGATTGCCGGCCCGAGCACCCTGGCTTCGAGCGGCGAGGCCAGCGCCCGCAGCAGTCGCAAGGTGGCATCGGCCAGCGTGGGATCGAGCGGGGTGGACGTGATGCCGGTGGGGGCGGGCGCGGCCGGCCCGTCGTGGCCGTCAAGCGACAGCACCAGCTCGGCCAGGGTGGTCGGATCGAGCCGCAACTGGATCGCCAGCAGGGGTTCCTCGGGCGTGGCGTCGGTCTCGGTGGAGAAGGGCAGCGGCACGGACAGCACCAGGTAATGCTGCGCGTCGTAACGATAGACCTTGTCGGCCAGGTAGCCGCGCTTGCTGCCCTGGCACACGATGACGATGCTGGGTTCGTACAGCACCGGCGTGCGGCCGAGCGGCTGGTTGGCGCGCATGAAGCGCACGCCGTCCAGGCGCGACAGGGAGTAGCCCTCGTGCGGGGCGAGCCGGTCGAGCAGGGCGGTCATCTGGTCATGGAGGGCTTGCGGTGCCGTCATTGCGCTATCGCTTGGGTAAGAGTCTTAGGCATCATTTTGCTCCTGAATCGTCAAAGAATATGGCGTTCGAGTAGGAATAGGCAATGATCCAATAGCGCTGTGCCTATCCGCTCCGCCCGCCCGCGCCTAGCATCTGTCCTGTCATCCGACCAAACCGGGAGTACAGGAATGCAAGACACTCAACGCAACACTCAGCGCAATCAAACGTGGTTCATCACCGGCGCCGCGCGCGGCATCGGGCTTTCCCTGGCGCGCCAATTGCTGGCGCGCGGCGACAACGTGGCGGCCACGTCGCGCACGCTGGCCAGCCTGCGCCAGGCGCTGGGCCAGGACAATCCGCGCCTGTTGGCGCTGGAGGTCGACCTGGTGTCCGAGGCCAGTGTCCAGGCCGCGATCGAGCGCACCATCGCCACGTTCGGCCGCATCGACTGCGTGGTCAACAACGCCGGCTATGGCCAGCAGGGCACGCTCGAGGCGCTGGACGACGACGAGGTGCGGCGCAATGTCGAAGTGAATCTGTTCGCGCCCTTGCACGTGCTGCGCCACGCGCTGCCGCAACTGCGCAGGCAGCGCGGCGGGCATGTCTTCAATATCGCGTCCATCGCCGGATTCCAGGGCGGCTATGCGGGCTGGGGCAGCTACGTGGCGACCAAGTTCGCGCTGGCCGGCCTGACCGAGACCCTGGCCGCCGAGGGCGCGGAGGTGGGCATCAAGGCCACGGTGGTGTACCCGGGACCGGTGCGCACGGACTTCCTGAACGACAACAGCCTGGCCATCGCCCGGCGCAGCATCGCCGACTACACCGCGGCCCAGGCATCGCTGGACCTGCATCGGGACGACATGAACGGCAGGCAGGCGGGCGACCCGGAACGGCTGGCCGCGCTGATCTTGCGGGTGGCCGGCATGGCCGAGCCGCCGTTGCATCTGTTCGTGGGCCGGATCGCCCATGATTTCGCGCAGCAGAAGCTGGCGCAGGTGCGCAGGGATATCGAGGCGTGGCGCGAGGCGGGCGAGGCGACGGACTTCGCGTGACCCGGCCTCAAGGGCGCGGCGGCGTCATCGCCGGCTTCATTTCGGGCCCGCGCCCGACGACAGGACTTCGTCGGCAATCTCCGACAGCGGCATATCCCCGAACGCCTGCAGCAAGGCCAGCTCCGCTGACCGATGGCGGCACGCCCAATCCGTTCGGCATGGTGCCGCGGGGAGGCGGGCTGCATTCCGTTCACTTCAGCCGGCCGGCCGCCGCTGCGCCATATACCTGGCCGGCGAGGTTCCCAGCGCCTTGCGGAACATCGTCACGAAGCCGCCGGCGCTTTCATAGCCGAGGTCGTCGGCCACCTGTTGCACCGACATGCCGGTGCTGAGCCATTTCACGGCCAGCATCAGGTGCAACTGCTGGCGCCAGCGGCCGAAGCTCATGCCCGTCTGCCGCATCAGCAGGCGCGCCAGCGTGCGTTCGCTCAGGCCGACGCGCCGGGCCCAGCCTCGCATGGTGCCGCGTTCGCGCGGTTCGGCCATGAGGGCGTCGACGATCTTGCGCAGGCGCCGGTCGGTGGGCATGGGCAGTTGCAGCGTGCCCAGCGGCGCGGCCGCCAGTTCGTCCAGCAGCAGGGTAACCAGATGCGCGGCGGGGCCGTCGTCCGGATACAGCAAGGGCAGGCTGGCCGAGCGGACCACCAGTTCGCGCAGCAGCGGGGTGGCGGTGACGGCGCAGCAGGCGCCGGGCAGCGCCGAGGCGGCGGCCGGTTCGATGAAGGCGACGTAGACCTCGATCGTGCCGGCCGCGGTGATCTTGTGCAGCAGGTCGCCTGGCACCCACAGGGCGCTATGCGGCGGCACGATCCACAGGCTGCCGGCGATCTCGCAGGTCAGCACGCCGCGCAGCAACAGCAGCAGCTGGCCCTTGCGGTGGCGGTGGAAGTCTTTTTCGATCCGGTCCAGGCCATGCTCGTCCAGGTCGGCCAGATCGATGCCGGCCGCGCCGACGGTCACGACCGGGCGCGGCACGAGGTCGGGGTCGAACCATTGGACGGGATCGACCAGGTTGGTCAGCACGGGCATGGCGGGGCGCCGGAGCCGAGGGCGCCGGCAGGTTGGCAGGATTATGGAATTTGATGGCGTAGTTTACCAATGCTGCCAGATACGAGGCTTCCTACCATGACGGTACGGCTGGCGCTGGGCCGCCGCACCCCAACAGGACGACTCATGAATGCACTCGATAGCGACCGCGTCGCGCAGACCCTGCAGCGCCTTTTCCAGGAGGCGGCCGAGGCCGACCGGGGCCTGATGGATCAGTTCGACGCGA
Organism: Achromobacter sp. KK8; assembly: GCF_054188005.1. Lineage (NCBI taxonomy): Bacteria > Pseudomonadati > Pseudomonadota > Betaproteobacteria > Burkholderiales > Alcaligenaceae > Achromobacter > Achromobacter sp. KK8. Next base: position 5,167,606 of record NZ_CM135178.1, on the reverse strand, counting down.
ATCCGGACGAGGACGCCGGGCAGATGTACGCGCAAGCCATCGCCAGTACGCTGGCCGATGAGCGGCGCGACCTGCGCGCCGTGTATCGCGGCTATGCCGGCAATTTCCTCAACGTTTCGGCGGCCTATGGTCGCTTTCTCTACCAATGCGCGCGCAGTCGCCGCGCCACGCGCATCGTCGAGTTCGGCACCTCGATGGGCGTGTCGACGATCCATCTGGCCGCGGCGCTGCGCGACATGGGCGGCGGACAATTGATCGGCACCGAACTGGAGCCGGCCAAGGCGGAGCGGGCGCGGGCCAACCTGCTGGCGGCGGGGCTGGCGGAAGGGGTCGAGATCCGCGTCGGCGATGCCCGCGAGACGCTGGCCGATGTCGGCGGCCCGATCGACCTGGTGTTGCTGGACGGCGCGATCAGCCTCTATCTGCCGGTGCTCAGGCTGCTCGAGCCGCGCTTGAAGCCGGGTACGCCGATCCTGGCCGAGAATGCGTGGGACCACGACAACGAGTACCTCGACTACGTGCGCGATCCGGCCAATGGATACGTGTCGCAACCGCTGGAGATCGACCCGGGCCGTGGCAACGAATTCACGGTGTATGCAGGATGACCGCCATGACCGATCCGAGGCCGGAGCCAGGCCGGGTCAGCCGCCTGCTGACCCGGCTATTCATGACGCGCGCGCGGGTGGCGCGGGCCGAGACGCCGGCGCCGGGCTTTCGCTTGATCACGCTGGAAAGCCCGGCGTTTCGTGAAGCGTCGTGGCGGCCGGGGCAGAAGGTGCAGATCGCGATGGGTTCGGCGTTCGTGGCCCGCACCTATTCGCCGATCGAATGGGATGCGGTGGCCGGGCGCACGCGGCTGCTGGTGTGCTGCCACGGCGGCGGACCGGGCAGCGCATGGGCGCGGCAGGTGACGCCGGGCGACGAATGCGACGTTTTCGGTCCGCGCGCCTCGCTCGATCCGGGCCGCGTGCAGGGACGTTGCGTGCTGCTTGGCGACGAGACTTCGCTTGGCCTGGCATACGCGATCAGCCGCCACTTTGCCGCCGACGCGCCGCATTGCCTGCTCGAAGTGGCGGCGCTGGCCGAGGCGCGGGCGGTGTCGAGACGGCTCGGGCTGGAGGCGGTCGAACTGTTCGAACGTTGCGGCGACGACGGGCAATTGGACGCGATCGCGCGCCGCCTGCCCGTGCTTGCCGGCGCCGACCGCGGCTACATCCTGACAGGCAGGGCGCCGTCGATCCAGCGGCTGCGCCGGACCTTGGCCGCGCAGGGCGTGCCGGGCGCGCGCATCATGGCCAAGGCCTATTGGGCGCCCGGCAAGCGCGGCTTGGACTGACTGGCGCGGCATGCCGGGCCCCGCTCCGGGCGGGGGAAGGCGGCTGGCTGACACGGCGCCGGCGCGGGCCGGCACGTGGACGGTGTCGATGTCACTAGCGTTCAAGACGCCCGCGTACGCATGGCCAATACTCGATCTCCCATCAGGATCGAAGAGGCTTTTTCCATGATCGAGGTCATCCACGCCCATCCGGCGTCGCTTTCGCACGGGCGCCCGGCGCCGGCCGAGGCGCAGCCGGCCTTGCATCCGGACCGGATGCGGCTGCTTGCCCGGCAGTTCGCCGACGAGCCGGCCTATCGCCACGTCGGCCTGTGCCTGGAGGATCTGGCGCGCGGGCGCTGCCAGGCATCGGCCAGGATCGTGCCCGCGCTGCTGCATCACCGCGGCGCGGTGCAGGGCGGCATCGTCGCCATGGTGGCGGATGCCACGGCGGGCTATGCGGCGCTGACGCTGATCGACGGCGGCGCCGGCCAGGAGGGCGACGATATGGCGACGCTGGAATTCAAGACTTCGTTCCTGCTGCCCGCCGCGGGCGATACGATCCGTTGCGTGGCGCAGGTGGTGTCGCACAGCAAGAGCATCGCGTTTTTCGACGCCCAGGTATACGTGGTGGAGCGCGGCGAAACCCGCCTGTGCGCCCAGGCCTCGCTGACCTTCAAGCGACTGCGCCCGCGCCGCTGACGCGCGATGCAGGGCGGGCGGGGGCGCCGTGGGCCCCGGCGCTTTTTCACTTGTTTTCACATATCTCGTACAAAGCGCGGCGGAATGCCGCCGGTTTTGTGCGTAAGCTGCCGGTGCCCGCTCCCCGTCCAACGCCATGCTCAAATTCATCCTGCGTCTCTTTGTCGTGGCCGTCATCAGCCTGACGGCGGCTTTCCAGGTCGTCGACAAGGGACTCGTCACGCTGTTTTCGCCCAGGCTGGACGATCTGGCGGAACGCTCGATACGCGGCCAGGTGCATGCCTTGCACAAAGAGCTGGATCCGGTGGCGCCGCAGGCGCGCGAAGCCTTCCTGCGCGAGGAACTGCTGCCGCATTATGGCGCCGACCTGCGCCTGTTGCCCTGGGAGGCGGTGCGCCCGGACGAGCGCGAACGCCAGCAGATGGAGCAGGCCGGCTTCATCATGCGCGATGAATACAACACCTACCTGATCCCGCTGCCGGGCGCGCCGCGGCAATGGCTGGAACTGCGCCTGCCGGGCGACGGCATGCTGGACAAGCTGATGACGTGGGGCGCCTGGACCATGCTGACCCTGATCATGGCGACGGCGTTCCTGTTGTTGTGGGCGCTGCCGGTCTGGCGCGACCTGGACACCTTGCGCAATGCCGCGCTCGGCATGGGCCAGGGCGATCTCGGCAGGCGGGTGCGCCTGTCGCGGGTCTCGGGCATCCGCCACGTCGGCGAGAGTTTCAACCACATGGCCGAGCGCATTTCGGCGCTGATCGACAACCAGCGCAGCCTGACCAACGCGGTCTCGCACGAGTTGCGCACGCCGCTGGCGCGGCTGTCGTTCGAGATCGACATCGTCGACCGCGGCAAGCTGCGTTCCCGCCACCGCCAGACTTTCCAGGACATGCGCGCCGACATCGCCGAGCTGGAAAGCATGGTGGGCGAACTGCTGATCTATGCGCGCCTGGAGCGGCCCAACGAAGAGGCCATCCAGCTGGACACGGTGGATGCGCGCGACTGGCTGGGCGAAGCGCTGGCCCAGATCGCGCACCAGGCCGAGGCGCGGCAGGTGCGTTGCAGCGTGCGCGATGGCCATCCGCCGCACGTGAGCCTGCACCCGCGCAACATGACGCGGGCGTTGTCGAACCTGGTGCAGAACGCCGTGCGCTATGCGCGCGAGCGGGTCGAGGTGGCGCTGTTGCCCACCTGTGACGGCGGATTCGAGTTGATCGTCGACGACGACGGCCCCGGCATCCCGCCCACGGACCGGGAGCGGGTATTCGAACCGTTCATCCGGCTGGACGAAAGCCGCGACCGGGGCACCGGCGGCGCCGGCTTGGGCCTGGCGATCGTGCAGCGCGTGGCGGCCAGCCACGGGGGCAGCATCCGTGTGTGCGACAGCCCGCTGGGCGGCGCCCGTTTCGTCCTGAGGTGGCCGGACACGGCGGGGGCGGGCGACACGGTGCGGACGCTGGCCTGCCACGCGTGAGCGAAGCCGGCTGCGGCGAACGAGGCGCCAGGCCTTCAAGCGCGGGCTGGCGCGGCCTGATGACGGTCGTGGACCGCTGACGCGCAGTCCGATTTTGCGACGCGCTTCCAAGGCGTCCCGGGCGGGTCAGGCGCGCCCCGCGCGCAGCCATCGTCCCAATGAAAACCGCGTGTCGTGGCCGCCCGCGCGAGCGGATCGGCCGTCGTTGCCCGTCCACCGCGTGTTCTTGACATCGCCGGGTCGTTCCACATAATCAGGGCGATTCTCGTTGTTATTTGTGGATAGCCTTCGAATGCCAGAATTCATGGCCGCACGGGCGCGGACGTCTGCGGTGCAAGCGTCTTCGGCGCAAACATCTTCGGTGCCTACATCTTCGATCGTCCCGACGCCTCGGGCCGATTTGCGGGCAAGCCGCGGGCAGGCGGGACGGGTGAGCTGTTCAACCCCGTTCCTCACTTTCCGGAGCTTTCCATGAAGAAGACCCTATCCCTGGCGATCGCGGCCCTGTGCCTGACCGCCACCGCGCAAGCCCATCAAGTCTGGATCGAGCAGCCCGGCGGCAAGTCCGCCATTGCGCGTTTCGGCGAGTTCGCCGAGAACCTGCGCGAGGCCTCGCCCGGCTACCTGGATGGCTTCGGCAAGATGTCGGCGAGCCTGGTCTCGGCCAAGGGCGAATCGCCGTTGACGGTCACCAAGACCGCCGATGGCTTCGCGCTGTCGGGCAAGGCCAGCGGCAACGAGAGCCTGGTGCTGGAAAGCCCCATGGACACGCTGCGCAAGTTCAAGCATGGCGGTGAATCGATCAATGCCTGGTTCCACATGGGCGCGCGCTATGTCGCCAACCCGTCCGCCGCGGTGGCGCCCAAGCTGACGCTGGACATCGTGCCCACCGGCCAGGCCGGCGAATTCCAGGTGGTGCTGAAAGGCCAGCCCCTGCCCAAGGCCAAGCTGGTCGCGATGGTGGATTCCGGTTGGGAAAAGGCGGCCTACACCGATGCGCAAGGCAAGGCGCGTTTCGACCTGCCGTGGAAGGCGCAATACGTCCTGCGCGCCATGCATATCGACAAGACGCCGGGCGAACGGCAGGGCGCCAGCGGGCCCGAGCCTTACGATGCCGTCGGCTACGTGGCGACCCTGACCTTCGTCAAGCCTGATGGCGTCACGCCGCTGCCGGCCGGCCCGGTCAGGCCGCCCAACAAGTTGCCCGCGGCTGCCCCGGCATCCGCGGCCGCCAAGTAGGAGCGGCCGTCGGTCCGGCGCCGCCAGGCGCGGCCCGGACCGTATCGCGGCGGTCGCCCGCCGCGATCCCATTGATCGTTATCGAGAAGGACAAGGACATGAATATCGGGGAACTGGCCAAGCGTACCGGACTGACCCCGTCGCGTATCCGCTTCTATGAAAGCGCGGGCCTGCTGCAGACGGTGGCCCGCCGGCCCAATGGCTACCGCACGTTTTCTCCCGAGGCGATGCTGGCGCTGGAACTGATCACGACCGCGCAGCAGGTCGGTTTCAGCCTGGACGAGATCCGCGTGCTGCTGCCGGCCACGGGCGACGACTGGAATCATGACGCGCTGCTGGCCGCCCTGCGGCGCAAGGTGGGCGAGATCGAATCGCTGGAGGCGCGGCTGGCCCGTAGCAAGGCCCAACTGATGGGCTTGATGCGGGATGTCGAATCCAGGCCCGGAGATGCCGACAACCTGTCCGACGCCCGGCGCGTGCTGTCGCGCGTGCTGAGCAAGCTGGACTAGTGCGCTGTGCGAGGCGCTTTCAGCGCGCGCAGGCCTAGGCCACGGGACCGGCGACGTCCGGCGGCTGGCGCGGCCGGCCCGCCTCGATATCGAAATCGCGCGTCAACGCCGCGCCGGCATCGGCGAAGCGCGCCACCAGGAAGTCCAGCAACCGCCGCACCCGCGGCGCCATGTAGCGGGTGCCGTGGAATACGGCATGCACGCCATCCTCGCTTACCCGATAGTCGGGCAGCAGCACCTTCAGGCGCCCGGCGCGCAGGTCGTCGGCGGCATCCCAGATGGTCTTGCGCGCAATGCCATGGCCGGCGATGGCCCATTGGCGCGCCAGCGCGCCGTCGTTGGTTTCCCACGCGCGCTCCAGCGGCACGGTGAAGCTGGCCGCGGTTTCGTTCTTGATGAAATGGAACTGGTTGAGCGGACCGGCGGCGGTGACCAGCACGATGAAATCGTGCCGCGCCAGGTCTTCGGGCGTGCGCGGCGCGCCACGCCGGGCGATGTAGTCGGGCGAGGCGCACAGCACTCGCCAGTTGGGGGCGAGATGGCGCGCGACCAGGGCGCCATCCTGCGGCCGTCCAAAGCGGATCGCCAGGTCGATGTCGTCGTGCAGCAGGTTCGACAGCGAGTCCGACAGCGTCAGCGCGATCTTCAGGTCAGGGTGCGCCGCGCTGAATTCTTCCAGCCAGTCTTTCAGCAGGTTGCGGCCGAAGTCGGCCGACGCCGAAATCCGCAGCTTGCCGCGCACGGCCTGCTGGCCCGCCTGCAGCGCGGCCTCGGCATCGTCGATGGCGCGTAGCGCGATCTCGCAATGCGCCAGGTAGACACGGCCTTCCTCGGTCAGGCGCAACTGCCGGGTGCTGCGGTGAAACAGCCTGGCGCGCAGCGCGGATTCCAGCTTGATCAGCCGCGCGCTGGCCGCCGCGGCCGACAGCCCCAGCTTGCGGCCGGCCGCCGACAGGCTGCCTGCCGCCGCCGTTTCCACGAAAAGTCGCATGTCGCCCAACCTGTCGGTCGCCATTTGAAATCCAGATTTGAAGATCATTCAAATTCTAGGCTAATTATCAAGTTTGATGGTTAGCTCCAGACTGTCGCGTCTTTCATATGCAAGGAGCGCGACTCATGAGCGAGATGTCCGGATCGGCGGCGTTGGAAGGCAGCACCGCCAACCCCGCCACAGCCACCCCCACTACCGCGCGGTTGCCGCTGGCGGGCCTGTTGGCCCTGACGATGTGCAGCTTCATCGCGACCGCCAACGAAAGCGTGCCCGCCGGCCTGTTGCCGCAGATGGCGCGCGACTTCGGCGTGTCGCAGGGCTGGGCGGGGCAGTTGGCGACCCTGTGCGCGCTGGGTTCGGGCCTGGCGGCGATTCCGCTGACCATCGCCATGCGCGGCTGGCGGCGGCGCGCCGCCTTGCTGCTGGCGGTGGGCGGGTTCCTGCTGTGCAACGCCATTACCGCGTGGTCGCCGTACTACGCGCTGACACTGGGCGCGCGCTTCATGGCGGGCATTGCGACGGGGCTGGCGTGGAGCCTGCTGGCGGGCTATGCGCGGCGCATGGTGGCGCCGGCCTTGCAGGGGCGCGCGATGGCGGTGGCGATGGTGGGGATTCCCCTGGCGCTGGCGCTGGGCGTGCCATTGAGCGCCTGGCTCGGCGCCCTGGCGGGATGGCGCGCGGTCTTTGGCGTGTTGTCGGGGATGAGCCTGGCGCTGATGTTGTGGGTGGCGCGGCGCGTGCCCGACTATCCCGGCCAGGCGGCGGCGCGGCGGACGCCGATGCGCCAGGTATGGCGCACGCCGGGCGTGCGGCCGGTGCTGGCCGTGATCCTGGCGTGGATCCTGGCGCACTACACGCTGTACACCTATATCGCGCCGCTGATGGCCGCGTTCGGACTGGCGGCGCGGGTCGATGCGGTCTTGCTGGTGTTCGGGGTGGCGTCATTGGGCGGCATCTGGATGACCGGCATGCTGGTCGATCGCGGACTGCGTCCGCTGGTGCTGGCCAGCCTGGCGCTGTTTGCGCTGGTGGCGCTGGCCCTGGGGCACGGCGCAACGTCGACGGGCGCGGTGTTTGCCGCCATTGCATTGTGGGGGCTGAGCTTCGGCGGCGCGCCGACGCTGCTGCAGACCGCCCTGGCGGACGCCGCGGGCGACGGGGCCGACGTGGCGCAATCGATGTTGGTGACTGTGTTCAATCTGGCGTTCGCCGCCGGTGGCGCGATCGGCGGCGTGGTGCTGGAGACGGCCGGGGCGCCAGCCTTGCCGCGCACCATCGTGGTGTTGCTGGCGGTCGCGCTGGCCGTGGCCTGGCGAGCGCGCCACCATGGATTCGTGGCGGGCCGGCGGCGCGCGGCCTGACGCCGCCGGCCGTGTCAGGCCGTCGTGGCCGGCCGACCCAGCGCGGCGAAGGTGTCGCGCACGCAGTCGGCCATGCGCCGCGCCAGCGTGTTGACGGGGAAATGGTCGGAGGTGACGGCGTAGCTGTGGAATTCGACCTTTTCCGAAAAGCGGATTTCGCGCAGGTTGGCGATGCCCAGCGCGCGCGGCACCACGGGGTTGACGATGGAAACGCCCAGGCCCTTGGCGACCATGCCGCAGATGGTCGTGGCGTAGGGCGTTTCGATCGACAGCACGCGGGTGTCGTCGGGAAAGTGACGGTCGATGGCGGCGCGGTTGAAACTGCCGGCGGGCAGCGAGATGAAGTTCTCGTCGCGAAAGTCCGCGGGCGCCAATCGCCTCTTGCCTGCCAGCCTGTGGCCGCGCGGCACGATACCCACGCCATGGGCGGTGTTGATGCGCTCGTAGCGCAGGCCGGGCAGGTCGGTATGCAGCGAGCAGAAGCCGATGTCGCAGACGCCGGTGGCCAGCCATTTGGCGACCACGTCGGAGCCCCCGGTGTTGACCACCACGGGGATGTCCGAGAACTTCTGGCGGAACAGCACGATGGCGTCCGGCAGCACGCACTGCGTGATGGAGCCCACCGCGCCAACCCGCAACAGGCCGGTGCCGCGGCGGCGGATGGAGCTGGCGCTGTCGTTGAGCGATTCCAGGCCGATGAAGGCGCGTTCGACGTCGGCGTAGAAAGCCTCGGCCTCGGGCGTGGGAATGATGCGGGTGCCGACCCGTTGGAACAACACGAAGCCCAGCGCTTTTTCCAGCAGCGCGATCCAGCGGCTGACGTTCGGCTGCGAGGTGTGCAGCAGTCCGGCCGCGGTGGTCATGGAGCGCGTCATCATGACCGCGCGGAAGGCTTCGACTTGCTTGAAATTCATGATTCAAATCATATCAGTTTTGTATGATAAGTCGTAAATATCTGATTTGACGTATGAATTGGCCCGGCGGGAGACTACGGTTTTCAGCCCTTGCATCCCCCGGACCGATATGGAATCCAAAGTCAGCGCCCGCCTCAAGCAACCCCTGGCCAAAGAGGTGCTCCAGCATATTTTCCTGCCGCGATTGAACCGCGAGTTCTTCGCCAACTTCGAGATGCTCACCCAGGTCAACCTGGCGCACCTGTTGATGCTGCGCGAGCAGGGCATCCTCGATCACGACGCCGCGCTGCGCCTGGCGCGGGCGCTGCTCAAGATGCAGGCCGACGGTCCGCACGCGGTGGAACTGGACCCGGCGCGCGAGGAAGCGTATTTCAACTACGAGGCGCACCTGATCAAGGCCGTTGGCCAGGAACTGGGCGGCCGCCTGCACACCGCGCGCAGCCGCAATGACATCGGCGCCACCATCGACCGCATGCGGGCGCGCGATTTCGCCGCCCGCATCGGCGCGGCGCTGATCGGCGTGGCGCGCGCCGCGCTGGCCCGGGCCGAACGCTATGCCGACTGGGTCATGCCGGGCTACACCCACATGCAGGCGGCGCAGCCCATCACCTACGGCTATTACCTGTCGGCGCTGGTCGATGCCTGGTCGCGCGATATCGGCCGGCTGGCGCACGCGCTGGAAACGGCGGACGCCTCGCCGCTGGGGGCCTGCGCGCTGGCGGGCACGTCGTTTCCGATCGACCGCGCCGCCACCAGCGCCATGCTCGGTTTCAGCGCGCCGCTGGCCAATGCGCTGGACGGGGTGGCGTCGCGCGACTTCGCGCTGGAGCTGAGCGCGACGCTGTCGATCATGATGGTCACCTGCAGCCGCATGGTGCAGGATTTCTATATCTGGTCCACGCCCGAGTTCGGCTACCTGTCGTTTCCGGACAGCATCGCCAGCACCTCTAGCATCATGCCGCAGAAGAAGAACCCGGCGGTGCTGGAATACCTGCGCGGCAAGACCGGGCACCTGATCGGCCTGACCGGCGCGGCGCTGTCCACGGTCAAGTCCACGCATTTCACCCACTCGGGCGACAGCAGCCGCGAAAGCACCCGTACCTGCTGGGAAGCGTGCGAGGAGGCGCTCAAGGCGCTGGAACTGATGCAGCTGCTGGTGGAGCAGGTCGAGCCGGACCGCGCGCGCATGGCGGCGCGCGCGGCGGACGATTTCTCGACCGTGACCGATCTGGCGGACCTGCTGGTGCGCAAGGCCGGCATGTCGTTCCGCGACGCGCACCACGTCATCGGCGCGGTGGTGCGGCAGGCCCTGGAGCAGGGGCTGCCGGCGCGCGCCATCACGCCGCCGATGATCTCGGCCGCGGCGCGGGAACAACTGGGCCGGCCGGTGGCGCTGGCGGCCGACGACGTCGCCGCCTGCCTCGATCCGGTGCGCAACGTGGCCGCGCGCCTGTCGCTCGGCGGGCCGGCGCCGCAATCGGTGCGCACGCATCTGCGGGAGCAGCAGACCCTGCTGGACCTGCGCCAGGCCGCCATCGACGCCGCGCGCCAGCGTAGCGCCGCGGCGCACGCCGCGCTGCAGCGCCGCGTGGCGGCCCTGGTCGATACCGAAACCGGCGCGGCCGCCTGAGACGCCGCGCCCATCACGCCGTATAAATCAAACCAAGGGGAATACCGATATGTTCAAGGCAATGCCGAAATTCGCCGTGGCGCTGGCCGCGGCCCTGTTTGCCAGCCCGGGCGCGCAGGCCGCGCAGGACTATCCAGGCAAGCCGATCACGATGGTGGTGCCGTTCGCGCCGGGCGGCACCGTCAACCTGATGGGGCGCCTGCTGGCCAACCGCATGTCCGAGGCGCTGGGGCAGACGGTGATCGTCGAGAACAAGCCCGGGGGCGGCGGCAGCATTGGCGCCAACTTCGTGGCCAAGGCGGCGCCGGACGGCTACACGCTGCTGCTGGCGACGATGGGGCAGCAGTCGATCCTGCCGCTGATATCGAAGAACCTGCCGTACAACGCCGACAAGGACTTCGCGCCGGTGGCGCTGTTCTCGACGGTGCCCAATGTGCTGGCGGTGTCCAGGGACGCGCCGGCCAGGACCGTGGCCGAGCTGGTGGCCTATGGCAAGGCCAATCCCGGCAAGCTGAACATGGCGTCCGCCGGCATCGGTTCGGTCAACCACCTGACCGGCGAGCTGTTCATGTTCCGCTCGGGCGCGCGCTTCGAGCACGTGCCGTATCGCGGCGCCGGGCCGGCCACGTCGGACCTGCTGTCGGGACAGGTGCAGGTGCTGTTCGCCAACCTGCCCAATGTGCTGCCGTACGTGAAGTCGGGGCAGGTGCGGGTGCTGGCGGTGGCCAGCGACAAGCGCAGCGATGCCATCGCCGATATCCCGACCCTGGCCGAGGCCGGGGTCAAGGACGCGGTGGTGGAGTCCTGGTACGGGGTGATGGCGCCGGCAGGCACCGATCCGCAGGTGCTGCGCAAGTTGCAGGACACGATACTGGCCATCGCCAACGACAAAACGCTGGTGGGGCAGCTGGCCGAGCAGGGCGCGGTGCCGTATCCGGGCACCAGCGAAGACCTGGCCAGGTTGTCGGCCGAGGAAACCCGGCGCTGGAAGCAGATCATCGACAGCGCCAGGATCCAGCTGGATTGAGGCTTGGGCGGCCAAGGGAGCGGGCGCCGCCCCGGCCGCTACAGCGTCATCACCATTTCGTGCCAGGCCATGCCGCCATGGTCGGACGGCGACGGCCGCACGTAGCGGTAGCCGAGCTTGCGGTACAGCTCGACGTGGCGTTCCTTGCACATCAGGTGGATGGTCTGCTTGCCCTGGCGGCGGCAGTCGTCGATGAAGCGGTGCATCAAGCGCGCGGCATGGCCCTTGCCCTGGTGCGCCGGATCGACCACCACCGACATGATCACCACGTTGGGCGCGGCCGGGTCATGGCCGACCAATTCCTTGAAGGCCTCGTCCGACATGACCACGTCGTGGGCGCAGCCGCTGTTGATGAAGCCGACGATGGCGCCATCCTCCTCCAGCAGCAGGAAGCCCTGCGGATACTCGGCGATGCGGGTGGCGATCTTGGCGTGGGTGGCGGCCTCGTCGCCTTCGTAGGCGGTGCTTTCGATCGCGAAGCAGCGATCGGTGTCGGCCAGGGTGGGGGAACGGAAAGTCAGGGAAGGCATGGCGGAACGACAGCGGGGGATGACAGCGAAGCCGGTATGGTAGCTGTTCCGCGCGCGCCACACGGGTATTCCCGGAGGCCGCGCCGGACCGAACGGGCGTCCTGGGAGCCCCCCGGCGTTAAAAAAATGCGCATTCCCCGCGAAGGGGAATGCGCAAAGTCGCTGTGCGGCGCCGTGCCGGCCGGGCCGGCGCGGCGCCCCGCTTGCTTGCGGTACTTCGGCCCGAGTCCGCGTACGTCTTGCGGAATCTCCTGGCAAGCTTAGATACTGTTAGTCTCGTGGCTATACCGCGCGTCTCAGTTTTCCGGGGTCTGCCGGTTATTTACTTTTTGTCATACTTGACGCGCCCCGTCCGCGCCATCCGCGCGGCACCCATGCAAGCATGAACCCAAGTGCTTATCCGGCCGGCCAGCCGCCGCGCATGCCTCCCGCCATCGCCCACCATCATTTCGATGTGGCGGCGCAGGCCCCCGAACGCCGCCTGCTGGCATGGCGCGACCAGGTCGGGCACGTGGTCGACGTGCTGCCCGACCGCGACGCGCTGCGCCAGCCTTTCAACGCGTCCATCGATCGCTATCGCATCGGCCGGCTGATGTTCACCGATTGCCGTTCCGACGCCCTGCGGCTGGAACGTTCGCTGGTGCGCATTTCACGCGACAACATCCGCGACTTCGCCTTCCATGTGTTCCTGGAAGGCGGGGTGGACGACGTGACGCTGCGCAACGCGCCGCGCCCGCCGGATGCGCGCGGCGCGGCGCGGGTGCTGGCGGTGGACCTGGGCCAGCCGGTGCGGCTGTGGCGCCACGCCTGTCGCATGCTGACCTTTTTCGTGCCGGCGGAATTGGTGCAGGAGGTGTTTCCCGATCCGCAGGCGATCCACGGCCGCACGCTGCACGATGGCATGCCGCTGCTGCCGCTGGCGATCGGCCAGGTGGCGGCGCTGGGCCAAACGATGCGCGGCCTGGACGCGCGGCAAGCGCAGGCCGACATCATCACCTGCGTGCGGCTGCTGTTGGCCGCCTTCGGCAAGGACGCGCGCCTGGCTGGCAATGCGCGCGCGGCGGGGCGGGCGGCCATGGTCGCGGAGGTCCGGCGCTACGTGCAGGCCAATCTGCACCAGGCCGGGCTGACGCCGGAATCGGTGATCCAGGCGCTGCGCCTGCCGCGTCCCACGGTGTACCGCCTGTTCCAGCACGAAGGCGGGCTGGGGGCTTACATCCGCCAGCTGCGCCTGCGCCTGGCCGCCGAGGAACTGGCGCGCTACCCGCACCTGACGGTGATGGAAATCGCCTATGGGCTGGGGTTCGGCAGCGCATCGGACTTTGCCCGCGCGTTCCGCCGCGCCTACGACATGCCGCCGCAGGAATTCCGCGAACAGTCATGGCGCTGGCCCGGGCGGGCCGTCCCGCGCGCCTAGCCGCGGCGCGGCGTCAGGCCGCGCACACCTGCCGCACGCACTCGCGCAGCCAGCGGTGCGCGGGGTCGGCATCCATGCGCGGATGCCACAGCATCGAGACGGTGAGGGGCGGCACCTCGACCGGCAGCGCGAAGCTGTGCATGCCGGCCCGCAGGTTGCCGGTATGGCGCTCGGGCACGCTGGCGATCAGGTCGGAACCGCGCGCCAGCGACAGGGCGTCGGAAAACCCGGCGACGATCACGGCGATCTCGCGCGCCAGGCCGAGCGCGCGCAGCCCCTCGTCGATCGGGCCTTTGTCGAGCCCGCGGCGCGAGACCAGCACGTGTTGGCCGGCGGCGTAGCGCGCCGCCGTGACCTTGCCACGGGCCAGCGGATGGCCGGCGCGCACCACGCCGATGAAGCGGTCGCGAAACAGCGCCCGGGTGCGGATCTCGGGACTGCTGGCGGCGCCGATCACGCCCGTCTCCAGGTCCACGCTGCCATCGCGCAGCGGCGCGCTGTCCTTGTCGGGTTTCTGCACGAAGCGCAGCCGCACGCCGGGCGCTTCGCGCTGCGCGAGCGCGATCAGCGCCGGGCCGAAATACTCCACGAAGCCATCGCTGGTGCGCAGCGTGAAGTGGCGCGACAGCCGCGACGGGTCGAGCAGTTCGGCCGGACGCAGCACGCCTTGCGCTTCCTGCACCAGCCGGCTCACCTGTTCGCGCAGTTCCTGGGCGCGCGGCGTCGGCACCAGGCCGCGGCCGGCGCGCACCAGCAGCGGGTCGCCGGTGGTGTCGCGCAGGCGCGCCAGCGCCCGGCTCATTGCCGACGGGCTCAGGTGCAGGCGGCGCGCGGCGCGGGCGACGTTGCACTCGGTCAGCAGGACGTCGAGCGTGAGCAGCAGGTTCAGGTCGGGGCGGGACATGGCGCGAACATAGCACGGCGTTGCCGTGAGATGGCGTCTGGTGCATGGATAAAGTGCAAATGCTGCGCCTTCCGCCATGGTCGATGCCGGCATACGCTGGCGGCAATCGGGGCAGGATCGGGCCGCCGCTGCGCCTTGGGGCGCAGCGCGCCGACCGCGTCGCCCCGCGTTTTTCTTTCACGGATCTCCATGTCTCAAGTTCTTTCGAATTCGGCGCCGGCCGCGGCCGCCGGCCGGCGCGCCGCCTGGGGCCTGGCCGGCCTGGCGCTGTCGATGCTGCTGTCCTCGCTGGGTACCAGCAGTGCCAATGTCGCCCTGCCGACGCTGGCCCGCGCGTGGGACGCTCCGTTCGCGCAGGTGCAATGGATTGTGCTGGCCTATCTCCTGGCGATCACTTCCTGCGTGGTGGGCGCGGGCCGCCTGGGCGACATTGCGGGCCGGCGACGGCTGCTGCTGGGCGGGATCGTGGTGTTCGTGCTGGCATCGGCCGGCTGCGGCCTGGCCGCCACGCTCGGCCAACTGGTGGCGGCGCGCGCAGCGCAGGGCGTGGGCGCGGCGCTCATGATGGCGTTGACCATGGCGTTCGTGAGCGATCTGGCGCCCAGGAATCGAACAGGCAGCGCCATGGGACTGCTGGGCACGATGTCGGCGGTGGGCACGGCGCTGGGGCCGACGTTGGGCGGCGCCTTGATCGCCGGGCTTGGCTGGCGCGCGATTTTCCTGGTGAACGCGCCGCTCGGTCTGGCGGCGCTGGCGCTGGCCTATCGCTGCCTGCCGGCCGATCCGCCACGCGGGGGCCACGCCGCGCGCTTCGACGTCACCGGCACGGTAGTGCTGGCGATGGCGCTGGCGGCCTATGCGTTGGCCATGACGCCGGGGCGGGGTCACTTCGGCGCGTTCAATGCCGGCCTGCTGCTGGCCGCCGCGCTGGGCGCATGGCTGTTCCTGCGGGTCGAGGCGCGCGCGGCGGCGCCGCTGCTGCGTCCGGCGTTGTTGCGCCAGCCGGGCCTGGCGGCGGGATTGGCGACGAACGCGCTGGTCTCCACGGTGATGATGGCCACCCTGGTGGTGGGGCCGTTCTACCTGGCGCGAGCGCTGGGACTGGATGCGGCCGCAACCGGGCTGGCGATGTCGGCCGGACCGCTGGTGAGCGCACTGAGCGGCGTGCCGGCGGGACGCCTGGTCGACCATCGTGGCGCGGGACGCGTGGCGCGCGCGGGCCTGGCGGCGCTTGCGTTGGGCGCGGCGCTGCTGGCGGCGGCGCCCACCTCGTTGGGACTGGCGGGGTATATCGCGCCCATCGTCCTGCTGACCGCGGGCTATGCGCTGTTCCAGGCGGCCAACAATACCGCCATCATGGGCGCCATCGACGCCGGCCAACGCGGGTTGGTGGCGGGCATGCTGAACCTGTCGCGCAACCTGGGGCTGGTCACGGGGGCCTCGCTCATGGGAGCGGTGTTTGCCCTGGGCACGGGCGCGCCGGACCTGTCGACCGCCGCGCCGGCCGCGGTCGCACGGGGAATGGCGGTGGCGTTCGGCGTGGCGGCGCTGTTGGGGGCAGGCGCGTGGCTGATCGCCCAACGCCACCGCGCCCACTGAAGCGCGGGCGGCGTCAGGGGCTGTCGGCGCGTTCCGGCCTGGCAGATATCGCGGGCGCGCGTGGCGTCGACGCGGTCGTGGACGTGGCCATCAGTGCCTCTGGCAAGCGCCGCGCTAGGCCGCGCCCGTCACGCGCAGTATCCACCACGCCAGTCCCACCGCCACGGCGACCAACACGATGCGGCGCAGCCCGCCAGCGCCGCGCGGCACCGCGCCGGGAGCGGGCGCATCCAAGGCGTGCGGGGCGGGCCCGTTGGCGGGCGCCGCGCTGCGCACATCCGGAATATCCGTTTCCATGATGAATGCCGGCTTGTCGGCCGGTCTTGGCGCCCCCGTTCCCGCCAAGCCGCCGATGTCCACGCCGGCATCCCGTAGCGCGTCCCACAGGCCGCTGTCGTTCAGCCCGGTGCGCAGGGCTTCGATGCGTTCCCGGTCGGCCTGTGGCACCGCGTCCAGACTGTCGTAGCGACGGCCGTTCAGCGTGACCACGCCGTCCTTGATTTCGACCCGGTAGGGGCCGTCGGCATCATCGCCGACGTAACTCCATTGCTCGCTGACTCGCGTCCGGGCGCCGTTGCCAGCGTGGCGCAATGCGTCCATGGCGTCGCCCGCGTCGGCCGACGTGCCGCCCGACATCGACCAGCTGTGGGTGGTGGTCGAGCTGCGCCAGGTTTTGCTCTTTTCCGTCATCGAATCGTTTCCATGAGTAACGTTTGTTATTGGACCGGGCGGGGCCCCCCGTGGCCGCAGGTTGACTGCGCACTATACAGATGCAGGGCAGTCCTGAATTCGTCTGACAGTGTCCTTAATGCAAAAGTAAATCCCAAGTCAAGAAAATCGATCTGATACGGTCTTTGGAGCAGATCAGATGGGCTGAAAAGCGCATAATGAGGGCCCGTCCCTTTGTAGGACGGGTCTGCTTTTCTGTCACCAAGAAGAGCGCGTTGTCACCAGGGCGCGGCCCGGCAGTTCGTGTTTCCAGGGGTTCATGTTCGGCTGTGCCAGGACAACTTGGAATTCTCACGGAGATGTCTATGACACAAGACGCAAAGCCGCGCAGGCGGTTTCTGCAGGCGTTGGCCATCGTGCCGGCCTCGACACTGGCGGTGGGCGTGGCCGCCACGGGCTGTACCAACGCCGCCGACGGCGGCGCGGCGCGCGCGGCCAAGGCCTACGAGCCCACCTACTTCACCAAGCCCGAATGGGACTTCATCGTGGCCGCGGTCGACCACCTGATCCCCGCGGACCAGTACGGCCCCGGCGCGATCGAGGCCGGCGTGCCCGAGTTCATCGACCGCCAGATGGAGACGCCTTACGGCCACGGCAAGCTCTGGTACATGCAGGGGCCGTTCCACCCCGACGTGGCGCCGGAACTGGGCTACCAGCTGAACCAGAACCCGCGCGAGGTCTACCGCCACGGCATCGAGGCCTGTGACTCCTGGTGCACGAAGACCCACGGCAAGCGCTACGCCGAACTGGACAAGCCGGTGCAGGAGCAGATCCTGAAGGACTTGCAGGCCGGCAAGATCGAGTTCGATACCGTTCCCGCCAGGACCTTCTTCAGCTTCCTGCTGGCCAACACCAAGGAAGGCTTCTTCGCCGACCCGATGTACGGCGGCAACAAGAACATGGTGGGCTGGAAGATGGTGGGTTTCCCGGGCGCGCGCGGCGACTACATGGACTGGGCCGACCAGCCCAACGTCAAGTATCCCTACGGGCCCGTGTCGATCTCCGGGGAAAAGGGGTAAGCGATGGCGATCAAGAAAGACAAAGTGGATGCGGTGCTGGTGGGCTTTGGCTGGACCGGCGCCATCATGGGCCAGGAACTGACCGAGGCCGGCCTGCACGTGCTGGCGCTGGAACGCGGCGCCATGCAGGACACGCCCAAGGAGGCGGAATATCCCAAGGTGCTCGACGAGCTGGCGTACTCCGTGCGCGGCAAGCTGTTCCAGGACCTGTCCAAGGAGACCGTGACGATACGGCATGGCGTCGACGACGTGGCCGTGCCGTACCGCCAGAATGGCTCGTTCCTCCTGGGCACCGGCGTGGGCGGCGCGGGCTTTCACTGGAACGGCATGCACTACCGCGTGCTGCCCGAGGAACTGGAACTGCGCACCCGCTACGAAACGCGCTACGGCAAGAGCTTCATCCCCGAGGGCATGACCATCCAGGACTTCGGCGTTACCTACGACGAGCTGGAACCGTACTTCACCAAGTTCGAATACGTCTGCGGCACCTCGGGCAAGGCCGGCAACCTCAACGGCCAGATCGTCGAGGGCGGCAACCCGCTGGAAGGCAAGCGCAGCAAGGAATTCCCGCTGCCGCCCTTGGCCACCACCTACGGCGCCCAGCTGTTCGACAAGGCCGCGCGCGAAGTGGGCTTCCATCCGTATCCGGCGCCCGCCGCCAACGCGTCGGGGCCCTACACCAACCCGTACGGCGTGCGCCTGGGCCCCTGTAATTTCTGCGGGTTCTGCGAGAACTACGGCTGCTACATGTATTCGAAGGCCTCGCCGCAGACGACCATCCTGCCGGTGCTGCTGAAAAAGCCCAATTTCGAACTGCGCACCCATTCGCACGTCATCAAGGTCAACCTCGATTCGACCGGCAAGAAGGCGGTCGGCGTGACCTACATCGACGCCCAGGGCCGCGAGGTCGAACAGCCCGCCGACCTGGTGATCCTGTCGGCCTACCAGATGCACAACGTGCGCCTGCTGCTGCTGTCCGGCATCGGCAAGCCCTACGATCCCAAGACCAACGAAGGCGTGGTCGGCAAGAACTACGCCTACCAGATGAACGGCGCGGTCAACGTGCTGCTGCCCAAGGGCACCCAGCTCAACCCGTTCGTGGGCACCGGCGCCGGCGGCGTCGGCATGGACGATCTGAACGGCGACCAGTTCGACCACGGCCCGCTCGGCTTTCTTGGCGGGGCCAGCATCCGCCACGTGCGCTACGGTGGCCGTCCCATCAAGATGACGCCCACCACGCCGGGCACGCCCACCTGGGGCACGGCCTGGAAGGCCGGCGTGCAGGACGCCTACCAGCGCTTCATGACCATCGGCATTTCCGGCTCGGTGATGTCGTACCGCGACGCCTACCTGTCGCTGGACCCGACCTACAAGGACAGCTTCGGCCAGCCGCTGCTGCGCATGACGTTCGACTGGCACGACAACGAATTCGACATGCTCGGCCACATGGGCAACAAGATGGAGGAAGTGGCCAAGGCCATGAAACCCGAGAAGCACTTCGTCGCTGTGCGCAAGAAGGGCGCGCGCTACGACACCCGCGTCTACCAGAGCACGCACAACACGGGCGGCGCCATCATGGGCTCCAACCCCAAAGAAAGCGTGGTCAACAAGTACCTGCAAAGCTGGGACGTGCCCAACGTGTTCGTGATGGGGGCCTGCGCCTTTCCGCAGAACATGGGCTACAACCCGACCGGCCTGGTGGGCGCCCTGGCGTTCTGGTCCGCGCAAGCGATCCGCGACCAGTACCTGAAGAATCCCGGTCCGCTGGTCCAGGCGTAAGGAGTCGACAATGATGAAGAAAGCCATTGTTGCCGCGCTCTCCGTCCTGGCCGCGGGCAGCGCCTGGGCCGCCGACGGCACCCCGGCCGCGGCCGATGCCCAGTTGATCAAGCAGGGCGAGTACCTGTCGCGCGCCGGCGACTGCATCGCCTGCCATACCGCCAAGGACGGCAAGCCCTTCGCCGGCGGCCTGGGCATCGAGTCGCCGCTGGGCACAATCTATTCCACCAACATCACGCCCGACAAGGACACGGGCATCGGCAACTACACGCTGGAGGACTTCGACCGCGCCGTGCGCCATGGCGTGGCCAAGGACGGCCACTCGCTGTATCCAGCGATGCCGTACACCGCCTACGCCAAGGTCACGCCGGATGACGTCAAGGCCCTGTACGCCTACTTCATGCACGGCGTCGAGCCGGTCAAGCAGGCCAACAAGGACACCGACATCACCTGGCCGCTGTCGATGCGCTGGCCGCTGGGCGTGTGGCGCTGGATGTTCGCGCCGGACGTCGCCACGGCCCCGGTCAGCGCCACGCCCGCCAACGACGCCGATAAGCAGGCGCTGCTGCGCGGCCAGTACCTGGTCGAAGGCCTGGGCCATTGCAGCACCTGCCACACGCCGCGCGGCTTCGCCCTGCAGGAAAAGGCCTTGACCGACGCCGACGGCTCGGCCTTCCTTTCCGGCGGCGTGGTCGAGGGCTGGCTCGCCAAGAACCTGCGCGGCGACATGGCCGACGGGCTGGGCAGCTGGAGCAAGGAAGACATCGCCGCCTTCCTGAAATCCGGCCGCAACGGCCATTCGGCCGCGTTCGGCGGCATGGCGCAGGTGGTGCAGGACAGCACCCAGCACCTGAGCGACGCCGACGTCAACGCCATCGCGGTGTATCTCAAGAGCCTGCCGCCGGTGAACAAGGACGCCACCAGGCCGCTCGCGTACAACGACACCGTGGCGCAGGCCCTGCGCACCGGCAAGGACACCAGCGATGGCGCCATGACGTTCCTGAACAACTGCGCGGCCTGCCACCGCAGCACAGGCAAGGGCTACGCGGAGACCTTCCCGCAGCTGGCCCTGAGTTCGACCGTGAATTCGGCCGATCCCGCCTCGCTGATCCACATCGTGCTCAAGGGCGCGCAGATGCCGGGCACGGCGGCGGCGCCGACCGCGTACGCGATGCCGGGCTTCGACTGGCGCCTGACGGACAAGGAAGTCGCCGACGTGGTGACCTTCGTGCGTGCCAGCTGGGGCAACCAGGGCGCGGCAGTCAGCGCGTCCGACGTGGCAAAGGTGCGCAAGGACGTGGGGGCGGCGAAGGCGCCGGTAAGGTAGGCGCTTTGCCAGCAGGCGCATGCCTGCGCGGTTCCTGGATCCGCCCGCTTTGCCGGGCGGATTTTTCTTGGGGCGTTGGCGCGCGGCGCCCGCGATGGCCTGCCGCCGCTAGCCGGCGGGCCAGGCGAGCATCGCGGCATCGATGATCTGGTTGAGCTTGTCCACGCCGGCGCCGTCGCGCGCCTGGATCGACAGCCCTTCGAGAACGGTGGTGTAGAAGGCGGCAAGCTGCGCGATGTCCGCCGCGGCGGTCAGGTCGCCCTGCGCGATGCCTTGCGCAAGGCGCTCGCGCAGCAGCGTTTCGCCATGCAATCGGTTGCTTGCCAGAAACGCGCGCACGCTTTCGTTCTCGGGAGCGCCCAGCAGCGATGACAGCACGATCATGCAACCGCGCGGACCGTCCTGGACGACGTAGGCCCGGGCGTTCGCCCGCAGCATGGTTTCGACCGCCTCGCGCGCGGTAGGGGCGTTGGCCAGGCTGTGCGAGGTGGCGCGGCCCTCGAGGCGGTCGTAGAGCTCGACCGCTTCCCGGAAAATCTCTTCCTTGCAGCCGAAGGTTGCATAGAGACTGGGTTTGTTGACCCCCATGGCGGCGACCAGGTCCTGGATCGAGGTGCCTTCATAGCCTTGCGTCCAGAAGGTCCGCATGGCCGCGAGCAGGGCGTTGTCCCTGTCGAAGGCCCGGGGGCGCCCGATCCTTGGCGCGGGAGCCGATTTCGCCGATTTTTTCCTGTCGCCAGCATTCATGATTCAACCATCCGCAGACCCGCCACACCCATTCCGATCAAGGCCAGGCAAAGCAGCTTGGCCGGTGACATGGCTTCGCCGAGCACCCATGTTCCAAAGGCTGCCACGCCGAAGGCGCCGATGCCCACCCAGACCGCATACGCCGTACCGACCGGCAGATGCCTGAGCGCCAGGCCAAGCAGCACAAGGCTCAGCATGGCAACACTGACACCGATCAGGCTCGGCCAGAACCGGGTCAGCCCATCGGCCCGCTTGAGCGCCAGCGCCCACACGATTTCGAGCAGGCCTGCCAGAACCAGGAGTGCCCAAGCCATCGAAAGCCTCGCTTCTTTCTGATTGTCAGTGTATCCGTGGCGGCCAGCCGCGTGCGGCGCCCGGCCTATGCCGTGAAGCCGCCGTCGATGGCGAGCGATGATCCGGTGATGAACTGGCTCTCGGCCGACGCAAGATAGGCGACCGCGGCCGCGATCTCCGCCGGCCGGGCATAGCGCTTGACCGCCATGAGCGCCAGTTCGGCGGACGCCGCCGGCCCGTCGGCCGGGTTCATATCGGTATCGGTCGAGCCCGGATCGACGATGTTCACCGTGATGCCGCGCTCGCCCACCTCGCGCGCGAGTCCCTTGGTGAAGCCGATCAGCGCGGATTTGCTCATCGCGTACAGCGTCACGCCGCCGTAGGGCACGCGCTGCGCGAAGCACGAGCCGATGGAGATGATGCGTCCGCCGGAACCCATATGCGCCAGCGCCGCCTGCGAAGCCACGAAGACCGCGCGCGCGTGGATCGCCAAGGTGTCGTCGATCTCTTGCAGCGTGGCGTCCTCGATCGGGCCTGAAGGGAACACGCCGGCGCTGTTGACGAGAATGTCCAGCCGGCCCAGTTCCCGGGCGGTATGGTCCACCGCCGCCCGGACCGCGGCCGGATCGCGGCTGTCCGCCTTGATGCCCAGGACCCGCGCGCCGCTCGCGCCAAGTTCACGCGCCAGTTCGTTTGCGGCGCTGTCCGAGCTGGCGTAGGTGAAGGCCACCGCGGCGCCCCGTTGCGCCAGGCCGCGGACGATGGCCGCGCCGATGCCGCGCGTGCCGCCGGTGACGAGGGCGGCCTTGCCGTGGAATTCCATGTCGACAGTTCCTTTTGTACCGATCGGTTAAAATGCTATGCGAACGGGAATTGCGCGTCAAGAAGCGCGGACAATGGTGTCAAAGCGACTATGGTGTGGGATGACGCCCCCGCATCGGCAAGCACTGATCCCAACCCCATCAAGGATTCCTATGCCCGGACTGGAACGCCCCGAAGACGCGCCCATCGAGTTTGAAGCCGCCTGGAACAACCACGACATGCAAGCGCTTGGAACCCTGTTCCATGCGGATGCGACGTTCGTGAATCGCTTTGGCCATTACGTGCGCGGCGTCGATGAGATCGTCAAGCTGCACGCGCCGATCCACCAGACCATCTATCGCGATTCCACGCTGCGCAACGAGTTGATCGACGTGACCGCAATCGGCGGCGAGGCGGCGATCATCCATTTCTGGAGCCGCCTGTCGGCCGGTGCCGCGCATCCCGCGGGCCGCCACGTCGTCGACACGCTGATCCTGGCCGTGCTGACGCGACAGGGCGACGGGTGGCGGATCAAGGCGCTGGAAAACGTCACCCTGACGAATCCACGCACGGGCGAAGCCGTGTTGAGGGACGGCCCGCCGGCTTGATCCGGCGGCGGGCGAGGGCGAGTGGCCGGTTGCCGCGCAGCGGCTGCTCAGTTGCGGTTGATCCAGTCCTGCGTATCCTGGATGAACCAGGGCAGATTCAACTTTTCCCCCTCGCCGGACTGGATGCTCAAGCGCTGGTCCGGCGAGCTGGTCGCGCCCCGCATGGAGGGGGAGGGGCGGCTGCGGTAGTCCAGATCGGTGGCCTGGCGCGGCGGGTTGTCGGCGCAGGCGGTGATCGACGCGCAAGCGAGCATGGCCAGGAGAGGGCGCAGCACTGATCGAGAAGTCTTCATGGTGTTCGGATTCCTGCTGGCGGCACACGGTGGCATGCCGGGGCAATCGAGATTTCTACCCTGTACCTTACTCCCGATCGCGGGCTTTCCGCGCTAGAGCGGCCGGACATAGCGCCGCGCCCGCGCCTCGATGCCGCCGATGCGGTCGATCTCGCTGCCGGTGTATTGCCAGCCCTGGCGTTCATAGAAGGCGATGGCGCGGGTATTGCCTTCCAGCGCGTAAAGGTACAGGCGCGTGGCGCCACGGGCGCGGGCCCAGGCCTCGGCGCGCGCCACCATCAGCTTGCCGGCGCCGGTGCCCTGGTAGGGCGGCAGGACGTGCAGATTGTCGAGCAGGACTTCGCCGGGATGGTCGTGTTCCTGCTGCACGCAGACGAAGCCGATCGGCTGCCCATCCTGTTCGGCGATGAATACGGCCCGGGCGTCGAGGTTGGATTCCCGCATCCTGTCCTGCCAGTGCACCATGCGGTCGTCGGCCAGTCCGGCGTCGAGGAATCCGTCGGGCAGCAGGCCGCGGTAGGTGGCGGCCCAACTGGCCGCATGCATGGCGGCGATGGCGTCGGCGTCCCGGGCGGTTGCCTGGCGCAGGGTGACGGGGTGGTCGGACATCGGGATTCCTTGGCGCGCCCGGCCGCGACGGCGCTGGCGCGGCAGCGGTCGGGGAGCGATCGGTTTGACAGGTCGGGCGGGCTCGCGCATGATCGACGCATGAACCGCCCGTCGCTTTCGTTCGCCCTGATTATTACCACCATTCGGAACATGGTGGGTTAGCGCGCGTCGGATCATCGCTGCATCAACCCGCCAAAGGCGGGTTTTTTGTTGGCCCGCCGCTGGTTTTCTCATAGGCAAGCCATGCAATCGAACCCGTCTTCCCTGTCCCCTTCCTCCACGCCGATGCTGCACTTTCTGTGCGGCAAGATCGGCGCCGGCAAATCCACCCTGGCGGCCCGCCTGGCGTCGCGGCCGGATACCCTGCTGATCAGCGAGGACGCGTGGTTGGCGGCCCTGTATCCGGGCGAAATCCTCAGCGTGGCCGACTATGGCCGCTGCGCCGGCCGCCTGCGCGACGCGATGGGCGGGCATATCGCCGCCGTGGTCGCGGCGGGGCTGTCGGTGGTGCTGGATTTCCCGGCCAATACGCGCGCAAGCCGCGCATGGCTGCGGCAGGTCGCGCAGGCCGCGGGCTGTCGCCATCAACTGCATTTTCTCGACCTGCCCGATGAGGTCTGCAAGGCACGGCTGCGCGCGCGCAACGCGTCGGGCACGCATCCGTTCACCACCAGCAAAGCCCAGTACGACGCCATCACCGCGTATTTCGTGGCGCCGCAGGACGACGAGGGCTTCCATATCGTGCGGCACGGACAGGAATAAGGCCCGGCGGCGGGGCGGGCGGCCTGCTATGATTACTGGATAAATAGCCAGTTGTCTCTCCGGCCGATGCTGCCCCCGCACCGCTACTACTACCTGCACAATTTCCAGCGCGCGCTCGCGTGGGTCGGCGAGCGCTATGCGGATCTGCTGGACGAACGCGAACGCCTTTTCATGGCCGATTTCGCGGCCTTGCCACGGGCGTCGCAGGCCTTGCTGACGCGCATGCTGATGCGGCGCGGGCCCTGGTTCCGCGCCAGCCGCCTGGTGTACGAGG
The DNA here is from genome assembly GCF_054188005.1 of Achromobacter sp. KK8. NCBI lineage: Bacteria > Pseudomonadati > Pseudomonadota > Betaproteobacteria > Burkholderiales > Alcaligenaceae > Achromobacter > Achromobacter sp. KK8. The sequence goes on along the minus strand of NZ_CM135178.1, from coordinate 5,142,749 downwards.
AAATCCCGAACACCCTGGACGCCGCCGCGCCGTTGCTGGCGCTGGGCTGGCTGGACGCGGACGCGCCAATGACGCTCGATGAGCTGTTCGGCCTGCATACGCGGCCCGAACTGGATCGTCTCTTTGCGGGTGTCGTGGGCCGGGCAGCGGCGCGCAAGGCGGACCTGCTGGAAGCGCTGCGCGCCTGCCAGCCCGACGCCCAGCCCTATGCCCGCTGGCGCGCCGGGACGCGCGCGCAGCCCGACCCGGCGGGCGCCGATGCGGCCTGGCGGGTCGCCATCGCCGATCTGTGCGAACGGTTCCGGCTGATGTTCTTCGGCAACCTGCACCAGGACTGGTCGGAGTTCGTGCTGGCCGACCTGGGCGTGTTCCAGTACGAGGTGGTGCCGTTCGAACCGTCATCGCGCGCGTTCCAGGCGCGCCAGGACGTCGACCGCTACCTGGCTTTGCAGGCGTGCCGACAGGCCTTGGACGAAGGCCTGGACGTGGACGCGCAACTGCGCGCGGTGGCCGGCTGCGCCAGCGACAACCCCTGGCTGGAAAAGCGCCGCGCCAAGGTGTTGCTGCGATTGGGACAAGCGTGCGAACGCGCGCAGGACTGGGCGGCGGCCGAGCGGGTGTATGCCTTGTGCGCCTACCCCGGCGCGCGTCATCGCCGTATCCGCGTGTACGAGCGCATGGCGCGTTTCCAGGATGCCCTGGCGCTGGCCCTGCGCGCCGAGGCCGCGCCGGAAAGCGAGGAAGAATCGCAACGGCTGGCGCGCATGCTGCCGCGGCTGCGCCGCAAGCTGGGACAGCACGCGGCGCGGCGCGCGGCGGCGGCGGTGGCGCGCCTGGACCTCGAACTGGACCGGCCCGCGGCGCCGATGCCGGTGGAGTTCGCCGCGCGCGACCACCTGCACCGGGACGACGCGCCGGTGCACTACGTGGAAAACACGTTGATCAATTCCCTGTTCGGCCTGTTGTGCTGGCCGGCGGTGTTCGCGCCCTTGCCGGGGGCTTTTTTCCATCCCTTCCAGCGCGGGCCCGCCGACCTCGACGCGCCGGATTTCCACGCGCGGCGACAGGCCCAGTTCGCCGCCTGCCTGGCGCAGTTGGATACGGGCGAATATCGCGACACGATCCGCCGGCGCTATGCCGACAAACGGGGCGTGCAGTCCCCCTTCGTGTTCTGGGGCGCGCTCGACGAATCGCTGTTGCAGCGGGCGCTGGATCACTTTCCGCCGGCCCACCTGAAGCTGTTCTTCACGCGGCTGCTGCGCGACGTCAAGGCCAACCGCTCGGGCCTGCCGGACCTGATCCGCTTCCAGGCCCAGGCGCCGGGCTACGAACTCATCGAGATCAAGGGGCCAGGCGACAAGCTGCAGGACAACCAGATCCGCTGGCTGGCGTATTGCGCCGAGCACGGCATGCCGGTGCGGGTCTGCCACGTCAGCTGGCGGGAGCCGCGGCCATGACCTACGCCGTGGCGGTGCGCGCGTTGTGCGAATTCACGGCTCGCGCGGGCGACCTGGACCTGCGTTTCACGCCGGCGCCTAGCGGCCTGGAAGGCATGGCGGGCCACACGGCGGTGACGAGCCGGCGCGGCCCCGGCTACGAGACCGAAGTGGCGCTGGCCGGCCAATACGAGAACCTGCTGGTGCGCGGACGCGCCGACGGCTATAACCCGGTGGCCAACCAGGTCGAAGAGATCAAGACCTACCGGGGGCGGCTCGACAGCGTGCGCGACAACCATCGCGCCGCGCATTGGGCCCAGGCCCGGGTCTACGCCCACCTGTTGTGCGTGGCGCGCGGCCTGGCGCAGGTCCGCGTGGCGCTGGTGTATTTCAACGTGGCGACCGAAGAAGAGACGGTGCTGTCCGAGAGCCGCGACGCGGCGTGGCTGGCGGCGTTTTTCCATGAGCAATGCGATCGCTTCCTGGCCTGGTCGCGTACCGAACTGGCCCATCGCCAGGCGCGCGACGCGGCGCTGGAACGGCTGGCGTTTCCCCATGGCGATTTCCGCAGTGGCCAGCGCGAGCTGGCGGTGTCGGTGTACCGCAGCGCGCGCGACGGCCGCTGCCTGATGGCGCAGGCGCCCACCGGTATCGGCAAGACGCTGGGCACGCTGTTTCCGTTGCTCAAGGCCGCGCCGGGCAGCGGGCTGGACAAGGTCTTCTTCCTGGCGGCCAAGGGCTCGGGGCGCGGGCTGGCGCTGGCGGCGCTGGACACCCTGAACGCCCAGCCCGCGCAACCGGCGCTGCGGGTGCTGGACCTGCAGGCGCGCGACAAGACCTGCGAGCATCCGGACAAGGCCTGCCATGGCGAATCCTGCCCGCTGGCGCAGGGCTTCTACGATCGCCTGCCGGCGGCGCGCGAGGCGGCGCTGGCGCGGGGGCGGCTGGACGCGCCGGCGGTGCGCACCGCCGCCCGCGCCCATCAGGTATGCCCGTACTACCTGTCGCAGGAACTGATCCGCTGGAGCGACGTGGTGGTAGGCGACTACAACTACTACTACGACGCCACCGCCATGCTGTACGCCTTGACGCAGGCCCACCAATGGAAGGTGGCGGTGCTGGTGGACGAGGCCCACAACCTGGTCGATCGCGCGCGCCGCATGTACACCGGGGAATTGAACCAGCTGGGACTGGCGGTGGCGCGGCAGGCCGCGCCCAAGGCGCTGAAAAAGCCGCTGGACGGGCTGCAGCGCGCTTGGACGGCGTTCAACAAGAAGCAGGCCGAGGCCTACCAGGCCTACGACGAGGCGCCGGCCGGCGTGCTGGCGGCGGTGCAGAAGGCGGTGGCGGCCATCACCGACTACCTCGGCGAGGCGCCGCTGGCCCAGGACGACCCGGTGCTGGCCTTTTACTTCGAGGCCTTGCATTTCATGCGCCTGGCCGAGCAGTTCGGGCCGCACGCGCTGTTCGACGTGACGCGGGCCGAAGGCGGCGCATGGGGCGCCAGGACGCCGCCGTCGACGCTGTGCGTGCGCAACGTGGTGCCCGCGCCGTACCTGGCCGCGCGGCATGCGGCGGCGCATGCCACGGTGCTGTTTTCGGGCACCCTGAGCCCACAGCAGTTCTACCGCGATACGCTGGGCCTGCCGCCCGAGGCGGCCTGGATCGACGTGGCCGCGCCGTTCCAGGCCGAGCAGCTGGCGGTGAAGGTGGTGGGCAACGTATCCACCCGATATCGCGACCGCGAGCGTTCGCTGGCGCCGATCGCTGACCTGATCGCGGACCAGTATGCGCGCCGGCCCGGCAACTACCTGGGGTTCCTGAGCAGCTTCGACTACCTGCGGCAGGTGGCCGAGCTGATGCGGGTACGCCATCCGCAAGTGCCGATCTGGCTGCAGACGCCGGGCATGGACGAAAGCGGCCGCGCCGCCTTCCTGGCGCGATTCACCGAAAGCGGGCAGGGCGTGGGGTTCGCGGTGCTGGGCGGCGCCTTCTCCGAGGGCGTGGACCTGCCGGGCAAGCGCCTGATCGGCGCCTTCATCGCCACCCTCGGGCTGCCCCAGGTGAACGCCATCAACGAGAACATCAAGCGCGCCATGGAGCGCCGCTACGGCGAGGCGCAGGGCTACGACTACACCTATCTCTATCCGGGCATGCAGAAGGTGGTGCAGGCGGCCGGGCGCGTGATCCGCACCGAGCACGACGTGGGCACGGTGCACCTGATCGACGACCGCTATCGCCGCGCCAAGGTGCGCAACCTGCTGCCCAGCTGGTGGCGGGTGGACTGAGCGCGCCGATTTCCACTCGGACGCGGCGCGGGAGACGCCCCGCTGGCGGCGCCGTGGGGCCGTGGCTTCAGGCCGAACGCAATTCCGTCAGCGGCTGGTTCGGATCGCGGCTGAGCTGGTAGCCGTACCACAGGCTGCGCGCCATGCGCTTGGCCATTTCACCGGCGGCGTCGGCCAGCGCGCGGTTGGGCAGCGCCGCCAGGGTTTCGCCCCACAGCGCCAGCCAGCGCTCGAACAGTTCGGCGCTCAGGTGCGGCATTGCCACGTGCTTGGGCATGGGCATGCCGGTGAAGCGGCGCGTGCCCAGCAGCACCGCGGACCAGAAGTCCGACAGCGTCGCCAGGTGCTCGTCCCAATCGTGCACCTGGGATTCGAACACCGGCCCGAGCGCGGCGTCGGCGCGCGCCTTGGCGTAGAACGTATGCACCAGATCGCGGATCTCGGCTTCGGTGCAGATGTCGGGTTCGGACAAATGGGTCTCCTGGCGGCGTGAATCGGCAGCGCGAATAGTAGGGCGCGGCGGCGCAGGGGCGGATTGATCTGGCGCAAACCGCTGCCGGTCCGCGCGCGCCGGCGTCCGGATCACGCGATCGGCGTTCAATGCGGCTGGGGCCGCGCCGGCGCCATGGGCGCCGCCTCGGGCCGGGCAAGCAAGGCGTAGACCAGCACGGCCAGCAACAGCGCGAATCCGGACAGGGCGTACAGCACCTGCCCGAAAGCCACGTCGTAGGCCTGGTGCAGCAGGCCGCCCGCGCCGGGCAGCAACGCGCCGGCGACGTCCAGCTGGCCCAGCGCCGCGCGGTTGGCGGCCTGCAACAGCACCTGGGCGCCCGCGTCCGGCTGGTCGATGGCGACGCGGGCGTGGATCAGCGTGGCCAGCAAGGCGCTGATGACCGCGATGGCCACGCCGTCCGCCGATACCCGCACGGTGTTGAAGATGCCGGTCGCCATGCCGACGCGCTCGGGCGGCACCACGCTGACCGCCATTGCGTCCATCAGCCCCCAGGGCAGGCCGATGCCGATGCCGATCAGGCTCATCGGCAGCCATAGCCGGCCGGCGTCGCCGCCCAGGTCGCGGGCCAGCCAGGCCAGGCCGGCGGCGGCCAGCGCCAGGCCGATGCTGGACAAGATGGCGGGGCTGAAGCGGCGCGTCAGCAGCGCGGCCAGGAACGGCACCACCAGCAGCGGCGTGGCCAGGCCCATCATCAGCTGGCCGGCGCGCAACGCGCTGTGGCCGTCGATGCCGATGAAGCGACCGGGCAGGATGGCGATCAGGGCGATGAACAGAAACGCCGGCGAGGCGGCCAGGGCCTGCACGCCGACAAAGCGCGCGCCGCGAAACAGCGACAGGTCCAGCATCGGATGCGATGCGCGCATCTCGGTGGCGATGAAAGCGACGGCCAGCAGCGCGCTGGCCAGCAGCGAGCCGGCCACGGCGGCGTCGCGCCAGCCGTTCTCGGGCGCCAGCAGCATGCCGTAGGTGAACAACCCCAGCGCGCCGGTGAAGCTGAGCGCGCCGCGCCAGTCGAAACGTCCGCTGGCCGCGCCTGCCGTGGCGCGCACGCTGGCGGCCACCAGCGCCAGCCCGAGCAGGCCGACCAGGCCGGTGCCGTGGAAGACCCAGCGCCAGCCGGCCGTCTGCACCAGCCAGCCCGACACCAGGGGCCCGAACGACAGGCCGATGCCGAAGGTGGTGCCCAGCAGGCTGAAGGCGCGGGCCCGGGCCGCGCCGTGGAACAGCGGCGCCAGCGACGACATGGCGGCGGCGAAGGCCGCCGCGCCGCCCACGCCCTGCATCAGCCGCAGGAAATCGATCCAGGCGGCCGAAGGCGCCCAGGCGATCGGAAAGGTGAAGGCGCAGAACCACGCCAATCCGCCCAGCCAGACGCGGCGCGGCCCGTACAGGTCGGTCAGGCTGCCGGACACCATGATGACGCTGCCATAGGCCAGGATGTAGCCGTTGAGGATCCAGTTCAATTGCACCGGCGTGCCGCCGAGCGCATGGCTGATGGCGGGCAGCACCACGGCGGGGCCGGTGAAGCACAGGGGAATGAGCACCGCGGTGAGGCAGGCGGCCAGCAATTGCAGCCAGCGGTTGGTCATGCGGGAAGGAGGCAGGCGAGTCATGTCGATCACGTCAAACGAGGAGGGTGGCCGGGTCGGCCGGCAAACAGGGGGAAACGGCGTCGGCTCCCGACGGGCATGGCGCCGGGGAACACGATGCCGGCAGGATAGGCAGCCATGGATAAAAGAAAAATAGGCTAGGATTCCGGATATTCCGGACATTGAAGTCCGTACTGAAGGAATCCGGCCATGGACAGCCTGAGCGGTATCGGTGTTTTCGTGCTGGTGGCGGACACCCGCAGCTTCGCGGAGGCGGGGCGCACCCTGGGCGTGTCGCCGTCGGCGGTGGGCAAGAGCGTGGCGCGGATGGAGGCGCACCTGAAAGTGCGCCTGTTCCACCGCAGCACGCGCCACATCACCCTGACGCCCGAAGGCGAGAAGTTCCTGGAGCGGTGCCGCCGCATCCTGTGCGAAGTGGAGGCCGCCGAACTGGAGCTGTCCGAGGCCGCCGGCACGCCCAGCGGCCGCCTGCGCGTCAGCCTGCCGCGCTACAGCCGCCTGTTCGAGCCGGCCATCGCCACGTTCATGAAGCAGTATCCGCAGGTGCGGCTGGACCTGGATTTCACCGACCGGATGGTCGACGTGATCGGCGAGGGCTACGACGCCGTGGTGCGTTCCGGCGAGATGCAGGACTCGGGCCTGAAGCGCCGGCGCCTGGGGCAGTTCCGCCGCATCCTGGCGGCCTCGCCCGACTACCTGGCGCGCCACGGCACCCCGCGGCGCGCCAGCGACCTGCAGCGCCATTGCTGCCTGCATTACCGCTATCCCAGCACGGGCAAGCTGGAGCAATGGCCCTTGAAGACGGCGGCCGGCGCGCCTGCGCCCGAACTGCCGCTGACGCTCGTCTGCAACAGCGTGGAGACCCGCATCTTCCTGGCGCTGGGCGACCTGGGCATCGTCTGCCTGCCGGATTTCACCATCAGGCAAGAGCTGGCTTCGGGCCGGCTGGTGACCGTGATGGATGAACGCACGCGCGGCAACGCCACCATGTGGGCGCTGTGGCCGGCCAGCCGCCATCCCTCGCCCAAGCTGCGCGTGTTCGTCGACCATCTGGCGCGGCACCTGTTCGATTGAGACCCCGGCGGCGCGGCAATTCCCGCGCCCGGCGCGGGGCCGTTCAATGGCGCGGCCCGCTTTCGGGCAATAATGATACGTATTTCGTTTTCGACAACCTCAAACCGGGCGCAGGCCGCGCAGCGGCGCCAGCGCGCCACGGGCGGCCTGCGCCCGGGGAACAACAAGATGCATTCCAGAAAAAACAATCTGTGGCGCGCCGGCTGGCTCGCCCTGGCGCTGGCGGCGGGGCCGGGCGCCGCGTCGGCCCAAAGCGCGCAAGGCGTGGTGGCTTGCGGCACGCCGGCGGATACGCCGCTGGCCCTGGCCAAGGGCGAATTCGTGGCCGGCCAGTGGGAGGCCGCGCCTGGCGTGACGCTGGACCTGCTGGACGCCGATGGTCGCCACCTGCGGCGCCTGAGCGATGCCGAGCGGCCGGCCGGCGGCCTGATGCTGGTGGCGCCCGCCGACGGCCGCTATACCGTGCGGGCCAGCGGGCAGGGCGCTTATCGCTGGACGTTGAACGAACGCGTGCCGCTGGCGGCGCAGCGCGCGCCGGCGCCCGCCATCGACAGCCCGCGCCTGGCGGCGCTGGCGCGCGAACTGGCGCGAGGCGGCAATACCGACGCGTTCTGGCGCGAGATCGCGGGGCAGGGCACGCCGCTGGTGGAGCCGGTCGACGCCGGGCGCGACCGGGTGACTTTCCTGTGGCGCGGCGCCGAGCGTAACGTGCGGCTGTTCGGCGGTCCCGGGCAGGACCACACCATGCTGGCCCGCCTGGGTGCGTCCGATGTCTGGTACGCAAGCTTCGTGCTGCCGCGCTCGACGCGGCTTTCGTACAAGCTGGCGCCCGACGTGCCGGAACTGCCCGCATCGGACACGGCGCGGCGGCGCGCCATCCTGGCGACGGCGCAGGCCGACCCGCTCAACCCCAAGGCCTATCCGGCGCGCGGCATTGACGCCTTCCAGTACGCCTCGGTGCTGGAGCTGGCCGACGCCGCGCCCGAACCCTGGGTGGCGCCGCGCGCCGGCGTGACGCCGGGCGAGGTGCAGACGCGGTCGATCACCAGCGCCATCCTCGGCAATACCCGCGATATCCAGCTGTATCGCCCGGCCGGCTGGCGTCCCGGCGCGGCCGACAATCACGTGCTGGTGCTGTTCGACGCCGGTCCGTACCTGAACCGCGTGCCCACGCCGACCATCCTCGACAACATGATCGCGGCCGGCGTGATCCCGCCGACGGCGGCGCTGCTGATCTCCAACCCCACCGCCGAATCCCGTGGCGTCGAACTGCCGCCGAATCCGGACTTCGCCGAGTTCCTGGCGCGCGAATTGATGCCCTGGGCGGCGCGCCAGGGCATCGCCGCGCCGGCCGCGCGCACGGTGATCGGCGGCTCCAGCTATGGCGGCCTGGCGTCCTCGTACGCCGCGCTGCGCCACCCGGAAGTGTTCGGCAACGTGCTGAGCCAGTCGGGCTCTTACTGGTGGGGCCAGCCTGGCGGCGAAGACCAGTGGCTGACGCGCCAATACGCGGCGGTGCGCAAGCTGCCGATCCGCTTCTACCTGGTGGCGGGCCGGTTCGAGACGGGCCGCGCCGGCCAGCCGGGCATCTTCGAGACCAACCGCCACCTGCGCGATGTGCTGCGGGCCAAGGGCTATGTCGTCACGCACCAGGAGGTGGCCGGCGGCCATGACTACCTGAGCTGGCGTGGCACGCTGTCGGACGGCCTGATCGACCTGATCGGCAAGGACGCGCCGGCGCGGTGAAGCGGCGGGCGGGGAAGGATGCTATATGATGATTGTCATATAAATACCCCCGCCCGCGGGTTTCCCATTCCCGGGCTTTCCCATTCCCTTTGCCGGAGCATTGCGCATGACCTCCGATTCGACCCGCGCGGACGCCGCCGCCCGCGACGCGACCGCCTTTTCCCCGTCCACCGATGCCAACCGCGCCGCGCGGCGCGAACCCAGCCTGGTCGACCAGACCGGCGCCGGCCTGGACGGCCTGGCGCAATTGCGCGCGCTGCTGGCATCGGGGCGCAAGCCGGGCATCCTGGTGTCGCTGGATTTCGATTTCGTCGAAGCCGAGGAAGGGCTGGCGGTGTTCGCCGGCACGCCCGGCCCGCATGCCTACAACCCCATCGGCACGGTGCACGGCGGCTATGCCGCGACCTTGCTGGATTCGGCCTGCGGCTGCGCGGTGCATTCGCGCCTGTCGGCCGAGCAGGCCTACACCACCCTGGAACTGAAGGTGGCCTATCACAAGGCCATCACGCGCCACAGCGGCCGGCTGCGGGCCGAGGGCCGGGTGCTGTCGTTCGGCCAGCGCGTGGCCTACGCCGAAGCCAAGCTGACCGACGCCGATGGCCGCCTGCTGGCGTCGGCCACGTCGACGCTGCTGGTGTTCGCCCGCCCGCCGGCCTGACAGCCGCGGACGCGCCGGGCACGCGGCCAGGACAGGGGCCGGGCCCGGCGGGCGTCGGCCGCCCCCGCGCGCGGCCGCCACGGCATTGGCGTAGTATCGTCGGCCTGCCAAGAAAAAAAGCGGAGACAACACCATGAATGCAGCCACGCCTGCGGCCGCCGGCCGCCTGAACGATATCGTCGCCATGCCCGCGCATGCGCTGTCGGACGCGATCCGGCAGCGCCGGGTATCCTGCCGCGAGGTCATGGCGGCCTACCTGGACCATATCGATGCGGTCAACCCCGCGCTCAATGCGCTGGTGGCGCGGCGCGAGCGCGCTGAACTGCTGCGCGAAGCCGACGAGCGCGACGCGCAACTGGCCGCCGGGCAGTGGCTGGGCTGGCTGCACGGCATGCCGCAGGCGCCCAAGGACCTGACCGCCGTGCGCGGCATGGTCACGTCGATGGGGTCGCTGGTCTACAAGGACCAGGTGAGCCAGCAGGATTCCATCCTGGTCGAACGGATGCGGGCGGCCGGCGCGATTTTCATCGGCCGCAGCAACGTGCCCGAGTTCGGCCTGGGTTCGCACACCTACAACCCCGTCTACGGCACCACCGTCAATCCCTACGATGCCACCAAGAGCGCCGGCGGCAGCAGCGGCGGCGCGGCGGCGGCCCTGGCGGCGCGCATGCTGCCGGTGGCCGACGGCAGCGACTTCGGCGGCTCGCTGCGCAATCCGGCGGCATTCTGCAACGTCTACGGCATGCGGCCGTCGGCCGGCCGCGTGCCCAACGGGCCGTCCACTGAAGTGTTCCTCAGGCAACTGTCGTACGAGGGCCCGATGGGCCGCACGCCGCGCGACGTGGCCCGCATGCTGTCGGTGATCGCCGGCCACGACGCCCGCGCGCCGCTGTCGCTGGGCGACGATCCCGCCGTTTTCGCGCAGCCGCTGGACGCCGACCTGCGCGGCAAGCGCATCGGCTGGCTGGGCGACTGGGACGGCTATCTGCCGATGGAGCCGGGTATCCTGGACCTGTGCGCGCAGGCGCTGGCCGACCTGCAGGCGGCCGGCTGCCGGGTCGACGACTACCGCGTGCCGTTCGCCGGCGAGCGGCTGTGGCGCATCTGGCTGGCGCACCGGCACCTGATGGTGGGCGGCCAGTACCACGACCTGGTGCGCAACCCCGAAACCCGCAAGCTGGTCAAGCCGGCGCTGATCTGGGAAGTCGAGGGGCTGGACGGCATGACGGCGCGGCAGGTCTACCAGGCCACCGAGGAGCGCAGCGCCTGGTACCAGGCCGTGCTGCGGATGTTCGAGGACGTCGATTACCTGGCGGTGCCATCGGCGCAGGTGTTCCCGTTCGACGCCAAGCTCGACTGGCCCAGGCAGATCGCGGGACGGCCGATGGACACCTACCACCGCTGGATGGAAACCGTCACGCCCTGGACGCTGGCCGGCTGCCCGGTGATCAGCGTGCCGGTGGGATTCGGCGCGGCCGGCCTGCCGATGGGCATGCAGTTGATCGGGCCGCCGCGCGGCGACCTGGCGGTGCTGCAACTGGCCCACGCCCACGATCAACTGCGCGACTGGGTCGGGTCCCGTCCGCCGCAAGGCCTGTGGGGGTAGGAGAAAGGCCGCAGGCTTGCGGCCATTTCGTACGCCCTGTCACACCAAAAGACAAGTCCCGTGTAAGCAGGCTTTGCTTTTTCCCGACGGAGCGCGGCGGGAATACGGGGTTTCCCCTGTTTTTCCGTAGCTGAGAGGCCGCGCCTTTGCAATAATTGCTGACTATTCCCACACTCCGTCAGAAACGGGTGGAAGGCGGGCCGAAACGGCCGCCGGGAAAACGTCGACGGCGCTGGCGCGGATGCTGGCGCCGACATTGCACAAGGGTCCCCGGTATGAAGAATCTGACACTCCGCGAGCGCATCATCGCCAGTTTCCTGGTGATCCTGGCCATCATGGCGCTGATGGTCGTGGTCGATTACCAGCGGCTGTTGCAGGTCGAGGCCGAGGCCAAGTCGATCAATACCGACGCGGTGCCCGGCATCTACTACAGCACCTCGATACGGGCGTCGTGGTTTGCCGGCTTCGTGGCGGTGCAGGACGCCTTCAACAGTGATACCGAACAGGAGCGCCAGGCCGGCCTGGCGGCGCTGCCCAAGAACGACCAGCACCTGAAGGACGACATCGAGCAATACCGCCGCACCGTGGTTCGCGGCGAGGACCAGCGCATGTTCGCCGATTTCGAGAAGGCGCTGCAGACGTACATGCGCATCCGCGCCGAAATCCTGGAGCCGGCCATGCTGGCCGATCCGGCGCGGGCCCAGGCCAAGATCAAGAGCGACCTGCGCCCCGCGTTCTACGCCGGCCGCGATGTGCTGGCCACGATGGTGGCGGCCAACAAGGAGCAGGCCGACGAGTCGGCGATCGGCATCCAGAAGGCGGTCGACAAGGCCGAAGTCGGCATGCTGGTGTCGTTGGGGCTGGCCATCGTGGCCGCCATCATCTGCGGCGTGTTGCTGCTGCGCGCCATCGTCAACCCCATGAGCGCCATCGTCAAGACGCTCGAGGCGACCGGCGGCGGCGACCTGACACGCCGCCTGACGCTGGCCCGCAAGGACGAGTTCAATGCCATCGAGAGCGGCTTCAATGGCATGGTGGACGAGCTGACCGGCCTGGTCGGCAAGACCCAGCGCTCGGCGGTGCAGGTGGCCACGTCGGTGACCGAAATCGCGGCCACGTCCAAGCAGCAGCAGGCCACCGCATCGGAAGTGGCGGCCACCACCACCGAGATCGGCGCGACCTCGCGCGAGATTTCCGCGACCTCGCGCGAACTGGTCCGCACCATGACTGAGGTCTCCAGCGCGGCGGAGCAGACGGCATCGCTGGCCGGCAGCGGCCAGGTGGGCCTGGCGCGCATGGAAGACACCATGCGCAACGTGGTCGGGGCGGCGGGCTCGGTCAACGCCAAGCTGGCCATCCTGAACGAGAAAGCGGGCAATATCACGCAAGTGGTCACCACCATCACCAAGGTGGCCGACCAGACCAACCTGCTGTCGCTGAACGCGGCCATCGAGGCCGAGAAGGCCGGCGAATACGGCCGCGGCTTTGTCGTGGTGGCCACCGAGATCCGCCGGCTGGCGGACCAGACCGCCGTGGCCACCTACGACATCGAGCAGATGGTGCGCGAGATCCAGTCGTCGGTGTCGGCCGGCGTCATGGGCATGGACAAGTTCTCGGAAGAGGTGCGCCGCGGCATGGCCGACATGCAGCAGGTCGGCGACCAGTTGTCGCAGATCATCCAGCAGGTGCAGACGCTGGCGCCGCGCGTGCAGATGGTCAACGAAGGCATGCAGGCGCAGGCCACCGGCGCCGAGCAGATCAACCAGGCATTGCAGCAACTGAGCGATGCGGCCCAGCAGACGGTGGAATCGCTGCGCCAGTCGAGCCTGGCGATCGAGGAACTGACGCTGGTGGCCAACGACCTGCGCAGCGGCGTGTCGCGCTTCAAGGTGTGATTCCATGCCCGACCTCGCCCCAATCCCGTCCGCGGGGGCCGGCGCCGGCCGCCGGCTGTACCTGCTGTTCCGCATTGGCGCCGACCGCTATGCGCTGGACGCGGCCGACGTGGTCGAGGTGCTGGGCATGCGCCCGTTCAAGCAGGTGCCGGGCACGCCGGCCTGGGTGGCGGGCATGTTCGATTGCCACGGCGCGGCGGTGCCCGCGATCGATCTGAGCGCGCTGGCCGGAGCGGGCGCGGCGGCCAAGGTGACCAGCACGCGGCTGGCGCTGGTGCGCTATCGGCCCGCCGGCGAGCGCGACGCGCGCCTGCTGGGGCTGATCCTGGAGCGCGCCACGGAAACGGTCCACTATGACCCCGCCGCCTTCCAGCCGGTGGGCCTGGATATGCCGCAGGCCCGTTACCTGGGCCCGGTGCTGAGCGACGGCCATGGCATGGTGCAGGCGCTGCGGGTCGTCGACCTGTTGCCGGAGCCGGTGCGGGCGATGCTGTTCCCGGCCGGGGGAGCGCAGCCATGATGCTGGTGGACGACTTCAGCGCGGTGCTCAAGCGCAAGATGGGGCTGGACAGCGGTTCCATCGGCGCGGCCGCGGTCGAGCGCGCGGTGCGTCATCGGATGCAGTCGGTGGGCAGCGACGACGAGCACGACTACCTGATGCGCCTGCAGACTTCGCCGGCCGAAATGCAGCAGCTGATCGAAGCGGTGATCGTGCCGGAGACATGGTTCTTCCGGTATCCGGAATCCCAGGCGGCGATGGCGGCGCTGGCGCGCGAGCGCCTCTTCGCGCCGGGCGCCGAGACGCGCCAGTTGCGCGTGCTGAGCGTTCCCTGTTCCAGCGGCGAAGAACCGTACTCCATCGCCATGGCGTTGCTGGACGCGGGCGTGCCGGCGGAGCGCTTCCTGGTGGACGCGGTGGACATCAGCGAACGCATGGTGGCGTTTGCCCGACGCGCCTGCTACGGCCGCAATTCATTCCGCGGCGAATCGCTGTCGTACCGTGACCGCTATTTCACCGAAACCGCCGATGGCCATCAACTGACGGAGCATGTCACGGCGCGCGTGCGCTTGCTGGCCGGCAACCTGTTCGACCCGGCCCTGCTGCCGAACGCGGCGCCGTACGATTTCGTGTTCTGCCGCAATCTGTTGATCTATTTCGACGCGCCCACGCAGGAGCGCGCGGTGACGGTGCTCAGGCGTTTTGCCCGCCACGACGGCATCCTGTTCGTGGGGCCGGCCGAGACCAGCCTGATGACCGGCCGGCGCCTGCCGGCCGTGCCGCTGGCGCGGGCGTTCGCCTTTCGCGCCGAGCCCGCGCCGCCGACCGAGGCCGCGCCGGCCCGGACGGCGGGCGCGGCGAGCGGCCGTGCCACGCCGCCGCCCGTCGTGGCGCCGCGCGCGGCCCGGCCCTGGATGCCGGCCGCGCGTCCACAGCCCTACGCGCCGGCCGCCCCGGCGCGGCCGCATGCGGCATCCCCGGCGCCGCACGGAACGCCCGCGCAAGCGGGCCAGGACACCGCGGCAGCCCTGCGCGAGATCGCGGCGCTGGCCGACCAGGGGCGGGTGCGGGACGCCCTGGCGCAATGCCGCGCCCATCTCGAACGGCACGGCGCCAGCGCCGAGGCTTTGTACCTGCTGGGCCTGCTGCAGGACGCCGACGGCGACACGCGCGCGGCCCAGGCTGCCTACCGCAAGGCGCTGTACCTGGACCCCGCGCACCGGGAGGCGTTGCTGCACCTGGCGGCGCTGATCGCGGCCGAAGGCGACCACGAAGGCGCCCGCCGCTTGCAGGCGCGCGCCGCGCGCCAGGAGGCCCGCCGTGAGTGATTTTCCGGATTCGCTGGATTCGCTGGCCAGACTGGCGGAGGTGGACGACTGCTGGAACCGCATCGGCATCCGCGGCGACAAGCGCTGCGAGCGCCTGGCCGGCTACGTGCATTGCCGCAACTGCCCGGTGTACGCCGACGCCGCCAAGCGCATCCTCGACCGCCTGCCGCCGCAGGCCGAAGGCGTGGACGACGGCGCCGGCGCGGCCCAGGCCAACCGGGGGCGGCTGTCATCGCTGCTGGTGTTCCGCCTGCAGGGGGAATGGCTGGGCCTGCCGACCAAGGCGCTGGACGAAGTGGCGGGCACACGCCCGATCCTGACCCTGCCGCACCGGCGCGACCCCGCGGTGCTGGGGGTTACCAACATGCGCGGCACGCTGACGGTCTGTGTCTCGCTCGGCCGCCTGCTGGGCCTGGAGGGGGCGGCTGTCGACAGCGGCCGCGAGCGGCCGGCCGCGGCGCGCATGCTGATTTTCGGCGGCGCGGGCCGCGCCGTGGTGTTGCCGGTCGACGAGGTGGAAGGCATTCATGGCGTGGACCTGGAGGCGCTGGAAGCCTTGCCGGCGACCATCGAAGGCGCCAGCCTGAAGTACTCGCGCGGCGTGGTGCGCTGTGGCGCCCGCAGCGTCGGCGTGCTGGACGAGACCCTGTTGATGCAAGCCTTGGAACGGAGCCTGGCGTGAACCCGGACCAGATGCGCGATGCCTCGCTGCTGGAGCTGTTCCAGCTGGAAACCCGCAATCAGGTGCAGGTGCTGAACAACGGCCTGCTGGCGCTCGAGCACGACCCGACCTCGGCGCCGCAGCTGGAAGCCTGCATGCGCGCGGCGCATTCGCTCAAGGGCGCGGCGCGTATCGTCGACCTGCACCCGGCGGTGCGCATCGCGCACGCCATGGAGGACTGCCTGGTGGCCGCGCAGGAAGGCCGGCTGCGCCTGCAGGCCGCCGACATCGATGCGCTGCTGCTGGGCGCGGACCTGCTGCAGCGGGTGGCCACGCCGGGCGTCGAGCTGGGCGAAGAGATCGACACGCTGGTGACGCGCCTGTCGAATGCGCCCAATGCGCCGCCGGCCGCGCCGGTGGTCGAGCGGCCGCCCAAGCCTTCGGATTTCCTGCCGCCCATCCACCAGCCCGGTGATCCGCCGCCCGCGCCGCCGCCGGCGCGCCGCAGTTCGGACCAGACGCTGGGCGAGGGTGAGCGGGTGCTGCGGGTCACGGCCGATACGCTCAACAAACTGCTCGGCCTGTCCAGCGAAACCCTGGTCGAATCGCACTGGATCGCGCCGTTCAGCGCCTCCATGCTGCGGCTGCGGCGGCTGCAGTCCGGCGCCGGCCAGGCGCTGGACAGCCTGCGCGCCTCGCTGGCCGGCGTGCACATCGACGCCCGCAGCCAGGCGGCGCTGGATGACGCCCAGCGCATCGTCGAGGCCTGCCAGCAGGAACTGGCGCAGCGCGCCAGCGAGGTCGATGAGTTCGGCTGGCGCATGGGCCACCTGGCGCAGCGCCTGTACGACACCGCGCTGGCCTGCCGCATGCGGCCGTTCGGCGACGGCCTGGGCGGCATGGCGCGCATGGTGCGCGACCTGGGACGCTCGCTGGGCAAGCAGGTGCGGCTGGAGGTCGAGGGCGATTCGACCCAGGTCGACCGCGACATCCTGGACAAACTCGACGCCCCGTTGATGCACCTGCTGCGCAACGCGGTCGACCACGGTATCGAGATGCCGATGGATCGCCTGGAGGCCGGCAAGCCGGCCGAAGGGCTGATACGGCTGTCGGCGCGTCACGCGGCCGGCATGCTGCTGATTGAACTGAGCGATGACGGCGCCGGCATTTCGCTCGATCGCCTGCGGGTCGAAGTGGTGCAGCGCAAGCTGACCAATGCCGAGACCGCGGCCCGCCTGAGCGAGGCCGAGCTGCTGGAATTCCTGTTCCTGTCCGGCTTCAGCACGCGCGGCGAGGTCACTGAGATCTCGGGCCGCGGTGTCGGGCTGGACGTGGTGCAGACCATGGTGCGGCAACTGCGCGGCGCCGTGCGCATCCACCAGCAGACCGGGCAGGGCACGCGCTTCGTGCTGGAGATGCCGCTGTCGCTGTCGGTGGTGCGCAGCCTGCTGGTCGAAGTGCAGGGCGAGATCTACGCGTTTCCGCTGGCCTACGTCAGCCACGCGCTGCAGGTGCGGGCGCAGGACATCGAGCAGCTCGAAGGGCACCAGCATTTCCGCTTCATGGACCGCCAGATCGGCCTGGTGTCGGCGCGCCAGATCCTGCGCTCCGGCGCGCCGGCGCCGGCCGCCGAGACATTGCCGGTGGTGGTGGTCGGCGACCACGACAGGCTCTACGGCATCGCCGTCGACCGCTACGTCGGCGAGCGCACCCTGGTGGTGCAGCCGCTGGATCCGCGCCTGGGCAAGGTGCAGGACGTGATGGCCGGCTCGCTGATGGACGACGGCACGCCGCTGCTGATCCTGGATGTCGAGGACATGCTGCTGTCGGTGCAGAAGCTGGTCGAGGGCGGCCGCCTGGCGCGGGTGGATGGCGGCGGTCCGGTGGCGCAGGCGCGCCGGCGCAAGCGCGTGCTGGTGGTGGACGATTCCCTGACGGTGCGCGAGCTGGAACGCAAGTTGCTGCTGAACCGCGGTTTCGATGTGGCGGTGGCGGTGGACGGCATGGACGGCTGGAACATGCTGCGCAACGAGGCCTTCGACCTGGTGGTGACCGACGTGGACATGCCGCGCATGGACGGCATCGAACTGGTGTCGCGCATCAAGGCCGATCCCAAGTTGCAAAGCCTGCCGGTAATGGTAGTGTCCTACAAGGATCGAGAAGAGGATCGGCGGCGCGGGCTGGACGCGGGCGCCGACTATTACCTGGCCAAGGGCAGTTTCCACGACGACGCCTTGCTGGACGCCGTGGAAGACCTGATCGGAAAGGCGCGGACGTGAGAGTCGGAATCGTCAACGATATGCAGATGGCGGTGGAAACCCTCAGGCGTGTGATCGCGCTGGAACCAGGGCTGGAGGTCGCCTGGGTCGCGTCCAACGGCCTGGAGGCGGTGCAGCAATGCGCGCAGGACCGGCCCGACGTGGTGCTGATGGACCTCGTCATGCCCGTCATGGATGGCGTCGAGGCCACCCGCCGCATCATGGCCGAAACGCCTTGCGCCATCGTGGTGGTCACGGTGGACGTGGCACGCCATACCGCGCGCGTGTTCGACGCCATGGGCTATGGCGCGCTGGACGCCGCCGACACGCCGGTGGTGGGCGGCGCCGACCTGCGCAGCGCGGCCGCGCCGCTGCTGCGCAAGATCCGCAATATCGGCTGGCTGATCGGACGCTATGGCAATAACCGCACCGCGCTCACGCCGGTGGTCCGCGACGCGGCGCAAGCGGGGCCGTCGCAGGGCCTGCTGGTGATCGGCGCCTCCGCCGGCGGTCCGGCGACCCTGGCACAGTTGTTACGCGATATTCCGGTCACGTTCCCGGCCGGCATCGTGCTGGTGCAGCATGTGGACGCCTCGTTCGCCGCCGGCATGGCCGACTGGCTCAACGATCAGGTCGAATTGCCCGTGCGGCTGGTGCGCGAAGGCGAGCGGCCGACGCCAGGGCAGGTGCTGCTGGCCGGCACCGACGACCATCTGCACCTGGTGGCCGATGGTACGCTGCGTTACACCGAGAATCCGAAGGAAAGCCTGTACCGTCCCTCCATCGATGTATTTTTCCATAGCGTCGCGCAGCACTGGCGCGGGCTGGCCGTCGGCGTGCTGCTGACCGGCATGGGACAGGACGGCGCCCGTGGCCTGAAGGCGCTGCGCGACCGCGGCTGCCTGACCATCGCCCAGGACCAGGCCACCAGCGCGGTCTATGGCATGCCCAAGGCGGCCGCCGCGATACAGGCCGCGGTCGAAATCCGGCCGTTGGACAGGATCGCACCCCGCTTGATCCAGGCTTTTGCCTGAGGCGGCGGACATTGCTAGCAATCAAGGAAAGACACTATGCACCCTCCCATTGACAGCCCGGCTTCGGCCGACCTGAACTCGCACGCGGCCATGGTGCTGCTGGTCGATGATCAGGTCATGGTCGGCGAGGCGATCCGCAGGGCCCTGGCCACGGAGGGCAATATCGACTTCCATTACTGCTCCGATCCGTACAAGGCGCTGACGGTGGCGGTGCAGACCCGGCCCACCGTGATCCTGCAGGACCTGGTGCTGCCCGGGGTGGACGGCCTGAGCCTGGTGCAGGAATACCGCAGCCATCCGGTCACGCGCGATATTCCCATCATCGTCCTGTCGACCAAGGAAGACCCCGCCATCAAGAGCGCCGCCTTCGCGGCCGGCGCCAACGACTACCTGGTGAAGCTGCCCGATTCGATCGAGCTGGTGGCGCGCATCCGCTACCATTCGCGCTCGTACCTGGCGCTGGTGCAGCGCGACGAGGCCTACCAGGCGCTGCGCCAGAGCCAGCAGCAATTGCTGGAAAGCAATATGGAACTGCGCCGCCTGACCAATTCCGATGGCCTGACCGGGCTGGGCAATCGCCGCTATTTCGACGAATACCTCAACGCCGAATGGCTGCGCGCGCGCCGCGACGGCCGCGAAATCAGCATGCTGATGATCGACGTGGACCATTTCAAGTCCTACAACGATACCTACGGCCATATCGCCGGCGACGAGGCGCTCAAGCGCGTGGCCAACACCATCTTCGCCAGCTGCGACCGTTCCACCGACCTGGCCGCGCGCTTTGGCGGCGAGGAATTCGCGCTGGTGCTGCCGGGCACGCCGGCGGGCAGCGCGCGCCTGGCCGCCGAGAAACTGCGGCGCGCGGTCGAGGCCATGCAGATTCCGCAGAAGGACAACGGCGGCGGCCCCTGGCTGACGGTCAGTATCGGCACCGCCACCGCCGTGCCCGTGGTCGACCAGCCCTGCACGGATCTGATCCAGATCGCCGATCGCGGTCTTTACCAGGCCAAGCGCCAGGGCCGCAACCGCGTGGTGCAGGGGCCGCTGCCGTCGGCCGGGGATACGCCGGATCCGGTCTGATGCGATGCCGGCGGGCGCCGGCCGCCGGACCCGCGCGATCGCTCAGGCGCGCCCGCCGCGCCGCAGCGACGTCGCCGCCAGCATCAGCGCCAGGCTGACGCCGACCGCCACCGCGGCCATCGCCATGCCTTCGCCCACCGAGCCCTGCTCGAACTGGCGCCACACGAACACCGACACCGTCTGCACGCCGGCGGGCGCCAGCAGCAACGACGTGACCAGTTCGCGCGAGGCCACGGCGAACACCATCAGCATGGCCGCCGCCAGGCCCGGCAGCACCAGCGGCAGCACGATGCGGCGCAGCGCCGTTGCCGCGCTGGCGCCATGCACCCGCGCCGCGGCTTCCAGGTTCGCGCCCAGCTGCGCCAGCGCGGCGCTGACGTAGCGCACCGGATACGGCAGCAGCAGGCAGGTGTAGGACAGCAGCAGGATGCCCCAGCCGCCGTACGGCGAAGCCGGCCAGAACGGCTGGTTCCAGGCCAGGATCAGGCCCACCCCCACCACCACGCCGGGTAGCGCCGCCGGCAGCAGCGCCAGCGCGTCGATGACGGCCGCGCCCGGCGCGTGGCGGCCGGCCACGCACCAGGCCGCCAGCAGGCCCACCGCGCCCGCCGCCAGCGCGGTGCCGGTGGCCAGCAGCAGGCTGGTCGACAGCGCCTGCCAGGCCTCGCCGCGGGCCCGGAACAGCGCGGTGAAATTGGCCAGTGTCAGGTTGTCCGGCGCCAGGCCGGCCGAGACGTGGCGCGTCAGGGCCGCGGCCAGCATCGATGCCAGCGGCGCCGCCACCGCAATCAGCGCCACCGCCGCGAACAGGCCCAGCACCGGCCAGCGCCAGGCGCCGAGCCGGCCGCGCGCCAGCGGCGCGGGCTTGCCGGTGGTGGTCTCGAAGCCGCGTCCGGCGACCAGCGCGCGCTGCACCGCGTAGGCCGTCAGCGCCAGCGCCACCAGCACCAGCGACAGCAGCGCGGCGCCCGGCAGGTCGATGGGCCAGTCCGCCAGGCGCCGCTCGATGGCGGTGGTCATGACGGCCACGCCGGCCTGCGCGCCCAGCGCGGCGGGCACGCCGTATTCCTCGATCGCCAGCGTGAAGGCCAGCAGCAGGCTGGCGCCGATGGCCGGCAGGGCCAGCGGCAGGGTCACGCGCAAGAAGGCGCGCCAGGGGCCGGCGCCGAACACTCGCGCCACCTCGGCCAGCCGCGCGCCGCTGGCCGCCATGCTGCGCGAGACGGCGAAGTACACCACCGGGAAGATCGCCAGGCCCATTGCCAGCGTCACGCCAGCGGACGAGAACAGCAGCGGCCCAAGGTTGAAGCCGGCCAGTTGTTCCAGGTAGCCGCGCGGCTGCAGCGCCATGGTCCACGACAGCGCCGCGATGTAGGGCGGCAGCAGGAACGGCACCAGGAACAACAGGTCCCACAGCCGCGCCAGCGGCACCTGGAACAGGCCGCGCAGGGCGCCCAGCGGAATGCCGATGAGCGCGCTGACGGCGGCCACGCCCAGCCCCAGCTTGAGCGTGCCGCCCAGCAGTGTCAGCGCGGCCGGCGTGGCCAGCGTGGCGGCCCAGGCGCCGAAGGGATCGCGCAGCGAACCTTCGGCCAGATGCGGGAAGACGGCCTGCAACGCGACGAAGGCCATCGGCAGGGCGACGAGCACGCCCAGGGCGGCCACGGTGATGGCCGCCAGGATGAAAGCACTTTTCATGGTCGGAGTGGGGATGCCGGGCGGGCCGGCATCCCGGCCTGTCAGTGTTGGCCGAACAGGCGCGCGAAGCGCGCCAGCACCTCGGCGCGCGAGGCGCCGGGCGCGGTCTCGGGCAGCAGCGCCAGGTCCTTGAACAGCGGCCGCTTGCCGGCCACGTCCTGGCGCGCCGGCATCAGCCAGGCGTCGGCGACGGCGCGCTGGCCGTCCTCGGACAGCACATAGTCGATGAACTGGCGCGCCTGGTCGGGCGCCTTGGTGGTCTTCAGGATCATCATCGGGCGCGGCGCGATGGCGGTGCCGCTGGACGGAAAGATCACCTTGATCGATTCGCCTTTCTCGACGCTGGCGTACGACACGTAGTCGACGGCGCCGAACACCGCCGCCTTGGCGCCCTGCAGCACCGGCGTCAGCGCCTGGGCGTTGGGGCCGGAGATGGTCATGCCGTTGTCGCGCAGCGTCTCGAACAGCTTCCAGGCCGATTCGCCCTGGGCGCTCTGCAGGCCCAGCAGCAGGTCGAGCGAGGCGCCCGACAGGGCCGGGTCGGGGGTGGTGACCTTCTGCTTGAACTGCGGGCCGGTCAGGTCTGACCAGTCGCGCGGTTCGGGCGTGCCGCTGCGCGAATTCCAGACGATGCCCAGCGCCGAGATGCCCTGCGCCACGTAGGTCGGGGCCTTGAAGCGCGCCGGCACCTGGGCCGCGTTGGGGCTTTCATAGGCCAGCAGCCAGCCGCGCTGGTCCAGGTCCTGCGCGGTGTCCCAGGAGGCCGAGATCAGCACGTCGGCGCGCGGGTTGGCGGACTCGGCCTCGAGCCGGGCCATGACCTTGCCGGTGGTGGCCTGGAACACGTCGACCTTGATGCCGGTCTTCTCCTGGAAGCCGGCGGCCAGTTGCTTGATGAGGCCGCCTGGGCCCGCGGTGTAAACGGTCAGCGCCTTGGCCTGGCCGGCGGCCAATCCGAACGAAAGCGTCATAAAGAACGTGGCAAGTAGTTTGGAAAGGGGTGCGTGGGGCATTTTAGGCAGAGTCCTGGGGTTTGGACACGGCGAGGTCGGCGATGCGGCCGTGTTCCATGCGGGCGATGGTGTGCGCCAGGGCATGGGCTTCCTCGTGGTCGTGGGTGACGTAGACGGCGGTGGTGCCGAGCCGGCGCAGCAGGGCGCCGATCTCGACGCAGAGCGATTCGCGCAGGGCCCGGTCCAGGTTGGACAGCGGCTCGTCGAACAGCAGCACGCGCGGCCGCGCCACGATGGCGCGGGCCAGCGCGACGCGCTGCTGCTGGCCGCCCGATAGTTCCGACGGGCGGCGCGCGGCGTGCTCGTCCAGGCCGACCAGGGCCAGGGCTTCCCGCACCCGCGCCGGCCGCTCGCGCCGGGCGACGCCGCGCATTTCCAGCGGAAAGGCGACGTTGCCGGCCACGCTCATGTGCGGCCACAGCGCGTAGTCCTGGAACACCATGCCGAGGTCGCGGCGTTCGGGCGGTTCATGGCGCTGCGCGTCGCAGACGACGGCATCGCCGAAGGCGATGCTGCCGGCCTGCGGCCGCAGCAGTCCGGCCAGCGACTTGAGCAGGGTGCTCTTGCCGCAGCCCGACGGGCCCAGCAGCGCCAGGACGGCGCCCGCGGGCACGTCCAGGTCGACGCCGTCCAGCACGGTGTGGCCGTTGAAGGCGTGGCGCAGGCCGCGCACGGCGATCGCCGTGCCGCCCGCGGAGGGTCCGAGCGCGTTCAAAACCGGTGCCGCAGGCCGAGGTTCAGGCCGAACTGGTTCTTGCCCGGCTCGACGTTGGCGCCGTACTTGCCGCCGACCACGCTCTGCGCCGACTTGTCGTCGTTGACCGCGTAGGCCGCGACGGCGTAGACGGTGGTGCGCTTGGACAGGTCGTATTCGTTGCCCAGGACGAACATGGTGGACTTCTGGCCGGTGCCGGCGGCCTGCGCGGCCGGGCAGACGGCATTGTTCATGTCGTCGCAGACCGAGTCGTTCAGGTGGTACACGGCCAACGACAGGCGGTTGTTCTGCACCGGCAGGTAGGTCACGCCCAGCCAGGTCAGGTTGTTCTTGTAGGTGCGCTGCGTCAGCTTCTGTTCCAGCCAGCGGTAGCCGGCGTAGACCTTCACGCCCTCGAAGTCATACGACAGCCCGGCGACGATGCGGTCTTCGCGGTTGTCGCTGTTGGCGCCCTTGGCCGGCTTGTCGGCATGCTTGGAGTGGTACAGCAGGCCGGCGTCCAGGCCGCCCGACTGGTAGCGCACGCCGCCGCCGAGCATGCGGCCCAGCGTCTTGTCGTCGAACGACTGCTCGTTGTTCCAGCCGAAGCTGTAGTAGCCGCCGACGGACACGGGGCCGAACTTGCCGACGTACATCACCGCGTTGTCGGTGCGGTCCGAGAAGGCCGCGTCGGGGCGCTTGATCGAGAAATTGGCGTTGTCGAACGGGTTGTACTTGCTCATCCAGTCGATCATGAGCGTGTTGTGGCGGCCCAGCGTCAGGCGGCCCAGGCTCTTGCTCGACAGCCCGACGTAGGCCTGGCGGCCGAACAGGCGGCCGCCCTGCATGGTGGTGCCGTTGCCGGAGTCGAAGCCGTTTTCCAGCACGAACACGGTCGACAGGCCGTCGCCCAGGTCTTCGGTGCCGCGCAGGCCCCAGCGCGAACCGCTGAGATTGCCCGTGCTCATGCCCGTCTTGCTGTTGCCGCTGGGGCCGTTGCTGAGATATTGCAGGCCGGTGTCGACCAGGCCGTAGAGCTGGACCGAGCTGGAAGTGGCCGTCGCCGCGAGGGCGGGGGAGAAGCTGAAGACGGACAGGCAGGCGCCAGCCGCCGCGATGCGGAGAGTCGATTTCATGACAGGAAGTCCTCTTTGGGATTCAATCGGAATCGACACTCTAGGCACGGGTCGCTACAGCTTCGTGACACTCCCTGGCATTTGGCGGGCAGGCGCCGGGCCGCGCTGGAACGGTCCGGGCGCCGGTCATTGCGGGTTCAAAGATGCAGCTTGGTCGACGACTTCACTTCGTGCATCGACAGCGTGCTGAGCAGTTCCTTGACGCCGGGCAGGGTGCGCAGCCGGTTGCGCACGAATTCGGAATAGGCGTCGAAGTCGCGCGCCACGATGTGCAGCAGGTAGTCGTGCTGGCCCGTGGTGTTGTGGCAGGCCAGCACTTCGGGCATGGCGGCCACCGCCGCCTCGAACGCGCGGCAGGTTTTTTCGGTGTGGTTTTCCAGCGAGATGCTGACGAACGCCACCACCCCCATGCCGAGCGCGCGGCGGTCCAGGATGGCCTGGTAGCCGCGGATGACGCCCGAGGTCTCCAGGCGCTTGAGGCGCTTCCAGCAGGGCGAGGCCGACAGCGACACGCGCTCGGCCAGTTCGGCGTTGGAGAGCCGGCCATCTTCTTGAAGGATTTTCATGATTTTCCAATCGATCGCGTCAAGTTGATGTAACAAGGCAGTCTCTTTCATGGTTTCGAAGGTATGGGAAACGATATTTCCCATTATCCGATCCAAAGAGTAGAAATGGAAAGAATATTGTGGCCGGACGCGCCCATACTCGCTGCATCCCCCGGCCGGCGGCGCTATCGTGTCCGAATCCGTGATATCGCCGTCAGGTAGGCCGCACTTCCCCCATTGAGAGGCACGCCATGAGTTACTCCAGCTATCACAAGAAAGACATCTCCGGCCGTCCGCTGCACGCCGAGACGCAGATGATGTCGTACGGCTTCGATCCCTTCCTGTCCGAAGGCGCGGTCAAGCCGCCGGTATTCCTCACGTCCACCTTCGCCTTCCGCTCGGCCGAGGACGGCGCCGAGTTCTTCGACCTGGTGTCGGGCCGCAAGCCGCTGCCGCAGGGCGAGTCGGCCGGGCTGGTGTACAGCCGCTTCAACCATCCCAACCTGGAGATCGTCGAGGACCGCCTGTCGCTGCTGGACGGCTCGGAGGACGCGGCGGTGACCTCCAGCGGCATGTCGGCCATCAGCTCGGTGTTCCTGGCGTTCCTGCGCCCGGGCGACCAGCTGGTGCAGTCGGTGCCGCTGTACGGCGGCACCGAGACCCTGATCGCCAAGATCTTCCCGGAATGGGGCATCGGCTCGCACCCGATCCACGACGGCCTGTCGGCGCAAAGCATGCGCGATGCGCTGGAAGCGGCCGCCGCCAAGGGGCCGGTGAAGCTGTTCTACGTGGAAACGCCGGCCAATCCGACCAACGCGCTGATCGATTTCCAGGCCATGAAGGCCGAGCTGGACGCGTTTGCCGCGCGCCACGGCTACCGCCCGATCTCGGTGTGCGACAACACGCTGCTGGGCCCGATCTTCCAGAAGCCGGCCGAGCATGGCGTGGACCTGTGCGTGTATTCGCTGACCAAATACGTGGGCGGCCACAGCGACCTGGTGGCCGGCGCGGTCACCGGCTCGAAAGACCTGATCAAGAAGGTGCGCGCCATCCGCAGCGCCTTCGGCTCGCAGCTCGATCCGCACTCATGCTGGATGATCACGCGCTCGATGGAGACCGTGGTGCTGCGCATGAAGCAGGCCGCCCGCAGCGCCACCCGCGTGGCGCAATGGCTGGCCGGCAATCCGCATGAGAAAGTGCGCATCTACCATCCCGAGACCATTGCCGACGAGGCCTACCAGGCGGTCTACAAGCGCCAGTGCACGGGGCCGGGCTCGACCTTCGCATTCGTGCTGGACGGCGGCCGCGCCAAGGCGTTCCGCTTCATCAACGCGCTGCGCCTGTTCAAGTCGGCGGTGAGCCTGGGCGGCACCGAATCGCTGGTCTGCCACCCGGCCTCGACCACGCATTCCGGCGTGCCGGCGGCCGAACGCGACGCGGCCGGCGTGTCCGAAGGCCTGATCCGTATTTCCATCGGCCTGGAGCACGAGGAAGACCTGATCGCCGACATGGACCAGGCCATGCGCAGCGTGCTCTGACCGACGGGCGCAATGCCGGTTTGGCGGCCTGCGCTACGCCGCGGACGGTGTTGCGCAGGCCGCGGCAGCGCGGTCCGCGAGGGCGGCGCGCACCGCTTCCGGCGTGAAGGGCGCCTGGTGGAAGCGGCGTCCGGTGGCGTCGAACAGCGCATTGGCGATGGCCGCCGGCCCGGGAATCGACGCGGACTCGCCGGCGCCCATGGGCGCTTCGTCCTGGCGCGGCATCAGCAGCACGTCGATGGGCGGCAGGTCCTTGAAACCGATGATGGGATAGCCGCCCCATTCGCGGCTGGCCACGCCGGCCGCATCGAACCGCACGCGTTCCAGCAGGCAGCGGCTGAGGGTCTGGTTGACGTTGCCGTGGATCTGGTGGCGCACGCCGTCGGGGTTGACGACCATGCCGGTGTCCTGGCCGACCACCACCCGCGTGATGGCGATGCGCCCGCTGGCCGGGTCCACGCCCAGGTCGATGACCCACGCCGCCCAGGCGGCGCCAAAGCCCGGGAACTTGCTGTGCACATAGCGCGCGTAGGCCACGCCGCGTCCGCGCAGGATACCGTCGGCGCCCGGCGTGCCGCGGCTGCCGGGCGGCCGCTCGTGCCAGCCGGCGCGCGCCGCGGTCGCCTCCAGCAGCGCGGTGGCGCGCGCATCGTCCAGGTGCGCGAGCCGGAACGCGACCGGGTCGGCGCCGGCCGCCTCGGCCAGTTCATCGACCATGCAGTCGTGCGCGAACGAGCTGGGGAGGGCCGAGACCCCGCGCAGCCACGAGGCGCGCACCAGCGGCGCGGTGTCGTGGCAGACGATGCGGCGGCTGGGATAGCGATACGGCGGCACCGAGGTGCGGTCGCCCATTTCCAGCACGCGCGGCTCGCCGGACACGCCGCCGGTCAGCAGCAGCGCCAGCAGCGGCGCGTCGTTGGACGGATAGCGCACCTGGAAGTCGTAGGCCAGCAGCTTGCCCTCGGTGTCCAGCGCCGCGCCCACGTCCATCAGCTGGCCCGTGCCCTTGGGCTCCCACTGGTGTTCCTGGTCGCGCATCAGTTGCACCCGCACCGGCGCGCCGACGGCGGCCGACAGCAGCGCGGCGTCGGCGCAGACGTCGTCGGCGCAGTTGCGGCCATAACAGCCGGCGGCTTCCATGCGGATGATGTCGATGCGGTCCTCGCCCAGCTTGAGCAGGCGGTCCAGGTCTGCGCGCAGCATGTGCGGATTCTGGGTGCCGGCCCACACGGTGAGGCGGCCGTCGCGATGGTCGGCCACCGCGCATGAGGGCCCGATGGACGCGTGCATCTGGTAGGGCCAGACGTAGGTGCGGCGCAGGTGCACCGCTGCGCCGGCACAGGCGGCGTCGACGTCGCCTTCCTCCAGCAGCAGGCGGCGGCGCGCCGGGTTGGCGCGGATGGCGCTGGCCAGGTCGTCGAGCACGGGCGCCGGCGGCACCGGCTTCCAGCGGACCTTGAGCGCGCGCATGGCGGCTTCGGCCTGTTCCTCGCGGTCCGCCACCACGCCGATGAAATCGCCTTGCACCACGACCTGGACGCGCCCGGGCAGGTGCGCGACCGAACCGGTGTCGACATCGAGCAGGCAGCGGCCGATGAAGTCGCCGGCATCGCGGCCGGGATGCGGCGGGCGCACCACGCGGCCGTGGCGCATGCCGGGCACGCGCACGTCGTGCACGAAGCTCAGTTCGCCGGTGGCCTTGGCGGGAATGTCGACGCGCGCGACGGCGCTGCCGACCAGGGTGTAGTCGCGGGCCGGCTTGAGCCGCACCTGGGAATCATCGGCGGCCAGTTCCAGCCGGGTGTGCTGGCCCTGGACCAGTTGACCGTATCGCAGGGCGCGTTCGTCGCGCTCATCGGCGGGGCGCACGATGCCGTCGCGCAAGCGCAACGTGTCCGCCGCCACGCCCCATTGCCGCGCGGCCCGCGCCAGCAGCTGCTCGCGCGCCTGGGCCGCGGCGCGGCGCAGGGGCGCGGCCGAGATCTGGATGCTGGCGCTGGCGATGGTGGGGCCCTGGTTGGGGGTGGCGTTGGTGTGGCCCAGCACCATTTCCAGCCGCGCCATCGGCACATGCAATTCCTCGGCCACGATCTGCGCCAGCGCGGTGCGGATGCCGGTGCCCAGGTCGACGTGGCCGTTGAAGGCCAGCGCGCGCCAGCCATCAGGCGCGGCATCATCTGCCAGCACCGCCACGAAGATCTCGGGCGTGTCCTGGACGTAATCCGAGACCACGCCCGGCTGCCCGGGCGCCGGGCGCGGCGGGGCGGTCGGCGCGCGCACGACCAGGAGCGCGCCGGGGTGGCTCAGCAGCGCGTCGTGCTGCGCGCGGGGATGGGGCAGGTTCATGGGCGAAGGCGATCCGGGCGGATTGGCTGATTATGCCGCTATCGCGCCGCGCCGGGCAGCGCGGCGATGTCGGCCAGCGCCTGCTCCAGCGGCATGACGGCGGCGTACTTCTGCGCCATGTCGAACAGGTTGGCCTCGTGCGGCCCCAGCGCGCGGTCGCCGCAACAGTCGGACACCACCAGTGGCCGCAAGCCAGCCTGCATGGCGTCGACCACGCTGGCGCGCACGCAGCCGCTGGTGACGCAGCCGGCCACCACCAGCGTCTGCACGCCGCGCTGCGCCAGCCACGGCGCCAACATGGTGCCGTAGAACGCCGACGGCGTGCTCTTGCGCACCACGTATTCGCCGGGCACGGGGGCCAGCTGCGGCACGATGGCGCTGTTGTGGCTGTCTTCCTTCAGGGTCAGCATGCCCGGCACCTTGAGGCAGAAGATGTTGCTGTCGGCATCGTCGTCGGAGAACACGATGCGGCTGTGGGCCACCGGCCACCCTTGTTCGCGCGCATGCGCCAGCAACGTCCGGGTGCGCTCGATGGCCGGCGGGATGTTGCCGCCGCCGAACACGGCGGGGTCGGCAAAGCCGTTGACGAAGTCGATGATCAGCAGGCCGAACGGCGCCTTCAACGGCAGCGGCGTGCCGAAGCCCTGGCGGGCGTAGGCCGAGATATCCCCGGCGGGAACGGTGTGGGTCATGCCAGCTCCTTGCGGCGGGCGGCGTAGGCCAGCCCGGGTTCGTCCTGCACCACGCCGTCGATGACGACGGCGCGTTCGTCCAGCATCACCGTGCAGCGGCGCATCGGGATGTCGATATGGCAGGCGGTGGTGCGTTGACCGCCGGCCTCGTTGTTCGGTCCCATGGACCAGAGGAAGTTGCCCTCGAAGGCGCGGGCGTCCATGCCGATGTGGGTCTCCTTGCCGTAATGGCCCAGCATCGACCAGTGGGCGCGCGGTTGCAGGCCCCAGCCGATGTGCGAGACGGCGTAGGCTTCCGGGTCTTCATACGACGCCATGTAGTCGCGCAGCACCTCGGCCTGCAGGCCGCCCTGGATGCGGGTGACGTAGCCGCGTTCCACGGTGAGGGTGATCGGGTCGGTGACGTAGTCCTTCATCGGCAGCAGGATGTCGCCGCGGTCCAGCACCACCTGGCCGTTGCTGTGGCCTTCGTCGGGCCAGGTCAGCACGAAGCCGCTGGGCCAGTGGTCCCAGCGCCCTGGTTCGTCGACGAAACCGTATTCGGAAATCGCCGGGAAGCTGCCCAGGCGGCATTGCAGGTCGGTGCCGGCCCGGGAAATGATGCGCATCTGGCGCGCCTCGGCGATTTGCGCGGCGGCCGCGCGCACGCGGGCGCGGTCGGCCTCGGTGGGCACCAGGCGGCAGAGAATCTCGGGCGGCTCGACCGCCAGCAGGATCTTGGTGCCGCCCTGCAGGATCTCGTGCTGCTCGGGCGAGAACAGCAGCGTCATCAGGTCCAGCACCAGGTCGCTGGCCTTGAGCGCGGCGATGGCGGCGGGGTTGCCGGTCAGCGGCGTGGTGCCCAGGTAGGCCAGCGAGTCGCGGCTGAGGGATTTTTCGCCGTTGACCGGCGGCAGGTCGAGGCGGTTGACCCGCGCGCCCATGTCGCCGGCGGCGGCGATGGCGCAGCGCAGCGTCTGCGGATGGGTGTCGGCGCCGGTGAGCACGGTCACGGTCTGGCCGGCTTCGAGGCGGGAAAGCGTGAGCACCTGTTTCCAGGCGCGGATCAGGTCGATGTCGCTGACGGGCATGGCGGACTCCTGTCCGGTAAGGGGGAAAAGGGGATTCAGCCGCGCGGTTCGAGGAAGTCGCCCAGCGCCTCGTGGAAACCGGCCTCGTTGTCCCAGGGGATCATGTGGCCGGCGGCGGGCACGCGCCGGTGCAGGGTGTCGGGCGCCAGGCCCTGCCATTCGGCCACGTCCTCGTCGCCGACCACGCCGCCGTTCTCGGCGGTCATCAGCAACTGCGGCACGCGTACATGCGGCAGGTCGGCATGGATGTCGTCGCGGCCGAAGTCCTCGAAGCTGCGCACGATGGCGGGTTCGTGGCAGGTGTGCAGCCATTGCGCGCGCAGGCGCCGCTGTTCCTCGGTCCAGGTGGGGCAGAAGGCGCGCATGGCCTCGGCGTCCATGCCGTGCGTGGCCTGGCGGATCGAGTCGACGTACCAGGCCAGCTTGGCGGGGTAGGGGCGGCGGCCCGGGCCGGAGACGGGCGGGTCGACGATGACCAGCCGCGTCAGGCCGGTCGGCTGGCCGCGGGCCGCGCGCACCGCGATGCGGCCGCCCATGGAATGGCCCATCAGCGCATAGCGCTTCAGGCCCAGCGCCTGCGCCAGCGCCAGCACGTCGGCGGCCTGCGCGTCCAGGCTGTAGTCCAGGCCGGGGTCGGCGCTGGACAGGCCGCGGCCGCGCACGTCCAGCACGTAGGTGTCGTAGCGCTGGCCCAGGCGCTCGGCCACGAAGCCCCAGGTGACCGCCGGGCTGGTGATGCCGGGGATCAGGATGAGCGCGTCGCGTTCGGCGCGCGCGCCGTCCGCGCCGCCGTAGCGCAGGTAGTGCTGGCGGATGCCGTTGGCGTGGACGTTGGCGCCGTACAGGAAGGTGCTGGATGGTTGGCTCATGCCGTGCTCCGGGTGGGTCGATGCCAGGACGGGATCCAGCGGCCATCGCTTGCCCCGCGCAGCGGGCAGATCGAGCGTGATGACGTGAAGCGCGGATCCATCTTAGGGTTTTCGATAAATTAAAAAAACAGTGTAGACGCTCTATTCTTGCAAACAGCGAGGTGAATCGCAAAGCCGATGTTCATAGTGGTTTTTACCTATATGTGCATAAAAATGCACTGTTTTGGACGCAGGCGAACAATTTCGGATCCACGATGGTGCGGTTTTCCATCTGGAAAAAATAGAGTGTATGCATAGAAAAGTAGGAGAGCCTCTTGTCTAAATCCCCCCGCATCGCCGTGATCGGCGCCGGCCTCGGTGGCGCCGCCACCGCCTCGCTCCTGCTGCAGGAAGGCTTCGACGTGCGCGTGTACGAACAGGCGCCGAGTTTTTCGCGGCTGGGCGCCGGTATCCACGTCGGCCCCAACGTCATGAAGATCCTGCGCCGCATCGGCATCGAGGACGCGCTCAACGCCCAAGGGTCGCACCCCGACTACTGGTACAGCCGCCACGGCCTGACCGGCGACGTGCTGGCGCGGATTCCGTTGGGCGACTATGCCGTCAAAACCTACGGCGCGTCGTACCTGACGGTGCACCGCGGCGACTTCCACGCCCTGCTGATCGAGGCGCTGCCCGAGCGGGTGATGGCCTATTCCAAGCACCTGGTCGGCGTCACCGACCGCGGCAACGACGTCGAGATGCGCTTTGCCGACGGCAGCGTCGAGCATGCCGACATCGTGATCGGCGCCGACGGCGTCAATTCCTGCATCCGCGAGGAACTGCTGGGGCCCGAGCCTCCCAAGTACGCCGGCTACCTGGCCCACCGCGCGGTGTTCCCCACGCCCGAAGTCAAGGCCGGCATGCTGCCGTTCGACGCCTGCGTGAAGTGGTGGACCGACGACCGCCACATGATGACGTACTTCGTCACCAGCAAGGCCGACGAGCTCTACTACGTGACCGGCGTGCCGGTCGAGCAATGGGACCTGAACGACCGCTGGCTGCCCAGCAGCAAGGACGAGATGCGCGAGGCGTTCCAGGGCTGGCATCCGACGGTGCAGGCGCTGATCGACGCCACCGTCGAGGTCACCAAGTGGTCCTTGCTGGAGCGCGACCCGCTGCCGCTGTGGAGCCGCGGCCGCCTGGTGCTGCTCGGCGATGCCTGCCACCCGATGAAACCGCACATGGCGCAGGGCGCGGCCATGGCCATCGAGGACGGCGCGATGCTGGTGCGTTGCTTCAAGGAAGTGGGGGCGCATAATCACGAACTGGCTTTCGCGCTGTACGAAGCCAACCGCGCCGAGCGCGCCAGCAAGGTGCAGCGCATTTCGCATGACAACACCTGGCTGCGGACCAACGAGGATCCGACCTGGTGCTTCGGTTACGACGTGTTCAGCGAGCCGCTGGTCGAACCGAAGGCCAAGGCGGCGGCCTGACGCGCCCGCCGCGCTTCATTCACCGGACTTTCGCCACGCACACCATGGAACATACCGCCGCCACCGCGCCCGCCGCCGATCCGATCGACCTGAAGGTCAACGGCGCCGCCGCGCGGGTGGCGGTGGCGCCGGCGACCCCGCTGTTGCTGGTGCTGCGCAACGACCTGGCGCTGAACGGTCCGAAATACGGTTGCGGCCTGGGCGAGTGCGGCGCCTGCACCGTGCTGATCGACGGCGTGGCGGCGCGTTCCTGTGTGATCCCGGTGCGGGCGGCGCAGGGACGCGAAGTCACCACGCTGGAAGGGTTGGGCACGCGCGAGCGGCCCGGCCCGACCCAGCGCGCTTTCATCGAATGCCAGGCGGCCCAGTGCGGCTATTGCCTGAACGGCATGATCATGACCGTCGAGGCGTTGCTGCGCCGCGACCCCGCGCCCTCGGAGCAGGCCGTGCGCAGCGAGCTGCATCACAACCTGTGCCGCTGCGGCACGCACGTTGAAATCATGCAGGCGGCGCTGCGCGCGGTGCAATTGCGCGCAGCGGCGCGGCCATGCGGGCCGGAAGGGGCCGGCGCATGAGCGCGTGGCTGCCCGAGGCCGCGCCGCTCGCCGTCGCGCCGCCCTCCGAGCTGTTGCACGGGCTGGCGCTGCGCCCGCCCGAAGCCGCCTGGGACGGCACCCGTTATCGCGGCAGCGCGCTCGACAGCGTGCGCCTGGACGAGGCGCGGGCGCAGGCGGGCGTGGTGGCGGTGGTGCGGCGGGACAACTTCGCCGGTGTGGTGGCGGTGACGCCGCTGCACGCGCGGCAGGCCCTGGCCAGTCTCGCGCCCGCGTGGCGTGGCGGGGGCCGGCCGGCGCAGGAAGGCCTGGCCGAAAGCGCCGGCACGGCGCCGGCGGATGAACCTGAATATCTCTGGCGGCCGGCCGCGGCTGCGGCCAGCGCGCGGGTCGCGGCCTGGTGCCTGGAAGGCCGCCTGACGCTGTGGCTGCCACCGGACGCGGCCGCGCTGCATGCCCTGGCACGGCGCGAGCTGGCGGCCTTGTTCGACTGGCCCGAGTGCGCGGTGACCGTGGCGGCATGGCCGCAGGGCGCGGCACCGGCCGCGCACGCGGCGCATACGCTCGATCTGCTGGATGCCGCCGCCGAAGCGGCGCTGCTGTCCGAGGCGGTGGCGCGGCCGGTGTGCGTGGCCAGCCGCCCGCCGCTGCCGGCCACGCTGGCCCTGCGCGCAGCGGACCTGGCGGCGGGGCCGGTCCTGTGCTCGCCGCAGCCCTGGGCCATGCGGCCCAGCCTGGCGCGCCTGCTGGCGCGGTCCGGGCCGGCGCCGGCCAGTGGCCATGCCACGGTGCTGGGCGATGGCCCGGTGCGGGCGCAAGCGTTGTCGCATGCCTTGCTGCACGCCAGCGTCGACGAGTTGAACGCGGCCCAGGTCTTCGCC
This sequence comes from Achromobacter sp. KK8, assembly GCF_054188005.1. Lineage (NCBI taxonomy): Bacteria > Pseudomonadati > Pseudomonadota > Betaproteobacteria > Burkholderiales > Alcaligenaceae > Achromobacter > Achromobacter sp. KK8. The sequence goes on along the minus strand of NZ_CM135178.1, from coordinate 5,108,554 downwards.
GGCGAAAGCCTGTGGCATGAACGCGCGCTGGCCGCCGGCGAGGATCCGGTTGACTGGCGCCTGCGGCACCTGGCCGACGCGCGCGGCCGCGAGCTGGCGCGCCAGGTGGTCGAGCAGGCGGCCATGGATGACGCCGCCGCGCCGCGCGACGGCCTGCTGCGCGGCAGCGGCTTTGCCACGGCCCAGGTGCGTTGCGAGGCCGAGGATGGTTCGGAACGCATGGTCTGGAGCGCCTGGGTTGCCGAGGTGGCGATCCAGCCCGCCACCGGCGCGATCGAGGTGACGCGGGTAGTCGCCGGCCATGACAGCCAGGACCTGCGGCCGGCGCAGGGCGCGACGACACGCCTGGCCATTACCCGCCAGCAACCCGAACGGCTGGCCGAGGCCCGCCGCCTGATCGGCGCGCCGGCGGCGTTCGACGATTGGCGCGCCGCCACGCCGGCGGCCGCGAACGGGGCGACGGATGCGCTGGCCATGGCGGCGCCGACGCCGCCCGACGTGGTGCGCGCCGGCCGCCTCGACCTGGACGGCGTGGCGACGCTGCCGGCCGCCGCCGCCATCGCCAACGCCATCGCGGACGCCACCGGGGTGCGGCTGCGGCAGGCGCCGTTCGATGCCGGCCAATTGCGCCTGGCCCTGGCGGACCGGCGCGCGGCGCGGCGCGGCGCGCTGCGCCGAGGCTGGGGCTGGCTGGCGGCGGGCGCGGCCAGCGTGGCCACGCTGGCCACCGCGCTGTGGCCGCTCAAGCCGGCGCTGCCGCTGACCGCCGGTCCCGACCCGTCCTTGTATTCGGCCCAGGCAATCGAGCGCGGCCGGCTGGTGGCCGCGGCCGGCGATTGCGTCGCCTGCCACACGGCGCCGGGCGGCGCCCGCAACGCCGGCGGCCTGGCCCTGGAGACGCCGTTCGGCACGATCTATTCCACCAACATCACGCCCGATCCGCAGACCGGCATCGGCCGCTGGTCCTTCGCGGCCTTCGAACGCGCCATGCGCCAGGGCGTGCACCAGGATGGCCGCCAGCTGTATCCCGCTTTTCCGTACACCGCCTATGCCAAGCTCAGCGACGCGGACATGCAGGCCTTGTATGGCTACCTCATGTCGCAGCCGGCGGTCGCCGCCACGCCGCCGCGCACCGAGCTGGGTTTTCCGTTCAACCTGCGGCCGCTGCTGGCCGGCTGGAATCTGCTGTTCCATGATCCCAAGCCCTTCACGCCGGATCCCTCGCAGGACGCCGAATGGAATCGCGGCGCGTATCTGGTGGAAGGCGTGGGCCATTGCGCCGCCTGCCATTCGCCGCGCAACGCGCTGGGCGCGGAGAAGGGCGGCCTGGCCTACCTGGCCGGCGGCCAGGCCGAGGGCTGGAACGCGCCGGCGCTGAACCAGCTCGCCACGGGCGAGCGGGCTTGGTCGGACGAGGAACTGTTCCAGTACCTGCGCACCGGCTATTCGCCGCGCCATGGCGTGGCCGCGGGCCCCATGGCGCCCGTGATCCATGGGCTGGCCGAACTGCCGGCCAGCGACCTGAAGGCCATCGTCACCTACCTGATGGCGGTGCCGGGGCGGACGCCGTCGGCGGCGCGCGCGACGGCCACGGCTACTGCCACGGCCACGACCACGGCAAGCGCCGCCGCGTCGGCCAGCGTCGTGTCCGCCCCGGCGGCCACGACCGCTACCGCCGCCGCCGCCACCATCACCGCGGTCCCCGCGCCCGCGGCCGTCAGCGAGGCCATCACGCTGCGCCGCGCCAGCGGCGAACGCATCTACCAGAACGCCTGCGCCGTCTGTCATGAAGCCGGCAGCGGGCCGACCCTGTTCGGGGTCAAGCCCCTGCTGGGCCAGAACACCAATCTGCACGCCGCATCGCCGGACAACCTGATCCAGGTGATCCTCCATGGCATCCAGGCCCCGGCCGACGATGCCCTGGGCTACATGCCGGCGTTCGGCAACAGCCTGGACGACAGGCAGATCGGCGATTTGATCGACTATTTGCGCGCGCGATTCGCGCCGGAGGAAGAGGCTTGGCCAGTTGACACGACGACCATAGGCAAGCTGCGCCAGCACGCGCAGCCGCAGTAAGGGGAAGACGGGGCGGCGGTTCTCGATCCATGGCGGATCCGGCCGCGCCTCGCGACACAACATCGCGCGCATCGGTTGTCCATCGACGCCTGCCCGGCGCCGAGGGGCGTTGCTGCATCCCGCATCCGTGGGGGGCGGCCACATACCGGACCGGGGCCGACGCCCGTATCGGGCACGGACCCCGCGCGCGACACACAAAGGGAATCACGCATATGTCAGCTTCATTCATCACGGTGGAACAAGGCATCAAGACCGCCGGTGTCGGCAAGTTCCAGTACCGGCTGTTCATGATCTTCGGCCTGGTCTGGCTCGCCGACGCGATGCAGGTGCTGTCGATCGGCTTCAGCGCGCCGTCCATCGCCCGCACCTTCGGCATCCCGGTGCCCGAAGCCCTGCAGACCGGCACCGCGTTCTTCGTCGGCATGCTGATCGGCGCCTTCGCCTTCGGCCGGCTGGCCGACCGCATCGGCCGCCGGCCGGTGCTGATGATGGCGGTGGTCATCGACGCCTGCGCCGGCGTGGCCTCGGCCTTCGCGCCGGACTTCGCGTGGTTGTTGCTGCTGCGCTTCGTCACCGGCATCGGTGTCGGCGGCACGCTGCCGGTGGACTACACCATGATGGCCGAGTTCCTGCCCAGCGAGCGCCGCGGCCGCTGGCTGGTGCTGCTGGAATCGTTCTGGGCCCTGGGCACCATCTGCCTGGCGCTGCTGGCCCTGGCCGCGCTGTCGTGGGGCGACGATGCCTGGCGCGTGATCTTCTTCGTCACCGGCCTGCCGGCGCTGATCGGCGTGGTGCTGCGCTTCTACATCCCCGAGTCGCCGATGTACCTGAACCGCAACGGCAAGTCGGGGCAGGCGCGCAAGGTGCTCGAACGCGTGGCCCGCGTCAATGGCCGTCCGACCGACATCCCCGAGCTTAAGCCGGAACTGCATGAGCGCAAGCCGCTGTCGGCGCTGTTCTCGAACGCGCTGCGCCGCCGCAGCATCGCGCTGTGCCTGGCCTGGGCACTGATCTCCATTGCCTACTACGGCGTGTTCGTCTACCTGCCGATCAAGCTCAGCAGCCAGGGCTTCGCCTTCATGCGCGGCCAGGAATTCCTGGTGCTGCTGGCGCTGGTGCAGTTGCCCGGCTTCGCGCTGTCGGCCTACGGGGTGGAACGCTGGGGCCGCAAGCCCACGCTGGTCGGCTTCCTGATCCTGAGCGCGGTGGGTTGCATGCTGTACAGCCTGGGCACCTCCAGCTTCCTGGTGGTCGGCTCGACGCTGCTCATGAGCTTCGCGCTGCTGGGCACCTGGGGCGCGCTGTATGCGTTCACGCCCGAGGTCTATCCGACCGACCTGCGCGCCAGCGGCATGGGGCTGGCGGGCGCGGTGGCGCGTTTCGGCGGGCTGTTCGCGCCGGCCATCATCGCACCCATCATGGCCACCCACTTCACATTGGCGCTGGCGGTGCTGGCGGCCATGCTGCTGGCCGCGGCGCTGTCGATCCGGGCGGTCGACGTCGAGTCGCGCAACCGCGCGCTGGACTGATCCGTCAGAAGGGCGGCGCGCATCCGGGAGGACGCGTGCCGCTCGCACGCCTGAAGCCCGGACGCCGGAAGCCCGGACGCCGGACGCCCGGACGCCTCATTCCCCGGCGTCGCCCTCGATCATCTTGCGCAGCAGGAATTCCAGCGCCACGCGCTCGGCGGGATTGAGCGTGCCATAGGTGCTTTCGGTGATCTGCAGGGCGAAGGGTTCCATTTTTCGCACCAGCTCCTGGCCCACCGGGGTCAGGTTGATCACCACCTTGCGGCGGTCGTGCGGGTCGTGGTCGACCCGCACCAGCTCGCGCTGCTTGAGCCGGTCCACCACGCCGCGCACCGTGGCTTGGTCGATGACCGTGGCCTTGACGATATCCGCCAGCGAACTGCCCTGGTTGTCACGCACCGAGCACAGCACGACGAACTGCGCCGCGGTCAACTGCGAGTCGGGGATGTACTGCTGGAACAGGGCGGTATGCCGTTGGTACACCCGCCGCAGCAGGTGTCCAATCTGGTCGGAGAACAAATAGCTGTCCTTGTCGGGGGCGGACTTGTTTTTCACATTTCGCATAAGCCTATCCGAAGCCATACCCTGGGTACGATGATCTATCTCAATGGGAATGTCCGGAAGTTTACGGGGCTTGCCGCCTTTGTGCCGACAGGGGGCAGGTTTTTCGCGGCGCCGCGAAGCCGGCGCCCGATCAACGGGGCGTGGCCTCGCCCGCGCCGCCACGTAGCCGGTTCACCAGCACCAGCGCCGCGGTGCCCAGCAGCATCAGGGCGGCCGTGGCGATGACCGCCGCGTAGCCCGCGTCGAAGGCGCCGCGCGCCAGGCGCGCCAGCGACGCGCCCAATTCGCCGGACAGGCCCTCGGCCAGCGCCAGCGCCTCGTCCAGGCTGTCGCGGGCGACGGCCGCGGAGACGCCCGCCGGCACTTCCAGCGTGTGCGCGTACACGCCCGACAGGATCGAGCCCATCAGCGTCACGCCCAGCGCGCCGCCCAGTTCGTACGACACTTCCTCGATCGAGGCGGCCATGCCGGCGCGTTCCGGCGTGGCGCTCTGCATGATGGTGCTGGACGCGGCTGTCATGGTGGCGCCGATGCCCACGCCCAGCACGCACAGGCTGGCCATCTGCGCCGCCAGCGCGCCGTCGTAGCTGAACAGGTAGCCGCCCATGCCCAGGCCGGACGTCAGCAGCGCCACGAACAGCAGGCGCGCGCTGCCCACCTTCGGCAGCAGCCAGCCGGCCAGCGGCCCGGCGATGAACGCGGCCAGCGGCAAAGGCAGGATGTAGAGCGCCGCCTCGATCGGCGACATGCCCAGCACCAGCTGCAGGCGCTGGCTGAACACCAGCTCCATGCCCAGCAGCGCCGCCGCCGCGAACAGCGCCGCGGCCACGGCCGAGCTGAAGCTGCGGTTGCGGAAGATGGCGAAATCGATCAGCGGATGCGGCCGCGCGCGTTGGCGCCGGGCGAAGGCGAACAGCATGGCCGCGCCGCCGGCGCAGGCCAGCGCGGCGTCCAGCCACGACGGCTGGGCGCGGCCCAGCTCCTTGAGCGCATAGGCGGTCAGGATCAGGCCGACCATCACCTGCAGCGAACCGATCAGGTCCCAGGGGCGCTGGCGATCCGGCTGGCCGGCGGGGATGTAGCGGCGCGCCAGCGGCAGCGCCAGCAGCACGATCGGCAGGTTGATCAGGAACACCGAGCCCCACCAGAAGTGCTCCAGCAGGATGCCGCCGATGACCGGTCCGAGCGCCGCGCCGCCCGAGGCCACCGAGGCCCAGACGCCGATGGCGATGGCGCGCTCGCGCTCGTCGGCGAAGGTCAGGCGCAGGATCGACAGGGTCGCCGGCATCATCATGGCCGCGCCCACGGCCAGCACCGCGCGCGCCGCGATCAGCGCCGCGGGGTTGGGCGAATAGGCCGCCGCCAGCGAGGCCGCGCCGAACACGGCCAGGCCCATCATGAACAGGCGCTTGTGGCCCAGTCGGTCGCCCAGCGTGCCCATGCCCAGCAGCAGGCCGGACACCACCAGCGCGTAGATGTTGACGATCCAGAGCTTGGACGAGGCCGTCACGCCCAGCTCGTGCGTGAGCCGGGGCAGGGCGGTGTACAGCACGGTCATGTCGACCACGATCAGCAACAGGGCGCTGGAAACGATGGCCAGCACCAGCCAGCGACCCGGCGCGGGCGCGGCGACAGCGGGGAAGGGATTGCGCTGCGTCATGCATTTACTCCTGTAACGCCGGACATTTTCAATCTATGAAGCATGGATAAGAAGTTGGAATCCATCTATAAAATAGATGTATCGGTGGCGGCTCCGTCGCCCCGCGCGGGCGACGGCCTTTTGAAGGCTTGCTTGGCCACGACTGGAGGCAACCATGCACTGGACCCTGGAACAACTGCGGCATTTCGTGGCGGCGGCGGACGCCGGCTCGTTTTCGGCGGCGGCGCGCCAGGTGGGCCGGGCGCAATCGGCCGTCAGCACCTCGCTGGGATTGCTGGAAGCGGACCTGGGGGTGGAATTGTTCGACCGCTCGCGCCGCAATGCCACGCTGACGCGGGCCGGTGAAGTGCTGTTGCAGGAGGCGCGCGAACTGTTGCGCCAGGCCGCGGGACTGGAGCAGCGGGCGCTGTCATTCGCGGCCGGGCAGGACGCGCACCTCAGCCTGGCGCTGGACGAGGCCTTGCCCGATCGGGTGCTGGGCGCGTTGGTGAAGGAGGTCTCGGCGCGCTTTCCCGCGCTGGAGCTGACCCAGTTGAACGGCACGGCCACCGAAGTGGCGGACTATGTCTCGCAGGGGCGCGCCAGCGTGGCGTTCCACTACGATCGCGGCGATCCGGGCGCGGCCTTCGCCCATCGCTACCTGGGCGACGTGGGGCAGGGCATCTTCGTGGCGCGCGACCATCCGCTGGCCGCGTTGCCCGAAGTCACGCGCAACGACCTGGCGCGCCATCGTCAACTGGTGATGCGGATGGAGGGGGTGGAGGATGTGGTGATGAGTCCGTCGGCCTGGCGTTCAGACAGTTTCTACAGTATCGCCGCCATGGCCGTGGATGGCTTGGGCTGGGCCATTCTGCCGCTGAACATCGCCGAGTACGAGGGCTACCGCGAGGACCTGGCCAATGTGCCGTGCGTCGGCCTGTCGCTGCCGCCGTTGTCGGTGCGCACGCTCTGGCTGCAAGGCCGGACGCCGACGGCCACCGAGCGCTGGATCCAGGATCGCATGGAGCAACTGCTGCATCCGGCGGCCTGAGCAGGGCGGGGCGGCCGGGCGGCCGGCGCCGGCCGCTTCCGGAAGGCGACCGCGGCGGCTGCCCGAGTCCGGGCGCGTCAGGCCTTCTTGCGGTACACCAGCACCGGCGTGGTGGAATGCGCCAGCACCTTCTGCGTCTGGCTGCCCAGCACCACGGCGGCCATGCCGCGGCGGCCGTGCGAAGCCATGGCGATCAGGTCGCAGTGGCGCTCGCGGGCCGCGTCGATGATGGCCTGGTACGGATCTTCGTGGGTGGCGCGCAGCGTTTCGCAAGGCACGCCGGCTTCGCGCGCCTGGGTGGCGGCCGCGCTCAAGAGGCGTTCGGCCTGGGCGCGGATCTGGTCCTGGTACTCGCCCAGGCTGTGGGCCACCTGCGCCGCGCCCATGGCGAAGACGTGGAAGGGTTCCTCGACCGTGAGGATGGTGGCCTTGGCGCCCAGCGACCTGGCCAGCTCGAGGCTTTCGACCAGGGCTTCCGAGGACAATTGCGAGCCGTCCGTGGGAATGAGAATGTGCTTGTACATGGTGTCTCCCGTGTTTGTGCGGCGGCCGCCGCGACTTGCGGCGGCTACGTAACACTGTATCGGGCGGGAGACGGACGCCGTTTGCGCGTAATCAAGGGTTGCGCGCGGTCAAACCGCCACGCGTGGCGCCGCGTCAGCTCAACAGCGCCGCGACCAGGTCGCCGCCGGCGCGGTCGCCCTCGCTGAAGTCGAGCGCGGTTTGCACGTGTTCCAGGTGCTCGTCCATCAGCGCGCAGGCGCGGTCGACGTCGCCGGCGCGAGCGGCTTCGATGAAGGCGTGGTGCTCGCGCGAGGAACAACTGGCGTCGTGCGAGCTCTGGTACAGCACGGTGATCACGGCGCTGCGCGCCGACAGCTCGCGCAGCATGCCGGTCAGCACCGAGTTGCCGACGGCCTCGGCCAGCAGGATGTGGAAGTCGCCCAGAAGGCGGTTGCGCACCTGCACGTCGCCGCTTTCCACGGCCGCGCGTTCCTCGGCCAGGTGGGCGTCGATGCGGCGGTAGTCGGCCGCCGTGGCGCGGGTGACGAACTCCCGCGCCAGCGCGGCTTCGAGGATGCGGCGCACCGCGTAGACCTCGCGCGCCTCGTTGGCGTCGGGCTTGCTGACGAAGGCGCCCTTGTCGGGCACGATGTTGATCAGCTTGTCCTTGGACAGCATCAGCAGGGCGGCGCGGATCTTGGTCCGGCTGACCTTGTAGACGCGCGCCAGGGCCTCTTCGCGCAAGCGGGTGCCGGGCGGCAGGCGGTGCGCCACGATGGCGGCGGCGACTTCCTTGGCGATGTCGTCGGCGCTGGGGTCGGGAGGTACTGCCTGGGTCATGAAGCGCGGGAGCGGGAAGACGGTATGGGCAGCCAGTCTATCAAAAACCCGCGCACGCAACATTTATTGCATACGAAAATTGTTGGCGAACCGGCCTTCTGCGCGCCCGGTGGAGCCGGTCTGGGTCGATTCATGCCGGATTCCGCACAATCGCCCCGCCAAGCGTGATCAATCCCCCGGGGGACCTGGCGTATCCTGCTGGCCATCCCCGTTTCGCGCCCGGACCGGCGCGGCATCCGGTTGCCGGCCGGCTGTCAACGTATCCAGGAATCCGCCCATGTCCATAGATTTGTCGTCCGCCCTGCAACGCTTTCCCCGTTACGCCCTGCTCGATGGCCCGACGCCGATCCAGCACCTGGCCCGGCTGGAGGCGGCGCTGGGCGCGGCGGCCAACGGCGTGCGCCTGTACGCCAAGCGTGATGACCACATGGCGCTGGGCGGGGGCGGCAACAAGCTGCGCAAGCTGGAGTTCCTGCTGGGCGAGGCGCGCGGGCAGGGGGCCGACACGGTGGTGACCGTGGGCGGCCTGCAATCGAACCATGCGCGCCTGACCGCCGCGGCCGCGGCCCGCGCCGGCATGGCCTGCGAGCTGGTGCTGGGGCGGGTGGTGCCGCGCGCCGACGCCGATTACGAAGAAAACGGCAACATGCTGCTCAACCGGCTGCTCGGCGCCACCGTGCACGCATTGCCGGTCGGTGCCGACGCCATGGCGGCGGCCCTGGAACGGGTGCGCGCGCTGGAGCTGGCGGGACGCCGCGTCTACCTGGCGCCGCTGGGCGGCTCCACGGCGGTCGGCGCGCTGGGCTATGCGGCCTGCGCGCAGGAGATCCTGGAGCAGGAGCGCGCCCTGGGCGTGACGTTCGCGCGGGTGGTGGTGGCCAATGGCAGCGCCGGCACCCACGCCGGGCTGGCCGCCGGCATGGTTGCGGCGGGCCTGCCGGCAACCCGCGTGCAGTCGTTCACCACCCTGGCCGACACCGAGGTTGCGCACGCGAAGACGCGCGACCTGACGGCCGCCACCCTGGCGCTGCTGGGCCGGGCGGATGGCGAACACGGCGCCGCCACGGGCGAGGCGGCCGCGCCGGCGCCCAACGACATCCTGGTGGACGGCAGCCAGCGTGGTCCGGCCTACGGCGTGCCCACGCCCGCCATGCTCGAGGCCGTCGGCCTGCTGGCGCACAGCGAAGGGCTGCTGCTCGACCCGGTGTATTCGGGCAAGGCCTTCGCCGGCCTGCTGGCCGACGTGCGCGCCGGCCGCCATGCACCCGGCAGCGACGTGCTGTTCGTGATGACGGGCGGCGCGCCGGGGCTGTACGCCTACAAGCCGGCGTTCCAATGAAAAGCGGGCCGGTCGCCGCAAGGCGTCCGGCCCGCCCGGGGCGAGGCAGGGGGCGTCAATCCTTGGCCATCAGCCCCAGGTATTCGATCAGCCCCTTTTCCTTGACGTAGGTGGCCTGGGCCCAGGCCTTGTAGTCGGCGCTGTCGCGGTAGGCCGGCTCCTGGTTCAGCTGCTTCATGACCTCCATGCTGGCCGGGTCGAACAAGGCTTTCTTGAAGGCGTCGTGCAGCGTCTTGACCACCGCCGGGTCCATGCCCTTGGGGCCGGCCAGGCCATAGGGCGAGGTCGATACGACCTTGTAGCCCAGCTCCTGCGCGGTCGGCACGTCGGGCCAGCGGGTGGTGCGCTTTTCGCCGAACGTCACCAGCAGCCGCATCTTGCCCGAGTCCACGAACTGGTCCCAGCCCGTGGCGTCGCTCTGCGCCATGACGTGGCCGCCGAGCAGCGCCTGCTGCATGTCGGCGTTGCCCTTGTAGGGCACGTGGTTCAGCTTGACCTTGGCGTTGATGGCGATTTCCTCGATCAGCAGGTGCGGCGACGAGCCCACGCCGGTCGAGCCGTAGTCGACGCTGCCGGGGTTCTTGCGCGCCGCTTCGATGTACTCGTTGAAGGTCTTGTAGGGCGAGTCGGCGCGTACCGTGAAGCCGAAGGTGTAGCCCGACAGGCCGATGATGAAGGTGAAATCGTTGATCGGATCCCACGAGGTCTTCTGCATGTACGGCATGCGCAGCATGGCCAGCGTGTACAGCGCGACGGTGTAGCCGTCGGGCTTGGCGGTGCGCGACATGGTCGCGGTGCCGAGGGTGCCGCCGGCGCCCGGACGGTTCTCGACGATGACGGGCTGGCCCAGGTACTTGGATGCGTCCTGCGCCACGATGCGCATGTGACGATCGGTGGAGCCCCCGGCCGGGAACGGCACGATCAGGGTGATGGGTTTGTTGGGAAAGGCGTTTTGCGCCGACGCCGCGGGCGCCAGCGCGCCGCCGGCCAGCGCCAGCAGCAGGGCGCCCAGGCAGGCGCGGCGCAGGGGTTGGTGGGCCATGGGGCTTGTCTCCAATGTGATTATGGTTTTGTGGTCTTGTCGCTTCGGGGGCTGCTTTACGGCTGTGTTGCTTTGCAATGGCGCCGGTCAGTCGCGTAGCGCGACCTTGACCGGCAATCGTTGCAACGCCTCGCGCAGCTGCTCCTTCAGCGGCGCGGGGGCGGTGGCGTCGACCTCGATGGCGACGTCGGGCTGCGCGTCGGACAGCACGCGCAGCAGGGAACTGTCAGGCGGCAGGCCGGCCTGTGCGAGCACGCGCTCCACCACGGCGCGCGCGGACACCGCCGTGGCCAGGCGCCGCAGATCGGGCTTGTAGATCTTGCCGACATTGGTCATGGGCATCTGCTCGAGCACGATCACGCGCTTGGGCCGAGCCGGCGCTTCATCGACGCGGGCAGCCGCATACGCGACCAGCTCGGCCTCGGAGACCTCGGCATCGTCGGCCAGGGTCACGAAGGCGATCGGCAGTTCGCCCGCGTACGGATCGGGCGCGCCGACCGCGGCGCAGATGCGCACCGCCGGGTGCGAGGCCAGCGCATCCTCGATGGTCTTGGGATCGATGTTGTGGCCGCCGCGGATGATCAAATCCTTGGCGCGGCCTTGCAGATGCAGGCGGCCCTCGGCGTCCAGGAAGCCGACGTCGCCGCTGATGAGCCAGCCGTCCGCGGTGAAGGCACGGGCCGTATCCTCGGGGTCGAGAAAGCCGGGGATGACGTTGGGCGACTTGAACAGCAGCATGCCGGCCTGGCCGGGCGGCAGGTCGCGCGCCGGCTGGCCGGCGGGCGCGTCCAGGCCGACCACGCGCACCTGCACGTAGGGCAGCGGAAAGCCCACGCAGTTGACCGGAAAGCGCGAGCCGGGCGGCGTGATCGAGGTGATGCCGGCCATCTCCGTCATGCCCAGGCTTTCGTTCACGTGCAGGCCGAACAGGCGTTCGAAGCGCGCCGCCAGCTCCGCCGGCAACGGCGCGGCGCCGGTGCGGCAGTAGCGCAGCGACGAGATGTCGGCGCCGTCCAGCGGTATCTCGGCCAGCGCCGCCAGGATGGTCGGCACGCCCTGTAGCGAGGTGGCGCGGTGGCGCTCCACCAGCCGCCAATAATTGCGCAGCACCTCGCGGTTGCGCAGCAGCTGCGTGGTCGGGATCACAGTCTGCACGCCGGCCGACAGCGCCGCCAGCGAGGCCGGCAGCACGCCGGCCACGTGGAACAGCGGATAGCCGTTGATGACCACGTCGCCGGGCCCGGCGCCCTGCAACTGCACCGCCGCCCAGGCCGTGAAGACCTGGTTGGCGTGGGTATGGATGGCCAGCTTGGGCGCGCCGGTGGTGCCGCCGGTATGGAAGTAGGCGGCCACGTCGTCGGCGCGGATCACGCGGCCGCTGACCAGCCGGTCCGAGGGCTGGGCGGCGCGCGCGCTGTTGAAGTCGAGCGCGAAGCCGGGCAGCGCCGGGCGTTGCGACAGCGGCTCGTCATGCGGCGCGACGCGCAGCAGCGTGCGCAGCGTCGGCACCCGCTCGCGCAGGCGCAGGGCCTTGGACCAGGATTCGCATTCGGTGTCCGAGCCGTAGGCGATCAGCACCTTGGCGCCAGCGGTGGTCAGCAGCGAGGCCAGCTTGTCCTCGGTCAGCAGCGGATTGAGCGGCTGCACGATGCCGGCCGCCTCGCCGCCCCACAGCGCCAGGTGGTATTCGAGGCAGCCCGGCAGCAGCACGCCGACCGCGTCCGAAGGGCCGAGCCCCAGGCTGTGCAGCAGGTTGGCGGTCTGGTGGATGCCGGCCAGCAGCTCGTCGTAGCGCCAGCTGATGGCCGGCTCGTCGGGATCGGCGCTGCGCAGGAAGGTCAGCGCGGTGCGGTCGCCGAAGGCGGCGGCCGAGTTGCGGAAGATCTCGTAGGTGCTTTGCACCGTCAGCGTCTCGGCCAGCGGCCGGGCCGCCAGTCGGCGCACGTCGTCGATGGAACGCACCGGGAATGGCGCGGCGAAGGGCGGGGCGGTGGGGGAGGCTATGGGGGCCTGCGTCATGATGCCGTCCTCGCCGCTCACGCCCGCCCCAGCGCGATGTAGCGCCGCAGGTGGTGGTCCTCGTCGCCGAGCTGGTGGTCGATCATGACCAGCCGCTTGGCGTAGTGCGCCAGGGGCAGTTCCCAGGTCATGCCGATGCCGCCGTGCAGCTGGATGCTTTCTTCGGCCACCAGCGTGCCGATGCGGCCGATGGTGTACTTGGCGGCCGACAGCGCCCGCTCGCGCGTGGCGCGGTCGGGATGGTCGAGCGCGGCGGCGGCGTTGATGACCGCCGAGCGCGCCTGCTCGATCTCCAGCAACACGTCGGCCATGCGGTGCTGCAGCGCCTGGAAGCTGCCGATCGGCACGCCGAACTGGCGCCGGGTGCGCAGGTATTCCAGCGTGGCGTCGCGGGCGCAGTCCATCGCGCCCACGGCCTCGGCGCACAGCGCCAGGATGCCGCGGCCGGTGGCGTGTTCCAGCAGCGCATGGCCGGCGCCGGCCTCGCCCAGCAGGCTGTCGGCGCCCAGCGCCACGTTCTCGAACGCGAGTTCCGCGGCGCGGCCGCCGTCGATCAGGTCGTAGCCGCGCGCCGTCACGCCCGGCGTGCCGGCGCTGACCAGGAACAGGCTGATGCCGGACTCGTCGTCGTCGGCGCCGGCGGTGCGCGCCGACACCAGGAACAGGTCGGCGTGCTCGCCGCCCGTCACGACCGCCTTGGCGCCGTTCAGCACCCAGCCGTCGCCGCTGCGCTCGGCGCGGGTGCGCACGTCGTTCAGGGCATAGCCGGAGGTGGGCTCGGCCGCGGCCAGCGCGGCGGTGATGCCGCCCGCGATCAGGCCGTCCAGCGCCTCGCGTTGCGCCGGGCTGCCGGCGCGCGCGATGGCGCTCCCGACCATCAGCGCGTCCAAAAAGGGTTCCAGCACCAGGCCGCGGCCCAGCGCCTCGAACACCACGCTGATGTCGAAGCCCGCGCCGCCCAGCCCGCCGTGTTCCTCGGCGAACAGCGCGCCGATGGCGCCCAGTTCGGCATAGCGGCGCCAGAACTCGGGGTTGTAGCCCTGCGCCATCCTGGCGTGGCGTTCGCGCGTGGCGAAGTCGTATTGTTCGGCGACAAAGCGGCGCAGCATGTCGGACAGCATGCGCCGGTCTTCGGTGTGTTCAAAGTTCATGGCCGGCCTTTACAGTCCCAGGATCATCTTGGAGATGATGTTCTTCTGGATTTCGTTGGAGCCGCCGAAGATCGACAGCTTGCGGTTGTTGAAGTACTGCGCCGCGGCGCTGTCGGCGCCTTCCGGGCCGATGGGCGCGGCGTCGTAGCCGTCGTGCAGGGCCTCGGCCACGAACGGGCGGGCGTAGGGCCCCATGGCGCGGCGGTTCAGCGCGGTGATCTCCTGGCGAATCTGGGTGCCGCGGATCTTCAGCATCGAGCTTTCGGCGCCGGGCGCGCCGCCGCCGGCCACCGCCGCCACCACGCGCAGGTTGGTGGTGCGCATGTTGGCCAGCTCGATTTCGACCCGCGCCAGGCGCGCGGCGAAGTCGGGATCCTCGGCCAGCGGGCGGCCGTTCTTCTTCTGGCTGGCGGCCACCGCCTTCAGGCGTTCCAGTGCCGCGGTCGACTGGCCGACGCCCGCGATGTTGGTGCGCTCATAGGTCAGCAGGTACTTGGCGCAGGTCCAGCCGCGGTTTTCCTCGCCCACCAGGTTCTCGACCGGCACCCGCACGTCCGAGAAGAACACTTCGTTGACTTCGTGCTCGCCGTCCAGCGTGATGATGGGGCGCACCTGCACGCCCGGGCTGGCCATGTCGATCAGCAGGAAGCTGATGCCTTCCTGGCGCCGACCCTCGTTCGAGGTGCGCACCAGGCAGAAGATCATGTTGGCGTACTGGCCCAGCGTGGTCCAGGTCTTCTGGCCGTTGACGACGTAGTGGTCGCCGTCGCGCACCGCGGTGGTCTTGACCGAGGCCAGGTCCGAGCCGGCGCCGGGCTCGGAATAGCCCTGGCACCACCAGTCCGAACCATCCAGGATGCGCGGCAGCCAGTGGCGCTTCTGCGCCTCGTTGCCGTACTTGATCAGCACCGGGCCCAGCATGCTCAGGCCGAACGGCACGATGCGCGGCGCGCCGGCCAGCGCGCACTCGTTGTCGAAGATGTACTTCTGCGTAGTGCTCCAACCGGTGCCGCCGTACTCCACCGGCCAGTGGCTGGCCAGCCAGCCCTGGCGGTTGAGGATGGCGTGCCACTCGACCATGTCGGCACGCGCCAGCAGCTTGCCCTGCGTGACCTTGGCCGACAGCCGCGCCGGCAGGTTGGCGGCCAGGAAGGCGCGGACCTCGTCGCGGAAGGCGTTTTCTTCGGGGGTGAATTCCAGATCCATCGGGCGATTCCTCAGTAGATTTCGAACAGGCCGGCCGCGCCCATGCCGCCGCCCACGCACATGGTGACGACGGCGTAGCGCGCGCCGCGGCGGCGGCCTTCCAGCAGCACGTGGCCGGCCAGGCGGGCGCCGGTGACGCCGAACGGGTGGCCCAGCGCGATCGAACCGCCGTTCACGTTCAGCCGCTCCATCGGGATGCCCAGGCGTTCCTGGCAGTACAGCGCCTGCGAGGCGAAGGCTTCGTTCAGTTCCCACAGGTCGATGTCCGCGACCTTCAGGCCGTGGCGCGCCAACAGCTTGGGCACGGCGTAGACCGGGCCGATGCCCATTTCGTCGGGCTCGCAGCCGGCGATCGCCAGGCCGCGGAACGCGCCCAGCGGGCGGATGCCGGCGCGCTGCGCCTCGGCCGCTTCCATCAGTACGCAGGCGGCGGCGCCGTCGGACAGCTGCGAGGCGTTGCCGGCGGTCACGAACTGGTCCGGGCCGCGCACCGGCGCCAGCTTGGCCAGCGCCTCGTAGGTGGTGCCGGGCCGGTTGCAGGTGTCCTTGTCGACCGTGACCTCGCGTTCCGACACGGCGCCGGTGGCGCGGTCGGTGACGGCCATGGTGGTGGTGACGGCGATGATCTCTTCGCGGTAGCGGCCGGCGGCCTGGGCGGCCTCGGTGCGCGCCTGGCTCTGCGCGGCGAAGCGGTCCTGCGCCTCGCGGCTGATGCCGTAGCGCGCGGCGACGATGTCGGCGGTCTCGATCATGGGCAGGTACAGCTCGGGCTTGTTGGCCACGATCCACGGGTCCATGCCGCTGACGCCGTCGTCGCGGGTGCGGATCTGCGACACTAGCTCGACGCCGCCGGCGATGACGGCGGGCGCGCCGTCCATGACGATGCGCGCCGCGGCCGAGGCGATGGCCTGCAGGCCCGAGGCGCAATAGCGGTTGACGGTGGCGCCGCCGACGCTGACTGGCAGGCCGGCGCGGATCACCGCCTGGCGGCCGATGTTGCGGCCGGTGGCGCCTTCGGGGTAGCCGCAGCCGATGAAGGCGTCCTCGATCAGGGCGGGGTCGATGCCGCTGCGCTCGACCGCGGCGCGCACCGCGTGGGCGGCCAGGGTCGGCCCGGCGATCAGGTTGAATTCGCCGCGCTGCGCCTTGGTGATGGGCGTGCGGGCGGTGGAGACGATGACGGCTTCTCGCATGTCGGTTTCCGTTGGGTGAATGGGGTCAGGCGGCCTGGTTCAGGCTGGCGAAATCGCGGCCGGATTCGGCCAGTTCCACCAGCAGTGGCGACGGCTTCCAGAACGCGGGGTCTTCCTTGGCAAAGGCGCGGATGTCGGCCAGCACGTTGGCCAGCCCGACGCGGTCGGCGTAATGCATCGGCCCGCCGCGATAACGCGGAAAGCCGTAGCCCGACAGGAACACCATGTCGATGTCCGACGGCCGTAGCGCGATGCCCTGGTGCAGCACGTTGGCGGCCTCGTTGATCATGGCCGCCAGGTAGCGGCGCTGAATGTCCTCGGCGCTGAACGGACGGGGCGTCACGCCGGCGCGCTGGCGCTCGGCGTCGATGATCGCCAGCACTTCCGGGTCGGGCGTGCCGTGGCGCGCGCCATCCGGATACAGGTAGAAGCCGCGGCCGGTCTTCTGGCCGAACCAGCCGCGCTCGCACAGACGGTCGGGAATCTGCACGTAGCGCAGCGCCGGGTCGCGGGTGGCGGCGCGGCGCTTGCGCGTGGCCCAGCCGATGTCGCCGCCGGCCAGGTCGGCCATCTGGTACGGCCCCATCGGGTAACCGAAGTCGCGCACCGCCGCGTCGATCTCGTAGGGCGAGGCGCCGTCCTCCATCATCATGTCGGCCGCCTGGCGGTGCACCGCCAGGATGCGGTTGCCGATGAAGCCGTCGCAGACGCCGGCGCGCACCGGGATCTTGCGCAGGCGGCGCGCCAGCTCGAAGCCGGTGGCGACGGTGTCGGCGGCGGTCTGGCGGCCCACCACCACCTCCAGCAGCTTCATGATGTTGGCCGGCGAGAAGAAGTGCAGCCCCAGCACGTCGGCGGGGCCGCGCGTGGCCTGGGCGATGCGGTCCACGTCCAGGTACGAGGTGTTGGTGGCCAGCACCGCGCCCGGCTTGGCGACGCGGTCAAGCTGCGCGAACACCGCCAGCTTGACGTCCATGTCCTCGAACACGGCCTCGATGATCAGGTCGGCCTCGCCCAGCGCGGCATAGTCGGTGGCGCCGGTGAAGCGCGCCAGTCGGGCGGCGCGTTCGTCGGCCGTCATGCGGCCCTTGCCGACCAGCAGGTCGTAGACGTGTTCGACCCGCTGGCGGCCACGCGCCAGCGCGGCGTCGTCCTGTTCCACCATGACCACCGGCAGGCCAGCGTCCAGCACCGCCACGGCAATGCCCGCGCCCATGGTACCGCCGCCGATCACGCCGACGCTGTCGAGCCGGCGCGGCTTGGCCTGCTTCAATTCAGGGATCTTGGCGGTCTCGCGTTCGGCGAAAAAGGCGTGGATCAGGCCGGCGCGCTGCGGGCTGTCCAGGCATTGCAGGAACAGCGCGCGCTCGGTGCGCAGGCCCTCGTCGAAAGGCTGTTCGACCGCGGCGCGCACCGCCTCCAGGATTTTCGCGGGCGAGAACAGGCCGCGCGTGCTGGCGGCGATGCGCTGGCCGGCGGCATCGATCGCGGCCCGGGACGCGGCCTTGTCCGCCAGCGCCTGGCCGTCGCGGCTGCGGCGCGGCGCGGCATTTTGCGCCAGCAGGCGGCGAGCGTAGTCCAGGCCGGCGGCCAGCGGATCCGTGCCGGCCGCCAGTTCATCGGCCAGCCCGGCCGCGACGGCGGCCTGCGCCGTCATCGGCTTGCCCGACAGCATCAGGTCCAGTGCCGCGGCGGCGCCGATCAGGCGCGGCGTGCGCTGCGTGCCGCCGGCGCCGGGCAGCAGGCCCAGCGTCACTTCGGGCAGGCCCAGCTTGGCGCCGGGCAGCGCCACGCGGTAATGCGCCGCCAGCGCCACTTCCAGGCCGCCGCCCAGCGCGGCGCCATGCAGCGCGGCCACCACCGGCTTGGCGCAGGCTTCGATCTGGTTGCAGACGTCGGGCAGGGCGGGCGGACGCGGCGGCTTGCCGAATTCGCGGATGTCGGCGCCGGCGATGAAGTTGTTGCCGGCGCCGGTCAGCAGCACGGCGCGCACCTGCGGGTCGCCCTGGGCCTGGTCGATGGCGCGGGCCAGGCCGGCGCGCACATCGGCGCTCAGGGCATTGACGGGGGGATGATCGATGGTGACGACGAGTACGTCGCCGTCGCGGCGCGCGTGGACGGCGCTGGCGGGTGCGCTGGCTGTCATGGGACAGTGTCTCCGGTAGGGTCGCCGCCCGCGCCGGCCAGGCCGGCACGGCGGCATCGCAGAGCGGGGCTCTGGCGAGGCCGGCGCGTCCCGGGGCGGACGCGGCGCAGTCGCGGCGCCTGGCGGGCCAGGAACGGCCCGTCTTGTAGCCGTCTATTCTTTCCCAGCAAAGAAGTCTTGACAATGCCATCAAGAATTGACATTGACGATAAAAAAAATTGACAATCGCCTGCGGGGCGCCGGGTTGCAATGAAGGAATGCCGGCCGTCCCTGGAGACTCGACATGGACACGAAAGCGCTGACCCTGCTGGTGGAGATCCTGGACGCCGGCAACCTGAGCGAAGCCGCGCGCCGCCTGAAGATGACGCGGGCCAACGTCAGCTATCACCTGACCCAGCTGGAGCGCGCCGTCGGCATGCAACTGCTGCGGCGCACCACGCGCCACGTCGAGCCCACCGAAATCGGACTCAAGCTGTACCAGCATGGCCGCAGCATCCAGGACGAGCTGGCGGCCGCGCGCGAAGCGGTCGAGACCCTGGGCAAGACGCCGCAGGGCAAGGTGCGGCTCAGCGTGCCCAGCGGCTATGGCCAGTTCGTGATGACGCCGTGGCTGCTGGAATTCAAGCGCGCCTATCCCGACATCGTGCTGGACGTGCTGTTCGAGAACAGCGTCGACGACCTGCTGCGCGACGAGGTCGACATCGCCGTGCGCATCATGTCCGAGCCGCCGCACAATCTGGTGGCGCGCGAACTGGGCCAGGTGCGTTACGTGGCCTGCGCCTCGCCCGCCTTCGTGCGCGACCGCGGCCTGCCGGACAAGCCGGCCGAGCTGGCGCGGCTGCCCGTCATCAGCGCCGCCGTCATCGGCCGGCCGCTGCGGTTGTCGGCGTACTACGGCGGCCAGCCGCGCCAGCACGTGGTGCTGGAACCCACCATCATCTCGCGCAACTACGCCTTCCTGCGCGACGCCATGCTGGCCGGGCTGGGCATCGGCGTGGTGCCGGACTACGTGGTGCACGACGACGTCGCGCGCGGCGATTTGATCGCCGCCTTGCCGCAATGGCGGCTCAGCATCTTCGGCCGTGCGATGTACATGCTGTATATGCCCAACCGCCACCATCCGCGCGCCATCGCGATGATGATCGAGTTCATCCAGCAGCGTGCCCAGGCCGCGCATGAAGGGCGGCCCGGACTGCTGGGCGCGGCATAGGTCCGGCCCGCCGGCTATCATCGGCGTCCCCGTTTGTGGATGCCGCCATGTCGAACGCCGATTGGAGTTTTCTCGCGCCCGCCCGGCGCCACGGGGTATCACCCTCCGCGCGAAAGTTTGACAGAAAGAAACATAATGATAAAAATGCCGACCATTCCCGCGCGCCGTCCTGGCGGGAAGCCTCGGACCAGGGACGGGCGGCGTTGACCGTCGCCTGATCGCCACGCCGGGGCAGGCGTTGTTCCGATCCATTGCGGGCCTTTTCTTGCGGAGCAAGTATGGCTTTCGTGTTCATGCGCCGGCGTGGGGCCGGCCTGCGGCGGCGGCAACGCGCCGCCTTGCGGTGGGGCATGTTGGGACTGGCGGGCCTGTTGGCGGGATGCGCCGGCGGCGAGCCGCGCATCGGCGATGCCTACACCGTGCATACCCCGATCTACGCGGACAACCGCATCTTCTATCTCAAGCCCGGCAGCAACGAGCGCGCCCGCGTGCTGGAGCAGACCGGCGCGCCGGCCACCACGCAGGACGAGCGCCAGCTGGCGGTGCCGGCCAACGCGCCGCTGTCGATCATGATGCGCTCGGTCGAGATTCCGGCGCTCAAGGACGCCGCAGGCAGGAAAACCGCCGGCATCGACGGCCCGGCCGACTACGTGGTGATCCTGGACGTCGCGGCCCGCGACGACGGCAGCAACCAGTCCATCGTGGTCTGGTACCAGCGCGGCGTGCAGCCGGACCAGTCCCTGAACTTCTCGAACCTGCTGGTCTACTACGTGCAGCGCTGGGACGAGCGCGTGGCGCCGTCGTTCCGCCTGCGCGTGATGGACGTCACCACCGAGCGCAACGCCGAGACGCTGCGCGCCCTGCAACGCGCGCAGGGCGTGGCCAACGGCGCCGCCAGCCTGGCCAACAATCCGCTGGTATCGCCGTTGGTGGGCGTGGCCTTCACCGCCGCCGAACTGGTGCTGGCGAACCAGCGCAACCGCATGGTGCTGGACTACAGCGTGCAGCTCTATTCGCAGTCGGCGGTGAGCCAGGCGGCCGGATCCAACCTGGGGCTGCTCAAGCAGGGCACCTACGTGGTGGTGGGACGGCCCGAGGGCGACTCCCGCGCATTCTGGGACAAATCGCTGGTCTACAACACGCGCACCAACCAGGTGTTCGATGGGGCGACGCCGCTGAACGTGCCGACGGCGCTGGTGTCGGTCGGCACCTTCGAAAGCATCGTGCCCAAGTCGGTGCTGGAAAAGTCGGTGGCCCTGACCTCGCTACTGGGCAAGGTCGGCACCAGCGCTTCGATCGAGCAGGTCAGCGACGCGCAAGAGCGGCTGCAGGCGGCGTTGACGGCGTACACGCTGGGCGAGCGGCTGGCGCGCTATCGGGATGAACAGACGCTGACCGAGATTTCCGAGAAACTGAATGACGAGGAGTTTCCCAAGGCGCTTGGCAGCGAGGAAGCGTTTCTGTTGCTGCGCGGCCTGAATGCCTGCTACCGGCTGCAACCGCCGCTGGCGGACCTGGATGCGTTCCTGACCCACTACGCCACCCCGGGGGGCAAGAAATGCGCCGCGCGATCCTAGCATTGCGACACACGGAGGGCGGCGGCATGCTGCGCTTGCTGCCTCGCTGGCTGTTGCCGGCGCTGGCCGCGGTGCTGTTCGGGGGCTGTGCGTCCTCTCCCGGTCCGGCCCGCAACCCGGCGGCGGCGCCCGCCGGCGGCAATGATGTCATGTCGATGCCGGCCCCGCCCCCCGCCGATCTGGCGGCGCCGTGGTCCTTTCCCGTCGCGTCCCTGCCGCGGCTGTTTTCGCACCGCGTGATGGTGCCGCCGCTGCAATTGACGCAGATCGACCTGGGCGCGAAGACGCCGACACTGCAGGCGGCCATGCGCCGTTTCGCCGAAGCCGCGCCGGCCGCGCTGGCGCAACGCGGCCTGTTCGATGCGCACAGCTACCTGGAACCGAACGAAGGCTGGCTGACCTTGATCGCCAGTTCGCAGGGCGTCGACTGGGTGTTCGGGGTGCAGTTCACGGTGGACGGCGGCGGCCGCACCCTGACGCTGCGCCTGCGCACCGCGGGCGCCGCCAATATCGGCAATCCGCAGGCGAAGAAAATGGACCAACACATCGGCACACTGGTGACCCTGGTGCCAGCCCTGTTCGCCGATTGACAGGCGCCACGCCGGGGCCTCTGGTATAAGGTCGAGGGTCCCGCCATCATGGCGGGACCCTCGACCCATCGAAAGGGAATCGCCCGTGCCGCATCCGCTGACCGCCCGACGCCTGCTTGCCCTGGCCGCGACGCAATTCACCCGGCAGGTTCCCGGCCTGCTCGCCGCCGCGCCGCTGGCTTTCGTGCTGTTCGCGCTGTCGCTGCCGGGGGCGCTGCTGCTGGGCCAGCTCGACGGCCGTCTCGATGGCTGGTTCATGCTGGCCGGCGCCATCAACCTGCTGGCGCTGGCCCGCCTGGCGCTGGCCTGGCAGCGCCGGCTGGCCCGGGCCTCCGACATCAAGCCGGCCGCCGCGTTGGGGCGCATCGATGGCGCGTATGTGCGGGTGCTGGCGCTGCTGGTGCTGGCCTGCTGCGCCATCGCGGCCCTGAAAGCGGTGAGCCTGACACTGGGGCTGGCCCTTTACTTCAAGCTGCCGGGTGTCTCCAGCACCGTGTTCCTTGCCATCGCGCTGCTGGCATGGCTGGCGCTGTGGCTGCCGGTGATGTATTGGCTGGGGGCGTGGTCCCTGAGCCTGCCGCGGGCCGCGCTGACCGATCGGTATGGCCTGGCCCGCTCGCGCCAGGCGCTGCGTGGCCGGGTCTGGCCGTTCGCGGGGCTCCTGCTGTTGCTGACCGGCATCACCGAGGTGACGGGCGTGGCGCTGCGCAAATCGGTGCTGCTGCGTTGGCCGCAGGCGATTGCGACGGCGGGCGGCGGCCTGGTGATCACGCTGGTTCTGGTCCTGTTCTTCGCCATCCTGTGCGGCACGGCATATCGCGAGCGCGCCGAGGCCTGAGCGGGCGCCAGGGCGCCGCCCGACAGGATCAACGCAACATCGGCAGGCTGCCCGTCAGGGCATTGATCCAGCGCCGCGGGCCGGCCAGGCCCACGCCCAGCAGGGGCTGGTCGCGATGCGAAGTCTGACGATGCCGGGCCCAGTATTCGGCGGCCTCGTGGATCTCGCGCGCATAGGCCGGAAACAGCGTCATGCCGGCGTCGCCCGGCATGGGCAGGGACAGCCGCTCGCGCAGTTGCGCCATGCGCGCTTCGTCGGCCGTCAGCACGATGATGGGCAGGTGCGAGATCGCCGACGACAGCATGCCATCGGCATCGCGCAGGGCTTGGCCGGCCCAGTTGGGCTGCCGCGCCACCAGTCCGGCCGCCAGGCAGGCCGAGGCGTTGGCGGCCTGGCCGGCGCCCAGGCCCGCCGCCAGCACGATCACGACTTTTTCCGGCACGGCGGCGGCAAGGGGGGCGGACGGTTCGGGCATGGCGGACTCCTGGACAAAAGGCGTCATCGTCCGCCGTGCCGCGGACGCCGTCTTGAACGCCTGTGAACGCGGGCGAGGACCCGCGCTACCGTTGCCGCGCCAGGGCGCTGGCGCCGGCGTACACCGCCGCCGCGCCCAGTTCGCGCTCGATGCGCAGCAGGCGGTTGTACTTGGCGGTGCGGTCGGCGCGCGACAGCGAGCCGGTCTTGATCATGCCGCAATTGGCCGCCACCGCCAGGTCGGCGATGCTGGTGTCCTCGGTTTCGCCGGAACGGTGCGACATGACCACGCCGTAGCCGGCGCGCCGCGCCAGCGCCAGCACTCGCCAGGTTTCGCTGAGCGTGCCGATCTGGTTGATCTTGACCAGGATGGCATTGCCGATGCCCTGTTCGATGCCGGCCTGGAACAACTGCGGATTGGTGCAGAACACGTCGTCGCCCACCAGCTGGCAGACGCCGCCCAGCGTTACGCCCAGCACCTTCCAGCCGACCGCGTCGTCTTCGGCCATGCCGTCCTCGATCGACACGATGGGGTAGTCGCGCGCCAGGCCGGCCAGGTATTGCACCTGCTGCTCGGCCGTGCGCAGCAGGTTCTCGCCCTGATAGCGGTAGCCGTCGGCGCCGTGGAATTCGCTGGCGGCCGGATCCAGCGCCAGCGCGACGTCGACGCCCGGACGCAGCCCGGCGCGTTCGATCGCCGCCATGATGAAGTCCAGCGCCTCGGGCGCGTTGCGCAGCGTCGGCGCGAAGCCGCCTTCGTCGCCGACGTTGACGCTGTGGCCCGCGGCCTTGAGCGCGTGGCGCAGCGTGTGGAACACCTCCGCGCCCATGCGCAGCGCTTCGCGGAAGCTGTCCGCGCCCACCGGCAGGATCATGAACTCCTGGAAGTCGAGCGGATTGTCGGCATGCGCGCCGCCGTTGATGATGTTGATCATCGGCACCGGCAGTGTCTGGGCCTGCACCCCGCCCACGTGGCGCCATAGCGGCAGGCCCTGGCTGGCGGCCGCGGCGTGCGCCACCGCGAGCGATACGCCGAGCAGCGCGTTGGCGCCCAGCCGGCTTTTGTCGGGCGTGCCGTCCAGCTCGATCATGGCCTGGTCGATGCGGGCCTGCTGGTCGGCCGGCAGGCCCAGCAGCGCCGCGCGCAGTTCGCCGTTGACCGCGCCGACGGCGCCGAGCACGCCCTTGCCGAGGTAGCGGGCGCCGTCGCCGTCGCGCCGTTCCAGCGCCTCGCGCTTGCCGGTGGAGGCGCCCGAGGGCACCAGCGCCAGGCCGTGGGCGCCATCGTCCAGGCGGACCTCGACTTCGACGGTGGGATTGCCGCGGCTGTCCAGCGCTTCGTGGGCGGCGAGATGGGTGATGTGCATGGGAGGCTCCGGAATGTCAGGAAAATGGTCAGATAATTCAAGCAAGGGCCCGGCTCGGGAGAGGCGCTGGGTCGTCCGTCCGCCGTCTCATCGCGCACGACCAGGCCCGGAAAACTACGGTGAATGTTCGATGACGACGCCGCCATGCTAAAAACGGAGTCACGATCCGACAATGCAGTTTTTCTGCGGATATGTCAGTTTTCCTGACGAATGAACCTGATGCGCCAATTGCCACCCTTGTCCGCCGTCCGCGCCTTCGAAGCCGTCGCCCGCAGCGGCTCGGTCACGCGCGCCGCCGAGGAACTCTGCCGCAGCCACGGCGCCGTCAGCCGCCACTTGCGCCTGTTGCAGGAACACGCCGGCGCGGCATTGTTCGAGAAGGACGGCACCGGCCTGCGCCTGACGCCCGCCGGCGCCACCTTCTACACGTCGGTGCGCGCCGCCTTCGACCAGCTGGAAAACGCCTACGAGCGGCTGGCGCGCGAAGCGCAGGCGCCGGGGCTGCACGTGGCCTGCAGCGCCACCTTCGCCATGCGCTGGCTGGTGCCGCAACTGGCCGTGTTCTACCGCAGGCATCCCGAGATCCGCATCCGCCTGTCGATGACCTCGGCGCGCGAGATGCGCAACGAGGGCGCCGACCTGATCCTGGCCTGGGACCTGTCCGGCTATGCCGAGGCCGACCGGGCCCGGGCGCTGGCGTTGGCGCCAGTGCATTTCGGCGCGGTCTGCACGCCGGCCTATGCGCGCCGCAAGCCCGCCACGCGCGCCCGCATCGCGCATGAATACACCGCCAGCGCCTGGAACCAATGGGAGGCCATCACCGGGCAACCGGCGGCGCGGGGCGACACGCTGGCGTTCCCGCACACCCACCTGTGCATCGAGGCGGCCTTGTCGGGCCTGGGCGTGGCGCTGGTCGAGCGGCGCCTGATCGCGCGTGAACTGCACGACGGCCTGCTGGTGGCGCCCCATGGCTTCGTGCCTTTCGAAGGCGGCCTGCGCGCGGTGCCGGCCGCCGGCCGCGCGCGCACCGCCCACGCCGACGCCTTCATCGCCTGGCTGCGCGGCGCGCTGGCCGAGGCCGGCGACTGAGGCAGCGACGCAACGGGCTTGGTATGCTGGACGCGCATTCCCGCCGGAGACCCCATGACCGATACGCCGCAGTCCGCCAGTCCGTCCGCCAAGGCGTTCGTCACGCGCTCGGCGCTGGCCTCGCAGGCGCGCCGCGCGCAGCTGCGGCGCATGAAGATCGCCGCGCTGGCCCTGCTGGTGGCCATGATCAGCGGTTTCATCACCAGCCATCTGATGGGCGGGCAGGGCGCCTGGGCCTGGGTACGGGCTTTCTGCGAGGCCGCCACGGTTGGGGCGCTGGCGGACTGGTTCGCGGTGGTGGCGCTGTTTCGCCGGCCGATGGGGCTGCCCATTCCGCATACCGCCATCATCCCCAGCAACAAGGATCGCATCGGCGACAACCTGGCGGTGTTCGTGCGCGACCACTTCCTCGATCCGGACACCTTGATGGACAAGCTGCGCGGCTTCGACCCGGCCGCGCGCCTGTCGCGCTGGCTGGCGCGGCCGAAGCAGGCGCATGCGCTCAGCGACGGCGCGCGGCGGGTGGCGTTGCAGACACTGGACCTGCTGGACGACCACGCCGTGCGCGGGGTGATCCAGGAATTCGTGGTGAAGAACCTGCGGCGCTGGGACGCGGCCGGCACCGCTGGCGAGGTGCTGGGCCTGCTGACCCGCGACGGCCGCCACCAGGAATTGCTGGACGCCGCCATGGAGCGGCTGGGCGGCTACCTGGGCGACGAGGACGTCAAGGAGCGCGCTTCGGCGCTGCTGGTCAAGTTCGCGCGCAAGGAATGGCCGCGCATCATCAAGGCGGTGGACGTCATCGCCTCGGTCGAGGGCATCGCCGACAACCTGGCCGACCGGCTGGCGCGCGCGCTGGTGCAGGAACTGCGCGACGTGCTGTCGGAGCCCGACCATCCGGTGCGGCGCGACTACGAGGCCTGGGTGCTGGACTACATCGCGCGCCTGCGCACCGACCCGGCGCTGGCGGCCCAGGTGGAAGCCATGAAGCAGCGCGCCATCGACCACCCCAAGGTGCAGGAATACGTGCAGGGCCTGTGGGACGACATCCACGCCGCGCTGCGGCGCGACCTGAGCGACGAGCATTCGGCGCTGGCCGCGCACCTGGAAAGCGCCTTGCTGGCGCTGGCGCGCAAGCTGGGCGAAGACCCGGACCTGCGCGAAGCCGTCAACAACCATGTGCTGGGTGCGGCGCGGCGCCTGACCGGACGGCTGCGCATCGGCGTCACCGAGCACATCTCGCGCACCGTCAAGCTGTGGGATGAGCGCCATCTGGTCGACGAACTGGAGCTGAGCGTGGGGCGCGACCTGCAATACATCCGCTTCAACGGCACGCTGGTGGGCGGCCTGATCGGCGTGCTGCTGCACGCGGCGGTGCTGCTGGCGGCGGGCTAGTCATGCCGAGGCGGTCAAGCATCGCGGATTTGCGGACGTATCCGATGTATCAGGAACCAAGATTGCTGGCGAAGCGCCGTGGCGCGATGCTATTGTCTTTGGCAGTCTCCGGCCTGCCCTCGGGTTCCGGGGACGCCCGCCGCCCTTTCGGGCGGCCCGTATCACGCGCATCACTCCCAGGAGGCAAGTCCATGAAGAAATTCTCGATTCTCGTTGCAACGCTGGCGCTGGCCGGCGGCTCGGCTGTTGCCCAGGCCGAGAGCGTCACGATGTCATTCCTGAACGACGACGGCTCCGTGGGCAAGAGCGCCGGTACCGTCGCGCTGGAGCAGACCAAGGAAGGCCTGAAGTTCACGCCCGACCTCAAAGGGCTGCCGCCCGGCGAGCACGGCTTCCACGTGCATGAAAAAGGTTCGTGCGAATCGACCACCGTCGACGGCAAGGTGATGCCCGGCGGCGCCGCGGGCGGCCACCTCGATCCGTTCAACACCAAGGCGCACAAGGGTCCGCTGGCCACCGATGGCCATCTGGGCGACCTGCCGTTCATCACCGTGGCGGCCGACGGCTCCGCCAAGACCGCCGTGGTGGCGCCGCGCCTGAAGCTGGCCGACGTCAAGCAGCGCGCCCTGATGATCCACGTGGGCGCCGACAACTACAGCGATACCCCCAAGCCGCTGGGCGGCGGAGGCGGCCGCATGATCTGCGGCGTGATCAAGTAAGCGGCACGCCCCGGGCAAGGCGCGCGGCGGGCCGGGCAGGCCAGACCGCGCTACACCGTGCCGTTGCGGCCGTGCTCGCGGTAGCCCGGCCGCTGGGCCAACCGGTCGTAATAGGCGGCCACCGCCGGCAGGTCGGGTCGCAGCGCATCGTCCAGCGGCGTCTGGAACCACCGGTTCACCGACAGGCCGACGGCGACGTCGGCCAGCGTGAACGCCTCGCCGGCCACATAGGCGCCGGTTTCGCGCAGGCGCCGTTCCAGTATTCCCATGAAACGCCCCCACTCGCGGCTGGATGCCGCGATGGCGGCCGCGTCCTGGTGCGCGGGCGACTGCCGCGCCAGCGCCATGAAGGCATAGCTCCACGAACGGTTCAGGTCGCTCGCCTGCCAGTCCAGCCATTGGTCGACTCCGGCGCGGCGGCGCGCTTCGGCCGGATACAAGTCCGGATTGCGCGCGCCACCGTACTGGTTGGCCAGGTAGCGGATGATGCTGTTGGACTCCCACAGCACGAAATCGCCGTCTTGCAGCACCGGCACTATGGCGTTCGGATTCAACGCCAGGAAGGCGGGTTCGCTGGTGGCGCGAAAGCCCGAGCCCCAGTCCTCGCGCGCGAATGGCAGATCCAGTTCGACGCAGGTCCACAGCACTTTGCGGACGTTGATGGAAGTAGCTTTTCCGAGGATGTTCAGCATGGCGGAGGCGACGCGGACGTGGGCGTGGGGAAGCCGGGGCGGGCCCTCAGGCCCGCGCTTGGCGGCCCCCCAGTCTATCGGCCATCGCAGGCCGGCAACAGATACAGATCGGTCCTTGCGCGTGCGCAACAGATTGGGCCGGACCGTCACGCGAGCCGCGGCCATCCGCCGCGTCAGCCCATCCCAGGCTCCGGCTGGCTTCGCAGCCGCGGCACCGGCGAGGCCGCCAGCACCGCGAACTGCGCCGCGAAGCCGGCGCTCGACACCCACAGGCAGGCCTCCAGCCCCAGGCGCGAAGCCAATGCCGCGCCGATCAGCGCGCCCAGCGGCCGCGCGCCGAAGGTGGCGGTGAGGATCACGGCGGACACCCGCCCCAGCAGCGCATTGGGCGTGATGGCCTGGCGCAGCGTGGTGGTGGCGATGGTCCACAATATCGGCCCGGCACCGAACAGGAAGAAGCCCACCGCGGCCCACAGGCCAGACGGCAGGGCCAGCGTCGACAGCAGGATCAGGCTGGCCGCCAGCGCGCACAGCGGGCCGGCCGCGATCAGGGCGCCGAACGACAGCCGCCCGGCCAGCCAGGGCGCCGCCAGCGCGCCGGCCAGCATGCCCGCGCCGTACACCCCCAGCGTGACGCCGACCCCGGCCGCGCCCAGTCCCAGCCGTTCCACCGCGTACACCACATAGACCGCCTGCAGCACGAACCAGGCGAGGTTGAAGAACACCGCCGTGACCAGCACCGGCCGCAGCAGCGGGTGGCCTGTCACGAAGGCCGCGCCATCGCGCAATTCATGCCACAGGTGGCGCCGCGCGGCGGCGCGCGGCGCTTGCGGCGGCAGGCCGGCCAGCAGGCCCGCGGCCAGCAGCGACAGCAGCGTCGCCAGGCCGTAGGCCGCGGCCGCGCCGATGCCGCCGACCAGCGCGCCGCCCAGCGCCGGCCCGGCGGAAAAGGCCGCGCTGCGCGCCAGTTCCAGCCAGCGGTTGGCCTGGCCCAGGGCGGGGGCGGGCACCAGCGTCGGCACCAGCGCCGGCGCGGCGACGTTGTAGGCCACGGTGCCCACCGCGCCCAGGAAGCCCAGCGCCGCCAGCCAGCCCAGGTTCAGGCCGCCCAGCGCCAGCAACGCCAGCAGGGCCAGCAGGCTGGCGGCGCGCACGCATTCGGCGCTGGTCATCAGGGTGCGGCGCGGCAGGCGGTCGGCCAGCACGCCGGCGGGCAGCGACAGCAGCAGGAACGGCAGGGTCTGCGCCGTCTGCAGGTAGCCGGTCTGGGCGGCCGTGGCGCCCAGCGCCAGCACGGCCACCAGCGGCGCGGCGGCCAGGGCGATCTGTTCGGAGAATTGGGCGGCCAGGTTGGAACTGGCGAGCCGGCGGAAGGCCGGGGGCAGGGCGGACATGGGGCGACGGGCGGCGGGGCCGCAAGAACGGCAAGGGCCCGATCATGACCGGGCCCCGCGCGTGTCGCACTCCGTTAATTGCCGTCGCCGGCCTGGTGCGTCAGGGGATCGGCGGATAGTCGCCGAAGCCGTCCGGCCAGGACGTCAGGACCTCGTAGCCGGTGTCGGTGACGACCACCATGTGCTCCCACTGCGCCGACAGCGAACGGTCCTTGGTGACCACGGTCCAGCCATCGGGCAACTGCTTGGTCTGCGGCTTGCCGGCGTTGATCATGGGTTCGATGGTGAACATCATGCCCGGCTGCAGCACCAGGCCTTCGCCGGGACGGCCATAGTGCAGCACCTGCGGTTCATCGTGGTAGATCTGGCCAATGCCGTGGCCACAGTATTCGCGCACGATGCTGAAGTGCTCGCGGTGCGCCACCGTCTGGATGGCATGGCCGATGTCGCCCAGCGTGGCGCCGGGCTTGACCGCCATGATGCCGGCGCGCATCGCCTCGTAGGTGGTGTTCACCAGGCGCCGCGCCAGCGGGCTGGGCTGGCCGACGTAGTACATGCGGCTGGTGTCGCCGTACCAGCCGTCCTTGATGACGGCCACGTCGATGTTGAGGATGTCGCCGTTCTTGAGCACCTTGGCCGACGGGATGCCGTGGCAAATCACATGATTGACCGAGGCGCAGACGGTCTTGGGAAAACCGTGGTAGCCGACGTTGGCCGGAATCGCCTTCTGCACATTGACGATGTAGTCGTGGCAGATGCGATCCAGTTCGTCGGTGGTGACGCCGGGGCGCACGTGCTCGGCGATCATGTGCAGCACCTGCGCCGCCAGGGCGCCGGCCTGGCGGGCCATGGCGATGTCGGCGGCGGACTTGATGGAGACCTTGCGCGCCATTTACGCGGCCTCCTGCTGGCCGGTGGACGCCTGTCCCTGGGACAGGGCGGCGATGCTGAACCCTTCCGCCTGCTCGATGCGGATCAGCAGCTGGCAGATGTCGGCGTGGCGCAGTTCGGGGTAGAGCTCGGACAGCATGCCGATGCGCATCCAGTGTTCGGCCTGCGAGTTGATCGAGCGGCTCAGCGCGCTGCTGGCCACGCGCAGGTTCTCGTGCATCTGCTCGGAAATTTTGACGATACCCATAGGGAACGTTCCATATATGGTTTGTATATGGAACGTATGGTATCGCACCCGCGGGGACGGGTGCAACCCGTCACCCGCGCGGCAGGGTCATGCGGCCTGGGCGGCGGGGCTTTTCTCCAGCAGGTCCATCGCGTCCAGCTGCCGGTAACGGGCCGGGTAGATCGAGCGGGCGTAGTTCTCGCAAGGCGTGCCCTGGGTGGCGATGGCCATCACCACGAATTCGGCGAAATCCTCGGGCGGGCCGGCCTTGGCGTAGTCCGACGGGAAATTGCCGTCCGATTTGGCCGCGGCGCCCCAGGCCTTCATGTCGACACGGGCGTTGTTGGCATAGCTGTGGGCCAGCTCGTGCAGCACGGCGTGGTCGATCACGGCCTGCTCGCCCGGCATGCTATAGAGCGTGATGCGCGAGAACATCGTCTCGCCCACGGTGTGGACCTCGCGGGTGGGATCGGTCCAGGGCGGGCCTTTCACCCATTGCGCGTCGAGCCGCTTGACGCTGTCGTCCACCGACATGCCCTTGGCGATGGTGATCTGCAGGTCGCGCCCCTGCAGCAGCGCCTTGGGAGCCACGCCCAGGCTCTTGGCGACCTGCTCGGGCTGCGGCTGCGGTTCCTCGGTCAGGCGTTCGCTGATCTCGTGGGGCGAGCGCTGCAGCAGGTCGCCGGTCCACAGCGGCTTGCGCGGTTCCAGCACCACGGGCACGCGCTGGCCGGCCGGCCAGGCTTCATACATGACCAGCTTGTCGTCGCCCGCGCGCGCCAGCGCGGCCGGCGGCTTGTAGGCCGACGGCCCGGTCAGCCTGACCGGGGCGCGCTTGGCGTCGAACATGGCTTCGGTGAGCTTGAGGGTGTCCTGGACCTGGGCGCATTGCTGCGGCGCCTCGTCGGCCGCCACCGGCACCACCGCGGCCATTGCCGCCGGCGCGCCGGCCTGCAGCGCCTGCGGCGCATCGTTCACGCCGCCACCGGCGCCAGCGCCGCCGCCGTGCTCCAGCTGGTAGAACTGCTGGCTGGCGATGAGGGTGGCGCCGCAGGAGGTCTTCATGCCTTCCAGCGCGGTGCGGCGATCGGAACTGACGCTTTGCACGCCTTCGACGATGGTGTGCTGGCCGGCGCACTTGGGGCAGGTGACGCGGTCGCCGACGCGCGCCATGGGCTGGCCGAAGATCTGCACGGATTCGTCTCCGGTGACCACCACGCCGCCATGCGAGGTGCGGTCACCCTTGCGTATTACGGATCGCTGCGCCATGGCCGTCCGTTGCTCCCAAACGATGGTTATTTATGCTTACAGATAGGTGCCGTCCGGCGCCATGCGGGGCGTGCCCACGACGAAGCTGCCGTCGGGCGCCATACGCACCGGCCCGCCGCCGCCCAGGTAGCGGCCATCCGGCGCGCGCTGCGGGGTGCCCGCGACGTAGGTGCCGTCGGGCGCGCGGGTGATGGGCCCGCCGTCGCCGACATAGGTGCCGTCCGGGCAGCGCCGGGGCGCGCCATTGATGAAGCGGCCATTGGGCATCATGTGAAAGGACTTGTTCATCGCGACTCCCTGTTTTTGGAGAGCTTGCATGATAGCGATGGTCCCTGATGCGTTTTGTAATAGGGCGTGTCATGTTCCAACGTAACGCGGTTACAGATATGGGATCATCGCTGCTTTGCCGTCGGGCCGCGCGCCGCTTGCGCAAGGCCCGCCACCCGCAACGACCCAAGAAACTATGAGCGATATCGACGCACTGTTGCAGCCCATTGCGGGCGAGGCGCCTTGTGGCGCCGACATGGTCTTTTCGGCCGAATTCGACGCCATCCGCGAGGCCCGCCGCCAGGATGACCCGCACCTGGACCAGGGCGACTGGGTCATCGACATCAAGGAGGCCGACTGGCCGCAGGTGATCCGCATCTGCACCGAGGTGCTGACCGAGCGCAGCAAGGACGTGCGCGTGGCCGCCTGGCTGGCCGAAGCCTGGGCCAAGACGCGCGGCTTCGCCGGCCTGCGCGACGGCTTCCTGCTGGTGGACGGTCTGTGCCAACGCTATTGGGACGGCCTGCACCCGGTGCCGGACGAGGGCGACGTGCAGCAGCGCGTGGGCAACCTGGCGTGGCTGCTGTCGCGGTCGCAGCAGCTGGTGCGGGAACTGCCCTTGACGCAGTCCGAGGGCGGGCGTTTCGGCGCGGTGCTGTGGGACAGCGCCACGCAATTGGCCAATGCCATCAAGCGGGCGCCGCAGAACGCCGCCGACCTGACCCGCGGCAAGGTTACGCTCGACCAGTTCGACGCCGCGCGCCGCGATACGCCGCCGGCGTTCTATTCCGAACTCGAAAGCCAGTTGCAGGGCTGCTTTGGCGCGGTCGACGTGCTCGAGCGGACCTTGACCGAACGCCTGGGCGAGGAAGGCCCGGCTTTCACGCCGCTGCGCACCGCCCTGAAGGACGTGACCGAGCTGGCGCACCGCTTTGCCCGCGAGGCCGGCCTGCTGGTGCGGGCCGACCTGGCGCCGCCGGCCGCCCAGGCCACGCCGCCCGCCGGCGCGGCCGTCACCCGCATGGAGCCTACCTTGACCGCCGTCGACCTGCCTTCCACCGCGCCGCTGGCGGCCACGCGTGGCCCGCTGCAAACGCGCGACCAGGCCCTGGCGCAGTTGCGCGAAGTGGCCGAGTTCTTCCGCCGCACCGAGCCGCACAGCCCGGTGGCCTACCTGGCCGACAAGGCGGCCAGCTGGGGCGAGATGTCGCTGCACCTGTGGCTGCGCACGGTGCTCAAGAACAACGACGCCCTGTCCGGGCTGGAAGAGCTGCTGGGCGTTCCCAAGGCGCCCGAGAACAACGGCTGAAAGCGGGGCCGGGCGATGGCCGCAAGGGCCATCGCGGCCCGCGGCATTGGGCGCGCCCCGCAGCAGCCGCGCGCCGGCTAGCGGCTGGCGCGGAATTCGATGCGGCGGTTCTTGGCGCGGCCCTCGGCGGTGGCGTTGGTGGCCACCGGCTGGTCCGGGCCCGCGCCCAGCGTCTCGAAACGCCCGGGCGGCAGGCCTTTGTCCACCAGATAGGCGCGGACCGCGTCGGCGCGCGCCTGGCTCAGCGCCAGGTTGGTGCTGCGGCTGCCGGAGCTGTCGGTGTGGCCGATGATCTGCACCTTGTCGCTGTGCAGCTTCGGGATGACGTCGGCCACCTGGTCGAGCAGTTCGCGTCCGCGCGCCGTCAGCGTGGCGCTGCCGGTCTCGAATTCCACCACGCGGTTGGTCAGCACCTTGTCGAGCAGGCCTTGTTCGTCCTTGCCGGCGGCCACGCGCAGGCCGTTGACGATCTTGTAGGTCGGGTTGAGCGAGGTGGCGAAGGTGCTGGCGATCTGCTGGCGCGAGGCTTCGTTCTGCACTTCGCCGAGCAGGCGGATCTGGGTGCCGTCGACTTCCAGCTGGCCGCGATTGATCTGCTTGAGCGGCTGGCCGATCAGCTTGCCCACGTGTTCGGACCAGTTGGGCGGCGCCACCACGCCGCCGACCTCGATCTGGTCGATGACGTTGCCCACCCCGTAGACCTGTTGCAGCCGGGCCAGCACGTCGGCCTTGGTGGCCTCGTCTGGCACGGCGCCGCTGGCCACGACCTGGCCGGGCTGCGGAATGACGTTGGCGGGGACGACGGTGGCCGCGTCCTGCGCCGCCGCGGCGCACGAGAACAGCGCCGCCATGATCAGGAGAGAGACGCGCATGGTCAGGCTCCGGTGAAGACTTCGAGATAGGTGTCGAGCGCCATGCGCAGGGACAGCCGGGGTTGGTCCAGGTAGCTGGAAAGCTTGGCCAGGCCGTGGCTGGCCGACACGTGGTCGCGCACCCAGGGCGCGTCTTCCAGCACGATGTGCTGCTCGGCGAAGGCCTGCGGCGTGGACAGCAGGCTGGCCAGCGTCTGCGGCGAGGCGCCGCGAAAGCCCGCCACCAGGCGATGCTTGCCGCCGATGCGGCCGATGAACACGGTGATCTCGAAATCCGCGCGCGCCAGGAACGGCGCGATCAGCGTCATCCAGTACGAGGCCACCAGGTTGATATAGAGCGGATCGTCCGGCAGCGGCAGCGCCAGCCCGCGATCGAGCTGCGACGAGCCGCTGGACATGACCGGTTCGAGCAGGATGCCCAGCGCCAGGATGATGTCGTGGACGTTGGCCGCGTGGCCATTGCCGCGCAGCATGGTTTGCAGCCGCTCGACGCTTTGCAGGTCGACGAAGGCATCGAAACCGTCGTCGGCCTCGGTGCGGATCTCGCCTTCGAGTTCGTTCAGCGTCTGCAGCGCCGGGCCGGGGTCGGCGTCGGTCATCAGCAGCGCGGCGGCGCCGCTCATGCGGTTCCACAGCCGGCTGAAGGCCATCGGGCTGCGCGCGATGAAGGCCAGCGGCCGCTGCACTTCGACCGAGGTCGCCGACAGGAACGGAAAGCGCCGGCCCGACTGGTCGCGGCTGGGTTGCAGGTGGCCGGCGATGGCCAGCTTGCCGCGCGAGCCGAGAATGGCGAACGGCATCGGCTCGGCCTCGTCGTACAGCGTTTTCCAGTGCGGGTCCTGGGCTAGCAGCTCCATGGTGCTGGCGACCCAGCCGTCCAGCGTGCTCATCAGCTGCGGATGCGAGGTGTTCTTGACGAAGTCGCCGCGGGCCGGGATCTTGCCGAAGTAGGCCGTGCGGAACAGGGGGGACTGCAAGTTGCTCATTGCGGCGCTCCGGGTCGCGTCTGGGCGGAGGAGGATTCGGGGGAGGCGCCCACCACGGAGGAGGGCAGGCGCAGGTTGCGCAGGCCCTGGCTGCCGCCGGGCTCGCTGCCGCCGGCGCCGGGCGCCTGGGCGTTGCTGATGATGCGCAGCTTGACCGGCACCGTCACGTTGGACTTGCCCCAGCTCATGTTGAAGCTGCCGTCGGCGTTGGCGGTGCGCTGGGCGGTCGCGATCAGGCGCTCCAGGCCGAAGCGTCCCGGTTCGTTGACGATCTCGACCACGCTGCCGTCGAAGGTGGTGGCGGTAATGCGCGCGCCGGGCGCGCCCTGGGCGTTGGGCCAGACGAAGTTGACCCACTGCGGCGGCGTGTTGCGGTAGCGCAGCTGCTGGCCGTCGATCTCGATGGTGTACTCGGTCACGCCCGAGGCCGGCTTGGGCTGGATCTGGAACAGCGTCTGCGGCTGGCTGGCCGAGCCTGCGCCCGCGCCGCCGGACAGCGGCGCCACCCACTGCGCGAAGTTGGCGGTGAAGGTCGGCTGCAGGCTGATGCCCATGTCGCCCCAGGTGCGCGCCGTCAGGATGTCGCCGCGGCGCACGGTCAGCGGGCCGAGGGTGTCGTTGACGTACTTGGCGATGCTGCCCTGCGGGCCGAACACCTGGCCGATCTCGTCGCTGCTGGCCTCGACGCTGGCGCGCGCGGCGAACGGATACTTTTCGGCCAGGGTCTGGTTGAAGGGCTGGTAGATCTGCGCGTTCCAGACCTTGTTCAACTCGCGTTCGGCCGGTTGCATGGCCACGGCGTAGGCCTGGATCAGCGGCCGCACCAGCAGCGGGCGCAGCGTCTCGCGTTGCGTCGCCGACAGGCCGGCCAGCATCTGCTCGTCGACCAGCTTGAGCGCGTCGGCCAGCTCCGAATCCTTGCCCTCCAGCGTCTGGCGCAGCAGCACCAGCGAGCCGGGGCCGGGGTCGCCCTGGTTGTTGAGCAGGTTGAAGCGGGTGCGGATCTTGGACAGCGCGCCCATGTAGTTGCCCAGCAGCGACTGGTTCTCGCGCGTCACCACCAGGCGCGCCACGTCCGAGAACTCGCGGCCCACCGGACCCATCGGAATGGCTTCGCCGTTGGCGGTGGTGGCGGGCGTGGGCGCGGGCGGCGTCTGCCGCAGGATCACGCGCTTGAACCAGCCGACCACGCCGCTCTGCGCCTGTTGCAGGCCAGCGTTGACCAGCGACGGGTTGTCCCACGAGGTCTGTTCATAGGCGGTGTTGATGAGCTTGGCGATGGGCGAGGTCTGCGGGTCGCCCAGGCGGTTCATCGCGCCCACCGACTGCTCGAAGCTGGTGAAGGGCTTGATGGTCACGCCGCGCAGGAACTTCTGCCATTCCTGCGCGTACTCCGTCTTGTACATCGTCGCCAGGCTCTTCTGGATCTGTTCGGGGCTGCCGTCCAGGGTCAGGTCGTCGCGCGCGTTCACGCCCAGCACCCAGTCGCTGGTCTGCACTTCCTTCTTGGCGGCCTCGTTGATGGCGGGCTGGATGTACTGCTCCCAGGCCTCGCGGGTGAAGGTGCCGGGGATGGCGTAGCTGCCGGCCACCACGCCGGCGTCGTTCTCGCCGACGATGCGCGCCACCGTCATGGTCTGGAAGCGCGTGGCGGCGCGCGCCTTGAGCGTGGCGTAGGCGCGTTCGCGCGCCGGCATGCCCTGCATCACGGCGCGCAGGCTGGCGCGGGTCTTTTCCACCAGCGCCAGGTTGGTGTCGATCTGCGGCCAGCCGGCGTCGGGCGCGCGGCTGACGTAGAACGAGATCAGGCGTTCGGCGCTGCGGATCAGCTGGTCGCGCGGCATGGCGCCGCGGTTGGTCTCCAGCCAGCCGCGCCAGAAGCGCGTGATCTGGTCGGACAGGTGGGTGGGGTCGACGTGCTGGCGATTGGCCATCATCAGGTACGTCTTGAGCGCGTTGTAGGCGTCGTCGGCATTGGTCGGCGAGGCATCCTGGAACAGCGTGTCGCCGCCCGGGACGTGCGAGGCGCGCACCGCCTGCGGCGCCGGCTGCTGCGCGCCGCCGGCCGCCGCCGCGGCGCCGGACATGTCGACCTTGGCCAGGAAGTCCTCCAGGCTGGCCTTGACCGGGCTCAGCATGAACTGGCGCGCGCCGTTGTAGTACTCGGCCAGCAGGCGCTCCTTGAGCACGTCGCCCTGGTACAGGCCCAGGCCCAGCGACCACGGGCGGCTGGACGAATAGCGGTCCAGCTGCTCGATGCGGTCCTGCAGGATCTCCATGGCCTCCAGGCGGCTCTGCAGGTCGGTGCGCTCGCTTTGCAGGCGCACCACCTTGTCCAGGTCGGCCTGCACGTTCTGCGCCAGCTGGCGGTTGCCCAGGTATGACCAGCTCCAGCCGCCCAGCACCAGGCCCAGCGCCAGCACCAGGCCGAAGAAGGTCAGGTAGCGCATGCGGGTCTTGGCCGGGCTGGCGTGCTGGCGCACCAGTTTCTTGTCGGCGAAGATCACGCTGGAGAACAGGTCGCGCAGGAAGAAGCCGTTGTGCGAGGACACGTTGCGCGCCTGGCCGCGGGCGGCCGGGCGCAGGTCGAAGCGTTCGGCCAGCCGTTCGGTCGAGGTGCTTTGCGACACGCCTTCCTGCAGCGCGCTGGTGAAGTAGAAGCCGCGGAACACGGGCTTGTACTGGAACGGGTTGGTCTCGAACAGCGTCGACAGGAAGGTGCGCAGCGCCGGCTTGATGCCGGCGAATTCCAGCGGGAAGGTCAGCAGTCCCGGCGGCAGTTCGCGGTTGTTGCGCAGCGAGATCTGCGCCGTGCCCATTTCCTTGAGGCCTTCGTACAGTTCGTCGAAGCGTTCGTCGAACAGGGCCAGCACGTCGCGGTTTTCTTCCGCGCCGTAGGGCAGGGTGGCGCCCCAGACGCGGTCGCGCTCGCGCTGGTCGCTGTCGGAGAAGAATTCGCTGAAGCCCGAGATCAGGTCGGCCTTGGTGAAGATGATGTAGACCGGCGCGAACACTTCCAGCCGGTCGGTCAGTTCCTGCACGCGCTGGCGCAGGTTCTTGGCCAGGTTGATGGCGAATTCCGGCCCGGCGCCGGTCAGCTCGTCGATGCTGGCGGCCACGATGATGCCGTTGATCGGCGCCTTGGGGCGATGACGCTTGAGCAGGTCGAGAAAACCCATCCATTCGTTGCGGTCTTCCTCGTGCACCGAGTAGCGGCCGGCCGTGTCCAGCAGGATGCCTTCGGTGGTGAAGAACCAGTCGCAGTTGCGGGTGCCGCCCACGCCGCGCACCGCCGCGCCGTTCTTGTCGGCGAAGGGGAATTGCAGGCCGGAATTGATTACCGCGCTGCTCTTGCCCGCGGCGGGGTTGCCGATCACGATGTACCAGGGAAGTTCGTACAGCGCTTCGTTGCCCGACACCTGGCCGATCTTGGACGTCTTGATGGTGCGCACCGCCTGCACCAGGCGCGTGCGCAGCGCGTCCACGTCCCCGCGATTGGCGGCCGCGCTGCCGGTCTGCACCTGCTGCTCCAGCATGTCCCCCAGGTTCTTGTTGGCGCGGCGCGCGCGGCGGCGGCGCCACAGATAGGCGCACAGCCAGAGCAACAGGAATATTCCCAGCGCGATGCCGGCCCAGGCCAGGCCGATCTCGACGGTGTCGGCAAACAGGAACAGGAACACGACCAGGGCGATCAGGCCGATCGCCATGAACAGGCGCGGATTGCCGAGGGCGCGGGAGGTCCAATGGCGACCTTCGCTCAGGGCGCTGGAGATACCGGAAAAGAAACCTGAAGGGCTACGCATGATTCTGGCTTTTCTTATGGGGGTCAGGCGGAGGGGGAAGGGGACAGCAGCGCGAGCGTACGCAACATGGGGTCCTGGGTCATCACGGCGAGCACCGGCGCCTCGGCCTGGGCGCAGGCTTCAGCGGCGACCGACAACGTCAGCAGGTGCGCGGCGGCGCCGGTATAGCCGCAGGCGCCGCCGACCGCCAGGCAATCCTGGTTCGGGTCGAGGGTGGTGAACAGCGTGCTGGCCAGCCCCGCGGCTTCCAGCGGACGGCTGCCGCGATGGTCGGCGTCGCTGACCAGCGCGCGGATGTCCTGCGCGCGGCGTTCATGTTGCTCCAGGAAGCGGGTCGTCAGCTCGGCCAGCATCGGTTCGTTGGCGGCGCCGCGGTCATCGGCGCCGGTGGCGCGATGCGCCATGGGTGACAGCGTCAGCGCGAAGGTGCCCGCCGGCGGCGCGGCGGGCGCGCCATTGCCGGGCGTCGCGGGCGCGGCCAGGTTCAGGTCCAGCAGCAGGCCGGCGGCCGCTTCGCCGGGCACGCGCCCTTGCGGATTGCCGTTGCCGACCAGCAGGCCGCCGGCGTCCCATTCCCCCACCACGTGGCTGTCGATGAACGAATCGGCCGCGGCCACGATGCGCAGCGGCGCGCGGGCGGCCGACGCTGGCTCCAGCGCCAGTTCGCGCAGCAGGCCGTCGCTGGCCAAGGCGTCGCGCGCCTCGTGCGGCCGCAGGCCCAGGCGCGCCGCGGGCCAGGCCGCGGCCTGCCGCGCCCGCGCCTGGGCGTGTTCGCGCGCGGCCGACGGCCATTGCGCCGGCAGCAGCAGTTCCAGCTGCAACAGGGGCCAGTCGTCGTCGCGCTCCGGCGTGCCGTGCTCCAGCACATGGGCGCGGGCATCGCGTGACAGAGTCTCGATCACTTCGCACAACAGGGCGGTGGCGCGCAGGCAGTCCTCGGTGCGCGCCGCCGCCGGCGTGTCGTCGGTTTCGGCGATCTCGCGCAGGGCATCGCTGTCCAGGTGCGCGGCACGGGCGCTGAAGACGGGATAGCCGCGCGCATTCTTGAGCGTTTCGTCCAGGTCCGGGCGCTGCTGTTTGGCCAGCGCGGCGTGGATGGCGGCGGGGTCGCTGCCGGGCGCGGCGCGCGCGGCGCCGGCCAGGGCCACCAGCCGGGTAATGGCGGGCGCCGCGGCGGACGTCGTGGCCGGTGCGTCGGCGGGGGCCGCGGCGGCGGCGGCACGGGCTTCGCGGCGCGCGCGCGCGATGCGCAGGCCGGCCCAGCCGGCCGCGATCAGCGCCAGCGGCAGCGCGAACAGGTACAGGCCGATGTCGAGCCCCGTGGGCAGCGTGCGCGATTCCTGCCACCAGATGATGACGGCCAGCCAGACCACACCGAAGACCAGGGCCAGCAGCAGGCCGGTTTTGAGAAAGCGGGTCATGTGGGTTCGTAGCGGTAGTCGGTTGTTCTAGTAAGCGTGAGGGGCAGGGTAGCGGCGCAACATGATCGGATCATTGCGCGGCCCCCGTATCGCGGCGCATGACGCCCGGGCGGCGCAGCTCGGTGTGGCCGAAGTCCATCAGCTTCCAGCGTCCGCCCCAGGTCAGGCCGACGCGTTCGGCGGTTTCGCCGAACAGCTCGTAGCCGCGCATGGCCCACGGGTCCTTCTCGGAGACCACCACCTTGCCGTCGCGCAGGAACGCGCTGTCGGCGGCCAGCCCGTACTGGTGATAGCTCTGGTAGGCGCCGGCGTTGGTCACGTGCGAGCCTTTGCTCGCCAATTCCTCCTGGCGCTCGGGGCTGCGGTAGCCCTCGATCAACACCATTTCATAGCCATGTTCTTCGCGCATCACGCGGTAGGCCGCCAGCAGGCGCTGACGGTAGTCGGCGTCCAGCAGATTCCAGTCGCGGCTGGCGCCGCCCAGGTTGGGACGCACCAGTTCCACCTCGCGCGTGGTGAACACTTCGGGCGGCAGCGGTGGCGGCGGGACCAGCCGT
Source organism: Achromobacter sp. KK8 (assembly GCF_054188005.1). NCBI lineage: Bacteria > Pseudomonadati > Pseudomonadota > Betaproteobacteria > Burkholderiales > Alcaligenaceae > Achromobacter > Achromobacter sp. KK8. Next base: position 5,067,309 of record NZ_CM135178.1, on the reverse strand, counting down.
TCGCCCGTCAACAGCGCCTGGATGCGCGGGTCCGGACCGGCCATCCGATCCTCGTAAATAAATGTGTGATTGTGTCGCATGACGAAAGCGAAAAGGGACGGAAGCAGCACCACCGCGAGCCCCGCGGCGATCTGCCAGCGGTACGCCGAAAACGTGTTGCCGGCCTTGCCGACGCCGGCGCGCACCACTTGCGCCGAGCCGCCCACCACGCCGCCCGCCTGCCCCGCGCCGCGCGCCACGCGGCGGCGTATTCCCTGTGCGAACGCGCGCGCGCCCCGCGCGGTCCCGGCCCTGAAAGACGGGAACACCAGCAGCGCGGAGACGCCGATCGCGAGCAGAAAATATAGGGGCAGTAGAAGTAGCAACGGTATCCCTCAATCACGAAGGCGTAATCTTTTGTTCTATTCGTGATTGAGGCAAGCGCCAGGGCGTTGCAGACAGCGTCGATGCTTTAGGAATCGTAACAAGATGCCGTGATCTAAAAGATGTCATCGGGTATTCTCGATCACCTTGGTTAATAGGGGCCGACCAAGCCCCTGCCGACACGGAACCTCGCATGGCAGAAGACGAAAAAAAATCGCGACCTCCGCCCGCCATTCCCAGCTTGCTGGCGGGGCGTTCATCCGCCGTGGATGAGCCGCAGTCGTCGCGCATTCTTGCCTCGCTCGAAGGCCGCGTGCCCGATGCCGAGGTCAAGCACCTGCCTGTCCGGCAACGTTCCAGGACGCCGCTGCTGGTGTTGCTGCTGCTGTTCCTGGGCGCCGCCGGCGCGGGACTGTGGGCGGTGTATGACACGGCGCAATTGCCGGTGGTGGTGGCGCGCGTGGATGGCGACGCGCCGCGCCCATCCCAGCCTCAGACCCAGACTCAGACCCAGGCGCCCGCCGCCAACGCGGGCGCTGCCGGTATGCCGGCCGCGCCGCGCGCGAGCATGCCCGCGAATGCCGATGCCGCGCCCTCGAATGCCGCGGCCATCATCGACGATCATCCGTTGGCGCAACTGACCCGCCCGTCCGAGGCGGATGTGCCCAACCCGCTGGCCGCGCTGGCGGTGACGGCGGCCCCGCCCAAGCCTGCCTCCGCCCCGCCGCGCGCGGCCACCGCCAAGGCCCCCGGCCCGGCCGCGGCGCCGCGCGGCGAGCGCGCGCGAGACGGCGCGCTGATCGCGGCGGCCACGCCGGCCGCCACTTCGAAGACCGCGCCGGCGCGCGGCAAGGCGGCGCCCCGCAACGACAGCGACGCCGCACTGCTGGCGACCCTGATGTCGTATGGCCTGCCGCCCGCATCGCCGCCGGGCACGAAGGTCTACAAGACCGACGGTATCTTCATCCGCGAGCTGCCGGGGTCGCCGCTGTCGGCGCGCCTGGCGGAATGCCGCAAGCTTGGCTTTCTTGAAAGCGAACAATGCCGCCTGCGCGTTTGCGCGGGCCACTGGGGCACTGCTCCGGAATGTCCCAATGCGCAAGCTCACATCGAGCCGTGAGCGCGCCTGACCTAGGTTTTCCCGCAATGGATCCGACCGCGAACACCGGCCTGTTCAATTCCGATGCCCGCCTTTACGGCCTGCAGGGCGAGGGCGCGCTCGCGTCGTTGCAGGTGGAAGGCTGGGTCGCGCGCGAAGCGCTCTCGGGCGTGGGGCAATGGCGCGTGGTGGCGCTGTCCGACAACGCCGGCCTGTCATTGCAGGACATGATCTCGCGGCCCGTCACGCTGTGGACCACCCGCGCCGACGGCAGCCGCGCCGGGCGCAGCGGCGTCGTCCGCGAAGCGGAATTGCTGTCCGGCGACGCCGGCCTGGCGCGCTACCGGCTGACGGTGGTGCCATGGCTGTGGCTGGCCACGCAACGGCGCGCCAGCCGCGTGTTCGAGGCCAAGCCCGTGCTGGACATCGTGCGCCATGTGCTGGACGGCTACGAAGGGTATGTCTACCGCGTCGCCGGCGACGTGGAGGCGGCGCTGGCCGACCTGGCGCCGCGTCCCTACACCACGCAGTACCGCGAGGCCGACTACGACTTCATCGCCCGCCTGCTGGCCGAGGCCGGCCTGGGCTGGACCGTGCTGGAAGACGCCGGCGTGCCAGCGCGCCATGTGGTGCAGTTGTTCGCCGACAGCCGCGGCCTGGCCGAAGACGCCGAGTCCGCCGGCGGCGGCATCCGCTTCCAGCGGGCCGCCGCGACCGAGTCGCGCGACACCGTGCAGATGCTGGCGCGCCAGCGCCGCCGCGTGCCCGACAGCATCACCGTGCTGGGCTGGCACGACAGCGGCAAGCGCGCGGTGGCGGCGCAGGCGCTGGTCAATCCGGCCAGCGGCCAGGACGACGCCGCCGGGCTGGATTGGTACGAGGTCGCCGGCCACGGCGGTTTCGCCGATGAAGCGCAGGCGCGGCGCCAGGCCAATCTGGCGACCGAAGCCCTGCGCGCCCGCGCCGAGACCTTCGTCGGCCTGGGGGTGGTGCGCACCTTCCGTTCCGGCACGCGTTTTACGCTGTGGGATCTGTCGCCGCTGGGGCCGGCCGGGGAAGGCGGCTTCGAACCGGAGTTCGCGCTCGATCGCGTCGAACACGCGGGCATCAACAACCTGCCGCCCGAGACGCGGGCCTCGCTGGCCCAGCGCCTGGGAGGGCTGGATGCGCACCTGGTGCTGGACGGCGACGCGCTGGCCGCGCCGGGCGCCGAACCGCATGAAGCCGTGTCGCTGCGCGTGGACCCGGCGGTGCTGGCCAAGGCGCGCGAGGTCGGCTATGCCAACCGCTTCGAGGCCGTGCGCTGCGACCGCCCCTGGCGACCGCCGTTGCCAAGCGCCCGCGGCGCGCGGCTGGCGGGCGCGCCTTCGGTGCACGGCGTACATACCGCCGTCGTGACGGATGCCGAAGGCGGCACCCAACCGAAGGAGCAGGACGAGATCCTGCGCAACAAGCGCGGCGACGTGCGCATCCGCTTCCATTGGCAGGGGGGCGGCGCCGATGGTGAAGCCCGCAGCCGCTGGGTACGGGTGGCGCAGCGCCAGTCGGGCGCCGGCATGGGCATCAGTTTCGTGCCGCGCATCGGCCAGGAGGTGCTGGTGCGCTTCCTGGATGACGACATCGACCAGCCCATCGTCGTGGGCGCGTTGTACAACGGCCGCGGCGAAGGCGGCACGCCGGCCACGCCTGGCGGCCGTCAGGGCGCCAAGGCTGACACGCAGGTCTACGCCGCGGCCCGCGATAACGCGCCCAGCGCCCAGGCCAACCTGGCGTCCGGCAATGCCCCGGCCTGGCATGGCGCTGCCGGCGGCGACGAGAACCACCGCAACGCGGCCGCGTTGAGCGGCTTCAAGAGCAAGGAATTCGGCGGCTCCGGCTACAACCAGATCGTGTTCGACGATACCGACGGCCAGCTGCGCATGCAGATCAAGAGCAGCGAGCAGGCCAGCGAACTGAACCTGGGCCACCTGATCCACCAGGCCGGCAACTATCGCGGCGGCCTGCGCGGCCTGGGCGCGGAATTGCGCACCGACGGCTATGGCGCGGTGCGCGGCGGCGCCGGCGTGCTGCTGAGCACCTATAGCGCCGCCGGCGCGAACGCCATCGGCGACGCGGCCGGGGTGCAGGCGCTGGCCGGCCAGACCGACCAGATGGCGCGTTCGCTCGATGGCGTGGTGGGCGCGCACCAGGGCCTGCGGCTGGCGACGGTGCAGGGCACGCGCGGCCCCGGCGCCAGCGTGCTCGATGGCGACAAGGCGCCGTTGGCGGCGATGCACCGCGCGGTCTCCGGCACCGTGGCGGGCGAGAGCCTGGGCGGGGCGCGCGGCGATGCATCGGCCAAGCACACCGCCGCGGCGCAGGGCAAGGTGCCGCATGCCACCGACCCGGTGGTGCTGATGGCGGCGCGCGCCGGCCTGGCGCAGGTCGCCGGCCAGCATTTGCAGTACACCGCCGGGGAGGCGGTGCACTGGTCCGCGGGCAAGGACCAGAACCTGGCGGTGATGGGCGCGCTGCGTCTGCATACCGGCCAGGGCCTGGGCATCGTGGCCGGCCTGCAGCAGGGCGGCGCGGAATCGGGCCTGGACCTGATCTCGGCCAAGGGCAACGTCGACATCCAGGCGCAGCACGACATCCTGCGCGTGCAGGCGCAGCAGGACCTGAAGATCGGCAGCGCCCAGAGCGCGGTGGAGTACGCCGCGCCCAAGCGCATCCGCATTGCCACGGCGGCGGGCGCCAGCATCGTGCTCGAAGGCGGCAACATCACCGTCACCGCGCCGGGCCGCATCGACGTCAAGACCGGCAACAAGCAGTTCGCCGGACCGGACCGGCTGCCTTACGCCTTCCCGCAATTCACCGTCTGCAAGCAGTGCGTGCTGGACGCGCAGGATGGCGTGCAGTCCATCACCGACAAGGCGTGAGGGGCGCGGCATGATGGATTGGGAATCCCGTCTCAACGACACGCTGGCGCAGGCCGGCGAACTAGCCGCCGGCGGCGGCGCCAGCTTGAACACCTACCTGCTGGTGGACTTGCGCGGCCACGCCGAACTGGCCGGCCCGATCCGGGCCAGCGCGGACCTCAGCTTTGGGTCGATCTGGGTCGGCACCGAGCTGGCGATCTACGAAGATATCGCGCCGTTGCTGATCGAGGTCGACGACCTGAGCCGCTTCGAATTGTGGCGCGGCCCGTCGCAGCCGCGGACCTCGGAACTGCTGCGGCTGCTCAAGCGGCTGCACCAGGCCGAGGGTGGCGCGTACGCGCTGACGCATCTCGTGTCGCCCTTGCCGCTGGCCGAACTGATGGCGCATTTCGCCTATCACGGCGAATACGGCTTGCCTGACGGCCGCGAGTATTACCTGCACCTGTACGACAGCCGCATCCTCGACCGCGCCTTCCAGGTCTGGACACCGTCCGAGCGCGCGCGCTTCCTGGCGCCGTTCAATCTGCTGCGCTACCCGCGCCGCGACGGCACCATGGCGCAGTGGACCGGCCCGGGCCAGCGACCGGCCGCCGATGCGCCGCGGCAGCAGCCGTTCACGCTGGCGCAGCACCAGGCGCTGCTGGACCTGGACTATCCGGACAAGCTGGCCGTGCAGATCCGCCGCATCTACCTGGGCGTGCTGGGCGGCGAACTGCGGCAGGACGAACTGGTGGCGCGCGTGGCCGAACAGATGGCGCGGGCGCGGGCCTACGGTATCGAGAGCGAGCGCGACATGCTGGACTACGTGGCGTGGGGCATCACCATTTCCCCGCGCTTTGACGAACACGAGGCGATCGCGCCGGCGCTGCGGGACTTCCAGGGCGAGGGGTTGTCGCAGGCGCTGGCACATGTGCCCGACGCGGTGTGGGATGCGCTGCTGCGGGCGGAACAGGAACGGGAAGCGGAACAGGGAGTGTTGCATGCGTAAGGGCTTGGTCGTCCTGCTGCTGTGGCTGGGGATGTTGGCGGGATGCAATGGCGAGCCCAGTTATCAGGGGCTGTCGTTCGTGGCGTACAACTACACGCCCTGGGACCTGGACCGCGTCCAGATCACCGATACCCACGGAAGCTCGGCCGCCACCGGTTCCATCGGCGCGGGAGGCGGCGAGGGCTCGGTGACCTGCTGCTACAGCCTCAAGGGCACCGATTTCAAGGTGGCCTGGCGCGGCGCGGACGGCGAGGAAGTCCGCCAGCACATGTTCGACGGCAAGCTGGAACAGGTGATCTTCAACAAAGAGACGCCAGTGCATTTCCCGGCGGCCGAGATCCCGCCGGGCGACGGCCCGCTGTACCTGGAATTGCATATCTATCCCGACGAGCACATGGAGTTGGCGCTGAGCCGCAAGTTGCTGGGGCAGGTGCGCATCCCCATCGTGGAGGTCACGCGCTGGCTGTACGCCCAGCATCGCGACGCCCTGGGCGATTACCGCAGCAGCGCCGAAGTGCGTCGGGTGGTGGCCAAAGTGGCCAGGACGGCCTGGACCAAATACCGAATCGAAGACAGGCAGGACATGCAGCAATACATGTTCCTCTACTTCACGGTGGCATCGAATTTCGACGCCGATCCCGACATCGCGGCGCTGCTGGCCAGATCCGGCCGGCAAGCCGGGGACTTCGCCAAGGCCGTGCAGGCCCTGCCGGCCGAAAAGATCGCGCACCTGAAAGCCACGGGAACCGCGCCAGGAGACAAGAATGGCTGACAGCCTGCCGCCGGTGGATCGCACCCCCGCCAGCGTTCTGAAGAAAATGGCCGAAAGCGAGGCCGCCTATCCCAGGCAGGATTGCCAGGAGTGCGGCGCCGTGATCCGCATCGGGTTCTTTTTCGACGGCTTCGGCCGCAGCCGGGATGTGGACAGCCAGCACCCCACGTTCTATTCGAACGTCTGCCGGCTCTGGGAAGCGCACTATGCCCACGACGATGAAGACCGTCCCGTGAACCAGTATTGGTTCCGGTTCTACTATTCCGGCCTGGGCACCGAGCTCAACGAGGACGCCAAGAACGATGATCTCATCTACGGCGCGACCGTCGCCGGCCGGAAGATCCTCAGCGAAGCGGCCAGCAATGCCAAGAGCGCGGTCAAGAACATTACCCGTACCGACGAGATCCCCGAGACGGATGCCTTGAAGCGCCTGCGCAGCGCCACGCAGAAGATGATCAAGGAGGGGTCATTCCAGCCCATGGTCAAGGCGTACAAGGACGTGGTGAAAGACGTCAAGACCTTGCCCGACAAGGTCGTGCGAATCTGGAATGCCTGGGATCCGGAACGCCTGGCCAACCGTGCCAAGGGCACCGTGCGTGGGTTCTGGGCCGGCTTCAAGAAGAACCCGCTGAAGGTGGGCTGGACGGCGGCCAAGGAAGTGGCCAAGAGCACCGCGCTGGAAGGCGTGCCCGTCATCCGCGACAACGAGACCGTGGCCTACCTGATGGGCACCGGGGTCGACGTGCGGGTGGACGCCGCGCTGCGCCAACTGCGCGCAACGCATGAAGCCGTCAGCGCCGAGATGAACAACGTGCGGCGGATCGAGATTTCGGTGTTCGGCGGCGACCGCGGCGGGGTCATGGCGCGCCAGTTCATCAACGACGTGGTCAAGAAGTACCGCCGGCGCCACGACAAGGACCTGGTGTTTCCGGGCAAGAACGGCGCGCGCGAGGCCGAGATCCGCATCCGCTTCCTGGGGCTGCTGGATTCGGTGTCCTCGATCATGGACGAGAACACGTTCCTGGGCTTTCTGCCTTTCACCGATCTGCTCAAGCAGACGCACAAGGATCGTACCCTGACGGTGCCGGGCGCGGTCGACAAATGCGTGCATTTCGCCGCCGCCCAGGAGTTGCGCGCCAACCAGCGCCTGGACAGCCTGGAGAAGACCCGGGGCGAACAGTATCTCTATCCGGGATCCAGCGGCGACGTCACCGGGGTCAGCCCCGAGGGGTCGCTGGGCTCGCGCGCGGAACTGTCGCGGGTGCCGCTGCGCGACATGCTGAACCTCGGCCTGTGCCACGGCGTGGGTTTCTACAGCATGGAGCAATTGTTCGACAAGCGCCCGCTGACGTACGCCAAGTTCAGCATGGGCATGTCCATCCAGGACGGTGGCCAGAGCTACCGCATCACCGAGCTGGTCGAGGCGTATCGCGGCGTGGTCAAGTACGAGCCGGGCGTGGACTTCATGCCGCACATGGAAGTGTTCCTGCGCTGGCTGGCCGTGCGCTACCAGGATCCGGTATTCAAGAGCGAGCTGTCCGATCCCGCCGAGAAGTGGATCCAGGACCGCGACTTCTATACGCCCGAGAAGGCCTATATCGAGGAGTACCGCCGCGTGCTGGGGCTGTCCAAGGAAGAGCAGGCCAAGCCGGAGAACACGGCCCGCCTGAAGGAACTGGAGGCGCTCAAGAACGAACGCTGGGATCGAGCCGTGGCCAGCCGTGGCGAGCTGCCGCCGCAGCGCTTCAAGCCGCTGTGGCAGCGCCTGGAGGAAGAGTACCGGGCGCTGGAGGACGCGGAGCGCCAGGACGCCGCCATGGAGCGCCACAAGGAAGAATTCCGCCGCAACAATCCGAATACGGTGCGGGCCATCGAGCGGATGGAGCAGGACCAGCTCGACATGCAGAACATGCGCAACGAGCTCATCACCCGCGGTGGCGGCACGCTCACCGAGGCAGACAAGCCCAAGGATCCGTTCGCCGACATGAAGGCCAGGCGCGCCACCGAGCAGCGGCTGCTGAACGTGTGGCGCGAGGCCAGCGCCGGCAAGAATCCGCTGCCGCCCAAAGTGATGGCGCTGTTCGACTTCCTGGTGCACGACGCCATGTTGAGCAGCTGGCCCGATCACCTGCTGGCCAGCACCACGCTGTACTTCCGCACGCGCGACAAGGACATCTTCGGCAAGACCGATTTCAAGGCCGAGGAGGCCAAGATGAAGACCGACACCGCCTCGGCGGCGCGCGTGGAGCAGATGCGGGCGAACCTGGACGGGTTGGCGCCGGCCCGGCCGTAAGGTCGAGGGCGACCTCTAGCCGTAGCGTCTGGCGGGCGCGGTCATGGCGCCGCCTGCACCTCGATCGTCACGGTGTTCGACCGCACGCCGTTGGACTCGATATACACCTCGTACTTCGCCGGCTCCTTCGGCAGCCCCACCTGCGCCGCCAGGTCGGTGCTGAACTGCGTGCCCACGCTGATGCCCGGGCTGATCGGGATGCCCTTGGGCGGGCGCGAGCTGGCGATCTCGTCGACCTCGACGCCCGGCGGCGGGCTGCGGCGCTTGTACTCGTAGGCCACGCCTTCGTAGGTCTTGCCGGTCAGCGTGTCGACCGCCACGAAGCGCGGCAGCTTCTGGTCTTGCGAAACCGGGATGATGCCTTGGGCGCAGACGGGAATCACCAAGGCGCCCGATGCCTGCGGCCGCACGCGGGCGGGCGCGGCGATGTTCAGTTGGTCGTCGCTGCCCTGGTTGGGCGGGATGCAGGCATGGTCGCGCACGGTGCCGATGGGCGCGGTGGCGAAGGCGGGCGGGTCGATCCAGTCGGTATTCATGGAAGCGGTCTGGGTAGCGGATTGGGAGGGAGCGCGCGGACCGCCGACGGTCCGCGCCGACACGGGCGCGGCGGCCAGCGCGGCCGCGAGCAGCAGGGCCAGGGCCGGCGCCAGTCGGCGCCGGCCGTCAGAACGACGGCCAGCCATTGGACATGTCCACTTTACGCACGGCCTTGGCGCAATGGACGCAATAGCGGATGCTCTGGCAGTCGCCGCCGAACATGACGCAGGCGCCAGTGTGGCTGGGATCGGCCTGGCTGGCGGGCAGGCCGAAGTGGCAATGGTTGCCGAACTGGGAATAGAAGAACGGGCCCTTGTCGAGCTTGGACGAATCCATGTCGGCTTCGTCCGGATGGGCCTGGGCCCATTCCGGGCCGCTGGGAACCATGCCGATCAAGTGGCCGATCTCGTGCACCAGCGTTTCCTGCTGGTAGTTCATGGTGACCGGCTCGAAGGGCGACAGGGCCGCGACGCACAGCAGGTTGGTGTCGTAGAAGGCCGCGCCGGCGGCGGCGCTTTCCATGAGCCGCACGCGCAGGATCAACCTGCCGGTGGCCGGTATCGGCAGCAGCCCGGCCAGGCGGATATTGACGGCATGGCAGGCCTTGGGCTCGGCCGGATCGTAGGGCAGCGGCGTCAAGCGGTCGCGCGCGACAGGCACGCGCCGCACCCCCGCGGCCGGGTCGGTGTATTCGAACAGGCATTCCAGGAACCAGTCGACATTCGGCTCGATGTTGTGCCAGAGGAAGCTGACGTTGCCGTCGGCGCTGACGAACTGGACTTCCTTGTCGGGCGCGCCGGGGCCGGCGCTGGCCTGCACGTAGATCGGCTGCACGGGCAGCATCGACGCCAGCCGGTCGACGTGGCAGACCACGATGGTGTAGGGCGCGTGCGAGGGGCCCTGCGAACGGGGATAGACCGAGCCGGCCAGTTGGCGCAGGCGCGCCTCGCCGTCTTCGGTGAAGACGTCGGAATTGGCATCGCCGGGAGTGCTCACTGGCGGCAATTGCAGCACGTCGACGCCATGGCGGGCGTACTCGGTGGCGGTCGGCTGGAAGCCGTGCGGACGCGGCAGCGCTTCCGGGCCGGGCAGCATGATTTCCTGCAGATACAGGCGCCGGACGGTTTCAACCACCTCGGTCGAGATGATCTGGTTCTTGTCGTTGATCACTTCGAACAGGTAGGTGTTCAGGCCGGCGGCCGGCAGCGCGATGTCGTCGACGGTCTTGGTGCCATCGGCGTCCGTGACGTAGTTGTACGTGCGCTGGGTGGGTTCGCGGTACAGGGGCTGGCGGCTCTGTTCGCGCGCCGAATACACGGCGTTGCCGGGGCGCGGGCTGACCTTTACGGTGAAGCGGTGCTGGCCGGCCTTGTTGAATTTCACATGGATCTTGGGCTTGTTGGTCTGGCGATCCAGGCTGTTGAGCGCCTGGCCGTCGTTCCAGCGTTCGGAAGGCTCCGTCAGGTTGACGTATTGCAGTTTGGCGCCGTTGCGGGCCCGGTAGGCCGACGGCGTGGCCGAGGACGGGGCCGGGTCCGGCGCCGCGCCCGCGTCCTGGCCGGCCGGCCGCGCGGCGGTTCCCGGCAGGCTGATGCCCGCCGCTTCCATCACCCGCTTGGCCAGGCCCGGATAGGGCGAGTTGGCCACCGCCGGGATGTTCATGATGGTCTCGGCCACCTTGGGCAAGGTGACGCTGGAAATGCTGGGCGATTGCAGGATGGCGCCCACCACCGTGGGCACCGCCGAATCGGTCAGGCCGGGCGTGCCGAGGATGGCGCCGGCCACCGCCGGCAGGTTGCCCTGGTTGACGTCGGGCATCGACAGCAGGGTGTTCACCGCGGAACCCAGCGCGGCGCCGCGGTCGCCCAGGGCGCCCATGGCCTGCGTCATCACCGGCCCGATGGCCGCGCCGACACCGCCGCCGCCCGCGGCCGTCAGGCCCGAGGCCGCCGACAGCGCCGAGGCGGCCGAAGCATTGCCCATGGCGCCGGCGGCCTGCGCGGCCACGCCGGTGGCCGACGACGCCATGCCGGCCGCCTGCGCCGCCACGCCCGGCGACGATGCCGCCGCGCCGGAGGCTGCGCCGGCCGTGCTCGCCGCGGCGCAAGCGCCCGCCGATGCGCTCGCGCCGGAAGCGCCGGACAGCATGCCGGCGGCCTTGCCGCTCAATGCGGCGGCTTGCGAGGCCATCGCGGTGGCCTGGTCCGCCATCGCGCCGGCCTGCGATACCGCGCCGGCCGCATCGGCCAAGCCGGCGGGCATCGGCGCCGCGCTGGCAAGCGCGCCGCCCATCAACGAAGGCGTGGCGCCGCCCATCAATGAGGGCGTTGCCGAACCCAGCGCCGATTGCGCCATGCCGCCGGCCCTGGCGGCGGCGCCGGACACCAGGCCCGAGCCGGCCTCGGTCACCGAGCCCATGGCCTTGCCCGCCATCGCGCCCAGGTCCTGGACCGGCTTGAGCGCGGCGTTGGCCATGGATCTGGCCTTGTCCACCATGCCGGACGCGGTCTGCGTCGCGCTCTGCAATCCGCTGGAGACGGCCGTTGCGCCGCTGGCCAGGGTGGCGCCCAGGCCGCCCAGCAGGGAGCCGCCGCCCGTCGCGGTGCCCGCCGCCGGCAGCGCGGCGCCCGCTGCCGCGGCATCGGCCGCGCCCGCGGCGTTGAGCGCCTGGCCGGAGCCATTCAGGGCTTGCAGCAGCGCGTTCGGCCGGTGCACCAGTTCCGCCGTCACCAGCATCGGATCGCCCACCTGGCTCGAGGGCAGGGCCGGCAGGGCGGCCGCGTCGCTGGCCGGGCCGATCAGGTTGTGCGAGGCGCCTTTGACCGAGAACATGCCCGGCCCCTTGAAGACAATGTCGCCGCCGTCCATCACGATGGCGCCGCCGGCCGCCTGCAGGGTGATGCGCTGGTTGGCCAGGATTTCGATGCTGTCGGTGGTGGAGGTGATGGTGATGTCCTGCCCGGCCAGCATTTCGAGCATGTCGGTATGGGCCTGCAGCGACACCGGCGCGTTGGCGGCGATGGCGCGCAGGCCGCCATCCTGCACGAACAGGCTGGTCGAGCGGCCGGAAGCGCTGGCGAAGGTCTGGCGCGCGGCGATGTGGCCGTCGGCCTGGGCGGTGACGTGCAGGTTTTCGCTGGCGTGCAGCACGGCCGAGGCCGGTGTCGCCAGGTTCATCGACGAAGGCGCGTCGATCAGCATGCGGGCCCCGTCGATGCGCTCGACCGGATCGCTGCCGCCGCGTTCGCCGCCGGCGGCCTTGACCGCCTGCTGGCCGCCGACGCTGCCGGGATAGCGGCCGTCGGCCTTGGGATCGACCGCCTTGATCAGGGCATCGTATTGCTCGTTGGCCGCCAGCGGCCGCGCCTGGCGCTGGGTGGCGGCGTCGTTGATGCGGCTCGCCGCGTTGCGCGCGCCCCGCAGCAGCGCCAGGGCCTCCTGTGCATCGGCCTGGGTCGAGCGCGCGCCCTCGCGGGCGTTGGCCGACAGCAGCATGCCCTGGCCCGAGCGCACGACGGTCCAGGCGTCCGAGCGCAGCTCGAAACCGCTGCCGCGCCATTCGCCGCGCGATGCGTCATCGGCGGCCTGCTTGACCAGATAGCCCAATCCCAGCTGCGAGGCGGCGATGGAGCTCGACAGGCGCGTGCGCACCTGGCCGGCGGTGTCGTCGAACAGCCACTGGCTGTGGCCCTGGCCGTCCAGGCCCTGGCTATGCCAGCCGCTGAGCGTGCCGGGATGATTGGCCTGGCCATCCACGCCCGCGCTCCACGGCGGCAGATCGCTGTCGTTGTAGAGCTGCGCCACCACCACGGGCTGGTCGATGTCGCCATCCAGGAATTCCACCACGACTTCGGTGCCCTGGCGCGGCAGATGATGCGCGCCCCAGTTGGGGCCGGCCTGGGCGCCGGCCACGCGCAGCCAGGTGCCGGAGCGATCGTCGCCCGGCGCGTTGCCGGCGTCGTCGCCGTGGCTGCGGTGGCGCAGGCCGCCCGGCAGCGGCCGCTCGCCGCGCTGCCACGGGAATTGCACCTTGACGCGCAGGTCGCGCCCGGTCGTGATGCTGGCATCCTGCGCCGTCACCACCAGGGCGGTCACGCCTTCGGGCGCCGTCGGCCGGGCTCGCCAAGCGGGCAGCAGCGCCGCGGCGGCCGGCTGGGCAGTGAAGTCGTTGCGGTAGGCGCCATGCTCCAGATCGGGGGCGGCCAGCGCCTGGGCGGCCTGGCTGCCCAGGTTGTTGGCGGCCTCGTGCTCGACCCACAGCAGCGTGTAGCGGTTGCCGCCCAGCTCGTCGCCCGCCGCGCCCGCACCTTGCGCGTAGCGGTCGTGCTGGGTCAGCGCGAAGACGTGGCCCGGCATCATCTGGCGGGCGCTGCCGCCGCCCTCGAAGCGCAGCGCGCGCGCCTCGTGCGCCTGCAGCCCGCGGTTGGCGAGCTGTTCGGCCGCGGCGTCGTCCGGGTGGCGGCCGTGTCCGTCGTAGTCGTAGTCTTCCAGCGGCGGCAGCGCGCCGGCGTCCAGCGCCGATTCGGCATGGGCGCCGTGCGCCAGCAGCGTCCGGTCGTTCCAGGCGACGCGGGTGACGGCGTTGGCGCGGACCTCGCGCGCCGCGCCGAAGCGCGTGACGCTGTCTTCGGATTCGGTGGCATCGCTGCGATGAAAACGCAGCGAAGCGGCGGGGTTGGCCGGCTGCGCGGCGCGGGCATCGAACACCACCAGGCGGTGGCGCGCGCCGCCGCCGTCGGCCTTGCTGTCACCCTGCTGGTGGTCGAAGCGGAAGCTCAGGCCGGCCTCGGCCATCAGCCGCAGCACGAAGTCCAGGTCGGTTTCCCGGTACTGGGTGCGCACCGGGCGCGGCGCCAGCGGTTCGGCGATGTCGAAGGCGAACGCGGCCAGCGGGTAGTCCGCGAACACGTCGGTCAGGATATCGGTGACCGACTTGTCCTGGAACACGAAGCTGTCGCGCCGCAGCCGCAGCGTGGCCAGCCAGGGCGCGGCGTGCAGGCGGTAACGCGCCAGCCCGCCGTCGGCGCCGAGCGCGTCCACGCCTTCCACCACCGCATGCCAGCGCCGCCGTCCGCCGTCGGCCAGCAGCAGGCTGACGCTGATCTCCTTGCCCAGCAGCGGTTCGACGTCCAGCTCGGCCGACGCGGACAGGCAGTCCAGGGTCAGCGCGAACAGTTCCGAAACGCCTTCGCGCAGGCGCAGGCGTTCGACGACGAGCGCTTCGCCCAAAGGCGTTTCGACTTGCAGCAGGCGGGCGTTCTGGGACAGCGCGGCGACATCCAGGCTGCTGTAGCCCGCGGGCGGGGAGGAACGATCGATCATGGTGCGTGGCGGTGTGCGTGTGCCGTCAGGGCAGCGAGATGGTCAGGTGGGCGGCGCGCGGGCCGAGCTTGACGATGTCGTGATACGGCGCCATGGCGGTCTGCATGTCGCCGTTCAGGAAATGCGCCATGCCCAGGTAGGCCAGCAGGCCCAGCAACGCGAACAGCGCGCCGATGCTCCACAGCGGCACGTCGCGCTTGAGCGTGTGGGCGATCTTGTCGGGCAGCGGCCAGTGCGGCGCGAAGCCGGCGCGCTTGCCGCGCAGCAGCGCGATCTCGTCGCCCAGGCGCGCGGTCAGGTAGCCCAGCTTTTCCTGGCCCTCGATCATGTACTTGCCCTGGAAGCCCAGCAGCAGGCACATGTAGAACACCTCCAGCGATTGCAGCCGCGGCGCGCCCTGGGCGCGCAGGTCCTCCAGCCGCGAGAAAAAGTTCTCGCCGGCCAGTTGCTCGCCGAACAGCGTCAGCTGCAGCGGTTGCAGCATCCAGGCGTCGCGGATCGAGAAGCCCGAATTCAGCACGGTCTCGTCGACCGCCGCGCAGAACGCATACTTGGTGGCGTAGACGTCCTCGGCCGGTATGTCGAGCTTCTTGGCGCTGCGCTCGAAGTCCGCCAGGAACTGCTGCACCCGCGCCGAGAACGACGCGGCGCTCGCCGGTTCCTGCCCGCTCTTGAGCAGGAACAGCATCAGGAAGCCGTCGTACAGCAGGTCCAGCAGTGACTTGGCGGGGCGCGATCCGTAGAAATCGGCGGCGCGCGGCGGGAGCGAGGCGGCGGGCATCAGAGAGGGCGCGGCGGTGTTCATGGCGGGCTCTGTCAGTGGATGTCGGGGTGGCGTCGGGAAGGGGCGGACAGGGCGCGCGTCAGCGGGTGACGGCGATCAGGTCCAGTTTCAGCTCGGGTATGCCGGACGGCGCGTAGATGGCAATGCTGCGGGCCTGCAGCATGCGGTCGTACAGCGAGCCGCGCGTCTGCAGGGTGAAATAGCAGGCGCCCGGCTTGACCGGCACGGCCGGCGGCACCTGTGGCGTGTAGGCCAGTTGCACGCCCGGCATGGCCGACAGCACCAGCTTCTCGACGTCGTCCGGCGCCCCGACCTTGAAGCGCAGCGGCACCGTTTCGGCCAGCTCGCTGGCTGGCGTCGCCGCGGACACCGACAGGTACAGCGCGGTGGTCTCGTCGAGCTTGTCGGAATCGAGGCGTCCGACGTGGAACGAGGGGCGCAGCTCTTCCAGCACGATGGAGAAGTAGCGCGTCGAGATCACGGTGTCGAGCAGGTCGCGCAGGATCGTGTCGAGCTGCGCGAAGGCCGCGCCGGGTTGCTCGTGGCGATACACCGGCAGGTCGGCCAGCGTGTGCACCTTCGAGAACGTCATCAGCGCGCCGGCCAGCCGCAGCATCTCCTGGAACAGGCGTTCCGGATGCAGCTGCGGGTTGTGGAACAGGTGCGAAAGCGCCGAATAGGCTTCGTTGGCGGTGTGCAGCAGCCAGAACGAGGCCACGTCGCCCGAGCGGAACTCGATGATGTTCTTGTTCGGCTCGCGATGGAAACCGTACAGCGCGTTGACCTTGGCCTGCAGCGCGTCCAGCAGGCGGCGCAACTGCTCGAACAGCGCGCCGCAGGCCTGCACCGTGAGGCTGGGCGCGATGAAGCCGGTGTCCAGCTCGTAACCGGCGCTGGCCGTGCGGCGCACGCGCGCCACCGGGATCGTCAGCAGCGCATCGCGCGGCTCGTGTTCGGACAGCAGCCGCACGTTCTTGCGCAGAAACGCCAGCTCGGCGGTGCTGGCATTGGTGTAGAGGTCGGGGGCGGGGCTGTCCTGGTGCGCGTAGCGGGCATCGAATCCCTGCGCCTGCTGCGCGTCGCGGTAGTTGCCGCCGATGTCCTTCATCGGATGCAGGGCCAGGTAGAACACGGCCTCGCTGGCGCCGTCCAGCCCGTCCAGCGCCACGGCGGGCGGCACGTCGTCGTTGTGCGGCGCGTTGTAGATTTCGCCGTCGGGGAAGATCGCCGACAGTTCGGTGGCGCGCAACATGCCATTGGCGAGCGCGGCGGCGTCGAAACGCGCGGCGCGCAGGCCCCACGAATACGGATGCAGCGCGCGGCTCATTTCCGCCAGGCGGGCCTCATGGTAGGCGTCCTGGCGCTGAAAATGCTGGGGCCGCAGGAACAGGCCCTCTCCCCACAGGATCTTCGCTGAATAACTCACGTTGGCGGGCTCTCGTTATTGACTATCTATATATATGAAGAGGACGTTGCGGTGAACGCGCGCGGCTCGCGCCGGAATCAGTTCGGGCATTGCAGGGAACCGAGCCGGGACGGATCGAACGCGGGCATGCCCGGCGGCAGCACGATCTTGCCGGTGGCGACCGTCATGGCGCAGGCATGCGCGCCCAGGACGATGCCGGTGTCTTCGACTTCCTTGACCTCGAACACGTATTTCCAGCGCTGCGGCGCGGGCGCGTAAAACAAGGCGGCAACGGCGATGTACGCGGCGCCTTTCGGCACCTTTTCGACGTTCTCGAAACGCTGGCCTGGCGTCAGGGTGATTTCGCGCGACGCGATGAGACTGTCGCCCAATGCCGCCTTTTCCTGCGCAGTATCAACCAATTGAGTGAGCGGCGCGCGCTGAAATGCCTCGGCATTCTTCAAATAGTATGCTTTCGTAACGACGGCGGTTGGCTGGCCGCTGCTCGCATTCAAATTTTCTCCGGCGTGTATCGCCAATTTCACATCGGTGGGCGCATTCGGGTCCTTTTTCAGGCCCGCCGCATCGAGCGCCGTGCCGGTGATTCCGGCGACCGCGCCAAGGGCGGAAACCGCCGCACAACCATTAATGACGGGCACTGCCGCGATGAGCATCGTGGCCGCCAAGCATCGCGATAAATTGAGATGTTTTGACATGGCTCTTTATACCGGATGATTGCGACAACATACAGATGACGGCACGTTGCACGACATTTCGACGCAAGTTACATGACGTAATCCTCTGTAGTGGTGTACTAACAAAAAGTTGTTGAAATACGCGGCCCTTGGTTACATCAGACACGTGCCCAAAAAATGCAACTTTCCCGGTATTTCCTCATAGGTGGCATGGTGGCGTTAATGGCCGGTTGT
The DNA here is from genome assembly GCF_054188005.1 of Achromobacter sp. KK8. Classification (NCBI taxonomy): domain Bacteria; kingdom Pseudomonadati; phylum Pseudomonadota; class Betaproteobacteria; order Burkholderiales; family Alcaligenaceae; genus Achromobacter; species Achromobacter sp. KK8. Next base: position 5,049,899 of record NZ_CM135178.1, on the reverse strand, counting down.
GCCACCACCAACAAGCCCCAGACGGACGCTGAATACAAGCAGTCGATCACCCAGGCCACCGAGACGCTGGCCAACAAGGGGGGCGACGAGGCCGTGGCCCAATTCCAGGAGATCGCGCAGCGCAACCCGTCGCGCGGCGAACCCTGGTCGTACATCGCCAAGATCCGCTTCGATGAGCAGAAATACGGGGAAGCGATCGTTGCCGCCGATGAGGCGCTGAATCGCGACTCGAACGACTTCACCGCCAAGACCGTGCGCGCCGTGGGCGGCCTGCGAGTCGCCATGCAATCGCTGGCCGACCTGCGCGCCGACGCGCTGCTGGCCGGCAACGCCCGCAGCGACGCGGTGGCGCTGGCCGCCGCCATGCGTGAAACGCTGGGCCAGGACGTGCTGTTCCCCGAGGGCCGCAAGCCGCCGCGCGGCGGCGGCACGCGCCCGCCGCCCAAGCCACGCAACGACAGCGCGGCCGCCACGGGCACGCCCGCCGCGGGCACCCCCGCCACCGGTACGGCGGTGACCCCTTCGGCCGGCACGCCGGCCGCCAACGCCGGCGCCGCGGCCAAGCCGGCTCAATCCGGCGGCGCCACGCCGCCGGCCCAGACCTCTGCCCCTCCCGCGGGCCGCGCGCCGGATCCGTTCGGCAATCTCCTCAAACCCTGATCGGCCCGCCGGACCCGGCTGGCCGGGGCCGCTTGCCTTCGTCAATACGCATCCGCTTGGAGCCCCCATGGCTAAGAAAGAAAGCGTTCAGAAAAGACTCCAGAAAGTACGCCCGCCGCGCGTCCAGTTGACCTATGACGTCGAGAAGGGCGACGCGATCGAGCAGAAGGAACTGCCCTTCGTCGTGGGTGTGGTGGGCGACTTCAGCGCGCAGTCGGAAGCCGAGCTGCCGCGCCTGAAGGACCGCAAGTTCGTCAATATCGACGTCGACAACTTCGACGACGTGATGCGCGGCCTCGAGCCGCGCGCCGCGTACCGCGTGAAGAACCGCCTGACCGACGAGGGCGGCACCTTCGGCGTCGACCTGAAGTTCCGCTCGATCGAGGACTTCCGCCCCGAGGCCGTGGTGCAGCAGATCGAACCGCTCAAGGAATTGCTGGAGATCCGCACCAAGCTGGCCGACCTGCGCAACAAGCTGGCCGGCAACGACAAGCTGGAGGATCTGCTGGGCGAAGTGCTCAGCAGCACGGAAAAACTGCAGCAACTGACCAGCGAAGCCGGCAAGGACGGCAAGGGAGGCAGCAATGAGTAATTCCGCCGCCGCGCAAAACGCATCCGCCCCGGCCGCCGCCGACTCGGGCCTGCTCGACCAGATCGTCGAGCAGAGCCGGGTGGCCAAATCCACCGCCGAGCACGATCGCGCCAAGGACCTGATCGGCGAACTGGCGCGCGAAGTCATGAAGGGCACCGTGGTGGTGTCGGACAACCTGTCCGCCATGCTCGACGCCCGCGTGGCCGAGCTGGACCGCCTGATCTCGGCCCAGCTCAGCGAAGTCATGCACGGCGCCGAGTTCCAGAAGCTCGAAAGCACCTGGCGCGGCCTGCATTACCTGTGCCAGGAAAGCAATACCGGGCCGATGCTCAAGATCAAGGTGCTCAACGTCACCAAGCGCGACCTGGTGCGCGACTTCCAGACCGCCATCGACTTCGACCAGAGCCTGATGTTCAAGAAGGTCTACGAGGAAGAATTCGGCACCTTCGGCGGCTCGCCCTTTGGCGCGCTGCTGGGCAACTTCGAGATCACCCGCCAGCCCGAGGACATGTACTTCATCGAGCAGATGTCGCACGTGGCCGCGGCCTCGCACGCGCCGTTCATCGCCTCGGCCTCGCCCGAGCTGCTGGGCCTGGACAGCTTCGCCGACCTGGGCCGCCCGCGCGACCTGGCCAAGGTGTTCGACACGGTCGAATACACCAAGTGGCGCAGCTTCCGCGACTCCGAGGACTCGCGCTACGTCGGCCTGACCATGCCGCGCTTCCTGGGCCGCCTGCCGTACGACCCGAAAGAGGGCACCTCGGTGGAAGGCTTCAATTTCGTCGAGGACGTCGACGGCACCGACCATGCCAAGTACCTGTGGTGCAACGCCGCCTGGGCCTTCGGCGCGCGCCTGACCGCGGCCTTTGCCGACTTCGGCTGGTGCGCGGCGATCCGCGGCGTCGAAGGCGGCGGCCTGGTCGAGAACCTGCCGACCCACACCTTCAAGACCGACGATGGCGAGATCGCGCTCAAGTGTCCCACCGAAATCGCCATCACCGACCGGCGCGAGAAGGAACTGAGCGACCTGGGCCTGATCCCGCTGGTGCACTGCAAGAACTCCGACTACGCGGCGTTCTTCGGCGCGCAATCGGTGCAGAAGGCCAAGAAGTACAACACCGACAGCGCCAATGCCAACGCGGTGCTGTCGGCGCAGTTGCAGTACATCTTTTCGGTGTCGCGCGTGGCCCATTACCTGAAGGCCATGATGCGCGACAAGATCGGCAGTTTTGCGTCCGCGCAATCGGTCGAGAGTTTCCTGAACCGCTGGGTCTCGCAGTACGTGCTGCTGGACGACAACGCGAACCAGGAGCAGAAAGCGCAATTCCCCCTGCGGGAAGCATCGGTGCAAGTAGCCGAAGTGCCGGGTCGTCCTGGCGTGTTCCGGGCCGTGGCGTTCCTGCGGCCGCATTTCCAACTCGACGAGCTGTCGATTTCCCTGCGTCTGGTGGCGGAACTGCCCGCCCAGGCCCAGAAATCGTGATGACCGTCTGATCCAAAGCTATTAACCGGAGAGTACTTTAATGAAGGACATCTACGTCAAATTCGGCAATCCCGCGCTCAAGGGCGAGTCCCAGGACAAGGATCACCCGGACTGGATCGAAGTGGGCTCGTGGCGCCACGAGATCATCCAGCCGCGGTCGGCCACCGCCTCGACCTCGGGCGGCCACACCGCCGAGCGCACCGAGCATGGCGAAATGGTCTTCACCAAGGACCTGGACGTGGTCAGCCCGCTGCTCTACCAGCACGCTTCGGGCGGCACGACCTTTGACGAAGTGACCATCGACTTCCTGCGCGCCGACGGCGAAGGCAACCGCGTCAAGTACCTGGAAATCAAGCTCAAGTACGTGATCATCTCGCGCGTCGCGCCGGAAGTGGTCAGCGAAGGCCTGCCGCACGAATCGTTCTCGCTGAAGTACGCCGCGGTCCAGTGGAAGTACACGCAGCAGAAGGTCGGCGGCAACCAGGGCGGCAATTCCCAGGGCGCCTGGAGCCTGACCAAGAACGACAAGACCTACTCGGTCTGATCCCGACCGCGCGGCAAGGCGAAGGCCGCGGCTCGTCACCGGGCCGCGGTTTTCCTGAAAGAGGTCCGTGATGAAGGGATTCGAACCCAGCCTGTTCGACAAGCTGTTCGACGGGGACGGCCCGGCGCCGCACGCGCTGCGGCGCCTGTCCGTCGAGGAAATCAAGGAAACCGTCGCGCGCGACATCGAGGCCCTGCTCAATACCCGCATGGTCTTCACCGAGGAGTCGCTCAAGCGCTATCCGAACTGCCAGCGGTCGATCCTGACCTACGGGCTGTCGGATTTCTCCGGGCTCAGCCTGGCCAGCCACTACGACCGGGAATTCATCTGCCGGTCGCTGGAGCAGGCCATCGCCCGCCACGAGCCGCGCTTGACGCACGTGCGCGTGGTGCTCCAGGTCGACAGCCGCGCCACCTCGGTGCTGTATTTCGCGATCACCGCGATGCTGGACGTCGGCCCGGCCCATGAGCCGGTGACGTTCGACGCGACCTTGCAGCCGTCGACGCTGCAGTATTCGGTCAGCAAGGGCTGGGCCAAGGCCGCGGCGGCCGCCTGACAACATAAACGCACGCGGGCGCCGGCGGCCAGCCGCCGGCGAGGAAGGGAAAGATGGAAGAACTGCTGCCGTATTACGAACGCGAGCTGGGGTTCCTGCGCGGCTCGTCGCGGGATTTCGCCCAGCGCTATCCGAAGATCGCCGCGCGCCTGGGGCTGTCGGGAGAGACCTGCGAGGATCCGCACGTCGAGCGGATGATCGAATCATTCGCCCTGCTGGGCGCGCGCATCAACAAGAAGCTGGACGACGACTATCCGGAATTCACGGAAGCGTTGTTCGAAGTGATGTATCCGCATTACCTGCGGCCGTTTCCGGCGTGTTCGATCGCGCAGTTCGACATGGGCGGGGTGGCGGCCCAACTGACCGCGCCGGTGCGCGTGGCGCGGGGCACCGAATTGAAATCGCACGCCGTGCGCGGCGTGGCCTGCCGCTTCCGCACGGCCTACGACGTGACGCTGGCGCCGGTGGCCATCCGCCAGGCCACGTTCGCCTCGACCGCCAACGCGCCATCGGCCACGCAACTGCCGCCGGGCGTGACCGGCCGCCTGTCGCTGACGCTGGCCTGCCTGGCCGAAACGCAGAGCTTCGCCACCTTGGCCGTGGACCGCCTGCGGGTCTATCTGCATGGCGAGCCGTCGTTCGTGGCAGCGCTGCGCGACTGCCTGTTCCTGCGCACCGCGGCGGCCTACATCGAGACCCAACCCGGCCGCTGGAACCGGCTGCCGGACGTGCCGCTGGCCCAGGTGGGACTGGCCGAGGACGACGCGCTGATCGATTTTCCGGCCAGCTCGCATCCGGCCTACCGGCTGCTGGCCGAGTACTTCGTCTTTTCCGAAAAATTCAACTTCGTCGACATCGACCTGGCGGCGCTGCGGCGCGCGGTCGGGCCGCTGCGCGAATTCACGCTGCACCTGCCGGTCAAGGGGCTGCGCGCCGATTCGAATACCGCGCGCCTGCTGGAATCGGCCTCGGCCGACAACTTCCGGCTGGGCTGCACGCCGGTGATCAACCTGTTCGAGCAGCGCGCCGATCCCATTCGCGTCACGCATGCGGCGGCCTCCTATCCGGTGGTGGCCGATGCGCGCCGGGCCTACGGCTACGAGGTCTATTCCATCGACCGCGTGCGGCTGGTGCGGCAGAACGCGCAGGGCGATTCGGTGGTGGAGTTCCGGCCGTTCTATTCGCTGCACCACGGCGAGACGCCCGAGGGCGCCAGCCATTACTGGACCGCGCGGCGCGATTCGATGGTGGCCGAGCGCAGCCCGGGCTACGAAATGGAGATGTCCATCGTCGACATCGACTTCAATCCGGCCCTGCCGCAGACCGAAACGCTGAGCCTGGAGCTGACCTGCACCAATCGCGACCTGCCGTCGCACCTGGCGGTGGGCCAGCCGGGCGGCGACCTGTTCCTGGAAGGCGGCTCGGTGGCGCGCGAGATCCGCATGCTGCGCCGCCCGACCCATACGCACCGCTTCCAGCAGGGCCGCGCGGCGCACTGGCGCCTGATCTCGCACCTGGCGCTGAACCACCTGTCACTGGTGCACAGCGGCCTGCCGGCGCTGAAGGAGACGCTGCGCCTGTACGACCTGTCGCACGCGGCGGTGGCCGCGCGCCAGATCGAAGGGCTGGTGGGGCTGGACTACAAGCCCGCCACCCACTGGATGCCGGGCGAGCCGTTCGCGACCTTCGTGCGCGGCATCGAGATCCGGCTGACGATCAATGAAGAAAACTTCGTGGGCACCAGCCTGCATGCCTTCGTGGCGGTGCTCAACCGCTTCTTCGGCCTTTACGTGCACGCCAACAGCTTCGTGCAGTTGGTGGTGCTGTCGCGCCGCGGCGCGGAAGAAATCCTACGGTGTCCCCCATGCAACGGCGACGCGATCCTAGCGTAATCGAATCGCTGCTGGCCGAGCCGCAGCGCTTCAAGTTCTTCCAGGCCGTGCGGGTGCTGGAACTGTGGTTCGCGCGCCAGGAAGGCACGCGCGCCAGGAATGCCGTGCCGGCGCACCTGCGCTTCGTCAACTCGTCGTCGCTGGGCTTTCCGGCCAGCGAGATCGCGGGGCTGACCGCCTTCGACAAGAACGGCCAGGCCCTGCACGACGCCGACGCGCGACTGGCGGCGCTGGCCGCCGGCACGCTGGGACGGGTGGAGATCGAGCCGGCCTTCTTCGGCCTGCTGGGCGGGCAGGGCGCCTTGCCGCTGCATTACTCCGAGATCCTGAGCCACCGCGAAAGCGCCACGCGCGACCGTGGCGCCCGCGCCTTCTTCGACATCTTCTCGAACCGGGCCGCGGCGCTGTTCTACGCGGCCTGGAAGAAGTACCGCATGCCGCTGCGGCACGAGACCGAACAGGACCATCACTACCTGCCGCTGCTGCTGGCGCTGGGCGGGGTAGGGCATCCGGCGCTGCGCGACCGCCTGCATGCTGGCGAGGGCCGCGTGTTCGACGAATCGCTGGCGCACTACGCGGCGGCGGCGCGGCAGCGGCCGGTGTCGGCCGCGTACCTGCAACGGGTGCTGGCCGATTACTTCCAGGTGGCCTTGCGGGTCGAACAGTTCGTCGGCCGCTGGTATCACGTGCCGCCCGAAAACCGCACTCAGTTGGGCCGTCCCGGCGCGGTGCTGGGCGTGTCCGCCATGGCGGGCGAGCGCATCTGGCAGCGCGACCTGCGCATCCGGCTGTGGATCGGCCCGCTGTCCAGGTCGGCGTTCGCCGATTTCCTGCCCGGCGGCGCCCGCGCCCAGGCGCTGGAGAAACTGCTGACGATGTTCGGCGGGCTCAGCTTCGAATACGAGGTGCGGCTGGTGATGGCCAAGGAGGACGTCGCCGGCAGCGCGCTGGGCGGCGACGCCGAGGGCGGCGGCGCGCGCCTGGGCTGGAATTCCTTTCTCTGCACCGAACCGTCGGCGTCGGATCGCGACGACGCCAGCTACGAACTGCACACCATCCACTGAGAACAAGACAACCCAGAACATGGCCACTCCCCTGAAAACCCTGATCGGGAAACTGAACCAGACCTGCCGCCAGGCCGCCGAGCGCGCCGCCAGCCTGTGCATGGCGCAAGGCCACTACGAGGTGGACCTGGAACACCTGTTCCTGGCGCTGCTGGAAAAGCCCGCCAGCGATTTCAGCATCGTGGCGCGCCGCAGCGGCATAGAGGCCTCGGTGCTGGAGGCCGACCTGAACGCCGAGATCCGCGGCTTCAAGAACGGCAATACCCGCACCCCGGTGTTTTCGCCGCACCTGCCGCGCCTGTTCGAGCATGCCTGGCTGATCGCCTCGTTGGACACGCAGACGACCCGCATCCGTTCCGGCCACCTGCTGTTGGCGCTGTTGACCGAGCCGGATCTGGCGGCGCTGGCGCGGCGCGGCTCGCGCCTGTTCGAGTCGTTCCGCCTGGAAGAGCTGAAGCACGATTTCGCGGCCCTGACGGCCGGCTCGGAAGAGGCCGGCCAATCGGTGGCGCTGGGCGACGACGCCGTTCAGGGCGAGGCCGCAACGCCCGCGGCCGCGCTGTCCAAGACGCCGGCGCTGGACCAGTACACCACCAACCTGACCGAGCGCGCCCGCGAAGGCAAGATCGATCCGGTGATCGGCCGCGATGCCGAGATCCGGCAGATGATCGACATCCTGACGCGGCGGCGCCAGAACAACCCCATCCTGACCGGCGAGGCCGGCGTCGGCAAGACCGCGGTGGTCGAAGGCCTGGCGCTGCGCATCGTGGCCGGCGACGTGCCGCCGGCGCTGGCCGGCGTGGCGCTGCGCACGCTGGACATGGGCCTGCTGCAGGCCGGCGCCAGCGTCAAGGGCGAGTTCGAGAACCGCCTGAAAAGCGTGATCGACGAGGTCAAGCAAAGCCCCACGCCCATCATCCTGTTCATCGACGAAGCCCACACCATGATCGGCGCGGGCGGGCAGGCCGGCCAGAACGATGCCGCCAACCTGCTCAAGCCGGCGCTGGCGCGCGGCGAACTGCGCACCATCGCCGCCACCACCTGGAGCGAATACAAGAAGTACTTCGAAAAGGACGCCGCGCTGGCGCGGCGCTTCCAGGTGGTCAAGGTGGAAGAGCCCAGCGAGACCCTGGCCGCCAGCATGCTGCGCGGCATGGCGCCGCTGATGGAACAGCATTTCGGCGTGCGCATCCTGGACGAGGCGATAGTTGCCGCCGCCCGCCTGTCGCACCGCTACATCAGCGGCCGCCAACTGCCGGACAAGGCTGTCGGCGTGCTGGACACCGCCTGCGCCCGGGTGGCGCTGGGCCGCAGCGCCACGCCGGCCCTGATCGACGACGCCCGCCACCGCCTAGCGCGCCAGGAAACCGAGCGCGCCGCCCTGCGCCGCGAGGCCGCCGCCGGGGCCGCGCAATCGGCCCGCCTGCGCGAGCTGGACGAGGAAATGGACGCCATCCGCCAGCAACTGGCCGACGCCGAAGCGCGCCTGGCCCAGGAAAGCGAGCTGGTGCGGCAGATCCACGCGCTGCGCGAAGAGCTGGAAGCCGCGGGCCAGGAACCCGAGCCCGAAACCACCGGCAAGCGCCGCGCCGGCAAGGCCGCCGAGCCAACGCCCGCCCAGGCGCAACTGGCCGAGCTTCAGCAGCAACTGCGCGCCCTGCAGGGCGAAGCGCCGCTGGTGCCGGCCTACGTGGATGCGCAGGTGATCGCCGAGATCGTCTCGGCCTGGACCGGCATCCCGCTGGGCCGCATGGTCAACGACGAGATCCGCACCGTGCTGGAACTGCAGCCGCTGCTGGCCGAACGCGTGATCGGCCAGGACCACGCGCTGCACGCCATCGCCCAGCGCGTGCGCACCGCGCGCGCCGGCCTGGAAGACCCCAACAAGCCGAAGGGCGTGTTCCTGTTCGTCGGCCCCTCGGGCGTGGGCAAGACCGAAACCGCGCTGGCGGTGGCCGACATCCTGTACGGCGGCGAGCGCAAGCTGGTCACGATCAACATGAGCGAATACCAGGAGGCCCACAGCGTCTCGGGCCTGAAAGGCTCGCCGCCCGGCTACGTCGGCTACGGCGAAGGCGGCGTGCTGACCGAAGCCGTGCGGCGCCAGCCCTACAGCGTGGTGCTGCTGGACGAGATCGAGAAGGCCCATCCCGACGTGCTGGAGCTGTTCTTCCAGGTGTTCGACAAGGGCGTCATGGACGATGCCGAAGGGCGCGAGATCGACTTCCGCAACACGCTGATCATCCTGACCTCCAACGTCGGCTCGTCGACCATCATGCAGGCCTGCCTGAACAAGACCGCCGAGGAACGGCCGGATCCGGACGCCTTGCAGGAACTGCTGGCGCCGCAGCTGTACAAGGCCTTCAAGCCGGCCTTCCTGGGCCGCATGAAGACCATTGCCTACTACCCGGTGGATGACGACGCCCTGGCGCGCATCATCGGCCTGAAGCTGGCCCGCATCGCCGAGCGGGTGCAGGCCAACCACCGCGCCGTGTTCGATTGGGACGACGCGCTGGTCGAGGCCGTGCTGGCGCGCTGCACCGAGGTCGACACCGGCGCGCGCAACGTCGACCACATCCTGAACGGCACGCTGTTGCCGCAGATCGCCGAACAGGTGCTGGGCCGCATGGCGCAGGGCGAGGCGATCGCGCGCATCCGCGTCACGGCCGGCAAGAACGGCGACTTCCGCTACCGCCTGACCTGAGCCAGGAGCCGCGATCATGCCCCAGGATTCTTCCGGACTGTCCCGCCTGTCGACCGCCGGCATCGCGCAGGCCAACCGCCTGCTGGACCTGCGCACGCCGCTGGGCGATAACCGCCTGGTGGCCGAGACCCTGTCGGCCACCGAACAATTGAGCGGCGGCGCCTATCGCCTGGAGATCACCGCGCTGTCCGACGACGCGCATATCCCGCTGAAGGCCCTGATGGGCCAGCCCGTCACCCTGCGCCTGCAGACCGCGCTGGACCGCGAGCAGCCGCGCCTGTGGCACGGCCACGCCACGGCGGTGCGTTTCCTGGGCGCCAATGGCGGCCTGGCACGCTATGGGCTGACCGTGGAGCCGTGGCTGGCGTTCCTGCGGGCGCGGCGCGACAGCTTCGCCTACCAGGACAAGACGGTGATCGACATCGTCGACAGCATCTTCGGCGACTACAAGGGCCAGGGGGCGCTGGCGCCGCAATGGCGCTGGGAAGTGAAGGATCGCGCCGCCTACGCCAAGCGCAGCCTGGCCATCCAGTACCGCGAAACCGACTACGCCTTCGTCGAGCGCCTGCTGGCCGAAGAGGGCCTGTTCTACTGGGCCGAGCACGCCGACGACGGCCATACCCTGGTCATCGCCGACCACAACGGCGCCTTCAAGCCCGGCCCGCAGGCCAGCGTGCGTTTCGCGCGCGCCGACGTCACCGAAACCGAAGACAGCATCCAGCGCTGGAGTCCGCGCCAGCGCTGGCAGACCAACGCCGTGCGCATGGCAAGCTGGGACTACCGCAGCGCCCAGGCGCGGCCGGTCTCGGCGCAGGCGGACGCCGGCAAGCTGGCCAACGCGATCGAGCTGGTCAGCGACGACTATCCCGGCCAGTACGCCTACGAGGACAGCGCCCAGGGCGAGCGGCTGGCGCACAACGCGCTGGCCGCGTTGCGCGTGCGCCAGCAGAGCATCGAAGGCGCGGGCACCGTGCGCACGCTGGCGCCGGGGCAGCGTTTCGAGCTGACCGGCCACTACCAGCAGGGCGGCGCGTCCGCCTTCGTGGTGATCGCCATCACGCACCAGGCCCGCAACAACTTCGACGCCGACCTCGGCCGCGCCGTGAGCGAGGCGTTGGGGGGCGGCGACAGCGACGACGCCGATTTCTATCGCAACGCCTTCACCTGCATCGGCAGCGACACCGAATTCCGTCCCGCGACGCAGGATGGCCATGGCGTGCGCCTGCACCCCCGTCCCACCGTGTTCGGCGCGCAGACCGCCCTGGTGATCGGCGCCGAGGAACCGGTGCACACCGACCGCGACCACCGCATCAAGGTGCAGTTCCATTGGCAGCGCGGCAAGGCCTCCAGCAGCCGGATGGCGCATCCTTCGGGGGACGAGAACGCGCCCGCCAAGGATGAACTGGGCGCCTGGGTGCGCGTGGCCGAGCCCGTCGCCGGTGGCGACTGGGGCGGCCATTTCGTGCCGCGCGTGGGCCAGGAGGTGCTGGTGGAATTCCTGCATGGCGACATCGACCGGCCGGTGGTGGTGGGCGCGCTCTACAACGGCGAAGGCGCCGAGGATGCCTCGCACAACAAGGTGCAGGCGGGCGGCGCCAACGCCACCGGCAACGCGCCGGCCTGGTTCGCCGGCGCCAACGAGGGCCACGCCCACAACGCGGTGATGTCCGGCTTCAAGACCCAGGCCCTGGCCAGCAGCGGCGCCGGCACCGGCGGCTACAACCAGCTGGTGCAGGACGACACGCCGGGCCAGTCGCGCCTGACCGCCTCGACCACCCAGGCCGATGCGCGCCTGAACCTGGGCCACGTCAAGCAGCAGCGCGACAACGAGCGGCTGCAGGACCTGGGCCATGGCGCCGAGCTGTCGACCAAGGAGGCCGTGGCGCTGCGCGGCGGCTCGGGACTGCTGCTGAGCGCCGACCTGCGCGAGAACGCCGAAGGGCCGCTGCTCGACAGCGCCGAGGCCTCCAAGCAGATCGAGGCCGCGCTGGAAGCGGCCAGGGAACTGGCCGACGTCGCGGTCAGGCAGAAGGCCATCCTGGATGGCGACCCGCAAGCGCTGCCGGCGCAAGAGGGCCTGCAACACATCCTGGAAGTGGTCGAGGCCACCCAGGACGATCCCAATCCCCAGGGCGCCGCCGTCAAGGTGGCGGCCTACAGCGAACCGCACATCCAGGTCAGCGCGCCCAGCGGCATCGGCCAGTACACGCCGGCCAATGCTTTCCTGGTGGCCGGCGCCACCTTCGCGCAGATCGCGCCGGACGTGAACTGGGCCAGCAGCGCGCACCTGGCGGTGGGCGTGGCGGGCGGCGCCTTGCTGTTCACGGCCGGCCACGCCGCCGGCGGCGGCCGGCCGGTCAAGGACGCGGGCCTGCGCCTGCATGCGGCCGGGGGCAAGCTGCGCCTGCACAGCCAGGACGCCAGGATGACCCTGAGCGCCGAAAAAGCCGTGACCTTCGCCTCCGCCGGCGCCAACGTGCTGGTCGAGGGCAAGCAGCGCGTGCTGGCCACGGCCGCCGGCGCCTATCTGCGGCTGGAGGGCGGCGGCATCCAGCTGCATGCGCCGGGCAAGGTCGAGTTGAAGGCCGGCGCGCACAGCTGGGTCGGGCCGCAGACGGCCAGCGGCAACCTGGCCCCGCCCTCGGGTGAATTCAAGGATTGCCCGAGCAAGGTCAACAGCGCCGCGGCGGGAGGGTCGGCCTTTGTTTGACGGCGACTTTCCGCGCGACGCGGACCGGGCCGCCGTCTCGCGGCTCTACCAACAACTGCTGGCCGCCGCCTCGGGCCTGCCGCAAGACCGGCTGTACGTTCTGGTCGACCCCACCATCGAGGATCCGCTGGCCCATGCCAGGCGCCGGGGGCAGGCCGTCGCGTTGCCCCTGGATCGCAGCCGCTTCCTGGCCGACCATTGCCCCTACCTGCTCGAACTGGGCGAGTTCGGCCGCGACGACGCGATCGAACTGGCCGTCGAAGCGGCGTGCGCGGCCGCCGGCTCGGGCCGGACCCATCGGCCGATCTGCGGCTGGATCGCCAGCCCGGTGGCGCCCGCCGCGCTGGCCCGGCATCTGGCGCGCATGGCGCGCTGCCTGGTGCCGGACCGCGCCGACCCCGTGACGCTGCGTCATTGGGACCCGCGCGTGGCCGAGGTATTGGCCGAAGTGCTGTCCGAAGACCAGATGGCCCAATGGCTGGCGCCGGTCCGGGCCTGCTGGCGGCCGGGCCGCGCCGCCGGCGAGCTGGCGCTCCAGTATGAACGGTCGGCGGCCGCTGGCGCGCCGCAGGCCGGTCCGGCGGCGCCGCTGGTGCTCGACCGCGCGCAATGCGCCGTGCTCGAACGCGCCGGCTGGGTCAACCAGGCGCTCGACGCCCTGGCCGAGGCTGGCCACGACATGGGCGAGTCCCGCCTGCGCGCGCGCGCCGACCGGCTGGTGGCGCGCGCCCAGGCGCGCTGGGGGCTGGAGACGGACACCGACATCGTCGACTACGCCTTGCACGGCCTGCTGGTGCACCCGCATTTCGACCAGCACCCCGACATCCGCCACGCCATGGCGACCATGCAGGCCAATGGCATCGCGGCGGTGGCGGCCTTGAACGACATCACGCAAGAACAATGGAACCGCGTGCGGCAATGGACCGGCGCGGCATCCGAATCGGAGCAGACAGAGGTGAGGGATGGCCGAGCTTTCTAACGCGCGCTGCGCCGCCGCGGCGAATACCTGCGGCGAAACCAAGGGCAAGTGCATCAACTGCGACAAGCAGGGCGGCGTGGCGATCATGCCGCTGGTGCCGGCGCCGTTGCCGCGCCCCATGGTGCGCGAAGCCTGGGCCAATAGCGAGCATGGCGGCGCCAGCAATACGCAATGGGAGATTCCTGCCCATCGCATGTACAGCACCTGGCTGGAAAAAAAGCTGAACGCGCACGCCAAGGTGCGGCTGTTCGATCCGCGCTTCGACCCCGCCGGGCTGCCGGTGGAAACCTATTTCGTGCGCGTGCCCGCCGCCGGCTACCTGTACGTGCTCAAGCAGGACAAGACCTGGGACGGCTACCTGCTCGACAAGAAAGGCTACTACCGCAAGATCCCCGTCGCCAAGATGCCGGAAGACGCCGAAACCACCAAACCGTTGTCCGAGGCCTGCTCGTCGGAGGGGCACAACAACACCGCCACGCAGTTCATCACCATCGATCACGTGCGCAGCCCCAAGGTCTGGATCGCCTACAGCCGCTACGTCTGGGACAAGGAGACCCGCAAGGATTACGAAGACGACAAGGACGGCTGCCGCACGGCGCGGATGACCGAGCTGAACCTCAAGGACATTGCCGACGGCAAGGTGGGGCCGGGCAGCACCGCGCCCAACACCTGCAAGCTGACCATGCCCGACATCACGGAGATCGTCGCCGACTACGCGCCGGCGGACGTGCAGCGCTGCCTGAACGCGGGGCTGCACAACCCGCTGCAGCTGCGCGCCGAGCCGGAACCGCAGTTGTTGACGTCGTTCATGTGGGCGGTGAATTCGAAACTACCGGCGTTGCAGTGGGGAGTGGGGCTGGTGCTGCCGGATCCGGTGGGGATCGTGCAGGAGTTGAATCTGCGGCGCAATATCGCGGCGGCGCGGGGAGCCATGCTTGAGGGCGCCACTGATCCCGACCTCAAGCGCAAGCGAGTGGTGGCGGAGCTCATTCAGGGGTTGTTCCTCAGTGCGAAAGCCAATCCGGGACCATTCTGGGCGGCGAATTATGGCCCGGATCGGTATGAGCGGAATATTGATACCGCGGCGTGGAAAGCGGCGCTTGCGAACAGCGAGGGAATGAAATCGCTGGCCAATCAGATCGAAAGCAACAGCGCATTGTTCTGCACTTGGAGCGCTTGCAAGGGCTGGAAGGCGCAGCAGAGGTATGACTTCTGCGACCGCGATGAGCTCGCTGGAGTGCGGCGCGAGCGTATGGTTGCTTCGTGCGTCGCGGGTTCTGGTCAGACCCGACGCGAACGAGAGGGGCTTTGGGCTGAAGTATGGAAGATGCCGATCGATAATCCGGACAACTGGTTCTATCGAAGCATCGCTGCGGGGAATTTCGATCTTTGGAAATTGCTGTCGGATACGGCATCTGTCGACGAGTCCATCTCCATGGTCAGTGCGGCCAGAGTGGTAGCCGAAAGCTATCTTGGCAAAGGCGCCGAAAAAATCGACAAGTTGCGCGAAGTCCTTAGGGCGAAACGACGATATAACGAGGCCACGGCCGCGCTGGTCGATACCGTGACGGGCCAATTGTCCAGGTTGATGACGGATGACCCGAAAACCTTCAACCGGCTCATGCGAGGCATTGCCTTGACCTTGGTGACGCGTGAGGACCTTCTGGTGCGGCCTGCGATGGTGACTGGACCATTTGCGGCCATCAAGAATATGTTCGAAGAGGCTGCGACCAAACCCGTAAAGGGTTTCGCGCCCATTTCGATGTCTGGCGGTTTGCCCGCCGGTCGCGGTTACCTGGCCCAGCCAGGCAACCTCGGGCAGAAGGGCCTGGCCCTGTCCGAAAGCGTTGGCCGAGGCGTTTATCTGGACTTGCCCAATGATCGCGGCGCAGTGGCCGGAGTGGTCGCATTTACGTTCCAAAAAATGGAGGAGGGACAAACCCTGAGCAAGCTGCTCGCGGGCGGAACGCCATTTCAGCATATCGAGTTGCCGGTACAAGGCGCCGCCCGAGTGAATCCATTTCTCGAGGGACGGGTGGCGATGATGGGGTCGTATGCGGGCACAGGTCTGGCCGCAGGCATCATGTTTTTCCAAGTTCAGGGCGCCATGAGCTCGTTGAGCGCGATGCTCAAAGACGACGCATCTGGCTATGACCGTGTTGCAAGTGGAGCGGGGGCTACCGCCAATGCCATGGCCGTCGTTAGCGTGGGCTACGACATGACAGGTACTATCGTTGCGCTTGCATCCAAGGAAGCCGGCGAAGCCCTTGTGCGTCGCGGCGCTGTCCTGGGACTATTTGCCGGACTGCTAGAGGGGGTGGCCACGGTTTTCAGTGCTTCAGTGAAACTGGCGCAACGCACCAACGAGCGATCCGCGTATTGGTCAATGGCGTCAGGCTTTGCCACGATGGTCTCCGGTGTCGCGTCGTATGGCGTAACCATGGCTGCCGGCTCTGCGGCAGTGGGCGGGGCGGGCTTCACTTTGCTCGGCGTTACGATGGGGCCAGTCGGATGGGCGCTGCTTTTGGTGGCCGCGTTGGGGGTAGCGATTTGGACTGCCGTCAATGCTGCCGGGACCGATGAGTCCAACCTCGTTCCGGTGGAGTATTGGTTGGATAACGGGATATTTGGTAAACGGGCTCAGGCCGCCAGTATCCAAAACAACCCGTTTGCCACTAAAGGGGCGCAGGGCAAGCCTGGCAGCCCGGCGCAGCCGTTTGCGACGCTCAGCGACGAAGTGCAGGCGTTGGAGCGCATCGTTCTTGTTGCCAGCGGCCGCTTTTTTGTGGGAGCCGAGCCGCCCGGCTATGTTGATATTCAATACAGCATCAACGTACCGATATACTCGCATGGGAGCAAAATCTTGGTGGAATTCTATCGAAATGAGCGAGCTGGAGAGCGAGTTTTCCGGACGATGATCTTGGAAAAGGGTGCGGCAGCTCCGACCTCAACGGATTATCCGGTGTTTTTTCCAACTCCTCGATTCAGGAACTTGCAGATGCAGTTGGACCCGGCGGGAAAGAGCGCTCGTTTGAGCGGTGTGTTTCTGGCGTTGCGAGGCGTTGGCGGCTCTTATTGCATGAGAGTCAGGTATTGGCCTGATCAACAACAGCGCCCGGATATGGAAACCGGTTTCTTGTCCGGGGTCTATATCTGATGAGCGCGAGCAAGGACAAAGGTCGGGCGGGCATTACGGCCGTCCCGGAAAAAAGCGGAGGATGGGGATGGTTGCTTCCTGCCCCTTCCGATAGGAGTCGGTCATCGATTGACGCTTTCCCCTACCGCAGCGTGGTGGAGATTACCCCGGCTTGTTTGCGGCTGACGAGTTCGGTCGAGAACATGCGTGGCATCGCGGCTTCGGCCGCGATCGTGTTTGGCCTGGCCATGGCGTTCATCGCCTTGAATTTCGCGATGATCTACGACGTGGCCGATCGAGGCTATGGAGGGCCATATCTCCTGGTGGTCGGGGGCGGAGCGGCGCTGGCCCTGCTGGGACTGTGGATCGGTTATCGCATCATCACCCGCCCGCTCCAGGACACAACCATCATCAGCCGGCGCCTGCGCCGCATCTATGCGTGGAATCAGAGGACCGGGTGGGTCGGCGTTGATTATGATCGCGCGGTCGCCTTCGTTTCCAATTTCAAGGCGGTAACGCCCACTGGCGCTTCCTCCTCATATCCGTTGGGAGTGGTGGAACTGGTGCCAGGATCCCGCCGGATCGCTCGATTTGTCGCGCCCACGCGCGCGTATGCGGCGCCGCAGACCGGTGCGGCGGTTTGGGAATTCATCCGCCGCTACATGGACGACACGCCGGCTGAAGTGCCTCCCGTTGTGCTGACCCCGGATCACAGCACGAACGCCTTTGCATGGATGGACCGTGAACTCTATCCCGACATGATCGATCGGCAACACCATCTGACCAATGCCTACACCGCATTCGGCTTCTGGTTCTTCAGCGGCGTGTACTACCTGCCGAACTGGATGGAGTACTGGATCCGTCGCTATGCCCGGAGACCGGCGCTGCCATCGGAACTGGCCGCGGCGCTGAAGTGGGAGGGCGAGAACCCTTATCGCATATTGCCGCCGACGCCCGAGGAGACGCTGGCGATGCAGGGGAAATTGCCGCATATGAAGAAGCGGTGGCTGCGGGTCAGTGTTTGGGGGATATTGCTTTGGAGCTTCCTGCCGCTGGCGTTCGTCGGCGTCTCGGTAGCGCAGTGGTAGCTCTCCGTTGACAACTACTAGAAAAAATAGCGATCTGGAAGAACTGCCGGAACGCACCGGCACCTGGGGCTGGCTGCTGTCGGGACGATCTGGCGTGCAGCCGGCCGCCGAGGGCATGGTTGCCGAATTGACGCCGGCCTGCTTGCGTCTGACGGGGCCTTTCGAGGCGTCTCGCGGTTACGTGGCCTGCGTCTCGTTGGCGGCGGCGGTTGGGTTGACATTGCTGTTTCTCACCGCGCTGATCGATCTCCGTATGGGTAGGACCACCCTGGATACGGGCCTTGCGGTCATGATGGCAGGTTATCTCGTCTGTGCGTTGATCGGCTGGGTCTGCGCTTATCGATCGGTTTTTTCACCCATCCAGGAGACCACTATCGTCAGTCGCGCACTGCGGCGCTTGTATGCGTGGGAAAAACGGACCGGCTGGACGTCGGTCGACTTTGACCGCGCGCTGGCCTACGTGGGCAATTATCACGTGGTCACCACGACCGGGGCGGGCGCGGCCTATCCATTGCGTGTCGTCGAGATCGCGCCCGATTCGCGCCGCATCCTCAAGGGCGTGGCGCTGACCGCGCCCTTTGATCGTCCGGAAGCCGCGGCGCAACTCTGGGAGTTCATCCGCTTGTACATGGACGCCGAACCCGCGGCATTGCCGCCGGTCGCGTTGGTGCCGGATCATCGCGTCAACGCCTACGCGTGGATGGACAGAGAACTGTTTCCCTACGCGATCGATCGTCACCACAGATTGGTGCGGCCGTTCGCGTTCTGGTTCTTCAGCGGCGCCTATTACTTGCCGAATTGGATGGAGTGCTGGATTCGCCGATTCGGACGCCGCCCCGCGCTGCCGGCGGAATTGGCGGCGGTGGCGGGCTGGCAAGGCGACAACCCGTATCGAATCGTCCCGCCGACGCAGGAAGAACTGCTGGCGCGGGCCGGGAATCTGCCGTCCATGAAAAGGCGATGGCGGCTGGCGAGTATTTTCGGTTTGGCGCTGTGGGTTGCCTTGCCGCTGTCTTTCCTCGGCGTTGTCGTGTCGAACTGGTAGGGACGGACTTGGAGGCGGGGGAAGTAGACGGCATGCATCTGACGAGCAAAGCGGGATCGATGAGGTATTCGGGAAAGACCGTCCCTGAAAAAAGCGGGGCTTGGGGATGGTTGCTGCCCGTTGGCGGTGCACCGAGGAAGGAGACGCCGGCCGCGCATGGCACGGTGGTGGAAATCTCGCCGGCCTGCCTACGTCTGCAAACCCCGTCGGATGCCTTGCGTGGATTCGCGGCGGTGGGCGCCTACGCGTTGGGCGTATGGATGGCCTTTGGCGCGGTGTTCTTCATGGTCAAGTTCGACGCTTCCACGCGTGGATACGATTCGGTCGATTTCATTCTGGTTTCGGCGCTGAGCATTGTGCTTGCCCTGGTTGGCCTGATCTCGGGATCCAAACTGACTTTCTCCAAGGTATTTGACTCGGTCATCTTCAGCCGGCGCTTGCGCCGTATCTACTATTGGGAAAAAAAGGGGGGGTGGAAATCGGTCGACTACGATCGCGCGACCCCGTTTGTGCCCAAGCTGAGGATGACGACCACGACCGGGTCCAATGTCCTCTATCCGTTGCGGGTGGTGGAGTTCCTGCCCGGAACGCGGCGCGTGAATACCGGGGTGTCGCCCACGGTTCCGTTCGCGCAGCCGCAGTCGGCCGCCCAGCTTTGGGAGTTCATCCGATGCTATATGGACGAGGATCCCGCGACGCTGCCGCCAGTCGCGCTGTTGCCGGATCATCGGGCCAACGCCTATGCCTGGATGGACCGTGAGTTGTTCTCCCAGTCCGTGGACCGGCAACATCGCCTGAAAGGTACATTCGGGGCTTTGTCATTCTGGTTCTTCGCGTGCGTCTACTACGCGCCGAACTGGCTGGAATATCGGATTCGACGGCGTGGCAACCAGCCGGCGTTGCCGCCGGAGCTGGCCGATACCTTGGCGTGGGAAGGCGAGAATCCCTATCGCATCATCCCTCCCTCGCAGGTGGAGCAATTGGCGATCGAGGGCAGGCTGCCTCACATGATGAAGCGTTGGCGCGCGGTCAGTGCCGTGGGACTGTTCATCTGGGCGGTGGTGCCGGTGTTGTCCATGGTGGCGTTCGTGCTGTTTACGTAACCGATTGGAGCGGGGATCGCCAATGGGGGAAAGCAAGGGCCGGCCGGGCATCACCATGGCCGCGGAAGCAAGCCCCAGGAGTATCCCAGGAAACAGCAAGAAGGGATGTGATGCAAGGATAGCGATGGCGACTGAACGGCATGGCAAGGGTTGGGCCGGAATCACCTCCGTTCCGGAAAAAAGTGGAGCGTGGGGCTGGCTGCTGCCCGTGGGAAAAGAGCGTGGAACGTCGACGCCTTCTGGCCATGATCATGTCGTCGAAATATCCCCGGCATGCCTGCGGCTCGTACCGCCCAGGGATTCCATGCGTGGGTATGGGGCGGCGGTAGCCTATCTGTTCGGATTGCTGATGAGTTTCACCGCGATCAATTTCATCGTGAAATTCGATCCCGCCGGCCGAGGCTACGGCCAGGATTTCTTCATATTTGCAACGTTGTACTTTGTCCTTGCCTTGGTCGGCCTGATTACCGCATTGAAGCTGACGTTCGCGCTCGTGCCGGATACGGTGATCATCAGTCGCCGTCTGCGCCGCATGTACGCGTGGGAAAAGAAGGCGGGCTGGATCGCGGTCGACTATGACCAGGCTGTTCCCTATGTTGCCAACCGCATGGTTGTCACCACGACCGGCGCGGGTGCGCTGTATCCCTTGCGTGTGGCGCAGCTGTGGCCGGGGAGCCGTCGTGTCAAGACGGGCGTGACGCCCACCAGTCCGTTCGCCAGTCCGCAGTTGGCGGGGGAGGTCTGGGAATTCATTCGGTGCTACATGGACGGGGAACCGGCACAGGCGCCGCCGGTGGCGCTGATTCCCGATCATCGCGCCAATGCGTATGCGTGGATGGACCGTGAATTGTTCTCGGACTCGGTCGATCGGCGGCATCGCTTGAAGGGAGGACTGCAGTCGGTGGCGTTCTGGTTCTTCGGCAGCATGTATTACGTGCCCAATTGGCTGGAATACTGGATCCGTTGCCACGGCCGCCGTCCGGCGCTGCCGGCGGAGTTGGCCGAGTCGATGAAGTGGGAGGGCGAGAATCCTTATCCCATTATCCCGCCCACGCCTGAAGAGCGCTTGGCGATTGAAGGCAAGCTGCCGCATATGCTGAGTCGATGGCGCTTGGTAAGCGTTTTCGGGCTATTGACCTGGGTGGTGTTGCCGGTCGGGTTTGTATCGGTATTCGCGTTTTTCCTGTAGTTGGCGCGTTGACGCCTACTCGCTTGCGCCTGACGCGAGAGTATTCCCCGCTCGGTGCCGGGGGGCGTCTTGCCGCCGTTTTTCCTTGACCCAGGGAGGGTCCCGATGGATTTCAACGGACTCATGTCCAAGTTTCCCAACGACCGTCCACTGACGGAATTCGACCGTGAGCACCGACTGCTGCAGAAAAAGCGGCTGGATGTCCCGCTGCTGGCGCAACTGTGCGTGGTGAGGATGAATTCCAACAGCCTGCTGTCGGTCGACCGTTGGTATGCCTGGCGTGGCTTCGTGGCGCTGCTGGGGGCGATCGGCCTGGCCTTTGGCATCGGCGGCGTCCTGATGCTGGCCTGGATCCTGGTGGTGGACCGGCTGCCCAATGAAAACGGCCTGTGGGAAGCCGTCTTCTTCGGCATTGCCATGTGCGCGGCGCTGAGCGCGGCGAGCGCCTGGGTCGCCCAAAAGGAAATGTTCCGCTGGACCTACTATCCCATCGCGCTGGATCGCAAGCGCCGCCTGGTGCACGTGTTCCGGCTGGACGGCACCGTGCTGACCGCAGCGTGGGACAAGATCCATTTCACGCTGGGACGGGGCAGGGGCAGCTTCGGTTTGCTCAACTGGGATATCCGCGGACTGATCCTCGATCAGGACGGGGCCACGGTCAGGGAGACCTTTGCGTTCTGCATCGCCACCAGCCGTATCGAAAACGCATACTCGCATTGGGAGTTCCTGCGACGTTACATGGAAGAGGGCCCGCAAGCGGTGCTGGACGCGGTGCTGTTCTGCATGCCGGTCGACGGCAGGCGCGAGAGTTTCGCCTTCAGCAAGGAGCGCATCTTCGCCAACGATGCGCAACAGCCGGGCCTGGCCTACCTGATCTTGGCGCCCGTCAACTACCTGCAAGCGATCATGCGTTGGGCTGTCATGCGCACCAGCAGGATCCCGGCGTTTTCGCCCGAGATCGAGGCGACGCTGCGGCCTGAGCCGGGCGATCCGTATGTTCGCGACGCCTCGATGAACCCGGAAGACCTGCGTTAATTAAATCCGGGTAATATTGACGAATAATTTAATCCGGGTAAAAATTGCATCCTTCTCCAACCCGAAGGATGCAAGGCATGACCCGATTCGACCTGAACACCGGCGCCACCGCGCCGCTTGCCGATGAAATCGACCTGACCGACCTGCCGGTGACGGGCATGTTGCCGCCCGAGCTGGACGGCGCGCTGGTGCGCAACGGTCCCAACCCCCTGCGCGGCCGTTTCGAGGGCAACGACGTGCTGTCCTGGTGGCCCCAGCCGGCGATGCTGCACGCCATCACCTTGCGCGACGGCCGCGCCACGGGCTACCGCAACCGCTGGGCCCGCACCCGCCTGTGGGCGCGCGAATACGCGCCCGCGCTGGGCGCCGACCTGCCCGACACCAATCCCAACGTCAACGTGCTGCGCCATGCCGGCGAAACCCTGGCGCTGGCCGAAGGCGGCGCGCCGCTGGCGATGACGGCGGGGCTGGACTTCCTGGGCGCCAGCGGCCGCCATCCCGGCCTGGCGGGCGGCATGACCGCGCACCCCAAGATCGATCCCGCGACCGGCGAGTTGATGAGCTTTCGCGCCCACTGGGAGCGGCCCTGGCTGCGCTATGGCGTGGCGGATGCCCACGGTCGGCCGCTGCTGGACCAGCTGATCGAGGTGCCCGGGCCGTCGATGATGCACGACATGGCCATCACCGCCCGCCACAGCATCCTGCTGGACCTGAACGTGGCCTATGACTTCTCGATGCTGTCGCGCGGCTACCGCATGCCGCTGCGCTGGCACGACGAGCGGCAATCGCGCCTGTGCGTGATTCCGCGCCACGGCGGCGCGGCGCGCTGGTTCGAGGTGGCGCCGTGTTTCATCCAGCACGTGGTCAATGCCTACGAGGCCGACGACACCACGCTGGTGCTGGACGTGGTGCGCTATCCGGAATACCTGCGGCTGTCGCGTGACGGCGCGGGCTTCGAGGACAGCCCGTTGGGGGTGCTGTGGCGCTACGTGATCGACCTGGCCGGCGGCGGCGTCAGCGAGCGCCAGCTGGACGACGCCGGCATCGAACTGCCGCGCATCAACGATGGCCGCACCGGCCACGCCTACCGCTATGCCTACGCCGTGCATCAACCCAACAATCGCGAGATGCGCGGGGTGGTGCGCTACGACCTGGAGACCGGCGCGCGGCAGCGGTACGAGGTGCCGCCGGGCGACCAGAACAGCGAACCCGTGTTCGTGCCGCGCCCCGGCGCGCAGTCGGAGGGCGACGGCTGGGTGCTGGTGTGCGTCTATCGACAGGAGGGCGACCGTAGCGACGTGGTGGTGCTCGATGCCCGTGACCTGACGGCCGGGCCGCTGGCCACGGTGCGCCTGCCGCGGCGGATACCGGCGGGTTTCCATGGCGCCTGGCTGCCACGCGAGGCGGGCTGAAGGCGAGGGCGGCGCGGGGGCGGTCCGCGCCGGGAGGCCGCTTGAGGGCGTGCGCCGGCGGGGCAGTGGGCCGGCATGGCCAGCGTTGCCTGTCGCGGTTGCGGGCGGGAGGTGTCCTAGCGGCCCTTGGCGCGCGCGCCTTTCCTGGCGGGCGCGCGCGACGTCTCCTTGGCCGGCGGCGCGGCGGCCGCCGTTACCTGTTCCATCCAGGCCAGCGCCTCGGTGTAGGTCACGAACTGCTGTAGATAGCCCGGCGACAGCTCGCGCATCAGCGACAGGGCGCGGTGCACCAGTTGGTTGGAATTGAGCGGGCCGGCGTTCTTGTGCACCTGCTCCTGCGACTGGCGCACCTGGCGGTCGGCGCTCAGGCCGGACCAGATCTCGCGCAGCCCGTCCAGCACCGGCATGTCCGGATAAGCGTCGCGGCGCGCCTGCGCGGCGATGGCGTCGGGATCTTCGCCGGGGGCGCCAGGGTAGGCGAGATACGCCGCCAGCTCGGCCAGCGGTCCGCGCGCGGGCTTGGGAACCGCCATGGCCGGCGCGGGGCTGGCGTCGGGCGCAGCGGCATCGTCCAGCCCTTCGACGGCGGCGTTGGCCGCGCTGGCCGCGGCGATGCGCGCCGCATACGCCTGCAGCAACTGCGCCAGTCGCTCGTCCAGCCGGGCGCGGGCGGCGCCGGCGTGGGCGGCCGCGCGCCGGGCCAGCGCCTCGATGAATTGGAAGCCGACCGGATCGAGCCGGTCGTCGCCGCGCTCGCGCCAGGCCTGCAAGATGGCGGACGTGGCCTCGGCGGACGTGGCGTCGGGGGGCGCGGCATCCGCGCCGGCCGTCAGCGCCAGGCCCAGGCCGCCATCACTGGCCACGCGCGGCCTCCGTGCCGTTGGACGGCTTGGGAAGGGGCATGATCTCGACCCGGCGATTCTTCGCGCGGCCTTCCTCGTCGGCGTTCGAGGCCACCGGCTGCTCGGCGCCGAAGGCGGCGGCGAACACCAGGGACGACGGCACGCCTTCGTCGATCAGGGCGCGGGTCACCGTCAGCGCGCGCTGCGCCGACAGGTCCCAGTTGTCGGCAAAGCGCCGGTTGCCTTCGCGCACCTGCTGGTCGTCGGTGAAACCGCTGACCATCAGGATCTCGTCATTGGCCTTCAGGTAGGCCGACAGCGGTTCGATCAGGCTTTTCAGCACCTCGCGGCCTTCCGGCTGCAATTGGTCGGAATTGAGCGCGAACAGCACGCTGCCGCTGATGCCGATGCGGCCGTTGATGAGCGTCACGCGGCCGGCCGCCAGCGGCGCGGCCAGGGCCTGCTCCAGCGTCTGGCGGCGCTGGGTCTCTTCCTGGCGCTGCTTGACCTCCTGTTCCAGCTGGGTCGACAGCTCGAGCTGCACGGCCACCACGCTCACCAGGATCAGCACGAAGGCGCCCAGCAGCACCGACATCAGGTCGCCGAAGACGGCCCAGGCCGGCACCGCGGGTTCCACGCCGCCGTCGATGTCCTCGCCCGCGCTCATGCCGCCTGCGCTCCGGCGGTGGCGGCGCGCTGGCTGGCCAGCTCGCGCAGGTTCTCGACGATCTGCTTCTGCGACATGGTGCTCAGGTCGACCACTTCACGCGCCTGCGCCACGTAGTAGGCCAGCTGTTCGTCGCCACGGGCGATGGACTTGTCCAGCGCCGCCTCGATGCGTTCCAGGTGCGCCACCAGCTTGTCGTTGGACTCGCCGAACAGGCGCACCGCGGCGCCGAAGGCTTCGCCCAGGCTGGCCACTTCGGCCGCGCCGCTGGTCACTTGCGCGGCCACGTCGTCCAGGCGGGCGGTCTCGGATTCGACCTGCTCGGTGAACTGCGCGCCGACCCGGTCCAGCAGGTCCGACGACGACGACACCAGCGCATCGACCGCGCTGCGCTGTTCGCTGGAGGCGTGGTTGACCGCGTCCAGCAGCGTCGCCAGCGTGTCCAGCAGGCGGTTGCGTTCTTCCAGCATGGCGTTGTCGTAGGCCAGGCTGTCAGACAGTTTCTGGCGCAATTCGCCAATGACTTCGGCGGCCGCGCGCGGCGCTTCGGAGGCGGCCTGCACCAGCTGGCCGATCTCGGCGATGGTGCCGCTGGCGTGGGCTTCGGTCTGGGTGGCGATGTCCTGCGCGGTGCGGGCCAGGGTGGCGCAGATCTCCTGCTGCAGGGCGGCGCTGCGGGCGCCGGCCTGTTCCCATTCCTGGCGCAGCGCCTCGGCCATGCGGCCCAGCTCGCCGGTCCAGGCGGCCAGGCGTTCCTGGTCGCGCGCGGCCAGCTCGGCCTGCAGGCCGGCCTGCGACTGGCCCAGGGTCTGCAGCAGCGATGCCGAATGCTGCTCGAAGGCGGACGCCGCCGTGGTCAGGGCCTGCTGGTTGTCGCTGGCCAGTTTCTCGTTGGCCAGTTCCTGGCGCACCTGCGCCTCGGTCCAGGCCTGGGTCACGCCGCCGGCCGCGGTTTCCAGGCGGGTCGACAGGTTCTCCAGCAACGCGGCCTGCGCCTGGGTCTGGGCGGTCAGGTCGTGCGCGGTGCGGGCCAGCAACTGTTCCAGTTCCTGGTGGCGGGCGGCGGTCTGCTCGCCGGCCTGGCGCCATTGGCGGCCCAGTTCGGCGGCCATGTCGCCCAGCGAGGCGTGCCAGGCGGCCAGGCGCGCTTCGTCGCGCGAGGCCAGGGCGGCCTGCAGGTCGGCATGCGACTGGTCCAGCGTGCGCAGCAGCGACGCGGAATGCTGTTCGAAGGCGGCGGCGGCGGTGGCCAGGGCCTGTTGCGTGTCGCCGGCCAGCTTCTCGCTGGTCAGCTCCTGGCGCACCTGCGCCTCGGTCCAGGCCTGGGTCACGCCGGTGGCGGCGGATTCGATGCGGGCGGCCACGGTGTCCAGCAGCGCGGCCTGCGCTTCAGAGCGGCTCGCCAGGTCCTGCGCGGTCCGCGCCAGCGTCTGGCTGACTTCCTGCTGGCGGGCGGCGGCTTGCGCGCCGGCCTGTTCCCACTCGCGGCCGAGCTTGTCGGTCAGGGCGCCGAGCGTGCCGGCCCAGGCGGCCAGGCGCTGCTCGTCGCGCGAGGCCAGGGCGGCCTGCAGGTCGGCGTGCGACTGGTCCAGCGTGCGCAGCAGCGTCGAGGCGTGCTGCTCGAAGGTGGCGGCGGCGGCGGCCAGGGCCTCGCGGTTGTCGCCGGCCAGCTTGTCGCTGACCTGCGACTGGCGCTCCAGCGCCTCGTGCCATTGCGCCGAGACGTTGCCGGCGGCGCTTTCCAGGCGCGCCGAGACGTTCTCCAGCAGGCCGGCCTGGGTCTGCGCGTGTTCGGTCAGCTCCTGCGCGCTGCGGGCCAGGGCCTGGTTGATTTCGAGCTGGCGCTCGGCGGCCTGCGCGCCGGCCTGCTGCCATTCCTGGCGCAGGGTGGCCGACAGGGCGCCCAGGGTTTCGGTCCACGCGGCCAGGCGTTGCTGGTCGCGCGAGGCCAGTTCGGATTGCAGGGCGGTGTGCGACTGGTTCAGGGTGCGCAGCAGCGACGCCGAATGCTGCTCGAAGCTGGCGGCGGCGGCCGTCAGCGCCTGCAGGTTGTCGCCGGCCAGTTTCTCGCTGGCGCGCTCCTGGCGGCTCAGCGCCACGTTCCAGGCCTCGGACATGCTGCCCGAGGACGCCTCCAGGCGTTCGGACACGCTGTCCAGCAGGGCGGCCGAGCGCTGTTCGAAGGTCTGGGCGAAGCGGTCCAGCGAATCGCGCAGGTCCTGCGCCAGGGTTTCGCTGGCGCGCTGCTGCCCGGCCAGCGCCTGGTTCCAGATGCCGGCCACGTTGCTGGTGGCGGCCTGCAGGCCGGCGGTCATGCCGTCCAGCTGGCGTTGCACCGCCTGGGTCACGCTTTCGTGCAGCGAGGCGGTTTCGCGCGACAGGCCGGCCATGGTGGCCTCGACCGCGGGCTGCAGCGCCGCGCCGGCCGAGCGGGCGCTTTCGGCCACGCTTTCCTTCATCGATTGTTCCATCACGGCGGCCAGGCGGGCGTAGGCCGCCTCGGCCTTGCCCTGGAACGCGTCCTGGCTGGCGAGCTGGCGCTCGTTCAGCGTGTGGTTCTGCTGTTCCAGGTTGCGCATCATGGCGTCCAGGCGGTCGACCAGCGCCGGCATGGCCTCGGCCTGCCGTTGCAGCACTTCGGCCTGGCGTTGCAGCAGCTTGAAGCTTTCTTCGCGCTGGTGGCCCTGGGTGTACAGACGCAGCGTGGTCGCGGCCTTGGCGTCGAGCAGTTGCGCCGCCTGGATGCGGTCGCGCCGGCACAGCGCGGCCAGCAGGCCCAGCATGGCGGACGTGGCGACGCCGGCGATCGAGGTGCCGAAGGCGAAGCCCAGGCCCTTGACCGGCGCGGCCAGCGAGGCGCGGATGGCGGCCAGGTCGGTGGCGCTTTCCAGGGCGGTGCCGGTGCCGCGCAGCGTCACTACCATGCCCAGGAAGGTGCCCAGCATGCCCAGCAGCACCAGCAGGCCGACCAGGTAGGGCGCCAGCGCCGGGCCGGGCAGGCCCACGCGCTCGCCCTCGACGCGCAGCCGCACCGCGTTGCGCAGCCCGGCCGGCAGTTGCTCGAGCCAGCCGCCCAGGCTGGCGGGGGCTTCCGACAGGTTGCCGATCGCGCGTCTCAAGGACGAGGTGGCCTGTTGGTAGCGCAGCAATTCAAGCGCCCCGGCCAGGTAGCAGGCGCAGATCAGCAGAGTGACGGCCAGCGCCAGCGGGTTGGTGCCCGCATAGCCCGCGCCGATCCAGCCGGCCACGGCCAGGCCGCTGAGGAAAACAACGATATTGATCAGATACTTGGACATAGTGTCCCGGTTAGCTGGCGCGAAGGGCGGCAAGCAGCCCCTCCACCGGTTGTAAACGAATATCCAGTTCGGCCAGCAGCACGCTACGCATATCCTTGCGGAACGTCTCCAGCCACGCGCCCGGCGTGGGCGCGGGTAAAGCGGGTTGCGGCGCCGCCACCGCGGCCTGCGCGGGCGCGGCGGCGCCGGCGGGGGCGTCATCAGGCGCGCTGTCCCCCGGCGCGGCTTGCGCCTGGGCATCGGCCCGCGGCTCGTCCCCGCTTCCGGCGTGGGCCTCGGCGTGCGCCTGGGCTTCGGCTTGCGCTTGCGCCGCCGCCTCCAGCGCGGCCTGTTCGGCCAGCCGCAGCCGGTCGAAATGTCCTTGCAACAGCTTCGGAATCGCGCCCAGCAGCGTCCGCTCGCGCGGCAGCAGGGCGCGGTCCATGATGGCGTCCACCACCGCCAGCCGCGTCATCTCGGGCGTCTTGGCCGCGACCATGCCGCGCAGGCGGCTGCGCAGGTTGCCGATGCTGGTCTCCATCGTGTGCTGCAACGACAGATAGCGCTGACGAAAATTCGAGTAATCGGCGTCGTCGGCCTGCAGCGCCGCCACCTTGGCGGGCACCTGCCCCGGCAGCAGCCGCTTGGCGGCCGTGGCCGCGGTGTCGCTGGCGATGGCATCGGCCAGCGTAGTGCGCACGCGCTCGCACTCGCGCTCCTCGGCGCTGCCGAACGCGCGCGCGCCGGGCGCGATCGCCGGCGGGCGGTTGTTCAGGGCGGCGGACAGGGCAATCGCGTCCGTCCAGCCGAGCCATTGGCTCAGATGATCCGACAACGGTTGCCGCGATTGCGGCACGTCGACATCCGTCAGGCGAGTCAGCAAGCGAATGAGCGTCGGGCCGCTTAAACCTGTGCGCTGTGGGGCTTGCAACATACCACCAGAGTCAAAAAGGGGGGAGTTTACACGCTGGCGGGGGCTCGCTGGGTCGGAAAGCGGCCGCCGCGCTAGCGCCTGCAACAATTTGTTGGATGTCGGAGAGGAAAGGTGCCAAACCCGAATCTTAGGATAGTCAAATTCTCGCGAATATTTAAGTCTCAGCCATATCTGTCGTTCTTAAACGTAGTCCGCCGCGGTGAAAGGGCGCAGTAAGCAACTTCGACGATTGGGAGCATCTTCTTGGTGACTCCTATTGCCGCCGTTCGATAATTATTGAGGCATTGAAATGACAGATTTTGAACTCGACCAATTCATGTCGGATCCCGACTTGGCACATATTCTTGAGCAGGCCAAGGTATCGGACGATGTTTTTGATGTCGTCGACCTGCGCGAGACTCAGCATTCGGACATGCTGGCATGGTGCCTCAACCCAAATGAAGGGCACGCTCAAGGTGACTCCGTCATCAAAGACTTTCTACTGGCAGCGTGGGATGCTAGTGCGGACGCGAAGTATGCTAATAAGACTTTTTTTGAAGCTTGGAGGCCCGCTACTATTCGAACAACTAGTTTTGGGGCCGCATTCTTGACGCGTGAGCTGGGATTCGATTTGGGGCATGATTCTAAGAAATCTAGGTTGGACCTCTTTTTGGTGGATCCTGTCAACAAGATCGTAGTTACTATTGAAAATAAGGCGGGTCGTAAGCTATCGGCCTCGCAGCTTACAGAGTATTGGGACGCGGTGCGATCGCAAGTGGCCAGTCGGCGTGCGTTTCAAGATTATAAGTTTGCGTTTGTTGTGGTTGATCGGGAGGCCAATGAAAATACCGATTTGGGTGTGGTTGGAAATAAATGGATTTTGATGGATTATTCTTGGTTGAAGATTTCAGCGACACGGGCTCAATACCATATTGATCGATCGAATCATGCGGCACGCCTACTTATGGCATATTGCCAACGCCAAACGGATGATTGGCAATCTGAAAATGAGCGGCGTCTTATTGATCGAGCTGGTACGCTGGCCGTAAGGCACGTAAATGTTATAGACCGACTGCGTGAATTACGTCGGGAAAGAATCACGTCATGGACCCCGTCTTTGGTCAACAGCGCTGACGGGGATCTATTGCGCTTCTACCACCAGCACCGCTTGGTTTGTCAGGCCTTGCTGCAAGGAAGCGGTATTGCTGCAGTTGCTTCAAGTCTGAAGAAACTGCGCCCTGATCTCCCCGGAAATATGATCGATATGTATCGTAAGAGACTGGCGCTGGGGTCAGAGATGGCAGAACTCTGTATGGATGAGGATGTTGATGAGCCAGAGTGGCCCGTATACGTTGCGGTACGGCGCTTTACTTCAGAAGAGAGTGAGGAGGCGCGGTTCCAAGTTCGACTTATTTGGATTTCGTCGGCTTTTGCTTCGCAAATAGATGTTGAAAAATTGCGTTCTCAGTTTGAAAGGGCTTTCCCTCCGTTAAAGACACACAAAATGCGGAATATTCGCAGGATCACGCTTATTTCTAATGCAACGGCTGAGGTTGCAGCGAAGCAGGCGTGTCTGTTTAGTGAAAAAGTAGAGAAATTGCTTAAAGAATACTTGGATGTGGTAAAGGCGGAAGGAGTCTGAAGTTCCCCTAAAAAAGGGGCCACTTAGGTTCTTTGGGTAGCGGTTGTTTTTTTAAGGGCGGTGATTGACTGTTTGGCTGCGCGCGGCCGGCGCACCGCGCGGACCCGGCTGCTGTTGGAGCCGCCGCCGCAATAGAGCACATCGCCGCCGTCCGATTCCAGGCCGGACACGTAGGCGCCGGGCGGCATCGCCAAGCGTTCCAGCACCTCGCCGTTGGCGGGGTCCAGCCGCCGCAGCTCGCTGGCGTCATCCTCCCAGGTGCCGTGCCACAGGCTGCCATCGACCCAGGTGACGCCGGTGACGTAGCGGTCGGACTCGATGGTGCGCAGGATGGCGCCGGTGGCGGGATCGACCTGGTGGATCTTGCGGTCCTTGTAGCGGGCGATCCAGAGCATGCCTTCGGCCCAGGTCATGCCCGAATTGCCGCCGCCTTCCGGGGCCGGCACGGTGGCCAGCACGCGCCCCGATGCCGGGTCGATTTTCTGGATGATGCTGTCGGCCAACTGGTAGAGGTGCTTGCCATCGAAGGCGGTCCCGGCGCGGGCGATGACGTCGATCGTGCGAACCACGTCGCCGCTGGCCGGGTCCAGGGCGTGCAGCTTGTCGCCGACCGCGATCCAGATGCGGCTGCCGTCGTACGAGACGCCGTGCACGTCGGTGACGCCGGGGAACGGGCCGTATTCACGGAGGATTTCTGCGGGCTTGGTTTTCATGACGGTGTCCTTGTTCGGGGGGAATGACACTTCCATGCTAGGCATTCGGCAGCGGAGCCGGGAGTAACAATGTCGTCGCGAAACCGGGCAGGGGCGGCGTGATCCAGCGCCGCGCCCGGCCGCGGCCGAGCGAATGCGCCTGGCCGGAGGCCGCCAGCGCATCCAGGGCGCGCTGCACCTGGCGTTGGCTGGCACCGCTGGCCAGCGCCAGCGCCGAACTGGACCACGCCTGGCCGTCGGCCAGCAGCGCCAGCACCGCGGCGTGGCGGTCCTGCACCGGGGGCGTCAGCACGGCGACGGCGCCCGCCGCGGGCATCAATGCGAAGCCTTGCCGTGTAGCCCGGATCTCGGCCAAGGGCGCCAGGACCGCCCGCAAACGGCCGATTTCCACCCTCAGTCGCGCGCGGTGCGAGTCGTCCGGATGGCGGGTGCGGAAAGCCAACGCAATCAATGCGTCGCGCGGCGCGTCGCCCGGCCACGCCCGGCCCAGCGCCTGCGCCAGGGTGAAGAGCACGGGCCGGCTGGCCAGGGCCAGGGTGCGGCCCGCGCCATGCACCGCATAGCGGCAGGCGTCGATCACCAGCGTGTCGGACGCGAGCAGCGCTTGCACCTGCTCCAGGCGCAGCACCTGCGTGTCGCCGGCGCGGTGCAGGTGGGCGGCCGGCGCCTTCAGCACGAGCGACGCCTGGCGCACCTCGGCCCGCAGGGCCGGGATGCCGGCCGCGCGCGCGGCCCGCGCGGCCCGGGCCAGCGCGGCGCGCGCCGCCGTGGCTTGCACGCGCCGCAGCGCGATGCCTGCCAGGGCCAGCTCGTGCACCGCCCGCAAGGCGGGCGGAAAGGGGGCAGGATCCAGTTCCGACAGCACCTGTTCGGCCTGCTCCAGGCGTCCCATCAGGATCAGGCGGCGGCCGGCCAGGTAGCCGGCATAGGCCGCATTGCGCAGGTCGCCATGGCGCTCGAGCGTGGCGCGGGCGGCATCGAGCGCCGCCGCGGGCCAGCCCAGGTCGCGCGAGGCCAGCGCGATCTCGGCCTCGGCCACCACGCAGCGGGCCCGCGCCACCGGTTCCCGGGTGCCGAACGCGCGGGCGGCGCGTCGCACCAGGACGCGGGCGCGGTCGAAGTCGCCCAACTGCGCCAGCGCGATGCCGCGCAGCGCCAGGCCCGGCGCGTCGTCGCGCAACGCCACCCGGGCCAGCGCGCCCAGCGGGTCGCCGCTGGCCAGCGCCCGCGCCGCGGCCATGATCAGCCCGTCCATGACGATCCCGCCATCGTTGCCGCCCCCCTTGCCACGTCCATTCGTGGATGCCGCCAATCTACCACCGCGCTGCGGGCGCAGGGAGTTGGTCCGCTATTGCGGCCGGCGGCCGGATAGCGAGGTCTATCGCGCGGCTTCTCGGACCCGTTCCTATCGTCGGCCGCGGGGGCGTTCGATAAGTTGGGCGGGCAATCACTTATTGCGAAACGCGCATGCCCGCGCGTCGTTCCGCCAATCGCGCATCGCCGCGGCGCAGTCCGGTGACGGGGAAAACCAGGAAATATCGAAGGTGTCTCAAATCCATGCATGTCTTGAAAGTCTTTTGCTGGAAAACCCCCCAGGCGTGCCTCCGGTTCCGCCAGTTGCAGCCCGCCGATGGCAAGACGCCCGCCTCGAAAGGCAAGGGCAAGCCGGATGCGTTGAGCGCCGACCAAGCGTGCGACGCGGCCGAGGCAGCCGACTACGCCTGGCCGGCACAGATCATTCTGGATTGCCCGGGAACGACCCACCGCGGCGACGGCTAGCCGAATGGTGCTGGTCTGGCGCGGAGTCCGTCAGCCGCGGCGGTATCCCCGCGGCAGCCACGGGTAGAATCCGATACGCCATATCCATGAAGCATCCAAGATGAGCGAGCATTTTTCCGACGACGAAATCCAGTCGCTTCGACAACACGGCATCGCCCTGTTCGCCGACCGTGTCCTGATCGCGGTCCAACCGCCCATGAGCGAGGCGCGCATCGATGAGATCGAAGTGATGTGCGCTGGCCCCTTGCCCGATGCGCTGCGCGAATTGTGGCGCCTGACCGCCGGCGGTGAATTGGCCTATGACCTGCATGCGCGGATGGACGGCAACGAAGAAGCGCTTAGTTGGTCCGAACTGTTCTATGACGGCAGCGGCCACTACCGCGACCTGGCGGGCTGGATCGAGCACGAGCAGGAATGCGCCGAAGAGGCCGCCGGGGAACGCGGCGAGGCCTGGGACGGCAAGCTGCGTTATCTGCCCATCGGCGGTTTCGAATATTGCGACCGCATTTATGTGTGCCTGGAGCCGGGCGCGCAGGCCGGCGGCATCGTGGCCTGGAAGCAGGGGCTGCCGGGCTGGACGCACGCGCTGCAACAGGATGGCGTTGCGACGATCGCGGCCGATCTGCGTGGCGCGTTTGCCGAGCTGTGCCTGGAGGAAGACCCCGAGGACCCCGACAGCACGGGGATACGCCTGCTGGAGTATCTGGACGAGCGCGTGGCGGATCACGGCATGCCGCAGGCCTTGGCGGACAAGCTGACGGCGTTCTACCGGCGCGCCTTGGTGGACTGGCGCGGACCGTTGGCGGCCGGGACGCTGGGGCGGTCGCCGCGGCTGGCCAATCTGGCATTGAGGCACGCGCTGGCCAACGATGACGGCGCGCTGGTCGGCCAGTTGGCGGCGCAGGGCATGCGCCTGGATCAGCCGTTGCGTGGCAGCGCGACGGCGCTGGATGTGGCATTGATGCAGCATGCCCACGCGGCGGCGCAGGCGCTGTTGCGGGCCGACGCGCCGGTCAGCGCGGATGTGTTGCATCGCTTCGATCGCCAGCCGCCCGCCGAGTTGGTGGCGCAGTTGCTGGCGCGCGGGGCGCGGGCCGACGGCCTGGGCGCCGCGCGTTGCGTGGCATGCGGCGCGCCCGATGCCGCGCGCCTCATCGTTGCCGCCGGTGGCGAGGGGATGGCCGCCGCGTATGCCGAGGCGCGCGACGCCATGCTGACACGCTACGAGGAAGACCTGCGCCGCGTGCGCGCCGGCAAGCTGGGGCACTACCTGGGCGCGGACGGCCTGGCCGAGCGCATCGCGAACCTGCGGGCGTTTTCGATCTGAGGCTGTGCGCGGACGCCGCGCATCTTGCGCGCATCCCGCGCATCCCGCGTATCCCACGTATCCCTATCGCGCCGCGTCCCGCCAGGCCGCTTCGGATGAGCCCAACGCGCTCGCCGGGTAATCCCACGACTCGGGCGTGCCTTCGATCCGCATGGGCGGCTTGACGCGCCGGGCCGGGCCCCATGACGTTTCCTCGATCGCCGCGGACCAGTCCGCTTCGCTTTCCGGGGCCAGCGCCGGCCCGCCTTCCAGCATGCCGCCATGCGTGATCAGCAACTGCGCGCTGCGGGCCAACGACGCGCGCGCGCTGCCGCCGGCGCCCGTCGCAAGCCGTTCGGTCAGCCCGCGGATCGCCGCGGCCGCCATCAGATAGCCGGTGGCGTGGTCGAGCGCCTGGCACGGCAGCGGCACCGGACGGTCGGCGCCTTTGGCGCGCATGCTGGCCTCGGCGATGCCGGTGCTCATCTGCACCAGGCTGTCGAAGCCGCGGCGCGTCTGCCAGGGGCCGCTCCAGCCATAGGCGTCGAGCGACACGTCCACCAGTGTCGGGTTCAGCTGGCGGCGGCGCTCGGCGTCCAGGCCCAGGCGCGCCAGGGCGTCGGCGCGGTAGCCGTGGATCAGCACGTCGGCGCCGCCCAGCAGGCGTTCCAGCGTGGCCAGGCCCTCGGCGGACTTGAGGTCCAGGCGCGCGCAACGCTTGCCCAGCACGACTTCGGGCACGGTGCCGGGCTCTTCCCAGCCGGGCGGATCGATGCGCAGCACGTCGGCGCCATAGCCGGCGAGGAAGCGGGTGGCGACGGGGCCGGCCAGGATGCGGGTCAGGTCCAGCACGCGCAGGCCTTGCAGGGGCCGTTGCCGGCGGACGCGCCATTGCGGCCTGGCCGCGGCGGGACCGGCGTCGCGGTGCAGGAGCGGCTCCTCGGCCACGCCGCGGCCTTGCGGGTGCTGGCGCCAGGCGTCGATGCCGCGCATGGCCGCGGCGCAGCCGTTGCGGGCGACCACGGCCGCTTCCAGTTCGTCGGCGCGCCAGCGCGACACGGCCTGGGCCACGGCGTCGCGGTCGGCGGCCACGCCCAGCACCGCCAGGGCGGCGTCGCGGTGATGAGGCGCGTTGGTATGCAGCCGGATCCAGCCGTCCGCGGCGCGGTAGTCGCCCGCCACGGCGTCCCACAGCGGCGGCGCGCTCCAGCCGACCGGACGCAAGGTGGTGCCGAACCAGATCGAGGCCAGGCGGCGGTCGACCGTGACCTGGCCGATGGCGCCAGGACCGGTCGAATCCGGACCGGCCGCGCCGGCGCCGGCCGCCGCGAATTCAGCCATGGCCAGCCCGGCCGCGCCAATGGCGGCGGTGGCGAATTCGGTGACGGCGAAGACGGATGGCAAGGCGCCTTCGCCGGTGATGGCCACGCGCGCCAGGTGCGCGGGGGCGCCGCCGGCCGCCAGCCAGAACTGGCGCAGATAGTCGGCAATGGCGGGCGAGGGCGGGAGGGCGTTGGCGGACATGAGGCTTCCTGGTCGTCTGAGAATGCCGTCAGGATTATTCTTCTCGTATTAATTGTCAATATTGATTAATCTAATCAACTTATTGGTCCAGCCTCACGGCATGGCGGTCGCCATGCCGTGTCCGGGCCTCGTTTCCCCTTCGTTTCCCCTTCGTAGCTGAACGCTGTCTGCCACCGTCCGCCCTCATGCCCGATTACCTGACTTCCGCCGCCGCGGCCGCCCGTCTGGGCGTGTCGCGCCAGACCCTGTATGCCTATGTGAGCCGCGGGCTGCTGCACGCCGAGTCCGGCGCCACCCCGCGTGAAAGCCGCTACCTGGCCGAGGATGTGGACCGACTGGCGGCGCAGCGCACGCGCGGGCGCAAGCCCAGGGAGGTGGCCAAGGCCACGCTGAATTGGGGGCTGCCGGTGTTGGAGTCCGCCATCACGCTGATCGATGACGGGCAGCTGTTCTATCGCGGGGAAAGCGCCGTGGCGTTGGCCGGTTCGCGTTCGGTGGAGGCGGTGGCGGCGCATCTTTGGCAGTGCGACCAAGCCATGGCGTTCGGCGCGCCCGCGCCGGTGTTGCCGGGCGACCTGGCGGCGTTGTTCGCGCGGCATCGCGGCCAGCGCGCCGAGGCCGCGTTGTTGCCGTTATTCACGGCGGCCAGCGATGACGACGCCACCGCGTTGTGGCAGCGCTCGCCCGAGCGCCAGGCGCAGGGCTGCGGCGCGCTGGTGCGCACGCTGGCGGCCTGCCTGTTGCAGATCGCCCCGGACGACGCGCCGATCCACGCGCAATGCGCCCGCGCCTGGGGCGTGGACGAGGCGGGCGCGGACCTGATCCGCATGGCCCTGGTGCTGTGCGCCGACCACGAATTGAACGCCTCCAGTTTCACCGCGCGCTGCATCGCGTCCACCGGCGCCAGCCTGCGCGCCGGCATCGTGGGCGGGCTGGCGGCGCTGACGGGCGGCCGCCACGGCGGCACCACGGCGCGCGCCGAGGCGATGTGGGATGAACTGGAACGCGGCGATGCCGGCGCGGACGCCGGCCAGCGGCTGGCGCGTGGCTTGCGCGAACGGTTGGCGCGGGGCGAGGATCTGCCGGGTTTCGGGCATCACCTGTATCCGGCCGGCGATCCGCGCGCCAGCGCCTTGCTGGCGCGGATACTGCCGCGGCGTCCCGACTGGCAGGCGCTGATCGAACAGGCGTTCCAGCTGGCCGGGCAGCGGCCGTCGGTGGACTTCGCGCTGGTGGCGGTGCGGCGCCACCTGGGGCTGCCGCTGGGCGCGGCCTTCGGCTTGTTCGCGCTGGGGCGCTCCATCGGCTGGCTGGCGCACGGGCTGGAGCAGCGCGGCAGCCAGGATGTGATCCGGCCGCGCGCGGCCTATACCGGCGCGCATCCCGACGCGGCTTGAACGCGGCGTCCGGCGCTGACACGGCATGCCGTGTCGGCGCCGTGGGGCGCGGTACGGCGCGCGCCGCGGGCGTCAGGCCTTGGACAGCGTGACCTGGCCGAACGTCATCCAGACGTGCGCGGTGTCCGAGGCCTGCGCGCGGTAGGAACCGCTGGCCTCGCCCAGCCGCATGGCGACGGCGGTGAATTCCCAGGCCAGGGCGTCGTCGCAGGGCACCTTGCGGTGGGTGTACGCCTCCAGGCCATGGGCCTTGCCGAAGGCCAGCGCCAGCTGGGCGTGTTCGGCCAGTTCGGCGGGCACGGAGGGATGATCCCAGCCCCACAGGAAGCTGCCGTCCTCGCTGTTGGAGGTGCCGACGATCTGCACCGGCGCTTGCGCGGTGATGCCGCCGGGCAGCTGGAACACGATCAGGCCGCTGTCCATGTCCACGGACCATTGCCCGGCTTCGTCCAGGTGCCAGGTGGCGCAGTGCGCCGAGGTGGCGGCGCGCATGCCTTCCAGGCTCTGGGCGATGTAGGCGGAAACGTCGAAGGGCTGCGTGGTGTCGGACATGCGGGGCTTTGCGGGTGATGGAAAACCGATAGGGTACCCGTAAAGGTCTGGCGCCGCCGCTTGGCACTGATGGCGAGCGGGGCAATTGGCGCGGGCAGGCGGCGCGGCAGCCCGCCGGTTCGATCGTCCGCGCCTTGGCCCGCGTTAACCGGCGTTTGGCGAGGCGAAGCGCTGCGCCAATTGATCGCAGTGCCGCGCCAGCAGGGCGGCGTCCACGCCGACCGCCGTGAACAGGCTGCCGGCCGCCATGTAGCGCCGCGCCAGCGTTTCGTCCACGGTCAGCACGCCGGGCGCCTTGCCGGCCTTGCGGATGCGGGCGATGGCGGCTTCGACCGCGGCCACGACTTGCGGGTGGCCGGGCTCGCCTGGATAGCCCAGGCTGGCGGCCAGGTCGGCCGGGCCGATGAAGATGCCGTCCACGCCGTCGACCGCGGCCATGGCGTCCAGTTGCTCCAGCGCTTCGCCGGTCTCGGCCTGGATCAGCAGGCACAGTTCGTTTTCGCAATGCCGCATGTAGTCGGCGACGCGGCCATAGCGGGTGGCGCGCACCGTGCCGCCGACGCC
Source organism: Achromobacter sp. KK8 (assembly GCF_054188005.1). Taxonomy (NCBI): domain Bacteria; kingdom Pseudomonadati; phylum Pseudomonadota; class Betaproteobacteria; order Burkholderiales; family Alcaligenaceae; genus Achromobacter; species Achromobacter sp. KK8. The sequence continues at coordinate 5,011,533 of NZ_CM135178.1, read as the reverse complement.
GCGCACGCCACGCGGCGCGTAGCGCGTGCCGGCCACGGCCTGGCGCGCCTCGTCGGCGTTCTGCACATAAGGCAGCAGCAGCGTCTGCGCGCCGATGTCCAGATAGCGCTTGATCTGCAGGTTGTCGTTCCAGGTCGGGCGTACCACCGCGTGGGTGGGATAGGGCGCGACCGCCTGCAGTTGCGCCATGACGGTGGGCAGCAGCGCGGGCGTGTGCTCGGTGTCCAGCAGCAGCCAGTCGAAACCGGAGCCGGCCACCAGTTCGGCGCTGTTGGGGTTGGCCAGCGTGACCCACAGGCCGGTCTGGTGGCGCCGTTCGCGCAGCGCGCGCTTGAAGGGATTGGCGGGAAGTTGCATCGGCGGCCTCTTCAGGAAAAATGCACCGAGATGCTGCCCAGCGGGCCGTAGTCGGCATGGATGGTGTCGCCCTTGGCCACCGCCACGGTGCGGGTGAACGAACCGGCCAGCACGATCTGGCCGGCTTCCAGCCCGGTGTCGTGCGCCGCCAGCTTGTTGGCCAGCCAGACGATGCCCATGGCCGGGTGGCCGAGCACCGCGGCCGACACGCCCGATTCCTCGATCACGCCGTTCTTGAGCAGCAGCGCCGCGACCCAGCGCAGATCGACATCGAGCGGCTTGACCGGGCGGCCGCCCAGGATGATGCCGGCGCAGGCGGCGTTGTCGGCGATGTTGTCGACGATGCGGCGCGGGTACTTGCTGCGGCCGTCGATCAGTTCCAGCGCCGGCACCACGTAGTCGGTGGCGTCGAGCACGTCGAACAGCGTCACGTCCGGACCGCGCAACGGCTTGCCCAGCACGAAGGCCAGCTCGACCTCGACGCGTGGCACGATCAGTTTTTCGGTGGCGATGGTGTCGCCGTCCTGGAAGAACATGGTGTCCAGCAGATGGCCGTAGTCGGGTTCGTCGATGCCGACGGTGCTTTGCATGGCCTTGGAGGTCAGCCCGATCTTGTGGCCGCGCAGGCGCGCGCCGGCGGCCAGCTTGCTGGCGATGATGCGCTGCTGGATGGCGTAGGCGTCGGCGATCTCGATGCCGGGAAAGGCCTGGTCCAGTTGCGTGGTGGGCACGCCGGTGCGTTCGGCCTCGATCAGCAGCGTGGCCGCCTGCTGGCGTTGTGCGTCGTTCAACATGGGGTGTCCTCAGGGGCGCGCGGCCGTTTCGTCGGCCACGGGGTTGGAGAGCGTGCCGATACCGGAAACTTCCACTTCGACCACGTCGCCAGGTTTGAGAAAGCGCGGCGGATCGAAGCGCACGCCGGCGCCGATGGGCGTGCCGGTCGAGATGACGTCGCCCGGCTTGAGCGTGGTCCAGATCGAGATGTAGCGGATCAGTTCGGCGAACGGGAACATCAGGTTGGCGGTGCTGTCGTGCTGGCGCACCTCGCCGTTCACGCGGGTGGTGACCGTCAGCGGCGCCTGCGGATCGAAGGCGTCGGCACTGACCAGCCATGGCCCCATGGAGCCGCTGGCATCCCAGTTCTTGCCCTGCGTCACGTTGAACTTGCCGTGGCGCAGCCAGTCGCGCACCGTGCCTTCGTTCAGGCAGGTCAGGCCGGCGATGTGCGACCAGGCATCCTCGGCGGCGATACGGCGGCCGGCCTTGCCGATGACGATGGCGATCTCGCCTTCGTAGTCGAGCTGCTCGGATTCGGGCGGGCGCAGCAGCGGCTGGCCATGGCCCACGAACGATTCGGGAAAGCGCGGGAACACGCTGGGGTATTGCGGCGGCGCGCTGCCGTCCTTGTATTCCTCGTTGCGGTGGCCGTAGTTGACGCCTACGCAGATGATCTTGCCGGGGTTGGCGATGGGGGGCAGCAGGGTCAGCGCGGACAGCGGCAGCGTGGCGTCCAGGCGTTCGGCGGCCGCAGCCAGGCGCGGCAGGGCACCCGCGGCCACCGCCGCCTGCAGGTCAGCGTGGCCTTGACCACCCAGGTCGACCACGGCGTCGCCGCGCAGCAGGCCGAAGCCGGCGCGGCCCTGGTGTTCAAAGGACAGGAATTTCATGCGTCGAATCCAAAGAGGCGGGCCGGGTTGTCGACCAGGATTTTCTTGAGGATGGCGTCGTCGCCGGCGTAGCGCGCCAACTGGTCCATCAGGCGGCCTTCGTCGGGCGGCTGCTTGACCGACACCGGGTGCGGCCAGTCGCTGCCCCAGACCACGCGGTCGGGGTTGGCGGCGATCAGCGCCTGCGCCAGCGGCACCACGTCGTCCCAGGGCGGGCCGCTGCGCGACAGCTTTTCGGTCAGCGACAGCATCACCCAGAAGTTGCCGCGCGCCAGCAGGTCCAGCAGCGCGCGGCGGGTGGGATCGGCGGCGCCGGCGGTGGGGTCGGCGCGGCCCATGTGGTCGATCAGCACAGGGATGTCCAGGCGCTCGAACTGCGCCACCTGGGCCATCATGCCGTCGGGTTCGGGCTGGAACTTGGCGTACCAGCCCAGCTCGCGGATGCGGGCGATGGCGCGCTCGAACACGGCCGGTTCCATGCTGATGCCCAGGCCCTGCCGGGTGAAGCGCGCGCCGCGCACGCCGGCGTCGTGCAGCCGGGCGATGTAGGCGTCGTCGCGCTCGGCCAGCACCAGCGCGTTGGCGCAGCCGCGATAGTTGGGGCCGGCGGCGGCCAGGCCGTCCAGCACCACCTGGTGGTCGGCGCCGTAGGTGGTGGCCTGGACGATGACGCCGCGCTCGATGCCGAGCAGGCGGTGCAGGCGCAGCGCCGTTTCGATGGTGGCGCTGGGCATTTCGTAGGCGGCGCCGGGGCGCACCGGGTAGCGCTCGGCGGGGCCGAACACGTGGAACTGGCTGTCGCAGGCGCCGGGCGGCAGGCGCCGCGCCGGCGCGGTGGGATGCGGATTGAAGGGCAGGTATTGCGGCATGTCGTTCCCTCAGTCCAGCACGGCGACGAAGTCGCATTCGATCAGCTTGTCGCCGTCCAGGTCGGCCTGCATGGTGTGGCGCGCGGGCCGGTCGGCGGGATCGGGGAAGGCGCGCAGCCAGACGGCGTTGAGCGCCGCGCGCTGCGATCGGTCGCGCATCCACACGGTCATCTTGGCGATGTTGGCGAGCGAGCCGCCGCCGGCTTCGACGATGCGGCGCACGTGGCCGAACATCAGTTCGCACTGCCGTTCCAGCGTGTCGCCATAGGCGCCGGTGGCGGGGTCGGTGCCCTGGATGCTGCCCGAATACAGCATGCCGCCGACGCGGCAGGCGGCGGGAATGGGGTTCTTGTGGCTGAAGCCTTCGGCGTAGATGCTCTGTCGTGTGCTTTGTCGTGCGCTTTGTCGTGTCATGGCGGACCTTAGTTGGCGGTGATGCCCGCGCGCTCGATGATGGGCGTCCAGCGCGCATCCTCGGCGGCCAGGTAGCGGGTGAAGTCGGCGGGCGAGCTGGCCTGGGCGTCGGCGCCCAGCTCCTGGAAACGCTGGATGATCTCGGGCTGGCTCAGTATCTTTTCCAGCGCCTGGCTCAGGCGCGCCAGCACCTCGGGCGGCGTGCCCTTGGGCGCCAGCAGGCCGGTGAAAGTGGCCGCTTCCATGCCCGGCACGCCGGCCTCGGCGAAGGTTGGGATGTCGGGCAGCGACGGCACGCGCCTGGCGGTGGTGACGGCCAGGCCGCGGGTGCGGCCTTCCTTGATGTAGGGCAGCGACACCGAGATCTGGTCGAAGTTGAAGTCCACCTGGCCGCCCAGCAGGTCGGTGGTGGCGGGCGCGTTGCCCTTGTATTGCGCGGTGGTCCAGCGCGCGCCGGTCAGCGATTGCAGCAGTTCGCTCACCAGGTGGTTGGTGGTGCCGGCGCCGGGCGAGGCCATGTTGAGCTTGCCGGGTTCCTTCCTGGCCAGCGCCAGCAGTTCGCCCAGGGTCTTCACGGGCAGGCCGGGCCGCACTTGCAGCACCAGCGGCGTGTAGGACACCGAGCTGATGGGCTCGAAGTCCTTGTCCCACTTGTAGGCCTGCCGCTTGAAGATCAGCGGGCTGAACAGCAGAGGGCCGTTGGCGGCCATGAACAGCGTGTAGCCGTCGGGCTCGGCGCGCGCCACCTGCTCGCCGGCGATCATGCCGCCGGCGCCGGGCTTGTTCTCGACGATGAAGGGCTGGCCGAAGGCGGCCTGCAGGCCGGGGCTGATCAGGCGCGCGGCCACGTCGACGTTGCCGCCGGGCGGGTAGGGCACCACGATCTTCACGGGTTTGTCGGGCCAGGCGTGGGCCAGCGTGGTCGCGGCCATCAGCGCCAGGGCGGCGCCAGCTTTTGCAAGCAGGGTCATGGTTTTGTCTCCAGTGCGTGGGTGTGTTGTTGTTTTGGGAGACTCTAGAAACTTGGCCGCGCGGCGACAACGCCAAAAATCCGAAAAAGTCCGGATGTTGGACTTATTGCGGCAATCGCGGTTTGCCCCGATTCACTGGCCAGCCGAAAACCCGGGAAAATGCCGTGAAAGCCTGGGCCGGCGGCAATGCCGCGCCGCCCAGCCAGGTTCAACATATGGACGTCTCTTTGATGCGTATCGCCGCCCCGGAACTCAATCCCGAACAGACCTACAAGCTCATGAGCGGCATCGTGGTGCCGCGCCCGATCGCCTGGATCACCACGCTCGGGCCGGCGGGCAAGGTCAACCTGGCGCCGTTCAGCTGCTTCACGTTCGTGTCGAACACGCCGCCGATGCTGGGCATCAACATCGGCCGCAAGGCCGGCCGGCGCAAGGACACCGCCAACAACATCCTGGAACACGGCCACTTCGTGGTGAACATCGGCAACGCCAGCCTGCTCGATGCCATCCATGCCAGCGCCGAGGAACACCCGCCCGAGGTCAGCGAGGCCGAGGTGCTGCAACTGGCGGTGCTGCCCGGCGAGAGCGTGGCCACGCCGCGGCTGGCCGCGGCGCCGGTCAGCCTGGAATGCACCTTGCACAGCGTGATCCCGTTCGGCGAGACGGGGGCGGAGTTCTTCGTCGGCGAGGTGAAGCTGTTCCATATCCGCGACGGCCTGGCGCGCGACGGCAAGATCGACACGCTGGCCCTCGATCCGGTATGCCGCATCGCCGGGCCGAACTACGCGCTGCTGGGCCCCCTGGTGACCAAGCAGGCGCTGCGCCAGACGCCGAAATCCGTCATGGGCAAGGATCCGGCATGAGCGTCGACGCCGCGGCCGACGAGGCGCAGCCGGGCGCGCAGACCGTGCGCCGCGCCATGGCCATCCTGCGGTTGGTGGCCTGTGGCCAGGAACGCGGCGTGCGCCTGATCGACCTGCAGCGCATGTCGGGGCTGAACCGGCCGACGGTGCATCGCCTGCTCAAGACGCTGATCCAGGAAGGCGCGGTGGAGCAGGATGCGGCCACGCGCCGCTACCTGATCGGTCCGGAAATCAGCCTGCTGGGCCTGGCGCGCACGCGCCGTTTTCCCTTGCTGACGCTGGCCGATCCCTATCTGGCGGAACTGGCCGACCAGGTCGGCGACACGGTGTTCCTGAGCGTGCGGCATGGGCACGATTCGATCTGCATCGGCCGCGAGACCGGCCATCATCCGATCCAGGTGCTGTCGATCGAAGTGGGCGTGCGCCGGCCGTTGGGGTTGGGCGTGTCCGGCGTGGCGCTGTTGTCGTGCCTGCCCGAGGCCGAGAGCGCCGCCATCGTGCAGGCCAATGCCGCGCGGCTGGCGGTGGCCGGGGAGCGGGCCGAGGACATTCTGGCGCGGGTCGCGCAGGCGCGCGCCAGCGGCATCGCCCACGCGCCCGCCGGCTTGATGCCGGGCACCAGCGCGGTGGCGCTGCCGATCCGCGCCGAAGGCGGCGAGCCGCTGGGCGCGGTGACGGTGACGGCGATGGCCGAGCGCCTGGCAGGCGGGCGGCTGGCGCAGGTGGTCGAACGCATGCGCGACCGCGCCCAGGCGATCGCGCGGCGCCATGCGGAGGTCAGCGAGCGGCGGCGGTGAGCGGGGCGGAGCCTCAGGCGCGCACCGCCCTGGCGTAAGCGGCGGTCGCGGTCAGCCTGGGGGACGCGCCAGCGCGTAGACGCGGGTAGCGCGTCCGTAATGCGTTTCGACGGCGCGGAAGGTGAAGCCCAGTTTCTGCAGCACGCGCTGCGATCCCAGGTTGTCGGGCCAGGTGACGGCCAGCAGCTCCGCGCAGTCGAGCGCGCGCCAGGCGTAATCGCACAGCTGGCGCGCCGCCCCGGTGGCATAGCCGCGTCCCCAGGCCGACCGTTGCAGGCGGTAGGCCAGCTGCAACGCGCCAGTGTCTTCCAGCCGTGTCAGGCTGATCCAGCCCACCGCCACGCCGTCAGGATCGACGACCGCCCAGTGGCCGATCGCGTCGGGCGGCGTCTTCAGCCAATCCAGCAGTTCCTGGCGGCGCGCCTGGGTGGCGGGCTTGACGCCGGTGCTGTGGCGCATGACCTCGGGGTCGGATTCCAGGGCCAGGATCATGGGCACGTCGTTTTCGCGCAGGCGGCGCAGCGTGACGGTCGGGGCGGGCGGCATTGTGGCGGCGCTCAATACGTCAGCGGCGCGCCGGTCACGACTTCGTACAGGAACCGGTCCAGCCGCTCGGTCTGGCCATCGGGCCGGTCGAAGAAGGGGGCTTTTTCCAAAGCCGGCAGCGTGGTTTCCAGGTAGGCGTGGATCAACGGGAAGCGCGGGCCGTGTTCGGCTTCGCCGGCCTGCATCTTGATGGCCAGCAGCGCGTTGATCTCGTCGCGCAGCGCGGGGTCGGTGACCATGGCATCGGCCAGGTCGGCAAAGCGCATCGGCGGGATGCCGCGGCCGCTGTCGATCCATTGCGCGGCCAGCACCGGACGCAGCACGTACAGGTATTTCTTGAGCCGCACCGTGTCGCCCTGCAGCGATTCGCGGAAATTGCGGCCGGCCATGGACACGTAATGCCAGCGGCCCTTCATGTGCGAGAAATACCCGCTGCGAAAGTGCCGCAGCCAGGCGCTGGTGGCCTCGTCCTGGCGGTACAGCACGGGCGAATCCAGCCACTCGAACAGGGTGGGGTTGGAGCCGCGCAGCAGTTGCAGCGCCTTGCGCAATTCCCAGCCGGACACGTCCAGCTCGTCGTCGATGGGCAGTTCGATCACGTCGCGCTGGGGCGCCACGCGCAGGTACCAGTCCAGCTTGTGCACGTACAGGAAGCGCACGTCGTAGTCGCTGTCGGGCGAGGCGAAGCCCCAGCCGCGGCTGCCGGATTCGCAGGCGAGCAGGACGCGCACGTCGTGACGCTGTTCGATGTGTTCCAGCGTGGCCATGACGCGTTCGCGGACGGCCGGATCGATGGGATGGGCATGCAGGATCGAGGTCATGCGTCCAATGCTAGCACTTCGTCCCGCGGGCGCGATGCGCGTGGCGAGCGGCGGCGCGTTGCGGTCCCGCGCGCGTTTGCCATTCAATGATTAGGCGGCTTATCATATGCCTCCATATCAATTTTCCGAAAGCACATGCCAGCCGTTCATCCCGCCATGTTGGAACCCAAGCACCATGCCTTGCTCGACGAGGCCGCCCGTCGCGGGCTGCCTTCGTCCGACGGTATCCGGCTGTGCTTCCAGGTGCTGGCCCTGGCCGGCGCCATCGACCGCGACTGCGCCGCGCGCCTGGCGCCACGGCAGTTGTCCGAAGGCAAGTTCGTGCTGTTGTTCCTGCTGCATGCCCAGGCCGGCGGCCTGTCGCCGCACGAGCTGGCGGCGCGCGCGGGCGTGACCCGCGCCACCGTCACGGGCCTGCTCGACGGCTTGGAACGCGATGGCTTCGTGTTGCGCCAGCCGGGCCTGGACGACCGGCGCCGCGTCACCGTGACGCTGACGCCCAAGGGCAGGGCGGCGGCGGCACGCCTGTTCAAGGAGCACGCGCAATGGATCGGCTCGCTGTTCGACGGCCTGTCGCAAGCCGAGCGGCGCCAGCTTGGCGACCTGTTGGCCAAGGTCTGGCGCGGCACCGACAGCGGGCGCGCGGCGCCGGCCGGAGCCGCGCCATGAGCGCCGCGAAACCCGCCGGCCGCGGCGTCAAGGACATCGGCGCCGATCGCCTCGCGCAACTGAACGCCGGCGCGCCGGCCACGCACCTGACCGAATGCCTGGCGGTGGACTTCGCCCGCCTGATGCAGGCGCTGGCGCCCGAGGTCGGCGCCGCAGGCATCGCGCGCATGCGGGCCGCGGCGGCGCTGGGAATTTCCCGGCGCATGGCGCTGGCGGCGCGGATCCTGGGGGAAAGCCTGGGCGAACCCGGCATGGCGCGCATGGCGGCGCAGGCGTCGGATACCGCGCGCGGCTGGGCCTGCTTCATGGTGGGCGCCGCGCCGGGCCTGTCGCTGGCGCAGCGCCTGGCGCGGATCCGGCCGCTGGCCGACGACGCGCATTTCGGCGTGCGCGAATGGGCCTGGCTGGCGGTGCGGCCGGCGCTGGCGGCGGACCTGGACGCGGCCATCGCGCAACTGCAGGCGTGGACGGCATTGCCGTCCGAGCGCCTGCGCCGCTTTGCCAGCGAAGCGTTGCGGCCGCGCGGCGTCTGGTGCGCGCACATCGCCGCGCTCAAGGCGGATCCGGGGCAGGCGCTGCCGCTGCTGGAGCCGCTGCGCGCCGATCCGGCGGTCTATGTGCAGGATTCGGTGGCGAACTGGCTGAACGATGCCAGCAAGGACCAGCCGGACTGGGTCCGGCGGGTGTGCGCGCGCTGGCTGACGCACAGCCCGGTCGCGGCGACGCAACGCATCTGCCAGCGGGCGCTGCGCACCATCGGGGCGTAGCGCGCCGCGGGCCGCGCAGGCCACGCGGCTATCGATCGCCATTGCGGACCGGCCGCGAGCTGTTCAAGCGTGCGCTTCGGCCGCCAGCGCGGCCTGCACGGCGGGGCGCGATTCGATGCGGCGCTGGAAATGCACCAGCTCCGGCCAGCGCGCCAGGTCCACGCCGAGTTGGGGCGCCCAACGCAGCACCGCGTACAGGTAGATGTCGGCCACGCCGTAGCGGTCCTGCACCAGGGCCTGCCGCGCGTGCAGCGCGGCGGCGACGTAGTCCAGGCGCTTTTCCAGGCGACCCTGCCACCACGCGCGCGCCGCCTCGGGCAGATCGCGGTTGAACAGCGGGCCGAAGCCGCCGTGGATTTCCGCCGAGATGAAATTCAACCATTCCTGCAACTGGCTGCGGCCCCAGCTGCCCGCGGGCGGCGCCAGGCCGGCTTCGGGCCGCAGGTCGGCCAGGTATTGGCTGATGGCCGGGCCTTCGGTCAGCACCCGGCCGTCGTCCAGCCGCAGCGCGGCCACATAGCCCTTGGGATTGATGGCCAGGAAATCGCCGCCGTCGGCGGTGCGCTTGCTGCGGTTGTCGACCCGCACCAGGGTGAAGGGCAGGTCGAGTTCGCGCAACAGGATGTGGGGCGAGAGCGAGCAGGTGCCGGGAGCGTAATAGAGTTTCATGCGGGCAATCCGGAAGAAGGGAACGCCAGGATGCCGCGCCGCCAAACATCCGTAAAATTACTTCTTCATAAACATGCAATAAGCTGGGCTGATGCCATGATGAACCTGATTCACTGGCGGCTGCTGCTGGCGGTGGTGGACGCCGGCAACATCACGCACGCGGCAAGGCAGGTGGGCATGACGCAATCGGGCGCCAGCCAGGCCATCGCGCAACTCGAACACCACCTGGGCGCGCCGCTGTTCACCCGCGAACGGCGCCAGAGCGTGCCGACCGCGTTGGGGCTGCGGGTCGCGCACGAGGCTCGCGCCATGCTCGCCGCGCTCGGCCGCATCCAGGCGCTGGCGCGCGAGGCGGCCGGCGCGCCGGGCGGGGTGTTGCGGCTGGCCAGTTTCCCGATGGTGTTCTCGACCATCCTGCCGCCGGTGCTGCGGCGTTTCCGGCAATTGCATCCGGCCATCGACGTGGTGCCGCTGGAGGCCAGCGACAGCGAGATCGAAGACCTGCTGGCGGCGGACACCGTGGACGTGGGCGTGGTGTTGAATCCGCCTGCCGGCCGCGCCACCTGTCCGCTGGGCGAGGACCACTGGGTGGCGGTGCTGCCGGCGGCGCATCCGCTGGCGCGCGGCGCGTCGGTGGCGCTGGCGCAATTGGTGGCGCAGCCTTTCGTGCTGGCCACCGGCGGCTGCAGCGTGCATGCCGGCAGCGTGGCGGCGGACGCCGGCCTGGCGCTGGCCGACGTGCGCGCCACCGTGATGGAGTGGTCCAGCGCGCATGCGCTGGTGCGCGACAATGTCGGCGTGGCGTTGGTGCCGGAACTGACCCTGCCGGAGAACCGGCGCGGCTTGCGGGTGTTGCCGCTGGCCGAGCCGGTGCGGCGCCGTTTCGCGCTGGCCGCGTCGCCGGCCGCCGCCGGCTCGGCCGCCGTGCAGGCCCTGTTCGCAATGTTGCGCCAGGATGACCGCCGCGCCTGACGCGGCGGGGCGCGGCGCCGCGCGCGGTCATCGCGGCGACATCGTGGCCGCCTACCATCAGCGCTTTTGCCCGAGGCCCTATGATCATCCGCAATGCGCAAGCCGGCGACAGCGCCGACATCGTTGAACTGCTGGCCCAGCTGGGCTATCCCGGCACCGCGGGTTTCGTGCCGGAGAAGATCGAGCGCCTGCTGGGGCACCGCGACGCCGAACTGCTGGTGGCCGAGGACGGCGGCCGGCTGCTGGGGTTCATCGGCCTGCATTTCATGGTGCAGCTGGCGCTGCCGGGGGACTTCTGCCGCATCACCTATTTCTGCGTCAGCGACGCGGCCCGCGGCAGCGGCGTGGGGCGGGCCCTGGAAGAGGCGGCCGAAGCGCTGGCGCGCGCCCGCGGCTGCGACCGCATCGAGGTGCATTGCCACGAGCGCCGCGTCGATGCGCACCGCTTCTACTATCGCCAGGGCTACGCGGAATCGCCCAAGTACCTGATGAAGTCCTGCCGCGGCTGAGCGGCGGCGGGGGCGGACAGGTTGGCCTGCCGGCCTTGCTCTCGTGTAGTCTTGCCCGTACCAACGACAAGTCCAAAGGACGGGCATGGAAGAGACAACCCAACAGACAAATCAAGAGGCCATCCCAGGCCAGCCGCTCGACTGGGCGGCGCTGGTCGACGACCTGAACCGCCTGCTGCGGCTCAAGACCACGGTCATCGGCATGAAGCTCTACCAGGACGAAGCGGCGCTGGCCGGCGTGAAGGGACTGCGGCGGCCCAAGGCCACCCACACCACCGACCAGATCGTCGGCATGGCGGCGCGGCTGGGCTGGACCGTCGGCATCACCGGCGATGACCTCGTCGGGGCGCAGTGCCGCGCGGTGATCGGCCTGGGGCCGCAGGACGAGGCCTGGCGCAGCGGCAAGGAATACGTCGGCGTCTGGCACGCCACCGAGGCCGACGCGCGCGCCCGCCAGGAAGCCCTGTCTTGTGTGCCGGCGGGCAGGTATCGGGCCATGGTGGTGTCGCCGCTGGCCTCGGGCCGGCTCGATCCGCCCGACATCTGCCTGGTGTACGCCACGCCCGGGCAGATGATCATCCTGATCAACGGCCTGCAATGGAAGAACTACCGGCGCTTCGACTGGAGCGTGGTGGGCGAGACCGCCTGCGCCGATTCCTGGGGGCGGGCGCTGGCCACCGGCGAGCCCAGCCTGTCCTTGCCCTGTTATGCCGAGCGCCGCTACGGCGGCGTGCCGGACGAGGAAATGCTGATGGCGCTGCCGCCGCGCTACCTGCCCATGGCGATCGAGGGAATGAAGGCCTTGTCGGCCAATGGCCTGCGCTATCCGATTCCGCCGTATGGCATCCAGAACGACGTGCGCGCCGGCATGGGCGTGAGCTACGCGCAGCCGCCGCGCGCCTGAGGCGAAGCCGCCAGCCACGGGCGCCGCGCCTGGCCTGAATTGGCCCCGGACCGGGCCGTGGCCCTGGCCGTCAGGCGCCCGCCAGCGCCGCCGCCAGCGTGCGCGCGGCCGGCCCCAGCGGCTGGTCGATGCGGTGCGCCAGGTAGACCTCGGTGGCCACCTGGCTGCCGCGCCCCAGGCTGCCGGTGGGCAGGCGCAGCAGCCGGCCCTCGGCCAGGTCGCGTTCGACCAGCCACAGCGGCAGCCGGCCCCAGCCGACGCCGGCCAGGATCAGCGCATGCTTGGTGTCCTGCCCGCTGACCCGGCAGGTCTGCGGCGACAGCACCGCGAAGTCGCGGCCGGCGCTGAGGGTGGATGGGTCGATCTGCACCACCTGCAGGTGGTCGGCCAGTTCGGGCGTGGCCAGCGGCGCGCCGTCGGCCACGCGCGCCGCCAGGGGATGGCTGGCGCCGACCACGGCGACCATCTGCACCGAGGACAAGGCCTGCATGGCGATGCGCGGATGGCGGAAATGCTCGCCGGCGATGATGCCCAGTTGATGGCTGCCGTCCAGCAGCGCGGCGATGGGGCCGCCCAGCGGCAGCACCGCGACGCGCGTGGCCACGGACGGATAGGCGGCGCGCAGGCGGTTCAGCGCGGCGCCAACCTGGGCAATGGGGTACAGGGTGTCCACCACGAGCGACAGTTCCAGCTCCACCCCTTCGCCCAGCCCCTGGGCGCGGGCGCGCATGGCGTCCACCCGCAGCAGGATGTCGCGCGCGTTGGCCAGCAGCGCCTGGCCTTCCGGTGTCATGACGGGCCGGTGGCCGCCGCGGTCGAACAGCTTCACGCCCAGCTGCGTTTCCATGTTGGCGATGGCGTGGCTGAGGGCCGACTGCACTCGCGCCAGCTGCTTGGCCGCGGCGCGGAAACTGCCGGTGTCGGCCACGGCGGCGAACACGCGTAGCTGATCCAGGGTGAGGGCGTCTATCATCGTGCGTCCTGATCTATTTTCAAGATCGGTTCCATCAAAAGATTATCACTTATCAGAATCGGTTCCGGCCGGCATGCTGGCGGCATTGCAAGCGAGGAGAGGCAAGGATGGACAAGGTGGAAGGCGCGGCGCGGGCCGGCCAGCCGGCGGCGACCCGTTGGGGGGCGGTGCTGGCGATCGTGGGCGCCGGGGTGGTGGCGTCGTTGCAGGTGGGCAAGGTGATCATCGCGGCGCCGCTGCTGCGCCGCGACCTGGGACTGGACCTGGCGTCGATCGGCACGCTGACGGCGGTGTTCTCCATCCTGGGGATGGTCGGCGGCATCGCCGCCGGCGGCGTCATTGCGCGCTTTGGCGCGCGCCGCATGCTGCTGTGGGGCCTGGCCACGGTCGCGGCGGGCACGGCGGCGGGCGCGCTGGCGCCGGGTTATGGCGTGCTGCTGGCCTCGCGCGTGGTCGAGGGCCTGGGCTTCCTGCTGATCACGGTGGCCGGGCCGGCGGCCTTGCAGCGCCTGGTGCTGCCGTCCAGCCGCGACCTGGCGTTCGCGCTCTGGAGCTGCTACATGCCGGCGGGCATGGCGATCGCCATGCTGGCCTCGCAGGCGTTTGGCGACTGGCACGCCTATTGGTGGTGCGCCGGCGCCGCCGCGGTGCTCGCGCTGGGCTGTATCGCCGCGCTGGCGCCGCCGGTGCCGGGCGGCGCGGCCCTGTCCTGGAACGGTTTGCGCCGCGACACCACGGACACCCTGGGCGCGGCCGGGCCGATGCTGCTGGCGGCCTCGTTCACGCTCTACAGCCTGATGTTCTTCGCGCTGTTCACCTTCCTGCCGGTGTTGCTGATGGACAAGCTGGGCCTGCCGCTGGCCACCGCCGGCCTCTACAGCGCGGTCGCCAGCGCCGCCAACATCATCGGCAACCTGGGCGCCGGCGTGCTGCTGTCGCGCGGCTGGCGCCGTTCGACCCTGATCGCCTGCGCCAGCGTGGCGATGGGCGTGGTGGCGCTGCTGATCTTCCGATCGGTGTTCGCGGCGATGCCGACGTTCCTGCTGTGCGTGCTGTTCTCGGCCGTGGGCGGCCTGATCCCGGCGACGCTGCTGGGCACGGCGCCACTGGTGGCGCCGCGGCCGGCGCTCACGGCGGCCACGGTGGGCCTGGTGATGATGGGCAGCAACCTGGGGCAGGTGATCGGCCCGGTGACGGTGGGCGGCGTGATCGATCGCTACGGCTGGGCGCAGGCATCGCTGATCGTGGCGGCCGCGGCGCTGGGCGGCGTGGCCATCGCCTGGCGCCTGCGGCGGCTGAACGGCGCGCGCCTGTAGGCGCCGTCGCCACCCCCGCATCGATTGTCATGCGGGCGGCCTATCATGGAGGCTCGCATCCCGTGGAGTCCCCATGTCTACGCCTGCCCCGCGCCTGGTCATTTTCGATTGTGACGGCGTCCTGATCGACAGCGAAATCATCGCCGCGCGTGCCCAGTCGCGCGCGCTGGCCGAACACGGCATCGCCATCACACCGCAAGAAGCTGCCCGGCGCTTCGCCGGCATCCCCGATGCCGACATGTGGCAGACCCTGCAGGAAGAGAACGCACGGCCGCTGCCGCCGGAATTCCCGCGCCAGTACGCCGACCGCCTGCAGGACACCTTCCGCCAGGAATTGCGCGCGTTGCCCGGCGTGCACGAGACCCTGGCGGCGTTGCGCCAGCGCGGCATCGAGTATTGCGTGGCCTCCAGCAGCACGCCGCCCAAGCTGGAAGCGGCGCTCAAGCTGGTGGGGCTGTGGGAGGCGTTCGCGCCCAATGTATTCAGCACCGCGCAGGTGGCGCATGGCAAGCCGGCGCCGGATGTGTTCCTGTTCGCCGCGCGCCAGATGCGCACCGCGATCCTGGAATGCGTGGTGGTCGAGGACAGCGTGCCCGGCGTGCGCGCCGCCCGCGCCGCGCGCATGCGGGCGGTGGGCTACATCGGCGCCTCGCACAACGGGCCGGATCAGCGCAAGCGCCTGCTGGACGAAGGCGCGTTCGAGGTCATCAGCGACTTGCAACGCCTGTCGGAGATCATCTAGGGCCGCCACGCGCCCGGGCCGCTTGGCATGGGCGCGGTGGCGACGCGCCCATCAACGGCTCTTGGCGATCACGCCCGTCATGTATTCGTTCAGGTCACGGAAATCCTTGACCGTCCACGCATGCGGCGGCACCTTCACGCCGTTTTCGCGCAATGTCCTGGGGATGAGGTCGCCGTTGGGACGGAGGATGACCGAGGACACGATGACGCCTGGATAGTCGATCAGCCGCTTCTTGAACGCCGCGGTGGTGAGGTCCGGGGTGGGCGGATTGCTTTTCCTGGCCAATGGCCCGGTGCCCTTGATGTCCGCGCCGTGGCACATGGCGCATCGCTGCTGGAAGAGATTCCTGCCGTTGATGTTCTCGGCCAGGGCCGGCGGCGTTTGAATGAGCGCGGAGAATCCCAGCGCGGCGATGCATGCTGTTTTTGTTTTCATGTCGTCGTGTCGTATCGATCGGGCCCCAGGACGGGCGCCCGGCATTCTAGACCGTGGCCGCCGGCCTCGCCACGCGCCGATGCTAGGCGGGCAGCGGCTCGGGCTTGACCCGCACCGCGCGCAGTACGCCGATCATCAGCAGCACGATGCCGGCCAGCGTCAACGGCTGCGGCAGGCTGCCTCGCAGGATGAAGGCATAGGCCAGCGCGGCCAGCGTCTCGAACACGATCAGTTGCCCGGCCAGCGCGGTCGGCAGGCGCTGGCTGGCTTCGTTCCAGCACAGCGTGCCCAGCCACGAGGCGAACAGGCCGATGATGATCATGAGCCCCAGGAACACCTCGGGACGCGGCCCCAGCGGCATGTCGAAGCCGCTGCCGGTGGCGGCCATGCCGCCCCACAACAGGCCATAGCCGGCCAGCGCCAGCGGCAGGGTGGCCACGCCCTGGGCCGTGGCCCAAGTGCGCGGACTGCGGCCGGGATGGTCGCGCAGCCAGTCGGCGTTGCGCAGCGGATACCAGGTCCAGCACGCCACCGCGCCCAGCGCCAGCACGGCGCCGATCGCGTAGCGCGACAGGTCGGCATCGGCCTCCTGGCGCAGGGCTTGCAGTTCCACCTGGTTGACGCAGGCGATGCCCAGCGCGATCAGCGCCAGCGAGGGCGCCAGCCGCTTCCAGGGCAGCCTGCCGTCGCGGCGCGCGTTGCGCAGGTTGGCGCAGATGGATATCACCACTGGCAGCGTGCCGATGATCATGGTCGGCACCGGGCCGCCGGCGCGCTGGATGGCACTGGCCAGGCACAGGTAATACAGCAGGTTGCCGATGGCGGCCAGCTTCAGGGCTTCGATCCAGTCAGCGCGACTGAGCTGGCGCAGCGCCTTGCGGTCCAGCCAGGCCAGCGGCAGGGCGATCAGGCCGAAGGCCAGGTAGCGCGCCACCGATTGCAGGGCGGCGGGGTATTCCGGCAGCAGCAGCGGGCCGACGAAAACCAGCCCCCACATCAATCCGGCCGCCAGGGCGTACAAGGTTCCTGCCCACATGAAGATTCCCTACGTGTATGCGATAGACGGGGCAGTCTAGCGGCGGCTGGCGCGGCCGGTCTTGTACCAGATTGCTGCGCGCCGCGACCGTGGCGCGGCATCCGGACGGCTCAGGCCCGCACCTGCTTCTGGTAGCGGGCGGGCGTGACGCCGTAGCGGCGGGTGAAGGCGCGGGTCAGGTGGGCCTGGTCGGTCAGGCCGGCGGCCAGGGCGGTCTGGGCCGGCGTTTCGCCGGCGGCCAGCAGGCGCTTGGCCTCGAACAGGCGCAGCGCCATCAGCGTCTGCTGCGGCGTGGCGTGGTAGTGCGCCTGGAAGCTGCGCAGGAAGTGGAACGGACTGAGGCCGGCGACGGCGGCCAGTTCCTCCAGCGTCAGGCGGCGCGCCAGGTTGGCGCGCAGGTAGTCGATGACCGGCGCGAAACGCGGCGCGCCTTGCGCGCGCGGCGGTCGCGGCACGCGGGCGTGGCGGCGGAATTCGGCCAGCAACGCGAACAAGGCGCTATCGAACGCCAGCGGCTCGCGCGCGCGCCACAGGGTGTCCAGCAGGGCGGTGACGCGTTGGGCGCCGGCGGGGTCGTGGCCCACCGCGCAATCGAACCACCAGGCGGCCTCGCCCGTCACCTGCTCGACCACGTCGGGGTCGATGTACGCCATGCGGTAGCGCCAGCCGCCCGCGGTCTCGGCGCGGCCGGTGTGCAGTTCGTCGGGATTCATCAGCACCACCGAGCCCGAGGGCGCCAGGTGCTCGGCGCCGCGGTAGCGGAAACGCTCCACGCCGGCTTCGATGGCGCCCAGGCCGAAGGCCTCGTGGGTATGCGGCTCGAAGGCGTGGCGGATGATGTGGGCGCGGTACAGCTCGATGCCGGGCCGCTGCGCCAGGCGCCGGAATTCGGCGCGGTCATCGGCATGGTCGAAGGCCTGCGGCACGCCCGCGAGCGGCGGTTCGGCGTGCGTGTCAGGCGCGGCGCGGAGGCCGCCGGCGGCGGGATGGGATGAGGCCATGGCGGGATTTAAGCACGTCCGCCCGGCATCGGCATGCGCCATCGCGGGCGCCGACCGGCGGCCGGGCCGCGGCGATCCGGCGCGGCGGGGGCATCAAGGCGCGCGCATGGCCCGCGCCCGCGCCAGCAGCATTTCACGCTCGCGGACGTTGCGCGTCATGCCGGCGGCGCGCTCGAATTCGGCCAGCGCTTCGGCATGGCGCCCGAGCTTGGCCAGCAGGTCGCCGCGCACGCTCGGCAGCCAGTGGTAGTTGGCCAGCGCCGGGTCGCGCGCCAGCTCATCCGCCAGGTCCAGCCCGGCCTGCGGGCCGAAGGCCATGCCCACGGCAACGGCGCGGTTCAGTTCCACTACGGGCGACGGCATGGCCTGCGCCAGCGCGTCGTACAGCGCCACGATGCGCGCCCAGTCGGTGTCCTGCGGCTGGCGCGCGCGGGCGTGGCAGGCCGCCAGGCCGGCCTGCAGCGCGTACGGGCCGCTGGCGCCGCCCAGGCTTTCGGCGCGCTCCAGCGCGGCCAGGCCGCGCCGGATCAGCAGCGTGTCCCAGCGGCCGCGATCCTGTTCCAGCAGCAGCACCGGCCGGCCTTCGGCGTCGCTGCGCGCATGCAGGCGCGAGGCCTGCAGTTCCATCAGCGCCACCAGCCCGTGTACCTCGCTTTCGTCGGGCGTCAGCTGGGCCAGGATGCGGCCCAGCCGCAGCGCTTCGTCGCACAGCGCCGGGCGCATCCAGTCTTCGCCGGCGGTGGCCGCATAGCCTTCGTTGAAGATCAGGTAGATCACTTCCAGCACCGAGGCCAGCCGCGCCGCGCGTTCCTGCGGCCCGGGCACCTCGAACGGCACGCGCGCCGCCGTCAGGCTGCGCTTGGCCCGCACGATGCGCTGGGCGATGGTCGACTCCGAGGCCAGGAAAGCGCGCGCGATCTCGGCGGTGGACAGCCCGCCCAGCAGCCGCAGCGTCAGCGCCACGCGCGCCTCGGTCGACAGCAGCGGATGGCAGGCGGTGAACACCAGGCGCAGCAGGTCGTCGCCGATGTCGTCCTGGCGCGCGGCGTCCAGCGCCTCGACGAAATCGGGTTCGACGTCGGCCCGCAGCGCCTCCAGTTCGTGGCCGATCTGCTCGTGCTTGCGGCGATGGATGGCGTCCAGCCGCAAGCGGTCGCGGGCGCGGTTCTTCGCGGTGGTCATGAGCCAGGCTCCCGGGTTGTCCGGCACGCCGGTCGCCGGCCAGCGCTCCAGCGCGGCCACCAGCGCGTCCTGGGCCAGTTCCTCGGCCAGGCCGACATCGCGCACCAGGCGCGCGACGCCGGCGATGACGCTGGCGGCCTC
Source organism: Achromobacter sp. KK8 (assembly GCF_054188005.1). Classification (NCBI taxonomy): domain Bacteria; kingdom Pseudomonadati; phylum Pseudomonadota; class Betaproteobacteria; order Burkholderiales; family Alcaligenaceae; genus Achromobacter; species Achromobacter sp. KK8. Next base: position 4,992,912 of record NZ_CM135178.1, on the reverse strand, counting down.
GATGCGCCAGACGGCTTCGATGGCGCGATGGGTTGCCGCCGATCCGGCCGTCGTGGTCATGCCTGCGGCGTCGCGCCGGGTTCCATGTAGAACACTTCCCAGATGTGGCCGTCCAGGTCGTCGAAGCCGTGTCCGTACATGAAGCCATGGTCCTGCGGCGGGCGCGGCGCCGTGCCGCCGGCCGCCTTGGCGCGCGCGACCAGGTCGTCGACCTCGGCGCGGCTTTCGCACGAAAGCGCGATCAGGGATTCGGTGGCGCCCTTGGCATCGACGACCGGTTTGTTGGTGAAACCCTGGAAGAAATCCTTCACCAGCAGCATGACGTAGATGTTGTCGCTGACGACCATGCAGGCGCCCTGGTCATTGGTGAACTGCGGATTGAAGCTGAAGCCCAGGCTCTTGAAGAAGGCCTGCGATTTCGCCATGTCGGCGATGGGGAGATTGACGAAGATCTGCTTGTGCATGATGGGTCTCGTGGCGTGGGGCGTTGAAGGGGCGGCGCGGCTCACTGGCCGTTACCGGGCAGTTCGCGGAAGCGGTCGATTTCCTTGCCGGGGCCGAAATCGTCCAGTTCATACAGCTGGCGCACCTCGATTTCGCAGGGCTGGCCGGGGAAGGGGTCGGGAAAGCGCAGCGTCCATTGCAGGGCTTCCTCGCGCGAACGCACCTGGATCATGGTGTAGCCGGCCACCAGCTCCTTGGTGTCGGCGAACGGCCCGTCGATGACCTGGCGCTGGCCGCGCTCGTCGTAGCGCACCCGCCAGCCCTTGGACGAAGGCTGCAGGCCGCTGGCGTCGAGCAGCACGCCGGCCTTGGCCAGGCCTTCGTGGTAGGTCGCCATGGCGTCGAGCAGGCTGGCCTCGGGCAGCTTGCCGGCCTCGCTGTCGGCGTTGGCGCGGACGATGATCATGAATCGCATCGGGGATCTCCTGGTATCGATGGGCCCGGCCACAAGGCGCGGCAGGGTCGGTACTGGCACGACGCATGAGGCGGGCGCGAATCGACAGGGAGACGTACGGATCAGGGTAAACACCTAGTCCGGCCGCCACGCCAGCCCGCGCGGCAGCGACCCGGCGCTACATGAAACAGGGCCCCAGCTCGCGCACCTCCACCGTGGCCCAGCGCGCCGCCGGGCATTCGGCGGCCAGCGCCAGCGCCTGTTCGCGATCCTCGCAGTTGAGCAGGAAGAAGCCGCCGATCATCTCCTTGGCCTCGGCGAAGGGGCCGTCGACCAGCGTACGCTGGCCGTCGCGCACGCGCAGCCGCACGCCGTCGGCGTCGGACTTGAGGGATTCGGCGCGCGCCAGCAGGCCGCGCGCCTGCAATCCTTCGGCGTAGCGCACCATCTGGGCGTAGACGTCGCGCCCTTGCTCGGGGGTGCGCTCGGCGCGCTGGCCGGCGGGCTCGACGATGAGAAGCATGTACGGCATGGACGGTTCCTGGTGGCAAGGTCGGCGTAAGCGCCGGGCGCGAGCGCGCGTCGCGCCCGGCCGGCAGCCGCCAGATTACGCTGTTTGCGGCGCGCCGGACAGGTTCGCGTCAGCCTTCCTGGAAGATGGCCTCGATGGGCTGGCCGAACACGCGCGCGATGGCAAAGGCCAGTGGCAGGCTGGGATCGTAGCGGCCGGTCTCGATGGCGTTGACCGTCTGGCGCGAGACATTCAATTGCTCGGCCAGCGCCGCCTGGCTCCAGCCGCGTTCGGCGCGCAGGTCGCGGATCCGGTTCTTCATCGATGGCGCAGGTAGTCGATGATAGTGGTGGCGAGCCAGGCGACGGCCATCAGCGGCCAGACGAAGAACATGCTCAGGCGCGGAAAGCCGGCCAGCTCCAGGAAGCCGTAGGCGAAGGTGATGGCGGCGGTCACGGCGGCGGCGATGGCCAGGTGTTCGGCGGTGATCTTGCGCACGAACTCATCCGCCCGGCGGACCTGGCGCGCCACCGCGCGGATGACCAGCAGGATCGCCAGCACCGGGCTGGCCAGCAGGGCGGTGCGCGGCGCGCCCGGCTCCAGCAGCGTGGCGGCATACACCGACAGCGCCACCAGGGCCACGTAGAGCGCGATGGCGGCGCCGAATTCCTTCAGGTAGCGGCGCCTGGCCTGGGTTTGATTCATGGGGGACATCTCCGGGTGTGTAAAGCGTGCTTGACATTGTGGCGGGGCCAGAACGGGATGTCAAGTTTGCTTTACATCCGCGGTCAAAACAAAACCGGCCGCGGCCGGTTCGGGGTAGACGCTGGCGCGTCAGGACTTGCCGGCGGCCGGCGCGGGGGCGCCGGCCTTGCCGTTGGCGGCGCTGGCCGGCTTGCCCGCGTCCCCCTTGGCCTCGGCCTGCGCCGGCTTGGCCGGCGCGGTGATGTCCATGATCAGTTCCACGCGCCGGTTGGCGGCGCGGCCGGCCGGGGTGTCGTTGGACTCGATCGGGCGGGTCTCGGCGTAGCCCACCGCGCGCAGGCGGCTGCCGGCCACGCCGTCGCGCACCAGTTCGCGCAGCACGCTGGTGGCGCGGCTGCTGGACAGTTCCCAGTTGGAGGCGAACTGCCGCGTCTGGATCGGCACCGGATCGCTGTGGCCCTCGACCGAGACCTGGTAGTCGTTCTTGTTGAGGATGGCGGCCAGCCGCTTGATCACGTCCAGGCCCGACGGGCTGAGCGTGGCCTGGCCCGAGGGGAACAGCAGCTCGTTGCTGATGCGGAAGCTGACCGATTGTTCGTTGATGATGACGTCGACCGAATTGCCCAGGTCGGCCAGCCCCAGCGATTCCTTGGACGGCGCCTTCAAGGGCGGGGCGGCTTGCGCCACCACCTCGCCATCGCTGTCCGCGGCATCGGCGGCGGCGCTGGCCGCCGCAGCTGGCGCCGTGGGTTCGGCCCAGCTGGCGGGGATGGCCGGCATGTCGAATTCGGCGTATTCGCCGTCGTAGGCGGGCAGGCCCTTGGCCGCCAGGCTGCCGACGATGTCGACCTGCGTTTCGCCGGGCTCGGGGAAGCCGCCGTGCAGGCGCGCCACGGCCAGCATCACCACCAGCATGGCCAGCAGCAGGGTGATCAGGTCCAGGTAGCTGAGCAGCCAGTTCTCGGCATCGCTTTCGACGGTTTCATCGACGTGCCAGCGGGCGTAGCGATCCTTGCGGTCGCTCTTGCTGGGGCGCCAGCCGCTGTTGGCGGCCGCCTTCTGCGCGCGCAACTGGGCCTGGCGGGCCTGCTCGATCCGCTGCGCCAGGGAGGGGGAAATCAGGCTCATTGGCGCGCGGCGGCGGGGCGGGTGATGGACACGGGCTTGTTGGCGGCGGCGGACACCTGGCCCTCGGCCTTGGCGCGCGGCGCGGCGGCGCCGCCGTCGTAGATTTCGTCCTCGACGTGCATGACGAACGAGTTCAGGGTTTCGCGCACCACGGCCGGGCCGCGCTTCTCGCACATCATGGAGATGCCCTGCAGCACCATGTTCATGGACTCGACGCGGCGCGCGGTGCGGCGTTCGAGCTTGACGGCGATGGGCTTGCACACCAGGTTGGCCAGCAGGATGCCGTAGAAGGTGGTCATCAGGCCGATGGCCAGCTGCTGGCCGATGGTGGTCATGCTGCCGTCGCCCAGCACCGACATCAGGTTGATCAGGCCGACCAGCGTGCCCAGCATGCCGAAGGCCGGCGCGAAGGTGGCCATCACGCGGAACATCTGCGCTTCGGCCATTTCGCGGGCCTTGAGCCGCGCCACGCGCCATTGCAGCAGTTCGATGATCTGGTCTTCGGGGGTGTTGTCGATGATCAGCTGCACGCCGGTGCGCAGGAACGGATTGCTGACCTTCTTGAGTTCCTGTTCGACCTTGTGGACGTCGGTGTTCATCCACAGCTGCGCCATGTTGACCAGCTCCTCGATGTCGCGCTGCTGGTCGTGCTGGTCGCTGCGGAACACCGTGACCACCAGCTTGAACACCCGCATCACTTCGGACAGCGGGTAGGCGATGAACAGCGCGGCGCAGGTGCCGCCCAGCACGATGGCCAGGCCCGGCAGGTTGAAGTACATGCCGGGGTTGGTGGCGGCCAGCGCGATGACGATGACCAGGGTGAGCAGGCCGACAACGGCGCCGATGACGGTAGACGGATTCATGGATCTTGCCCGATAGCTAGCGCATCCGGTTCACGGAATGCGGGATGGTGGCAAATTCTAGCCACGGGCGGGTCGCGCCAATCCGTCGGAAAACGGGGCGAAAGGGGCGGTAAGCGCCGGCTTGAACCGGCGTCCGGGCGCGGGCCCCAGGGGAATAATCGGGGCCGGATTTGGTTTCAGACGGCCGGCGGATGCCGGGCGCGCCATTCGTCGCGCGTGATCTCCCAGATCTCGGCCAACTGGCGGCCCGAGACGAAACCGCGTTCCTCGGTCGCCACCAGCCGCATCCCGGTCCGCTCCGACAGCCGGCGCGAGCCTTCGTTGGCCGCCGCCTTGGGCGCCCGCAGCACCAGTTGGTCCAGCACCTCGAACCAATAGGCGGTGACCGCCTCGCTGGCCTCGGTCATGTAGCCCTGGCCGCGGTATTCCGGGTCGAGCCAGAAACCGCGGTTGTTGCCCGGTTCGTCGCGCATCAGGCTGATGATGCCGATCAGGCGTTGCGGCTCGGTGCGCGGGCGCAGCGACCAATGCCACTGCATGCCACGCCGCATCGCCGGCAGCGCCACCTGTTCCACGTAGGTACGGGCGCCGTCCTCGGGATAGGGCCAGGGCACCTGGTCCGCCAGGTAGCGCACCACTTCCCATTGCGGAAAGATGTGCTGGATGGCGGGCGCATCGTCCAGGCTCAAGGGGCGCAGCAGCAGGCGTCGGGTGTCCAGGGCGGGCAGGTCGGGCACGGCGGGCATGGCGGTCCGGGTGGGGGGGAGGGACGGGAATGTATATCATGGTCGGCCTGGACACAGCCAATCGGCGGCCAATCGTCCCCCGGGCTACCGGCTCGGGGCGGCCGCGGCAACGGAGAAAAACACATGAATGCAGCCAACGAAAACGTCAGCATGGCGCTTTTTTGCGACTTCGAGAACGTGGCGCTTGGCGTGCGCGACACCAAGTACCAGAAGTTCGACATCCGGCCGGTGCTGGAACGCCTGCTGCTCAAGGGCAGCATCGTGGTCAAGAAGGCCTATTGCGACTGGGAGCGCTACAAGGAATTCAAGGCGCCGATGCACGAGGCCAATTTCGAGCTGATCGAAATCCCGCACGTGCGCCAGTCGGGCAAGAATTCCGCCGACATCCGGCTGGTGGTGGATGCGCTGGACTTCTGCTACACCAAGTCGCACGTCAACACCTTCGTCATCATCAGCGGCGATTCCGACTTCTCGCCGCTGGTGTCCAAGCTGCGCGAGAACGACAAGAAGGTGATCGGGGTGGGCGTCAAGCAGTCCACCTCCGACCTCTTGATCGCCAACTGCGACGAATTCATTTTCTATGACGACCTGGCCCGCGAAGGCCAGCGCGCCGCCGACGCGCGCCGCGACAATCGCGGCGGCGGCAACGCCGGCCAGCGCCGCTCGCCCGACGAGGAGCGCCGCCGCAAGGAAGAACTGGAGGCCCGCAAGACCCAGGCGGTCGACATGGTGGTCGAGACCTTCGAGGCGCTGATGGCCGAGCGCGGCGACAGCGGCAAGATCTGGGCCTCGGCCCTGAAGGACGCGCTCAAGCGCCGCCGGCCGGACTTCAACGAGTCGTACTACGGCTTTCGCGCCTTCGGCAACCTGCTGGACGAGGCGCAGTCGCGCGGCTTCCTGGAGGTCGGGCGCGAGGAAAAATCCGGCACCTACGTGTATCGCGACAGCGCCGGCGGCGCGGCCGCGCGCGCGGGCGGCAGGCCCGCCGCGCGGGTCCAGGCGGTCGAGGCGCATGACGCCGCCGACGCGCAGCCGGCCGGTTCCATGGCCGATACCACCGAGGCCCGGCCGGCGCGCGGCACGCGCGGCGGCCGCAAGAACGCGGGCGCCAACAGCCGGGGCGGCCGCCAGGAGGGTGCGCGGCCGGATGGCCAGCGCGGCGCGTCCGTGGATGAGTCGCAATCCCACGATGCCGGCCAGGCATGGCAGGGCGGACCGGGGCGGCCGGAGGTGGCAACGGCGCAGGCGCCGCTGTTCGACGTTTCGCCGGCGGCCCCCGCGTTGCCCGACGCGCCGCCGCTGGAAGCGGTGGTCGACGCGATAGGCGCGCCGGAGCGGGCCGACGTGCAGGTGCCAGACGAACCGGTCGAGCCGACCGACGCGGCCCCGGCCAAGGGCCGTCGCGGCGCCCGTGGCGGCCGCGGCGCGACGCGCTCGGCACGCGCGAAGGGCGCGGAGGCCGACAGCGCGGTCCAAGCCGGGGCGGCGGAAGATCGCGTCGCCGCGCCAGCCGCCCCGGCCGAAGCAGGCGCCGAGGCCGTCGAGGCCGCGCCCGCCAAACCCGCTCGCAAAACCGCCCGCAAGACGGCCACCGGCGCCCGCCGGCCCCGCAAGACCGCCGCAAGCAAGAGCGCCGCAAGCAAGAGCGCCGATCCCGAATAAGCCGCCCGCGCGGCAGGCGTGGCCGGCATGGCGATGTGTCCTCGCCGGCCACGCCTGCCCCCGGGGCGGGTCAGCGGCCGGGACGCCGCTGCCGCCAAGCCCGGTATCCGGGTTCGCGGCAATCGCCGCGATCGGGCGCCGCGTTCATTCGGACTGCGGCGCTTGCTCCGCATAACGACCCGGCGTGACGCCATGTTCGCGCTTGAACATGGCGATGAAGGCGCTGACGTTGTCGTAGCCCGCTTCCAGCGCGGCCGCCGTCACGCCGCGGCCGGCCGCCAGCATCTGCTGCGCCCGCATCAAGCGGGCGCGCTGGCGCCAGGCGCCCGGCGTCAGGCCGGTCTCGGCCTGGAAGCGCCGCGCCAGCGTGCGCGGCGCCATGCCGATCCAGTCCGCCCATGCCGCCAGCGGGCGCGTGTCGGCAGGCGCGTCCGACAGCGCCCGCGCCAGCCGCTGCAGCCGCGGATCGCGTGGCAGCGTCAGGCCGTCGCCGGCGCGCGGCAGGGTGCGGATCTCGTCGCGGATCAGCTCGACGATGCGCAGGCGCGCCGCATCCCACGCTTCGTCGCGCCAAGCGGCGGCGCGCTCGACCGCCGCCAGCAGCAGCGCGGAGGCCTGCAAGGCACACGGCGCATCGGGCAGGCCCGCGCACGCCGCCGCGCTCAGGTAGACGCTGTAGCCGGCATAGGGGCCATGCGAGCGCAACCCATGCGGGCAATCGGGCGGCACCCACAGCGCGTGCGCGGCCGGCGCGACCCATTCGCGGTCGCCGGCCTGCACCGTCAGCAAGCCCTGGTAGGCGCCGAACAATTGCCCGCGCGCATGCCGGTGCAAGGCGGTCTGGCGTACCGCCTTGTCCTGGCGGCGCACCGCCAGCAGGCGCGGCCCGCCGCCAGCGGCGGCCAGCCCGGGGGCGACCAGGGGCGAGGTGGGATCGTCGGGACGTGTCATGCGAAAGGGCGGCGGGGCAGGGACGGCATGGATGAATGGCAAAAAAACGGTATGGATTGACCAAAATACCGCAGATTTGCCGGCCGTGCGCGACTAAGCTGGTTTCCGTACCCACCCACTGGAGAAAACCATGAAAGCTCAGGATGTGTTGCCCGACGACCGCGACAGCGCGGAGTTCCAGGGCGTGACCGTGCGCAAGGGCACGGTGGGCGCATTCCTGGCGAACGCGCGCCTGTGGTGCGACGCCGCCACCGCGCCGCCGGCCCGTGAACGCGCTGCCGCCGACCTGCGCGAGGCGTTGCCGGCCTTGCGCGCGCTGGGATTGTTCGAGGTGCTGCAGGTGCGCGACCCGGCCCTGCGGCAATGGCTGGAGACGGCCCGGGAGTGAGCCCGCGCGGGCCGACATCCGGCGATCAGCCGTGCCGGGCACGGCGCCGGGCTGTTCTATGATGACGCCTGCCCTGGGCGCATATCCGAATGCGCCCGCCTCGTCAGCCCGGAAATCCCCATGCAATACGTTCTTGTCAGTGCCTGCCTGCTCGGCCATCCCGTGCGTTACGACGGCCGCTCGGTGCCCGGCGGCCACGACGTGCTGGCCCGCTGGCTCGATGCCGGCCGGGTGGTGTCGGTCTGTCCCGAGGTGGCCGGCGGCCTGCCGATCCCGCGTCCGCCGGCCGAGATCGAACCCGGCGCCGACGCGACCGCGGTTCTGTCCGGGCGCGCTCGGGTGATGACGGTGTCCGGCGAGGACGCGACCCGGCCCTTCGTCGACGGCGCGCAACAGGCGCTGGAGGCGGCGCGGCGACGCGGCATCCGCATCGCCGTGCTCAAGGAGGGCAGCCCTTCCTGTGGCAGCGGTTACGTCTACGACGGCAGCTTCTCCGGCCAGCGGCAGGCGGGCGTCGGCGTCACCGCGCGGCTGTTGGCGGACGCGGGCCTGCGGGTATTCAGCGAACACCAATGGGCCGAGGCCGACGCCTGTCTGGCACGGCTGGAGGCCGCCGATGGGCTTTAACGTCGGCGACTGGCTGGTGCTGGTGGCGGTGGCGGCCGGTGTGCTGTCGGCCTGGCGGCTGCTCGCGGGGCTTGGCCGCGGGCGCCTGCTGGCGCGGGTCGGCGCGGTGGTGTCGCTGTCGTGCGCGGCCTTTTTCGGCTGGCTCTGGTATCAGCAATACCTGAAATGGGACTTCAACGAACTGGGCCGCTATTACGACCCGGTCGACCAGGTGGTCTACACCGACAGCGGTTTCGTCTGGATTCTGCCGGCCGCGCTGGCCCTGGCGGCCGGCCTGTTCTTCGCCTGGCGCGGCTGGGGCGGCCGGCGGGCCTGAGGCCCGTGGCCGTTCGCCGTGCCGCCCGCGGCCGTTCGCGGTGCCGCGGCGTCGGCGCCAATTGCCACGAGCGCCCCGCGGGGCGCTCGTCGTGTCCGGGCAAGCCAGCCTCAGTTGGCGCGGTAGCCGCGGCTGTTCATGCAGGAATCCATGGCGTGGTTGTAGCTGTCCACCATGACCTGGGTGGTCCATTGCGAGATGGTCGCCGGGTCGTAGCCGCTCTGGTTCATGGCCCAGCGCTGGCAATCGGTCGAGGCGCTGGCCTGCGCCGTGTTGGCGGGCGGCGCCGCCTCGTATTGCACCGGCGCGTATTGCGCCGGCTCCTGGTAGACCGGGGGCGCGCTGTACACCGGCGGCGTCTCATAGACGGGCGCCGCGTACACCGGCGGACTGGTGTAGGACACGCCCGGCGCATAGACGCCGGTCTGCGCGTAAGAGGGGCCGGAATTGGCCGCCAGGATCAGCCCGGTGGCCGCCAGCGCGAAGGCGCCGCCGATCCACCAGCCGCTGCCGCCGCCACCGCCGCCGTGATGATGGTGGTAGCCCCCATGGTGGCCACCGCGATACCCGCCCGCCAGGGCGGGGGAACTTGCCAAGGCCAGGGCCAGCGCAACGCCGACCATGCGACCCGTGAACCGCTTCATGATCTTGCTCCTGAGCCGCCAGGCGTGCGCGTGCTGCGCAGGCTGGCGATACCGTAATGTACCGCCGCCGCCACGCGGCAGGTGTGTCAAGATTTATGAAGATTTCAAGTGATTTCAGGGGCTTGGCGACGGGCCGGCGCTGCCGCCTGCCGTTTCCCGCGCGGGCGCGGCCTGGGCCGGCCTGGGCGCCGCCGGTTGGTCGCGCATGAAGGGCGATCCCCGCGGATTGTCGCAAGTCGTCGATTCGCCGGCCCGCAGGCGGACCACCGGGCGCGGGTCGAAGGCCTCGGCGTTGCGGTCATGGGTGGCGTGGGTGACGTAACCCGGCTTCTCGACGCACCAGTTCCAGAAGAACACCTCCGCGCCATGGATCGCCAGCATTTCGACACGCCACTCATGGCGGGCCTCGAAGCTGGCGCGGCCCTCGGCGTCGGTGCGCTGCTCGTTGCGGAACCGGTCATAGCCATAGGGATAGGCGGCGGCGATCAGCACCACCCGCGCGTCGGCCACCGGCCGTCCGGCTTCGTCCTGGACGGTGATGGCGGACTGCGGCTGCAGAGTCTTGTGGGCCGGGTAGGGTATGCAGCCAGACAGGGCCAGCGTGAACGCGGCGGCGCAACCAAGGCGAAGCAGGCGCGGCAATCGGATCATCAGGGTTTCTATGTATGCAGGAATGTATGGCTAAAAGGGCGGAAGGATAGTATTTTCACGCGATGACGACGGCACTACCCCCCTCTGTACCGCAAGAAAAGCGTTTGACGAAAGGTGAGCGCACCCGGTTGCAACTTCTGGAAGTCGCGGCGGCGGAGTTCGCCGAGCGCGGGTTCCAGCACACCCGGATCAGCGACATTGTCGCCCGGGCGGGCGTGACGCAACCGGTGTTTTATCAGTATTTCGCCGGCAAGCAGGCGGCCTACGATGAACTCGTGGGCATGTTCGCCCAGCGCCTGCGGCAGGAAGTCTGCCAGGCGCGCCTCTATGAGGATCAGCAGAATCTGCCCGTCGAGGAACGCGTGCGCCGGGGCGTGACCAACTGGCTGAACATCCTGGGCGAGGACCCCAACCTGACGCGCATCGGTTTTTTCCAGGTCGATGCGGCCGAGTCGCTCAAGGACGAGCTGGTCGAGATGATTGCCGAGAACATCCGCATCGACCAGCGCGCCGGCGTGTTTCGCAAGGACATCCCGCCGGCATGGCTGTCGCACGCCTTCATGGGCGTGATAGAGCGCTTTGCGCGCCGCGGTCCCGACGCCGAGGAGCGCGAGGCGCTGGCCGAATTCATCACCAACATGTTCCTGGAAGGCGTGCGCCAGCGCTGACAGGCGGGCCCGGCCGCCGCCCGGGTCCAGGCCGCCTGTGCCGGCCGCGTCGCTTGACGCCGTGGCCGGCCCGTGGCCCGGCGCCTATTCCACCCGCGCGCCCGAGGCCACCACCAGCTTGCCGGCCGCGTCCCAATCCGCTTTCAGCAATTCCTGGAACTGCGCCGGGGACCTGGCTTCGGCCTCCACGCCCAGCGCCGCCAGCCGCGCCTGCACCTTGGGATCGGCCAGCACGCTGTTGACGGCGGCGTTGAGCTTGTCGCGCTCGGCCGGCGCGATGCCGGCGGGGGCCAGCAGGCCCAGCCACGAATCGAAGGCGTAGCCGGGCAGGCCGCTCTCGGCCACCGTTGGCAGGTCGGGCGCGAAGCGCGAGCGCTGCTTGCCGGTGTAGGCCAGGAACGTCACGCGCGGATCGTTGCGGTAGCCGGTCACGCCGATGGTGGCGGCGGTCACGGCCTGCACGCGGCCGGCCAGCAGCTCGGTCACGGCGTCGCCGGTGGACTTCATGGGGATGTGCTGCATCTGCGCGCCGGCGGCGCTCAGGAACGACGCCATGCCCAGGTGCGAGGCACTGCCGTTGCCGGCGGAGGCGTAATCGTAGGCGCCCGGTTTTGCCTTGACCGCCTGGATGAACTCGGCCGTGTTGGCCACCTTCAGCCCGGCCGACGCGAGGATGACGTAGCCGGTGTTGCCCAGGTAGGCCACGCCGGTGAAATCCTTGTAGGGGTCATAGCTCAGGTTCTTGTACAGATAACCGGCGATGTGGTGGCTGGCCGCGGCCAGCACCAGCGTATTGCCGTCGGGCGCGGCGCGCGCCACCTGGGCGGTGCCCACGGTGCCGCCGGCGCCCGCGCGGTTCTCGATCACGATCGACGCGTCCAGGGCCCGGCCCAGCTCGTCGCCGATGGCGCGGGCGATGGTGTCCTGCACCGCGCCCGTGCCATACGGCACCACGATGCGGATGACGCGTTGTTCGGCATGGGCGGCGCCGGCACAGGCGGCGGCGATGGCCAGGAGCAGGGCGGAAAGACGGGAAGGCACGCGGGCGGCAAGGGACATGGAATTGGCAATGGGTTCGATGATGCGGGGCGTTGGACTCTACCGGCCGCGCGCCGCCGCGCCAACGATTGATTCACGCCTTGCTTATTGCCGCAGGCGATATCGCGCGGCGGGCGGATGGATATACTCCCAGGGCCACTGGCCTACGACAAGACAAGGGAAATCAATGAACGCGCTCATGCAGCAGGCGATCGAGTTCGCCAACGACCACGAAACCGCCTGGGACCGCAGCGTCGATGGCGTCTTCGGCGTGCACCAGAACGATCCGCCGCCCTGGAACCGCCTGCTGGGGCCGATCCACGACCGTGGCCCGGTCTCGGGCGTGGTGCTGCGCGAGGGCCGCGAGATCGCATCGTGGGGCGAGCCCGACCGCGCCGACCTGACCTTCAGCGTGGCCAAGCTGTACCTGGCGATCCTGGCCGGATTGGCGCACGACCGCGGCCTGTTGCCGGATGTCGATGAACCGGTCGGCAAGCGCGTGCCCGGCATCGGCTTCGACCACGGCCGCAATGCGCGGATCACCTGGCGCCATCTGCTGCAGCAGACCAGCGAATGGGAAGGCGAGCGCTTCGGCGTCTCCGACCAGGCCGACCGCTACCGCGCCGTCACCTTCGGCGCGCCGCCCGACGGCAAGAAGGGCGAGGCGCGTCCGCTGCAAGCGCCCGGCACGTACTGGGAATACAACGACGTGCGCATCAACCAGCTGTCGTACGCGCTGCTGCACCTGTTCCGCAAGCCCTTGCCCGAGGTGTTCCGCGAGGCCGTCACGCGGCCGCTGGGTGCCAGCGAAAACTGGCAATGGGTGGGCTACGACAATGCCTGGGTCGAGATCGACGGCCAGCGCATGCCGTCGGTGCCGGGCGGCTCGCACTGGGGCGGCGGCATGTCTATCAGCGCCCGCGACCAGGCATTGATCGGCCAGATGCTGCTGGACCAGGGCCGCGCCGCCGATGGCCGCCAGGTGCTGTCGAGCGACTGGATCGCGCAGATGCGCCAGCCGTGCGCGATCGCGCCGTACTACGGCTACCTGATCTGGCTCAACCACGAAGGCCGCGTGTTCCCCAGCGTGCCGGCATCCAGCTTCTTCGGCGTGGGCGCGGGCAGTTCGTTCACCTGGGTCGAGCCCGAGCGCAGGCTGGTGGCGATCGTGCGCTGGCTCGATTCGGCGCACGCCGACGCGCTGTTCGGTCGAATTCTGGCGGCGGTGGACGCGCAGCCGGCCTGAGCGGCCGCCGCGCATGGCGGTCGGTGTCCCTGCCCGGCGCAGGGATTTTCAGCGGCCTGCCGGCATTCTTCTGGCAACATGCCCCTTTGCCCGCCGGGCCGCCGGCGGGCGCGCCATCGTTTTTCGCCGACCAAGGATTCCCGCCATGAACTACCGCCGTCTCGGATCCAGCAACCTTCGCGTCTCGCCCCTGTGCCTGGGCACCATGATGTTCGGCGAGCAGACGCCGGACGACGAGGCCGCGCGCATCGTCGCCTCCGCGCGCGACCACGGCCTGAACTTCATCGACACCGCCGACGTCTACAACGACGGCCGTTCCGAGCAAGTGGTGGGCAAGTTGCTGCAAGGGCAGCGCCACGACTGGGTGCTGGCCAGCAAGATCGGCAACGTGGTGGGCAAGGGCCCGAACCAGTCGCACTATTCGCGCCAGTGGCTGATCCGCGGCGTCGAGCAGAGCCTGGCGCGCCTGGGCACGGATTTCCTCGACATCCTCTACCTGCACCGCGACTACCACGAGGAAAACCTGGAAGAGGCGCTGTGGGCGCTGGGCGACCTGATCCGCGCCGGCAAGCTGCGCAGCTTCGGGCTGTCGAACTTCCGCGGCTGGCGCATCGCCGAAACCCTGCGCCTGTGCGAAAAGCTGGGCGTGCCGCAGCCGGTGGTGTGCCAGCCGTACTACAACATGCTCAATCGCGGCCCCGAGGTCGAGATCCTGCCGGCCTGCCAGCACTACGGCCTGGGCGTGGTGCCGTACAGCCCGATCGCGCGCGGCGTGCTCACCGGCAAATACCAGCCGGGCCAGGCGCCCGCCGCCGACACCCGCGCCGGGCGCGGCGACCGCCGCATCCTGGCCACCGAGTTCCGCGAGGAATCGTTGCGCATCGCGCAGCAGCTGGTACAGCACAGCGCCGCCCGTGGCGTGCAGCCGGGCCATTTCGCCACCGCCTGGGTGCTGGCCAATCCGATCGTCACCGGCGTCATCGCCGGCCCGCGCACGCTGGCGCAGATGGACGACTACTACGCCGCGCTGGACGTGACCATCACGCCCGAGGACGAGGCCCTGGTGGACAGCTGGGTCACGCCCGGCCACGCCTCGACCCACGGCTACAACGATCCCAACTATCCGTTCCACGGCCGCCCGGTGACGGTGGCCTGACGGCAGGCAGCGGGCGGCGCGCGGCGCCGCCCGCGCGCCGGCTAGGCCTTGCGCAGGGTCGCGCTGGCCGGCGGGGCCAGCCCATCCTGCGCCGCGGTGCGCCCGCCGCGCCCGATCAGCCAGGCGCACAGCGCCGACACTACGCCCGAGAACAGCACGTACAGGCAGATCAGCCAGGGCTGGCCGTTGCCGGTCTTGAGTAGCGCGGTGGCGATGATCGGCGTGATGCCCGAGGCGAAGATACCCGAGAACTGGTAGACGAACGAGATGCCGGTGTAGCGCACCTTGGCGTCGAACAGCTCGCAGAACAGGGCAGCCTCCGGTCCGTAGACGGCGGCGTAGAAGATGCCGAACGGAATGATGATGGCCAGCCACACCAGCATCACGCTGCCCTGGCTGTTGAGCATCAGCCAGAAGCCGGGAAAGGCCGCCACCGCCGTGATCAGCGAGCCCCAGAAATACACGCGCGTGCGCCCGATGCGGTCGGACAGCCGCCCGAAGTAGGGGATGGTGAAGCACATCACCAGCGCGGCCGCCATCACCCCGGTCAGCGCCTCGGTGCGCGTGATCTGCAGCGTCTGGGTCAGGTAGGAGATCGAGAACACGCCGAAGACGTTGAAGAACACGCCGTCGATGTAGCGCGCGCCCATGCCCTTGGCGACGTTGCCCGGGTAGCGGCGGATCATGTCCATGAACGGGATGCGGCTTTCGGCGTTGTCGCGCTTGACCGCGGCGAACTCGGGCGTTTCCTTGATGTTCAGGCGGATGTACATGCCGACCCCGACCATCGCCGCCGACGCCAGGAACGCCAGGCGCCAGCCCCAGGCCATGAACTGCGCGTCGGTCAGCAGCGTCGACAGCAGCGCCACCGTGCCGGACGCCAGGCACAGGCCGATGGCCAGCCCGATCTGCGGCAGCGAGGCGTAGTAACCCTTTTTGCCCGGCGGCGCGTACTCATACGCCATCAGCACCGCGCCGCCCCATTCGCCGCCCAGGCCGATGCCCTGGAACACGCGCAACAGCAGCAGCAGGATCGGCGCCCACAGGCCGATGCTGTCGTAGGTGGGCACCAGGCCGATCAGGAAGGTGGACACGCCCATGATCATCAGCGTCATCACCAGCATGCTCTTTCTGCCGATGCGGTCGCCGAAGTGGCCGAACACCAGCCCGCCCAGCGGCCGCGTGATGAAGCCCACCGCGAAGGTGGTGTAGGCCAGCATGGTCGAGATGAGCGGGTCGCCCGTGGGAAAGTACAGCTTGTTGAACACGATGCCGGCGACCACGCCGTACAGGAAGAAGTCGTACCACTCGATGGTGGCGCCGATCAGCGACGCGGCGACGACTTTGCGCACCGCGGTTTCGTTCTGCTTGGCCATGCCTGTCTCCTTTGGTGGGGCGGGCGGCGCTCTGCGGCGCCGCGCCGCGGGTTGCGGTCAGTTCATGTCATGCCGCCTGCTGCAATACCGGTTGCGCCTGCGCGCGCGGCCGCGCCGCGTGCAGGTCCTGCAGGATGAAATCGGCCGCGCGTTCGGCCAGCATCACCACCGGCACGTTGGTGTTGCCCGACACCAGCGTTGGCATGATGGAGCAATCCACCACCCGCAGCCCGCTCACGCCGTGCACCCGCAGGCGCTCGTCGACCACGGCCATGGGGTCCTCGCGCGGGCCCATTTTCGCGGTGCCCGAAGGGTGGAAGATGGTGGCGCCATGCTCGCGGCAGAAATGCAGGATCTCGTCGTCGCTCTGCACCTCGGCGCCGGGCCGGAACTCGCGCTTCATCAATCCGGCCAGCGGTTCGGTGGCGGCCAGCCGGCGCGCGTACTTGACCGCCGCCACCGTCATGCGCCGGTCCAGCTCGGTGGACAGGTAGTTGGGCTGCATGGCCGGGGCTTCGAAGGGGTCGGCGCTGCGCAACCGCACCGTGCCGCGCGACGAGGGCCGCAGCTGGCACACCGAATAGGTGCAGCCCGAGAATGGATGCACCTTGCCGCCGGCCATGTCGGCCGACAGCGTGGCGAAATGGAACTGGGTGTCGGGCGTGGCGCTGGCCGGATCGACGCGGCAGAACAGGCCGCCCTGGTTGATGCCCACCGCCAGGGGCCCGCCGCGGAACAGCAGCCATTGCAGCCCCATCGCCGCGCGTCCGTGCAGCGTGCGCAGCTGGTCGTTGGTGGTGATGGGCTGGCGGGTCTCGTAGATGAGGCGGATCTGCAGGTGGTCCTGCAGGTTCTCGCCCACGCCGGGCAGGTCGCGCACCACGCCGATGCCGAAGCGCCGCAGCAGCGCGGCCGGGCCCACGCCCGACAGTTGCAGCAGTTGCGGCGATTGCAGCGCGCCGGCGCACAGGATCACCTCGCGGCGGACCCGCAGTGTGCGCACCTGGTCGTCCTGCCGATAGCGCACGCCGCAGGCGCGGCTGCCCTCGAACAGCACCGCCATCGTGTGCGCGCCGGTCTCGACACGCAGGTTGGCGCGGCCGCGCGCCGGCCGCAGATAGGCCACCGCGGTGGAGCAGCGGCGGCCATTGCGGGTGGTGAGCTGGTAGTAGCCCACCCCTTCCTGGTCGCCGCTGTTGAAGTCGGTCACGTGTGGCAGGCCGAGCGCGCGCGCCGCGCCGATCAGGCCTTCGACCAGCGGATGCGGCGTCTTGATCGAGGTGGCGTTCAGGGGGCCTTCGGTGCCGCGCGTGGCGCCCGGGCCGAGGTCGTTGTTCTCGAGCTTGCGGAAGTAGGGCAGGCATTCCTCCCAGCTCCAGCCCGGGTTGCCGGCGGCGACCCAGGCATCGTAGTCCTGGCGCTGGCCGCGGATGTAGATCAGGCCGTTGATGGCGCTGGAGCCGCCCAGCGTGCGGCCGCGCGGCCAGTAGATGCGGCGGTCCAGCATGTTGGGGTCGGGTTCGGTGTAGTAGCCCCAGTTCAGCACCTTGTGGAACATGGTCTTGCCGTAGCCGATGGGGATGTGGATCCAGGGCGAGCGGTCCGGCGGCCCCGCCTCCAGCAGGCACACGCTGTGCTGGCCGTTGGCGCTCAGGCGGTTCGCCAGCACGCAGCCGGCGGAACCGGCCCCCACCACGATGTAGTCCACGGCATCGGACATGTCTGTTTCCTCCTTGGCCTGGCCGTGCCGTGACGCGGGGAGTCCCTCGCCCGGACGGCGCGTTTACCCTGCTTGCCGCGCCGCCGCGCACTTATATACTGGCCTGATGCGAGGGGGGCGCGGCGACGCGCAAAGGTTCCGTATCTGTGGCGATTCTAGGAAGCCGCCACGGGAAAGAAAGCGCGACAAGCGCGGGAACGGCGAAATGGCACAGAACATGGATCTTCGGTTTCAAAATCGCAGTGCAGCATCGGCGCGTGCGCCCGACGCCGACGAGCCGCGGGATGGCTCGCGTTCGCTGCGCGCGCTGCTGGTGCTGGACTACCTGGCCCGCGCCCAGCACCCGCCCACGCTGGCGCAACTGGCGCAGCGCCTGGACATGCCCAAGTCCACCCTGATGCGCCTGCTGGCGTCGATGCAGCGCGCCGGCTTCGTCGCCGCCACGCCCACCGAGAACGGCTACGTGCCGGGGCCGCAGGCCACCGCGCTGGCGCTGGCCACGCTGCGCGCCTCGGCCTTCACCCGCGCCTGCCGCGCGGTGCTGGCGCAACTGGTCGGCAAGCTCGGCGAGACCTGCAATCTCACCGCGCCCGACGGCGACCAGGTGATCTACATGGAGCGGGTCGAGACCGCCGAACCGCTACGCCTGTTCTTCGCGGTCGGCAGCCACGTGCCGATGCACTGCACCGCCAGCGGCAAGCTGTTCCTGGCGTCGATGAACCGGCTCGAACGCGGCCGGGTGCTGGCGCGCCTGCCGCTCACGCGCAACACGCCGCGCACGCTGACCGATCCGGCGCGGCTGGAAGACGAACTGGAACGCCTGGCCGCGCGCGGCATCGGCATCGACAACGAGGAGTTCGTGCGCGGCATGAGCGCGGTGGCGGTGCCTGTGCGCGACGCGCAGGACCGCGTGGTGGCGGCGGTGGCGTGCCATGCGCCGACCGCGCGGCTGATGCTCGATGACCTGTTGCGCGCGGTGCCGGTGCTGCAGGGCGCGGCGCAGTCGATGAGCGCGGTGCTGGCCGAGCACCGGCCGGGCGGTTGAGGGCGTCGGGCCGCGAACCCCTAGCCCGGCAGCGCGGCCGCCCGGCGCCAAGCCAGCGCCAGCACGGCCGCCGCGCCCGCCGTCAACGTCGCCAGCATCGCGACCGGACCGGCCGCGTCGAGCAGAATCCCGGCCGCCAGCGGCGCGGCGATGCGCGTCAGCGCGAAAACGCTGGACTGGATGCCGTAGTCCAGCGCCTGCAGGCCCGGCCGGGCATGCGACATCATCAGGCCGAACGCCAGGGCGGCGGTGGCGCCCATGGCCGCCGCCACCATCATGGCGCAGGCCGCCAGCACGGCCGGGGCCGCGTCCAGGCCGACCGCCAGCGTCAATGCCAGCAACGCGGCGGCTCCGGCGCCGGCATGCAGCCGCACCGCGCGGCCCGCGCCCAGGCGCTTGAGCAGCCGCGCGCCCGCGATGCTGGCCACGGCGCCGACCGCGCCGCCCGCGACACCGACCAGCCACGCCACGCGTTGCGGCGCCAGGCCCTGGTCCAGCAGCACAGGTTTCAGGTAGAACCAGCCTGCGCCGATGAAGGGGAACAGCAGCGCCAGCAGCGGCAGCCAGCGGCGGCTGGCGGGCAGGCGCAGGTACGCGATGGCCTGGCGGGTGGTCGAGGTGGTGTCTGTGGTTTGCAGGGGCGCGCCGGGTTGCCCCTTTGTGTCATCCAGTGTCGCCGCGTCGTTCGTGTCGAGGTGTCCATCGCGCGAGGTAATCGCGCCGTCGTCGGCTCGTCCGGCATCCATGCTCTCCCGCAGCAGCAAGGTCAGCGCCGCGCCCAGCGCCAGCGCGGCGGCCATGATCAGGAAGGGCGCCTGCCAGCCCCAGCGCGCCTGCGCCAGCAGCATCAGGCCGCCGCCGGCGATCGCGCCCAGGCACAGCGCCATCGAGCGGATGCCGCCCGCCGAGGCGCGGCCGGCCACAGGCAGCACGCGGATCGCCAGCGCGTTGACGGGCACGTCGGCCCAGGTGCCGGCCAGCGCGGCGGCGGCCGCCAGCGCGAACAGCGTAACGCCATCATTCAGCAGATCGCGCCAGCCCAGCGCCAGCAGCACGGCGGCGTAGGCCAGCAGCAGCGCCACGGTCCAGCGCCGGTAGCCGCCACGGCGCGCGCCGCGCCGGTCCAGCGGCATCGCCAGCAGGAACTTGAACACGGTCGGCAGGCTGGCCAGCTGGAACAGGCCCAGGGCGGTGCCGGACCAGCCGTGCTGGCGCAGCACCAGCGGCAGCCCCAGCCACAGATAGACGCCCGGCGCGGTCAGCGCCAGGTTGAGCCAGCCGAACAGGGCCTGGGCCAGGCCGTGGCGCAGGCGCGGCGTCATGGCGCGGTCCGCCGCGCCGACAGCACATGCAGCGGCGCCAGCGGAAAGCGGTCGGAATCGAAGCCGCGCACTGCGGCGAAGCCGGCGGCGCGCAGCGCTTGCGCCAACTGGCCCTGGCGCGTCACGCGCCGCCCCAGCAGCAGCATCGGCAGGTAATAGCGCAGCACGCGCGCGGCGGCGTCGGCGTCGTCCGGGACCTCGGCATGCGCCATCACCAGCAACCCGCCCGGTGCAAGGGCGTCGTGCATCTTGCGGATCGCGGCGGCGGCGTCGGGCACGAAATGCAGCACCGACGAGCACCAGATGAGGTCGTAGCCGGCGCCGATATCCGCCGTGGCCAGGTCGCCGCCCACCGCCACCATGCGCTCGGCCAGCCCGGCGGCGGCGATGTTCTCGCGCGCCACGGCGGCGGTCTCGGGCCAGTCGAACACCACGCCGCTGGCCTGCGGGCGGTCCTGCACCAGCGCGATGCCGATGAGGCCGGGGCCGCCGCCCAGGTCGAGGATGCGGCGGGCCGCGTCGGCGCCGGGCACGCAGGCGACCGCCTCGCGCGCCGCCGCCACGGCCAGGGCGCGTTGCTCCTGGCCGATCTGCACGCGCGCCGCGTTGGCCCAGCCGCTGGCTTCGGAAGCCGCGCCCGGCGCAGTGGCGAGCGCGGCGGCCGGATCCTGGCGCAGCCGTTGCATCAACTGCTCGCCGGACTGCGCCAGCGAGCGGCGCCGGTAGCGCCAGGCGTCGCCGCAGTAGCCAGGCCGGCCCGCCACGAAATGGGCGCGCGCCGTGGCGCCGCAGCGGTACAGCGCGGGTTCGCCGGCGATGCGATGCAGCAGGCGCAGGCTCCACAGCAGGTCCAGCAGATGCTCGGCGGCGGCGGGGCGCAGCGCCAGCGCCTGCGCGACGTGCGCGGCGCTGGCCGGCGCGACCAGGCGCGCGAACAGGTCCAGTTCCAGGGCGGCGTCGAGCGCGGCGGTTTCGACCGGCGCGGCGGCCAGGTCCCAATAGCGTTGCAGGGGCAGGGGGGAAGTCGGCATGAGGGATTCCTTGGAAAGCGGTTCAAAGGCGCCAGGTCAGGCGCAGGCCCACTTCGCGCGGCGGGCTGTAGACGGTGACGATGCCGTTCTGGTAGCCCACCGCGTCGTAGCGGCGGTTGGCGAGGTTGTTGACGTAGGCGGCGATCTCGACCTGCCGCACCGTGACGCCGGCGGCCAGGTTGACCAGCGCGTAGCCGTTGCGGCGGTAGCGGTTGGCGGCGTCCAGGTAGACCGGGCCGGTGCCGCTGAGCGAGGCCTGCGCGTACCAGCCGGCCGGCGCGTCGTAGCGCGCGGTCAGGTGGCCGTTCAGGCGCGGCGCGAACGGGTTCTGGTTGCCGCTGTAGTCGTTGGCGCCATCGCGGAAGTGGCTGAAGCGGGTGCGGTTCAAGCCCAATCCGGTCTGCAACGACCAGCCCTGGCCCAGCAGGTATTCGAGTTCGAATTCCGCCCCGATCGAACGCGCCGACGCGGCGTTGGTGACGTACACCAGGCCCGGCAGCGGCATCTGCTGCACCTGCATGTTGTCGACCGTCATCACGTAGAACGCGGCGGCGTAGCGCAGGCGGTTGCCGGGCAGCCAGCCCTTGGCGCCGATCTCGTACGCGCGCAGCGTTTCCGGTTGGTAGGCGGCGTAGTCGGCGGCCGGCGAAAACACGTTGTAGCCGCCGGCGCGAAAGCCATCCGCGACCGAGGCGTAGACCTGCTGGCGTGGCGCGAAGGCGTATTGCAGCGCCAGCTTGGGCGTGACGCGGGTCCAGTCGGCGCGGCGCGTGCGGTCGCCTTGCGGCGTGAAGCGCACGGCGTCGCGCTCGACGCGGGCGCCGGCCTCCAGGGTCCAGCGTTCGGCCAGCGGCACGGTCCAGTGGGTGAAGGCGGCGCCGGACTGGCCACGCAGCCGCACCACGCTTTCGGTCAGGCCGCGCGGCATTTTCTGCGTGTTGCGCAGGTCGTGGTCGTCGCCGTCGGCGTACAGCCCCGCCAGCCAGTGGGCGCGGCCCAGCGCGCCCTCCAGCCGCAGCTCCTGCGACAGATTGCGGAAATGATGATCGCGGGCAATGTGCAGCAGGTCGGCCGGCTGGAAATCGGTGTCCTGCTGCACGCGGTCGCGCAGGTCGTTCCAGGCCGTCACCGAAGTCAGGCGCAGGCCGGCGTCCAGGTCGTGGCGCAGCGACAGCGACGCGCTGCGGCCGATGGACCGGTTCCAGCCCGGCGTGCCGGACGCCACGGTGGCGCGCGAGGCCGTGGGCGAGCCCCACAACGCGGCGCCGTCGCGGTAGTTGATCTGCGCATAGCGCAAGGTGGCGTCGGTGCGCGCCGAGGGCGTCCAGCGCAGCGCCAGCTTGCCGTTGCGCAGTTCGCGGTCGTCCTCGCGCCGGCCCGTGTAGGTGTTGTCGATGAAGCCGTCCTGGCCGCGCCAGGCGCCGGCCACGCTGGCGTAGAGCGTGTCGTCGACGATCGGCCCGCTCAGGTCGAAGCGCAGCATGCGCAGGTCGCGGCTGCCCACGGTGGTGGAGACGCTGCCGCGCAGGCTGTCGCCCGGCTGGCGGGTATGGACGTTGATGACGCCGGCCTCGGCGTTGCGGCCATAGAGCGCCGATTGCGGGCCGCGCAGCACTTCGACGCGGTCGATGTCCAGTAGCTGATCGTCGAAGCCCTGCGCCATCAGCGTGGGCACGCCGTCCACCACCAGCAGGGTCGAGGTCGAGAACGAAAAGAAGTTGGCCGACAGGCCGCGCATCACGGCCGCATTGACGCCGGCCTGGCCGAACGGCTGGAACGACAGGCCGGGCGTGATGCGCTGCAGGCCCTCCAGGTCGACGACGCCCTGGCTGTCGAGCATGTCGCCGTCGAACACTGACAGGCTGCCGGGCAAGGATTCGAGGGCGCGTTCCTGCTTGTCGGCGGTGACGGTGATGGCGGGCAGTTGCGCGGCGGCGGGGGAACCCGGCGTCGGCGCTGCGGAAGTCGTGGGTGGGGACGCGGAAGAAAGCGGTGCGGCAGGCGCGGTCGGACCGTCGGCCGGCTGCGCGGCGGGCTGCGCCAGCGCGGCGGGCGTGGCGCAAAGCCACAGCACAACCCAGGCGGCGCGAGGGTGGGGAAGAGGGCGATTCATCGGGATTCCTGTGCAAGCAGTCACGGCGGCCGGACGCGCGGCCCCGTCCCGAAGATGGTATTTCCTTATGCGAACGCCTATCATTAGCATTCATATGCGAACCGGATGGATTCGTATGCATGCCGGCGCAGCCGCGCCTGAGCCGATTTCAGGCACCCGTCCCGGCGCCATCCCGGTTCCGTCCCGCCACCCGTCACCCGCCGTCGAAACCATGTCCCTGCGCATCTCCGCCACGCTCGCCCAACCCGGTCCGGCCGCCCGTCCCGGCTGGTCGCGGCTGGCGCTGCCGGCGGACCTGGGCGAGTGCGTGGCCGACCGCCTGGACCTGGGCGAGGGCCTGGCCCTGGTGCATTCGCAATACACCCCCGTGCGCGACCTGATCGAGGAGAACGCCGCCGCGCATGGCGGGCGCACGCTGGTCATCACGCTGGCCCTGGGCGGCGTCTCGGCCTATCGCGGCGCGGACGGCGCCGAGCTGGATTTCCGCGGCGGCCAGACCACGGTGACCGCCTTCCGCCGTCACCTGGGCGAGCGCCGCTACCTGGGCGGCAGCACCGTCTCGCAACTGCGCCTGCTGGTGGGCGAGGCGGCGCTGTGCCGCTATGCCGGCCAGGCCCAGGCCGAGGCGCTGTTCGGCGCCGGCGGCCTGCGGCGGCTGGCGCAGGGCCGCACCAGCGCCGACCTGGCCGCCGTCGCGGGCGAGTTGGCGCGGTCCAGCGATCCGCTGGATACCCACATCAAGGCGTTGACGCTGCTGTCACGCCAGTTGCGCGCGCTGGCGCCGGCGCCAGCGGCGGGCCGGTTCAGCCAGGCCGACATTGCCCGGCTGGAGCGGGCCCATGCGCTGATGCGCGAACAGATGGATCGCGAACTGACGGTGCAGTACCTGTGCCTGGCGACCGGGTTGAACGAATTCAAGCTCAAGCAGGGCTTTCGCGCGCTATACGGCAACAGCCCGATGCGGCTGCTGACCGAGATGCGCATGCGCCGCGCTTGGGAGTTGCTGGAGACCGGCTGCCAGGTGGCGCAGGCGGCGTACCGAGTGGGCTATCGCCATCCGGCCAATTTCAGCGCCGCCTTCACCCGCTTCCATGGCCGCGCGCCCAAGTCGGTGTTTGGCAAGCGGCGTTGATGCGGCGCGCGACGATGCCGTTGGCCCCTGAGCGCCCTAGTGCGCCGGCCGCATCCGCCGCCGCGACACGCTTTCCCACCCGGCCACCAGCATCATGATCAGCGTCGTCAGCCCGCCCACCATCAGGTTGTCGGTGACGAACGCGATCGGCGCCAGGATGGCCAGCAGCGCGAGGCCCGCCACGTGCGACAGCGGGAAGCGGCCATACACCACCGTCTTGTAGACGCCGTTGCCCAGCAGGTACAACGCCGGGCCGCCGAGCAGCGCGGCGGCGGCGGCCGTGACGATGCGGCCGTCCGGGTGCAGGATGACCAGTTCGTTGGCCACGGCCGAGACGATCACGCCCGCGATCAGGATCACGTGCACGTAATGGAAGTAGGCCCCGACCCGGCCCGGATCGGCGTGGTGCGCGATGGCTTCGCTGCCGTCCTTGCTGCTGGTGTCGAAATACACCCACCACATCGCCGCCGTGCCCAGGAACGCGGCCAGCAGCGCGATCAGGGTGGGAATGTCCCAGTGCGGATGCTCGCCCAGCGTGGCGCCGGTGATCAGCAGTGTCTCGCCCAGCGCTACGATCACGAACAGCTGGCAGCGCTCGGCCAGGTGGCCGCCCTCGATGGTCCATTCGCGGGTGGTGGAACGGCCCAGGCCCGGCAGCCAGAAACCGGCCATGGGCGAAAAATACTCGCAGGCCACCGCCACGATCCACAACGCCAGCCGCGTATCGCCCGAGGACAGGCCGCCGGCGATCCAGAACACCGCCGAGATGCACAGCCAGCCCAGCATGCGGCGGAAATTCGGCGCCAGCGGATGCGACGGCCCCAGGTGCAGCACCACGAACAGGGTGCGGCCCACCTGGATCAGCACGTAGCAGACCGCGAAGATCAGCCCGTTCTCGCCGAAGGCGCCGGGCAGCACGGCGGCCGCCACCAGCCCCACCAGCATCACGCCGAACAGCATCAGCCGCATCGGCAGCGCGTCGGGATCGAACCAGTTGGTGACCCAGCAGGTGTACTGCCAACCCAGCCATACGGCGAACCACAGTACCAGCGTGTGCACCGCGCCCATCAGGGTCAGGTCGTGCAGCAGGCTGTGGGACAGCTGCGTGACCGCGAAGACGTAGACCAGGTCGAAGAACAGCTCGACGAAGGTGACGCGGGCCTCATGGCCGTCGCGGTGGCGCAGCAGATTGGCGCTGGCAAGGAATGTCATGGCGGCGCTTCCTATCCGGTAGGGGGCGTCGCCAGATTACTCCCGGCCTTGCCGGCCAATCGTAAAGAATTCAAAAGACGTGGCGCGGCCGCGACGCCTCAATGGCCGGCCGGCGTTTCGCCGTGGCCGCCCAGCTCGCGGTTGCGCGAGCGCACCAGCGCCGCCGCCAGCGCCGCCGCCACGGCCGCGATCACGGCGCCGGCCAGGAAGGTCGCGCGGTAGCCGCCGGCCAGCGCCGCGACCGGCGCCGCGCCGGCCGCCGCCAGGGCCGCGGTACGGGCGGCGGCCAGGCTGGCCAGCACCGCCAGCCCCAGCGCGCCGCCCATCATGAAGGCGGTGTTGACCACGCCGGACGCCAGGCCGGACTGGCTCGGCTCGACGTCGCTCATGGCGGCCAGCAGCATGGGGTTGAAGGCGATGCCCGCGCCCAGGCCCAGCAGCAGCATGCCGGGCAGCACGTCCGCCGCGAAGTGGCCGTCGACCGGGGCGCGCGCGAACAGCGCCAGCCCCAGCGTCGCCATCAGCAGCCCGGTGGCCAGCGGCCCGCGGATGCCGAAGCGCATCACCAGCTTGGCCGACAGCCCCAGCGAGAACGCCGCCATGATCAGGTTGGCCGGCAGGAACGCCAGCCCCACCTGCATGGCGTCATAGCCCAGCACCAACTGCATGTACAGGGCCGAGACGAAGAACCAGGCGAACATGCCCGCGGCCCACAGCACGCCGACCACGTTGGCGGTGGCGACGTTGCGCAGGCGGAAAAGCGCCAGCGGCATCAGCGGTTCGGCCACGCGCGCCTCGATCGCCAGGAACAGCGCCATCAGCAGCGCGGCGGCGCCCAGCAGGCCGAGCGACTGCGCCGAGGTCCAGCCGGCCTCGTTGCCGTTGACCACGGCGTACACCGCCAGCATCAGCGACGCGGTGACGGTCAGCGCGCCGGCCACGTCCAGCCTGCCGCCACCGGCCGCGCCGCGCGCCGCCGGCAACAGCCGCAGGCACAGCGCGTAGACGGCCACGCCGATCGGAATGTTGACCAGGAAGATCCAGTGCCACGACAGCTTGCTGGTCAGCAGCCCGCCCAGCAGCACACCCAGGCTGCCGCCGCCCGCACAGACGAAGCCGTACACGCCCATGGCGCGGGCGCGCTCGCCGGCCTCGGTGAACAGGTTCATGATGAGCGACAGCGACACCGCCGACACCACCGCGCCGCCCAGTCCTTGCGCGGCGCGCGCGGCAATCAGCAGCCCCTGGCCCCGCGCCAGTCCACAGGCCAGCGAGGCCCCCGTGAATAGCACCAGGCCGGCCAGGAACATGCGCCGGTGCCCGAGCAGGTCGCCCAGCCGTCCGCCCAGCAGCAGGAAGCCGCCGAAGGTCAGCATGTAGGCGTTCACCACCCAGACCAGCGAGGTCTCGGTGAAGTTCAGGTCTTCGCGTATCGAGGGCAGGGCGACGTTGACGATGGTGGTGTCCAGCACGATCATCAACACGCCCAGGCACAGCACCATCAGTGCCCACCAGCGTTGCTTGCCCTGTATGCCATGCGTCATGGATGTCTCGCTCCATCCGCTTGTGGCGGATTCGGTTGTCAGTGGGGTTGTCAGTGGCTGAGCCGCCCGCCGCTGATCATCCACCGCGTGTCGTAGCGGTCGATCAGCGCGCCGTAGGCTTCGGCCCAGAAGGTTTTCTGGAGCGGCATGGTAACGCTGCCGCCGTCGGCCAGCATATCGAACACGCGTTGCGCGTCCGAGACAGTGGGGTAGGCCAGCGACAGCGCCATGCCCTGCTTGCCGGGATAGGGATGGCCGGCGGTGGCGTCGCTGGCCATCAGCACCTGTTCGTCCAGCGCCAGGCGGGCGTACATGATGCGTTCGGATTCTTCGGTCGACAGCGCCGGCATGGCGGCATCGGCGGGCGCGTCCGCGTAGCGCAACATGGCCTCGACGCGGCCGCCCAGCACGCGTTCGTAGAAACGCATGGCCTCGGCGCAGTTGCCGTCGAAACTGAGGTAGGCGGAAAGTTGGGGCATGAGGGTTCCTCCTTGTGGCCGATCCCGATTCTCGCATCCGCGGCGCTGTCCGGGAAACCTCTTATTGCCGCCGGTCCGCGCGCCTCCCTATGATTCGCCACAGGATCAGGACTGATCCGCACGCGCCGGCACGGCTTGGCGCGGCAGTGCCCCGCAGCAATGATTGCTGCCCGAACCTTCGTCTGGCTATAGAAGCCCCCGACTCACACGCAATGCGTGGTCGGGGGCTTTTTTGTTTTCCAAAACGTTGCAGGGAGATCGCATGCAAGTATCACCGCCGCCGGACGCTGCCGCGTCCGCGATCCACGTGGCCAGTGTGCAGACGGCCCCCGTCATGGGCGAGGTCGCCGCCAACGTGGCCCGTTCCATCGAGCTGGTCGAGCAGGCCGCCGCGCAGGGCGCGCGACTGGTGGTGCTGCCCGAGCTGGCCAACACCGGCTACGTGTTCGCCAGCCGTCAGGAGGCCCACGCCCTGGCCGAAAGCGTGCCCGACGGCCCCAGCTCGCAGGCCTGGATCGCGCTGGCGCGACGCCTGGGCATCTACCTGGTGGCCGGCATCGCCGAGCGCAGCGGCGGCAGGCTGTACAACGCCGCCATCATCGCCGGTCCCGACGGCTACCTGGGCACCTACCGCAAGCTGCACCTGTGGGGCGACGAAAACCTGTTCTTCGAGCCGGGCGACCTGGGACTGCCGGTGTTCGATACCGAGTTCGGCCGGCTGGGCGTGGCGATCTGCTACGACGGCTGGTTCCCCGAGGTCTACCGGCTGCTGGCGCTGCGCGGCGCCGACATCGTGGCGGTGCCGACCAACTGGGTGCCGATGCCGGGGCAGACGCCCGACGGCCCCGCCATGGCGCACGCGCTGGCGGCGGCCGGGGCCCACAGCAACGGCCTGACGCTGGTGTGCGCCGACCGGGTCGGCGTCGAGCGCGGCCAGCCCTTCGTCGGCCGCAGCCTCATCGTCGGCTCTCAGGGCTGGACCGTGGCCGGCCCCGCCAGCCACGACCGCGAAGAAGTGCTGCTGGCGCCGGTGGACCTGGCCGCCTCGCGCCGCGCGCGGCAACTGAACGACTTCAACCACGTGCTGCGCGATCGGCGCCGCGACCTTTACGACGAACTGCTGGGCGCCGCCGACGCGCCGCGGCAGCGTTGAATACAACGGCGGACAGCCGGCCCCCAAGGAGAAATCCCCATGAAAAAACCCACTTGCAGCTTCCTCATCCGACTTTCCTTCATCGCCGCGCTGACCGGCGCGGCGGGCGCGCACGCGGCCGACCCTTTGCGCATCGGCGTGCCGGTCGGCCTGTCGGGCGCCAACAGCGTGGTCGCGCCCGGCGTGGTGCAGGCCTCGCAGCTGGCCGCCGATGAAATCAACGCCGCCGGCGGCATCCTCGGCCGCCAGGTGGTGCTGGAGATCGCCGACGACGCCTCGGGCGCGGTCGGAGCGCAGAAGGCCTACGACACGCTGGTGTTCCAGAAGAAGGTGGACGCCATCATCGCCATGGAAACCAGCGCGGCGCGCAACGCGGCGCTGCCCATCGTCTCGCGCGGCAAGGTGCCGTACATCTACACCTCGTTCTACGAAGGCCGCTCGTGCAATCGCTGGATGCACGTCAACGGCTGGGTGCCCGAGCAGCAGGTGGCGCCGGTGGTGGACCACTTCATGAAGGAACGCGGCGCCAAGACCTTCTTCCTGGTCGGCAGCGACTATGCCTTCGGCCGGGGCATGCTCAAGTTCACCCGCGAATACATCGAGAAGCAGGGCGGGCGCGTGGTGGGCGAGGAATACCTGCCCATCGACGGCTCCGACTGGACCCCGGTGGTGTCGAAGATCCGCTCGGCCAACCCGGACGCGCTGATCAGCTCCACCGCCGGCGGCGGCCCCAACGTCAGCCTGGCCAAGCAGGTCAAGGCGGCCGGGCTGACGATGCCCTACGGCAACCTGGCGATCGACGAAGCCACCGCCAAGACCATGGGCGACACGGCGGTCGGCATGTACCTGTCGGCCTCGTACCTGACCAGCATCGATACGCCGCAGAACCGCAAGTTCCTCGACGGCCTGAAGGCCAAGTTCGGCGCCGACGCCAAGACCGCCAACGAGTTTTCGGGCCCGCAGTACGAAGCCTTCTTCCTCTACAAGGCGGCGGTCGAGAAAGCTGGCAGCACCGATTCGCAGAAGGTGGTCAAGGCGCTGAGCGAAGTGTCGTTCGACGGCCCGCGCGGCCCGGTCAAGATGGACCGCCAGCGCCACGCCGCGCTGACCATGCGGCTGGGCCAGGTGCAGCCGGACGGCTCCATCAAGATCCTGCAGACCTTCGACCAGGTCGATCCGGGCGCGCAATGCCCCGACCTGAAGTGACGCGGTAAGCCGCACCCTGCGCGCCGCCGGTCCGCCGGCGGCGCTGGAGAACACAATGGGTTTGATGCTGGACATCCTGAGCACGGCCGCCATGCTGTTCATCGTGACGGCCGGGCTGATGATCATCTTTGGCGTGATGAAGATCGTCAATTTCGCCCACGGCGCCATCATCACGCTGGGCAGCTACGCCGCCCTGGTGGTGACGCGCCTGGGGCTGGACCCGTGGCTGGCGCTGCCGTGCGCGCTGGTGGCGGGGGTGCTGGTGGGCATGCTGGTCGAACGCCTGATCGTGCAGCCGCTGTACAAGCGGCCGCTGGACGCCATCCTGGCCACCTGGGGCCTGGGCATCGTCATCGGCCAGCTCATCACCATGGCCTTCGGCCGCGAGGTGCAGTTCGCCGACGCGCCGATCCAGGGCGCGGTCGCGTTCCTGGGCACCGAGTATTCGGCCTACCGGCTGTTCCTGGTGCCCGGCGCGCTGCTGCTGTACGTGGCGCTGACGCTGCTGCTGAACGGCACGCGTTTCGGCGTGCGCACCCGCGCCGTCATCATGAACGAGGACCTGGCGCGCGGCCTGGGCATCAACGCCGAACGAATCCGCTTTACGACCTTCGCGCTGGGCGCCGGGCTGGGCGCGCTGGCCGGCGCGCTGATCACGCCGCTGTCCAGCGTCGACCCGAACATGGGGCTGCCGTGGCTGGTCAGCGCCTTCATGCTGGTGATGGTGTCGGGCAACTCGATCACCGCGCTGCTCCTGACCTGCCTGGTCTATGGCGCCTGCCAGGTGCTGGTGGGGGTGTACATCAGCCCGATCCTGGGCGGCGTCACCATCGCGGTGCTGGCGGCCCTGACCCTGCGCCTGCGTCCCAAAGGATTCGCCCATGACTGATTCCTCCCTCGCGCAACCGGCGCTGGCGACCCGCGCCGACCCGCGCCGCGCCGCCCGCGGCCGAGACCTGCTGTGGCTGGCCATCGCCTGCCTGGCGTTGACCGTGGCCGGTCCCTGGCTGTTCGACACCTACCTGCTGAACGTGCTGATCAAGGCGCTGTTCTTCGCCGTGGCGGCGGTCACGGTGGACATCCTGTGGGGCTACACCGGCTACCTGACCTTCGGCCAATCGGCCTTCTTCGGCGTCGGCGCCTACGCGGCCGGGCTGGCCTTCACCCATTACGGCTTCTCGCCCGGCATCGCGCTCGCGGCCGCGCTGGTGGCGGTGGGCGCGGCGGCGCTGCTGGCGCTGGCCACCGGCTGGCTGTCGTTCTATCGCGGCGCCTCGCCGTTCTTCGCCACCGTGATCTCGCTGGTATTGCCCATCGTGCTGACCCAGGTGGCGCTGTCCGGAGGCACCTACACCGGTTCGTCGTCCGGCCTGACCGGCTACGACACCTTCGACCTGTCGCTGGAGGCCTGGTACGTCATCGCCGCCGGCGGCCTGTCGATCGTGGCGCTGCTGGCCTGGGTCGCGGTGCGCAGCGACGGCGGCCGCATCCTGGCCGCGCTGCGCGACAACGAGGGCCGTTGCAGCTACCTGGGGCTGAACACCGCGCACTGGCGCATCGCGCTGCTGGTGGTGTGCGGCGCGGTCGCCAGCCTGGCGGGCTTCGGCTACGGCGCCTTCAGCGGCGTGGTGGCGCCGGAACTGACCGGCTTCGTGTTCGGCACCGAACTCATCATCTGGGTGGCGCTGGGCGGACGCGGCACGGTCTGGGGGCCGGTGCTGGGCGCCGTGCTGATCAACGTGGCCGGCTCGTACCTCAGCGGCAACATGCCGTTCCTGTACCAGTTGGTGCTGGGCGTCACCTTCATCCTGGTGATCCTGCTGTTGCCGCGCGGGCTGCTGCCCCTGGTGCTGGCGCCATGGCGCCGGCGGCGTCCGGCGCCGGTGCCGGAACTGGCGGTGCGCGCGCCGGCCAGCGCATCGGGGCAGGGCGGCGCAGCGGGACAAGGCGGCACGCCAGGGCAGGGCGCCGCCGAAGGCGGCCTGGTCTTGGCCGGCGTGGCCAAGCGCTTCGGCAGCCTCAAGGTGCTGGAAGGCATAGACCTGCGCGCGCGCGGCGGCGAACTGCTGGGCCTGATCGGCCCCAACGGCGCCGGCAAGACCACGCTGATGCGCTGCATCGCCGACGGCGCCGAGCGCAGCGACGGCACGGTCGAACTGTGCGGCCACGCCGTCAAGCGCGACGGGCCGGAGCAGTGCGTGCGTTACGGCCTGGGCCGCAAGTTCCAGAATGCCAACATCTTCGACACGCTGACCGTGGCCGAAAGCCTGCGCATCGCCACCACCCTGCGCGAGCGGCCGTCGTGGCGCCGCCGGTCGCCCCGACTGGCGCTGCCGGCCTATGCGCTGGAGGTGCTGCGCATGACCGGCCTGGACCAGCAACTGGACCGCGTGGCGCGCGACCTGTCGCATGGCCAGCAGCAGGCGCTGGAACTGGCCATGGTGCTGGCGCTGGAGCCGCGCGTGGTGCTGCTGGACGAACCCACCGCGGGCCTCAGCAAGGACGAACGCGCCCGCATCGGCCAGGTGCTGTCGGCCCTGGCCCATACCCACGGCCTGTGCTGCCTGCTGGTCGAGCACGACCTGGACTTCGTGGCCGAGGTGGCCACGCGCATCATCGTGCTGCACCAGGGCCGCATCGTCATGGACGGCAGCTTCCGCGAAGTGGCCGAATCGGAACTGGTGCGCACCATCTACGCCGGCAACGCGCCGGCCGCGAACAAGACCACGCAAGCCACCCAGCAAGCGAGTCAGCAAGCCACTGAGCAAGCCGCGCAGCAAGACGCCCAACCCGCAACCCCGTCCATCCCGCCCGAAGGAGCCCAACCATGAACGCCGCCCCGGCCTTGCGCCTGGAAAACGTCGCCAGCGGCTACAAGGGCGCCGTGGTGCTCAACGACATCTCGCTGTCGGTGGCCGGCGGCGCCTGCGTGGCGCTGCTGGGCAAGAACGGCATGGGCAAGAGCACGCTGCTCAAGACCGTCATGGGCTACCTGCCCAAGCTGCGCGGCACCGTCAGCCTGGGCGGCGTCGACGCCACTCGCCTGCGGCCGCACGAGGTCGCCCGCCGCGGCGTCGCCTACGCCGCCCAGGACCAGCCGCTGTTTCCCGACCTGAACATCCGCGACAACCTGCGCCTGGGCCTGGCCAACGACCGCCTGTTCGACGAACGCTTCGGCGAAATCGCCGACCTGTTCCCGGTGTTCGCCAGCCGCCTGCGGCAGTACGCCGGCACCCTGTCCGGCGGCGAGCAGAAGATGCTGTTGGTGGCGCGCGGCCTGATGCAGCGGCCGACCCTGCTGTTGCTGGACGAGATCACCGAAGGCCTGCAGCCCTCGGTGATCGAGCGGCTGGGCCGGGCGCTCAACTGGGAACGCGAGCGGCGCGGCACGTCCATGTTCATCGTCGAACAGAACGTGGCCTTTGCGCTGGACGTGGCCGACCGCTACCTGGTGCTCAAGCAGGGCGCCATCGTCGACCAGGGCGAGGCTGGCGCGCCGGGGGCCGCCGGCCATATCATGGACCACCTCAAGGTATGAGTCTTGTTTCGTAGAAGGATGCGCTTATGACTGCCCGCACTGACAGGGACGCCGCCACGCCGGGATGGCGCATCGGCGTGCTGTACTCCCGCAGCGGCGTGACCGGCACCACCGAATCGCAGCATTTCTTCGGCACCGTGCTGGCGGTCGAGGAAATCAACGCGCTCGGCGGCGTGCTGGGCCGGCCGCTGGAACCGGTGGTCTACGACCCGCGCAGCGACGCCGAGGAATACCGCCGCCTGGCCGCGCGCCTGTTGCTGGACGACGAGGTCAACGTGATCTTCGGCGGCTGCACCTCGCACTGCCGCAAGGCCATGCTGCCGGTGATCGAGCGCAACAACGCGCTGCTCTGGTATGCCTCGGTCTACGAAGGCTTCGAGTATTCGCCCAACATCATCTACACCGGCGCCGCGCCCAACCAGGGCAGCATGCAGCTGGCCGCCTACCTGATCCAGCACTGCGGCAAGCGCATCTTCCTGGTCGGCGCCGACTACATCTACCCGCGCGAAACCAACCGCATCATGCGCGACACCGTCGAGGAACACGGCGGCGAAATCCTGGACGAAACCTACCTGCCGCTGGGCTGCGACGAAAGCGATATCATCGACGTGGTGCGCGACATCCGCCGCATCAAGCCCGACGTGGTGTTCTCGACCCTGATCGGCGACGACGCCCAGCGCTTCTACCGCCGCTACCACGCCGCCTGCGAGGCCGACCCGGGCGCGCCGCACATCCCCATCGCCAGCCTCACCATGGCCGAATCCGAGGTGGCCGAAATCGGCCCCGGCCTCTGCGCGGGCCACATCACCGCCGCCACCTACTTCAACACCGTCGACTCGGCCGCCAACGCCCACTTCCTGGAACGCTGGCGCGCCCGCTTCGGCGAGCGGCCCACCAGCGTCTACGCCGAGGCCTGCTACAGCCAGGTGCACCTGTTCGCGCGCGCCCTGCAGCGCGCCGGCAGCCTGGACACGCGCAAGCTGGCGCAGGCGGTGCACCAGGTGGGTTTCGACGCGCCCGGCGGCCGCCTGACCATTCTGGCCGAGAACAACCACAGCGTCCTGACCCCGCGCATCGGCGTCTGCCGCGCCGACGGCCGCTTCGACATCGTCTGGGCCAGCGGCGAACCGGTAAAGCCGGACCCCTACCTGACGGCCTTCGGCCTGGACGAATTCTGGCTGGTGTGAGCATGGACCATAGCCTCCGCCGCCTTTACGAAGACCTGCGCAGCGTGGCCGTCGCCGTGGCCTATCCGCCCGGCGAAGACCGCGACCTGCTGGTCGAGCAGCTCAAGCGCATCGGCTGCCGCATCCACCTGGTGTGGCCGTTCCCTGACAAGCCGCCCGCCGGCGCCGACGTGGTGTTCTTCCAGGTCTCGCAATGCGGCCAGAACCCGTTCGCCTGGTCCGCCAGCGAGGTCGACGCCACCCTTATCGCGCTGTCCGAATACGAAACCCCGACCACCTTGAAGCAACTGCTCAAGACCAACGCCCACGGCGTGCTGACGCGGCCCTTCCGCTCGGCCGGCATCCTCAGCACCCTGGTGCTGGCGCGCTCGGCCAAGCAGTTCCAGAACCGCCAGCAGAACAAGATCGACAAGCTGGAAAGCACCATCAAGGCGCGCCGCGTGATCGAAAAGGCGATCCGCGTGCTGATGGACCACCAGCGCCTGGACGAACGCGCCGCCTACGAACATATGCGAACCCGCGCCACCGGCCTGCGGGTCAGCGTGGCCGAGGTCGCCGCCATGATCGTCGAGGCCAGCGAAGCCATGGAAAAACTGGGCCTGGGCGGCGCGCGCCCCGACCCGCAGAACAACAGCAACAACGGAGGCAAGGCATGAAAGTCATGATCGCCCGCATGAACCACGAGACCAACACCTTTTCGCCGGTGCCCACGCCACTGTCCGCCTTCGGCAACGACGGCCCCACCTACGACCGCGCCGCCTACGACGAGAACCACGGCAAGCGCACCGCCATGTCGGCATTCATCGACCTGGCCGAGGCGCGGGGCGCCACGCTGGTCACGCCCGTGTCCGCCACCGCGTACCCCAGCGGCCGCGTCGACGGCCAGGCCTATCGTGAACTGTGCGACCGCATCGTCGCCGCCGCCGCCGGCTGCGACGCGCTGCTGCTGGACCTGCACGGCGCCATGGCCGTCGAAACCACCGACGACGGCGAGGGCGACCTGCTCGAACGCCTGCGCCAGCAAGCCCCCGGCGTGCCGATCGCCGTCGCCCTGGACCTGCACGGCAACGTCACGCAAAAGATGATCGACAACGCCGACGTCATCATCAGCTTCAAGACCTACCCGCACATCGACATGTACGAAACCGGCGAGCACGCCGGCCGCATCCTGTTCGACTGGCTGGCCGGCGGCCCGCGCCCGCGCATGGCCTGGCGCCGCCTGCCGCTCATGACCCACACCCTGCGCAGCAACACCGCCGAAGGCGCCATGCGCCGCGCCGTCCAGGCCGCGCGCGGCGCCGAAGCCGGCGGCATGCTGGGCGTGTCGGTGCTGGCCGGCTTCGCCCTGGCCGACATCCCCGACCCGTGCCTGAGCGTCATCGTGGTCGCCGCCGGCGACGCCGAGGCCGCCGACCGCGTCGCGGCCGGCCTGGCCGCCGCCATCTGGGACGACCGCGACGGCTTCGTCTACGAAGCCGAACCTCTGGCCGCCTCGCTCGACCGCGCCGTCGCCCTGGCGCGCGGCGCCGACCGTCCCGTGCTGCTGCTGGACCACGGCGACAACTGCATGTCCGGCGGCACCTGCGACACCATGGACGTGCTGGTGGCCGCCGTCGGCGCCGGCCTGACCGGCATCGTCGCCGGCCTGTACTGCGACCCCGAAGCCGTTGCCGCCATGATCGCGGCCGGGCAGGGCGCCCAGGTGGAACTCCCCGTGGGCAACAAACGGCCCATCCCCGCCATCGGCCGCCCCGCCGCGCCGGTCACGCTGACGGGCACCGTGCGCGCCATCACCGACGGCAGCTACGTCATCACCGGCCCCACCTACACCGGCCAGACCGCCTGCATGGGCCGCAGCGCCGTGCTCGACATCGGCGCCGCGCAACTGGTCATCACCGAACGCACCCACGAACCCTGGGACCTGGGCGTCTTCGAAAGCCTGGGCATCGACCCGCGCGAGGCCCGCTTCATCCTGGTCAAATCGCGCATGTACTGCCGCCCGGTGTTCGTGCCGATCTCGTGCGCCCTGGTCGAATGCGACAGCCCGGGCGTCACCAGTTCGGACTTTTCGCTGTTCCCGTACCAGCGGCGCAACCGGCCGCGCTATCCGCTGGAACCGTTCAAGCCGGCGCATATGTCGCCGTGAGGGCCGGGCCGATGTCGCGGCAAGGGCGGGCATGGATGTCGCCGGAAGATCGGCGCAGGCGATGCCATGAGGTAGACGCGGGGACATTCCAGGCGCGTTGCGGCGATCCGCCCGCGCCTTGAACCGCGCCGGGCTTTCCAGTTCAATGGGACATGGCGCGGGCGGCACGCCGCCGCCCGGCCTTACCTGTTGGAGCGGCATATGGCTACGGTGCATCTGTTGTCGGATGAAGAAGCGCGCAAGATCCCCGAGGCGTGGGCGGTGTTCGAAGACATCCGCGCCACCCGCAAATCCGATTTCGTCAATAACTTCTGGCGCGCCCTGGCCAACGACCCGGCCCAGCTCAAGCGCGTCTGGGAACAGCTCAAGCAGGTCATGATGGCCGACGGCGAAATCCCGCCCCTGGTGCGCGAGATGATCTACATCGCGGTGTCCACCGCCAACGGTTGCAGCTACTGCATCCATTCCCACACCGCCGCCGCCCGCGCCAAGGGCATGACCGACGGCCAGCACGCCGAACTGCTCGCCGTCATCGGCATGGCCGCCCAGACCAACGCGCTGGTCACCGCCATGCAGGTGCCGGTCGACGACGCCTTCGCCGTGAAGTAGGGCGCCGCCATGGCGACCATTCCGCTGTTCCCGCTGTCCAACGCGCTGTTCCCCGCCGGCGTGCTGCACCTGCGCATCTTCGAAGTGCGCTACCTGGACATGATCCGCCGCTGCATCGCCGACGGCACCGAGTTCGGCGTGGTCGCGCTGCTGGCCGGCAACGAGGTCCGGTCGCCCGAAGGCCAGGAGGTCCTGGCCGACGTCGGCACGCTGGCCCGCATCGACGCCTGGGACGCGCCCATGCCCGCCTTGCTGCAATTGCGCTGCGTGGGAACGAGCCGCTTCCGGCTGGTTTCCAGCCAACTGGCAAAATACGGTCTTTGGATGGGCGAAATCGACCCCATCCCCGACGACCCGCCGCTGCCCGTGCCGGCGCCGCTGCAACCCTGCGCCGACGCGTTGGGGAGGTTGGTGGCGCAATGGCAGCAGGAAGGCGTGCCCGCCGACCGCATGCCGGTGGCGCCGCCGTACCGCCTGGATGAATGCGCCTGGGTGGCCGACCGCTGGTGCGAACTGCTGCCGCTGCCGGCGGCCGACAAGGTCCGGTTGCTGGCGCTGACGGACCCGCGCGCTCGTCTGGAAGCCGTGCGCATTGCGCTGGAAGGGCCGCAGGCCTAGCCAGCCACAGGCGGCGCTGCTTTGGCGGAGCAGGGCAACGCGAGTCGGGCTTGAATTTTTTTGGACACCATGGATATCAGGATTGACGAAGGCCTGCGTGCCTATATTGACCCCTTGACCGACGACGAGCGCGAGGCGCTCGAACGCAGCCTGCTGGCCGAAGGCTGCCGCGACGCGCTGGTGCTGTGGGGCGACCTGCTGATCGACGGCCACAACCGCTACGCGCTGTGCATGAAGCACGGCATTCCGTTCGAAACGCGCCAGAACACCTCGTTCAAGTCGATGGACGACGTGCACCTGTGGATGATCGAGAACCACCTGGGCCGGCGCAGCGTGTCGGATTTCCAGCGCGGGGTGCTGGCGCTGCGCAAGAAAGAGATCCTGCAATCGCGCAGCGTACCGCCATGGGAAGACGACGGCACCACGCCGCCGCCCGAACCGCCGCCCATCCCGCCCGCGGCTGCATTGAGCCGCCAGGCGCTGGCGCGCGAGGCACGCATCAGCAGCAACACGCTGGGGCAGATCGAGAAAATCCAGAAAGCCGCCGCGCCGGAGCTGGTGCGGGCGGTGAAGGACGGCGCGATCTCCATCAACGCCGCGGCGGCGGTCGCGACCTTGCCGCCGGAGCGGCAGGCCGCGGCGGTGGCTGGCGGCAGGAAGGAACTGCAGCAGGCGGCGCGCGAAGTGCGCCAGGCCAAGGCGCCGCCGCCGAAAGAGGCGGTGCCGGATATTCCGATCGAGAATATCGCGGATTTGCCGGCGGAGGTGGCGCGGCTACGGGAGTTGCTGGCGCGGCTGACGGATGAAAGGGATCAGTTGAAGAAGAAGGTGATGCATCTGACGGTGGCGCTGGCCGAGGCCAGGAATGCATCGGCGGGGGCAGGGGACGACTGACGGGATTTGCTGGTTCCCTGCAACTCGCAGCGCTGGTTGCAAAGGCTGGCGATTTTGCGGGATGGCATCAAGATCGACTCGTAAACCGATCCCCCCGGCGAGGGCGTTCAGGCGGTCAGGAAGCGGATGACTTCGGCCCAATCGTTGGTCGACAGGGCGACGTCCTCGTAGTCGCCGGCTTCCTCGTCGTAGCGCGAGACACAGAAGCGCTGGCTTCTGCCGGATTCGCGATCGGCATACTCGGCGTAGTCGACATACACCTTCAAGCCGCGTTCCTCGTTCTCGAATGAAGGAGCGGCATCGATGTAGCTCGACGCATCGACATACCCTTCGGGCAGCGTCGGCAGGGTGGCGATGTCGTAGTCGGGAAATTCGCGGCGCAGTCGGTCAAGGTTCATAAGGAAAGCAAGTGGGGAAGCAAGTGGAGACAGGAGGCCTGGCATTTTACGTTGCTCCGTGTCAGTCGCCACGATCAGCTTAAGAACGTCGCCCCGCCAGGGCAGGTGCGGGCGGTGCGGGACGGAGCGTTGGAAAAAAAAACGGCAAGTCGCTTGACTTCGTCAAGGTATCGAGGCCGCTGCCAGCCACAAAAAATTTCCCCCTGCCATGCGAAATCGCAAACTTCAATTACAAGATCGTTGCAATATATGTCATGGTTTTTACACTAGGGTTTTCCCTTTGTCGTAATACAAATCCATGCGCTCGCGTTTCACTCTTGGCAACCTGTTTGGCAACCTCTCCATTGGCACCCGGCTGACCCTGGGCTTCGGCACCGTACTCGCGCTATTACTGGCGCTTACCGGCCTGTCGCAATACGAACTGACCCACATCGGCGGCATCAACCGAGCGATCACCGAACAGACCTGGGCCAAAGCGAATGCCATCAACATTATCGACGTGACGACGCGCGCCAATGCGCGCGCCAATCTCGAACTGATCGTCAACACCGATCCCCGCACCGCCGAAACGCTGTTCGCTCGCATCGACACCAATCGGAAAACGATCGACCAGGCGCTGGAGACCCTGCGGCCGTTGTTCCGCACCGAAGACGAACGTCAGAAGCTGCGGCTGTTGGAAGACGTGCGCGGCCGCTACGTGAAGTCATTCCAGGGCGTGGGCGCACTCCTCAAGCGTGGTGAGCGCGACGCCGCTCGCCAGCGCTTGCTGGACGAGACCCTTCCGCTTCTGGATGGCCTGCAAGACCGCGTCATCGAGATCTCCCGGATTCAATCCGCAGAGATGGTGGACGCCGGCGCCGACAGCCAGCGGGTGATCGACAACGCGGGCATGTTGAACCTGATCCTGTCGGCCATGGCCGTCGTGCTGGGCGGCCTGTTCGCGTGGCGGGTGTCCAAGTCGATCACGGCGCCGCTTGCCCAGGCTGTGTCGGTGGCCGAGACCGTGGCGCGTGGCGACCTGGGGCAGCCCATCCTAGCGGTCACCCGCGATGAAACCGGCCGGCTGCTGCGCGCGCTGCACGATATGCAGGACAAGCTGGCCGGCGCCGTCCGCACCATTCGCGCCGGGTCCGAAACCATCTCCAGCGCAGCGGGGCAGATCGCGGCCGGCAACACCGACTTGTCCAGCCGGACCGAGGAGCAGGCCGCGTCGCTGGAAGAAACCGCCGCATCGATGGAAGAACTGGCGTCCACCGTCAAGCAGAATGCCGATAACGCGCGCCAGGCCAATCAACTGGCGGCAAGCGCCTCCGAAGTCGCCCAGCGCGGCGGCGCCGTCGTGTCGGCGGTGGTCAGCACGATGGGCGATATTTCCGCGAGCTCGCGCAAGATTTCCGAGATTGTCTCGGTCATCGACGGGATCGCGTTCCAGACCAACATCCTGGCGCTGAACGCCGCCGTTGAAGCGGCCAGGGCGGGCGAGCAGGGCAAGGGCTT
Source organism: Achromobacter sp. KK8 (assembly GCF_054188005.1). Lineage (NCBI taxonomy): Bacteria > Pseudomonadati > Pseudomonadota > Betaproteobacteria > Burkholderiales > Alcaligenaceae > Achromobacter > Achromobacter sp. KK8. Next base: position 4,952,494 of record NZ_CM135178.1, on the reverse strand, counting down.
CGCGGTGGTCGCGGGCGAGGTGCGGTCGTTGGCGCAACGCAGCGCGCAGGCCGCGCGCGAGGTCAAGACGCTGATCGAAGCGTCCGTCAGCAAGGTGGCCGAGGGCGCGGGCCAGGCGGAAAACGCAGGCACCACCATGCAAGAAGTGGTCGCCTCGGTCAAGCGCGTGACGGACATCATGGGCGAGATCGCCGCGGCATCGCAGGAACAGGCCTCCGGCATCGAGCAGGTCAACCGCGCCGTGTCGCAAATGGACGAAGTGACCCAGCAGAACGCCGCGCTGGTCGAAGAAGCCGCGGCCGCGGCGGGCTCGATGCAGGACCAGGCGCATGCGTTGGTGAGAGCGGTCGGGGTATTCCGCTTGCGCGAGGATGCCGCGCGACGCGAGGCCGTGGTCGCCCAGCCAGGCGAACGCGGCGTGCTGAGGTTGACCTGATCAGTACGTCTCATTACGGGCCGGGCCATGAGCGGGGCGCAATGCCCCGCCAATCCACGTTCATCATCCGTTCAGGATTCGGTGCTTCTGCTCCAGCCCGAACGCCGCAAGGCTAAATTGCAAGAACGGGAGCCCGAACCATGACCGCCTTTCCGCCTCCGCTGGAAGACCCGGAGGACGATGGACACAGCCCGGCCGAACGCGCGGTCGCCGCCGCCCGCAGCACCTGGGTGAGCGTGGGCGTGAACGTGGTGCTCGCCACCGCCCAGATCGTCATCGGCATTTTCTCGAAGTCGCAGGGCCTGATCGCGGACGGTATTCATTCTTCTTCCGATCTGATCGCCGACTTCATCGTGCTGCTGGCCAACCGGCATGGCCAGAAAGCAGCCGACGCGGACCACTACTACGGCCATTGCCATTATCCGGAATTACTTTCGGGCCAACAAAGACGCTACCGCCGGACCCGGCGCCGATACCACCACGTCAGCCCCGCCCACACCAGTGCCCAAATACCCAGGATCGCGGCGATGAAGGGCCAAAAAATGAAGGTGGAGACATCGCTCCAGCCGGGCGCGGTACGCTTGAGGCCGATAGGTGCGCTGATTTCCAGTTCGATCTGCTCGCCCTGAAGCGTCGGCCCGACCTCTTCCACCGTGAAGGTAAGCGGCGAAGTCCCCTTTGCCAGCTTCGGAAAGGGCGGGGTGGTCTCCGGCAGCGTGCCATCTATATGACTTTCCGGCCAGAGCTTGCGGTAGAAATGCGTCGCGCTGGCGCTGCTGCGCGGAGCCGCAACCATCACTACGTCCAGGTCCCCGCCATCGCGCACACGAATCCGCACCGGCTCTCCTGGTTCGGCGACTGCGCCCGGCGCCCCCAAACGCGTGGTGTGTTCTCCCAATTCGGGCCGCTTTCTGCCCATCGGGCCGCCGAAACGCGCCTCCATCCATAGTGGCGCTTCGCGGATGCGGTAGACCTCGGCGCGCGCCGTCTGCCCCGGCGTAAGGGTGATCGGCGTCAGCGTCGCGTCCGCGGACGGCACATACCGCAGCATGCCCACCGTGAACCACACCATGGCAGCCAACCAAAGCGCCCAGCCCACCGCCAGCGACATCTTGCAGAACTTTTGCCACATATCGTGCAGCCCAGAATTTTCCAGCATCGAAGCGTACCCGATTTCGAGTGGGCGATTGGAAGCAATGCAGGTTTTTCCACGCATCGCTGTTTTCAGAGCGCCATGCCTCGGCAAGGAGAATGGCCGTACAAGCCAAGAACGCTACGCCTTCATCTCGCCGATGCGATAATTCCGTCCTCGGCGCAGCGATAATGGACGAATCGTTCGCTCGTCTTTGAATAATCCAACAGCTAGACAGGAAACATCGACTTGCCGCACTCTTTTCGATTTCCCTCGGCGCCGGCCTTGCGCCTCGCATTATCCGCCTTGACGCTGCTGGCCGCTGGCTGCGGCGGGCCAGGCCACGCCGATACCCCGTCCAAGGTTGCCGCCACCTCCACGGCGCCCAAGCCAGCGCTGCGCAAGCTGAACCCCGCCCCGGCGCAGGCGTATGAAATACGGCTGACCCTTGCCAATGTATCGGATCTCGCAAGCGCCGCAGACGGCAAATCGGCGTTTACCGTGGTGGAGGGTACCGTGCAGTTCGACGCCAGCAACGCCGCCCGCTGCGGGAAATCCAACGCCCTGTCCGGTCACGTGCCGACGATGTCCAGCCACGAATCGTTCCGCCTTTCCCGTATATCGGCCACCGAGTACGTGGGTATCGTATATGCCGACATGCTGCTCGACGAAGACTATTATGGACGCGGGGTATGCCATTGGACATTGACCGAAGCACGGGTCGCAATGCGCGCGCGGGAGGATGCCGCCGACACGCGCTTCGTGGCCGAACTGTCGGCTCAAAAAGTGTTCGATGGCGGCACACAGGCGCGCTATTTCTGGAAAGGGTATTACCCCCGCTTCGAGCGGGGGCAACATACCGATTTTGGAAGTGACCGATTGGACCGTGTGTCGGACGATAAGCGTGGCGAGTTCTTTACCGTGACAATGACGGCCAGGAAGACCGCGAGCGATGCGCCAGGCAGGTGAATGGCGGGCCAACAGCAAGCGTGGCCGCCGTCAGCCATGAAAATGTGTCCTGTCGGGCGGCTAGGTTTCTGATACATTGACGCCTTGAAAATCAAGCCTTCAACCCTGAATACTCGACCTTTGTGGTATTGCTCACAATGAAAAAACTGGCTCTGCTTATTGTCCTGCCATCGTTGCTCGCGGGATGCACGTCGGCACAGATGAACATGCTGACCGGCAAGCGGAATAAAACCTACAACGACGTCAATGCGCCGTGGGTCGGCAGCACAGAAGAGCAATTGATCTCCAAGTGGGGACCGCCCAAAAAGAGCTATACGCTTGAAAGCGGGGCAAAGATCATTTCGTACGAAGATATGTGGGGTCCCATTTCCGCCTATCACGTGTGCGTGGAGAAGTTCATGATCGAAAAGGGTATCGTGACCAAGTGGGGGATCTCGAATTGCCCGGCGCGCATTAAGGGCTCATTGCCGAAAGACACGCCGATTCCGCAGCCAACCCTGTAGAGGTAAAGGCGCGCGGCGCGGGCGCAGAATTCAGCGTGGCCTGCTCCACGCGCAGTCGACATATTGGCCAGGGTGGCGGGACGGGGCGCGTCAAAGCACACCGCCCACTTCCAACCAACGCGACTTGGGATAGTGCTGCCCCGCAGGCGCTGGTGCAGCCGATGCAGACTTTGGGCTTTTTCCACAAAGCCGCTGGGTTTGTTCGACAACGTCGCGCCGCGGCCGCGGTAGTCGTGCTGTATCGTCTGTTTCGCCCGGCTTTTCGGCCCCGTCTCGACCATCCAATCGATTCGCAAATCTCCGGCCTGTCCACATGCGTTCCCCACTTTCCCCACGCGGTGCCGTACTTCTGCTGATCGACTTGCAGTGCGCGATTGATCATCCCAGTTGGGGCGAGCGAAATAACCCCGATGCGGAGCGCCAGGTCGGTCGGCTCCTCGCCTATTGGCGCGCCCAGGGGTGGCCGGTCTGGCACGTCCGGCATGATTCCACAGATCCCACGTCTTACTACCGCCCAGGCCAGCCCCGGCATGAATTCAAGCCAGAGACCGCGCCCATAGGGGGAGAACCGGTCATTCCGAAGCAGACGAACAGTGCGTTTATCGGCACCGATCTGGAACAGAAGCTTCGCAACAATGGCCTCGACGCATTGGTCGTGGCGGGAGTCATAACGAACAATTCAGTCGAGGCAACTGTCCGCATGGCCGGCAACCTTGGCTTTCAGGTGTGGCTCGCGGCTGACGGTTGCTTCACATTCGCTCGGACAGACTGGAATGGGTCAGCGCGAAGCGCCGAAGATGTTCACGCCATGTCGCTCGCCAACCTGGACGGCGAATACTGCACAGTCGTCACCGCAGATGCGCTGTTAAGCGCGCTTGGCTGAAGCGAACTTGCATTTGCAAGGTTGATCGGCTGATCTGCACTTGCCCCGTGAGCGGGCGCAACGCTCCTCTCACGGATTTTCTTCCGCTCTCCATCAGGTATCGGTAGCCGCCAAGCCACGTGGCCAGGTGCGGTCACCGCATCACGCTTGGCTTCTCGAGTTCAGCATTTCCACGTTCATCATTCGTTCAGGTTTCGGTGCTTATGCTCCTGCCCGAACGCCGCAAGGCTAGATTGCAAGAACGGGAGCACGCACCATGACAGCCTTTCCGCCTCCGCTGGAAGACCCGGAGGACGATGAACACAGCCCGGCCGAACGCGCCGGCGCCGCCGCCCGCAGCACCTGGGTAAGCGTGGGCGTGAACGTGGTGCTCGCCACCGCGCAGATCGTCATCGGCATTTTCTCGAAGTCGCAGGGCCTGATCGCGGACGGTATTCATTCTTCTTCCGATCTGATCGCCGACTTCATCGTGCTGCTGGCCAACCGGCATGGCCAGAAAGCAGCCGACGCGGACCACCACTACGGCCATTATCGCTACGAGACCGCGGCGTCCCTGGCGCTGGGCGTCTTGCTGCTGCTGGTCGGCGGCGGCATGCTGTGGTCCGCCGTGACCAAGCTGGAGCAGCCCGACGCGATCCCGCAGGTCCACCTCGTCGCGCTCTGGGTGGCCTGTGCCGCCCTTGTCATCAAAGAGGCCTTGTTCCGCTACATGCTTGCCGTGGCCAAGCGCGTGAAATCCAGCATGCTGGTGGCCAACGCCTGGCATGCGCGCTCCGACGCGGCGTCGTCGCTGGTGGTGGGCCTGGGCATCGTCGGCAACCTGCTGGGCTACCCGATACTGGACCCCATCGCCGCAGCCATCGTGGGCTTCATGGTGGCCCGAATGGGCTGGAGCTTCGGCTGGGACGCCTTGCACGACCTGCTGGACCGCGCCATCGACGAAGGCGAAGCCGCCGCGATCCAGCGCACCCTGATGGACACCCCGGGTATTCAAGGCGTGCACGATCTACGCACCCGAAAAATGGGGGATATGATCGTCGTTGACGCTCACCTGGAAATCGACGCCGGGCTGACTGTCGACGAAGGCCACAAGATAGCCGTGCAAGCGCGCCAGCGCGTCATGCAGCGGCATCGTGTATTGAACGTGATGACCCATGTTGATCCCTGGAGACCTCCCTACGCGCCCACGCAGGGCGCCGAGGGCAGGGCGATTATTGAACCAGGCTGTCCGTAGCGCGCTTTGACGACAAGGAAGAAACATGAAAATCAAGAACTCCGATACTCAGTACGCAGGCCTGGTGATCACCATGCACTGGCTCATGCTCGTGGTCCTGGCATTGGTCTACGCCTGTATGGAATTGCGCGGGCTGGCCACCAAGGGCACCGATCTGTACGACAACGTCAAGGCGCTGCATTTCTCGCTCGGGTTGTGTGTGATCGGGTTGGTGGTGCTGCGGGTGGTTATCCGGGTGGCTTCGGGCCCGGCGCCTGGCGTGCGGCCGCCGATGCCGAGGTGGCAGGATGTGCTTTCACGGGTGATGCATTACGCGTTGTATGCGTTCATGATCGTCACGCCGATTTGGGGGTGGCTGACGCTCAGCGCGGGAGGGAAGGTGATTCCGTTGTTTGGGTTGGAGGTTCCGGCGCTGGTGGGGCCGGATAAGGCTCTGGCGGATCAGGTCAAGGAGCTGCATGAGACCTTGGCTACGGTGGGGTATTTCCTGGTGGGGCTGCATGCCGCTGCGGCGTTGTTGCATCATTATGTGTTTCGGGATAACACGTTGGTGCGGATGTTGCCGGGGCGGCGCTAGTGCGTCGTCTGGCGCGATCGTGAGACAGCCGGGATTCGCCTCGGTGACAGGACGATCCAAATCGTTCACGAAAAGAGGTAGCTATCGAGCCGTTCGCATACTGCGCGTTTGTGCTACCAAGCTGTTATGACGCATTGGCTCCTTATCTAATTTGACCTACGATTGAATGTTCGAAGCAGTCCGATAGACATGAAAACGCTTGTGAATATCTTGGTGGTCGACGTAATAATCGTGCAGGTGGCGGCTTTCTGCTATAGACGAACGATAGTGAATGCCACGCTCGCCCCACATGAGCCACACAAGCGTCTTGCCAGACTGCGCCAAGTAGTTATCAAGAAGATCACGGCGCAGGTAGCTGAACCAGCCGCTGATTTGCGAATCATCCTCGCCGACCTCACGATACAGGGACGCCACGCCTGAAGCATCATATAAGTCCCATGTTCTCGCACGATATCGGAGATTCAGAGCCTCACAGATCTGCTTGGAGGGCAGGACCGCGCTACCGTTTTGGTTCACCACGCTGTGGTAACTTTCCCAGTTGTAATTCTGCACCGGAATATCGACAGGGACGCCACTGTCTGACCAATGATCAGTAGATACCTTCTCCTCGTAGCCGTCATCTTCGTGCTCACCGGTGGCAGGTAGACCAGGTATTGAGGAGAAGGGCATTTCACCTGCATAGGTATAGTACTGCCCAGGTGCGTCGGGGATGGCTTGATTACCAGGGTACTCTAGGCCTGAGAACAGCGCGCACAGGCGATCAGTTTCTCCGTTCTCCACAAGTACGCCTCGGAGAAAAGTAAAGACCTGGCGATCGTCAGCTGCTGTTTGTTCGAGAAATCCATCAAGTACAACCCACGGCCCGCTCAGGCCATCTACCTCAGCAACCTCGAGGATGCTGCGGTAGTCTGGCTGCGGCCCCCTCACGATCCAGTCACCAATCTCGGTAGGCTGACCGCTAAACAAGTCCGGGAGGGTCAGCTCAACTACCTGGGCCTCGAGTGGAAACGTCGGGTCAATGTCTGCATCTGAGGGCCGCGCACCACGCCGCTTTTCGAGTAGACCCAGCGCGTGCCGGGAGCCCCACATTTCGAAGTAGGCGATCCAGCCGTATTTCTTCCCGTAGCGATCGACTTTGTGCTTGTCACTGCCCATGCGAGAGCCGGAATTCATCTGCCGGTCCACGATTTCGAACTGTTGTGGGTCATAACCAAGCACCAGCATTCGCGAAACGATTGCCGACAGCACTTGTTGGTACTCCGGGTTGTCCTCGTCGTAGTTCGACCGACCGGGGATCAGTTTCCCCACCGTATAGTTTCCGAAGTCCATTCGAATCGCCCCGTGCCTCGCCCGTTCGATCACACCCGCATCAAAATGTGGCATGTTCAAAAAGGGGGTGGGAAGATGGTTGAATGGTGGAAGGAGATGGGCCTTCTCGTCTTTTGACAAGCACGTCGAATCAATCATCTGTGCAATGGCGATGATCCCCAGGCAGTACTGTCTATAAAGAGCGTGCCAAGTCGGATGGGGCGCACCAGGCGCGAACATCGCTTGATAGATTTCGCGCGCAACTCTAGGCAGGGTCTCGCGCATCTCCACGGCGTTGACATCAGACCAGGTGGCCAGCGCTGCCCCATAGGCCGCGGCGAACATCCGCTCGGGCACATAGGGGTCAGAAATGGCAACAGCTTCGAGTACCAAGTCAAAAAACTCTGCAGTCCGCCTGACAGCGAAGTCGTACAAGGTCTTCGTCGCCAGATCACGCAGGCCTCTAGAGGTGGACGTGAGCGTCCACATGACCCAGCGAGCCCGACGAATCTCTCGCTCGTCCAGCGCTCCTGATCTCCATCTGGCAGACAGGGACCTGAAATCGCTTTCTGCTTCCTCTGAGTTTTTGCGAATCCATTCTGTCCAGAGCAGATCTCGTTGTGTGTTGGACATCGCAAGCAGCACGCCGTGAAGGAAGTCCATGTCAAACGGATGCGCTCGCGCCGCCCGTGTGCTCCGGAGCCTCTTGAAGGCGAGCTGGGCGAACCGCGTCGATTCCTGTATTGCACGCGCGAATCGCTCCACCGTTTCTCGACCGATCTGCCCAGGATCGGATTGCACTGTCAATAGAAGGGCGTTCATGACTAGGGTCTTGTCTGATAGGTCTTGCCAAAGTTGGCGTCTGCCCGGCCGGTGTGGGTACAGACCAACCAAAGCCTGGAACACGTCATAGGCGAAGGTGTGCGATCCAGTCTGATTGAATCTAAGCTGAGCATTTCCTTCGTCGCTTTGCAGCCATTGCGCCAACGACGGTTGGGAGAGCAGGTGGCACGCCATCATGTGACCCGCCATCAGGTCGTACGAGAATGCGATGCCTTGGCTTCCTTCGCCAAAAGTCGTCCGAATGAGAACGCCTTCGGACTCCAGCGCGCGCACGACGCTGGCGTTCCAACTGCCCACGTCTCCCATGGCGGTCCGCGCAGTTCGAAACTCAACGCTTCTTGCATTGCCCTCCCAGAGCAGGCGTGCGAGCGTCAGCAGCGCCTCCTGAACTTCCTGCTGATAGATGCGATGCGTAGTCGATGAGAGTTCGGCAATTCGCGCGCCAACCTTCTTGAAGTGTTCTTCGAACAGGCTTGCGAGCGAGGTGGGCAACGCCTCTACCCCGACGATATGACGGCGATGAGCGTTCGCTACCTCGCAAAAGATCCTCAGAGTCAACGGATGCTGCAGTAGCTCGATGGGCAGGTCAGCGTCGGTGGCGTCGATCTTGTAGTAGCTGAAGTACTTGTCAATAGCAGCCTGCGGATCTTCCTGGAACCCGTTGTGCTCAAGCCTGGGAAAATCATCGGGCAGGCACATCGGCGCGAACTCATTCCGCAGCGTCACAACTAGCAAGACGTAGGGAAACTCCTTTAGCAGCTCATCCGCCCGAGCGAGCTCATCTGCCCAGTTTCTTGGGTCTTCTGCTTCATTCAGGCCGTCAATAACGATGGGGATGCGCTTGCCTGCTCGCTGCCCTGCTGCATCGACAGCTTCAACCAGTCGGTCGAAGCTCTCCGCAGGCCTGCCGGAAATCTTGAAGGCAGACACTAAATCGTCAAGCGTCTGCCCTGTATGAAGATTCTTTCCTAGCAGCAAGACACCACCAGGGTAATCACCATCGGCTTGCGTCACTTTGACGGCTAACTCAGATTTTCCTTCGCCGGCAGCTGCAAGCACGGCGACAACTCGCACGCTGATCGATCGTTCGAGTCCGAGCAACGCGTAGGACACTGCATGGATGTCGGCGACCAGATTCGCTGCCAACGGAGCTCCCTCGAAACGCGTTCCACGTAGCTTCGAGAGCAGCCTCTCAAAGCGCACCGCCTGTGGCGGATTCGAGGCGAGTGATTGCCTTACGGCGTCAAAGTCCCCCTGTTCGAGCGCCGCATGCAATTCATCGAGCAGGTTAGCTAGTCCAGTGGCCCTGGCCAAGAGCTCTTCGATTTCCACCTTTATCTCTGTTTTGACCTGCTCCGTCAGCGAAAAAATTTCCGCGCAAGTCTTCCTGAGGGTACGGGAGAGCGTCTTCAGTGATTCCCACGCGCTCAGACGGCCCAGGCGTTTGAACACCTTTGTTTCGGCGCCAACGGGAACATGGACGTCTGGCTGGTATCGACGCTTGAACGGAGCTGCGGCGAGCCTGTATTGTTCAGCGATTTTCTCAGGAGTCAGGACAAGCTCGCCGAAGTAGGTTTCCCGAAGTAGCGCCGCCGGACCAACCAGAAGTTCCTCGATATCGGCTGCGGTCAGCAGGTCCAACTTGTATTCAGGGAAACGGTCCTGTTCTAGAGCAAAGAACCACTGTTGGTCGTCCGCCGTCAACGTGTGTCGTGTCCAGAGTTTCCAGTCAGTAACTCCTTTGACATGCTTTTGCGTTTTCTCGAGTCCTCCAATGATCGTTTTACGACGTGAGGCTCCCAAGCCTTCTCCGTTTTCAAGTTCGTACCACTTGCATTGCCAACCGACCCAGTGTGGCGGCGCTCCAAGCTCGCAAGATTCTGTCAGTTCGAGGTGGAACTCCACCCCAGGCTGGTTCGCGCGTTGTTTGAAACGACCGAAGCGGCCGTAATGACGACGCACCAGAGCGCGGCAAAGCTTTTCGAAGTTCTCGGTTGCAGCGCCAGGCAGACTGAGGAATACGTTCCAATTGACTTCAGGCATCGGTATGTTCTCCGTCAGCTCGCATTGGCTGAATCGGCCGGGTAGTCGTGCGCCGAGAATACTTCGACTTTAGCCCCGGCTTCGATGAACAACTTTAAGAACGCGGATATGTCAGCTTCGTCTGTCTTGACGGTAATTCGATTTTCCTCGCGCTCTAGTCGATGGTCCGATGCCAGCTGGCCGAGCTCAACGGGTCCCAAGGTGTGCAGTCTCAGGCTTCGCAGCAACGAGAGCATGTCCTCCGAAAATCTCAGATCTTCCGGGGCGGGGTCAAAGGCAAGGGTGTGACTCTCATCTTTTAGAGCCTGCTCGCTCAGTTTCTTAATGTCTTTCTCGACTTTCTCTGCATCTTGCGCTTTCTTGAACTTTCCAATAAGAACCAAATTCATAGAGTGCTCGGACCCGTACCCGTTCCAGATCTTCATGGTTGCATCTCCTGTTTGATATTGAAGGTAGTTCTAAGTTGCGTGAGCGCCGAAATGACGCCCGCAGCTCCAATCTTCGAGCCAACCGTCGCGTAAGAACTTGCTCGCAGCATGCCGGACGCGTCGATGTGTGCGTAGCCTTGAGTACCTCGTTCATCTGGAAACGGGTCGCATGTCGGAAGCCCCGATGCACCAGCTTCACTAACCGCCAAACGAACGGTGCCTCTGTATTTTGAGACCCAGTCTTGGAGCGCTAAATTGACTGCCCGGCCCATGCCTGCGACCGCATTGGTTTGTTGCTGAGGCAGCAGCAGCAATTCGCTAGCCCCAACTGTCTGCGCGAGCTCTGCCACCGCATCAAGTTCTGCGATCGTCCGCTCGTTGACTACTACGTTGATTCCAAAGGGCGAGAGCTTCGCGATCAACTCCATGGCGCTGAGTAGGCTGGAAAACGGCTTCCCGCGTTGCTCTTCATAGGTACGATCTGTGCCGTCGACGCTGATGCGTACGAAATGGACTGAGCCTCTTAGCTGCCCGATCATCTGTGGAGTCAGGCGATGGCCATGCGTCGTGAAGGTGACGGCCAGCTGAGTTTCTTGCGCCGTTCGGGTGCATATATCGACGAAGTTGGGATGCAGCGTCGGTTCTCCGCCGCCGAAACCGACACCGAGGCATCCTTCAGTGTCCAACTCCGTCAACCAGCCGAGCAACTGCTCTGTACGCAGCGACGCCTTATGCTTCGGGGCATAACAGTACGCGCAATGAAGATCGCAGACATTTGTGAGTGCGATGGATATCTGGCGAGGTGCTATTGACCAAACCGCCTCTTTCGGGAGCAACTCGTCCAGCAGAACATTTAAACCTGACATTCGATCGAAGAGATGCACCCCGTTTGGTCCAATCCTGGCTTTCATACGCTATTTCACCAATACAGTTTGCTTTTGAGAGCAAGAGTGGGACGGTGGGCTCTCTTTTCTTGGGGAGATGTCCTGCGATAAAGCCCGGCCCCAGCAACAACAATCGCATCTTTCAAGCTCATGGGCATCGAATCCGATAAAACTGGCAACAGCCAAATCCTATGCGTGGTGGGAAAAATAAATCAACATAACTATATTTTTTAGATCGATTTCGCTGGGGACGGAGGCGATCTTTGCAAACGTTCGCTTTCGCTCCCGAGCCGCCATGCAGCTACAAGCTCGAAAGCCGACAACTTAGCAAGACTGTAGGTGCATGGGCACCCGCCGTGCAGTGGTCAGGATGGCCAGAAAAGCGTCGATTTCCTGCCGGCCCATGTCCGGCGAATGCCGCGCATCGTGCAATTTCACCCTCAGGCGTACCGGGGAGTGTGTAGAATATACCTATTGTAACTAATTGGCGCGTGCCCCATCCGGCAATCATGTAGCCAGCAACACAGAGGGGCGGCGGGTTTCATGGCTAAATGTGGTGCCGTAATAGCACCCGGCAGACGTGCCGTAGCGCCCAGCTATAAGCCCCTGGCGGTATTTTTTTCGTGCCAATTTTGACCGTTAGTGCTGGATATGGCCTTTGGGTGGCGCAGTATATTTTACGTGACGCAACATGGAGATATAGTAGCTATGTCTGAGGCCAAGGATTGCTTCATCATCATGCCCATTGCCGATGCAGATGGATATCCGCAAGGGCATTTCAAGCATGTCTACGACAACATTGTGGCGCCGTCCTGTGTCAATGCGGGCTATCGCGCAGTTCGAGCCGATGAGATCAAAGCAACCAATCTGATCCACCTCGACATTCTTAAAAGACTGATAGAGGCGCCTATCGCAATCTGTGATCTCAGTAGCAGAAATCCAAACGTCCTATTCGAGCTTGGTATACGCCAAGCGTTCGACAGGCCAGTGGTCCTAATTCAAGAAAGTGGTACTCCGAAGATCTTCGACATCGCGCCCCTTCGCTATCTAGAGTACTCGAAGGACATGAAGTACCACGATGTCCTTCGTAGTCAAGGGGAGCTTAAGGACGCCATAGAAGCAACGGTTGCTGCTGATGCGGACACTGGCAACGTCAATTCGATCGTGAAACTATTGGCTCTGAATCAACCAGCGAAGATTCCTGAACTCAAGGGGGGGAAAGGAGAGCTCGCGCTTAGTGTGCTTCAAGCGGAGATTCAGGAACTACGTAAATTGATGGAGTACTCCCTTCATGATCGAGGGCGTGTGTCTCGCCGGGGCTCCATCACGGCGATCGAGTTTGAACGCATCTCCACCAGTTTGGAGAAAATTCAAAGTGCGAAACGGGTTCCCATGCCTGAGCGGGTGGAGCAACTTCATATGTTGATGAGAGAAACAGAGGAGTTGCTGGTTCGATGCGAGGAGAAATCGGATCACATGCACTTTCGGCATCTGATGGAACGAATTCATCGTGCAATCCAAGAAATCGCGTAACACTTCATTCCAACGGATCGCCTACAACGACCGCTAAATTCAATCGTTAGGGCCCATGTCACAGCTCCAGATGCAATTCACGGAAGTCCCGAGCGAGGTCAACACGTCGCGGGCACTCATCTATCTCTGGGAGATTTTTGATTCGGAAGGCATGGTTTGTTGCAGGTATGTCGGCAAAGCGTCGCGCGGCGCGGATAGGCCTCGCACCCAGTACCGCCGTAACGTGAATAACCTTCTGGCCGGCCGGCCATACCGCAAAGGCAAGCCTACCGAATTCCGTGCTATCCACCGACGCATGGCGCAGGCTGTTCAAGCGGGGGAGGTCATGCGGCTGTCTTTCATCTGCAATGTCGACCTAGACGAAAACATCAATGAGATTGAGCGGTTCTGGCAAAACCACTTCGGTACGACAAACGCTACGCGAGCCAGCAATTCGTTCAAGCCGGCACCGCTTCCCGGCGCGGCTTAAGACATTGAGTGTCCGATTTGGATTGCTGTCACTGGTAACTCTTGGCCGAAAGACGTGATTTGCGGGGCGCGCTGCCCTGCCATCTACAATACTGCGTTAAAGCCGTCACTCAACAAGCTGCCGCCGCCACTGCTTATACGTATGCTTGGTGATGCAGGCTGTAGTGCTCGTAACGCCAATACGTTCGGCCATGCGTGTCGACCCACCATCTTCCGTGGACTACGTGGAATCTTACTTGATATGCGAGTTGAAGAAAGGCGTATCGCCAATGATCATCAAATACAGCTCTACTTTACCTATTACGACCGCTTTTGGCGCCTTCACAAGTTGCTTGCTCTGAGGGAGACTTTACGAGAACGCGAACGGCTCAAAGGTGTTCTCCAAGACTCTTACGGCGAAGGCTACTTTGACTACGACACTGTGACATACAAGAATTTGACGAACGGAATTTTGGCGGATGCGATGTCCGAGGTTGTCATGTATTGCGAAGACTATCTCGGTCTCCTGAAGTTCATTCGAGAAAAGCTCTACTTTGTCAAACACACGGTCTCCTATTCAGCAGGCTCTATCGTGAATATCGCGAGTCGTCTTCGACAACTCTCTCGCGAGCAGACTGAGCGCCTCTTCTTCCTGCCACCCATTTCGACTGTAGCAGTTAGCTTAGCTCGCCAAGACGTGGACGCTATGCATTCATCGCTCCAACAGTATTCGGAAGGCGTGAAAAGGCTCATTTCCAAGCACGAGTCCGCCGTTCGATTTTACGAACGGTACCGGGATGCTCACTCCCAATACAAGCACGGTTTGAAGCTTTGCCTGAATGGCTTGGGTGGGAAGCTCAGTGAAGAAGAGCTTCGGCGGCGACGGAGCGAGACTTCTGGTTCAGTTTTTATACTGCAAAACAAAACGTCCATGGGAGCTGCACATGCGGGGAGCGTAATGCTGCCTGACATCTCTGTGGATGTGATTCGACGAAACATTCAAACACTGTTTGACGATCGCAACCTCCTGCATTTAGAGACGCTTTATTCTATCGACATTGATGAACTGATCTCGATCGGAAAAGACATTTGCCAACTTCTAAGCACCCTCGTCAGAAACAGGGTGGCGTTGATCGAAAACAAGGATAGAGATTGGATAGAGGTTTTATTGCCTACCGCCAATTCGGAGCGTATGACGAGTATGCGATACATACTGCCGTTGTGCCCAGGTGACGCTCGCCTAGATATTGAAGAATACCAGATGAAGCTATAGCGGGTGGGTGTTCAACGCATGAATTTATACCTTGCAAAAACGTGTTGGAACGGACTGTGCAGCTTAATTGGACAATCGATGATACGGACGTCCTCTCAGTCAGTCGGGCCTGTCCGTATTTTTGTGGGCGAGGCGTTTTAAAAGTCGTTATCCCCGCGCCGCCGTAAACCGTTCGCCGAACAGGGTAGCAAACTGGTTCATGGCGACTTTCCAGTCGAAGGTCGCTCTGACGGACTTGGCCAGCACGTTGCGTAGCGCCAGCCATAGGAGCTTGATGGCGGCCTCATCCGTTGGGAAGTGGCCTCGCGTTTTGATGATCTTGCGCAGCTGCATGTTCAAGCTCTCGATGGCGTTGGTCGTGTAGATCACGCGCCTGATGTCTGGCGGAAACACGAAGAATGGCGTGACGTTCTCCCAGGCCCGTTGCCAGGCAGCGACGATCGTGGGGTACCTGGTTCCCCAAGGTCCATCGGCGAACGCCTGCAGCGCCTGCTCGGCCGCTTGTGTGCTGGCGGCCGCGTAGATCGGGCGCAGGGCGGCGCCACGGCCTTGCGAACCTTCCAGCCCGCGTAATCCAGGCTGTTGCGGATCAGATGCACGATGCAGGTCTGCACGTTCGTGCGCGGGAAGGCCATGGCGATGGCGTCGGCCAGGCCCTTCAGGCCGTCGACCACGGCGATCAGGATGTCCTGGCACCCTCGGGTCTTGAGTTCATTGAAGACCTTGAGCCAGAACTTGGCCCCCTCGGTCTGCTCGACCCACAAGCCCAGCACGTCGCGCTGGCCGTCGGCCTGCACACCCAGCGCCAGGTACACCGCCTTGTTGCTGACCCCGCCGTCGTCACGGATCTTGACCCGCAGCGCGTCGAAGAATACCACCGGGTACATCGCCTCCAGCGGCCGGTTCTGCCAGGCAATCGTCTCGGCCATGACCTCGTCGGTGATCGAGCTGATGAAGTCCGGCGAGACCTCGGTGCCGTAGCTCTCGGCCAGGAACGCCTGGATCTCGCGCACGCTCATGCCCCGGGCGTACATGGCGATGATCCGGTCATCGAACCCGGTGACGCGTCGTTCGTGCTTGGGGATCAGGATCGGGGCGAAGGAGCCGTCCCGGTCGCGCGGAAGCTCCACGCGCACCGCGCCATGCTCGGTCAGCACCGTCTTGCCGCTGGCGCCGTTGCGCTCGTTGGCCTGGCCTTCGGGCTTGTCCTCGCCTGGCCGATAGTCCAGAGGCAGGTTCATCTCGGCGGCCATCGTGCGCTCGATCACCGCCTTCTGGAACGACAGGAACAGGTCTTGAACCTCGCTGGGCGTCATCGGTCCCTTGACCAGATGATCCAGCAGTTCGATTGGGACTTCAGGCAGCGGCCCACGGGCCGCCGCCTGAGCGGCCGCTGTGCGTCTCTTCTTTATCGGCATATCCATGATCTTTAGTCCTCATGATATGCGTCGCACATAAAATTACGGATAGGCCCGTTTAACGCGTCCGGGTCAGTACATCACGGGAGATCTCGTTATTAATTCTCGTGAAGGTGTCTGCTGACAGAGCGCGTTTTACATGCCGTTGCCACATTGCGGTTTGATCCGGTTCACTGAAAAAAAGCAGTATCCTTGACCGACTTTGGTATGCAATGGGACTCACAAGAAGCCATGAAGCCGTTAGTGAAATATTGTCGGGGAGCAGTTGACGCGCTCAATGCTCAATACAAAATGACCGAGGTCTTGGGTCACGCGGCAACCGCTGGCGCAGCTAGAGAACGCCTAATTCAGGATTTTCTGACTAGTCATCTTCCTGAGATGACTAGTGTGGTGAGCGGCGTCATCGTTGATTCAACCGGCCAGCGCTCGAAACAGCAAGACATTGTGTTGATGTTGAAATCAATGCCAAGACTGGCCTTTGCAAGCGGCCACGATTTAATATTCCAAGAAGGGACCGTCGCGACTTTCGAGATCAAGACTCAAATCACGCCATCTGTATTAGAGGGCATCGCTGATAATATTGAGAGCGTAAAACGTTTGATGCCGTCGACGCACGCGGGCACACAACTGGGGGATCTTGACTGGCCGTACGGCAGGGTTCTTCACGTCGTGTTGACATACGGGGGATCGGGTTTGGATGCCATCGGCGAAAAGCTCAACACTCTGCCCGAGGTGAGCAAGCCAGATGTCTACCTAGATTTGACGAGCGGCATTCTGATAAAGAATGAAGGCTTGCTCTTTTTACAGAGCGGGTCTGAACAGTATCTTCGCTATGAGGATCCCGCTGTAGGCCTTGCGCGCTTTCTTGCGTTACTGTCGAAAGTAACCGGGCGAATGGTAATGAGGGCTATCGACTGGGAGGCGTATATTTCATAGTGAGGCCTTGGCGATCTGGAATTCTAGTTTACGAAGATCTAATCGAGGACAAGCGTCATGAACCAAGTGCGCAGCCGTTAATGGCGCCGCATGAAAGAACCGCGGTAGCTGAGATCATGCACGTCCAGAACATCCGTCAACAAATCGCTTGAGGGGAAGAGGAAATACTAACGGCGTTGCTCCCTCTTCAATTTTCCCACTTTGGCGGCAGAGTCTTGGGGTGGTATCGAGATCGACCAAGCAGACGGCTAGGAAGGTCTGCAGTCGGCCACAAGGAGACATTGTCCTGCGCGTCGCAGGGCCGACCAAAACACACTAATCAGGAATGCCATGAAAAAAACCGTGATCTGGTGCCACAATTGGGCGCTTCTGAAACTTTCACGGTCTCTTTGATCTTTTCGTATCTGTCTTGCAGCAGGCCGTGCAAGCATCAAACGCCATCCTCTTCGCTACTGCGGTATCCCGGGATCCGATGCTGCTTCATCTGAAGCGGTACTGTCCGGCGCAGAACCATTCCGACCTCGCCAAACGTGCGGTGGCACCGGCATGCGATAGTGGCGGCAGGCCATAAGGAGAATTGGGATCAGGTGACTTCGGACGGCGCTTACGCGCTCATCCAGCGGATGCTCTTTAATCACGCGATTCAATAAGTTAAGAACGGCCTCTAGCGAATCGCTAAATGGCAGACTCGGTACCGCTATGCCGTGATCCCGATCACCATCCCAGAAAATCTCATCCGTTCGTGCGTCAGGAATCCAGATTTGGTGAGTCATGTGCGGAGCATACTCTAACAACGTCCTGCGCAAACGGTCTGCTCGCTCCTGATCTCCTATCATCGCAAGCCAAGCGAGCACGAAGGTATAGAGAATCCCCGCACGCGTATGCTCTTCGAAGTATGCGTCGCTGCTGTCTCTTGGATGGGCGAGGACATCTCGATAATCTGTAGTCGGCGTCGGATAGTGTCGCCGAACTTTTAGTCCGTAGCACAGGCGGTCGGACATGCTACGGATGTAATCAGCGATGTTGGATAAGCGGCCACGCACGTCTGCGAAACGCATTAATAGAGCCAGTTCGATCATGAAATCGTCACGCACGGGGGATGCAAGCACCGGGTTCGCGTTCAGCATCCCAATCGCTATGTTGAGCACCTTGTCCGCTCCTTCACTCATGGCATGCGCAAATGACTCGTCCTCCTCGGCACTCATGGCATCCAACCATAATCCGTGGAGAGATAATCTCCCCAGCGTCTCGAACAGCGCGATATTAACGTCTACCGCATTGCGTGAATTCACAGCCATTGAAAGCGCATAGCGCTTTTCAGCGAACGGCCCAATTTTTTCGACGAGTAGAAGATGCGCGATGATTAAGTGCAGTTTTAACACCTGATCCAAATGAGCGAGTCGCTCCTTTTGAATCACTCCCTTGCGCAGACGGGTAATATCGCAGTGAGGCCAACTTCGTAGCAGCACCAACTCGGATGCTCGATACGCAGCCTCAAGGTTATCGGCATCGCGAGCCCATACAAAGAGTATCCATAGGCATACGTAGGCCTTGCGTAGCTGGCGTGTACGCTCTGACTCGTTGTTCGGTTCAGCGAAAATGACATTTATTAAGCGGCCGAAATGCCTATATGCGACCTCGGGCTGATCAAGCATCGCGAGCGCCTTCTGAAACAGCCCTCGATTTTCACTCTCAATTAGTTCAGCACGCAACATGCCGCTGAGGATCAGATCCGAAATACGATCCCCGTTCCATTCGGCAAAGTGAACGTTGGTTTTCTCGTTCGCCCGACAGTAGCCACTCCACTGGGCACGAATATCCTCGCGCATCTCGCCGCCCATGCAGACACATATAACGATGGGCAGATCTGAGAAATGAGGCGGGATGCGGTTCGGGATGTAGTCATCCAGAATCTCATTCAGCGACGGGCGCACGGCTTGCTGACCGGCATCCCAATGCTCGCGCGTTAAATCGCCAGATTTAATTGTGAATAGAAATAGACTCCGCGCACCATCGCGATCGGGATCAGGGCCGACGGCGGCGACGTCAACACCGGCTTGTCGTGTTCCACGGCGGGGACGGGTTAGTATTTCAAATCCACTCTCAGCCAGAAGATCGGGAAAAATCGCGTCGAGTTCGCCGCGTTCGCGCAGCGACCGCAGATAGTGCATCACGACAAGTTTCATCGCTGTACTCTCCGCTCAAGCCTGAAATGGAGAAGCATATGGTCGAGACCAACCGGGTCAACAACACTGAGTAGAGGTAGCTCGGACGAAACGGAGAACGATTGCATCTCGGTCTGAGTGAGTTGCGTAGTTCCTTCGCCGGTATGAATCGGCGTCAACGAAGATCGGCCATATAGGATGTACTGCTTAGTGATGAGATCATCAAAGATCGATTTCCGCCTCGCCTGCTCCGCGCTCTGTTCCATCTGCTCGTGCCACTGAGCACGCTCCGTCTCGCGCTGCATTTCGCTGGGATGCAGTTCGACCAATCGTTCAATGCCTTCCATCCCATCCTGAAGTGCTGTCTTTCGTGCAAGCAGTTCAGCAATGTCCGGGGTGGTCTCGCCGCCGGCTGCAACGTAGCGCTCAAGGTACTCCTTCAACTTGCCTCCATAACTCACGAGCAAGGGGTCGTACATCAAATCCAGGACTGCATTTTTGATATCTGGAAACCCATAGCGAACTACAGCTAACGGTATGGCAACGGCGGCCAGTGGATCGATGAAGAGCCATCCGATAGCCTTGCGACAGAGAAATAGTTGGTCCGATGGATTCAATGGAAGCGATGATGTGGGGATGGAGAAGGGAGGATTATCGTTGCAGGGGCCGCAAACTTCGCTAGCCAGGCATTGATGGGTATGTGCACTTCCGTTCAGCAGCCAGTACACAACTGCGCCACCCAGCACGTCAGAGCCGGCATTTTGCAGCGCGTGGTAAGTGCTCTGGAACGCGTCGAGCGTGATCCGACCTTTTGAGCGATCGAATAGTTCACTGAGGAGGCAAATCGCTTTTTCAGCATACCCAGCGCTCACGAGCTGGTATCCGGCATGATCCATATGCGATATCGTGCCCGCGCTATCTGGGTCGACATCTGCAGCGGCATCGAGGCACAGGTCCAGGGCATTTTCTGTGAGACCATCTAGGTGCATCCACAACAGGTTCGTTGCCAAGTGGATTGCGAAGGAACTCCTTGTCTTTAGGGCCCTTTCAAGTTGCTCGTCAAAACTGACCGGAGCATGTGCTTTCCGTTGTGCAGCAGCGCGATAACCTGCTTCGAGGGACCGCAGTGCGATATCTTCATCAATGCTAGTCGCTCCTTGAAGCAGGGTGTCGAGCACTTCACTGTAGCGTTCACCTAGCTCCATGGCCCCCAAAGCCGAAAGGGCTGCGAGCTTCGCCTCCCGCTCGTGAGCCTGCGCGAAAATGAGGCCTTCCTCGATATCAGCGTTCATTACAAGAACCGTAAATAGATGGCGCAGAGCCAGGTTATCGCCACTACGCGCTGCTTGGTAGACCTTGGGAGCTCTGACTGGGTTCTTCTTCGTCCATTCCCCAAAAGCGGTACTAGGAGCCCCGGCAGCTAGGTCGTTGCCGCCGATGTCGAGCAGGCGTCCGATGAAAGCAAGGAGGACGTCTTGATCTACGTTCAGATGGGGTATCAGATCACATAAAACATGCTGAACGAGGAAGAAGCGCGGCCCTTCCAACTCCGCCAGCGCCTCGTCGAGATGAAGATCAATCGGTGGTGCGCCAGTAGCGTTCAATATGATCGCCAGCGTCTCGAGCCATGCAGCATAGCCATCATCCCGACGCCGACGCCCATGGTCCGCAACAGTACGAACCAGGCCGCGTGTGCGGAGTTGCGTAGTCAATTCCGTTTCGTCTGGCGATCTGTCCTCTGCTGTCATCGCGTTACCCATTGGATACATAGAGTGAATTGATTGCCTTGCCGGCACTTGTGTTCCTGACCCGCGATTTCTCCCGGCTGCAATGCCACCAGTACGTCGCGGTCACACCGCTCAGGCAAGGGGCGGCGGCTCGAATTTATAGCTACTGGCGATTATTTCAGCCCCGACTATCTTGGTGGGGAAAAACGGTTCGCGTGTATTGTCCGGCTTCATGCGCCGCGGCTCGGATAGTATGCGACCTCGTTCGTACTTCCACTTAATGGTTCACTGGTGTTTCTTTGCCAGTTCTTTATCCCCGCAATCAAATCTGCCTGTCTGAAAAAGGAATACTCCCCGTCAACCGTTTATGCGGACCGGTAGGCGCCTGGACGCAACTTGCGGGAAGCTACATTCTGCGTTCAGGTTTAGAAGCGACTGGGGGCACAGTATCCGTTTCTGATGACGCAGGATCGAGGTCAAAGTAGTCGTAACTCGGCTCCCGTCTCAGCCCTGCTGCAGGAGAGGTGCGGACCAACCGAAGGTTCTCCGCATCATAGGTCATGCCGTCCACCAAGCATGCCTCGGCAATGCGCGGGTTGTAGTCATTCAGCCAAGTGAAGTTTTTCTTCGTCCAAGCAAGTAAGGCCTTTTGAAGCGCCCGGCTGTCCCTGTCGTAATCGCCCTCGCTGACAGTGAGTCCCATTACGTTCAGACAGAAACCGAGAATCTTTGCTCCCTTGAAGTTCGGGAAGCGCCGCATATCTACGATTTCGTCGTAAAGAAGGCGGCGCACTTTGAACTTCACTACTTTGCCCGCAGAACCATCGAGGTGATTGAAGTTGAACAGCTCCCCCCACACCGAGTTGTGCTGAATCGTCCAGCATTCCCACTGTGGCGATTTGACTGCCGAAGCGTGAAAGATCACCTCGAAGATCAAGCTAGCGATGTGATCGTAAAAGGTCTCGCGCGGATGGCCGTGCTTCTCTCTCACACGGATGCGGACATGGTTGGCCCCCCCCTTTTCGTCGAGAATGTTGACGGCGTCTTTGACGAATTCGATGACGACACGAAGACGGCGGAATGAATCGGTATCCCAAACCCTGGTGAGTTCGTTCAAAGTGTAGAGATCAAAGACAGAATTTTCGATGTAGCTCTTAGCGCGATACAGCACGAACGAATGGCCTCCATATCCTTCGTTGACGTAGGTGCGTAACGTCATCAAAGCAACCCTGCAGTAGGCCTCCCACTGCGCGGCGTCCCATTCCCTCTGACCGGATGGATCGGGATCAAGGAGACTCCCGATTGTCTCGACCATCTTATAGTTGGCGAACATCGCGTGACTGAGCGGCTTGTGGTAGCCAATCAGACCAGATTCGTAGCCCTCAGCCTCGTGATAGAGGAAGGAGTCCTTGTTTGCCAGCGCCTCATTGATGATGTTTTTGGCGAAGGTCTCAACCTGGATGCCGTACTTCTTCGTCTCTGCTATTGCTTGGAACACTGCCAGTGCGGTGCCTGGCGACGACTCGACGATTGCGCGACATAATCGCTTGTCAGCGATGAGCAGGAGCAGGTCGTTGGCATATCCCTCCACCTTCGGGGGGCTTTTCTTCTTTTCATCTTCGCTCTCCTGCCGATAGTTCTTCAGTCTGCCCCTGTCCGTGGCGTGGCGGACAAGCGCCCCGGCTGAGGATGCGAGTTCGTCTGCGATGACGGCGAGCTCTGCCGGCGAGCCCTTGAGGATGAATCGATATAGGGTCTGCGCAAAGCGCTCGGCGTTCTGCCTCCCATAAATGGGAGGTCGGATGAATGCGAACCAAGTCCAGATGAGATACGTCAGCAGGAACAGCCCGCCCAAGAGTGCCTGCCATGACGCCGGTGTCAGTAGATTGCCCTTGGGTACGAGCCACTGCTCAGCGCGCCAGAGGTCAGTCAGTAGCGCCAGCACGCCGATGGCAGCAACCACCGAGAATGTGACGCCCAGCAGAGGAATGGGGGCAGTCTGGACTCGAAAACGGTAGCGGACGTCAGCAATAGTCCACGCCAATACCATTAGCGCAAGGCCAGCGAGGAACTCCGAAAACCCGAAGAATTTCTGCCCGCTGCCATCGAGCGGGATGAAGCAAACGCCAACGAAGCACTGCTCAACTGCCACCGGGACCTCCTCCTTGCATTAACGGCCTTGTGCGCTTGGAAATGGCACGCCTAAAGCAAAAGGGCAGCCCAGCGGACTGCCCATATAACCATTCTTTTTAGTGGTGATCGCTAATTTTAACCAGCGGTCAAGTCTCTCTCTCTCGCCATTAGGCCAATGCGAAAACCTTTTATTCTTTGGCGTTAAGTGACGATGAGAGTTAGCCCGGAATATTAACAGCCTTACCCTCAGACGGGCACATTCACCCTAGTGAGCCATCGAGCGCCGCGAGCGGGGATGAGCGCCGACGGTCTACAGGCGACATAGCACTAACAGAAGTGGGTATGGCAGCCATTCAACAGCTTCCCATCCTTGAGCCGTCATAGCGAACCAACATGCCCATTGACCGCTTTGGGTCGAAAGTGCCCATCCAGTGTGACGCCAAGTACCAGTGTCGAAATTGTCCCTCCTGCATCCAACATGCCTCCATGCCCCCATACACTCATGACTATCACCTCGCCGGTGCCGGTTTGGAAGCCGGAAAGCTATAGGCGTAGACAGCCGCAACGCATCGCGGCCTGACTCACCCTACAGGAGGCAGTCCCCATGCTGCACCCCCTAACCCAAAACCCCTGGCAAATCGACTCCGACCGCGAATCCGGCCCCGTCTCCCTTTCCCACCTCCACCAACTAGACCGCACCCGCTACGCCATCCAGACCATCGCCCGCATGGTCGGCAACAGCGCGTCCGAACCCGACGCCACCGGCTCCCCACCGCTGGACCCCTGGGCAATCACCGCCCTGATGGGCGGCGTCGAAAGCCTCTGCGAGCACCTCGGCACCCTGACCGAAGCCATGCTCGACCAGGCCCTGCGACCCGACGACGAAAGGGAAGCCCCCAGCCCCACCCACAACGCTCCCCCGTCGATCCAATAGATCCACGAAAATAATTCCTACATAACCGGGAATTTATATCGTTTTGAGGATCGCCCCGCGAGGCCTTGTAATGCGTGTTCGCTTATTGCCGTTCACGCCTTCAAGAAAATTCCTCGCTATGAATTCCATCGGATACCGCATTCTTCCCCGGCCCGCGCTGGCCGTCGCTGCTGACGTGCTGGCCGGTTTTGCCACTATCGGCTCGGCCCAGATCAGCGATTGCATGAACCGCCTGTACGGCGTCAGCGGGCTGCGTCCGCTGCACGCCGGCAACCAGCGTACGGTCGGCCTGGCGCTGACCGTGAAGACGCGGCCGGGCGATAACCTGATGATCCACAAGGCGATTTCGCTGGGTGGCGCGGGCGATGTGATCGTGGTCGATGGCGCCGGCGACACCAGCAATGCGCTGGTGGGCGAGCTGATGATGATGGACGCGCAGGGGCGCGGCATCGCCGGGTTCGTGATCGACGGCGCGGTGCGTGACCTGGATGTGTTCGCGCAGGGGCAGTTCGGCTGCTTTGCGCGCGCGGTGTCGCACAAGGGGCCGTACAAGGACGGCCCGGGCGAGATCAATGTGCCGGTGTCGGTGGGCGGCCAGGTGGTCAACCCGGGTGATGTGGTGGTCGGCGATGCCGACGGCGTGGTGGTGATTCCCGCCGAGCATGCGGCAGCGGTGTTGGCGCTGGCGACCAAGAAGGAAGCCGACGAGGCGGTGGCCAAGGAGAAGCTGCGCGCCGGCACCTACACCAAGCCCTGGCTGGAGAAGACCCTGGCCGAGAAGACGGGAGCCGCGAAGTGAATCAAACCCCGACGCAAACCCCGACGCAAACCCCGACCCAAACCCCGACCCAAACCCCGACCCAAACCCCGACGCAAACCCCGGCCCAGACGCAACCCCAGCCCTCGCAAGCCGCCAGCATCGTCGCCGACCGCATCAAGCGCATCAAGCTGTCGCCCAGCGTGGCGGCGCGCGCGATCATTGCCGAGCTGCGCGAGCAGGGCCGGCGCATTATCGACCTGACGATCGGCGAGCCGGATTTTTCGACGCCGGAGCATATCCGCCAGGCGGCCACGGCCGCGATGAACCGGGGCGAGACCAAGTATCCGCCGGCCCAGGGCACGGTGGCGCTGCGCAAGGCGGCGCGGACGCATCTGCTGGAAGCCACCGGCGTCGATTACCCGGCGGCGCGCATCATTGTCAGCACGGGCGCCAAGCAGGTGATCTTCAACGGGCTGGCGGCGACGCTGAACGAGGGCGACGAGGTGCTGATTCCGGCGCCGTTCTGGGTGTCGTATCCGGACATGGTGCTGGTCAACGGCGGGGTGCCGGTGACGGTGCCGACCACGCCGGCCACGGATTACAAGCTGACGCCGGAGGCGCTGGAGCGCGCGATCACGCCGCGCACCAAGTGGCTGATGATGAACGCGCCCAGCAATCCGACGGGCTCGGTCTACACTGCCGACGAGCTGCGCGGGCTGACCGCGGTGCTCGAGCGTCATCCGCATGTCTGGCTGATGACGGACGATATTTATGCGCGGCTGAACTTCACTGACGCGCCGACGGTGCATCCGTTGCAGGTGGCGCCGGCGCTGGCGGCGCGCACGCTGGTGGTCAATGGCGTGTCCAAGGCCTATGCGATGACGGGCTGGCGTATCGGTTACGGCGCCGGGCCGGACGAGCTGATCAAGGCGATGGCGATTCTGCAGTCGCAGAGCACGTCGGGCGCGTCGTCGGTGAGCCAGGCGGCGGCGCTGGAGGCGCTGTCGGGGCCGCAGGACTGCGTGACGGAGTTCGCCCGCGTTTTCCGCGAGCGCCGCGATCTGGCGGTGGCGGAGCTGTCCGGCACGCCGGGGCTGGCGATCGTGATGCCGCAGGGCGCGTTCTACGTGTTTCCGGATTGCTCGGGGCTGCTGGGCAAGCGCACGCCGGCAGGCGTCGAGATCCGCAGCGATACCGACCTGACGCATTACCTGCTGCGCGAGGCTGGCGTGGCGGTGATCGACGGTCATGCCTATGGCGCGCCGGGCACGTTCCGGCTGTCGTTCGCGGCGTCGCTGGACGATATCCGGCAGGGCTGCGCGGGCATCCGCGAGGCCTGCGCCAAGCTCGTCTAGTTGTTCCCGGGCCCGCCAACGAGCGGGCCGGTTCCGTTTTTCTGTTCAAACCACAAACACAAGGGGAATCACCATGAAACGCCATTCACTTATCGCCGCCTGCCTGGGCCTGGCCGCGTTGTCGCTGGGCGCTGGCGCGCGCGCCGACCAGGTCGCGGACATCAAGGCCCGCGGCGAATTGATCTGCGGCACGCTGGGCACGTCGCAGCCGTTCAGTTTCCAGGACGCGACGACGCGCCAACTGGTAGGCTATGACGTGGACGTGTGCAAGCTGGTGGCCGACAAGCTGGGCGTGAAGATCAGCTACAAGCTGCTGTCGGTGGCGGCGCGCGTGCCGGAGCTGAACGAGGGCCGCGTCGATATCCTGGCGGCGAACCTGGGCTATTCGCCGGACCGCGCCCAGCAGATCGCTTTCAGCCACGCGTACTACGTCAGCCCGCAGAAGCTGCTGGTGCGCAAGGATTCGGGGCTGGACACGATCGAGTCGCTGAACGGCCGCCGCGTTGGCGCGACCAAGGGTTCCAGTTCGGAGCGCGAGATCAAGCGCATTCTCGACAAGTCGCAGGTGATCGGCTACGGCGACAGCTCGGCCACGTACCTGGCCCTGCAACAGAAGAAGGTGGACGCGCAGTTCGCGTCCGAACTGGTGCTGGTGCGCCTGGTGCTGCAAAGCCCGCCGACGGCGCCGGTCAGCGTGATCGCCAAGTCGGTGTTTGACGAACCCTGGGGCCTGGGCGTGCGCAAGTCGGAGCCGGGCATGCTGAATGTGGTGAACCAGGCGCTGGACGAGGCGGAAAGCTCGGGCGTGGCCGCACAGTTGTTCGACAAGTGGTTCGGCGCGCAGACGCCGTACAAGCTCGAGCGCGGTTTCAAGATCGGCCCCATCGCGGGCTGAACGCCGGTACCGCGCAATGAGCCTACTTGACGCTTCGCAATACCAGTTGCTGGCCAGCGGCATGGTGGTGACGCTGCAGTTGTTCCTGGTGTCCTGGGTGATGGCGTTCACGATCGCGGTGACGCTGGTCGTGGTGCGCGCCACCAACCTGGCGCCGTGCCGCTGGCTGGTCGACGCCTATGTGGAATACCACCGCAACGTGCCGCTGCTGGTGCAGGTGCTGTTCTGGTACTTCGGCATGCCCGAGCTGCTGCCGGAGGGTTTCCGGATGTGGCTGTACCAGCACAACGCCGAGATGTCGCTGGCGGCGATCGCGCTGGCGCTGGGGTCGGCCGCCTATATCGCCGAGGATATCCGCAGCGGGCTGCGCGCCATTCCTGGCACGCAGTTCGAGGCGGCCCGGGCGCTGGGCGCCAGCTACCTGCAATGCATGCGCTTCGTGATCGTGCCGCAGGCGGTGCGGATTTCCATCCCGCCGCTGGTGGGCCGCGCCTTGCTGCTGTTCAAGAACACCAGCGTGGCCATGGCCATCGGCGTGATGGAGCTGACCTACCAGGCGCGCGAGATCGAGAACGAGACCTACCGCACCTTCGCCACGTTTGGCGCGGCGACCCTCATGTATCTGCTGGGATCCTTCCTCATCATGCTGATCGGCTCGCGCATCTATGCGCGCTACCGCTTGAACCGGGGAGGCCACGGTGCTTGATCTCCTGTCGCAATACTGTGGCCGACGCTGCTGGTCGGCCAATACCCCAATGGGCCGCTGGGCGGCCTGGCGCTGACGCTGATCCTGGCGTTGTGCGGCCTGGCGCTGTCGCTGCCGCTGGCGCTGGCCATCGCGCTGGCGCGGGTCAGTCCGTTTGGCTGGCTGCGCGTGGCCAGCAAGACGCTGGTCAATGTGGTGCGCGGCATGCCGCTGCTGATGCTGATCTTCTGGGCGTACTTCGTCATTCCGAAGCTGACGGGGCAGGTGATCAGCGGCTTCTGGACGCTGATCGCGGCGCTGGTGGTGTACGAGAGCGCCTATCTGTCGGAGGTGATCCGCTCGGGCATCGAGGCGGTGCCGCGCGGCCAGATCGAGGCCTCGCGCTCGCTGGGCGTGGGCTACTGGACGACGATGCGCCGGGTGGTGCTGCCGCAGGCGCTGTTCAACGTGCTGCCCAGCATGACCAGCCAGTTCGTCTCCACCATCAAGGAGACCTCGCTGGGGTATGTGATCAGCGTGAACGAACTGACTTTCGCCGCCAACCAGGTCAACAACCTGGTGCTGACCAAGCCGCTGCAGGTGTTCGGCATCCTGGCCATCATCTATTTCCTGGTGTGCTTCAGCCTGAGCCGCGGCCTGTCCTGGCTGGACCTGCGCATCCGCCGCCAGCGCGCCATGGCCTAGGGCCAGGCGCTTATCGGAATTCATCATGATCAAGCTTGAGAAAGTCAACAAATGGTATGGCGCGCATCACGTCCTGAAGGACGTGGACCTGTCGGTCGCGCGCGGCGAGGTGCTGGTGGTGTGCGGGCCGTCGGGCTCGGGCAAGTCCACCATGATCCGTACCATCAACCGCCTGGAACCGATCGAGAAGGGCCGCATCCTGATCGACGACGCCGACATCTACGGCAAGGGCGTCAACCTGAACGCGCTGCGCCAGAAGATCGGTTTCGTGTTCCAGCAGTTCAACCTGTTTCCGCACATGAGCGTGCTGGACAACGTGGTGTTCGCGCCGGTCAACATCCGCAAGCAGCCGCGCAAGCAGGCCACCGAACTGGCGCGCCAGCTATTGGCGCGGGTCGGGCTGGAGCACAAGATCGACGCCTATCCCGGCTCGCTGTCGGGCGGCCAGCAGCAGCGCGTGGCGATCGCCCGCGCGCTGGCGCTGCAACCGCCGGTGATGCTGTTCGACGAACCCACCAGCGCGCTCGACCCGGAGATGGTGGGCGAGGTGCTGCAGGTGATGAAGGGCCTGGCCAAGGACGGCATGACCATGGTCTGCGTGACGCACGAGATGGGGTTCGCGCGGGATGTGTGCGACCGGGTGGTGTTCATGGATGCGGGCGAGATCCTGGAAGTGGATACGCCGGAACGCTTCTTCAGCGCGCCCCAGCATCCGCGGGCGCAGCGGTTCCTGGCGGATATCCTGCATCCGCGGGGGTAGGGCGGGGCGGGCGCGCAGCCGCGCTCGCGTCGACGATAATGCGAGGGTTCTTCATGCATTTCACATCCACCGCCGCGATGTACACCCTCAAACAGCTGGAGGCGTTCTACTGGAGCTCGCAACTGGGCAGCTTCAGCGCGTCCTCGCGCAAGCTGCACACCACCCAGTCGGCGGTCGCCAAGCGGGTAGGGGAACTCGAAGCCTTCGCCGGCGCGCCGCTGTTCGAGCGCCGCGCCAAGAAGCTGGTGCTGACGGCCCAGGGCCGCAAGCTGTTCGAGCTGGCGCGCGAGATGCTGGACCTGAACAGCCGCATCGTGCAGAACATGGCCGATCCGGCCAGCTTCGAGGGCGTGGTGCGGCTGGGCGTGACCGAGCTGGTCGGCATGACCTGGCTGGCGCGGCTGGTCAACCAGATCAGCCTGCGCTATCCCAAGGTGCAGTTGATGCCCGAGATCGATGGCGGCATCACGCTGTATGAGCGGCTGGAGCAAGATCAGTTGGACCTGGCCATCATGCCGGGACCGTTCTGGAGCTATCAATACGACTGCGTCCACCTGGGCGCGGTGACCAACGTCTGGATGGCCAGCCCGTCGCTGGACATCGATTTCTCGGCAAGGCTGGCGCCGCAGGACCTGGCGCCGTACCCGGTGATCTCACAGCCGACCAATTCGGCGCTGTCGCATCTATACGATGCCTGGTTCGCCGAGCAGGGCCTGTCGGTCAAGCGAGTGCTGACCTGCAACAGCCTGGGCATGATGGCGCAGCTGACGATGTTGGGGCTGGGCATCAGTTACTTGCCGGGGGCGTATTTCGCGCCGCTGGTCGAGCGCGGGGCGCTGTGCCAGCTGGATGTGCAGCCGGATCTGCCGACGATCAATTACTACGCGGTGCACAAGAAGAGCATCGTCAATCCGGTGGTGTCGCGGGTGATCGATATTGCGCGGGAGGAATGCGGGTTCGAGGTGGCGGGGGCGTTTCTGCCGCATATGCCGCCGGCGGTGGGGGCGGGTGGGGAGTAGGGCGGGGCGTTGCTCGCGGCCTGTGGCCGTCGGGGCGGTTCCGTCCAGGCAGGCCTCATGCCCACCAGAACGGAACGCTTCCCAAAGAGCGGGTTTACTTTCGCGCCCTTCAGCGCTGACGGAGCATGGGCCGCGTTGCGCTCGGGGCAGGTTTGCAGAGCGCATCGGCGCACAGGGCTTCGTAGGCAGCGCTTTTCCCGAATGATTCGTGCGTGACCATGGCGCCTGCCTTGAGGTCGGGCAGAATGTCGCTGCGGATGGCGATCGCCTGATGCCCTCGCACCCGCCTGGAGGGATAGCAGAAGCCATCGGGCCTCGCATCCGGTTCACGGCTCATCATGGCTTCGCGAAGGCGATGGCCGATCCAATGGCACGCCTCGTAGTCGCTCGATGAGATCGTGTCGTGGATGCCAAGCTTTGCACACGCTTCCCCCGACAGGTTCCAAAGGCGGAGATCGCGGGCGAAGGCCAGGGTGCCGATGACGCCGGTTTCCACTGCCGATGGAGGTATATAGAAATTCCCCGCGCGCGTGGCGTCGTTTCGGACGAGTTGGCCTTCCCAAATAGCAGTGGAGAGGTCTCGGGCGAGATAGAGCCAAGCGTAAGGCAGCGGTTCTTCCTCCTGACGCAACGCCATCGGTGGACCGAACCGATAAGCGTTGATCAGGACTTCCGGCAACAGGTATCGTGCGTCGCCGGCCGTGCGGTATAGAACGGTGCCCGCCGCCAACTGCTCGACGGAATGGGTCAGCGCGGCCAGCAGGGCGGCGGTACTGGGAACTAGTGCCTGTAGGTGAGACGGCGGCTCGTAACGCGCTTGTTCATTGAATGGCATACCAGGACCGATTTCAATCAGTCATGCCCCTTCCTGCATACCTTGCAAGCGTCAGAACCCGCTGCAACCGTTCTGCCGTCGACAGCGAAAGCAGCCGCTCCTGTGCGGGCGATACGGCTTGTCGATTTTCAAACGGCAGCCCCGCCAACATTTCCGCGGGTGATAGTTCATTGAGGTCGTCTTGCTGGGTAACGAAAAAAGCATGAAGCTCGAACTGCAACACTCCACGCAACTCGGTGATGACATGCGGCAAAAGGCTGGGAACCGGATCAACGAACTGCCAGGCCGGGAACATGCGCCCGTTCTGCTTCGCTGACGGCTTCACGCAATAGAGCTTGCCGGCCTTGTCGTATCGATACAGGGTCGTCAACGCGCTCAGCTTTTGCTTGGCCACCACCTCGGCGGGAGACCACATGGTAACTGGCAGCGCGGTCGCCTTTTCTTCAGGCAGCGCCAGATTTGCGTCACATACCAACCAGTCTTCGAGCTGTCGCACAAGGATGTTCAGCAGGTCATCGGCGCGGCCGGGTTTCTGGAGCGGGGAGAGCTCCTTGGCCAGCGTGGACGCCATGCTTCTGATCACTGTGTGGGGATCGCCTGGATAGCTTCCATTGACAATCGCCCGGACATCTTTGGGAGTTGCTTGGTACTTGTGTGAGACCAGTCCCATGGTTACCTCCTCAGGCGAATAGCGGCGGTGCTGCGACCGGGGCCATTTGCCGTCGAGTGGTGGCGCCACTGCGCGTCGTGTTGTTTCTGGACGTAGGGGGAGCGCTCGTCGCGATCCGGGCAAGAAGACGAATGCGCCGGTCGCCCGACAAGCGTCGGACGACCCAGATCAATCTTTCCCTGAGCCGTCCAAGCTCAAGTTTGTGGATGCCGTAGCGTTCTTCCTCTTGTGGGGCGAGGCCACGAAGCACATCCAGCGCATATTCAATATAGTTCCGACCATTTTGCGTCGGATGGGTCTGTTCATAGCGTTCGACCGCCTCTTGGTACGCCTGGCTTGTAGCCTCGTCCAGGCCGAGCGCCATGACTTCCCTGCAAGTAAGCAGGTTGCTTTCTGAGCGAGAGGATACGGTGGCGGTCATGCGACCCTCATGGGTGAACATCCAAGTTGGTTGATAGTTTAGCCTAGTTTTTCCAGTTTTTCCAGTTTTCCCATATTTACCAATTTGGCAACGTAGCTTCTCTTGGCGCGACCGCCAAGGGCAGGAAGGCGCGCAAGCGCCAAGCGGTTGCAGGTCGAGTGGCAAGGGCAAGATTTAGCAGGAAATCCGAAGAGGAAGCGAAGCGGCGCCAGGCGCACGTTGCCAAAGCAGGGATGGCCTGACGTCCACGCCGCAACTCGCCCACTTAGCGGCCACCCCAATCAATGCTCCCCGGCTCCGGACAAACCCAGGACGCCTGCAACCGTTCCCGGATCTGCGCCAGATCCTGCTCCACCAGCAGAACCCCATCCCGGAACACCGGCACCAGCGCGCCGCCAGCCGCCTGCTCCGGCGTCTGCTGGTCGTGCAACACATACCCCGTCGCTGTCTCATCGACCCGCAGCAAGCCCTTGGCCGACCGCTTCACGCCGGAGTCGGTGACCGGGTCCTTGACCAGTTCCTGCGGTTCGCCATTGACCTCGGCATACGTTGCCTTCAATGCCCAGCCGAAGCTGTCGCGGGTCAGATATTGATAGGTGTATGAGCCGATGCCCAGGACCACGTTGCCCGACGCGAAACCCTTTCTCTCCAGCCGCGCCAGGATGTCGCGGCCGCGCGCCAGGGTGATGGAGTCGCCGTAGATCAGGCCGACGTGCGGATCCAGCAGCTTGTAGCCGCGGTCGGTGACGACGCCGCCGAAGATGTCCCACAGGCACTGCACCGCGCCTTTGGCTTCGGCCTCGCGCAGCGCCTGGGCGGGGCGGGCGTCGTCGTCCAGGCGCCAGTAGCGGCCAGTCGCGATATCTCGCACGGCTTCGAAGCCGTCGCGGCGGGCGGCGGCCATGGCGGCCGTGTCTTCGATGCTGGACACGTCGGCGCAGAAGTAGCCGGTCAGGATCTTCACGGGATCGCCCGAGTCCGGGCGAAACACCACCTTGGCGTTGCCGAAGGGATCGGGCTGGCGCGCCAGGATCTCCGGCTTCAGCGCGGCGGCGAAGTCGGTGACCACTTGCCAGAAGTCCCAGGTGTCGGACACCACCGACACGATGCCGGCCGGATAGACCTGCGTGACCAGGCGGCGGATGGTTTCGATTTCGCCTTCCTTGCTGCCCAGGCACATGACCGAGTGTTCGGTGGCGGGCACCGAGCCGCCGACCAGTTCGCGGTCGGAATCGGCGCCGTACAGGTCTTCCAGGTAGTCGATGGCCGGGATGGTGTCGGTGCCGGTGAACGACAGCAGGTGGCCGGCGCCGCTCTTGCGGGCGTCGTACAGGCCGGCCATGCCGCGCATCGAGAAGTCGTGGCCTTGCCAGTTGACGAAGTCCATCGGGCTGCCGGTCACGCGGGCGAAGTAGGTCAGGAGCTTGCGGTACTCGAAGGCGATGGTGGCCACGGTGGACGGCTTCCACGATTCGCAGCTGAACAGCGTTTCGATGTAGGTGACCAGCCAGGCGAATTCGGGCCTGGTGTTGACGAAGGTGACGGGCGGCACGCGGATGTCGACGCGGGCGCCTTCGGGCAGGGAACGGATCTCCAGCGGCAGGTAGCCCAGGTCATACAGCGCCTGCAGGTGATCGACGGTGACCGCGCCCTTGCCGAGCGCATTGTCGACGCGGCGCTGGTACTGGCGCACAGCCGCGCCGGCGGGCTTGCCGAAGAATTCGCGGTTGAACAGGTCGATCAGGATTTCCTTGATGAAGCCTTGCAGGCCGAACCAGACGATCTTGTTGTCGAACAATTCGGGCAGCACCGGCGCCAGCCGGGCCGAGCGCGGGGTGAAGTTGGCGAGGATCTTGTTGGTGCCCCTGGGGTACTGGAAGGGGTGGCCGGTCTTGTAGAAGTCGGCTTGCAGCAAGGGGTTGATGCCGTTCTTGGTGGTGGGGACGGGG
Source organism: Achromobacter sp. KK8 (assembly GCF_054188005.1). Taxonomy (NCBI): domain Bacteria; kingdom Pseudomonadati; phylum Pseudomonadota; class Betaproteobacteria; order Burkholderiales; family Alcaligenaceae; genus Achromobacter; species Achromobacter sp. KK8. The sequence continues at coordinate 4,918,634 of NZ_CM135178.1, read as the reverse complement.
GCATTCATGATGGAGTCCTTCTTCGTGCTCAGTTGTTGGGGTTGACGACCACGGGCGCGCCGGCGCCTTCGCTGGCGGTCCAGTCATAGGCGGTGTAGATCCCGGCGTAGCGGGCGTTCAGCTCGGCCAGGCCTTTGCTGAAAATGCCGTGGGTGACATACAGGTAGAGCGGCTGGTCGGTCTTGTCGCGCAAGGCGGCGGCCAGTTCCAGGAAGGTGCGGCCGCCGTCGCAGATGTCGTCGACCACCAGCACGGGTTGCGCGGGGATGTCGTCGGGCACGCGGGTTTCGGTGATGCGGCCGGTCTGCGGGTCGCGGACTTTTTCGGCGTAGCGCACGTCGGCCACGCCCAGCTTTTTGGCCAGGGCCTGCACGCGCTTGCGGGCGCCGGCGTCGGGCGCCATCAGGGTCACGCCGTTGGCAAAGGCGGGGTTGGCCAGCGCGTTCTTCAGGAAGACGGCGGCGTCGACCACGCGCACGCGTTGCAGCAGGGCGGGGGTGACGTCGCTGTGCGGTTCGACCACGCTGACGGTGGCGTATTGCTGGTCGTTGATGAGCTTGCAGAACACCGCCGCGCCGAGCGCCTCGCCGGGATTGCAGACGCGGTCCTGGCGGGCGTAGGGCACGTAGGGCATGTCCAGGTGCACCGGCGCGGCCGGGTTCAGGCGGCGCAGGGCGTCGGTCAGCAGCAGCAACTGCATGACGTCGTCGGCCGATTTCAGCAGGGCGTGGATGCGGAATTCACTGGCCGCGTCGGCGTGGGCCTGCAGGGCGGCGGGGACCGTGACCTGGCTTTCGCCGCCGGGAAACACGAACGCGCGGGGCGTGTCGGTGTGGCGTTGTCCTTCTACTACCGCTGTGATGGTGAACATGATGCAGCCTTAGTGGCAAAATAAAACTAAGTGAGGCGAGTATAAGCCTACTTATTGTTTGTTTGCAACTAAGGCGGGATCGGGCGCGGGGTTAGCCGACGCTGCGGTCGAACAGGGCGAAGTCTTTCAGGCGGTACAGGCGGGCGGGACGCTGGGCGCCGAGCGCGTAGTCGTCGGTGGCTTCGAGCACGTCCCAGGCTTCCATCTTGCGGCGGAAGTTCGATTTCTCGAGGGTGGTTTGCAGGATGGCTTCGTAGGTGCGCTGCAGCTCGGTCAGCGTGAAGCGTTCGGGCAGCAGGAAGAACGGCAGGGTGGAGTAGCTCGACTTGCCGCGCAGGCGGGTCACGGCGGCGGCGACGATATCGGCGTGGTCGAAGGCCAGCGGCGGCAGCGCGTCCACGCTGACGAAGCGAAAGGCGGCGGGGGCGGCTTCCAGCTCGGCGGCCGGCACCAGCGCCACGTAGGAAACGGACAGCGACCACTTGCGCGGGTCGCGGCCGGGGCCGGAGAAGACCTGCAATTGCTCCAGGTAGCGCGGCTCGAAGCCGGTCTTTTCGCGCAGCACGCGGCGGATGCTGCCCTCGGTGCTGGCGTCTTCGTCCACGTGAACCACGCCGCCCGGCAAGGCCATGGCGCCCTTGAACGGCGCGCGGTCGCGCGGGTGCAGGGCGATTTCCAGGCCGGTCTCGCGCAGGGTGAGCAGGACGGCGTCGACGGTGACGAGGGGTTGTGGGTGGTCCAAGTGGGGGTTCCGGGCGTGGCACTTCGGGGTAAGGTGCCACTATGCGGCGGATTGGTCAACCGCGCCCGTCGAACTAGCCCGCGGCGCCGATCCCGTCCAGCTCGGCCACGGCCCGCGGCGGCAGCGCCAGGCTGGCCGCGGCGGCGTTCTGCCGCAGGTGCTCGATCGACGAGGTGCCCGGGATCAGCAGGATGTTGGGCGAGCGTTGCAGCAGCCAGGCCAGCGCGGTCTGCATCGGCGTGGCCTGGCAGTCAGCGGCCACGCGCTCCAGCGTGGCCGATTGCAGCGGCGAGAAGCCGCCCAGCGGGAAGAACGGCACATAGGCGATGCCGTCTTGCGCCAGTTGCCCGATCAGCGCGTCGTCGGCGCGGTGCGCGATGTTGTACTGGTTCTGCACGCAGACGATGTCGGCGATGCCGCGCGCCTGCGCCACCTGGCGCGCGGTGGCGTTGCTCAGGCCCAGGTGGCGTATCAGGCCCTTGCGCTGCAATTCCGCGAGGGTGGTGAAGGACGGTTCGATGTCGCCTTCGGCGGGGCCGGCCACGTCGAACATGAGGCGCAGGTTGACCACGTCCAGCACGTCCAGGCCCAGGTTGCGCAGGTTGTCGTGCACGGCCGATTCGAGTTCGGCGGGGGAATTGGCCAGCAGCCACGAGGCATCGTCGCCCCGGCGCGCGCCGACCTTGGTGACGATGACCAGATCGTCGCGGTAGGGGTGCAGCGCTTCGCGGATCAGCTGGTTGGTGATGTGCGGGCCGTAGAAATCGCTGGTGTCGATGTGGTTGATGCCGAGTTCGAGCGCTTCGCGCAGCACCGCCAGGGCCTGCGCCTTGTCCTTGGGCGGGCCGAACACGTGCGGGCCGGCCAGTTGCATGGCGCCGTAGCCCAGGCGGTTGACGGTCAGGTCGCCCAGCGGGTAGGCGCCGGCTTGTTGAATCGAGGTCATGACTTGCTCCGAGGCAGGGGAATGAGAGCGAGTCTAGGGCGGCGCGGGGCGTGCGACAATCCCTGGTAATCGCACAGCTTGTGCAAAATAGCGAACAATCGGGACCCGCCATGTCCAACCTTCAAGACATCAGCGCCTTTGTGGCGGTGGCCACGCATGGGGGCTTTCGCGGCGCGGCGCGCCAGACGGGGACCAGCGCGTCGCAGTTGAGCGAAGCCGTGCGCCGGCTGGAAGCCCGGCTGGGCCTGCGGCTGCTGAACCGCACCACGCGCAGCGTGGCGACCACGGCGGCCGGGCAGCGCCTGCTGGAGCAACTGGCGCCCGCGCTGGACGCGGTCGAGTCGGCGCTGGACGTGGCCAACAGTTTCCGTGACCGGCCGGCGGGCCGGCTGCGGTTGAATGTGCCGCTGGCGGCGTCCCGGCTGGTGCTGCCGCGCATTGTGCCGCCGTTCCTGGCGCAGTATCCGGAGATCCGGCTGGAGGTCATCGTCGATGATCGTTTTGTCGAGCTGCTGCAGTCGGGCTGCGATGCCGGCATCCGCTACGAGGAAAGCATGGACCAGGACATGGTGGCCATCCCGATCGGGCCGCGGCGCCAGCGGATGGCGGCGGCCGCCGCGCCGGGGTATCTGGCCCGGCATGGACAGCCGCGGCATCCGCAAGACCTGCGCCAGCACCTGTGCCTGCGCGGCCGTTTCACCAGCGGCGCGATGCCGGCGTGGGCGTTTGAACGCGACGGCGAGTCCGTCACGGTGGAGGTGGATGGTCCGCTGATCGTCAGCCTGGGGGCGGCGGTGGACCTGGCGGTCGATGCGGCGGTGGCGGGCGCCGGGGTGGTCTACCTGTTCGAGGACTGGCTGCGGCCGTACCTGGATCGGGGCGAACTGGAGCCGGTGCTGGCGGATTGGTGGCCCAGTTTCACCGGCCCCTTGCTGTATTTTCCGGGCCGGCATTATCTGCCGGCGCCGCTGCGCGCCTTCGTGGATTTCGTCCAGGCGGCGCGCTGGTAGCGCGGTCGCGGCCGCGACTGTCGCCGCGACCTCGACCGTAACCGCGTCGGCGTCCGTGTCCGCGGACGCCGACGCCGCTTAGCGCGCCGCCGTCAATGCGCCTATCGCCTGGCGCATGAAAGCCAGCGTGGCGTCATCGGCCCAGGTGCCGGCGGTCAGTTCGGGCTCGGTCATCAGGGCGTGGCGGAATTTCGCGTGGGTCGCGGGGTCGTTGCCGGCGTAGCTGCAAAACAGTTCCAGCCATTGCCGCGCGAGTTCGCGGCCGGCGGCCGAGTCGGGGGCCTGCCCGGCATCGATCGCGTCGCGCACCCGCGCCATCAGGGCCGGCCATTCGCCGGCGCGGTCGTGATAATGCGCCCGCATGAACCGGGCCTCGTCCGGCGTCAGGTGTTTTTCGTAGAGCCGCAGCTTGCTTTCGGAGAACGCCCGCACGATGTAGTCGCGCATGGCCGGCGAGATACCGATGTGTTCCTGCATGGCCGGTTCCCGTTCGTGCATCTGGTTCAGCTTCACGAGCAGGCGCGGATCGCCGTTGGTATCGCGCAGCAGCAGCGTCATCCAGCGCAGGGCCAGCGCCTGCGAACGCGGGTCCTCGGGCGGGGCGCCGTCGTCCATCTGCCGGCGCACGTCGGCGATCAGCGCAAGCCAGCCGGCGTCGTCGTTCGGGCCTCGGCGGTACATGGGCAGACGCGCCAGTTCTTCCTGGGAGAAATATTTGTCGTACATGTTCATCAGTTCCAGAGTGGTCAGCCAATCGGCCAGTTCCGGCTCCGTTCCCATCGCCAACTGGCCTTGCAACTGCGCGAGGCGTTCGCGCAGCCGGGTGGCGTGTTGGATCTGGCTGTCGAGCATCGCGATCTGTCTGGCGATGATCTCGTCCAGCGGCGTGCCGGGCTGGTCCAGGTAGGCGCCGATCTCGGCCAGCGGCAATCCGAAGCGACGCAATGCCTGGATCTGGTGCAGTCGGGCGATGTCGTCGCGGCCGTAGAGCCGGTAGCCGTTGTCGGCGCGCGCCGAAGGCGTCAGCAGGCCGATCGCGTGATAGTGGTGCAGCGTGCGGACGGTCAGTCCGCTGCGCTTGGCCAGTTCTCCTACTTTCAGTCGCATGGGGTTCCTTCGTTGATGGCGCAGGCCGAACTTTTGGGCATGACGTTACGTAAGGGTCAAGCGTTGGTGGAACGATTTGTGGATCGGGCGTCGAGGGAGGCGGTCGCGGCAGGGAGATTGTTGCGCGCCAGCGCTGGCCGTCGGGCCGGCCGATCGTTCTCTGGGGGATGGATGTCCGCGGGCGGGGGGGGGGCGGCCGCGGGGAGGATTCCATGGACGACGCGGGCCGCCGCGCCGTCTGGAAAAAGCGGGCGCGGGGCGGGTGTGCCCGTTGCGCCCGTCGTGTCGTGAATGCCGGGATTTCAGCCGCAGCGGATCGCCGTCATCACGTCCTTGTCGTCGACGATCAGGTTCAGGCGGGTGTCGTCGTATTCCATGGTGACCAACTGGCCCGGACGCAGGATGCGGGCGGTGGCGGCGCCGCTGCGGGTGCGCAGGTCTTCCAGGACGGACTGGGTGGCTTTCTGGCCGATCTGGGATTGCAGCGGGGCGGCGTCGCAGGTCTTGCGGGCGCCGGCCTGGGTGGAGGGCGATCCGTACGACGCGCCGGAGGAGCTGTCGGACGTGGCGGGCGAGCTGGCGGAACTGGAGGCGGCGGATGAGGATGAGGAACGCGGGGCTCCGGTGTTGGCGCAGGCGCTCAGCGTGGCTACCAGCAGAACGGGAATCAGCTTGCGGATCATGATCACTCCTGAAAAAGAAAACGTTTCCACGGCGCGGCCGGCGCGGGGGCGGGCGGGCGGCGCGGAAAATCCATCATAGACCAGCCGCCCGCGCGGCGCTTGGCCGTGGCGTCCGGTCGATTCCCGGAGCGTCGCCGGCCGCCGCGCACTGCCGTCAGTGGAAATTGCGGCTGGGCATGCTCAAACCGCCCAGCAATTCGGACAGGTCCACCAGCCGCTGCGCGATCAGGTGACGCACGCCATCCACGCTCTGCCAGGTGCCGTAGACGCCCAGCAGGGTGGAACCGAGCAGTTCGCGGCGCTGGCGCTCGATCAGTTCGGGGCGCACCACCACGTTGACCGGGCCGGTTTCGTCTTCGAGGGTGACGAAGATCACGCCCTTGGAGGTCTGCGGCCGCTGGCGCACGGTGACGATGCCGCAGGCGCGGGCCACGCGCTTGTCGGGGTAGCCGTTGAGCGCGCTGGCGGGCTGGAAATTGCGCGCCGCCAGCTGCGGCCGCAAGAGTTCGACGGGGTGGCGCCGCAGGGTCAGGCCGACGCTGCGGTAGTCGGCCGCCACGGTCTGGCTCTCGGTGGGCGCGGCCAGTTGCGGCATCTCGGTTTCGTGGATGGCGGCGTCGCGCAGCAGGTCGCGGCTGTGGACGCTGGCGGCGGCCTCCCAACTGGCCTGGCGGCGGTGGCCGGCCAGGGTGCGCAGGGCGTCGCCGGCAGCCAGCGCGTTCAGGTCGTGGCGGGTCAGGGCGGCGCGGCGGGCCAGGTCGCCGGTGCTGGTGAAGGGCGCGTCGGCGCGGGCCGCCTCGATGCGGCGGGCGCTGTCTTGGTGCAGGCCCTGGATCAGGCTCAGGCCCAGGCGCACGGCGGGGCGGATTTCGTCCGGCGGGGGGGCGTGGGGGTGGGATCGGCGCGGCGGGGCGCCGGCGGGGGCGGTTTCCAGCGCCGCGTCCCAGCCGCTGACGGTCACGTCCACCGGCAGCACCCGCACGCCGTGGCGGCGCGCGTCCTGCACCAGTTGCGCCGGGGCGTAGAAGCCCATGGGCTGGGAATTGAGCAGCGCGGCCAGGAAGGCCTCGGGCTCGTGGCGCTTGAGCCAGGAGCTGGCGTAGGCCAGCAGCGCGAAGCTGGCGGCGTGGCTTTCGGGGAAGCCGTATTCGCCGAAGCCTTCGATCTGGCGGAACAGCGCCTCGGCGAATTCCAGCGTGTAGTTGTGGGCCAGCAGGCCGCCGACCAGCTTGGCGCGGTATTTGTCGACGCCGCCCTTGCGCTTCCAGGCGGCCATGGAGCGCCGCAACTGGTCGGCCTCGCCCGGAGAGAAGCCGGCCGCGACCACCGCGATCTGCATCACCTGTTCCTGGAAGATGGGCACGCCCATGGTGCGGCTGAGCACGCCTTTCACCTTGTCGCTGGGATAGTCGATGTCTTCCTTGCCCTGGCGGCGGCGCAGGTAGGGATGCACCATGCCGCCCTGGATCGGGCCGGGCCGCACGATGGCCACCTGCACCACCAGGTCGTAGTACTTGCGCGGCCGCAGGCGCGGCAGCATGGTCATCTGGGCGCGCGATTCGATCTGGAACACGCCGATGGTGTCGGCATCGCAGATCATGTCGTAGGTGGGGTCGTCGCCTTCGGGAATGTCCTGCAGCCGCAGCGGCTGGCCGCGGCGCTGGCCGGCCAGTTCCAGGGTGCGGCGCAGCGCCGACAGCATGCCCAGGGCCAGCACGTCGACCTTGAGCAGATTGAGCGCGTCCAGGTCGTCCTTGTCCCACTGCACCACGCTGCGGTCGGCCATGGCGGCGTTTTCGATCGGCACCAGCCGCGACAGCTTGCCGCGCGAGATGACGAAGCCGCCCGGGTGCTGCGACAGGTGGCGCGGAAAGCCCATCAGGGTCTGGGCCAGCGCGGCCCATTGCCGCGCCACCTGCGATTCCGGATCGAGCCCGCAGGCGCCCAGCGTGCGCAGCATTTCCTTCTTGCCGTCCCACCACTGGTGGGCGCGCGCCACGGCGTCGATCACGCCCGGGTCCACGCCCAGCGCGCGGCCGGTGTCGCGCAGCACGCTGCGCGGCCGGTACGAGATCACCACGGCGGTCAGGGCGGCGCGCTGGCGGCCGTACTTGTCGTAGATGTACTGGATCACGTCCTCGCGCCGCTGGTGTTCGAAGTCGACGTCGATGTCGGGCGGCTCGTTGCGTTCCTTGCTGATGAAGCGTTCGAACAGGTTGTTGCCGCGGCGCGGATCGACCTCGGTGATGCCCAGGCAGTAGCACACGACCGAGTTGGCGGCCGAACCGCGGCCCTGGCACAGGATGCCGTGGCGGCGGGCGTACTGCACGATGTCGTAGACCGTGAGGAAGTAGGCCTCGTAGTGCAGGTCGGCGATCAGCGCCAGTTCCTTTTCGATCTGTTCGCTGACGTAGTCCGGCGTCCCGTCCGGAAAGCGCCGCGCGGCGCCGGCCAGGGTTTCCTGGCGCAGGTAGGTGGCGGGGGTGTGGCCGCGCGGGATGATCTCGTCGGGGTATTCGTAGCGCAGCTCGTCCAGCGAGAAGGCGCAGCGCCGCGCCACCACCAGGGTCTGCGCCAGCGCTTCGGGCGGATACAGGTTGGCCAGCCGCATGCGGGTGCGCAGGTGCTGTTCGGCGTTGCCCGACAGCGCGTAGCCGCATTGCGACACGCACTGGTGGGTGCGGATGCCGGTCAGGGTGTCGTGCAGCGGCTTGCGCGAGCGCACGTGCATCTGCACCTGGCCCAGGGCCACCACCGGCAGCTCGGCGGCGCGGGCGGCGTGGTCGACGGCGGCGCGGTGCAGGTCGTCGCGCGAGCGGTACAGCAGGGTCAGGCCGACCCAGGCGCGGCGCGGGAAGGTGGCGGCCAGCCAGCGCGCCTGCTGCGCCATGCGGTCGGGGTCGTCGCCGTAGGTGGGCGACAGGATCGCCAGGCATTCGGGCAGGTGACGCAGGTGTTCGTAGCCCGGCGGCGGGGCGGTGAAGTCCTCGGGCGCCAGCCGGTATTCGCCCTTGGGGGCGCGGGTGCGGGCCAGGGTGATGAGCTCGGACAGGTTGCCGTAGCCCTCGCGGGTCTGCGCCAGCAAGGTCAGGTCCAGTGGCGCGGCCTCGGGGCCGGCGCGCAGCCGGAAGGTGGCGCCGATGATGAGCGGCAGCTTCTGGGTCTTGGCTTCCATGTGGGCGCGCACCACGCCGGCCAGGCTGCATTCGTCGGTGATGGCCAGGGCGGCGTAGCCCAGTTCGGCGGCGCGGGCGGCCAGTTCCTCGGGGTGCGAGGCGCCCTGCAGGAACGAGAAGTTCGACTGGCATTGCAGTTCGGCGTAGCCGGGCAGTCCGACAGGCGGACCGGGGGCGTCGTCATGCGGATCGTCGGGCGCTTGCATGGCGGAGTCAGGCGTACAGCCCGTGCAGGCGCCAGCGCGCGTGCTCGTCGTCGCGCTCGCGGTAGATCCAGTAGCGCGCGCCGGCGGCGTCCTCGGCCACGAAGTAGTCGCGCACGGTCAGGGCCGGGTCCCACCAGCCGCTTTCGATGCGTTCGGGGCCGCGCATCAGCCGCAGCGCCTGGCCGGCGTATTGCGGCCGGTGGCCGGCGAGTTTGAGCGGCAGCGGCGGGTCCAGCAGCCAGAAGGGGCGGTCCAGGGGTTCGGGGAGCGGTTCGGGGCGCGGTGGCGGTTCCAGCGCGTCGCCCCAGGCATTGGCGGCTTCGGGCCGGTGGTCGGGGATGGGGCAGGCGTGGCGCACCTGGTCGCGGCCCAGCCGCGCGGTCAGCAGGTCCAGCAGGCGGGCGTGGTCGGCGGCGGTGCCGCCGGGTTCGGGGAACAGCGTGGTGCTGGCGGCGGGCTGTTCGGTGGTGTCGGGCGCCAGCAGCGTCACCGCGATCACCGGCGCTTCGAGCGTCAGGCGGCCGAGCTTTTCGCGCAGCAGGTTGAGGATCTGCGGCGCCTGCCACACGGGCTGCGCCAGCGCCAGTTCCAGGTCGGTGGGCGGGCGCGCATGGCGGCCGCGTTCGTGGTCCAGGCGCAGCAGCACGCGCCGCACCGCCAGTTGCCGCGCCGCCAGCCAGCCGCCCAGTTGCTCGGCCAGGCGCCGCGCCACGGCCAGCACCGCGTCGGTGTGCTCGAGGTATTCCATCAGTTCGATGCGGCGCTCGAAGCGCGGCGGCGGCTCGATCCAGCGATGCAGTTCGGGCGACTGGCCATAGGCCGCGTCCAGCGCTTGCAGCAGGTCGGGCGCGCTGCGCCGTTGCAGGCCGGCGCGCGGCAGGGCGCGCAGGTCGGCCAGGGTGTGGCAGCCGATGTCGTTGAGCCAGTCCAGGCGCGGTCGGGCCTGGGGCAGCAGGGCCACGGGCAGGGCGTCGAGCCGGCGCGCCAGGGTGCGCGGGGTGAGCACCCGGCGCGACGGCCGGCGTCCGCCGCGGTGCGCCAGCAGCCAGGCGCCGGCGGCGGTGGGCGCCATGCCCAGCGACACGCGCAGGTCCAGCGCGGCCAGCGTGGCGGCCACGCGCCGGTGCAGCGCGCGCGGCCCGCGAAAGAACAGCAGGCTGGCGCCGACGTTGAGCAGCACGGTGTCGTCGCCCGCCAGCGCGACCTCGGGGGTGTATTGCAGCAGCGCCAGCGCCGCGCCTTGCAGGGCGTCGGCCTCGGCCAGCGGGTCGCGCGCCAGCAGTTCGACCTCGGGCGCGATGGCGGCCGCGCCGCCGCGGCGCATGCCCGGGCGCACCCCGGCCTGGCGCGCGGCGGGCGTGAGGGCGGCGACGCGTTCCTGGTCGAGGACCGCGTAGGCCTGCGCCTCAAGCGGCCAGTGCGGGCGCAGGGCGTCCAGCGGCAGGCAGCGCAGGCAGGCGGCGATCCAGAGGCGCATGGCGGGTGGGCGCCAGGACGCCGGGCTCCAGGCCCACGTACAGCGGGGCCTCGCAGACCGGTCCGCGGCGCTTGAGGATATGGACGGACAACCCGCCCGGCGCGGGCGCGAGCGCCAGGCGCAAGGGGGCGGGGGTGGCGTGCTGCGCGGCGCTGGCCGGGCGCAGGGCGACGAACAGCAGGTCGCTGGCCTGGGCCGCCAGGTGCAGCCGGCGCAGCGATTCGGGGCGCACGTGCGGCAGCCAGCAAAGCAGGGCGCCGCAGCTGCCGTTTTTCAGGATCTGCTCGGCGGCCCAGAGGGCGTCCAGGGGTTTTTCGGGGGCGACCCAGAGCAACTGGCGCGGATCGAGCCGCCAGCTCATCCAGCTGGCGATGTGCGGCGCGTGGGGCGGCTGCACCAGGGCGATGGGGCGGCGCGTTTCCAGTTGCGCCAGGGCCGGGCGCAGCAGGCGGATTTCGCCGATGCCGGGTTGCGGGGCCAGCAGCTCGATCAGCGAGCCCAGCGGCCAGCCGCCGTCCGGCAGCTCGGCCGACAGGGTGGGGTGGCCGGTGGGCAGGCTGCGGGCGGCGCCGCGCGCCAACTGGGTGGCGCGCCACAACGCGGGATGGATCTGTTCTGGCGACGGCATGGCGGGCGGGCGACCCGGTTTTCCTGGGTGAAGACTCGGTGGGCGGCGGACGGCCGGGCGGAGGACGCCTGGCCGGAATCGCTTATTGCTGTATGAATATACAGTATTTTACCTGACCCGGAAGGCACCGGATGTATCAGTCGCTTGCACCGTATTGGTGCGCGCCGCAAGGCCCGCTTCGAGGCGCGATGCGCCGTCGTCACCCCCGCCCCGCCCATGGAAGGGGCTGGTCATTAACCCATGCACGACTTGGCACGCTTCCTGCTTGTGTCCCCATGTCACCGTCTCCTCACGCAACAACGTCCAACAAAAGGAGTGCTGAACATGGCCCATCAACCGGAAAGAATCGTCGAACTGTCGCGCCGCGTCGAGCGCATTTCGAACGAGAAGATCGAGAGCATCGTCGATATCAACCAGCAGGCCAAATACCTGTCGCTGAACGCGCGCATCGAGGCCGCGCGCTCGGGCGAGGCGGGGCGCGGGTTCGCGGTGGTGGCCAACCAGGTGCAGTACGTGTCCGAGCAGATCACCGGCATCGCCGACGCGCTCAAGGAGGAGCTGGCCGGTTCCATCGCCGACCTGATCCGCATCGGCGAAAACACCCTGCACGAGATCCGCGGCTACGAGGGCCGCCGCCTGGGCGACCTGGCGCTGAACATGATCGAGACCATGGACCGCAACCTGTACGAGCGTTCCTGCGACGTGCGCTGGTGGGCGACCGATTCGTCGGTGGTGCGGGCCTTGCAGGAACCCGGCGCCGACAGCGCGCGCCACGCCAGCGGGCGGCTGGGCGTGATCCTGGACAGCTACACGGTCTACCTGGACCTGTGGGTGGCCGACGCGCAGGGCCGGGTGGTGGCCAATGGCCGCCCGGACCGCTATCCGCAGGCGCGCGGCGCCAATGTCAGCCATGCCGAGTGGTTCCGGCGCGGGATGGCCGCGGCCGACGGCGGCGAGTACGTGGCCATGGATATCGACAGCGAGCGCCTGCTGGACGGCGCCCACGTCGCCACCTACGCCACCGCGATCCGGCGCGACGCCGACAAGCACGGCGAGCCGCTGGGCGTGCTGGGGGTGTTCTTCGACTGGAGCCAGCAGGCCGCCAGCATTGTCAAGTCGGTGGGGCTGTCGGAAGAGGAATGGGCGCGCACCCGCTGCCTGCTGGTCGACAGCCGCCAGCGCGTCATCGCGGCCTCGGACGGCGCGGTGTCGCTGAAAGAGCGCTACGTGCTGCGCCACGACGAGCGGCCGCGCGGCTACTACGAAAACGCCGATCGCGGCCTGGTGGGGTTCGCGCTGACGCCGGGCTATGAAACCTATGCCGGCCTGGGCTGGTACGGCGTCATCACGCAGCGTCCGCGCGACAGCTTCCAATAGGCGGCGGCGCGGGCCGGGCGGCGTCCGGGCGCGTGGCCCAGGATGCCTCCCGGCCCGCACGCGGCTCAGGTCCGCGCGGCCCGGCCGGCGGCTACCGGTTCGTCCTGCGGCACGCCCGCCGCGCGGTCGGCCTCGAAGCCGTAGAACTGCATGTCCTGGTAGCGGATCCAGCGCGACTTCTTCACCAGCCGGTGGCCGATCCAGAACGCCAGGAACAAAGGGATCGCCAGGTAGGTCGAGACCACGCCGATCCAGTCGATGCGCTCGTCCAGGAAGGCCTGGTAGTTCTGGCCCAGCGTGACCAGCAGGCACAGCACGAAGGCCAGCAGCGGGCCGAACGGGAACAGGCCGGCCTTGTAGGGCAGGTTGGCGGTGTCGTAGCCGTGCTTCACGTAGCCCTGGCGGAAGCGGTAGTGGCTGACCGCGATGCTGAGCCAGACGATGAACTCGGTCATGCCGGCGAAGTTCAGCAGCCAGATATAGACCGCCTTGGGGCTGTAGACCACGCTGAACATGCACAGGCAGGCCAGCGCGGTGGTGGCCAGCAGCGCGTACAGCGGCACGCCGTTGCCGGTCAGGCGCTTGAACACGGCCGGGGCCTGGCCCTCGACCGCCATGTTGAACAGCATCCGCGTGGCCGCGTACATGCCCGAATTGCCGGCCGACAGCACCGAGGTCAGGATCACCGCGTTCATGATGGTGGCCGCCGACAGCAGCCCGGCGTGCTGGAACACCAGCGTGAAGGGGCTGACGGCGATGTCCTCGACCTCGTTGCGCAACAGCTGCGGGTCGGTATAGGGAATCAGCAGGCCGATGATCAGGATCGCCAGCACGTAGAACAGCAGGATGCGCCAGAACACATGGTTGATGGCGCGCGGCACGTTGCGGCGCGGGTTCTCGGATTCGCCGGCGGCCACGCCCACCAGTTCGGTGCCCTGGAACGAATAGGCCACCACCATGGCCACCCCGACCCAGGTGGCGACGTTGCCGACGAACGGCGCCTCGCCCACGGTCCAGTTGCGCAGGCCGACCGGCGCGTCGCTGTGGATGATGCCCACCAGCATGGCCAGGCCCAGCACGATGAAGCACAGCACCGCCACCACCTTGATGATGGCGAACCAGTATTCGGCCTCGCCGAAGCTGCGCGCCGAGAAGGCGTTCAGGCCGAAGGTCAGCGCCAGGAAGGCGACGCTCCAGATCCAGCCGGGGGTATCGGGGAACCAGTACGCCATCACCAGTTGGGCGGCCACCACGTCCACCGCCACCACCGTGGCCCAGCTGAGCCAGAAGTTCCAGCCTAGCGCGAAGCCGAAGCCGCCGTCCACGTAGCGCGAGGCGTAGGTGCAGAACGAACCCGACACAGGCATGAAGGTGGCCAGTTCGCCCAGGCTGGTCATGATGAAATAGACCATCAGGCCGATCAGCAGGTAGACCGTGAGCGCGCCGCCCGGGCCGGCCTGGGCGATGGCCGCGCCCGAGGCGATGAACAGGCCCGTGCCGATGGCGCCGCCCAGGGCGATCATGGTCAGGTGGCGCGCCTTGAGCACGCGGTGCAACTGGTTCTTGCCGGCCGGCGGGGTTCCCGAGTCTGTCGTCGGTGTTTTCATGGAATGCACAGGTTGATGCAAAGCCCCGCGCCGACCGCGAACGCCCCTGAGCGCCTTGTGGACACCGGGGGCAGGAGCCGGCCCGGGGGGCGCTTTGCCTAGGATTGCGTATGACGGGCATTTTACAATGGCGCTATCCAGTGCCTGTCCGGAGCCGTAGCATGGCCACTTCTTCCCCCGCGTCCCCCCACGAAATCGAATTCCTGCCCGAACCCGGCACCGAGGTGCGGCAGCTGTTCATCCTGCTGCATGGCGTGGGCGGCACGCCCGCCAACCTGGTGCCGCTGGCCGAGGCGGTGCGCGCCGCCTTTCCCGCGTCGGCGGTGCTGATTCCCGAGGGCTTCGAGCCCTTTGACGGCGGCGGCGCGGGCCGCCAGTGGTTCTCGGTGCGCGGCGTGTCCGAGGACAACCGGCCCGAGCGCGTGGCCCAGGCCCTGCCGCCGCTGGAGGCCTACGTGAAGGCGGCCCAGGCCCGCTTCGGCCTGTTGCAGTCCGACACCGCGCTGGCCGGTTTTTCGCAGGGCGCCATCATGGCGCTGGAACTGGTGCAGGCGCACGACGGCATGGCCGGCCGCGTGATCGCCTTTTCGGGCCGCTATGCGCAGCTGCCCAAGGCCGCGCCGCAGTACACCACGCTGCACCTGCTGCATGGCGCCGACGACCCGGTCATGCCGGTGGCCTTGATCCAGGCGGCGCAGGCGCGGCTGGACGAGCTGCACGGGGATTCCACCATCGACGTGGCCACGCACGTCGGCCACGAACTGCATCCGGCCCTGATCCAGCGCGCCATCGTGCGCCTGCAGACTTGCGTGCCGCTGCGCAGCTGGGAGGCGGCGCTGGGCCTGAACCAGTCGCCGCCCGATGGCACCACGCTGCATTGAAGGCGCGCCGGTGAGCCCCGCCAAATCCTCCGCCGCCGCGCGCGACGCCGATCCGGTCGGCGGCGCGCAGAGCATCTTCCGCGTGCTGCGCATCCTCAAGTACGTGGGGGCCGCGCCCGCGCGCGGCGTCGGCCTGACCGACGTGGCGCGCGACCTGGGCCTGACGCCGCCGACCGCGCACCGCATGCTGTCGGCCCTGCTGCAGGAGGGCTTCCTGGCGCTCAATCCCAAGCTCAAGACCTACAGCCTGGGGCGCGAGTCGTACATCCTGGGGCTGGCGGCCGAAAGCCGCCATGGCATCAAGGCGATCGCCGAATCGGCGGTGCTGCGGCTGGCGCAATCGACCGGCGACACCAGCTTCCTGTCGGTGCGTTCGGGCCACGAGGCGGTCTGCGTCGACCGCAAGACGGGCGATTTCCCCATCAAGATCCTGACGCTGGAGGTCGGCCACCGCCGCCCGCTGGGCGTGGGGGCGGGCAGCCTGGCGCTGCTGGCGTTCCTGCCCAATGACGATATCGAGCGGGTGCTGGCGCGCTACGACGCCTCGGCCGCGCCCGACCTGCCGTCCACCGCGATGCTGCGCGAGGACATCGCCGCGGCCCGCAAGAATGGCTATGCGCTGAACCCGGGGCGCATCATCCCGGACATGCTGGGGGTGGGCGTGCCGGTGTACGACCGCGAGCAGCATGTGGTGGCCGCGCTCAGCGTGGCCGCGATCCGCTCGCGGCTGTCGGGGGCGCGGTTGCAGGAAGTGGTCGCGGCGCTGCAACGCGCCGCCACGGAACTGGGCGCCGAACTGGCGCCGCGGCCGGCCTGACGCGCGGCGCCGGCCGGCCCGCTATGCCGGCTATCGCCCCGCGCAGGACTTGCCGCCGTCCACCGGCAGGCACACGCCGGTGATGTACTTCGCTTCGTCGCTCGCCAGGAACAGCGCCGCGTGCGCCACGTCCCAGGCGTCGCCCATGCGGCCCATCGGACTGGCGGCGTTGCGGCGCCGGCGCATTTCCTCCACGTCCTCGAACTGGCCGGCGATCTGGGTGTAGATCAGCGGCGTGTCCATCACGCCCGGCAGCACCGCGTTGACGCGGATGTTGTTGGGCGCATAGCGCACCGCCAGGGCGCGGGTCAGGTGATTCAAGCCGGCCTTGGCGGCGTAGTACGAGGTATACGGGTAGGTGTTGACCTGGATCGAGGCCAGCGACGAGATGTTGACGATGCTGCCGCCGCCCTGGGCCAGCATCACCGGCAGCACGTGCTTGCAGGTCAGGAACACGCCGGTCAGGTTGGTGTCCATGACGCGGTGCCAGCTCTCCTCGCTGGCTTCGATCGGGTCGCCCATCTCGGTGATGCCGACGTTGTTGTGCAGCACGTCGATGCGGCCGGCCTCGGCCAGGGTGGCCCGCACCGACGTCAGGATCTGCGCGCTGTCGGTCACGTCGGCCGCCAGCGCGGTGCAGCGGCCGCCTTCGTCCAGGATGATGCGGCGGGTTTCCTCGGCCGATTCCGCCCGCAGGTCCACCGCGAACACGTGGGCGCCTTCGCGGGCATAGAGCGCGGCGGCGGCGCGGCCGTTGCTCCAGCCCGGTCCGGACGAGCCCGCGCCGAACACCAGCGCGGTCTTGCCTTGCATGCGCTGGCCCATGTCAGTCCACCGAGATGTGCGCGAACTCGGCCACCTTCTTCCACTTGGCCACGTCTTCCTTGATCATCGCGGCGAAGGCTTCCGGCTTGTCGGCCACCACGTAGGCGCCCACGCCGGCGTACTTGGCCTGCACCTCGGGGTCGGCCAGCGCGCGGCGCGAGGCCTCGCCCAGCTTGGCCAGGATCGGCGCGGGCAGCCCGGCCGGCGCCAGCAGGCCGTTCCACATCTCCGCGTCGTAATCAGGCAGCCCGACTTCGGCGAAGGTGGGCACATTGGGCAGTTGCGGCAGGCGCTTGCGCGCGGCCACCACGATGGCGCGCAGGCTGCCGGACTGGATGTGCGCCATCGACGAGGCCGCCGTGTCCCACAGGATCGGCACCTGGCCGGCGATGACGTCATTGAGCGCCGGGCCGGTGCCGCGATACGGCACGTGCATCATGTCCAGCCCCGACAGCGATTTGTAGTATTCCATCGCCATGTGGGTGGCGCCGCCGTTGCCCGACGAGGCATACGAGTACTTGCCCGGCGCGCCCTTGATCAGCGCCACGAACGAGGCGTAGTCCTTGGCCGGGAAGTCCTTGTTGACCACGATCACGCCCGGCACGCGGATGATCTGCGTGACCGGGGTGAAGTCCTTGACCGCGTCATACGGCAGGTTCTTGTAGACCGCCGAGTTGGTGCCGTTGGTGCTGGAGGTGCCCAGCAGCAGCGTGTAGCCGTCGGCCGGCGCGCTGGCCACCGCGCGCGAGCCGACCGTGCCGCCGGCGCCGCCGCGGTTTTCCACCACCACGGGCTGGCCGATCTGCTTGCCCAGCGCCTCGGCGAAGATGCGGCCGACCACGTCGGAGGTGCCGCCGGGCGGGAAGGGCACGATCAGGCGGATCGGGCGGTCGGGGTAGTTGCTCTGGGCGCCGGCCGACGGCGCCAGCACGGTGGCCAGGGCGGCGGCCGCCACGGTCAGCCAGGTACGGATCTTCATGGGGTTGTCTCCTCGCTTGGAATGTCTGTGTTGTTATTCAGGCTCAGGCGATGCGGTCGCCCGGCTTGATCTTGGCGGCGCGGCTATCCACGCCGGGCAGCATGTGCGCGGGGTCGCGCGTGACCACCACGTCGAGCACGGTGGGGCGGTCCTTGCAGGCGTAGGCGGCGGCCAGCGCGGCGGGGATCTCGGCCGGGTCCTCCACCCGGATGCCGTTGCAGCCCAGCGCGCGCGCCACGTTGGCGTAGTTGGTCTCGGCCAGGTCGGACGACTGGTAGCTGCCGCTGCCGTACATCAGGTGCTGCAAGGCCTTGATATAGCCCGAGGCGGCATTGTTGACCACCACCAGGGTGAAGGCCAGGCCCATGCGCACGGCGGTCTCCAGCTCGCCCAGCGACATGTTGCAGCCGCCGTCGCCGGTCAGGCTGACCACCTGCCGGCCGGGGGCGGCGGCGGCCGCGCCGATGGCGCCGGGGATGCCGTAGCCGATCGACGCGAAGCCCCGGTCCGGCACGAAGCCGCGCCCGGCGCGCTTGGTGTCGAACAGCAGGCCGCCCCAGTGCGCGGCGAAGCCGCCGTCGGCCACCAGCACGCCGTCTGCGGGCAGGCTGGCGTTGATCTCGTGCATCAGGCGCGCCATGCCGATGGGCCGGTCGGCCGAGGTCAGCTTGGCGCGCACCGATTCGCGCCAGGTATGCATGGCCTGGCCGACTTCGGCGGCGTAGCCTTGCCGGCGGGCGCCGCCGTTATCGGGCAGGGCGGCCAGGGTCTGGTCCAGCTCGGCCAGCGTGGCGCGGGCGTCGCCCCACAGCCGCAGCGCCGGCGTGGTGGTGCGGTCGAATTCCTCGGCCACGATGTCCAGGTGGATGATGGGCGCGCCGGTGGCCAGCAGGTCGTAGCGGCGCGTGGCCACTTCGCCCAGCTTGCAGCCCACCACGAACAGGCAGTCGGACTTGGCGATCAGGTCGTTGGCGATGCGGCTGTAGCGGCCGAACAGGCCCGCGTTCAGCGGATCGTCGCAGGCGATGGCGCCCTTGCCGCTCATGGTGTGGGCCACCGGGATGTTGTAGCGCCGCGCGAAATCCTGCACCGCTTCGGCGGCCTCGCTGATGTGCACGCCGCCGCCGCACAGCATCAGCGGGCGGTCGGCGCCGGCCAGCATGGCGGCGGCCTGCGCCAGCGCGTCGGCATCCGGACGGCAGCGCAGCGCGGGCGCGCGGCGGTAGGTCTCGCTGGCGTGGAAGGCATCGGCGTCGAAGGCGTGGACTTCATGCGCGATGTCCTCGGGCACGTCCAGCACCACCGGCCCGGGCCGGCCGCTGGTGGCGACCGCGAAGGCGCGCCGCACCAGTTCGGGAATGCGCTCGATCTTCTCGACCCGCAGCACGTCCTTGACCACCGGGCGCAGCACTTCCAGCTGGCGCGCCTCCTGCGTCATGTTCTTCCACGAATGCATGCGGTGCGAGTCGCCCACCAGCGCCACCATGGCGGTGCCGGCGTTGTAGGCTTCGGCCAGGCCGGTGACCAGGTTGGTGGCGCCGGGGCCGAGCGTGGCGTCGCACACGGCGGGGCGGCCGCTGACCTTGGTGTAGGCGTCGGCGGCGAACACCGCGCAGCGTTCGTCGTTGATCAGGTTGTGGTTCAGCTTCAGGCGCCGCACCGCGTCGTAGAACGGCAGCAGCTGGAAGCCGCCCATGCCGAACATCAGGCCGACGTCATGCGCGGCGAACATGCGGGCGATGGCTTCGCCGCCGGTGATTTCAAGGGTTTCCGACATGCGGAGAATGCTCCAGGTGGGTTGCGCGCCCCGCCAGCAGGGCGTCGATGAAGGATTTCAGGGGAGAGCCGACGCGGCAGCCGAGTTCGCGGGCCTGGGTGTTGGCGCACGACACCACGCCGTCCTCGTAGCAGGAGCGGGCATCGCCGATGCGGGCGCTGTGGGCCGACACCGTCAGCGCCGCGATGCCGCGCTGCTGCAACAGGGGCAGGCGGCCGATGCCGGCGCTGTCCTTGCCGATGCCGGCGTCGTTGAAGGTCACCAGCCAGGGGCGGGGGCGCACGCCGTCGGTGGCCAGGCCGGCCAGCCGTTCGCCGTGCGAGGCGGTGACGGCGATCAGGCCGTCGTCGGCCGCTTCCAGCAGCGACACCGAATCGGCGCCGATCACCCGCGGCGCGCCGTCGGCGCCTGCGGCCAGGACCGTGCGCGTTTCGTGGCGCGGCGCCGGCCAGGTCGGCGCCATGTCGGCCCCGGCCAGCCGCTGCGCGGCCTGCGCCACGGCCATGCCGGGGCGGCAGCCAAGCGCGTAGGCCAGATCGTTGACGTGGCTGATGATGCCGTGGCGCGCCATGTCGGCGCCGTCGCCGATGCGGCAGCTGCGGTAGTCGGCGGTGGCGGCGGCCACGCCCCATTGCTGCAGTTCGTCCAGCCCGGCGATGCCGGCCCGCTGCCAACCGACGCCCGCGTCGTTCAGCACCACCGCGCGCACCCGGCCGCGGGCGGCGCAATAGGCCGCGTAGCTGCCGCCATGGGAGCCGGCGATCACCACGCGGCCGGCGTCTTCGGCGCGCAGCTTGGTGATGCTGTCCATGACGCGGGCAGGTTCGGTGTTGGTTTGTTCTTCCATATTATGGATATGTGCCTTGATTCCTGGAGGCGTCCCGGAATGCCTCGGGCGAATCGATCTGTCTTAGCTTGGATTGGAATAATGGTGTGAGACTGATTCTAAGAGGCCATGCGCGACGCCAACAATGCTATCTCCATATTGTGGAAACTATTTGGAGATGAGGTGGCCGGCATCACCCGGGACGCTGGCGCGCCGATGCGGGCTGGCACAAGGAGCGCGGCACGATCGCGCGTACCGGGCGCGGCGCGATCCATGCGAAAGAGGGAGGGGAAGGACGCGAGGTCCGCTGAAGCGGGCGCGTTTGGCCCGTTCGGGGTGGTCGGCGCCACGCGCCGGAGGGAAACACAAGGCGGGCGGCGACCTGGCCGCCCGGGTATGGCCCGCCGCGCCTACTTTTCCCAGCCGCCGCCCAGCGCCAGGAACACGGCGATCTGGTCGTTGCTGAGTTCGGCCTGGCCGGCGGCCAGCGCGCTTTCATTGCTGGCCAGCGTGCGCTCGGCGTCCAGCACCGTCAGGTAATCGGTCTTGCCGTACTGGAACAACTGGCGCGCCTGCGAGGCGGCCTGCGCCGCCTGGTCGCGCGCCGCTTGCAGCGCGGCCTGGCGATCGAGCTGGCGCGCATACACCACCAGCGCGCTCTCGGTTTCCCGCAGCGCGTTCAGCACCGAGGCGTCAAAGCGCGCCACGGCGGCCTTGGTGTTGGCCTCGGCCTCGGCGATGCGCGCCTGCACCGCGCCGGTGTTGGGCAGCGTCCACGAGATCAGCGGACCGACGCTCCAGCTGAAGGTGCCGCGGTCGCCGAACATGGCGGCCGGGCCGCCCGAGGCGCCCGACAGGCCCAGCGTGATCTTCGGATACAGGTCAGCCGTGGCCACGCCGATGCGCGCGGTGGCGGCGGCCAGCGCGCGTTCGGCCTGGCGGATGTCGGGACGGCGGCGCAGCAGCGCGGCGCCGTCGCCCACCGGAATGGTTTCGCTCAATTGCGGCGCGGCGGCGCATTGCAGCAGCGTGGTCGGAATCTCGGCGGGGGTCTGGCCGGTGAGCGCCGCCAGCCGGTACAGCGCGGTGCGCTGCTGCGCCTGGAACGGCGGCAGGCTGGCGCGCAATTGTTCCAACTGGCTGCGCGCGCGGGTTACGTCCAGCGCGGTGCCGCGGCCGGCGCGTTGCAGGCGGCTGACGGCGTCCAGCGATTCCTGCTGCACTTTCACCGAATGCTCGGCCGAGGCCAGTTGCATGCCGGCCGAACACAGGTTGGCGTAGGCGCGGGCGGTTTCGGCGGCCACCGTGACGCGGGTGGCGTCGTAGGCGGCCTGCGCCGCCTGCGCGTCGGCGCCGGCCGCTTCCACGGCGCGCCGGATCTGGCCGAACAGGTCCACCTGGTACGACATGCTGGCGCCGGCCGAGTATGACCAGCGGTTGGGCGGATCGATGCCGGGCGCCAGTTCCTGGATGCCGGAGACGTGGCCGAAGGTGGGCGAGGCGTTCACGCCCAGGCTGGGCTGCTGCTGCGCCTCGGTCTCGCGCACGGCGGCCTGGGCGCGTTCGAGGTTGGCGCTGGCCACGCGCAGGTCGGTGTTGGCCGCGAGGGCTTTCTCCACCAGGCCGTCCAGCACCGGATCGTTGTACAGCCGCCACCAGTGGCCGGGCACCTGGTCGCGCTGGAACACGCCCTCCCGCGCCTCGGCGAATGGCGCCTGCGCGCCTGGCCGGGCGGCGGCCGCGTCGGCGGGCACCTGGTAGTCAGGGCCCACGGCGGCGCAGCCGGCCAGCACGGCGGACAGCATCAGCGGCAGGAAGAATCTGGTGTTCATGGCGGTTACGGCTTGGCGTTGTCTAAGAGGTTGGCGGGTGGGTGAAAGTGCGCGCTCAAGAGGGCTGGCGCGCGTCGGTCCGCGTCTGCGCAGGCGCGGCGGCGGCGCCGACCGCGACGGTGGCGGTCTGGCCGGCCACCAGGCGCACGCCGGCGGGCACCTCGTCGATCTTCACGCGCACCGGGATGCGTTGCGCCAGGCGCACCCAGTTGAAGGTCGGGTTGACGTTGGGCAACAGGTTGGCGCCGGTGCTGCGGTCGCGGTCGGCGATGCCCAGCGCGATGCTCTCGACATGGCCGCGGATCTGGCGGTTGTCGCCCATCAGCGTGACGGTGGCCGGGTCGCCCTCGTGGATGCCGGGCAGCTTGGTTTCCTCGAAGTAGCCTTCGACGTAGAACGAGCTGGCATCGACCAGCGCCATCACGCCGCGGCCGGCGCTGGCGTACGAGCCGGCGCGCAGGTCGAGGTTGGTGACGCGGCCGTCGGTCACGGCCAGCACGCGGCTGCGTTCCAGGTTCAGGCGGGCGGTGTTCAATTGCACCTCGGCCTGGGCCAGCGCGGCCTCGGTCTGTTGCAACTTGGTCTGGCTCTGTTCCAGCGCCTCGGCGGCCACCAGCTGGCCCAGCGAGCGGTTGCGCTTGGCGTCGCGCAGCGCCTGTTCGCGCGCCACCTGTTGCGAACGGACGGAGGCCTGGGCCTGGTCGTAGGCCAGCTGGAAGCGGGCGCGGTCGATCTCGAACAGCACGTCGCCGGCCTTCACGTCCTGGTTGTCGTGCACCGGCACGGCGGTGACCAGTCCGGACACGTCGGGCGCCACCTGCACCACGTAGGCCTTGACGCGGCCATCGCGGGTCCAGGGTTCGACTTCATAGTGCACCCACAGTTGCCAGCCGGCGTAGACGGCGGCCGCGACCACGGCGGCGGTCAGCGCGAATTTGCCGATGGCGGCGGGGCGCAGGGCATTGGGAAGTTTCATACCTATCTCTGCAGAAAATAAGGGGAAATCAGGGAGACGCCATACAGCAGCACGATGAACAGCGCCAGGTCGAACAGCGCCGGGTGCCACACCAGGCGATACAGCCCGGCGCGCGCCAGCACGCGGCGCACGGCCCAGGCCACGCCCAGGGTGACCACGCCCAGCACCAGCAGCCAGGGGAAGTAGATGCCATAGAGGTTGAATTCGCCGATCATGGTGTTTCCAGCGTGGGATGGGCGGGTTGGTAATCGGCCGCCTCGGGGAAGAAGGCGCGGCGCAGGCCGACCAGGGCCACCACGGCGCGATCGCGCGCGGCGACGGTGCCGGGCGTGGCGCTGACGCTTGCCAGGGCGCGATCGATCTGCGCCAGCATCTCCGGCGCCTTGTCGCCGCCGCGCCAGTTCGAGCGCTCGCGGAAGAAGCGCGCCAGGCTGTCGAGCACGGGCACGATGGTGGCGTCGGCCATGGGCAGGTGGCGGCGGGCGCGTTGCAGTTCGGTGATGTCGCGGCCCACGCGCAGGTCCTTGAGCGCATCGGCGGCGACCAGGTCGTCGGGGCGCTTGGCCAGCGCCAGGCGCGGTTGCAGCAGGCCGATGCGGTCGAGCATGCGGGCGGCGTAGGTGTGGCGGGCCGGGGCGCGCGGCGAGCTGGCCAGCGTGGCCAGTTCGTTCCAGTTGGCGGCCTGGATGCGGCGCGCGCTCCAGTCGGCGCTGACGGTGCGGAAAATGGCGGCGATGATGGCGGCGGTGGCCACGCCCATGCATTGCGCCACCTGCGTGTCGATGAACGACACCAGGTCGGCGGTATGGGTGTCCTGCAGCGCCATGGTGCCCAGGAAGCCGAACAGCACCGCCATGGCCTTGCCGGTGGACGCCGGCCGCGCGATGAAGATGCCGAGCACGAAGGCGGTGGGCAGCATCGCCAGCGCCAGCATCTCGAACGAATGGATGGCCGGCATGATGCCCAGCAGGTACAGCGCCGACAGCGGGATCGAATACACCGTGTAGGTCAGGAACTGCATGATGCCCGGCACCGGGTTGTCCTGCGAGGCGAAGAAGCAGCTGAAGATGGCGGCCATCAGGGCGGCGGTGGCGCCGTTGCTCCAGGCCGTGCCGATCCAGAACAGGCAGACGACCGAGATGGCGACGCCGGCGGCGGCGGCCGACAGCAGCGCCATGCCGCGGTCGCGGTGCAGGGCGCGGTTGGGCGCGGTGCGGGCGGGAGCGCGCGTGGTGCGCAGCGGCGCGCCGGCCAGGCCGGCGCGGATCTCGCGGCGCAGCGCCAGGCATTCGTCATAGGTGTCGATCAGTTCGCGCAGCCGCGTCATCAGGCTGGCAAGCAGCGCGTCGCGCCAGCCGGAATGGCTGTCGATGGCGGGCGTCAGGCGGGAAACGGCGGCGCGCAGGTGCACGGCGGTTTCATGGGTGGCCTGGGCGCCCGCGTTGATCCATTCGGAGATGTCGGCCAGCACCTGCGAGACAGGCTCGGGCAGCGTCTGGCCGTCGGCCTGCAATGCGCGCATGCGGTCTTCGACGGCGGACACGGCGGGCGTGAGCGCGGCGATCTGGTCCTGCATGGCGCGCACCGCGCCGGCGGTCCAGCGCAGGTTGCCGGTATCGAACGGCACGTGGGTCGACAGCAGGCGCAGCTGGGTGATGTCGTTGGCCAGTTCGCGGCGGTCGCGGTCTTTCTGTTCGGCGGTCTTGCCGCTCAGGGTGTCGTGGATCCAGAGCTTGGCGTCGCGCACCGCCTTGTCCAGCTGCAGCGTCAGCGCCGGCGCCAGGCCGCGCGGCAGCACGATGCTGTGGACCAGCGTGGCGCAGACGATACCCAGGCTGATTTCCTCGACCCGCGCCAGCGCGGTGTCGAACACCTGCGACGGGTCGGTGACGCTGGGAAATCCGATCATGGCGGCGGTGTAGCCGGCCAGCATGAACAGGTACGAGCGCGGCGTGCGGTCCAGCACCGACAGGTACAGGCAGAAGCCGACCCAGGCCACCATGGCGGCGGTCATGACGACGGGCGAATTGGACAGGCGCGGCACCATGTAGACGGTCATGGCCGAGCCGCAGAAGGTGCCGGCCAGGCGGTATAGCGCCTTGGAGCGCACCGCGCCCGACCAGGGCTGGGCCACGATGTAGGCGGTGGTCATGGCCCAGAACGGGCGCGGCAGGCCGATGCTGTACGAAAGATAGAGCGCCATGATGGCGCTCAGGTAGCTCTTGAGGGAGAAGATCGTCTCGCGGACGTTGGGCAGTTTCATGGCCGCGGGTCCTCTTGCGCGCCGGCGGCGCTGCGGCCCAGCGCGGCCTTGAGCGCATCGAACACCCGCAGGCAGGCTTGCAGGTCGGCTTCGCTGACGCCGTCGAACAGGCGCCGGCGCAGTTCCACCAGCACGTCCTCGACCTGCTTGCGCAGGGCGTGGCCGGCGTCGGTCAGGTGCAGGGTCTTGGCGCGGCGGTCGTGCGGGTCTTCGCGCCGTTCCATCAGGCCGGCAGCGACCAACTGGTCCAGCACGCGCACCAGCGACGGACCTTCGACCCCCAGGGCCTCGGCCAGCGCGCCCTGGCGCACGCCGTCGCCCAGCCGGCCGGCCAGGATCACGGGCCAGGCGGTGGCTTGCGACAGGCCGTAGTCGGCCAGGGCCTTGTCGGCGGCGCCGCGATAGGCGCGCGACAGCACCATCAGGTTGGCGGTGGTGGCCATGAGTTGGGAGTCAGTGGGGGTGTCCATGGAAATCGATTGTATCCTATCTATTAGCTTACTATTAATTGAAAATGGCGAAGATCTCCATTGATTTTTTCAATCGGGAAAATCAGGGGCGGGTTTTCCGTGAGTGGAAAGGTGAGGGGCGAACGGGCGGTTTTGGCGCGGCGGGGCGCGTGATGCAGGGCGGCCGGGCTGCCGCGAGCCTGGCGTCAGCCAACGCCGGCAATCATCCGTGCCTGCCATGGGCAACGAGCGCCCGGCAAGCGTTGCCGCGCCAGGCGGCAGGCGCATGCTGTCACGTCGATTTGCGGGTGGCCATGCCGGCCGCCCATAGGGGCATCAGCCGTTGCAATCGGCCCAGCAATTGGGCGTTTCGTACAGGCGCACGCGGGTCAGGCGCAGGTCGGCGCCGTAGTGGCCGTGGTAGTGCGGGGCCAGGATCTCGAAGATGATGGCGGCCAGGTTCTCGGCGGTGGGGATGCGGTCCAGCACCACGGTCTTGTGGCCGGGCATCGAGTCCAGGAAGCCGCGCACGGCGGTGTCGCCTTCGTAGACCAGGAAGGCGTGGTCCCAGACGTCGACGATGTGGGCCTTGGCGATGCGCTTGATGTCGGCGAAGTCCATCAGCATGCCGTTGTCGGACTCGCCCGGGGCCTGGACGATGTCGCCGGTCAGGGTGATTTCGAGCACATAGCGGTGGCCGTGCAGGTTGCGGCACTGGCTGCGGTGGTCGGGAATGCGGTGGCCGGCGTCGAATTCAAGCCTGCGGGTCACGGAAATCATGGAATGCCTATGTATTTATGGGTCTGCAGGCTCAGGCGCCATTGCGGGTGCTGCATGCAGTATTGGACGGCCTGTTCGGTGTTGGCCAGGCGGGCGGGGCCGTCCATGGGTTGCAGGAAGAAGTGGTCGAAGTCCAGGTGTTCGAAGCGCGGGGGCAGGGCGTTGGCCTGGGGGTAGACCAGCTTGAGTTCGTTGCCGCGTTCGACGACGACGGGGGCGGTGCCCTTGGGGCTGACGCAGATCCAGTCGATGCCGGGGGGCGGCTGGACGGTGCCGTTGGTTTCGATGGCGACGGTGAAGCCGCGCGCGTGGACGACGGCCAGCAGCGCTTCGTCCAGTTGCAGCAGCGGTTCGCCGCCGGTGAAGACGATGTAGCGGTTGGCGGTGTCGGGACCCCAGGCGGCCTCGATGGCATCGGCGAGCAGTTCGGGGCTGGCGAATTTGCCGCCGCCGTCGCCGTCGGTGCCGATGAAGTCGGTGTCGCAGAAGGTGCAGGCGGCGCTGGCGCGGTCGCTCTCGCGGCCGGTCCAGAGATTACAGCCCGCGAACCGGCAGAAGACCGCCGCGCGGCCCGCGTGGGCGCCTTCGCCTTGCAGGGTCTTGAAGATTTCTTTGGCGGTGTAGGTCATGACGGGGGGCGCCGGGCAGGCGGCGCCGGGAATGAGCAAAAACGTACTATTTTAGTCGTTACAGTTCCTCGAGGTAGCGCATGCGGAAGCGCCGGCCCTTGATGTTGCTGTTGGACAGGCGCGAGAAGGCCTGCTTGGCGATCTTGCGGTCCAGCGCCACGTAGGCGTTGAACTCGGTGATGTTGATCTTGCCGACCTGCTCGAAGGCCAGGCCGCCGTCGCCGGTCAGGGCGCCCAGCAGGTCGCCGGGGCGCAGCTTGTCCTTCTTGCCGCCCTGGATGCACAGCGTCACCATGGGCGCGCGCAGCGGCCGGTCGGCCTTGGGGCGCAGCGACTTGAGGTCGCCCCAGGTCAGGGGCGCGCCCTGGTATTGCTCGATCAGGTTGGCCCAGCGCATTTCGTCGGGCGAGCACAGGCTCAGGGCCAGGCCTTTCTGGTCGCCGCGGCCGCTGCGGCCGATGCGGTGCACGTGGACTTCGGTGTCCTTGGTGACGTCGACGTTGATGACCGCGCCCAGGTTCTGGATGTCCAGGCCGCGCGCGGCCACGTCGGTGGCCACCAGCACGGCGCAGCTCTGGTTGGCGAACTGGATCAGGATCTCGTCGCGTTCGCGCTGTTCCAGGTCGCCGTTCAGCGCCAGGGCGCTGATGCCGGCGGCCTGGAGCCGTTCGACCAGGTCGTGGCTGCGGATCTTGGTGTTGCAGAAAGCCAGCGTGGACACCGGGCGGAAGTGCGCCAGCAGCGTGGCCACCGCATCCAGGCGCTCGGCGGGGTCGATCTCGTAGAAGATCTGTTCGATGCGGCTGGCGTCGTGCTGGGCCTCGACCTTGACTTCGGCCGGGTTGCGCAAAAAGCGCGCGCTCAGCTTGCGGATGTTGTCGGGGTAGGTGGCCGAGAACAGCAACGTCTGGCGCTTGGCGGGGCAATGCGAGGCGATCGCCACGATATCGTCGTAGAAGCCCATGTCGACCATGCGGTCGGCTTCGTCCAGCACCAGCGTGGTCAGGCCGGACAGGTCCAGGCTGCCGCGCTCCAGGTGGTCCTGGATGCGGCCGGGCGTGCCGACCACGATGTGGGCGCCGCGCGCCAGCGATTCGGCCTGCGGGCGCGCCGCGGCGCCGCCGCATAGCGTCAGGATCTTGACGTTGGCGATCTGGCGCGCCAGCCGGCGCAGCTCCTGCGCCACCTGGTCGGCCAGCTCGCGGGTCGGGCAGAGCAGCAGCGCCTGCGGCGCCAGGCGGGCGGGATCGAGCTTTTGCAACACGCCCAGGCCGAAGGCCGCGGTCTTGCCGCTGCCGGTCTTGGCCTGCGCGATCAGGTCGCGGCCTTCCAGGATCAGCGGCAGGCTCTGCGCCTGGATCGGCGTCATCTGCTCGAACCCCAGGCTTTGCAGGTTGTCGAGCAGGGCGGGCAAAAGGGGCAGGGTGGTGAAGGGCGTCTGGGTCACGGTCAGGCTCTCGCAGGAACTGCGATGAATACGGATACGGCCGACAGTGTAAGGCCTGGCGCTTCCGGAGCGGCCCGGCGCGATGGCCAGGCGCGCGCGGGCGCCGGCCGCCGCCGCGCTCAGGCCGACGGTTCGTAGGTGCCCGCCAGCGCCCGCGCCGCTTCCTGCATGCGCGGCAGCCAGGCGCGCGCGCCGTCGATCGACAGCCGCGCCACCGGCGCGTGCAGCGCCACCGCGGCGATGGCGCGGCGTCCGCGCATGATGGGCACCGCCATGCAGACGATGCCCAGCAGGAATTCCTCGCGGTCGAAGCTGGCGCCTTCCTTGCGGATCGCCAACAGTTCGCGCTCCAGCGCGGCCGTGTCGCATAGCGTGTTGGGCGTGTAGCGCGGCAGCGGCGCCGCCGCCAGCAGCCGGGCGCGGGCCTCGCGCCGCATGTGCGCCAGGAACAGCTTGCCGCTGGCGCTGCAGTGCAGCGGCACGCGCGAGCCGGGCTGCAGGTTGACGCGCAGCGGCCAGGCGGTCTCGACCCGGTCCAGGTAGATGACCTCGTCGCCGTCCAGCATGGTGCAGTTGCAGGTTTCGCCGATCTCGTCGACCAGGCTGTCGAGGATGCGATGGCGCTCGGCCCGCAGCGGCGAATTGAGCAGGGTGTCGCGCGCCAGCAGCGCCAGGCGCGGGCCGGTGATGTAGCGCTTGCCTGCCGGTTCGCGCAGCAGCATGCCGGCGTCCACCAGCCGCGACAGGATGCGCAGCACCGAGGGCTTGGGCAGGCCGGTGGCGTCGGTCAGCGCCGCCAGCGATACCGGCGCCTCGGAACCGGCGACCTGTTCCAGCAGGGTCAGCGCGCGCAGCGCCGCGGAGGATTCGTCTTTCATCTTTCAATATTTGAAGATTTGGCGAAAGGCCGCCAGGTTGGTGCGGATTCTGCAGAAAATGGAACGCTGCAGGGTGGGAAATGCGGGAGTTCTGCTGCAGTATCGGTTCACCCCGGCCAAGATGCAATCCAAGCCGCGCCGGTCCGCCAGGAGAGAGACCATGAGCAGCAAACAACACATGACCCCCAGCGAAGCGTTCGTCGAGACGCTGGTGGCGCAGGGCGTCAAGGACGTTTTCGGCATCGTCGGTTCGGCCTTCATGGACGCGCTGGACCTGTTCCCCGCCGCCGGCATCCGCTTCGTGCCGACGGTGCACGAGCAGGGCGCCGCCCACATGGCCGACGGCTATTCGCGCGTCACCGGCCGCCACGGCGTCTGCATCGCGCAGAACGGCCCCGGCATCACCAACTTCGTCACCGGCGTGGCCGCGGCCTACTGGGCCCACAGCCCGGTGGTGGCCATCACGCCCGAGACCGGCACCTCCGGCATGGGCCTGGGCGGCTTCCAGGAAACCGAGCAGCTGCCGATCTTCTCGCGCATCACCAAGTACCAGGCGCACGTCAACCGGCCCGACCGCATGGCCGAATTCACCGCCAAGGCCTTCGACAACGCGCTGGCCGAGCGCGGCCCGACCCAGCTGAACATCCCGCGCGACTATTTCTACGGCGAGATCGACGTGGCGATTCCGGAGCCACGCCGCATCCGCCGCGGCCCCGGTTCGGAAGAAGACCTGGAAGCGGCCGCCCGCCTGCTGGCCGGGGCGAAGTTCCCGGTGATCGTCGCCGGCGGCGGCGTGCTGTTCTCGGCCGGCCAGGCCGAATGCGTGGCGCTGGCCGAACTGCTGGGCGCGCCGGTGGTCACCAGCTATCTGCACAACGACGCCTTTCCGGCCAGCCATCCGCTGTGGTGCGGGCCGCTGGGCTACCAGGGCTCCAAGGCCGGCATGAAGCTGCTGTCGCAGGCCGACGTGGTGCTGGCGCTGGGCACGCGCCTGGGGCCTTTTGGCACCTTGCCGCAGCACGGGCTGGACTACTGGCCGCAGAACGCGCGCATCATCCAGGTCGATGCCGACCACCGCATGCTGGGCCTGGTGCGGCCGGTGTCGGTGGGCATCTGCGGCGATGCCAAGCCGGCGGCGGCGGCGCTGGCCGCGAAGCTGCGCGATCGCGAGGTCGCCTGCGTGGCCACCAAGGCGGCGCGCGGCGAAGAGATCGCGGCGCAGAAAAGCGCCTGGGAAAAGGAACTGGACGGCTGGTCGCACGAGCGCGACGACTGGAGCCTGGACATCATCGAGCACGGCGGCGGCCGCATGCATCCGCGCCGCATGCTGCGCGAACTGGAGCGTGCCATGCCCAAGCATGTGATGGTGTCCACCGACATCGGCAACATCTGCTCGGTGTCCAACAGCTACCTGCGCTTCGACGAACCGGATTCGATGCTGGCCGCCATGAGCTTCGGCAACTGCGGCTACGCGTTGCCCGCGCTGATCGGCGCCAAGCTTGGGCGCCCGGACCGGCCGGCGGTGGCCTACGTTGGCGATGGCGCCTGGTGCATGAGCTTCCAGGAACTGCTGACCTGCGTGCGCGAGCGCATTCCGGTCACGGCGGTGGTGTTCCACAACGGCCAGTGGGGCGCGGAAAAGAAGAACCAGGTGGATTTCTACGGCCGCCGCTTCGTCGGCAGCAACCTGCAGAACCCCAACTTCGCGGAACTGGCGCGGGCCATGGGCGCCGAGGGCATCCGGGTCGAGCATGCCGACCAGGTCGGCGCGGCGCTGCAGGCCGCGTGCAAGGCGCAGTCCGAGGGCAAGACCACGGTGCTGGAGATGATGGTGAGCCAGGAGCTGGGCGATCCGTTCCGCCGCGACGCGCTCAAGCAGCCGCTGCGCCTGCTGGACAAGTACAAGCGCTACGTCAACCAGCCGTTCCAGCCGGGCGAGGTGCCGCTGCCGATCGACCCGGTGCGCGGCTGACGCCATGGCCAGCGACCGCTTGTTCGAGCCGCTGCGGGCCGCGGCGCTGTCGGCCGGGCGGGTGCGCACGGCGGTGGCCTATCCGCTGTGCGCGTCCAGCCTGGGCGCCGCGGTGCAGGCGCGCGAAGCCGGCTACATCGAGCCGCTGCTGGTCGGGCCGGCGGCCCGGCTGGGCGGCTTGATGGCCGAGCTGGGGCTGCGCGCCGGCTCGCTGGAGATCGTCGACACGCCCGACGACGAGGCGCTGGCCGCGCGCGCCGCGGCCGGCCTGGCGCGCGACGGCGCGGTCGGCATGCTGATGAAGGGCAGCCTGCACACCGACCATTTCATGTCGGCGGTGGTGGCGCGCGAATCGGGCCTGCGCACCGGCCGTCGCATCAGCCATGCCTTCGTGATGGCGGCGGCCGCGTATCCCAAGCTGTTCATCCTGACCGACGCCGCCGTCAACATCGCCCCGACCTTGCAGGAGAAGGCCGACATCGCCCAGAACGCCATCGACCTGGCGCGCGCGCTGGGCGTGGCGCGGCCCAAGGTGGCGGTGCTGTGCGCCACCGAATCGGTCAACCCGGCGATGCCGGCCACGCTGGATGCGGCGGCCCTGTCGAAGATGGCCGACCGCCAGCAGATCCGCGGCGGCCAGATCGACGGTCCGCTGGCGTTCGACAACGCCATCTCGCGCCAGGCGGCCGAGCAGAAGGGCATCGTCTCGCCGGTGGCGGGCGATGCCGACATCCTGCTGGTGCCCGATATCGAGGCCGGCAACATGCTCTACAAGGAACTGACCTGGCTGGCTGGCGCGGCCACCGCCGGGCTGGTGCTGGGCACGCGCGTGCCGGTGCTGCTGACCAGCCGTTCGGACGCGGTGCAGGCGCGGGTCGACAGTTGCGCGGTGGCGGCGCTGTATGCGCGGGCGCTGGCGGCCGGCGCGCGTTGAAGCGGGTCGCCCGCCGGCCTGGCACCATCAAGTCCGGCGGTTTGGTACTAAGCCGGGACCCCCGGGTTGACTAGGCTAGCGCCATAGCCATCGTTTGAATGGCTCATGCCAACAATGCCAAGGGGTGGATGATGCGCAGCGCGACACGCGGCTTTGCCGCAATACTGACAGCATGGGCCTTGATGGCCGGCACGCACGCGGCGCGGGCCGCCGATACGCCCAAGCCGGGCGGCACGCTGGTCATCGGTTCGACCCAGGTGCCGCGACACCTGAATGGCGCGGTGCAATCGGGCATCGCCACGGCGCTGCCCAGCGCCCAGCTGTTCGCCAGTCCGCTGCGCTACGACGCCAACTGGAAGCCGCAACCCTACCTGGCGCAGTCGTGGGAGCTGGCGCCGGACGCCAAATCGCTGACCCTGCACCTGCGCCACGACGCGCTGTTCCACGACGGCAAGCCGGTGACGTCCGAGGACGTGGCGTTCTCGGTGATGGCGGTCAAGCAGAATCATCCGTTCCAGAGCATGCTGGCGCCCGTCGAAAGCGTCGACACGCCCGATCCCTATACCGCCGTGCTGCGCATGAGCAAGCCGCATCCGGCGATCCTGCTGGCGCTGTCGCCGGCGCTGATGCCGGTGCTGCCCAAGCACATCTACGGCGACGGCCAGGACCTGAAGAACCATCCGCGCAACTCGGCCAACGTGGTCGGCTCGGGCCCGTTCACGCTCAAGGATTTCAAGCCGGGCCAGGAGATCGTGCTGGAGCGCTTCGACAAGTTCTTCGAAAAGGGCAAGCCCTACCTGGACCGGGTGGTGGTCAAGATCAACCCCGACGCCACCAACCTGCTGATCGGGCTGGAGCGTGGCGACATCGGCGCGCTGCCGTACATGACCGAGCCGACCATCCTGCGCCGCGCCAAGGACAATCCGCAGATCGTCATGACCGATCGCGGCTACGAAGGCATTGGCGCGCTCAGCTGGCTGGCGTTCAACACCACCCGCAAGCCGCTGGACGACGCGCGGGTGCGGCAGGCCATCGCCTACGCCATCGACAAGGGTTTCATCACCAAGGCGCTGAACGCCGGCTTCGCCAAGCCGGCGGACGGGCCCATCGTCGCGTCCAGCCCCTATGCGACCCAGGACCTGAAGAAGTACCCGCTGGACCTGAAGAAAGCCGAACAGCTGCTGGACGAGGCCGGCTTCAGGAAGGACGGCAAGGGCGTGCGCATGACCCTGACGGTCGACTACATGCCCGGCAGCGACGTGCAGGGCAAGAACGTGGCGGAATACCTGCGCAGCCAGTTGAAGAAGGTCGGCATCGCGGTGCAGGTGCGCGCCTCGCCCGATTTTCCGACCTGGGCCAAGCGCATCGCCAGCCATGATTTCGACATGACCACCGATATCGTCTTCAACTGGGGCGATCCGGTGATCGGCGTGCACCGCACCTATCTGTCGAGCAATATCCGCGACATCATCTGGACCAACACGCAGTCGTACCGCAACCCCAAGGTCGATGAATTGCTGGCGCAGGCCGGCACCGAGACCGACGAGACCAAACGGCGCGCGCTGTATGCGCAGTTCCAGCAGATCGTCACCGAGGACCTGCCCATCGATTTCCTGACGGTCATTCCGTACCACACGCTGTCGTCCAAGAAGGTGCACGGCCTGCCCGATGGGATCTGGGGCCTGCTGTCGCCGCTGGACGACACGTATCTGCAATAGCGGGAGGGTGCCATGTTGCGCTATCTCGCGCGTCGGACCGGCTATGCCGCGGTGCTGCTGCTGGCCGTGGTGACGCTGAACTTCCTGTTGATCCACATCTCGCCCGGCGATCCGGTCGAGACCATCGCCGGCTCCATGGGCGGCATCAGCGAGGAACTGCGGGCCCAGTTGCGCACCCAGTACGGGCTGGACCGGCCGTTCCTGGTGCAGCTGGGGCTGTACCTGTCGCAGGTGCTGCGCGGCGACCTGGGTTATTCGTACTTCTTCAACCTGCCGGTGGCGCAGTTGATCTGGGAGCGGGTGCCGGCCACGCTGCTGCTGGTGCTGACGGCGGTGTCCAGCGCCTTCCTGGCGGGCACCGCGCTGGGCACGCTGGCGGCGCGCAAGCCCAACGGGCCGTTGTCGCAGGGCATCACGCTGCTGTCTATCGTGGGATATTCCGCGCCGGTGTTCTGGACCGGCATCATCCTGATCATCCTGTTCGCGTCGCTGCTGCCGTGGTTCCCGGTGTCGGACATGCGTTCGGCGGGCGGGCCCGAGGACGGCTGGGCCGGCGCGCTGGACGTGCTGCACCACCTGGTGCTGCCGGCCTTCACGCTGGCGTTCGTGTACCTGGCGCAGTACAGCCGGCTGGCGCGCGCCAGCGTCATGGATGCGCTGGCGGCCGACTACATCCGCACCGCCCGCGCCAAGGGCCTGCCCGAGCGCACCGTGCTGTACCGGCACGCGCTGCGCAACGGCGTGCTGCCGGTGGTGACCATGCTGGGGCTGCAATTCGGCAACGTGCTGGCGGGCGCCATCCTGGTGGAAACGGTCTTCAACTGGCCGGGCCTGGGCCGGCTGGCGTTCGATTCCGTGCTGCGACGCGACTATCCGACCCTGCTCGGCATTCTGCTTTTCGCCTCGTTGCTGGTGGTGGTGATGAACCAGCTGACGGACCTGGCCTACCGGCTGATCGACCCCAGGATAAAGACCTCATGAGCCAAGTTCCTCCCGTCCTGTCCGCCGGCGCCGCGGCGCCGGCCGCCCGGCCGTCGCGGCCGTCGTACGAAGCGCTGCGCGCGTTCGCCCGCAATCCGGGCGCGCTCATCGGCCTGCTGTTGCTGGCCGCCATCCTGGCGGTGGTGCTGTTCGGCCCCCTGGTGATGCAGGCCGATCCGTTCGAGATCGCCAGCGCGCCCATGGAGCCGCCCGGCGGCGAACTGTTGCTGGGCTCGGACTACCTGGGCCGCGACGTGCTGACCGGCATGATCTATGGCGGCCGCGCCACCTTGCTGGTCGGCGTGGTGGCGGCGGTGCTGTCGATGGCCATCGGCATCACCGTGGGCGCGCTGGCCGGCTACTACGGCGGCTGGGTCGATGAAACGCTGATGCGCATCACCGAGTTCTTCCAGGTGCTGCCGGCGCTGTTGTTCGCGATGGTGCTGGTGACGCTGTTTTCGCCGTCGCTCGGCACCATCGCCGTGGCCATCGGCGTGGTCAGCTGGACCGCCACCGCGCGCCTGGCGCGCGGGGAATTCCTGAGCCTGAAGCGGCGCGAATACGTGCTGGCCGAAAGGGTGATCGGCTCCAGCAACGCGCGCATCATCTGGCGCGTGATCCTGCCCAACGCGCTGGCGCCGCTGATCGTCTCGGCCACGCTGGCCATCGGCACCGCCATCCTGTTCGAGGCCGGCCTGTCGTTCCTGGGGCTGGGCGATCCCAACGTGATGAGCTGGGGCCTGATGATCGGCAGCAACCGGCCCTACATCCTGACCGCCTGGTGGGCGGTGACCTTGCCGGGCGCGGCCATTTTCCTGACGGTGCTGGCGGTCAGCCTGATCGGCGACGGCCTGAACGATGCCCTCAATCCCAAGCTGGCCAGCAAACGGAGAAGCTGATGAGCGCCTTGCTTGAAGTCCGCGATCTCGGCGTGTCCGCCGCCCACGGCGGCCCGGCGGTGGTGCGGGGCGTGTCCTACACCGTCAACCGCAACGAAATCCTGTGCGTGGTGGGGGAATCGGGATCGGGCAAGTCGGTCACCGCGCAGGCCATCATGGGCCTGCTGCCGCCGGATCAGTTGCGCGTGACCCAGGGCCGTATCCTGTACGACGGGCGTGACCTGGTGGGCCTGTCGGCGGCCGAATGGCAGGGGCTGCGCGGCCGCAAGTTCGGCATGGTGTTCCAGGAGCCCATGACGGCGCTCAATCCCGTCATGCGCGTGGGCCGGCAGGTGGAGGAGGTGCTGGCCTGGCACACGGACATGGACGCCGACGCGCGCAGGCAGCGGGTGCTGGAGCTGTTCGGTCAGGTGCTGCTGCCCGATCCCCGGGCCATGTACGCGGCCTTTCCGTTCCAGTTGTCCGGCGGCCAGCGCCAGCGCGTGGTGATCGCGATGGCGCTGGCGCTGGAGCCGGACGTGTTGATCGCCGATGAGCCCACCACCGCGCTGGACGTCACCACGCAAGCGCAGATCCTGGCGCTGATCAAGGACATCCAGCGGCGCATGGGGATCGGCGTCATTTTCATTACCCATGATTTCGGCGTGGTGGCCGACATTGCCGACCGCATCGTGGTGATGCGCCACGGCGCGGTGGTGGAGGCGGGCGCGGCCGCCGAGATCCTGAACCGGCCGCAACATCCCTACACCCGTCAATTGATCGCGGCGGTGCCGCACAAGCCCGAGGGCAAGGACGAGGCCGCCGCCACGCCGCCGCTGATGACGGTGGCCAAGCTGTGCAAGACCTACGTCACCGGCGGCCGCCGGGTCGAGGCATTGCGGGATATTTCGCTGGAGATCCGCCAGGGCGAAACCCTGGGACTGGTCGGCGAATCGGGCTCGGGCAAGTCCACGCTGGGCAGCGCGCTGATCGGCCTGGTGGCGCCCGATAGCGGCAGCGTGCGCCTGGACGGCCGCGAACTGGTCGGCATGGCGCCAAGGGATTTCCGGCCCTACCGGCGTCAGATCCAGATGGTGTTCCAGGACCCTTACGCTTCGCTCAACCCGCGCCAGCGCGTGGTCGATTCGGTCGCGCAGGGCCCCATCGGCTTTGGCGAGAGCCGCCAGACCGCGCTGCGCGAGGCCCGCGAACTGCTGGCCCTGGTGGGACTGGGTGGCGACGCGGGCGAGCGCTATCCGCACCAGTTTTCGGGCGGGCAGCGCCAGCGGGTCGGCATCGCCCGCGCGCTGGCGCTCAAGCCGCGGCTGCTGGTGGCCGACGAGGCCGTTTCGGCGCTGGATGTGTCGATCCAGGCGCAGGTGCTGGATCTGCTCAAGACCATCAGCGGCCAGTTCGACCTGTCGGTGCTATTCATCACGCACGACCTGCGCGTCGCGGCGCAGATCTGCGACCGCATCGCCGTGATGCGGCACGGGCAACTGGTGGAGCTGGACCGCGCCGCCACGATTTTCTACCACCCGCGACACGAATACACGCGCCGTCTGATCGATTCGGTGCCGGGCAAGGCCTGGGACAAGCCCGACCTTCAGGCGCTGTCGGACATCACGACCAGGAGCAAGCAGCATGCATGACACCCCGCATCCGGCACAGGCGCAAGCCGCCGGCACCACCATTTTTGCCGCCCGCGCCATCCTGACGATGAACCCGGCCCAGCCGCGCGCCACGCACGTGGCGGTGCGCGATGGCCGCATCCTGGGCGTGGGCAGCCGCGAAGACCTGGCCGGCTGGGGACCGGCCGAACTGGACGAGCGCTACGCCGACCACATCCTGATGCCGGGGCTGGTGGAGGGCCACTGCCATCTGCCGGAAGGCGGCATGTGGCAGTTCGCCTACGTCGGCTACTACGACCGGCGTGGGCCCGACGGCCGTATGTGGCCGGGCCTGCAAAGCTTCGAGGCGGTGGCGGCGCGCCTGCGTGAATTCGCCGCCGGCCTGGCGCCGGGGCAGACGCTGATCGGCTGGGGCTTCGATCCCATCTTCTTCGGCGGCCAGCGCATGAGCGTGCGCGACCTGGACGCGGTGTCGGCCGACCGGCCGGTGGTGGTGATGCACGCCAGCATGCACCTCATGAATGTGAACACGCCGATGCTGGCCCGCGCCGGCATCGACCGCGATACGGATATCGAAGGCATCAGCCGTTTCGCCGACGGCCAGCCCAGCGGCGAGCTGTGCGAGTTCGCCGCCATGTTTCCGGTGATGCGGTTGATCGGCAATCCGTTCCGCACCGTGGGCCTGTCGGAAAGCGGCCTGCGCATGTTCGGCAATGTGGCGCAGTGGGCCGGCGTCACCACCGCCACGGATCTCGTCAACGAGCTGGGCGACGAGGGCCTGGCGACGCTGGCGCGGGTCACGGCCGAGCCCGACTATCCGGTGCGCATCGTGCCGGCGGCGTCGGCGCTGACCTACGCCGGCGACCCGGCCGCCTGCCTGGCGAAGCTGCGCGAGGCGGGCCGGCTCAATCATGACAAGCTGCGCCTGGGCATGGTCAAGCTGGTGGTGGACGGCTCCATCCAGGGCTTCACCGCCAGGGTGCGCTGGCCGGGCTATTACAACGGGGCGCCCAACGGCATCTGGGTCATCGCGCCGGGCGAGCTGGACGCCATGGTGCAGGCCTATCACGACGCGGGCGCGCAGCTGCATATCCACACCAATGGCGACGAGGCCACCGAACTGGCCCTCGACGCCATCGACCGCGCGCTGCGCCGCAGCCCGCGACGCGATCACCGCCACACCCTGCAGCATTGCCAGATGGCGGACGCGGCGCAGTTTCGCCGCATGGCCAGCCTGGGCATGTGCGTGAACCTGTTCGCCAACCACATTTTCTACTGGGGCGACGCCCATTACGCGCTGACCATGGGACCGGATCGCGCCAACCGCATGGATGCCTGCGCCTCGGCCGCGCGCGCGGGCGTGCCGTTCGCCATTCACTCGGATGCGCCCATCACGCCGCTGGGGCCGCTGTTCACCGCCTGGTGCGCGGTCAACCGCCAGACCGCCTCCGGCCGCGTGCTGGGCGAGTCCGAGCGCATCAGCGTCGAAGCAGCGTTGCATGCCATCACCCTGGGGGCCGCCTACACGCTCCACATGGACCATCTGGTCGGCTCGATCGAGGTCGGCAAGCACGCCGATTTCTGCGTGCTGCGCGACGATCCGCTGGACGTGCCGCCGTCACGGCTCAAGGACATCGAGGTGCTGGGCACCGTCATCGGCGGCCGACCGCTGGCGCCCCAAGCAGCCT
This sequence comes from Achromobacter sp. KK8, assembly GCF_054188005.1. Lineage (NCBI taxonomy): Bacteria > Pseudomonadati > Pseudomonadota > Betaproteobacteria > Burkholderiales > Alcaligenaceae > Achromobacter > Achromobacter sp. KK8. Next base: position 4,879,643 of record NZ_CM135178.1, on the reverse strand, counting down.
GACATGGCGCGCATTCCGCTGACCGTGGTGGGCGGCTTCCTGGGCGCGGGCAAGACCACCTTGCTGAACCACGTGCTGGCGCACGGCGCCCGCCGCGCCGCGGTTCTGGTCAACGATTTCGGGCCGGTCGATATCGACGCCGGCCTGCTGGCCGAGCGCGCCGACAACGTGATCCGGCTGGCCAACGGTTGCGTCTGTTGTTCGATGGCGGGCGGCCTGGACGACGCGCTGGCGCGGGTGCTGGCGCTGGATCCGGCGCCCGAATGGATCGTGATCGAGGCCAGCGGCGTTTCCGACCCCGGGCGCATCGCGCAGGTGGGCCTGTCGGATCCGCTGCTGCAACTGGAGGCGGTGGTGGTGCTGGTGGACGCGGGCGCCATCCGCGAGACGCTTGCCGATCCGCTGCTGGCCGACACGGCGCAACGCCAATTGCGCGCCGCCAACCTGCTGGTGCTGAACAAGACGGACCTGTTGCCCGCCGCCGCGTTGCCGGCGCTGCGCGACTGGCTGCGGACGCAGGCGGGCGGGGCGCCGGTCGTAACGACGCGCGAGGCGCGGGTGGACCTGGGCGCCTTGCTCGGCGCGGGCGATCGCGGCCATGAAACCTGCGCGGCGCATTGCTGCGATCCGGCGCGCCGCCACGCGGCGGCCGGACCGGCGCACGCCATGGACGCCGACGAGCCGCAACATCCGTTCCAGAGCTGGCTCTGGCCCGCGCCCGCCATGCTGCATGCCGACCGCCTGGCCGATGCGCTGCGGCAGTTGCCGCGCCATTGGCTGCGGGCCAAGGGCTGGGTGCGCACCGAACGCCATGGCTGGGTGTTGGTGCAGCTGGCCGGACGCCGGGTGCGCTTCGATACGCGGGCGGCGCGCCCCGCCGGGGTGCGTTCGCCGTCGCTGGTCTTCATCGGCATGCGCGGCACGGCGCAAGGCGATGAATTGGGCGCGCGGCTGGCGCCCGCCGCCGAGTCAGGCGCCACGTCAGGCGCTACGTGAGGCGTCGTGAAGGCAGGCGCCGCGCCGGCGGGGCCGTTCTGGTGCAAGCGATTTGCCGCGTCTGGTTCTAGACCCTGCCCAGGCCCCCGCGTACCTTGGGCATGGAGCCTGGGCGCACGTCGCGCCCGGCGATCGAGGAGGGTAGGCAATGCAAAAGACCGTCACCGTGGACATGCTGGCCGAGTTCGCGGCCGCCTGGAACCGCCACGATATCGACGCCCTGATGTCTTTCATGAGCGAGGACTGCGTCTTCGAAACGGTGGGCGGCCCCGAGCGCTGGGGCGCCCGGCACAGCGGCCGCGAGGCGGTCCGCGCCGCCTTCGAGGCGGCCTGGAAGAACTTCCCGGATGCGCAGTGGAACAACGGCCGCCACTGGGTGGCGGGCGAGCGCGGCGTGTCGGAAAGCACCTTTACCGGCACGGCCGCGGACGGCTCGCGGGTCGAGGCCGACATGGTCGACGTCTTCACGTTCCAGGACGGCAAGATCCACGTCAAGAACGCCTTCCGCAAGCAACGCCCGGCCTTGCCGGCCCGCGCCTGAGCCGACGCCGCCACCGGACACCGCCCCATGGATGCCGCTATGTCTTCCGATCCGTCGAATACCGCCGGTACCCTCATCGACCCCGCCGGCATGCCGGCCGCGCCGGCGGCCGCCAGCCCGGCCGTCAGCGCCTACGACCCGCTCTACGATCCGCTGGTGTCGGCGCCGGGACGCGGGCAGGAGTACGCGCCGACCTACTGGGTCGCCACGGCCGGGCCGCCGCCCGCGGACGACGGACCGATCCAGGGCGACATCGAGGCCGACGTGGTCATCGTCGGCTCGGGGTTCACGGGCCTGTCGGCGGCGTTGGCGCTGGCGCGCGACTACGGCGTGCGCGCGGTGGTGCTGGAGGCCAACCGCGCCGTATGGGGCTGCACCAGCCGCAATGGCGGGCAAGGGCAGAACGCGTCGGGACGCCTGTACCGCTCGCAATGGATCGAACGTTGGGGGCTGGACACCGCGCGGCGCCTGGATGCCGAGATCCACGAAGGCTTCGACTACTGGAAGAGCCTGGTGGCGCAGATCGACTGCGACGCGCAACCCGGCGGCCATCTGTACACCGCGCATCGCGAGAAGAAGATGGCGTTCCTGCGCAACGAAGCGCGGGTCATGCGCGAGCTGTTCGGCTACGACACACGCATGCTGACCAAGGAGGAACTGCGCGAGCGCTACGTCGATGACCACGAGGCGGTCGGCGCCCTGCACGAGCCGGACGGCATCGGCGTGCATCCCTTGAAGCTCGCCTACGGCTACATGCGCCAGGCCCGGGCGCTGGGCGCGCGCCTGCATCCGGGCAGCCCGGTGCTGGGCTGGACCGAGGAGGGCGGTGGCTATCGCCTGCAAACGCCCGGCGGCACGGTGCGCGCCAAGCGGGTTGGCTTTGCCACCGGCGGTTATACCGCGCAGGGTGTGAACCGATTGCTGGACAACCGCATCATGCCGATCCTGTCCAATTCCATGGTGACGCGCGTGTTGACGCCGGACGAACGCGCCCGCGCCGGCATCAAGAGCACGGTATTCATCACCGACACGCGCACCCTTAGGTTCTACTACCGGCTGCTGCCGGATGGCCGCATGCAGATCGGCAGCCGCAGCGCCTTGCGCGGCGCCGACGCGCAGCACCCGCGCCACCTGGCGCTGTTGCGCGAAGGCCTGGCGCGCAAGTTCCCGTCGCTGCGCGGCATCGAGCTGGACTATGCATGGACGGGCTGGGTCGACGTCAGCCACGACATGATGCCGCGCATCACCCAGCCGGACCCGGCGCGGCAGGTGTACTACGCCTTCGGCTATGGCGGCAATGGCGTGTCGTTCTCGGCCCATGCCGGCCGCCGCCTGGCGCAGCGCATGATGGGCCAGGACGGCCTGTCGTGGAACCTGCCGATCTACGACTCGCCGCTGCCCGGCCATCTGTTCGCGCCATTCCGCCGGCTGGGACAGGCGCTGCTGTATCGCTGGTACTACCTGCGCGACGAAGTGCTGTAGCGGTGGCGGCGAAGGGCCGGCGCGCGGGCTCCGCGCCGCCGGCGAGCCCGTCGCCAGGGGCGATCACGCCTGCGCGGATACCTGCTTCTTCCACAGCTCCCAGGGACGGTTCATGACGCCCGCCATCATGTCGTCGGCCATGGCGGCTTCCTCGTCCGACAGATATGTGACTTCGCCGTTCAGGCCGATGGCTTTCTGCTGGAGCGCGGCGTTCATCTCCGTGTAGATGGCGCGGTAGACCGCGACCGGAATATCGCCGCCGACCGCGACAAAACCATGTCCGCGCATCAGCGAGACCTTGCTCTGCCCCAGCGTTTGCGCCAGTTCGCGGCCATGGTCGCGGTTCCTGACGAGCATGTCGGTGTGGCCGAAGCAGCAACGGATGTCGAACACCGGCGCGCCGGCGCCAAGGAATCCGGCCATGTGGTAGATCGGGCGCAGCCGCACATTCGATCCGGCATAGGGGATGACCGACGGCGAATGGCTGTGGACGATCGCCTGCACGTCGGGGCGCGCGCGGTAGATCTCGCCGTGGATGTAGCGTTCCAGATAGGGCTTGCGCGCGTCCGCGTTGGCGGGTTCGGAGGATTCGTCGAATTCCATGATGTCCTGCGCGGTCACCAGTTCCGGCGCGAGCGAGCGCGACAGCAGGAAGTGCGCGGGATTGCCCGGGTGGCGGACGCTGACATGGCCGAAGCCGTCGAGAACGCCGAAACGCGCCAGGATGCGGTTGGCGGTGACCAGGTCGTCGATGACCTGTTGGTGCTGGATGGGGGTGCTCACGAGATTCTTCCCTTGTGTTGTGTGATGGCTACTGCTGGTCCAGCGAGATGCCCGATTTGCTGGCCAGCGCGCTGTACAGGCCGAGATCGCCGTCAAGCTGCCGCGCCATCGCGGCCGGGCCGGTCTGGACCACCTCGTAGTAGCGGTCGCGGAATTCCTGTTGCACCGCGGGATTCTTCATCGTCTCGGCAACGGCCTGCTCGAACTTCGCTTTCACGTCCGCCGGCAGATCGCGCGGGCCGAGGATGCCGAACCAGACGGAGATGTCGAGGTCGCCGAAAGGCGCGGTCTCGGCGATGGCGGGCACGTTCGGCAGGAACGAGACCCGCTGCCTGGACGCCACCGCGATCATCCGCAGCTTGCCGGCGTCCGCGTGCGGCGCCAGGTTGGGAATGGTGCTGAACAGAACCGGCACCTGGTTGCCCAGCCCGTCGTTGATGGCGGGCGCGCAACCCTTGTAGGGCACGTGGACGATGTCCAGCTTCGCCATCTGCTTGACCGATTCGCCCACGAAATGCTGGGGCGTGCCGTTGCCGCAGGACGAATAGCTCAGCTTGTCCTTGTTCTGCTGAATATAGGCGACCAGATCCGGCACCGTCCTGGCGGGAATGGCCGGGTTCACGCCCAGCGCGACGGGCGCCGAGACCAGCAGCGAAATCGGCGCCAGGCTCTTCTTCACGTCCGGCGTGCCGCGCATCTGCAGGGCGGCGTTGATCGACAGGGTGCTGTTGGTCAACAGGAAGGTATAGCCGTCAGGCGCCGCGCGCGCCACCTGCTGCGCGCCGATGTTGCCCGAGGCGCCCGGCTTGTTGTCGACGATGACGGATTGGCCGCCCAGCTGCTGCGGCAATTTCGCCGCTACCAGGCGGGCCACGACGTCCGCGCCGCCGCCCGCGGCGAAGGGGACGACCAGCGTGATGGGTTTGGCGGGATAGGGGGCCTGGGCCCAGGCAGGGGAAAAGCCCAGGGCGAGTGCGATGGCGGCGCCCAGCCGCAAGCGCCTCGCCATGCATGGCTTGGTCATCTTGATGTCTCCGTATGGTTTTTTTATGTGGAGCCATTATCTGGACCCGGCCATGCGAGTTCCAATGAAAAAATATTATTTTCCATACGATGTCTCGTATGGCCGGGCCGGAGGCATTGGCCACGGCATGATGCCGCGCATCACGCCGTCCGACCCGGCGCGACCGCGCTCAGAACTGATAGCGCACACCGACCTGGCCGCTGTAATCGTGCTTGAGCTTTCCGGCGAAGCTGCTTTCGACCTGGCCGTACAGACGCCAGTTGGAAGACAGCCTGGCGTTGAGCGACAGGTTGACCAGATAGCGGCTGTCGTCGCTCATCGGCGTGCTCAACATGTCCCCGGGCACACTGTTGTTGAGAATATCGACACTGCCGCCGCGCCGCAGGTTCTGCAGCCGGAACAGCCCCACGGACAGGGCCAAGCCGTGTTGTTCATCCGACTGCTGGCTCAAGCCGGCGGCGGCGCCGATCTTGGCATAGACCGGCGTGCTGGCGTTGACCCGGACATCGATGCTGTTTTTATCGCCGTGCAAGGTGTAGGCGCTGGTGTGGCCGGTGGCTACTTCGATCGACGGTTCGATGAATGCGCGGCCATCGAACAGATTTTGCCGCCATCCGGCCTGCACGCTGGCCAGCAGCGACGTGGATCGCACACCCTGCGCGTCGATGTTCAGGTTGGCGGGCAGATGGTAGGTCTGGTTGGTTCTCAAGTACTTGGCGATCACGTCGATGAAGGGGCCGTCCTCATGGATCCAGGCATAGTAGAGGCCGACGCCGCCCGTGGTGTGCTTTTCCGAAAGACTGCCTTCCCCCTGCGCGGAGCCTCGGGTATGGCTTCCCATGATGCCGTACAGCTGCCTGCCAAGCTTGCGGTCAAGACCGAACTGCAGCGTGGTGTGCTTCAGGCGTAGTTGGTCGTAGTCCGCCTGACCGTGGTCGGTCTTGAACCATACCCCGGCGTCCTCGTTCAACTGGCGCACATCTCCCAGCCGCTTGTTGAGCTGGTTGGTTTCGAGCACGAAGGCCACGCGCGGCAGGCTGGCGAGCGCGCTGGTGCGGACGATCTGGTTCCGCACCGCGGCAATGTGGTTGACGGTGTCGTCGTCCGCGGCGATCCCGGACTGCGCCAGCCGGTCGATGATTCCCTTGCGCGACTGCAGGGCGTCCAGGTCGGACAGTCTCAATGAGAATGGCGTGAATGGCGAAAGGCCGTCAGCGCCGTGCCCAGGAGCACCGGTGTCCGGTGGCGCGGCCGGCGCGGGGGCCGGGGCAGGCGCCGTCTCGGACGGGGGAGCGGCGGGGTCGGCGGGACCCGTGTCAGCGGGGGGAACGACAGGGGCGATGGGACCCGCGTCAGCAGGGGGGACGACGGGGGCGGTGGGACCCGAGTCAGCCGGGGGGACGACGGGGGCAGTAGGTCCCGTGTCAGCGGGAGGCGCGGCATTGTCGGTCGGCCCGGTGTCCGTGGCGTTGCCGGGCTGGTCTGGCGAGCCGCTGTCATGGCCGGCATCCGGGGTATCCGTCGATCCGGAATCCAGCGGGGGATGAGGCTTGCCGTCGGCGCCGGCATCACCCGGCGATGGCGTCGCCGGCGCGCCGTCGGGCGCCTCGCCAGGCGGCAACGCCTCTGGAAGCTTCTTGTACGTCAATTGCCATTTTTTCTGCGTGCCGGTGCTGACGATTTCCAGGTTGGGGGAGTAGACGGTCAGCCCTTGCGTGATGGAGCCGGGCTTGAAATAGCTGTCCGCCGTGGGCAAGGGCGCGGTCGCCAACAGCAGAGCGCCGGCACTGTCCAGCGCCACGGGCTCGTGCAACAGGAGCGTGAGGTCCAGACTGTTGTCGTCGCCCTGGGCCAGGGTGGTGATAAGGATGCTGTCGCTTTCCCCGCTTTGAGGTCGCGCGTTCAGGGCGAAATGCACGCCGCTGGCGATCATGGTGTCGGTTTTCAGCGTGTGCGGCGTCCAGTCCGCTTCGGGCTGAGACAACTCCACGCGTCCCGCCGTTGGCAGATGCAGCAAGTCAAACTGGCGATCTTGCGTCACGCGCCAGGGCGCATCGCTGCGCATGCTGAGCAGCCACCATTGCCGCCGGTCCGCGTCCCGGCTTACCGCAAGGCCGCCCAACCAGGGATCGCCTTGCGCCGGTGTGGCGTCGTCGTGGCTGCTTGCGAAAGCCTGATCCAACGTGAACAGGTTTGCCGGGGTGGAGGAAGGGGCGCTGAGCAGCAGGCTTTCCCTGGCCTGCACGGAAGCGGTGGTTTGAGGGAGGCCGAAATCCGCGATACGCAAGCGGTTGCCGCTGCCGTCCAACCGGGTGGCGACCGTCAACCGGTCATGTGCGCCGCTGTACGGGTCGACGCGAAAGGCAAACACGCTGTCAGATGCGGTAACGGTGTCGGCCGCCAGGGCATAGGCGATTTTTGGCGACCCGGCCTGGGGCGGATCCAGTGGCGGCATGGAACCGGAACCTGCCTGTGTCAGGAACGTTTGGCGCGTCGCGTTCTTGTCGTCGAAACCCAGGATCGCATTGTTGGCCCGTAGCGAGTTCAGCGTTGAATCGCCCGTGATGATCCAGCGGGAATCGTGATGGATCTGCATCCCGGCCTGGGCAGCGGTCACGGCGCCGGCGTACACGGTTTGCGGCGAGGCGGTCGCCCCCGCGTTGCCCAAAGTGATGACGCTTGCCGCCAGGCCGGAGACATCGCTGAATGAATGACTGCCCGGCGCCAGGTGCACGCTGGCATTGGCGCCGCCCAGATTGATGCCATTGGTGAAGTAATGGGCCGGGTGAATTTCTGTCGTGGACAGGCTCGTGGTGTTGCCGGAGAGCGTCAGTGCCGCGCCGTCGGCTACCGTGATGGCGCTGTCTCCATACCAGCCGGCAGTCCCCTGCAAATGCGCGCCGGCGTGCAGCGTCAATGCGCTGGCGGTGAAGCGGCTGTAGCCCGTCAGCGCCGCCTGATCGGAAAAAACGTTGATGGCGCTGTCGCGCGCGTCAACGGCGCCTGCAAATTTTTCATGGATGTCCAGCGTTGAATGATCGCTCAAGGCCACCGTTCCCTGATAGCGGCTCTTGTCGGCGTCCGTGTTGGCGATGGAGGTGCCCTTGACCGGTTCCTGGGGCAATTCTCCGCCATCGTTCCTGTTCAGGTACAGCAGCGGGCTGCCCAGGACCACCCTTGCGCGTTCTGCAACGATGTCGCCCAGCAACGTGGCGTTGCGTGACAAGCGGAAGGTGGTGTCCGACAGTGCGAGCTTCTTGATGGCGAATTTGCGCGATTCCCAATCCGGCTGGTCGAACGACACCGATTGCGTCCTGACGGAATCATCACCCAGGTCTAACAGTTTCCGTGCCTCGTCGGGGGTGTTGATCGCATGGATCACCGGGTGTCCCTGCAACACCAGTTCGCCTTGCCGCTGGGTGAATGTGTTCTCGCCGAGGTCCATGCCGCCATCGGCGATGAAAACCGTTTTCGACGGGCTGGCGACGCCGACGTCGATATTGCCCCGCACGGTTCCCGAGAAGATGAATTCGGTCTGCCCGGGGAAGTACTCCCGCTTGCGCTCGTTCGCCTTCTCCAGCGCGGGGGCGAGGGATTGCCCCGCGTATTCCCAGTAGTCGTCGCTGGCCTGGGATCCGTAGACCGGGACGGCGCCAAAGCTGTCCTGCTTCAGGACAAAATAGCTGAGCCCCTGTTTGTAAAGGTCGCCCCGTTGCCCGGTGCCCGCTCTGACCGGCATCCGTATGGAATCGCTTACCGTTGGGGGCGGCACGGGCGTGAGGTTGATCGTCATGGCCGCTGTTTTCGTCGCGGTATTGGTGATGGCGGCGCCATGGTCTTTTGCGTTGGCATGCAGCCGGTTGAACGTGATGTCATTGCCATTGAGGTTCAACACCCCGCCGCGCGCTCCCCATTTGATATGGTCGGGATCGACCTGCCTGCCGTCGTCGAGCACGACTTCGGCGCGGCCGCTGGACAGGGTGATGCCGTCGAACGCCTGGACGTGGCCGTCGTCGTCGGGCCGCTGCGACAGAATCACCTGGCCGTCGCCCACCTTCAGGCCGCCCGGATTGACGCCCTTTCCTTCAATGGTCAGGGTGCCGGGGCCGATCTTGTGCAGGTTGTCCCCGGCCACGCCGTTGACGCGCCAGACCACGGTGGCGCCTTCCCTGACGTCGATGCCGCCGCCCATCCAGGTCTGGTCGGTTTCGGGGGAAACGACGTAGCTGTTGTGGAAGGTCAGCGAACCGGCGCCCTGGTTGACGGAGTCCTGCAAGGTGATCTGGCCCACGCCCTTGCCGCCTTCGCTGCGCAAGGACAAGTTCCTGCCCGCGTCAAGACCGGCGAAGTCGAGCGCGCCATTGCCGCCCGCATAGGCCAGGCCTGGCGTCTTCTTGTAGCCATGCATCACGAACTGGTGGCCCTGCTGCGTCAGGTGGCCGGCGCCCTGTGCGCTGTCGAATGCCCATCGCAAGGGGCCGTTGCCTTCAGTGAAAACCACTTCGGGGTCGTTATCCTTGTCGAAAACGCTGTCGAGAAAGTCCGCGGGCAGGTGCGACCAATAGACGTAGCCGGCCTCGCCGGGGGGGATTTCGAGATCCGCCGCCACGCCGGCCAGGACCCAGCGCCTGTGTTCCGCATCCCAGGCAAACAGGGGGGAACCGCTATCGCCGTGCTGCACGAATGAGGGCAGCAGGCCGTTGTCCCCCCGCGCTATGACGAACGTCTCGTTCGACCAGGTCGGCGTGACGATGCCGCCCGTCGCCCATTTGTAGGCGTAGCCGAGCTCGTGCAGGCCGGGTTCGAGCGCGCCCGTCATGGGATTGTGGCCGTGTTCGGGATGGTCGCCGACGAACTGGATACCCATCCCGACCCGATAGAACAGGGGAAATTTCTTTTTCTCTTCCTCTGTCCAGAGATCCGGATCGCCGAGGGAAAGCAGCGGCGTCGAGGTGCGCGGCACCGGAAACGTGGCGATCGGGGCCGCGTCGGTCACCAGCTTGCCCAGGCGGGTGACGTCGAAATCCCACTCCTGGGTCCAATCCCGTTCCCGATGGTAATCCGGGTGCACGTCTCTCCGGATCTGGGAGTAGGTGGCGCCGGCAAGGCGGGTGCTGTCATGAGGACCGTTGTGCGCCACGCCAACGGTATATTGCGGCGCGACCAGCGTTCCGATCGCGTTGTTGTCGCTGACGCTGGAGAAATCAATGAAGGGGATGACGTCGCTCAAGGTGCCGCGCAGACTGCCGGACTTGTCATAAATCGGAATGCCCAGCGCGCCGGGCCGGAACGCCCCTTTGTTTTCGGCGAAGTCCCGATACGTCTGGTAGGGAATCTCGATGCTGGCGTAGCCTGCGCGGGCGGTGCCGGGGAGCGCGGCGGCAATCAACAGGGGCAGGGCGGTCGATAGCTTGCGGATCGGCGATCCCTGGCGGGGCGGCCGGGCCCCGGCTGTCGTCGAGCCGGGCTGGAGTCTGCCGCATGATCTGGATACCGCGATCAACGGGCGCTGGGGGTTGTGCTTGGGCTGCTTGGGCGTGTGAATCTTGTTCATGATGGGACATGCGCCCAAGGGACGCCCATCGGATTCAGGCGGCTGGGCATTGCTTCAATCGCAGCGGGCGGCGTTCGCCGGGCTGCTCGTGGGGGGGATACAGCAAGCGCGCAAGCAGGATTTCCAAGGGAATCCCGCTTGCGCGCGCTTGCTGAAATCTGATTGAAGTCGAGTTTGGTGAGCCCGGCGTTAAATCAGCCGATAAATGGGACTGATCTCGTCTCGGCGCCTTTTCAAGCCGCCGCTCGCAAACGGAAACGGCGCACCACCTGGGCCAGTTTCTCTATGCCCGGGCCGATATGCTCGGCGCGGATCGAGGTGAAGCCGACGCGCAGGAAGTTGCGCGGCGCGCCGCTGGCGTCCATGAAGAACACCTGGCCCGGTTCGATCACCACGCCTTCGGCCAGCGCGGCCTGCGCCAGCTCGGTGGCGTCCAGCCATGCCGGGCCTTCGAGCCAGCAGGAGGACGAGCCCGTGATGGGCACCGCGGTGAAGTCGGGCAGCGAGCGCGCCAGCGCCTGCGCCAGTTCCGCGCCGCGCTTTTGATAGGCCTGTGATTGCCGCCGCAGCAGCGAATGGTGGTGGCCCAGCGAGATGAACAGCGAGAACGCGCGCTGGATGTAGGCGGACGGATGGCGCAGCATCAGGCGGCGCAGCGCACGCAGCTCGGCGGTGAGTTCGCGCGGCGCGACGATATAGCCGATGCGCAGGCCGGGCGCGAACGACTTGGCCAGGCTGCCGACGTAGATCACGCGGCCGTCGCGGTCCAGGCTCTTGAGCGCCGGGATGGCGCCGTCGCCCCAGCGGCTTTCGCTTTCGAAATCGTCTTCGATGATCAGGCTGTCGGCCTGGCGCGCCAGCGTCAGCAGTTCCTCGCGCCGCGCCGGCGACAGGGTTACGGTGGTGGGGCACTGGTGGCCGGGCGTGACGAACACGTAGTCGCAGCCCAGCAGGTGAGTGCCGGTGCGCAGGCCCTGGTCGTCCACGGGCAGCGGCAGCAGGTGGCGCGTATGGCTGGCGAAGATGTTGCGCGCGTCGGGATAGCCGGGGTCTTCCATGCCGACCACGGTGTCCTCGTTGACCAGCAGGTCGGCCAGCAGATAGAGCGCGTGCTGGGCGCCGACGGTGATGACGATTTCCTCGGCATCGGCCCAGACGCCGCGGCGCGGCAGCACCTGGGTGCGGATCTGCTCGATCAGCGCGGGGTCGTCATGCGTGATGAGGTCGGGCGCCCAGCTGCGGATATCCAGCACCGACAGGGCCTTGATGCAGCATTCGCGCCATTCGGCGGTGGGGAACAGGTCCTGGTCGAACTGGCCGTAGACGAAGGGGTAGGGCTGTTTCTGCCAGTCGCGCGGCTTGACGATGTTGCGCTGGCGGCTGGGGCGAAAGCGCAGCCGCTCGTCCCAGCGCACGTGGTCGGCGGATGGCGCCGCATCCGCTTGCGCCGCGGGCGGCGCGGCGCGTCCTTCCAGCACGCCGTCATGGACAAAATGGCCGCTGCGCTCGCGCGATTCCAGGTAACCCTCGCTGACCAGCTGCTGGTAGGCGAACACGACGGTGTTGCGGGCGATGCGCAACTGGTCCGCCAGATAGCGGCTGGACGGCACCGGCGCGCCCGGCGGCAGGTGACCGCTGAGGATCGCCGACACCAGCATCTGCCGCACCCGGCCCTGCAGGCTGAGGTTGGGGGCGCTTTCCCGTTCGAACAGGCGTTCCCACAACACAGGCTTGAGCATCGAGGCCTGGCTGGACATGGCGGCTCCTTGTAGTGGCGGCGCGTCCCGGCCGGCGCGGGCGCGAAGGCCGGGGCGACACCAGGGACAGAGTCCCAGGATAGAGGAGCGGCGGCGGCCGAAGGAATGCGGGATTGCCCTGCCGGCGCACGCCATTGGCGCGCGGCAGGCAGGAAATGGAACGGTTTGCCGTGGGTGTCGGACGGTTTTCGCCGGGACGGAATGCGGGCGCGGCGTCGTTGCCAAGGTTTCGTCACCGCGCCTTAAATACCGGGAATCGTTCACATTCATTCCAAACCGGCCAGGCCAAGCTGCGGGCTTGATCGGCTGCGGGAAAGATCTGAATAGGCATCGTGCCGATATCTAGCTAGATAATCTGCGAGACGGACGTTGGGTGAGAGCCGCAGTGTGCCAAGCACACCAGCTTTTTCGCATGTGATCGTGCCAAGTTCGTAATGCGCGCGAGTTGTCCGATTGTGACAGCGTTTTCCTTGTCACGTTGGATCTTGTCATTATTCCTTCAATTGCCTTTCGTATCCTCTCCGACCTTACGCGCTGGCTTGTGCGTGTTAGCGATTGCGAGAGGCGACGCGTTGCCAAGACTGAAAAAAATTCCAAAGAGAATCGGCGGCAGGAATGGCTTGCGGCTGATGTTTCTTTTCGGATATCTCTTCGCCTTTGGCATCCCTTTCGGATATTCCTATTTTGGCAAGCCCCCGAGCCACGAGCAAGTGCTTGAGTCGGAAGGGGTGGCACATTTTCAATACCGGATGAAGCATGGTTACATGCTTCTGATAAATGGAGATGACTACACCTGCGGCGGGCTGTATCTAAATGCGGATCCCAGTTGTTTTCATCTCGCCGAAGGCGTCGAAAGGCGCGAATTTCTGGAAGGGAAGATAGTCACTGTTCTCTGGTTCCACCAGCCCGCTCATTTGTTTGACTCCGTTAGAAGAGTGGTTGACATACGGTACGAAGGGGCCAGTCAATTGCCAGCCGGATATTTGGAGAAAAGGCTTCAATCGGAAAGGGAGAGCGCAAAGAACGACGCGCTATTTGCGTCCGTTCTGATGCTGTTCGGACTCCTGTTTTGCGAGTGGGTAGATAGGGTGAGGAGAAGAAATGGGAGCGGACCCGATTAGAGTCGCCGTGAAGGCCGTGGGTTCGTTCCTGGCCCGCTTCACCACGCCATTCCCATGCCAACTGCACAAGTTTCTTGATCCGCATTCATTTGTCCTCCAATGCCGTGAAAAAAAGGGAAATAGTGCAGAAAATTTGGCGTGTGGTTCTGCGAACGTACAGACGGAACGCGGTATTCCTCTGGATGGCCCTGCTATATACCGCATTTGTCGCATTGCCCAGCGGCTATGCCTATTTTGTCAAATTCCCTGCCGCAGCCGATCTGCATCTTTCTGAAGGCTTGGTCCAATTCAAATACGACCTTGGAAGGGGCCATGAGTTGGTGCTGAATGGTGAGGTCTATACATGCGGTGGTCCGTTTCTCAAAGCCAACACTGATTGTTTACAGATTCGGGAAGACCGCAATCGCCTTGAGGGAAAGCTGGTTTCGGTAACATGGTTTTATCAGGCCATGTACCCATTCATTGAAAGCAGAAGGATCGTCGATATCGCTTACGACGGAAAATTGCTGTTGCCGGGAGATTGTCTCGGCAAGCAGCTACGGAAAGATAGGGAAAGATCCAAACGTCTGATGCTGCTTGGTTTTGTCGTGTTTTTTTGGCGGTATTTATGCGGAATGGGTAAGGAGAAAGGAGAAAGAAAATTAGCACCCACGCAGTTAGGGAGTTATTGCGGGTATTGACGCGACAGGCGGGAAAAATAATCCCTGAACGATTGCGCGAGGCGAAGCGTTGCAGGGGCTGAAAAAAATCCTCAAGAAAATCGGCAGCAGAAACGGCGTGCGGCTGATGTTTCTCCTGGGATATCTCGTCGCTTTTGGCATTCCACTTGCTTATTCCTATCTGGCCAAGTCTCCGGGGGAGGGTGATATGCGTGTCTCGGAAGGGACGGCGCATTTTCAGTATCGGATGAAGCAGGGATACATGCTCGTTGTGGACGGGAATCATTACACCTGCGGAGGGGTATATCTCAACGCCGACCCGAGTTGTTTCAACCTGAAAGAGTGGCCTGTAAAGCGCGCCCTCTTGGAGGGGAAGCTGATTCAGGTCATCTGGTTCCGGCAAGCTGCCCATATTTTCGGCTCTGTCCGGCGGGTCGCGGATATACGGTACGACGGTGTCAGTCAGTTTTCGGCGGATTATTTGGAACAAAGGCTTCAATATGAGAGAGAAAGCTCAAAGGTCAGCGCGGCGGTCACTTTTTTCGTGATGTTGCTCGTGCTGCTTTTTTATGAGTGGATGGATAGGATAAGGATCAGAAACGAGCGCAGATTCGGTTAGGACCGCCCTAAATCCGCCCCTTCCACGGAATCGCGAATTTCTCCAGATATCGCACCAGCAGATCAAAGGCAAAAGCGAACACGCCGATCACGATGATGCCCATGATGACCGTGTCGCTGGCCAGGAACTGCGCAGCGTTCAGCACCATGAAGCCCAGGCCGCGATCCGCTGCCACCATCTCGGCGGCGACCAGCGTGGTCCAGCCCACGCCGATGCCGATGCGCATGCCGGTGAAGATCTCGGGCATGGCGGCCTTCAGGATCACGTGCCAGACGATCTGCATGCGGCTGCCGCCCATGGCGTAGGCGGCGTGGATCTGCTCGATCGACACCGAGCGCACGCCGGCGCGCGCGGCGATCGCCATGGGCGCGAAGATGGCCAGGTAGATCAACAGGATCTTGGGGAATTCGCCGATGCCGAACCAGATGATGATGAGCGGCAGATAGGCCAGCGGCGGCAGCGGGCGGTAGAACTCGATCGGCGGATCGAAGATGCCCCGGGCGTAGCGGTTCACGCCCATCAGGATGCCAACCGGAATGGCGGTGGCGCAGGCCAGGAAGAAGGCCGAGAACACCCGCGTCAGGCTGGCCATGGCGTGCTCGGCCAGGGTCGAGTTGGCCACGCCCTCGGTCATGGCCGACACGAACTTGCCGTACACCGCCTGCGGCGATGGCAGGAACAGCGGCTTGACCCAGCCGGCGTTGGTGGCCAAAAACCACAGCGCCAGCAGTGCGATGCTGGTCAGCAGGCTGATGTGGCCGCTGTAGCCGGCGCCCGGCGCGCCATACACCTTGCCCGGCGCGGCGGGCCGGCGGCCGCCCAGGCCGCTAGGCATGGACGGCCTGCGCGTCGGAGGCGGCAAGCTCGTCGCCATAGATGATGCCGAGGACTTGCTCGCGCATCGCGATGAAGTCGGGACTTGATTTGATGCCGCGGCCATCGCGCGTCTCCAGGTAGCGCCGGTTGAAGTCCGGCTGGAAGGTGTGGGTGATGCGTCCCGGGCGCGGCGACATGACGATCAGCCGCGAGCCCAGGAACAGCGCCTCTTCCACGCTATGGGTGATGAAGAAGAACATCTTGCCGGTCTGGCGCCAGATATCCAGCAGCAGCTCCTGGATGGTCTCGCGCGTGAGCGCGTCGAGCGCCGCCATCGGCTCGTCCATCAGCAGCATGGCCGGATCGCAGGTCAGGGCGCGGGCGATGCCCACGCGCTGCTGCATGCCGCCGGACAGCTGGTAGATCATGTGGCGGTGAAAGTCCTTCAGGCCCACCAGCTCCAGGTTGCGGCGCGCGCGGGCGCGGCGCGTCTCCTTGTCCACGCCCTGCAGCTTGAGGCCGAATTCGGTGTTCTCCAGCACGTTCAGCCAGGGCAGTAGCGCATGCTTCTGGAACACCACGCCGCGGTCGGCGCCAGGGCCGATGATGGGGCGTCCGCCCAGCGTGATCTCGCCGTCGGTGGGCGACAGGAAACCGGCCAGCAGGCTCAGCAGCGTGGTCTTGCCGCAGCCCGAGGCCCCCAGCGCGACGACGAATTCGCCGGGCTCGATGGTCAGGTTGACGTCCTGCAGCGCGATCACCGGTCCGCTGTCGTGCAGGCCGGGGTAGGTGACGCTGACGTGGTCCGCGCGCAGGGCCTGCGCGGCGGGCGTGGCGGGAGAGGTCATGCGAGGTCCCCTTGCATGGTGCGGCGCCCGCGGGCCAGGCGGGGGCGCCGGGACCGGACGCGGCTTGCGGCGCGCGTCCGGCGCGTGGCCGCGGCTATTTGGCGGCCGCTTTGGCGTATTGGTCGGTGACGTGGGCGCTGTAGTCGGCCAGCGCCTTGTCGATCTGCTTCTGGTCCTTCAGGAATTTCGCGCTGGCGGCGAAGGCGCGCGCCGCGCCCGATTCCTTGCCGCCGCCCAGCCATTCGGGCGAGGCCTGTTCCTGGGCGGTGGGGAAGGTCAGCAGCTTGAGCGCGGTGGCGACGTCGTCGGGCTTGCCGCCGATCAGCTTGACGATGCTCTTGACCTGCGCCGAGTCGGCGGTCCAGGCGGCGGGGTTGGCGCGATAGGCGGCGTACGACTTGGCCAGCACGGCGGTGAAGGCGGCCATGAACTTGGGGTTCTTGGCGGCCCAGGCGCGGTCGACCACCAGGCCGTCGAAGGTCGGCACGCTGGCGTGGCCGATGGCTTCGGAGTCGGCGATGACCTTGCCCGTCTTCTCGATCTCGGTCAACGCGGGCGGCCAGACGTAGGCGGCGTCGATGTCGCCGCGCTGCCAGGCGGCCACGATCTGCGGCGGCTGCATGTTCAGGATGCGCACGTCGCGCGGGTTGATCTTCCAGACCTGTTCCAGCCCCACCAGCAGGTGGAAGTGCGAGGTCGACACGAACGGCGTGGCGACGCGCTTGCCCTTCAGGTCGGCGGTGCCGTTGATGCCCGAGCCGTTGCGCGCCACCAGCGCTTCCGACTTGCCGATGTTGTCCAGGATCCAGAACAGTTGCAGGTCGACGCCGCGGGTGGCGGCCGAGGTGATGCCGGTGGAACCGAGCACGCCGACCGGCACGTTGCCCGAGGCCAGCGCGGTGGAAATGTCGCCGCCGGAGGTGAACTGGCGCCAGTCGACCTGGTAGCCGGCGTCTTTCAGGGCGGCATCGAAGCTGCCGTCGGCGATGGCGGTCAGGAAGGGGCCGACGATGAGCTGGTAGCCCACGGTCAGGCGGGTCTGGGCGTGGGCGGGCGCGGCCAGCAGGGTGGCGGCCAGGCCGGCCAGGATGCCGCGGCGGATGAGGCGGTATAACGCGTTCATGGTGATCTCCGGGAGAGAATGGGCCGCGCCCCGACGCGACCGGCTTGTGCCGGTGCGGCCTGTGGTGCCAGTTTGCCCGGATGGGGCCACAGCGCTAGGGCCAGATGCCGTATTCGATAGGAGCCAAGGGGGCTGCCCCGCCTTGGGGCGGCGGCCCGGGCGTCCTACGTCTTTCGGGGGAGAGCGGGCGGAAAAGGGTGCGAGCCGGGCGGACCCTTGCCGGCAGGTCTCGCCGTGGCCGGCGATCCCGCTCGTCGCGCTAGAGCCTGAAATGCCGCCGCAGGGTCTGTTCCAGCAGGTCGGTGGCCGGGGCGGTTTGCGCCGAGGCCGCGCGCAGCAGAACGATCTCATGCGCGGCAATGGCCGGCAGCGTGTCCAGCACCCGCATGGCGCTTGTCACCCGCGAGCGATCGATCAGGCTGACGGCCAGGCCCGACTCGACGCAGGCTTCGACCGCCTGGCTCGACGGACTGCTCAAGACCGTCCGCCAGGCCAGGCCCGCGCGATCCAGGCTGGTGGTCATTGCCTCCCGGTAGGGGCAGTGCGCCGCGTGCAGGGCCAAGGGCAGGGGATCGGGCAATGGCGTCCCCAGCCTGGCGCTTCCCGCCCACACCGGCGTGGTCCAGGCCAGTGAATGCGGGTCCGGCCGCCGGGCCATCGCTTGCGCCGCCAGCGCCAGATGCAGGCGACCGCGGCCGACCTGGTCGCGCAGCGCCAGGCTGGGCGCCGTCGTCACTTCCAGCACGACGCCCGGCCAGTCCGCGGCGAACAGTGGCAGGATGTCGCGGATGACGTGGGCCGCGTACTCGTCGGGCAGGCCCAGCTTGATACGCCCGGCAAGCGCCGTCCCCTGGATGCCGCCCAGTACCCGGTCGTGCACGCGCAGCAGCTCGGCCGTGCCGCCCAGTACGCGCTGGCCCAGGGGCGTCAGCGTCACCGACTGGTTGTCGCGCTCCAGCAGCCGGCCGCCGACCACGGCCTCCAGCCGCTGGATGTGGACGCTGACCGCCGCCGGACTGCGGTGGACGTGCTCGGCCGCGGCGCGGAATTGTCCCAGCCGGGCCACGGCATGGAACGTGCGCAGCAGGTCGATATCCAGTGATTGGTTCATGATTTCGATTTTGTGAACGAGGCGGCAAATATATTTTGATTTATTTGATTATGGCCTGGCCTTAAGGTCAAGGTCATGAGAAAACCATCGATGCCCCACCTTGCCATGCCCCGCGGGGATGCCTGCAACGCCGCCTCCGCGCCAATCGCGGTTCGGCGGACCGCCCCGGCCGCCGTGCCGCTGTTGGCGCTGGAGGCCGCGTTGGTCGTGACCTGGAGCTCGGGGTTCGTCGGCACGCGCTTTTCCATCGACCACGGCTCGGCCTTCCTGGTCGTGTTCTGGCGCTGCGTGTTGGTCGCGCTGGCGCTGTTGCCCTGGGTGGCGGGTCCGTTGCGGCGCACGCCGGCGGCGCTGCTGTTGCGCCACGCCGGCATCGGCCTGCTGGCGATGGCCGGCTACCTGGCGGGCGTCGCCAAGGGTATCGAATACGGCGTGCCGGCGGGGTTGGCCGCGCTGATCGCCGACCTCTTGCCGATCGGCACGGCGCTGCTGGGAGCCGGGCTGCTCGGCCAGCGCCTGAACAGGCGCGCCTGGCTGGGCTTGCTGCTGGGATTGCTGGGCGTGATCCTGGTCACGCGCGATGCCCTGGCCTGGGGCGGGACGCCGCTATGGACCTACGGCCTGCCGTTGCTGGGCATGCTGTCGCTGGCGCTGGCCACCCTGTGGCAGAAGCAGGCCGATTCCCCCGCGTCCATGGGGCTGCTGTCCAATCTGTGGGTGCAATGCGCGATTTCGGCGGTGGCCTTCGCCGCGCTGGCGGGCAGGGAAGGCAGCCTGCTGCCGGTTGCCAGCGCCGGGTTCGCGCTCAGCGTGCTGTGGACAGCGGCGCTGTCGACGCTGGGCGGCTACGGCCTGTATTGGATCTGCCTGCGGCGCTCGTCTCCCACCCGTGTCGCCAGCGTGCTGTACCTGAGCCCGGCGGTTACCCTGGTGTGGGCCTGGGCCATGTTCGGCGAGCCGCTGTCCTGGCTGATGCTGGTGGGCACGGCCGTGTCGGCGTGCGGCATCTGGATGGTCGTGCGGAACGAACCGCGCTAGCGCTTGCTTCGCGCGCCGACAAAAAAGCCGGCCCCGGAGGGGCCGGCCATTCCCGGGCGGCGCCAGGCGCGCTTCAGCGGATCAGGCTGAGGAACTCGGCGCGGGTCGACGGGTTGTCGTGGAATTCGCCCAGCATCACCGACGTGACCATGGACGAATTCTGCTTTTCGACGCCGCGCATCATCATGCACATGTGCTGGGCTTCGATGACCACGGCCACGCCGGCGGCGCCGGTGACGGACTGCACCGCCTCGGCCACCTGGCGGCTGAGGTTTTCCTGGATCTGCAGGCGGCGGGCGTACATCTCGACGATGCGCGCCACCTTGGACAGGCCCAGCACCTTGCCGTTGGGCAGGTAGGCCACATGCGCCTTGCCGATGAAGGGCAGCATGTGGTGCTCACAGAGCGAATACAGCTCGATGTTCTTGACCAGCACGATCTCGCGCGTGTCGGAGGTGAACAGGGCGCCGTTGACGATCTCTTCCAGGTTCTGGTTGTAGCCGCGGCACAGGTGGCGCATGGCCTTGGCCGCGCGCGCCGGCGTGTCCGCGAGGCCTTCGCGGGATGGGTCTTCCCCCAGTGCTTCGAGAATGGCGGTGTAGTGACTTTCCAATGACATGGGAACTCCTGGGGGCTGCGCGCCGGCGATGGCGATGAACACGCAAGTCTACTCCAGCGCGGGCCGGCTTCGCAGCCGGAAACCCGACGGATGGAGGGGTTATACGCCGCGGTTCTCGACCGCGTACTTGATCAGTTCGGCCTGGCCGTCGATGCCCAGCTTGCGCTTGATGTTCAGGCGATGGGTTTCGACGGTGCGCACCGACAGGCCCAGCGCCTGGGCGATCTGCTTGTTGGCGTGGCCGCTGGCGATGTGGCGCAGCACGTCGCGCTCGCGCTGGGTCAGCAGGGTGGCCGGCGCGCTGGCCTGCGACAGGCGCAGCGACACGGCGGCGCTGAAGTAGGTGCGGCCGGTCATGACAGCGTCGATGGCCGCCAGGATCTCCTGGGCCGGCTCGTCCTTGAGCAGGTAGCCGCGGGCACCGGCGCGCACCGCCTGCACCATGTATTCGGCGTTGTCGTGCATCGACAGCACCAGCACCGCGATCTGCGGATAGCGTTCATGCAGTTGCGCGGTCAGTTCCAGCCCGCCCACGCCCGGCATGTTCAGGTCCATCAGCACCAATTGCGGCAGGGTGCCGCCCAGCGGGTCCTCCGCCAGGCAGGCCTGCAGGAAGGCCAGGGCGGCGGCGGCGTTGCCGGCTTCGCCCACCACTTGCAGGTGCGGCACGGTCTCAAGGCGCAGGCGCAGGCCGTCGCGCACCAGCGGGTGGTCGTCGATCAGCAGCAGTCGGATGGGGGAGCCAGGGTCGGTCATGCGGGTCTGGAAACGTCGGGGGTGGGCGGCGGCAAGGGCAGCCAGGCCTGCAGGGTGGTGCCCTGGTCGGAGGTATGGAAACTGAGGCTGCCGGACAGCGCGGTCATGCGTTCGCGCATGTTGCGCAGGCCGATGCCGCGGCGCGGATCCTGCTGCACTTCGGCGTAGTCGAAGCCGCGGCCGTCGTCATGGATGGTCAGGCGCAGGTCGCGTTCGGTGTATGCCAGCGTCAGGTCGGCGCGGCGGGCGCCGGCGTGGCGCACGACGTTGGTCAGGGCCTCCTGGGTAACGCGGAACAGGGCGGTGGCGTAGGCGTCGGGCAGCTTGACGGGGCGGCCCTGCGTGGCCAGCCGCACCGTCAGGGGCGCCGCGCCATCCTGGCTGGCGCCGGCGAATTCCCGGCCCAGGTGCTCCAGCGCGGCCGGCAGGCCCAGGTCATCCAGCAGGGTCGGGCGCAGGTTGTGCGAGATGCGCCGCACTTCGCCCACCGCGGTATTGAGGCGATCGAGCGCGCTGCCCAATGGCGTGTCGATGTGCGCCAGCGCGCGCGGCTCGGCCCCCAGGGCCTGGCGTACCCGTTCGCGCGCGGCTTCCAGCGCCAGCTTGATCGACACCAGCACCTGGCTGATGCCATCGTGCAGCTCGCGCGACAGGCGGGCGCGTTCGTCTTCCTGCGACCGCACCAGCTGCTGCGCCATCAGCCGCAGCTTGGCGTCGGACTGACGGTGGTCGCTGATATTGAGCGCCAGGCCGCAGGCGGCCACGCCCAGGATCGAGACGGCGGCGATGCCGGCGACCCAGGCGAACATGTTGCGGATGTTGGACTGGGCGGCGGCGTCGATGTGCGCCAGGGTCTGTTCGACGTCGTCCAGGTAGATGCCGGTGCCCAGCATCCAGCCCCAGCGTTCCAGCACCACCACGTAGCCGAGCTTTTCCACCATCTGGTGGGTCGAGGGCTTTTCCCACTGGTAGTGCACCGCCTCGCCCTGGCTGCCGCCGCGGCGGGCGGCCGTCAGCAGGTTCTGGATCACCGGCTGGCCGTGGGTGTCGCGCAGGTTCCAGAGGTCGCGGCCGACCAGTTCGGGCTGGCGCGGGTGCATCAGGTTCCGCCCTTGCAGGTCGTAGACGAAGAAATAGCCGTCGTGGCCGAATTCCATCTGCGCCAGCAGCGCCAGCGCGCGCTCGCGGGCGGCGTCGCCGTCGCTGGCGTCCTGCAGCGGGGCGATGGCGCTGTAGGCCAGGCTGACATAGTGGCGCAGCTCGCTTTCCTTGCTGCCCAGCCAGGCGCTTTCCACCACCTCTTTTTCGCGCTGCGCCAGTTGCAGGCCCTGCACGTAGACGGCCACGGCAATGGCCGCCAGCGCCACCAGCAGGGGGACGGCGGCCAGCAGCAGGATTTTCAGACGCAGCTTCATCAGGGGATTTGTATCAGCGCGGATTGCGCGTGTTGCGGTGCATCAAGAGAATGGGGCCACGCAACTCATGCGGGTTTGCGGTCGATTTTACGATCGCGGCGGCAAATATGCTGCGGCGCATTCGGTAGTAATACGTAGAGGGCTTGCGTAGTTTCGCGCTTGTTGCGGCCAGGCCAAACCGAAATACTAACGCCCGCGTCGACCGGACGCCGCGCGGACGCCTGCGTCCGCCACCCTACAACAACGAGTCTGCCCACCCGCGGGACGAAAAAAGCGTTGCACGCCAAAAGCATGGCGGGAGGCAAGAGGAGCACTTATGCATACCAGCAGTAAGGGACTGGGTCAGCACCTGGTCTGGCTGGCGGTTGCGGTATTGGGCGCGTTCGCGCTCGGCACCGTGGCGCTGGCCAGGGGTGAGACCATCAACGCGCTATGGGTGGTGATCGCCGCCGTCTGCGTGTACTTGATCGCATACCGCTATTACAGCCGCTTCATCGCCAACAAGGTGTTCAGCCTTGACCCGACGCGCATGACGCCGGCCTGGAAGTACAACGACGGCCTGGACTACGTTCCGACCAACAAGCACGTGCTGTTCGGCCACCACTTCGCCGCCATCGCCGGCGCCGGCCCGCTGGTCGGCCCCGTGCTGGCCGCGCAGATGGGCTACCTGCCGGGCATGCTGTGGATCCTGGCCGGCGTGGTGTTCGCCGGCGCCGTGCAGGATTTCACCATCCTGTTCATCTCGACGCGCCGCGACGGCCGTTCGCTGGGCGACCTGGTCAAGTCCGAGCTGGGCAAGGTCCCGGGCGTGATCGCGCTGTTCGGCGCCTTCATGATCATGGTCATCATCCTGGCGGTGCTGGCGCTGATCGTGGTCAAGGCGCTGACGCACTCGCCGTGGGGCACCTTCACGGTGGCCGCCACCATTCCCATCGCGCTCTTCATGGGCGTGTACCTGCGCTACATCCGTCCGGGCAAGATCGGCGAGGTCTCCATCATCGGCTTCGTCGGCCTGATGGCGGCAATCACCTTCGGCCAGGACGTGGCCGCGCATCCGGTCATCGGCCCGATGTTCGACTTCGACGGCAAGGGCCTGACCTGGATCCTGATCATCTACGGTTTCATCGCCTCGGTGCTGCCGGTGTGGCTGCTGCTGGCCCCGCGCGACTACCTGTCGACCTTCCTGAAGATCGGCACCATCGTCGGCCTGGCCATCGGCATCGTGGTGGTCGCGCCCGAGCTGAAAATGCCGGCGCTGACGCAGTTCGTGGACGGCTCCGGTCCGGTGTGGTCGGGCAACCTGTTCCCGTTCCTGTTCATCACCATCGCCTGCGGCGCGGTGTCGGGCTTCCATGCCCTGATCTCCTCGGGCACCACGCCCAAGCTGATCGAGAACGAAACCCAGGCCCGCTACATCGGTTACGGCGGCATGCTGATGGAATCGTTCGTCGCCATCATGGCGCTGGTGGCCGCCTGCGTCATCGAGCCGGGCATCTACTACGCCATGAACAGCCCGGCCGCCGTCATCGGCACCACGCCCGACCAGGTCGCCCAGGTGGTGTCCAGCTGGGGCTTCGTGATCACCCCGGCCGACCTGGTGCAGACCGCCAAGGACGTCGGCGAAAGCACCATCATCTCGCGCGCCGGCGGCGCGCCGACGCTGGCCGTGGGCATGGCGCACATCCTGCACCAGGCCATCGGCGGCCCCAGCATGATGGCGTTCTGGTACCACTTCGCCATCCTGTTCGAGGCGCTGTTCATCCTGACGGCCGTGGACGCCGGCACCCGCGCGGGCCGCTTCATGCTGCAGGACCTGCTGGGCACCTTCGCGCCGTCGCTCAAGCGCACCGAGTCGCTGCCCGCCAACCTGATCGCCACCGGCCTGTGCGTGGCGGCCTGGGGCTATTTCCTGTACCAGGGCGTGGTCGACCCGCTGGGCGGCATCAACACGCTGTGGCCGCTGTTCGGCATCGCCAACCAGATGCTGGCCGCGATCGCGCTGACGCTGGGCACCGTGGTGCTGTTCAAGATGAAGCGCGACCGCTACGCCTGGGTCACCGTGCTGCCGACGCTGTGGCTGCTGGCGTGCACCCTGACCGCAGGCTGGCAGAAGGTGTTCCACGCCGACCCCAAGGTCAGTTTCCTGTCGCACGCGGCCAAGTACAACGCCGCCATCGCCGAAGGCAAGGTGCTGGCGCCGGCCAAGTCGCTGGCGGAAATGTCGCGCGTCGTGATGAACGACTACATCAACGCCGGCCTGTGCGCGATCTTCATGTTCGTGGTGATCAGCACGGTGCTGTTCGGCATCCGGTCGGTCATGCGCGCCCGCGCCGAGAACCAGCCGACCGCGCGCGAGACGCCCTACGAAACCCTGCCGGCCGCCGCGGCCGCCGGCGCGGACTGAGCCCGGGAGGCGCCGCCATGCTGTTTTCCAACATGACCTCGGCGGCCGGCGCCGCCGGCCGCTACCTCGGCCAGACGCTGCGCTTGATGGTCGGCGTGCCCGACTACGAGAACTACGTCGAGCACATGCGGCGCACCCACCCCGACCAGGAGCCGATGAGCTACGAGGCGTTCTTCCGCGAGCGCCAGGATGCCCGCTACGGCGGCAAGAAGCGCATCGGCTGCTGCTGAGGGGACGCGCGCCGCTTGCGGCCGCCATGCAAAAGGCGCCGGCTTTGTCCGGCGCCTTTTTCTTTGGCCAAGTGTGTCTGCCGCCCCTGTCTGCCGCCCAGGTTCCGCCGACCGCGTCTTGCCGGCAGTGGCCGCGGGCGCGGCTGCCACTGGCGAGTCGTGGCCGCCGGGGGCGGCGCCAGCGGCTAGCGCGCGTGCTTCTTGGCTCCGGCCACGCAGATCACGGCGGCCAGCGTCACCAGCAACATGCTCCAGCTGACCTGTTCGTGCAGCAGCAGCGCCGCCAGGCCCAGGCCCATGAACGGCTGGAACAACTGCAGCTGGCCCACCGCGGCGATGCCGCCCTGGGCCAGCCCGCGGTACCAGAACACGAAGCCGATCAGCATGCTGAACAGCGACACGTAGGCCAGGCTGATCCAGCCGGCCGCGCTGACATGGGCGAAGGAGGGCGGCAGGGTGAACAGCGCCAGCGGCAGCATCACCGGCAAGGACAGCACCAGGGCCCAGCTGATGACCTGCCAGCCGCCCAGCGTGCGCGACAGCTTGGCGCCTTCGGCGTAGCCCATGCCGCAGACCACGATGGCCGCCAGCATCAGCAGGTCGCCCTTGAGCGAAACAGCCAGGCCGCCCATCAAGGCGTAGCCGACCACGAAGGCCGCGCCCGCCACCGAGAACATCCAGAACGCCGGCCGCGGGCGTTCACCGCCGCGCAGCACCGCGAAAATGGCGGTGGACAGCGGCAGCAGCCCCAGGAACACGATTGAATGGGCCGAGGTGACGTGCTGCAGCGCCAGCGCCGTCAATAGCGGAAAGCCCAGCACCACGCCCAACGCCGTCAGGGCCAGCGCGGGCAATTGGGCGCGCCCAGGCCGCGGCTGGCGCAGCAGCCACAGCAGGGTCCAGCCCAGCACGGCGGCAATGGCGGCGCGGGCGCAGGTCAGGAAGATGGGGTCCAGTTCCGCTACCGCCACCCGCGTCGCGGGCAGCGAGCCCGCGAAGATCGCCACGCCGATGAAACCATTGATCCAGCCGCTTGTTGCCTTGTCCATGTACCGCTCCGGTCAAAACGCCAGTGAAGCATTTCCTGCCCGTTTTCCCTAGAGACAGTCCAGTACAATTCAAAATAACTGTTATGCAATACGGTCCAGTACGGTGGAAGGGGAAGTCATGAAACAAGGCGGCACGCGGATCGAGGCGGTCATGGCGCAGGTGCGCTCGCGCATCGCGGCGCGCGCCTATCTGCCGGGCGCGCGCCTGCCGTCGGTGCGGGCGCAGGCGGGCGCCATGGGGGTGTCGGTATCGACGGTGGTCGAGGCGTATGAACGCCTGGCGGCGGAAGGCAGCATCACGTCGCGGCCCGGCTCGGGCTTTTACGTCGCCGGCCCGGTGGCGCCGCTGGCGCTGACCGAGATCGGCCCGCGGCTCGACCGCGAGATCGATCCGCTGTGGGTGTCGCGGCAGTCGCTGGAGGCCGCGCCCGACGCGCTGCGGCCCGGCTGCGGCTGGCTGCCGAGCGCCTGGATGTACGAGGCGGGCATCCGCCGCGCATTGCGCGCCCTGGCCAAGGCCGATTCCCTGGCGCTGACCGAGTACGCCACGCCCCTGGGCCATCCGGGCCTGCGCCAGGTGCTGTCGCGGCGCCTGGCCGCCGCCGGCATCGAGACCACGCCCGAACAGGTCATGCTGGCCGAGTCCGGGACCCAGGCCATCGACCTGATCTGCCGCTTCCTGCTGGAGCCGGGCGATACCGTGCTGGTGGACGATCCCTGCTATTTCAACTTCCATGCCTTGCTCAAGGCGCACCGCGCCCGCGTGGTCAGCGTGCCCTATACGGCGCAAGGCCCTGACGTGGCGCGCTTCGAGGCGGCGCTGCGCGAGCATGCCCCGCGCCTGTACATCACCAACTCGGGCATCCACAACCCCACCGGCGCGACGCTGTCGCCGCTGGTGGCGCACCGCTTGCTCAAGGCGGCCGACGGCGCCGGGCTGGTGATCGTGGAAGACGACATCTTCGCCGACTTCGAGAACGCGCCCGCGCCACGGCTGGCGGCCTTCGATGGCCTGTCGCGCGTGATCCAGATCGGCAGTTTCTCCAAGACGGTGTCGGCTTCGCTGCGCTGCGGCTTCATCGCGGCGCGGGCCGACTGGATCGACAGCCTGGCCGACCTGAAGATCGCCACCACCTTCGGTGGCGGGCGCCTGGCGGCCGACGTGGTGTTCCGCACGCTGACCGACAGCGGCTACCGCAAGCACATGGAATGGGTGCGCCAGCGGCTGGCCGAGGAACGCGAACGGACCACCGCGCGCCTGGCAGCCCTGGGCATCGTGCCGTGGCTCGCGCCCAAGGCCGGCATGTTCCTGTGGTGCCGCCTGCCGGCCGGCGTCGACGCGGCGACGGTGGCGCGCGCCTGCCTGCGCGAAGGCGTGGTGCTGGCGCCGGGCAACGCCTTCAGCGTGTCGCTGAGCGCCGGGGACTGCCTGCGGTTCAACGTCGCGCAGTCCGGCGATCCGCGCGTGTTCGAGACGCTGGCGCGGGCGCTGGAGGGCAGCCGGGCGGGCTGAGCGGTCCGGGCGGCTCGCGCCGCGCGGCTGCCCGACGCGGGCCCGGCCTCAGGCCGCCCGCGCGCGCTTTTCCGCCGCCAGCACCAGCGGAATGGCGCAGGCCGCGCACAGCGCCATCACCAGGAAACCGCCCGGCGCGTAGGCGCGATACAGCGCGCCGCCCAGCTGGATGCTGCCGAACATGAACACGCCGCCCGACAGCAGCGCGTACAGCGCAATGGCCGAGGTCTTGCAGGCCGCCGGCACGCGGCGCGCGATGTACCACATGATGGCGGCGTTGTTGCCCGCCAGCGTGAAGCATTGCAGCAGCTGCAGCGCGGCGATCCAGGCCGGGTCGGTGGTGGCCGACAGGCCGGCCCAGCGCAGCGCCGTCATGGCGGCCGAAACCAGGATCAGCCACTGCGCGCCGACCCGCGCCAGCACCTTGGGCGCGAGGAAGAAAAACAGCACTTCGCTGGCCACGCCCACCGCCCACAGCATCGAGATCAGCGCCGTCGACAGGCCGCGATCGGTCCAGTAGAGCGTGGAATACGAATACAGGAAGCCGTTGCTGGCCTGCACCAGCGAGGCGGCGCCGATGCACAGCAGCAGCGGCCGGTCGCGCAGGATCTCGCGCATCGGCAGCCGCGCGCGCTCGGCGGGCGCCTCGTCGGCGGCGGGACGGGCCGCCCGGGGCAGCAGGCGCACGCAGGCCAGGCAGGCCACGATCAGCAGCATCGACAGCCACATCACCCAGTCGGCGCCGAAGGTCTTGATGAGGTAGCCGCCGGCCACCGTCACCAACGCGAAGCCGAGCGAGCCGCAGGCGCGGATGATGGTGTAGGAGTTGCCCTGGCCGCGGCCGCTGGCGATCGCCATGCGGTCCAGCAGGGGTAGCACCGCCGGGAACACGGCGTTCAGCAACAGCGTGACGCCGAACAGCCAGGCGGGCGCCTGGCTGAACGGATAGCAGATGAATAGCGCCAGCGAGGCGGCCAGCGCGGCGAAGATCAGGCCATGCGCGCCGCCGCGCTGGTCGGCGACGTGCGCCACCACCGGGGTGGACAGGATCTTGGGCAGGAACGAGGTCGCCACGATCAGGCCGATCAGCGCCGGATCGAGTCCGCGGCCGGCGAACCACAGCGGAAGAAAGGGAATGCTGACGCCCTGCAAGCCGTAGTACAGGAAGTAGAACCCATGCAGGGCGATAGCGCCTTGCCGGGCGTCGGGGTTGCCGCGCATAGCGATGTGACGGGAGTGTGGCCGTTGTGAAGCGCCGTAGCATACTCCTTCCGCCGGGCCGGCTCGGCGGCGCCAGCGATCCCTCCCGCCCGGGGCGCGGCGGCGCTACCAGGGCAGGGGCGCCGCCTCGCCGTTGGCGTGCTCGCCGTAATAGAGCGACGGCAGGAAGCGCGACAGGAAGGTGAACTCCGTATAACAGTGGCGCAGCAGGTTCAGCCCCAGCGCGTCCGGCACCGCCTGTTCCGGCCGTTCGCCCGACAGCCCCAGGTAGAAACGGCTGCGCAGCACGCAGCCGAACGGCGTGTCGCGCGTCAGGTGGATCATCTGGCCGTCCATCGGATCGCCGTCCGGGTCGAGCTGGACGTGGTCGCCAAAGCCAATGCGCGCATAGACGGCCGCCGACACGTCCTGGCTGTCCTGCGCCGCGCGCAAGCGCTCGGCGTCGAAGGCCTCTGCGGGCGCGTGGAACTTCAGCCTGGCCGCCACCGGCGGCAGGTCGGCCAGCGACTCGACCGCGTGGATCGAGGCGCCGATGTAGTTTTCACCCCGGCGCCAGGCGCTGTCCCAGCCGCGGTGCTCGACGTGGTCCTGCGGATGCCACCACTTGATGTGCTGGGTGGTCTGGAAGAATTTGAACCACCAGTCGAACATGCGGCCCTTGCAGCCGTGCAGGTCGGTGCGCGCGGCCACCACCAGGCCGCCGCCGGGCAGACGGGTGATGCCGGTCTCGAGCCTGAGCGGCGCGGGGTCGAGCAGACTGTCCATGTCGGCGCGGATGTGCGCCGCGTCGGGATGCGGGGAGGTCATTGCGTAGGCTCCGAGAGGGGGGAAGGCGGATTCTACAATAAAGAAACGTTATTCGTTTCCAAAATAAGCGTAGCGTGTAAGATCGCACTTCATTCACAGGAGCTCCTCCCGACCATGGCATCGTCCCCCTCGCCGCGGCCGCGCGGCCGTCCCGCCCGGCCCGACGCCGAATTGCGCGCGGCCGCGCTGGAGGCCGCCACCTGGCTATTGCTGAACCAGGGCTACGCCGCGGCCACGCTGGAAGCGGTGGCCAAGCGGGCCGGCATGGCCAAGAAAACCGTCTACCGCTTCGCGGCCAATCGCGAGGACCTGGTGGCGCAAGTGGTGCGCGGCTGGACCGACACATTCGAGCCGGTGATGGCGCAGGATGTCGGCAGCGCCGCCGATGTGCTGCCGGCCCTGGCGCGGGTGCTGCAGGCGATCGCCGATCGCGCCCTATCGGCCGACGCCGTCGGCATGTTCCGATTGCTGACCGCCGACTTTCCGGCGCGCGCGGCGCTGTTGGCGGTCTACCAGGAAAATGGCATCGAGCGCGGCACCGCGATGCTGGCCGCGTGGTTCGAGAAGCTCGCCGCGCGGGGTTTCATCCGCATCAGGCAGCCGCGCGAGACGGCCGGCCTGCTGCTGGCCATGACCATCGCCGAGCCATTGCGGCAGATGGCGCTGGGCCTGGCCCAGCCGCTGCCCCAGGGCTCCATCGCGGATCGCATCCAGGCTTGCGTGGCGTTGTTTGCCGGCCAGGGCGAAGTGTTCGCGGTCAGGTCCGGCGCGGCCGTGGACTAGTCGCGAGCGGCCGCCACCGCCGTGGCGCCGACCATGGCGGCGATCTCGGCGACCATGGCGCGGGTCAGGCGGCCGGTTCCCAGGCGCCGCAACAGCGCTTCGCGCGCCACGGCAAAGACAATGGCCTGTCCCAGAATGGCGTGGGCGCGCAGGATGCAGCCGCGGCTGTCGGGCGCTTCCCCCCGGATGACGGCGACGCGCCGCGTCACCGCTTCGTGCAGGGGCATGAACAGCACGGCGTGGATGGCTTCGAATTTGGGAGTGGGTTGCAGCTGTTCGCGCGCCAGCAGCAGGCTGCGGGCGGCGGACGCCTCGGAATCCAGCAACGCGGCCGCGAAGCCGCGCATGATCGCTTCCAGTTGCAGCGCCGCGTCGGCTGCTGTGCGGGGCGCGGCATCCGGCCAGTCCAGCCGTTCGGCGATGGCTTGCGCCGTCTGCTCCAGTACGGCTGCATAGACGCCTTCCTTGCCGCCGAAATGATACGGAATGGCGGATTGGTTGACGCCGGCGGCCTGCGCCAGCTGGCGCGTGCGCACGCCTTCGAGGCCCAGCTGGCTGAACAGGGCCAGTCCGGCCCGCAGCAGCCGGTCGCGCGTGTCGGCGGCGCGCTCGGTGGCAGGGGATTCAGTCGTCGATGTACTCATGTGCGTTCTTGCTTCGCGTGTCTTCGGCCTGGGCCGGCACGGGGAAGGCCCCCCGGCCGCGCGCCAGGATAGCAGGGCCTGGGTCCGCGCCGGCGATCCTGGCGGCGAAGGCTAGCCGTCGGCGAGCATCAGCCGGGTCGAATTCCGGTTCAGGGCGATGCCGCCATTTTCACCCACGATCACCGTGCCGCCGATGTTGGCCAGATGGCGCCCGAAGCCGCAGTTGGGCTCGAACGCGAAGCACATGCCGGCTTGCAGCGGAAGATCCCGGCCCACGGTCGGCAGGGGCCGCAGTTGCGGATAGCGCGCGGCCTCGGGCAGGGATTCTATCCCCGGCGCGGTGCCGAAGCCCACCGGACCGTAGGGGTTTATGCTGTGGACCAGGGGATGCACGTGCCAGCCGCCGGATTCCAGCAAAGGCGCCTCCATGGCGTCGACCAGATCGCCAAACGTATTGCCCACGCGCAGCGCCGCCAGGCCGCTTTCATAGCAGGCGCGGGCGACGTCGGCGGAGCGATGGATGTCCGGGTGGACCTCGCCGATCGCCACCGCCGCCTGGTGCTGCGTTTCCATCAAGCCATAGAGCGCGAAGATCTCCGACAGCACGATGTCGCCCTCGCGCAGCAGCCGGGGCCGCTGCGACCGGTACTGCCACGCGGGCGGTCCCCAGCCGACATACTCCGGGCCGGTTCCCAGCAGCACTTCGGCGGTGTAGCCGCCCATGGCGAAGCAGGTGGCGGTGACGGCGGCCACCAGGTCGGCTTCGCTGACCCCCGGCCGGGCCGTGGCGCGCAGTGTTTCGCTCATGGCCTCGCCGATATGGGCGGCGTAGCGGACCAGGCCGAGTTCTTCCTCGCTCTTGACCGATGCCAGCCGGAAGAAGGCTTTGTACACGGGGACGAGTTCCGCCTTGGGCAAGGCCTGCGCCAGGCCCTGCAGGGTGCGCGCGGGCAGGGCGCCGTCGAAATAGAAGGGCGGATAGGGTTCCAGCCCGATGATGCCGACGCGGCTGCCGTCCAGCCCGCGTTCAGCCAGCCAGGCGCCGACGTCGCGGCCCGTCTTGCCCACGTACAGCTGTTCCGGCGCGATCCATTGCAGGTCGCCGCGCAGCGCCGACTGGATGTGGTCGGCGATCATCAGCGAGGCGAAGGTATAGACCCTGGGCGCTTCGTCGCCGATGAAGACCACCAGCGATCCGGGGCGGTCGTTGCTGAAGTAGCAATCGGGCGAAAAACCGGCGGGCGCGGCCGCTTCGCGGTCGCCATAGACGACCAGCGCCTGCAGGCCTTCGGCCCGCATGAGGTCGCGGGCCAGGTTCCAGCGCCGGTTTCTTTCCGCCAGCGACAGCGGGGCGGGAGGGGTGTTCATGCGTGTTCCTTGGTTTGGGTCGGAATGCGCAGATTAATTCATTCAAATGAATGAATCAAGGCGACTATCAGGCCCGGTGCGACGGCGAGCAGCCGGTTTGCGTTTGTCCCATTGGCAAAGCGCCCGTACGGGATTACCCTGGGGTGTGGCGGCGCGATCGATCGCGCCGCGCGCGTGTTTTCCGAATCATTTCCAGGAGCTGCGATTCATGGCCAAGAAACTGAATGAGAAGACCACCAAGGCGGCAAAGACGCTGCGCAAGCGTCCGCTGGCGACCCCCACAGACCTGGCCGCCGCCGCCACCCGCGACATCTCCGCGGTGCTGAACCAGGTGCTGGCCGACGTGTTCGCGCTGTACCTGAAGACCAAGAATTTCCATTGGCACGTCAGCGGGCCGCATTTTCGCGACTACCATCTGCTGCTCGATGAACAGGGCGACCAACTGTTCGCCATGACCGATCCGATCGCCGAGCGCATCCGCAAGATCGGCGGCACCACGCTGCGTTCCATCGGCCATATCTCGCGCAGCCAGCGCATCGCCGACAACGACGCCGACTACGTGCAGCCGCTCGACATGCTGGCCGAGCTGCGCGAAGACAACAAGACCCTGGCGGCCACGCTGCGCGAGGCCCACAACGTTACCGACGAACATCGCGACATCGCCAGCTCCAGCCTGATCGAGAACTGGATCGACGAGACCGAGCGGCGTACCTGGTTCCTGTTCGAGGCCAGCCGGCAGGGCGACAGCACCGGCCATTGAGCGGCGCTTGCGAGAGCCCGGGGGCGCTCGCGCCGCCCGGCGCCCTTCATGTGGCGGGGCCCGGCGTCAGCCGTCCCGCCCAAAACCGCCGCTGGCCCATTCCTGGGCGCGCCGCACGTTCAGCTTGTACGTCGGCGCAACCTGGATCCGGGCCAATTCGTCGCCCGATTCATCGTAGGCGCTGAGCACGGCGTAGGGCTCGTCTTCGTCCGGAACGATGTCCAGCTTGATCGTCAGGCGGCCGTTGGCGCCGTCGATCTTTACGCTCTTGTGCAGCGTGGCGTGCAACTGCTGTTCGTGGCGGCGCAGGACTTCGTTGGCGGTCTTGACCAGGGTGGAGAATGCGGGGCCGTCCAGCGGCTTGGGGTTCTTCTTGTCGCGGCCCATGGTCCAGGGCCCCACCAGCGCCGGTTCGGCCTGCCCGTCCAGGGTCATCTCGACGGCCCAGCCGTCGTCGTCCTCGTTCTTGATGATGCGCGCGGTCCAGCCGTCGTCGCGCCACAGCGTGGCGGTCTGTTCCTTGCGGTATTCGGACACGTCGGTGTCCGGCGTGGGGGAGTCATTCACTGCGGTGCTTTTCCTGGATGCATGGATTCAAGGCCGCGGCAGTCATGGATGCCCGCGGCACCCCCGCACTGTAGCGCAATGGCGGCGCCGTTTGCCCGCGCCCGGCGCCGCGGCGTGCCGCGGACGTCACGATCGCGACGCCCGCGGCCTGGCCGGCGCTGGCCTAGAAGCGCATGGCCAGCTTGAACAGGCCCGACTGCTGCCGGTTGCCGCCGCCGAACTGCGCGTCGTAGGCAACGCCCGCGGTGGTGTTGCGCGTGATGGCCATTTCGGCGCCCAGCCCGACCACGGCGGCGTTCTGCGCGATCGGCACGCCCCGCACCGAGAACGTGCTGCCGCCGTCGAAGGCCAGCTCCTGGCGCGGCTTCACGTCGCCCATGGCGTGGCGCCAGCCCAGCGATGCGGTCAGGCGGCCCGGCGCGCCGTGCGAATCGAAGCGCCATGAGCCGCGCATTCCCAGCGTGGTGCTGGTAACGTCGTCCGAGCCGCCCTTGCCGCGCAGCGCGGCGCTGCCGCCCGATTCCTCGAAATCGCGCGTGCGCAGCTGGTTCCAGGCCAGGCCGGCAAAGGGTTCGATGGCGTAGGCGTCATTGAGCGGCAGGTGGTAGCCGAGTTCGGTGAACACCTGGGTCGACGAGGCGCGATACGACGACTTGAGCTGCTGGTTCAGGCTGCCGGCGGCCACGTTGCGCTTGGTGTCGATGTCGTGCCAGGTGTAGGCCGCGCCCGCCATGAAGCGGACGTGGCCGGGGCCGGCCGCGAAGTTGCGCCCGCCGAACAGGGTCGCGGTGTAGCTGTCGACGTCGGTGCGCGATGCGGCATCGGCGATCGAGCTGTGGCTGCCCGTGTAGCCGAGCGCGCCGCCCAGGCGCCAGCCGCCGCCGACCGCGCCGTCGCCGCCGACGAAGAAGCCGCCGGCCGACTGCTTCACGCTCGATGCGTTGCCGTCGCCGCCGAGCGTGCTCCAGTTGCCGAAGGCCTGGGCCCAGAGCGGCGAGGCGCCGCTTTGCGGCAGGGCGTCGGCGGAAGGCGAGCCCAGCTGGGCGGTGGGCAGGCCGGCGCGCATGGGCGCGTCCAGGTTGCCGCGCAGGTGCTCCAGCGGCAGCGCGCGCACGGTGTCCGCCTGGCCTTGCAGCACCGAGGCTGTGCTCGCGTAGGCTTCACCCGCGAGCAGCTTGAGGGCCGATCGCGCTTCGTTCGCCGTCATCGACAGCACCGCCGTCGTCACCTGGCGCGCGCCGGAACCCTGGACCGACGCGTTGCCGCTGCCGATGACGGCCGATCCGCCACCCGGCGACGCGTCATTGCCGTTGGACGGCGAACCGTTGCCGTTGGACGACGAGCCAGTGCCGGCCACGGGCGGGTCTTCCTTGTCGAGGGCTTCGCCCACGCTGCTTTCGTTGCCGCCATTGCCGATGCTGCCGATCGGGACGTCATTGCGCGTCAGCGTCATGTAGGCGTTTTTCGTGTCGTAGCTGAGCGTGGGCGTAAGGAAGGCATAGGCGCTGGAGGCGCCCGTGAAGCGACCCTGGATGCCGCCGTCGGCGGTCAGGATGTTGTAGGTGGCGCGCGGCGCATAGTTGCCGGCCGGCCCGATGTGCGCCACGGTCCCGTCCAGGCTGGCGATGCCGGTGACGTGGATGCGATCGCTCGCGCTGCTGGCCGGGTCGGCGTGCACGCGATAGATCGTGTCCGCGCCGAAGGTCAGGTTGCCGTTGATTGTCAGCGTGCCGATGGGCGAGCCGTCATTGCCGGGCGCGATGACGGCGGTGGGGTAGAGCGTGGTGGCGCCGAGTTGGCCGACGCCCGCCAGCACGACTTCGCGGCCGATGTCGACGGGGCCGTTCAACTTGCCGTCGATTTCCAGGGCGCCGTCGGCGATCAGGATGGGGCCGCTCAGGCCGCTGCTGTCGGCGGTCAGGATCAGCGACCCCGGGCCGGTCTTGACGAAGCCTTGCGTGCCTTGCAGCGGGTTGTGGATGGTGTCGACGAACTGGCCGGAGGCATAGGTGCCGTCGCCAACCACCAGGGCCGGCGGATTGCCGCCGTTGCCGACCAGGGTGATGGGCGCGCCTTGCAGGGTGTAGCGGTCGGTGGCGAACTGGATGCCGGACACGCGCACGGGGCCGGCGCCGCCATCCACCGTGACGGTGCCGGTCGCGCCCGCGAATATGGCGTAGCCGCCGTCGGGCAGCGCGCCGGTGGCATTGGCCGGGCTGTTCCAGTTGGCGCTGGCGGCGCTCCAGGTGCCGTTGCCGCCGCCCGCGCGGGTCGCCGACGCCACGCCGTTGCCATTCCACAGATTGGTCGTGCTGGGGCCCAGGATGAGGTTGATCTGCTTGTCGCCGGTGAGCGACTGGATGGTCGCGGCCGGCAGCGAGTCGCCGCTGACCGTGCCCAGCGTCAGGCCGTTGCCGCTCAATGTGCCGCCGTACGACAGGATGCGGTAATAGCCGGCGTTGACGCCCAGGGTGTTGACCGACACGTTCAGCGTGGTGTTGTTCAGGGCGACGTTGCCGCCGACCGTGATGTTGTCGCCGGTGCCGGGTTGCGTGATCGGCAGGCCCGCGTAGCCGGTCTCGAAATCGAACACGGCGTTGTTCATCGACAGGTCGCCCTTGACGACGAGGTTGCCGTTGGACACGCCGGTCGGCGTGCCGACCGGGTACCCGGGCGCGACGCGCGCGCCCGTCACGTCGAGATTGCCGTCGATCGTGCCGAAGCCCGACACCGTGCCGTTCGACGCGGCGTTGACGTTGCCGGCAAGGGTGACGCCGGCGCCGCCGCCGTTGCCGCCCACCACCAGCGTGCCGCCGTTGACGTCAATGCCGCCCGGCAGGCTGGCCGAGCCGTCGAACACCTGGGTATTGCCGGACCTCACCGTCAGGTCGGCGGCCATGGCGGCGCCGCAGCAGGAGGTACTCAATGCGACCGTGGCCGTCAGCCACTTGTTCGTGCGGTAAGTCAAGACTGGGATCCTTTTTGTCGCGGCCCAGCGTGTGGAATCCATGCGTATCCGCCCGCGGAAATACGGTTTCCGTGCGCGGAAATATTTTGTATGGATTCGACTGGCCCGTAGAAAAAGGACGCAATTTATACCCGCTTTTTTGCAAAATAAAAAATTATCCCCGAGATACCATCCAAATCGAGGTAATCAATATGAATGGATACCAACCGCCTTGTTTTTATTGGAGTTTTGGATACCGGCCGAATTATCAAAATGGCGGGAATTGATACATTCGATATTATGTTTCAGGCACGAAAACTGCTGATTCCGGATTTTTGAAATCCATTCGTTTTTATTATTTATCCGGCTGGATTGGCCGGCTTGTCGAATTGCCGCGAGGCGGCAGCGGGCGGGCGCCGCCGGCCGGATGCGGCGGCGCCCGCCAGGCCGACATGCCGTCGCCAGGCGTGGCCAACGCCGCCGACCGTCTATGGATTCACCAGCACCGGCTTGTCGCGGTACGCCGCCGGGAAGGTCCGGGCCAGGTTCTCCACCTTGGGCACGTCGTTCACCATGATGTACATGCTGTACGGATGCCGCACCAGGTAGTCCTGGTGATAGCCCTCGGCGGGATAGAAGCCCTTGAGCGGCTCGACCGTGGTCGCCAGCGCCTTCGGGTAGACGCCCGACTTGTTCAGTTGCGCGATGTAGGCCTCGGCCACTTTGCGCTGGTCGTCATTGGCCGGGAACACCGTGGACCGGTACTGCGTGCCGCTGTCCGGACCCTGGCGGTTGAGCTGGGTGGGATCGTGCGCCACCGAGAAATAGATCTGCAGCAGCTGGCCATAGCTGACCTGGCTGGGGTCGTAGGTGATCTCGACGGATTCCGCGTGGCCGCTGCGGCCGCCGCTGACGGTGTCGTAGTCGGCGGTGGACGCCTGGCCGCCGGCGTAGCCGGAGACCGCCGAGGTGACGCCCTTGACGTGCTGGAACACCGCCTGCACTCCCCAGAAGCAGCCGCCGGCGATCACGGCCTTTTCCTGGGCCGCGCCGGCCGGGGCGTCGAGCGCGGGCGGCGGAATGACGAAGGCGGTTTCGGCGGCGCCGGCCGAGCCCAGGGCGAACAGGGCGCCGGCGGCGGCCAGCGTGGCGCGGGAGAGGGAAAGAAGGGGCATGATGCGCAATCCTCGAAAAAAAGGCGGCCCAGGTCAGGCCTGCGGGGTGAAGCTCATGGCCACGCCGTTCATGCAGTAGCGCAGTCCGGTCGGGCGCGGCCCGTCGTCGAAGACGTGGCCCAGATGGCCGCCGCAGTTGCTGCAATTGACGGCGGTGCGGGTCATGCCGAAGCTGCGGTCTTCCAGCGTGTCGACGGCGCGTTCCAGCGGCTGCCAGAAGCTGGGCCAGCCCGTGCCGCTGTCGAACTTGGTGGCCGACGAGAACAGCTTCTGGGCGCAGCCGGCGCAGGCGAACGTGCCGGCGCGGTGCTCGTCGTTGAGCGGGCTGGTGTAGGGCCGTTCGGTGCCTTCCTGGCGCAGCACGTCGTATTGCGCCTTGGTCAGCCGGGCGCGCCATTCGGCGTCGCTCAGGGCATAGGGATAGGCGCGGGGCTGCGCGGCACGGGCGCCACGCCCGGCCAGCAGCGGCGCCAGGCCGGCGGCGGCGAATACACCGCTCGCGCCCAGGAAATGCCTGCGTGTCAGTTTCATGGGAAGTTCCTCGGTGAATGGCTCATGGGGGCCGCGTGGCCGCGGGCCGGCCGTCGGCGCGGCCGGGCCGGCGCCGACGGGGCGGTCGGCAGGCCTACTTGCCCATGCTGTCCTTGCTCATGGAGCCGCCCTTGGACATGCCGTCCTTCGACATACCGCCCTTGGACATCCCGTCTTTCGACATGCCATCCTTGGCCATGCCGTCCTTCTTCATGCCGTCGTGCGACATGCCGTCCTTGGACATGGAGTTCTTCGACATGCCATCCTTGGCCATGCCGTCCTTCGACATGCCGTCCTTCGACATGCCGTCCTTCGACATGCCATCTTTCGACATGCCGCTCTTGGCCATGCCGTCCTTGGACATGTTGTCGGCCGCGTGCGCGGCAACCGCGCCAAAAGCCAGGCACAGCGAAAATGCGGCGGTGGTGAGTGTCTTCATGATGCGTTCCTCTGGTGTTTCGTGGTGGAAAGAAAAAAGCACCTAGCTGCCGCCGAACCAGTTGTAGCCCTGGTCCTCCCAGTAACCGCCCGGGTAGGTGTTGGTGACGAAAATCGCCTGGATGTGCTTGGGGTTCTTGTAGCCAAGCTTGGTGGGCATCCGCAGCTTCATCGGGAAGCCGTACTCCGGCGGCAGCGTCTGGCCGTCGTAGGTCAGCGCCAGGATCGTCTGCGGATGCAATGCGGTGGGCATGTCGATGCTGGTGTAGTAGTCGTCGGCGCACTTGAAGCCGACGTACTTCGCCGTCAGGTCGGCGCCCACGCGCTTCAGGAAGGCCGAGAACGGCACGCCGCCCCATTTGCCGATGGCGCTCCAGCCTTCGACGCAGA
Organism: Achromobacter sp. KK8; assembly: GCF_054188005.1. Classification (NCBI taxonomy): domain Bacteria; kingdom Pseudomonadati; phylum Pseudomonadota; class Betaproteobacteria; order Burkholderiales; family Alcaligenaceae; genus Achromobacter; species Achromobacter sp. KK8. Next base: position 4,840,554 of record NZ_CM135178.1, on the reverse strand, counting down.
TGTGGCGCGTGACCTGGTCGATCTGCGCCATGGCGCGCAGCTCGTCCAGCCGCCAGCGGCGCTTGTCCGCCACCAGGCCGGTGACCTCCAGCCGGAAGCTCTCTTCCTCGACCTGCCGCACCTCGTCGATGCCGTAATAGGCATTGAACGGGAACGGGCGGGTGATCATCGATTCCGGGTAGGTGGGTGCCAGCTTGTTCGGGTCGAAGATCCAGCCCTGCACGCGATCGTTGAAGCGCGACACCGCGGTCAGCGCCTTTTCGACGTTTTCGTCGTCGGACAGCGTGCAGCCGGACAGCATCGCCAGCCCGCCCAGCGTCAGGCCGCGGCGCAGGAAGGCCCGGCGCGAGGGCGCCTCGACCCGCTTGTCCAGGATCTTCACGGCTTCCTTGAGGATGGCGGGGCCGTCCAGGCCCAGCAGCGACAGGCGTCGTTTTGCGCTCACGAGAGTCTCCTTATTTGCCGCGGATCATGGCGATGAGGCTGCGCGGCACCAGCGCCACCATGACCAGGTGCACCGCCACGAACGCCACCAGCAGCGCCATGGCGAAGAAATGGATGCGGCGCGCGAATTCATAGCCGCCCAGCAGCGTGCGCAGCGTGTCGAACTGCACCGACTTCCACAGCACCAGGCCCGACAGGACCAGCACCGTGATATCCGCGATGACGAACAGATAGGCCAGCCGCTGCACCTGGTTGTAGTGGCGCGGGTCGGCATGCGACAGCTTGCCGCGCAGGGCCGCGGCCAGGTCGCGGGCGACGCCGCGCGGGCCGACCGGGAAGAACTTGCGCCACAGGCGGCCGGTGGTCAGGTTCAGCCCCAGGTAGAGCAGGCCGTTGACCAGCAGCAGCCACATGCCGGCGAAGTGCCATTGCAGCGCGCCGCCCAGCCAGCCGCCCAGGGTGGCGCCGTTGGGAAAGGTGAAGTCGAAGAACGGCGCGGCGTTGTAAATGCGCCAGCCGCTGGTCACCATGATGACCACGGCCAGCGCATTGAGCCAATGCATGATGCGCAGCCAGCCGGGATGGACCGGGCCGCGGCTGTCGGGCGCCGGGGCGGCGGGGGCGTCTGGGGTGGCGGGCGTGGCCATCATGGCGGGGCTCCTCGGGGAGGCGGTTGTTGTCGTTGGAGCCATTCTTCCCCGGCGCCGATATCGAAGTCCTCACGCAAACTTAAAATAAATGTGATAACTCGCCGGCCATGGATTGGCGACAATAGCGCTGCCGGGGCGGATCGCCCGCGCCCGGCGTTGTCCGCGGCCCCGGCCGCCACCCTTGCACCGAGCCCCTATGGATACGCCCCGCCGCGTCCTGATCGTCGAAGACGACGCCCACATCGCCGAATTGCTGCGCCTGCACCTGCGTGACGAGGGCTATGCCGTCGAGTACGCCGCCGACGGCAACGAAGGCATGCGCCGGCTCGAAGAGGGCGGCTGGGACGCGCTGGTGCTGGACCTGATGCTGCCCGGCATCGACGGCCTGGAAATCTGCAAGCGCGCCCGCGCCATGACACGCTACACCCCGATCATCATCACCAGCGCCCGCTCCAGCGAGGTGCACCGCATCCTCGGCCTGGAACTGGGCGCCGACGACTACCTGGCCAAGCCGTTCTCGATGCTGGAGCTGGTGGCGCGGGTGCGCGCGCTGCTGCGCCGCACCGAGGCGCTGGAGCGCAATGCCCGCATCGACGCCGGCAGCCTGCGCCAGCACGGCGTGGCCATCGACCCGATCGCCCGCACCGCCTCGGTCGACGAGCGCCGGCTGGAACTGACGCCGCGTGAATTCGACCTGCTGCATTTCTTCGCCCGCAACCCGGACAAGGTGTTCTCGCGGCTGGATCTGTTGAACCAGGTGTGGGGCTACCAGCACGAAGGCTACGAGCACACCGTCAACACCCACATCAACCGGTTGCGCACCAAGATCGAGGCCGATCCGTCCAATCCCCAGCGCATCCTGACGGTCTGGGGGCGTGGCTACAAGTTCGCGGCGGCGCCGGGCGCGCCGGCGGAGCCGACGCCATGAAGCGCCTGACGCTGACCCAGCGCCTGTCGGCGGTATTCGCCTTGCTGCTGCTGGCCTGCTGCGGCGCGTCGGCCTGGCTGCAGATCTCGGCCAACCTGCGCTACGAACAGGAAGTGGTGCAGCGGCTGTCCAGCGGCCTGGCGCAGCACATCGCCGGCACCAACGAGCTGATGGACGCCAATGGCTGGAAGCCGGAGGCGGTGCGCTCGCTGTTCTCGATGCTGATGATGGTGAATCCGGCGGTCGAGGTCTACCTGCTGGACAACGACGGCCGCATCGTCGGCGACGCGGCGCCGCCCGGGCAGATCAAGCGCGACCGCGTGGATCTGGCGCCGGTGCGCCGCTTCCTGGCGGGCGGGGCGCTGCCGATCGCGGGCGACGATCCGCGCCACCTGGATACCGCCAAGGTGTTCTCGGCCGCCCCGGTGCGCGTGGCGGGGCGCGAGCAGGGTTATGTCTATGTGGTGCTGCAAGGCCAGGCGCACGACGCGCTGGCCATGGCGGCCTCGCGCAGCGCGGTGCTGCGCACCACCCTGTGGTCGATCGCGCTGGTGGCCTTGCTGGGCCTGGTGGCGGGCCTGGCGGCATTCGGCCTGATCACGCGGCCGCTGCGGGGGCTGACGCGCGCGGTGCGCGCCTTCGGCGACGACGGCGGCCGCGCGCTGGCCGCGCTGGAAAAGCCGGCCGACGCCGGCGATACCAGCGGCGACGAGATTTCGCTGCTGCGCCGCAGCTTCGTGCAGATGGGACGGCGCATCTCCGAGCAGTGGCGCGAACTGACACGCCAGGACCAGCAGCGGCGCGACCTGGTGGCGAACATCTCGCACGACCTGCGCACGCCGCTGACCTCGCTGCACGGCTATCTGGAAACGCTGCGGCTCAAGGACGAAACGCTGGACGCGGCCGAGCGCCGCCGCTACCTGGATATCGCGCTGGCGCAGAGCCGCAAGGTCGGCCGGCTGGCGCAGGAATTGTTCGAGCTGGCGCGGCTGGAGTCCGGGCTGGTGCGGCTGGAGCCTGAAACGTTCTCGCTGCCCGAGCTGGCGCAGGACGTGATCCAGAAATTCGAGTTGGCCGCCGAGGCGCGCCAGCAGCGGCTTACCACCGCCATCGACCAGGAACTGCCGCCGGTGCGCGCCGACCTGGGCATGATCGAGCGGGTGCTGACCAATCTGCTGGACAATGCCATCCGCCACACGGCCCCGGGCGGGCGCATCGAGCTGCGCCTGGGCGCGGCGCGCGGCGGCGTGCAGGTGCGGGTCAGCGACAACGGCGCGGGCATTCCCGAAGCCTTGCGCGCCGGCCTGTTCACCCGCGCCTCGGTGCTGGCCAACGGGCCGCGCGATGGCGGCGGGCTGGGGCTGGTGATCGTGCACCGCATCCTGCAACTGCACCACAGCGACATCCGGTTGGTGGAGCGGCCCGAGCCCGGCGCGGTATTCGAGTTCGACCTGCCGGCGGCGCGCTGAGCCGACGCCGCCCGGCGGCGACCTCCGCTAAGGCTGCCGAGGCCGCGGCGGGCCGCCGTCGGGGGTTGCCGCGCCGGCGGGTGCCGGCAGGCGCCGCACCGTGCCTCGCGCGGCGTCGACCTCCAGCCAGTCGCCGCTGGCCACCTGGCGCAGGATGCCCTGCACGTTGACCACGGTCGGTATGCCGAACTCGCGCGCGACGATGGCGCCGTGCGACAGGTAGCCGCCGGCCTCCATGACCACTGCTCCGGCGCGCAGGAACAGCGGCGTCCAGGCCGGATCGGTGGAGGGCGCCACCAGGATGGCGCCGGCCGGCATCGCCAGCGCCGCGTGCGGATCCTGGGCGACGAAGGCGGGGCCCTGCGCCCGGCCGCTGGCGACCGGCGTGCCGCGCCAGGAGGCGTTGCCACCGACCGGCGCGGCGGGCGCGACCACCGGGGGCGCCTCGCCGTATTCGACGATCACGTCGCGATCGGGCGCTTCGGCCCACGCCGCCAGGCGCGCGCACCGGTCGGCGGCGCGGCGCGCGGCGGCCGCGGGGGCGAGACGGCCCGCGGCGAGCGCGAAGATCTCTTCGGCGGTCAGGTGGAAGATGTCGTCGGCGGCCCCCAGGCCGTCCGCGCCACGCATGCGCGTGCCCAGCTCCAGCGCGCTGCGGCGCGCCGCCGCCAGGTACGCCACCAGCACGCTGCGCGCGGCTTCGCGCTGGGCGCCTTCACGGCGCGCGGCCGCCAACAGCTTCGCGGCCAGCGGACGTTGCCACCAGGGCAGGGCGGCGCGCACGGCGTGCCATGCCTCGCGCGCGGCCCGTTCCTGGCGGGCGCGCAGCGCCGCGGGGTCGGCGCCGATCAGGTTCAGCACGCTGTCCAGCAGGTAGTCGGGCGCTTCGCGCCAGCGCGGATTGCGCAGATAGGTTTCGTACACCGCGCGATGGCCGTAGCGCCCCAGGAAATCCGCCAGCGCCTGGCGGAAGGCGCTGTCCGGCGGCAGGCGCCTGGCCCAGGCGGCGCCATCGCGGCCCGGCTCGCGTAGCCAGGCCAGGGTGTGCGGTTCGCGCGCCGCCCGTTGCGCCAGCGCCATCAGGTCATAGCTTTGGGACGCCGTCACGCTGGGTTCGCCGCCGGCCATCAGCGCTGCGGTCAGCGCATGGCCTTGGCCGGGACGGGCGCGTTCCACCCATTCCAGCAGTTTGGACAGGGCGCCGCCGCCCGAGCCTTGCAGGAAGAACAGGTCGTCGGCGGCGGCCACGGTGCGGAATTGCTCCAGCAGGCGCGCGCCCAGCGCCGCGCTGTCGGCCGGCGGCGTTTCATCCAGCCAGGCCCGCGCCCGCGCGAACTGGCGCGGCAGGTCGGCGTCGGCGCGGCGCCGCAGCGGCCCGGCCCGGCGCAGGTAGCGCAGCATGCGCAGTGCGTGGCGCCAGCGCTGCGCCAGGCCGGGCGCGGGCACCTGGATCTCGGGCTGCGGGCCGCCCAGCAGCGCGTTCATGGCGCTCGGGGCGATGCCGAGCGCATCGTGGCCGACCCACTGGATCACGGAGGCGTCCAGGTAGACGCGGCCGTCGAACATTGCCGCCAGGCGCGCGCCCGGCAGCGTGCGGTAGCCGCTCAGTTCGAAGCCGCGAGTCAGCATGCGCTCGGCCATCAGGCGGCCGCCGTCCCATTCCAGCGCGGACATGGGCAAAGGCAGCACTTCGCGGGTATTGCCGCGCGACCAGTAGGAAGGTTGCGATTGCAGGCCGGGGTAGGTGTGGCGCGCCATGGCGGTGACGGGCCGGGCCTGCACGATCCAGAAATCCTGGCCGTCGTGGACCCATTCCAGGTCGTAAGGGGCGCCGGAATAGTCCAGGGCGCGGGCGGCGTCGCGCGCCAGGGCGGCCAGCGCGTCCACCTGCGCGGGCCTCAGGACGGGCTGCGCTGCCCGCGCCGCCGACTGCTCCCCCAGTTGTGTGCCGCCGCCGGCAGCGGGCAGGGTGGCGCGGCGTTTGGCGCCGATGCGTTGGCGGGCCAGGAGCCAGGCCAATTGACGGGCATCCGCGTGCAAGTGGTATTCGTCACCCTCGGCCTGGCCGCCCACCAGGGATTCGCCCAGGCCCCAGTTGGCGTGGATCACCATGCGATCGAGGCGGCCGCCGAGCGGGTCGCAGGTGAAGGCGATGCCGGAGGACGTGGCGGGCAGCAGGGGCATGACCACCACGGCCATGGGGCGTTCTTCGGCTTGCAGGCCGAGGCGCTGGCGGTAGGCGTCCGCCTGCGGCGACCAGGCCGAGTCCCAGATGTGTCGCACGGCGTCGACGGCCGCCGCCGCGCCGCGCACGTTCAGGCACGACAGATGGATGCCGGCGAACGATGCGGTGCGCGCGTCTTCCTGGGGCGACGAGGAGCGCAGCGCCAGGGGCAGGTCGAGCCAGCCGCGCTGGCGCAGGGCCTCGTGCAGCGCCTGCGCCAGCGCGTCGGCCACGGGCTCGCCGGGGCGTCGCGCGAGGCTGGCGGACGCCGCCAGCACGAAGCCCGGCGGCACCGGAACCCCGAGTTGCGCCATGCGCGCCAACTGCCAGCCCTTGCCGCCCGCGCCCGCGACGCCAGCCTCGCGGGCGGCGGTCCAGTCCAGGATGGCCGCGGTGGTCACGCGGCGCTCCCGGATGGCGCCGCGCCTTGCAGGAACAATGAAAGCAGCGCATCGAATTCGCGCCGCAGGCTGGCGCCGGGCAGGTCGAGCCAGCGCAGCAGCGCGCCCAGGTGCAGGAACTGCAGTTGGTGCGTGAGCAGGTCGGCAGGCAGGTCGGCACGCAATTGGCCCGCCTGCTGCCCTTGCGTGATGAGGCTGTGGAACAGCGTCTGCAAGCCGCTGCGCGGCGAGCGGCCGTCGCCCTGGGCGTCGGGGCGCAGGGTCGACAGGCGGTAGCGCAGGTAGGGCCCGAGATAGGCGCGGTTGGCTTCGGACCAATGCGCGGAGGCGTGCAGGACACGCCTGAGCCGCGCGGCAAAGCCGGGCACCGCGCGCAGCCTGGGCAGCAGGTCCACCATGCTGGCGGCCAGCTCGGCGTGGAAGCGGTGCGCCAGCAGGGCTTCCTTGACCGGGAAATGGTTGTACAGCGTGCCCTTGGAAACATCCGCCTGGGCCGCGATCTGTTCCATGGTGACGACCTCGTAGCCCAGGGTCTCGAACAGGCGGTAGGCGGTCTGGGCCAGATGGTCCAGCGTCTGCTGGCGCTTGCGCTCGCGCAGGCCGGGGGCGGGGGAGTCGTGCGGATCGGCGAGGGACATGGGGCGGGAAATTATTGAACGAAAAATAAGATTATACGTCGTTCAATAATTTTCCCGACCCCGTATGAAGGGGGCAGCCACGGGCCGGCCGGTCAGGCCGCCGTCGGCATCCTGCCGTTCAGCAGGTAGTCCATCAGCTCGCGCACGCTGCGCATGGCGTCGCCGAACGGCAGCTTGGAGGCGCCCCGGAAGAACAGGCCGCGACTGACTTCGCCGCGCATGGCGGCGGCCAGCTTCAGGTCGATGCAGAACTGGCCGAAGCGCGCGATGCCGTCGCGCAGTCCGCACTGCGTCAGGCAGTCCATGCGCTGGCTGCAGCGGCGCGCGTCGCAGCGGGTGTTTTCCTGCAGCGTCTTTTCCTGGCGCAGGTAGCGCGTCAGCCAGGGCGTCGGCACGGCGCGGGCCGGCAGGCCGGCGACGCTGGTGAATTCGGCCAGATTGTCGGGATCGGCTTCCATCAGCACGCGCTTGAAATTCTCGTGCGCGTCGCCTTCCCGGGTCACGGCGAAGGCCGTGCCGACCTGCACGCCGTCGGCGCCGTTGCCGAGCCAGTGGCGTACCTGTTCATGGCTGCCGACGCCGCCGGCCACGATGAGGCGCGGGGCGTCGCGGCCCAGTTGCAGGTCCTGGAACAGCTGGCGGCATTCGGCCAGCACGCGCTTGAAGTCGAAGCGTTCATCGTGGATGTCGTCCAGGCGGGCCGCGCCCAGGTGGCCGCCAGCGTAGCCGGGGTGCTCGATGACCACGGCGTCGGCCATGCGGCCTTTCTTCATCCATTTCTTCAGCACCGCCGCCACGCCGCGCGCTTCGGACAGGATCGGCACCAGGGCCACCTTGGGATAGTCGGCGGTCATGTCGGGCAGGTCCAGCGGCAGGCCGGCGCCCATGACGATGGCCTGGGCGCCGCTTTCGCAGGCCTGGCGCACCAGCGCGGGATGGTCGCGCACCGCCTTCATGACGTTCACGGCCACCACGCCGCGCCCCTGCGCGGTGTCGAGCGCGGCGCGCACTTCACGGTCCAGGGCCACCAGGTTGGCGTTGTCGATCTGCTCGCGGTCGCGGCAGTCCTCGGTCTGCTCGATCAGGTCCGGATGGTGATGGCGCAAGTCCACACTGGCAATGGTGCCGACCGCGTTCTGGCTGGCGACCGCGCCGGCCAGGCGATGGGCGGATACGCCGACGCCCATGCCGCCCTGGACGATGGGCAGCAATTCGCGTCCGGCGAGTGTGAGGGATTTGAACCACGTCATGAAATGGGAGCCTTTATTGGGAACAGTGGCTCCGAGGCTAGAGCAAGGCATGCCGCGCCGCCTTGCGCGGGATCAAGCGGGCGGGGGAAAGCGGGGGGGATGAAGGCGCCGCGCCCGGACGCGGTCGCCGCGAAAGCAAAAAAGGGGCGGAGCACGGCGGCTCCGCCCCTTGCCGCCGGTGAATCACGCCACCAGCTTGACCAGCGCCGGCACCGTCAGCACGGCGGTGTAGTAGCCCATGAACTGCACGCCGGTGTTGAAGCCGAACAGGCGCGACAGCAGGCCGCCGAACAGGCCCATGGTCAGGATCACCAGCAGGCCCAGGAACTGGCCTTCCCACACGCTGATCACGATGATCAGGCCGACGAAGGTGGCGATGATGGCCTCGTGGCTGACCTTGCGCGACACGAACAGCGCGGCGCGGCGCGCGAAGTTCATGGCGAACGGATACGACACGATCGCCGCCAGCAGCACCGCCAGCATGCCGTAGCCCAGGAACTCCCAGTGGTTCAGCAGGTTGTGCAGGTTGTGGGTCTGGCCGCTGGCCGCGTCCACCGTGAAGCGCGGCGGGGCGTTGAACAGCGGCGCGGCCGGACCGGCGGCCACCGGGCTGAGCGGCAGGCCGAAAGCGATCAGCGGGATCAGGGCCTCGGCGATGTAGGTGGCCTCGGTGACGCCGTTGCGCGCGCTCAGCACCGTGGTCAGGCGGTGATAGGCATGCTTGACGCGCGAGCCCACCAGTTCGCCCAGCACCACCGTCATCGCCACCGGGCTGAACACGAAGGTGGCGCTGGAGATGGTGGCGGTGGCCAGGGTCCAGCGGGTCTGGATGCGATCCATCACCTTGAGCGGGTTGGGGAAGTAGCCCGACCAGCCCTTGACGTCCGGCGCCAGCGAGAACGTGCGCACCTTGTCGCGCATCATTTTGGCGCGGCCCTGCGGCGCGATCACGGTGAACAGGTCGGCGATCAGCGGGCCGATGGCGATGCCCAGGAAGTAGCTGATGCTGAGCTTGACGCCGTACTTGGCGGTCAGGCTCTGCAGCGCCACGATCACCACCACGAAAGGCACCAGCAGCGCCACCGCGGCCCAGCGGCCGGCCGAGAAATAGGCGATCAGCACCGCCGCGGCCAGGAAGATCCACGGCGCCGACTTGGTGATGGCGCCGCCGAACGGCGCCAGCAGCACGGCGAACAGCACCGCCAGCGGCACCGCCACGAAGGCGGCGACGATGGCGCCCGACACCATCTTGCGCAGCGCGATGTGCGGCACGCCCAGCTTGCGCAGCATGTTGGCGTCCTGCAGCAGCGGCGTGGCGAGCGTGTCGCCGGGAATGCCCAGCAGCGCCGTCGGCACCGCGTGGGTCATGTGCTTGGCCACCGCGCCGGCCAGGAAGAAGGTGAAGACGCCGGCCGGCGGCACGCCCAGCAGCACCACCAGCAGCGTCAGCGGCGCCAGCGTGGTGGTCTCGTCGGTGCCGGACACCAGGCCGATGGCGGCGAACACCACCGCGCCCAGAAGGCCCATGCCGGCGGCCACCATGATCTGTTCAAGCAACACGGGATCGCTCATGCCGGCACCTCTTCACGCACGTTGCGCGGTTGGGCCTGTGGCGCCGGCGCCGCGGCGGGCGCGGCGAACAGCTCGTACAGGTCCAGTTCCTTCAGCTCCTTGACCACCGCGGGCGGCAGGTCCGCCAGCGTGCCCAGGCCGCCCGGTTGCGCGGCCAGTTCGGCCAGCACCTCGGCGCGCCAGGCCGGATCGTGCGAGGCGCTGTGCTCGACCACTTCGCGCTTGGGCGGGAACAGGCGGGCGCAGATCACGCCCGCCAGCACGCAGCCGGCCAGGCCGGCCAGCATGGCGTAGGCGTGCGCCAGTTCGGGCGAGGCGACCTTGTCGCGCAGCCAGCCGCTGGCGGCGTAGAAGCCGGCCACGCTGACGGCGATGCCGATGGCGATGGCCCACGCCAGGTGGCGCAGGTCGACCGTGTCGTTCCATACTTCGGCCAGGCGTCCGGCGGACGCCTTGCTGTCTCTTTCCATGTCTGTCTCCTTGATGGACGGGCGGCGCGGGAGGTTCCCGGCGCCGCCTCTGTTCTTGTGCGGCCGGCGTGCCTGCGCCGGCCGTTCCGCGCCGTCAGGCCGGTTTCCGCAGTTCCTCCAGCAGCGCCAGCGCGCGGTCGGCGCGCACGTCCTTTTCCTCGGCCATGCGGCGGGCCAATTGGTCGACCTCGGCGCCCACCGCGCCCACCGTCAGCGCGATGTTGCGCGCGTGCAGCGCCATGTGGCCGCGCTGGATGCCCTCGGTGGCCAGCGCCCGCAGCGCGCCCAGGTTCTGCGCCAGGCCCACGGCCACGGCGATCTCGCCCAGTTCCTGGGCCGAGCGCACCGCCATGATCTTGAGCGCCAGCCGCGCCAGCGGATGGGTCTTGGTGGCGCCGCCCACCAGGCCCACCGGCATCGGCATTTCCAGCGTGCCGACCAGGGCGCCGCTGGCGTCCTTTTCCCAATGCGTCAGCGAGGTGTAGCGGCCGTCGCGGCAGGCGTAGGCATGGGCGCCGGCCTCGACCGCGCGCCAATCGTTGCCGGTGGCGACGATGACCGGGTCGATGCCGTTCATGATGCCCTTGTTGTGGGTGGCGGCGCGGTACGGGTCGGTGGCGGCGAACACGTAGGCGTCCAGCACGCCCTCGATGATCTCGGCGCCGCTGCGGTCCTTTGTGTCGAGCGTTTGCGGCGTCAGGCGCACGCGGGCCCGCGACAGGCGCAGGTCGGCCAGGTTGGACAGGATGCGCAGCCGCACCGTGCCGCCGGTGATCTCTCCGACCAGCGGCGCCACGGCCTCGGCCATGGTGTTGACGGTGTTGGCGCCCATGGCGTCGCGCACGTCGACGATCAGGTGCAGCACCAGCATCGGGCCGCGCGGCGTGTCGGCGAACACGTGCGCCTCGATGTCCTGGCAGCCGCCGCCCAGGCCGATCAGCACCTGGTCGCGGCTGTTGGCCAGCTTGACGATGCGCTCGCGTTCGCGCAGCAGGGCCACGCGCGCGCCGTGCGGATCGGTCAGGCCCAGCACCTGCACCTGGGCGCGCATCAGCGGCCGGGTGCTGGAGGTTTCGAAGCCGCCGTTCTCGCGCGCCAGCTTGGCCATGAACGAGGCGGCCGCCACCACCGACGGTTCTTCCACCGCCATCGGCACCAGCACGTCGCGGCCGTTGACCTGGAAGTTGCCGGCCACGCCCAGCGGCAGCTCGAAGGCGCCGATGACGTTCTCGATCATGCCGTCGGCGCGGTCCAGGCCCAGCGCGCCCGGTTCGGCCAGTTGCTGGCGTTCCTCGGGCGTCAGGCCGGCCGCGTCGGCGATGGCGGCGAGGCGTTGGGCGGGGGTGAGGGCGCGGAAGTTGGGCAGGCGTGAATCGGCCACCATGGCATGTGTCTCCATCGGAAATCTAAGAATTGGGTGGCCAGATTCTAGGTAAACTGTACCGGCATTCAGAGGTACAGTTTGGGCGAACAGTACCATCGCACTGCACCAATTTTCGACTTTTTCCCGCTGGAAACCACGCCGTGGACGCCGATAACTCCCCGGGCCGCGCCCCGCGCGCCGCGCCCATCGCCGAAAGCCTGGCGCGCCTGATCGGGCGCCAGATCGCCGAGGGCGTCTACCGCCCGGGCGATAAATTGCCATCGCTGCGCGAGCTGGCGCAATTGCACCGCTACGCCAAGAACACCGTGGTGGTGGCGTTCGAGATGCTGGTGGCGCGCGGGCTGGTGGAACCGCGCCGCGGCTCGGGCTTCTACGTGCTCGATACCGGTCCGGCGCGGCGCGCCGCCGACGAGGAGCCGGGCCAGTTGAGCCGCGCCATGGACATCGTCTGGCTGATGCGCGAGCAGCTCAAGACCCAACCAGACGCCATCGCCGCCGGCGACGGTTTCCCGCCGGTGGAATGGCTGGCCGACATGCGCATGGACCGCTATCACCAGAAGGTGGTGCGCACCGGCCTGGGCACGCTGTTCCGCTATGGCAGCCGTTTCGGCTACGCGCCGCTGCGCGAGAGCCTGGTGCGCAAGCTGGGCGACGTCGGCATCAGCGCGGCGCCGTCGCAACTGGTGTTGACGCACGGCGCCAACGAGGCCATGGACCTGGTGATCCGCTATTTCCTGCCGCCGGGCGCGGCGGCGCTGGTGGACGATCCGGGCTACTACCCGCTGTTCGGCAAGCTCAAGCTGGCGGGCGTGCGCATGCTGGGCGTGCCGCGCCTGGCGGACGGGCCTGACCTGGCGGCGCTGGAGGCCTTGTTGCAGCGCGAGAAGCCGCGCCTCTTTTTCACCCAGTCGCTGGCGCACAATCCCACCGGTTCGGACATCTCGCCGGCCAAGGCCTACAAGCTGCTGCAGCTGTCCGAGCGCTACAACCTGATCGTGGTGGAGAACGACCCGCTGGCCGACTTCAAGCCGACCTCGGCGGTGCGGCTGTCGGCGCTGGATCAGCTGGAACGCACGGTCTACATCGGCAGTTTCTCGAAGTCGTTCTCGGCGGCCTTGCGGGTCGGCTTCATCGCCTGCGGCGCGGGCCTGGCCAGCGATCTGGCGGACCTGAAGGCGCTGGTGCACGTCAGCAGTTCGGAATACTGCGAGCGCATGGTCGACGTGATGCTGCGCGACGGCCACTACGAACGCCATCTGGTGCGCCTGCGCCAGCGGCTGGAGGCGGCCACCGGCGACGCGCTGCGGGTGCTGGATTCGCTGGGCGCCGAGGTCTACGCGCGGCCCACCAGCTCGCTGTACCTGTGGTCGGCGTTTCCGGGCGTGGACAATTCGCTGGCGCTGGCCCAGGACCTGATGCCCGAGAAGGTCATCATGGCGCCGGGCCGGGTGTTCAGCGTCGACCCGACCGCCGTGTCGCCGTGGTCGCGCTGCAATGTGGGCGCGGTGGCGTCGCCGCGCTTTCACGCGGCGCTGGCGGCGCGCCTGGGACGCGCCAGCGCTCAGCGGTAGGCGAATTCCTCGAACCAGCCGCGCAGCAAAGCCTGTGCCTGCGTGCCCAGCAGCCGCGCCGGCGGCGTGCTGGGGCAGCTGCGCGCGCCCTGCACCGCGAAGCGCTTGACGCCGCGCCGCGCCAGTTCGCGCGCCAATCCCAGCAACCGGGTCTCGTCGAGCCAGTCGGGATGCCAGGTGATGCGGCATTCGAAATCCACGCCGGCCGTCAGCAACTGCGTCAGGCAGGCCTGCGCCGGGCGGTGCGAATCGCGCCGGCCGGTGATGTCGTCATAGCCCTGCGCGTCGGCCTTGATGTCCAGGCCGACCCAGTCCAGGTAGCGCAGCACGTCGGCCAGCCGCAGCGGATAGATGCCGGCCGTGTGCAGGCCGATGCGATAGCCCATGCGCCGCGCCTCGCGGATCATCGACGGCAGGCGCGGCTCGCTCAGCGGTTCGCCGCCGGAGAACACCACGGCGTCCAGCAGCCCCTGGCGGTTGTCGAGGAAGGCGCGCACGTCGCGCCAGTCGTAGCGCGCGTTGCGCGTCTGCAGTTCGGGGTTGTGGCAGTAGTGGCAGCGCCACGGACAGCCGGCGATGAAGATGACGGCGGCCAGCGTGCCGGGCCAGTCCACGGTGGAAAACGGCGTCAGCCCGCCCACCGCCGGGGAATGGCGCGGCAGCGGCTGGGCCGCCGGCCGCGGCGGCGCGGCATAGGCCATGCGCGGTGGGTGGCGGGCGGGGGCGGCCTTGCGGCCGCCGGCCGCTTCAGGCACGTTGTTCGACGAAGAAGCGGCGTTCATTGAATTCGCCTTGTTTGCCGGTATTGAAGGAAGACACGGGGCGGTGGTAGCCCATGACGCGGGTCCAGACTTCGCAGCGCACGCGCTGGCTGTCGTCCAGGCGCAGCGCCTGCGGGGCGGCGGCTTCGGGAGAGATCACGGTTTGCATAACGGCTCCTTGGGGAAAGGCCGGGCGGGGATCGCCCGGGGAAAAAAGCGGTCGACAGCGGCGGTCAGGCCGGCGCGCAGCAAGACGCCTGCCTGGCCAGCAATTCGGCGTCGCACTTCGGGCAGAACTCGTGGTGCCCGGCCAGATAGCCGTGGTTCGGGCAGATCGAGAACGTCGGCGTGACGGTGATGTACGGCAGCCGGAAATTCGACAGCGCGCGCCGCACCAGTTCCTTGCACGCGCTGGCCGACGACACGGCCTCGTTCATGTACAGATGCAGCACGGTGCCGCCGGTGTACTTGCCCTGCAGCGACTCCTGCAGGGCCAGCGCCTCGAACGGATCGTCGGTGTGGCCCACCGGCAGCTGGCTGGAGTTGGTGTAGTAGGGCTGGGCCTCGGTGCCCGCCTGCAGGATGCCGGGGTAGCGCTTGCGGTCTTCGCGGGCGAAGCGGTAGGTGGTGCCTTCGGCGGGCGTGGCCTCCAGGTTGTAGAGGTGCCCGGTCTCTTCCTGGAACTCGGTCATGCGCGCCCGCACCCGATCCAGCAGGCGCACCGCCAGCGCATGGCCGGCCGGCGTGGTGACGTCCTCGGCGTCGCCGCTGAAGTTGCGGATCATCTCGTTGATGCCGTTCACGCCCAGCGTGCTGAAGTGGTTGCGCAGCGTGCCGAGGTAGCGCCGCGTGTACGGGTACAGCCCCTGGTCGATGTAGCGCTGCACCACCTTGCGCTTGGTTTCCAGCACGTCGCGGCCCAGGCCCAGCAGGTGATCCAGGCGCGCCATCAGCGCTGCCTCGTCGCCGCGGCAGGTGTGGCCCAGGCGGGCGCAGTTGACGGTCACCACGCCCACCGAGCCGGTCTGCTCGGCCGAGCCGAACAGGCCGTTGCCGCGCTTGAGCAGCTCGCGCAGGTCCAGCTGCAGGCGGCAGCACATGGAGCGCACCATGTGCGGCTCCAGATCGGAATTGAGGAAGTTCTGGAAGTACGGCAGGCCGTAGCGCGCGGTCATCTCGAACAGGCGCTCGGTGTTGGGATGGTCCCAGTCGAAGTCAGGCGTGATGTTGTAGGTGGGAATCGGGAAGGTGAACACGCGCCCCTTGGCGTCGCCGGCCATCATCACCTCGATGTAGGCGCGGTTGATCATGTCCATCTCGGCCTGCAGGTCGCCATAGGCGAACGGCATTTCCTCGCCGCCGACGTAGGGGATCTGCTCCTTCAGGTCGGCCGGGCAGGTCCAGTCGAAGGTCAGGTTGGTGAACGGCGTCTGCGTGCCCCAGCGGCTCGGCACGTTCAGGTTGTAGATCAGTTCCTGCATGCTTTGCTTGACCTCGGCGTAGGTCATCGCGTCGCGCCGGATGAAGGGCGCCATGTAGGTGTCGAACGAGCTGAAGGCCTGGGCGCCGGCCCATTCGTTCTGCAGCGTGCCCAGGAAGTTGACGATCTGGCCGATGGCCGCCGACATGTGGCGCGGCGGCGTGGCCTCGATCTTGCCAGGGATGCCATTGAAGCCTTCGGTCAGCAGCTGGCGCAGCGACCAGCCGGCGCAATAGCCGCTGAGCATGTCCAGGTCGTGGATGTGGATGTCGCCGTCGCGGTGGGCCTGGCCGGCCTCGGGGGTGAAGACGTTGGACAGCCAGTAGTTGGCGGTGACCTTGCCGGCCACGTTCAGGATCAGCCCGCCCAGGCTGTAGCCCTGGTTGGCGTTGGCGTTGACGCGCCAGTCGCGCTGTTCCAGGTATTCCTCCATGGCGCTTTCCACGTCCACCAGGGTGTGGCGCAGCGCGCGCAGGCGGGCGTGTTGTTCGCGGTAGACGATGTAGGCGCGGGCGGTGCGCCAGTAGCCGGCCTTGACCAGCGTTTCCTCGACCTGGTTCTGGATGGTCTCCACGCCGGGGCAGACGTTGCCTTCGGCGGCCAGCGCCTCGATCACCGCGCCGGTCAGCGCCTGCGCGACGTCGGCGTCCAGTTCTCCGGTGCCGCGGCCGGCGGCGGCGATGGCCGCGGCGATCTTGTCGCGGTCGAATGCGACGACCCGGCCGTCGCGCTTGAGGATGTGTTGGAGTTGCATCGCTGACACCATATGTTGTGGGGTAGGAAAACTCTACCACCACCTATGGTGTCGAAAGCCCGGCTATCGAGGCGTTTGTCGGCTTGTCTTGATGCCGGTCAAACGGCGCCGGCCGGGCCGGCGCGGACGCAATGCGGCCCTAGAAACCCAAGCCGACCCCGGCCAGCGAGATCACCAGCGCCAGGGCGGCGGTGCCCATGGCCGGGCGCGGCGACCACGACAGCATGCCGACCCACAGCAACGCGCCGGCCGACAGCCAGCCCAGCCAGGCCACCACGCCCACGGTGTTGCCCCACAGGCCGACGCAGGGCAGCAGCGCCAGCAGCAACAGCAGGATGCCCGCGCCGCGCAGCACGCGGGAATGGCCGGCCGAGGGATCGCGGCCCCAGACCTGGTCGTAATGGCGCGGCATCGCCAGGCTCAGGCAGGCCATGCCGGAATAGGTCAGCAGCAGCGCCATGGCGATGCCGAAGGCGTCGTTGAGATTCATGCCGTGGCCTCCCGCGAAGCGCGCGTATCGCGCGGCGGCGGCGCCGACAGCGGTTTGCGGCCCAGCCGCAGCGCGGCCCAGCCGGCCGCCACGCCTATGGCCACGGCCGTCAGTTCGACCCCGGCGCTTTCCCAGTCGCCGCGCGCGATCTGCGCCAGCGGATGGTCGCCCAGCGTCATCAGGGACAGCAGCGGCAGCAGCAGGCACAGCGCCGACAGCAGGCCCAGCTGCCACAGCCAGGCGCGCCGCGGACTGCACAGCCAGGCATGGGCCAGCGTCAGCGCCCAGACGATGAAGAAGGCGCGCAGTTCCCAGCCGGCGCGCTGCGGCAGCGACACCGGCAACAGCCGGTTGGCCCACAGGTAGGCGACGCAGGCGATCGCCAGGCCGGCCAGCGCGGCCACGTTCAGGCCTTCGATCAGGCGGTAGACGCGCGCGGTGGCGGCGCCGAATTCGTCGCCCATCCGGTTGCGGCGCTTGACCATGAACAAGACCGCGCCGGTGCCCATCATGGCGCTGCCGGCCAGGCCGCACACGAAGTACAGCCATTTCATCGCCAGTCCGCCGAACTTGACCATGTGCAGGTCGGACATCACCTGGCGCGTCAACGGCGCGGCGCCGCCCTCGACGCCGCCGGGGGCGCGCAGGCGCAGCAATTGACCGGTGGCGGCGGAGAATTCCGCCATGCCGGTGGTGCTGCTGATATGGACGTTCTGGTCGGCCTCCTCGTTCCAGCCATAGACCGCGATCCGCATCGAGCCGTCTTCGGGGTTGTTGATGACGATGGCGCGCGCGGTCTGCCCGATCAACCGTTCGGCGCGCGCGACCAGCGGTTCCAGGGCCGGCACGGCGAGCGCGGTGCCGGTCAGCGGGGGCTGGTCTTCGCGCGCCAGTTCGGCCAGGTACAGGCGGGCGGCCTCGGCGCCGGGGCCATAGGTCGCCGCGATGGGCGCTGGCATCAGCGTGAAGGCCGAGATCACGATGCCGGTATAGGCAATCATGAACTGGAAGGGCAGGGTCAGCACCGCGGTGGCGTTGTGCGCGTCCAGCCACGAACGTTGGCCCTTGCTGGCGCGGAAGGTGAAGAAGTCCTTGAAGATGCGCTTGTGCGTCACCACGCCGGAAACCATCGCCACCAGCATCGCCATGGCGGCGAAGGCCACGATCCACAGGCCCAGGGGCTGCGCGTGCAGGTTGTAGTGGAAGTCGACGAAGTGGTCGCCGCCGAAGGTGGCGCGGCCTGCCTCGTGGCGGTCCTCGTCCAGTTCGCGGCCGGTCTCGGGGTCGAGTTCGGCGTCGGCATATGCGCCGTTCGAGTCGAACCAGTAGGCCACCAGGCCGTTGTCGTGGTGGCGGTTGACCGGCCAGATCTCCCACATGCCGGCGCCGGCGTGATGCCGCGCCATGTACTGCACCGCCAGATCGAGCCGGCGCGCGCGATCCACCTTCACGGGCTCGCGCGCCGCCGCCTCGGCCTCGGCCGCATGGTGCTCCGGCGTCATCCAGTGGGTGATGGGTTCGGCGAACACCGCCAGCGTCCCGGTCAGGAAGACGGCGAACAGCAGCCAGGAAAACCACAGGCCGACCCAGGTGTGGAGCCAGGCCATGGACAAACGGAAACTGGGTTTCAGAACGCGCCTCTTTCTTCTATCGACGCCGCCGCGAGCCCTGCCGCGGGTCTTTTATTGAGAATGGTTCCGATTCTAGTCGAAATGGGGTCGGAATAGGACGATTCCCGACGCCATCGTGCCGGCGGATCGTGGCCCGCCGGCGCCCGCGCGGGGCGGGCGCTTCAGTCCAGCTTGATGTCGGCGCGCCGGCCCACTTCGCCGAAGGTCTTGAGTTCCTGTTCCATGCGCGCGGTGAAGGCGGGGCCGTCCAGGTAGACCGGCTCCAGCGCCAGGTCGGCGATGGCGCGGCGTACCTGCGGGTCGGCCATGATGTCCGCGACCGCGCGGTTCAACGTGTCCAGCACCGGCGGCTGCGTGCGAGCCGGCGCCACCAGCCCGTACCAGCCCACCATCGAGACGCCGGGCAGGCCGCTTTCGATGAAGGTCGGCACGTCCGGCAACTGCGGCACGCGGTGTTCGCCGGTGACGGCCAGCGCGCGCACCTTGCCCGCCTTGACCTGCGGCGCGGCCGACGACACGGTGTCCACGCCCAGCGCGATTTCGCCGCCGATCAGCGCGGTGATGAACTGCGCGCTGCCCTTGTAGGGCACCGGCGTCATTTTGGCGCCCGCGGCCTCGGCGAACATTTCACCCACCAGGTGCGGCGCCGACCCTGGACCGAAGGTGCCGTACATCAGGCCGCCGCCGGCGGTCTTGTCGCGCGCCAGCTCGGCGGCCTGTTGCGCGGTCTTGGCCGGCAGGCTGTTCTGCGCCAGCAGCACCACCGGCGCCAGGGCCACGATGGCGATGTGCTCGAAGCTGCGGCGCGGATCGTAGGGCAGGTCGCGCTTGAGCGCCGGCAGCACGGTGTAGGTGGTGCTACCCGACAGCATCAGCGTGTAGCCGTCGGGCTGGGCCTGCGCCACGGCGTTGGCGCCGATGACGGTCGAGGCGCCGGGCCGGTTCTCGACGATCACGGCCTGGCCCAGCTTGCCCGACAGCCGGTTGGCCAGCAGCCGGGCCACGGCGTCGGTGGCGCCGCCGGGCGTGAACGGCACCACCAGCTTGATGGCCTGTTCGGGATAGGCGGCGTGCGCGGCGGGGGCGGCCAGGGTGGCTTGCAGGGCAAGGGCCGAAAGGCAGGCCAGCGCGGCGGCGCGGAGTCGGGCGATCATGGAAGAGTCCGGTCAGGAGGGAGAGGAATCGGTTTCGGCGGCGGCCTGGCGCAGCGCGGCGCCCTGGTCGCCCAGGTCCCAGAACAGGCCCGCCATGATGGCCAGGCCCTCGCGCGCCACGCTGCCCAGCAGATGCTCGTTGGGCGCGTGCTGGGCGCAGGCGGGGTAGGAATGCGGCACCCACAGCGTGGGCAGGCCGAGCAGGTCGGCGAAGATGTCGTTGGGCAGCGAGCCCCCCAGGTTGGGCAGCAGCGCCGGGCGCTGGCCGGTGCTGCGCTCGATCGAGGCGGCGGCCCAGCGTACCCAGGGGTTGTCGGGCGACAGGCGGGTGGCGCCGGCCTGCATGCCGACGCGGACCCGCACGTCGGCAAAGCCGGCCGCGTCCAGATGGGCGCGCACGTGCTGCTCGAGCGCGCGCCAGTCGGTGCCGACCACGAAACGCAACTGGCACCAGGCCGTGGCGACGGGCGGAATGGCATTGACCGGCTTGGCCGGATCGCCGGCGCCGAAGGTCAGCACGTCCAGGCTGTTCCAGCCGAACACCTGCTCCGAGGGCGACAGGCCGGGCTCGCCCCAGTCGTGGTCGATCGCGGGATCGTCGGCGCCGCCACCTACTTCCAGGTCCGCCAGCGCCGCCACCACCGGCGCCGGGATGGGCGGCGGCCGCAGGCCCGGCACCAGGATGCGGCCACGCGCGTCCACCAGGGAGGCGATGGCGTGCGACAGGACGATGGCGGGATTGGCCAGCAGCCCGCCCCAGTTGCCCGAGTGGTAGCCGCGTTCGCGGGCGCGCAGGCTCAATTCGAAGTTCACCGCGCCGCGCGAGCCCATGAACAGGGTGGGGCGGGCGGCGGCCAGGCGCGGGCCGTCGCTGGCAATGAAAACGTCGGCGGCCAGCGCGTCGCGCTGCGCTTCGCAGAAGGCGGCCAGGCCGGGCGAGCCCGCTTCCTCGCCGGTCTCGATCAGCCAGGTGGCGTTGAAGCCCAGTTTGCCGTCGCGCGCCCGCAGCACCTGGCGCAGCGCGGCCAGGTTGATGGTGTGTTGCCCCTTGTTGTCGGCGGTGCCGCGCCCGTACCAGCGGTCGCCCTCGACCCGCAGGCGCCATGGATCGCGGCCGGCTTCCCACTTGGCCGCATTGCCGCGCACCACGTCGCCATGGCCGTACAGCAGCACGCCCGGCAGCGCCGGCGCTTCGATGCGCCGCGCCACCAGGATCGGCAGGTCGACGCCCGCCGGGTTGGGGTGCACATGACAGGTGAAGCCCAGCTGTTCCAGCTGCGGCGCCAGTTCGTCGTTCAGGTAGGCGTGCTGGCAGGCGGCCTGGCCGGGCTCCTCGCTTTCGGTCTGGTAGGCGACGCGGCGGGCCAGTTCGGCCTGCAAGGTGCCGTCGTCATAGGCTTGGGTGGCGTGGAGGATGGCTTGTTCGCGGATCACTGCGGTCTCGGGGTAGCGGCACAGGCACAAAGTTATTACGCTTATGCGCATGCCACAATTAGATAATTCGCATTTGATCGTTGCCATTTAGGCAATGGCTTGGGGAAGCTTGCCATGATTTCGCTGGGCCTGAGGTATTTCCTGGAGGTGGCGCGCTGCGGCTCCATCGCCGGCGCCGCCGCCGCGCAGCACGTGGCGGCCTCCGCCGTGAGCCGCCAGATCGCCAAGCTGGAGGACGAGCTGGGCATTGCGCTGTTCGAGCGCCAGGCGCGCGGCATGGCATTGAGCGAGGCCGGCCGCCAGCTGGCGGCATACGCCAACGCCGCCGCGCTGGAGGCCGAGCGCGTCACCACCGGCATCCGCCAGCGCAGCGCGCTGGGCGACGTGACCATCCGGCTGGCCTGCACCGAAGGCTTTGCCCATCGCTTCCTGCCGCAGTGCATGGCCGACTTCAAGCGTATCCGCCCCGAGGCGCGCTTCCACCTGCTGGTGGAGCGGCCGGAGGAGGTCAACCGACTGGTGCTGGAAGGGTTGTCGCAGCTGGCGCTGCGCTACACGGTGGCGCCGGACGAGCGCCTCAAGACCGAATTGCAATGCCGCGCGCCGGTCTACGCCATCATGTGCCGACGCCATCCGCTGGCCGCGCGCCGCAGCGTCGGCGTGCGCGACCTGGCGCAGGCGCCGCTGTCGCTGGGCGACCCCGGCACCACGGTGCGCGACCTGTTCGACGCGGCCTGCGCCAATGCCGGCGTGCATATCGAGCCTGCCTACGTCTCGAACCATTCGGCGGCCTTCCTGCCGATGCTGCCGGGCAGCCAGATCGTGGCGTTGACGGGCTACCTGACAGTGATCGGCCTGCTCGCCAGCGCCGGCCTGGTGGCGGTGCCGTTCAGCAATCCCGAAATGCGCCAGCGCAGCATCCAGGTCGTGACCTTGCGCGGCGCCAATCTGCCGCCGCTGGCGCGGGCCTTTCTGGCGCTGTTGGCCGAACGCCTGACCGTGGCGCCACGCCCGGAGTAAGCGGGCGGTGATGCAAAAGATGAGTGCTAGAACATATGCATGCGGGATGATGCATCGTTAGAGTATGCGAGCTAGTATGCGACCGTGGTTATAACGATGCAGTGGCCGCTCGGTGGGCCATTTTGCGTGGACGTGTTTTCTCCATGGGCCTCTATCCTTTCCTCGTTGGGCCCCTTGGCAGAACAGCATACGCTCGATATGTTCATTCAATAGGGGCGCTTGAGGATGTTGACGGTTGGCAACTGCACCTAAGGCCTCTACTTCACGACAGAACACTTCATAATTCTCGGATCTGTTCGACGGTGTGGCGCTTTCACCTTGAATCCGCACGATATGTTCGCCAGTGAGTAGATTTATGGCTTTCCCGGTCCACGTATCCATAATGTAGCGATCGGCGCCCTGAGGGGCTTCCGGCGCGTAGAAATAAAGAATTTTTGTAAAGTATGAAGGGCCGAGTTGTGCGATGGGATTGCGAGTGGCGAATAGTTCGAATGCTTCGGCTCGGCTCATCTGACCTGCTCGTAATGTATTGATGTTCTGTTGTATGCGTGTTTGTCCGTCCCTCCATGCCGCGATCGCCTTCTTGCCAGTCTTTCCGACACCTTGCATCCCCCACGCCATAATGGTGAGGTAGCCGTCGAGCGCATCATCTCCGTTTAAGCAGATTGCGCGTACTTGAGCACGGTTCAATGGTTGCCGTGCGAGAGATTGTCGGTCTATGCCGAGAGTACGCTGCGCCCATTCATATGGAGATTGAGGATTGAATGGCTCTTGTTCCTTATACCTAGTGTTCAGGAATACGCGGAGATGTTGCGGAACAAAGCGATCAGTGGCATCGGGCATTCTTATGGCTCCTGCGAGGCTAGGGATTGCGATTCTATTGCGTACCCTACCAAACCACGCAAGAGGAATTTATGGAGGATTAAGTTGCAATAGGCATGTTTATCTTGGAAGCGGTCAATGGTGTATTTGGATATGCGAAAGTGCCCCTGCTAAAAACGCATTGGCCGGGTGGCGCTAAGGGTTAATTGTCCTTCGCCCGCCAGCCCGCCATCTTCAGCCGCAGCCGTTCCAGCGCCAGATACACGATCGGCGTGGTGTATAGCGTCAGGAACTGGCTGATCATCAATCCGCCGACGATGGTCACGCCCAGCGGCCGGCGCAGTTCCGAACCTTCGCCCATGCCCAGCACCAGCGGCAGCGCGCCCAGCAGGCCGGCCAGGTTGGTCATGACGATGGGCCGCAGGCGCAGCATGGCGGCGCGGTGGATGGCCTGTTCCGGCGTCAGGCCCTCGCGCCGCTCCAGGCCGAGGGCGAAGTCGATCATCAGGATGGCGTTCTTCATCACCACCCCCACCAGCAGGAACAGGCCGAGCAGGGCGATCAGGCTGAACTCGATATCGGCCAGCCGCAGCGCCAGCAGCGCGCCGACGCCGGCCGAGGGCAGGGTCGACAGGATGGTCAGCGGATGCAGCGGGCTTTCGTACAGGATGCCCAGCACCAGGTAGATCGCCACCAGCACGCCCAGGATCAGCCAGGGCTGGTCCTGCAGGCTTTGCTGGAAGCTGCGGGCGTCGCCGCCCAGCCGCGTCTGGATGTGGGCGGGCACCATCAGCCGCGCCATGGCGGCGTCGATGGCGGCCAGGCCCTGCTGCAGCGAGACGCCCTCGGCCAGCGAGAAGCCGACGCCGACGGCGGCGAACAGCCCGTCGTGGAAGACGCGGTCGTTGACCAGGCCGTGCTCGTAGGTGGAGAACGCCGACAGCGGCACGCGGTTGCCGTCGGCCGCCACCACCTGCACCCGTTCCAGCACCTCGGGGTCCTCGGTGTAGCGCGGGTCCAGCTCCAGCACCACGCGGTACTGGTTCATGGGGTCGTACAGCGTCGCCACCTGGCGCTGGCTGAAGGAATTGCCGAGCACGCTGGCGATGGTGCGCATGTCCACGCCCAGGCGCCGGGCGGCGGCGCGGTCGATGTTGATGACCACCTGCTGGGTGGCGGCATCGCCCACCGCATCGACGTCGCGCAGCTCGGGAATGTCCTGCATCGCGCGCGAGATCCTGCGTGACCATTGCCGCAGCGCCGGCACGTCGCTGGCCATGATGGCGAGCTCGTGGTCGCCGGAATTGCCGAAGCCGCCCGGCATGCGCAGGTCCTGGTCGACGTTCAGGAAGAACATGCCGCCCGGCACCGGCGGGGCGTTGGCGCGCAGCCAGTCGATCACCTGGGCCGAGGATTCGCGCCGCTCGGAAGCGGGTTTCAGGCGGATCAGGAACAGCGAATTGCTGATGCCCAGGCTGCCGCCGTTGTAGCCGATCACGTCCTGCACCGCGGGGTGCTTGAGCACCAGCTGGCGGTAGACGTCGATCTTGGGCTGCATCACCTGGAACGAGAAGCCGTCGTCGCCGCGCACGAACCCCATCAGCTGGCCGGTGTCCTGCTGCGGCAGAAACCCCTTGGGCGCTTGCGCATACAGATAGGCGTTCAGCGCCACCACGGCGGCCAGCAGCAGCAGGGTCAGGCGCGCGTGACCCAGCACCCGCGCCAGCGACGCGCCATACCATTGGTGGACGCGGGCGAACACGGCGCGCAGCCGCGAGGGCCGCGTTTGCGCCTCGGCTGGCGGCCGCAGCCAGCGCGCGCAAAGGCTGGGAATGATGGCGACCGACACCACCAGCGAAATCAGGATGGCGGCCACCAGCGTGATCGAGAACTCGCGGAACAGCCGTTCCACCAGCCCGCCCATGAACAGGATCGACACGAACACCACCGACAGCGCCAGCGTCATCGCCACCAGCGTGAAGCCGACCTCGCGCACGCCGCGCAGGGCCGCCTGGCGCGGCCCCAGCCCGCGTTCCAGGTGGCGCGAGATGTTCTCCAGCACCACGATGGCGTCGTCCACCACCAGGCCCGCGGCCACGATCAGCGCCATCAGCGACAGGTTGTTGAGCGAGAAGCCCCACAGGTACATGACGGCGAAGGTGGCCACCAGGCAGACCGGAATCGCCACGCTGGGAATGGCGGCGGCGCGGGCGCTGCCCAGGAACAGCCACACCACCAGGATCACCAGCCCGACCGCCAGCCCCAGCGTGACGTGGGCCTCGCGCAGCGTGGCGTGGATGCCGGGCGAGCGGTCCAGCACCACGGTCAGGTCGACGTCGGCCGGCATCAGCGCGCGCAGGCCGGGCAGGGCCTGGTTGATGGCGGCGATGGTCTCGATGATGTTGGCGCCCGGCTGGCGGCTGATGGTCAGCACCACCGCCGGGTCGTGGTTGTGAAAGCCGCTGCTGTAGCGGTTCTCGACCGAGTCGCTGACGCGCGCGATCTGCGCCAGCCGGATGGTGGCGCCATCCTGGTGGCGCACGATCAGGCCGTTGTAGTCGTCGGCCGTGCGCGGCTGGCCGGGCGTGCCGACCTCCCAGCGCTGGCCGGCCGAGTCCAGCTGGCCCTGCGGACCCATCGGGGCGGCGTCGGCGATGGACTGGCGCAGGTCGTCCAGCGCCACGCCATAGTGCGCCAGCGCGTTCGGGTTGACCTGCACCCGCACCGCCGGCAGCGAGCTGCCGCCCAGCGTCACTTCGCCGACGCCGACGATCTGCGACAGTTTCTGCGCCAGCACCGTGGCGCCCAGGTCGTAGAGCCGGCCGGCCGGCCGCGTCGGCGAGCTGAGCGCCAGCGCCATGATGGGCGCCTGCGACGGGTTGACCTTGCGGTAGGTGGGGTTGCCGGGCATGCCGGAAGGCAGCTCGGCGCGGGCGGCGTTGATGGCGGCCTGCACGTCGCGCGCGGCCGCGTTGATGTCTCGGTCCAGCGCGAACTGCAGCAGCACGCGGGTGGCGCCCTGGTTGCTGGACGAGCTCATGGCGCTGACGCCGGCGATGCCGCCCAGCGCGCGCTCCAGCGGCGCGGCCACCGTGCTGGCCATGCTCTCGGGGCTGGCGCCGGGCAGTTCGGCGCGCACCTCGATGGTGGGGAAGTCCACCTGCGGCAGGGGCGCCACCGGCAGCAGGCGCCAGGCCACCGCGCCCAGCAGCGTCAGGGCCAGCGCCAGGAAGATGCAGGCGATGGGCCGGTGCAGCAGCGCGCGGATCATGGCGCCGGCCGGTCCGCGGGCGCGGGCAGGGCCTTGCGGCGGCCCGCGCCCAGCCGGTGGAAGAACAGGTAGACGGCGGGCGTGGTGAACAGCGTCAGCACCTGGCTGACCAGCAGGCCGCCCACCATCACCCAGCCCAGCGGCTGGCGCAGCTCGGCGCCGGAGCCGGTGGCCAGCATCAGCGGCAGGGCGCCGAACAGCGCCGCCAGCGTGGTCATCAGGATCGGCCGCAGCCGCAGCAGCGCGGCTTCGCGGATCGCCTCGCGCGGCGCCAGGCCGCGGCTGCGTTCGGCTTCCAGCGCGAAGTCGACCATCATGATGCCGTTCTTCTTGACCAGGCCGATCAGCAGGATGATGCCGATCACGGCGATCAGGTCCAGCGGCCGGCCGGTGAGCAGCAGCGCCAGCAGCGCGCCCACCGTGGCCGACGGCAGGGTCGACAGGATGGTGACGGGATGGATCGCGCTTTCATAAAGCATGCCCAGCACCAGGTACATGGTGACCACCGCCGCCAGCATCAACCACAGGGTATTGGACAACGACGCTTCGAAGGCCGCCGCCGCGCCCTGCAGGCGCAGTTCGACGCTGGGCGGCATGGCGATGTCCTGGCGCGCCGCCTCGATGGCGGCGATGGCCGCGCCCAGCGAGCCGCCCGGCGGCAGGTTGAACGAGAAATTGACGGCCGGGAACTGGGACAGGTGGTTCACCGCCAGCGGCACGGCGCGCTCGCTGACCGTGGCCAGCGCCGCCAGCGGAATCGGCTGGCCGTCCGCGGTTTTCAGGTGGATGCGCTCCAGCGCCTCGGGGCTGGCGGCCAGGCGCGGGTCCACTTCCAGCACCACGCGATACTGGTTCGACTGCGTGAACAGGGTGGCCACCTGGCGCTGGCCGAAGGCGTTGTAGAGCGCCTGGGCCACGTCGTCCATGGTCAGGCCGAGCCGCGCGGCGGCGTCGCGCGAGACCTCCAGGTAGGCCTGGCGGCCGCCGCCCTGCAGGTCCGACGAAATATCGGCCAGCTGCGGCGCGGCGTCCAGGCGCTGGGCCAGCGCGCGGCTCCAGCGCGCCAGCAGGGCGGCGTCGGGCGAGGTCAGGGTGAACTGGTACTGGCCGCGGCTGACGCGGTCTTCGATGTTCAATTCCTGCACTGGTTGCAGGTACAGCGAGATGCCCCGCACCTGGCGGGCGCGGGCATCGAGCCGCGCCATGATGTCGGCCAGCGGCGCGCCGCGTTCGCTCCAGGGCTTGAGGTTGACCAGCAGGCGGCCGGTATTCAACGTGGCGTTCATGCCGTCGATGCCGATGAAGGACGACAGGCTGGTGACGTCGGGATCTTGCAGCAGGCTTTGCGCCAGCGCCTGCTGGCGTTGCGACATGGCCTCGAACGAGGTGCTCTGCGCCGACTGGGTCACGCCCTGCAGCACGCCGCCGTCCTGCGCCGGGAAGAAGCCCTTGGGCACCGCCAGGTACAGCAGCGCGGTCAGCGCCACGGTGGCCAGCATCGCCAGCAGTGTCAGGCGCTGGTGGCGCAGGGTCACGTCGAGCCAGCCGGCGTAGCGCGCCTGCAGGCGGTCGAGCAGGCCGGGCGGGCGCTCGGCGTGCGGCGGCAGCAGGCGCGCGCACATCATGGGGGTGAGCGTCAGCGACACCGCCAGCGAGATCAGGATGGCCACCGCCAGCGTGATGGCGAATTCGCGGAACAGCCGGCCGACCACGTCTTCCATGAACAGCAGCGGGATCAGCACGGCGATCAGCGACAGCGTCAGCGACACCAGGGTGAAGCCGATCTGCCCGGCGCCCTTGAGCGCGGCCGCCATCGGGCTGTGGCCCTGTTCGCGGTAGCGGGCGATGTTCTCCAGCATGACGATGGCGTCGTCGACCACGAAGCCGGCGCCGATGGTCAGCGCCATCAGCGTCAGGTTGTTGGTCGAAAAGCCCGCCAGGTGCATCACGCCGAAGGTGCCGATCAAGGACAGCGGCACCGCCAGGCTGGGAATCAGCGTGGCCGGCAGGTTGCGCAGGAACAGGAAGGTCACCAGCACCACCAGCCCGACCGCGAAGGCCAGTTCCCATTGCACGCCGCGCACCGAAGCGCGGATGCTTTCGGTGCGGTCGGTCAGCACGCGCACCTGCACCGCCGCCGGCAGGCTGGCGGTCAGCTGCGGCAGCAGCGCCTTGACCTGGTCGGCCACGGCGATGACGTTGGCGCCGGGCTGGCGCTGGATGTTCACCAGCACCGCCGGCTGGCGGTCGACCCAGGCGGCCAGGTAGCGGTCCTCGGCGCCGTCCTCCACCGTGGCGACCTCGCCCAGCCGCACCGGCGCGCCATTGCGCCAGGCCACGATCAGGTCGCGGTATTCCTGCGCGCTCTGCAACTGGTCGTTGGCGTCCATGATGACCGAGCGCACCGGGCCGTCGAAGCTGCCCTTGGGCTGGTTGGAGTTGGCCTTGGCGATGGCCTCCTGCAGGTCGGACAGTTGCAGTCCGCGCGCCGCCAGCGCCATGGGGTTGGCCTGCACCCGCACCGCGGGGCGCTGGCCGCCGGCCAGGCTTACCATGCCCACGCCCGACAGCTGCGCCAGGCGCTGTGTCATGCGGGTGTCGACCAGGTCGTAGACCTGCGGCAGCGGCAACGAATCCGAGGTGACGGCCAGCGTCAGGATCGGCACGTCGGCCGGGTTGACCTTGCGGTACACCGGCGGCGTCGGCAGGTCGGACGGCAGCAGCGAGCCGCTGGCGCTGATGGCGGCCTGCACCTCCTGCTCGGCCACCCCCAGCGAGACGTCGAGCGAGAACTGCAGCGTGATCACCGAGATGCCGCTGCCGCTGGAGGACGACATCTGCTTGAGCCCCGGGATCTGGCCGAAGCGGCGCTCCAGCGGCGCGGTCACGGCGCGCGCGGTGACATCGGGGCTGGCGCCCGGATAGGGCGTGGTGACCTGGATGATGGGGTAGTCGACCTGCGGCAGCGCCGCCACCGGCAGCATGCGCCAGGCGAGGATGCCCGACAGCAGCAGCGCCAGCATCAGGAACGAGGTGGCGACCGGCCGCAGGATGAAGGGACGTGACAGGCTCATTGGGTTTCCACGATCAGCACGTCGCGGCCGTCATGCAGGCGGTCCACGCCCTCGACCACCACGCGCTCGGCCGCGGCCAGGCCCGAGCGGACTTCGACGCGGCCGGCGTTGGCGCGGCCCAGCGTCAGTTCGCGCCGGGTGGCGCGCTGGTCGTCGCCGATGACGAAGACGAAGGCGCCGTCGGCGCCGTACTGCACCGCCGCCGTGGGAATCGACAGCACGTCTTCCTGGCGCGCCAGCGCCAGGCGGATATTGACGAACTGGTTCGGGAACAGCGCCTCGTCGGCATTCTCGAACAGGGCGCGCAGCTTGACCGTGCCGCTGGCGGCGTGGATCTGGTTGTCCAACGCCTGCAGGGTGCCCAGCGCGAGCAGGCGGCGTTCGTCGGCGTCCCAGGCCTGCACCTGCAGGGCGCCGTCGCCGGCCTGCGCCTGGCGCAGCAGGTCCAGGCGGGTTTCGGCAAGCGTGAACAGCGCCGAGATCGGCCGCGTCTGCACCAGCGTGGCCAGGCCGTCGGCGTCGCCGGCGCGCACGTGATTGCCGGCGTCCACGCGGCGCAGGCCGATGCGGCCATCGTGCGGCGCGACGATGCGCGTCAGCGCCAGCAGCCGCCGGGCGTCGGCCACGGCCGCCGCCAGCCGCTGGCGCTGGGCCGCGTAGCTGCGCGCCTGGGCCTCGGCGGTGTCCAGCTGCTGGCCCGCCACCGCTTCCTGGCGCGCCAGTTGCCGGTAGCGGCGCAGGTCGATCTCGGCGTTGCCGAGCAGCGCCTCGACGCGCGCCAGTTCGCCTTCGGCCGCCGCCAGCGCCGCCTGGTAGGGGCGTGGATCGATCTCGGCCAGCAATTGCCCGCGCCGCACGGCCTGGCCCTCGGTGTAGTGCAGGCGTTGCAGCTGGCCATCGACCTGGCTGCGCAGCACCACGCGGGCCAACGGTGTGATGGTGCCCAGCGCATGCAGGTCGCGCGGCAAGGGGCCGCTGCGCGCGGCGGCAACGCTGACCGCCACCGGCTGTTGGGCGTAGCTGGGAATGGCGGCGGGGGCGGGGCCTGGCAGGGCGTAGCGCCATACGGCCCATCCGGCCCAGGCGGCCAGCATGGCGACGGCCACAAGGCCGGCGAGCGCCAGACGCCGGCGCACGTTGGCGGGGCCAGCGGAGAAAGGCAGGGGCATCTCGGTACTGCCAGGGGATAAGTTGGGGACAGTGCGGATTCTATCTGAATAATAATTATTAGCGTTTTGGAATCAGCTTGTAGTCAGGTTTTATGCGGCTTCTTCCGACGCGGTTCCGGGCGGCGTTCCCAGGCCCATTTCGGCCAGGCGCGCCTGGATCAGTTCGAGCAATGCCCGGGCGCGCGCGCTGACGGAATGCCGATGGCTGTACACCCCCAGCAATTGCAGGGGCGCGGGGCGCAGGTCCAGCGGCACCTCGCGCAGTCGCCCGCTGGCCAGGTCATCCTGGCACGAGCAGGCCGCCAGGATCGCGAAACCGATGCCCTGGCGCGCGCCCATCAGCGCCAGTTCGCCGCTGTTGACGCGGTAGCGGCTGCGCACCGGCACCTTGACGATCTGGCCGGCGGCATCCTCGAATTGCCAGGGCATGCCCTTCAATGCGCTCAGGGTGGTGATGCAGGGCAGGGCCCTAAGCTGGCGCGCCTGGCGCGGCACGCCGACACGCGCCAGCAGCGCCGGCGCGGCGACCACGATGCTGGGCAGCGTGGCCAGTTCGCGCGTGATGAGGCTGCTGTCGTCCTGGCGGCCCCGATGAAAGACGATCGACAGATCGACGTCCTCGCGCAGCGCGTCGATGCCGTCGAGGCGGGTGTCGCAGGCCAGCTCGATGCCCGGATGGCGGTCGCAGAATTCCGCCAGGATCGGCGCCAGCAGCCGCGGCGCTTCGCCTGGCATGCACAGCGTCAGCGGCCCGCGCAGTTCCCGCCGGACCGCGCCCAGTTCCTCTTCGGTGGCGGCAAGCGTGTCCAGCAGCGGCTTGGCCCGCTGGTACAGCAACTGGCCGGCCTCGGTCATGCGCAAATGGCGGGTGCTGCGCTCCAGCAAGCGCGCGCCCAGCCGCCGTTCCAGTCCGGCGACATGGCGGCTGACGTTCGACGACGGCATCGCCAGCAGCCGCGCGGCGCCGGCGAAGCTCTGTTCATCCACGACGGCGGCGTAGACGCGCACGCTGTTCAGATCCAGGGCTTGGCCCATGATTATCCCGATCCAGATATGAAACAAACCCATTTTTTCACACTAGTTATCGGATCCGGTGGAATCTACGATGCGGTTCCCGGTTCCGGCGTGGGACCGGCGCGGGGTTTGATGGAAGGAATCAGCATGGATATCGGAATACTGGGCGGCGGCATCGCCGGCCTGAGCGTGGCGCTGGCATTGCATCGGACCGGCCATCGGCCGCGGGTCTACGAACGCGGGGCCGCGCCGGCCACCATGGGCGCCGGCGTGACGTTATGGCCCAACGCCGGCTTCGTGCTGGACGCGCTCGGCCTGTTGCCGGACGTCGCGGCAGCGGGTGGGCGGCCGCGGGCGATGCGCCGCTACGACAACGCGGGCCATGCCCTGGGCAGCCTCGACATCTCCGCGCTCGACCGATTGATGGGATATCCGACCCACACGATCCTGCGCCGCGACCTGCTGGCCGTGTTGCTGGCGCACGCGGCGCGGGCCGGCATCCCGGTCGAGTACGGCCATCGCGCCGTGGCGATCGAACCCGACGCCGACGGCCGCGCCGCCGCCAGGTTCGAGAATGGCGCCGTGGTGCGCGCGGACCTGCTCGTCGGCGCGGACGGCCGCATGGATTCGGTGGCGCGGCGGTTCGTCGTCGGCGACAACACCCCGGTCTAC
Source organism: Achromobacter sp. KK8 (assembly GCF_054188005.1). Classification (NCBI taxonomy): domain Bacteria; kingdom Pseudomonadati; phylum Pseudomonadota; class Betaproteobacteria; order Burkholderiales; family Alcaligenaceae; genus Achromobacter; species Achromobacter sp. KK8. The sequence continues at coordinate 4,808,807 of NZ_CM135178.1, read as the reverse complement.
CAGGGCTTTGTGAACTGGATCGGCATCGCCTCCGGTCCCGGCCTGGCCGAGGACATGGCCATCCAGGACTATTGGGGCGTCGGCGAGCGTTTCGGCTGCGTCGCGGTGCGGCCCGACCTGGTCTATTGGGCGGGGGCCGAGGCCCGGTCGCTGGCCGCCGCGGTCCAGGGACCCGACCCGCGCGCGGAGGTCGCGGACCGGTTCGCCGGCTGGGCCGACCCGATCGCGCGCCTCATCCAGGCCACGCCCGCCGACGCGGTGCGCCTGATCGCCGTGCACGACCTGGATACCCCGGCGGCCTGGCACCGCGCCAATGTGCTGCTGGTGGGGGATGCCGCGCACGCGCCGCTGCCGACCTCGGGCCAGGGCGCCTGCCAGGCGCTGGAGGACGCCTGGCACCTGGCGCGTTGCCTGGCGGGCGCGCCGCGCGACCTGGACGCGGCCCTGAGCGCCTTCACCGCGCTGCGCCAGCCCAAGACGGCGGCCCTGACCGAGCAGGCCCGGGTGTACGCGCGCGGCCTGTTCGAGCGGGATCCGCAGGCCTGCCGCCTGCGCGACCAGCAGATCAAGGCTGTCGATGCCGGAGCGGCGCTGCGGGCGATGGCGAGCGCCTGGGGGCAGGGATTGGCATGCGGCGGGGGCGGCGAACGGGGATAATGCGGTTTTCCGACCAGGTTCCGGCGCGCTTCGCGCCGGGCCGCTCGATAGGGTTTCATCCATGCAAGAGAACACGTCCGCCGCGTCCCGACCGCCGGCGCCGGGCTCATCGTCGCCCCGCCAGACCTGCGCCGCGCTGATCGACGCGCTGCGCACCGACCGCGCCGCGTTGCAGTTGTGGCAAACCGTGGCGCGCCAATACCAGGACAAGCATGCCGAGGTGCTGGCGCCGCTGGAGGTCACCGAGATCGAGCTCAAGGCCAAGTTGGTGTTCTGCTTCGACCATGCCGCCAAGCAGAAGGAGCTGACCAAGGCGGAACGCCAGCTGGTGTCCGAGATTGCCGCGCAATTGGGGCAGGAGACGCTGTTCTCGATCCTGCTGGACGGCACGCCGGCCGAATGCGACGTGGAGCGCCTGAAGGCGGTCTACCGCAAGCACAGCGATTCCGACATCGACGCCGAAGTGGCCGAGGAACGCGAGGCCGAGGCGGCCGACAGGGCTGCCTCGGCGCAGGCGCCGGCAGACGAACCGGCCACCGCCGTGACGTTCGCGCCTGACGCGCTGGCGCAGGCCGAGGCCTTGCTGGCCCTGGGGCCGGACGGGTTGGACGGCGTCGCCGAAGACAAGCTGGCGCTGGCCATCCCGGTGCTGCAGGAACGACTGGCCGCCTTGAACCGCGAGCTGGCCGCGTTCGAGCGCGATTTCAAGGCCGAATACCGCTTCGACCCGGAACAGCCGATCGACCCGGCCGACCTGATGGAAGACCTGGATGCCGAAATCGCCGACGTCCAGGACTACATCGGCGAACTGGAGTTCGAGCTGTCGCAGTTCGTCGACATGCAGCAGCTCAAGGCCTGGCTCAAGGCCATGAAGAAGCAGCTGGAAGCGACCCGCCGGCGCGAGGCGCGCGGCTGAGGCCGGGGCCGCCTGTATTTCAGGGCGCCCGGCGCGGTCCGGCGGGCACGATCTTCATCATCGGCGCGGCGGGCTTGGCCACGGCGTCCGCGCGCGGCCGGATCATCCACGGGAAGAAGCGCCACAGGTACAGGCCGAATCCCAGCGCCCAGGCGCCGGCCGAGGCATGCAGCAGGCCCAGCGTGGCACTGGTGGGCAGCAGGGCGGCCAGGCGCAGCAGCGCCGCCAGGATCACCAGCGCATAGCTCAACACCATGCTGCGGTCGGCGCGCAGCGGCCGGCCCAGGTGGCCCATGGCGGTGCGCGTGGCCATGCCGATGATCAGCACCGAGAACCCGGCTATGCCGATGACGTGCGCCGGCCAGGCGGGCCGCGCCACGTAGCCGGTCAGTTGCGCCGCGCCCACCAGCAGGCCGAGGCCCAGGCCCAGATAACCCGCATACAGGATCCACAGCAGAGGCACGCGGCGCGCGGCCCACGGCTTCCAGGCCAGCCACTGCACCAGCGCCAGGACGCCGGTCACCGCGAGCAGCAGCGCCGCGGCGCGAGGCGCGCCGGCCAGCAGGCAGGCGATGGCCAGCACGCCGGCGCCCAGCTGCCAATGGCCGCTGCGGGTGTGGGGCGGAATCTCCAGGCCGGCGACGGCGCGCTTGGCGAAGAACGGCAGCACGCGGCGCGCGATCAGCAGCGTCAGCACCGCCATGGCCAGCAGGCCGGTGTTGAAGTAGCGCATCAGCGCCAGGTAGTCGCCGGTCAGGGCGGCGCGCAGGTACAACGCATGGGCCGCGGCCAGCGCCAGCAGCAGCAGCGGCACGCCGTAGTTGCGGCGGTTGCGCGTGATCCAGACGGCGCGGGCCAGCGCGGCGGCGGCCCAAACGAAGAACAGCAGGTCGGCGGCCGCGGCGATGGCGAACGCCGTCATGCCGGGCGCCAGGTAGGCGCCGCGCGCCACCAGCCAGACCACACACAGCGCCGCCAGGGGAGCGCCGCGCAACGGATTGCGGCCGGTCCAGTTGGCGCCGGCGGTCATCAGGAAACCGACCGCGATGGTGGCCACGAAGCCCCACAGCATCTCGTGCGCGTGCCAGGGCATGGCGCTCAGCACGCCCGTCAGCCGGGCTGGCGCGAACACCCACAGCAGCACCGAGGCCAGCGCCCAGAAACAGCCGGCCAGGTAGAGGGGGCGAAAGCCCATTTCGGTGAAGGCGCGCCAGTTCGGCCGCGCGGCGCCGTCGGCGGCGGGTTCTTCCAGGGTGAGCAGGGTGGACATGTTGGCCTTTGCGCGGATGGCCGGCGGAGCGGCCTTGAATGTGTATTTGAAATACATATTAACGCCGCCGGACGCTTTCGGCCCATCGCGCGGATTTGATCCCGCGCAAACGCGGCGGCTTTTCCGGGGTGACTAGTCACATCGGCGGCGCCGATATGGTCGGCCGGCGAATGGTGGCGGCGGGCGCGGATGCCTAGGCTTGGGGCTGTCGTATTCCGTGTGTAAAAAAGCGAGAACCACCATGGCATCAACCCACCCCTCGGCCAGCGCGCCCATGCGGGTCCTGGTATCCAGCACCTTCGCCTTCACCATCTGCTTCGCGGTATGGATGATCTTCGCGGTGCTGGGCATTCCCATCAAGACGCAGCTCGGCCTGTCCGAGACCGAATTCGGCCTGCTGGCCGCCATGCCGGTGCTGACCGGCTCCCTGGTGCGCGTGCCGCTGGGCATCTGGACCGACCGCTACGGCGGCCGGCCGGTGTTCTTCGTGCTGATGCTGCTGGCGGTGGTGCCGATCTGGCTGCTGTCCTACGCCACCGAGTACTGGCAATTCCTGGTGCTGGCGCTGTTCGTGGGCCTGACCGGCGGCTCGTTCTCGGTCGGCACGCCCTACGTGGCGCGCTGGTTCCCGCGCAACAAGCAGGGCCTGGCCATGGGCGTGTTCGGCGCCGGCAATTCGGGTTCGGCCATCACCAAGTTCGTGGCGCCGGCGCTGATCGCCGCCGCCGGCGGCGCCTGGGTGATCGTGCCGCAGGTGTACGCGGTGGCGCTCCTGGTGACGGCGATCCTGTTCTGGCTGTTCTCGGCCTCGGATCCGTCGCACCGGGTGGCCGGCGGCGCCAGCCTGAAGGCGCAATTCGCGATGCTGAAGGACCCGCGCGTGTGGCGCTACTGCCAGTACTACTCGGTGGTGTTCGGCGGCTACGTGGCGCTGGCGCTCTGGATGACCAAGTACTACATCGGCGAATACGGCTTCGACATGAAGCTGGCGGCGCTGCTGGCCGCGTGCTTCTCGCTGCCGGGCGGCGTGCTGCGCGCCGTGGGCGGCTGGATCTCGGACCGCTACGGCGCCTACAAGACCACCTGGTGGGTGATGTGGGTGTGCTGGGTGGCGTTCTTCATCCTCAGCTATCCGCAGACGCACTTCACCGTCCTGACCACCGGCGGCCCGCGCCAGTTCGACATCGCCCTGGGGCCGGTCAGCTTCACCATCCTGCTGTTCATCGTCGGCATCGCCATGGCGATTGGCAAGGCCTCGGTCTTCAAGTTCATCTCGGATGAATTCGGCCAGAACATCGGCGCGGTCTCGGGCATCGTCGGCCTGGCCGGCGGCCTGGGCGGCTTCATCCTGCCGATCCTGTTCGGCGTGCTGCTGGACCTGACCGGCGTGCGTTCCAGCGCCTTCATGCTGCTGTACGGCACGGTCTGCGTCTCGCTCATCTTCATGCATTTCAGTTTCCGGCCCGAAAGCGCCGCCACCGCGCGGCGCCAAGCCGCCTGACCCCAACCGGAGAACACCTATGACTTCCCATGTCCTGGCGCGCTGGGAGCCGGAAAACCCCGGCTTCTGGAAACAGACCGGCGCCCGCATCGCCAACCGCAACCTGTGGATTTCCATTCCCGCGCTGATGCTGGCGTTCAGCATCTGGATGCTGTGGAGCGTGGTGGTGGTCAACCTCGACCGCGCCGGCTTCATGCTGTCCAAGAACCAGATGTTCTGGCTGACCGCGCTGCCGGCCCTGTCGGGCGCCACGCTGCGCATCTTCTATTCGTTCCTGGTGCCGGTGTTCGGCGGCCGCAAGTGGACCGCGATCTCGACCGCCTCGCTGCTGATCCCGGCGCTGGGCATGGGCTTTGCGTTGCGCGACCCGACCACCTCGTTCCCGACGCTGCTGATCCTGGCGCTGCTGTGCGGCCTGGGCGGCGGCAACTTCAGCTCCAGCATGGCCAACATCAGCTTCTTCTTTCCCAAGGACAAGAAAGGCCTGGCCACGGGCCTTAATGCCGGCATCGGCAACCTGGGCGTGTCGCTGGTGCAGTTCGTGGTGCCGGTGGTGATCTCGATGGGCGTGTTCGGCGCCCTCGGCGGCGAGCCGCAGACGATTACCGCCGGCGACGCACAGCGCAGCCTGTGGCTGCAGAACGCCGGCTTCATCTGGGTCGTTCCCATCGCGCTGGCCTCGCTCGCGGCATGGTTCGGCATGAACGACATCGCCGATGCGCGCGCCTCGTTCGCCGACCAGGCGGTGATCTTCAAGCGCAAGCACAACTGGCTGATGTGCTGGCTGTATGTCGGCACCTTCGGCTCGTTCATCGGCTTTTCGGCCGGCTTCGCCATGCTGACCAAGACGCTGTTCCCGCAGGTCGATCCGACCACCTACGCCTTCCTGGGGCCGCTGGTCGGCTCGCTGACGCGGCCGGTGGGCGGCTGGGTCTCGGACAAGCTGGGCGGGGCGCGCGTCACGCTGTTCACCTTCATCGGCATGATCGCCGCGGTGCTGGGCGTGGTGATGTTCCTGCCGCTGAACGGGCAGGGCGGCGACTTCAACGGCTTCCTGGCCATGTTCATCGTGCTGTTCGCGCTGACCGGCGTGGGCAACGGCTCGACCTTCCGCATGATTCCGGTGATCTTCCTGCGCGAGCGCACCCAGGCCGCGCGCGGCAAGGGCGAGGCCGCGCAGAAGCAGGCCCTGACCGACGCGGCGCGCGAATCGGCCGCGGTGCTGGGCTTTTCCGGCGCGATCGGCGCCTATGGCGGCTTTTTCATCCCGCGCAGCTTCGGCACCTCGCTGGAGCTGACCGGCAGCGCCCAGGCGGCCCTGTATTGCTTCATCGGCTTCTACGCCACCTGCGTGCTGATCACCTGGTGGTACTACGCGCGCCGCAACGCGCCCGTGCCCTGCTGACGGCAGGGTTGGCCGGGGTGACTAGTCACTCTGCCGCGCCCGCCCTGTGCCACCGGCGAATGGTCGGCGGGGCGGGCGACCACTAAAGTGATTTTGACAGCACAGATTGCAGTACGCGCCGGCCGGGCCGGCGCTCTTGGAGAAACGCAATGAGTCATTTTCTGGACCGGTTGAAGTTCATGTCGCGGGTGAAATCCACCTACGCGGACGGTCACGGCGAAGTGGTCAATGAAGACCGCAAGTGGGAAAACGCCTATCGCGCCCGCTGGCAGCACGACAAGGTGGTGCGCTCGACCCACGGGGTCAACTGCACCGGCTCTTGCTCGTGGAAGGTGTACGTCAAGAACGGCCTGATCACCTGGGAAACCCAGCAGACCGACTACCCGCGCACCCGCCCGGACCTGCCCAACCACGAGCCGCGCGGCTGTCCGCGTGGCGCGTCCTACAGCTGGTACGTCTATTCGGCGCAGCGCGTGAAGTACCCGATGATGCGCGGCCGCCTGATGGAAATGTGGCGCGAGGCGCGCAAGACCATGGACCCGATCGCGGCCTGGGAATGGATCAGCCAGGATCCGGCGCGCGCCAGGCGCTACAAGTCGGTGCGCGGCCTGGGCGGCTTCGTGCGCACGGACTGGGACACGGCGACCGAGATGATCGCCGCCGCCAACGCCTACACCATCAAGAAGTTCGGCCCCGACCGCCTCATCGGCTTTTCGCCGATTCCCGCCATGTCGATGGTCAGCTACGCCGCCGGCGCCCGCTACCTGAGCCTGCTGGGCGGCGCCTGCCTGAGCTTCTACGACTGGTACTGCGACCTGCCGCCGGCCAGCCCGCAGATCTGGGGCGAACAGACCGACGTGCCGGAATCGGCCGACTGGTACAACTCGACCTATCTGATGGTGTGGGGCTCGAACGTGCCCCAGACCCGCACCCCGGACGCCCACTTCTACACCGAGGTCCGCTACAAGGGCACCAAGACGGTGGCCGTGTCCAGCGACTTCGGCGAAATGGTCAAGTTCGGCGACATCTGGCTGGCGCCCAAGCAGGGCACCGACGCCGCGCTGGCGATGGCCATGGGCCACGTCATCCTCAAGGAATTCCACCTGTCGGGCGCCTCGGCCTATTTCCGCGACTACGTGCGGCGCTACACCGACATGCCTATGCTGGTGCTGCTCAAGGAGCGCGACGGCTTTTACGCGCCCGACCACTTCCTGCGCGCCTCGCAGCTGGACGGCGCGCTGGGCGAACAGAACAACCCCGACTGGAAGACGCTGGTGTTCGACGAAACCAGCGGCGACCTGGTGGCGCCCAACGGCAGCATCGGCTTTCGCTGGGGCGAGGGCGCGGTCAACGGCGGCGAGAAGGTCGGCCGCTGGAACCTGGAAGCGCGCGACGGCGGCAGCGGCCGCGCGATCGAGCCGCGCCTGAGCCTGGCGGACGGCGCCGATGCCGTGGTCGGCGTGGGTTTCCCGTACTTCGGCGCCGAGCACGATGAAGTGCTGGTGCGCAACGTGCCGGTGCGCCGCATCCGCCTGGCCGACGGCAGCGAGGCCCTGGCGGCCACGGTGTACGACCTGCAGATGGCCAACTACGGCCTGGATCGCGGCCTGGGCGGCGGCAACGTGGCCACGTCCTATGACGACGACGTGCCCTATACCCCGGCCTGGCAGGAAAAGCACACCGGCGTGCCGCGCGCGCAGGTGATCCAGGTGGCGCGCGAGTTCGCCCAGAACGCCCACGATACCGAAGGCAAGTCGATGGTCATCGTCGGCGCCGGCCTGAACCACTGGTATCACATGGACATGATCTACCGCGGCATCATCAACATGCTGATGATGTGCGGCTGCGTCGGCAAGAGCGGCGGCGGCTGGGCCCATTACGTGGGCCAGGAAAAGCTGCGTCCGCAGTTCGGCTGGGCGCCGCTGGCGTTCGCTTCCGACTGGGTGCGTCCGCCGCGCCAGATGAACGGCACCTCGTTCTTCTACGCCCATACCAGCCAGTGGCGCCATGAAAAGCTGAACGTGCAGGAAGTGCTGGGCCCGACCGCCGACCGCGGCCGCTATGGCGACCTCAGCATGATCGACCTGAACGCCCGCGCCGAGCGCATGGGCTGGCTGCCGTCGGCGCCGCAGCTGCGCACCAATCCGCTGGACCTGACCGCGCAGGCCGAAGCCGCCGGCAAGGACCCGGTGGCCCACGCCGTCGAGCAGCTCAAGTCCGGCGAATTGCGCATGTCCTGCGAAGACCCGGACGATCCCGCCAACTTCCCGCGCAACATGTTCGTGTGGCGCTCCAACATCCTGGGCTCCAGCGGCAAGGGCCACGAGTATTTCCTGAAGTACCTGCTGGGCACGCAGAACGCGGTGTTCGGCGACGAGGCCGACGCCATCAAGCCGGTCGAAGTCAACTACCAGGAAGACGCGGCCGAGGGCAAGCTCGACCTGCTGACGGTGCTGGATTTCCGCATGAGCACCACCTGCCTGTACGGTGACATCGTGCTGCCGACGGCCACCTGGTACGAGAAGGACGACCTCAACACGTCCGACATGCACCCCTTCATCCATCCCTTGAGCGAAGCCGTGCAGCCGCTCTGGGAAAGCAAGACCGACTGGGAGATCTACAAGCTGCTGGCCAGGAAGTTCAGCGACATCGGCGGCCCCTACCTGGGCAAGCGCCGCGACCTGGTGCTGACGCCGCTGATGCACGACACCCCGGGGGAACTGGGGCAGGCCTTCGAGCCCAAGGACTGGAAGCTGGGCGAATGCGACCTGGTGCCGGGCAAGACCGCGCCCAACATGACCGTGGTCGAGCGCGACTACAACGACATCTACCGCAAGTTCACCTCGGTCGGTCCGCTGCTGGACAAGCTGGGCAACGGCGGCAAGGGCATCAACTGGAACACCGAGCACGAAGTGGGCGAACTGGCCGGCATCAACGAGCGCGTCGACGAACCCGGCGTGAGCCAGGGCCGGCCGCGGCTGGACACCGCCATCGACGCCGCCGAAATGATCCTGACCTTCGCGCCCGAGACCAATGGCCACGTGTCGGTCAAGGCCTG